>CAWIMJ010000017.1:0-67433 GCA_963837175.1 uncultured Nitrososphaeraceae archaeon
AGGGTGATTTCCATCCACATAAGTATTAGTGTTGTCGTGAACCATCATATTATGAATTATTTTCTCTGAAAATCTTGTATCATTTACGTTGTAAATATCCTTCAAGTCCCTAGTTATTTCCAGGCCTGACATACCACTAGGTTCAGCCTTTAACCTATTTTCAATAAAAGATTTTGCGTATTTTGCAGCGGTTTTGTTTAATTCTGTATCTGGAGTATTTCTAATTTCATTGTCTAACCAAGGATTAAGTGATCTAAGAGTGAGTCGTTGGTATTTGTGACTTAGATCGTTACTATTGTTGTTGCTGCTGTTATTGCTGCTATTGTTATTATTATTGCTACTACTACTAATGTTGCTCATATTTTTCTTGAGATGTCTCTTTTCTCCTTCATCTAGTAATAGAGTATCTTACTTACTCTCCCCCCTGTCCTGTCAATAGTCTTCTTACAGAAAGACTCTGTTATGCTAGTACCCAGTGGAGTGTTTCAATCTCTCCAAACTCTGTCAAGTGTCGGCTCTGTTCTAGGTCTTTTGCAACTCTATTTTCTTCTTCTTTGTATTTCTATTATGCCAACATCACCTCTAGCATTTTTGATAAAGAAGATATGGCTAACATTGTAAAAAAAGTGAGCTAGAAAATGACATTAGGTTAAAGAAATCTGATCTGAAATATTACAAGGGTTTATATGACAATAATTATGTATATAATTATATATGATATTAATAATCAAGGAGTTGCACTAATTTTTTGCAAATGAATAACTTTGAAAACTGAAACGACGATGAAATCTTCTAAAGGCATTCGAATCTCACAAATTGTACTTGGAGGTATTGCCATAGCACTGTCCCTTGCAGTTATCGTAAACCCTGGAGTTGGTATTGCAACTCTAACTTTCCTACTCTCTATTACATTAGTAGTTGTAGGAATTGAGAGGTTAGTTACAGGTATTACTACACTATCAAAACATTCAAAGTCGTCTCGATTTGGAAATATTGCTCTAGGTGCGTTAGCTGCTATATTAGGAATTGCAGTTCTGGCATTTCCTGTATTTACAACAGGTGTGTTAGTTACTTTACTAGCTCTTGGTTTGCTTTTCACAGGAATTGCGAGAATCATTCATGGCATCTCAGATAAGAATATTTCAAAATGGTCAAAGGGCTTTCTTGTAGGTGTAGGTATATTGTCTTTGGCAGTATCTTTTATGGTCTTTGCATCTCCAGCATTAGGAGTACTTCTTTTGACACTCATATTAGGTATTAATCTCCTAATAATAGGAATACAAAGTGTTGCATATGCTATATCAGGTAGTCATCAAAGAACATATAATCCAACTACTGCGACTGTCGAACGGCAAGATAGAAGAGTGGCAGAGAAGAGATCTAATCCTCATTTTTTGTAGTAGTGTTTAATTAAAGATATATGCTTCACAATAGATATCAAGAAAATGAAAATTGTGCCCCTAGAGATTACAAGTGAAGAAGTACATGACAACAAGTTGTTAAAGTATTTGATTGATCCCGGTCAGACAATGCTGATATTCTTCTGGTAGTTTATCTTGGATATGTGTCTGTAGTTATTCTCTTGTCTATTGTCGTACCATTAGATCGAGGTTTTCCCTAAGTAATAAAGATGAATAGTTGTTTTCTTTAATTAAAGATAGTTTAACATAAAATATTTCTATAAAATTATTATAAAGGTTTTTATTAGATGAAAACTCTCTGTTTCACAATGTCATTTTTAGAAACTATCAGTTACCATAGTAATATTAATTCTAAAGTAACGAATAGCAAGAAGGCGATTGTCAAAGAAATACATTTCTTACTATGTAGATCATGTTTTTGGTGTGCCTCGTACTTTAAGATAGGAAGAGTCATTAGTACCAAATGCCCTTCTTGTAATGATGATGATAAACTGGAATCAATGCCAATTTCATATGATGAAGTATACAAATTTGATTATGATCAAAAACGTGGAATTATTTTAGAATTCTCAAAAAGTTGTAGATAGCATAAATTCTCAGCCTACTGATCTACTGCAAAGATTCTTCTATGTTTTAACTAATAAATACATTGATTGTCCGGTATTTGGTTGATGTATAAGACTTTCAATTTCAAACAAATAAACAAACAATATCATCATCATACGAAGAAGTTTGTGTTACCTACTTTCTTACTTTATTTCTGTTGCAACTGCATGTTACTAGTTATTAGTAATAGTATCGCTCTTGCCTCAGTCGTGTCCTGATACTCAGACTCTCTGATAATACCCATTGCAATGTCCATATCTGAGTCCATAATCTTTCGGTGTCCGCTATGCTGTAGGTCTTGTGTATCTCTTCTTTCTTTTTCAGTATTTTATTATGCAGTATATGTCTTCGAGTATTTTTAATGGTGGTGGTATCAGTGTGCGTACTGCTGTTCCTTCTCCTCTTTCCCCTGTTCCTCTAAATCTCATCTCATATTCCATTAAGGGTTTGACATAATTCTCAGAGATATTTTGCTGCATACATTTTTGTTTCTTCATTAACTTTACCAATATCAATGCGAGAATTCTTTATTGTACGCATTTCTGCGTATCATTGTATTCTAATTTCTTTCCCAGATATACAATTAATGGAATAGCAGGTTTTCCAGAGGAAAGAGTAATCACTTGATTAGCATGTATTATTGATATGCTCTTGTAGTCTCCTTCCTCTGTTCTCCACCATGTTATTGAACCGTGCAACTTATAGACTCTCATTCCGTGCTTAAACTCTAAATACTTCAGGATTCTAGCCTGTAGACTTGAACCCATCTATAAAACTAATACCGATCACGTCACAGAACTGTTCAATGGAGTTGTCGTAGTTTGTAGAAAAAATATCCAACACTTCATAGTCATCGATAAAATCTGTTAATTGCTGAAAGTAATTGACTTTGGATTGCTCAACAAAGCATTTTATTTACAGGTTAGCCGCTACATAAAAGATTCTGCCGTCTTGATAAGTCTTAGGTAAGCTGCAAATCGTCCTCTAACTTAGCGAGATTATCATCGAAAGAATTAAAATCTTGACTGATATCGGTCTACCCAAAGGCTGCATTCTGATTCGAATACCGTCATTTTCTTAAATCCCATCAATCATTACATTTAGGATCATGTGCTGTACGTCAAGCCTACCATGCCTGATTTCAACGGCTTAACCCGTATGAGTTTCAAGGAATGTCGCTCTTTTACATCTTTGAATAGAGCTTTTCCTCCACCCAAAATGATGGGATTGACCATTAAACGCACTTCATCAATCAAGCCCATATTCATCAGGCTGGATACAAAAGTGGCTCCCCCCCATGCCACAATATTCTTCCCCTGTTGCTCTTTCATTATTCGGATTTCCTCAATGTCCCGAACGATCCTTGTCGCCTTCCATGCAACTTTGTCAAGAGTCTTGGAAAGGACGAAATGGGGTATCTTATCGGCACGTTGTGCATAAGCGGACTGATTAGTTGTCCCCTCTGCTGGATTGGTCAGGAGGGCAAGCCAGTATTGTTCGTATCCGGGATACATACCTCCCCCAAGGATTAAGGCGTCTACAGAATTGAGCATTTCATTAATCTCCCTCCACTCTTCTTCGTCATCAACCATCATCCAATCGACTTCTTTATTGGGCCCTTCAATAAAGCCGTCCACCGATACTTGCAAAAATGCGATTATTTTTCTCATCGTTATTCTTCCTTATCCACTTGCCTTAGAGACCCTTTATTCCAAACATTGGAATATTTATAGATCTGCAGCATCGCATCATGATTCTTCTTGGGCACTTTATAAATAACGTGCGAAACTAGACCTGCGTACGTCGAATCAGATTTGCTCATAAATAACAGTATATTTCTCACCGTATTAGTAATAAAATTAGGAATGATATTTGTCCAAGTTATTCATTATCCATTTTATCGGAAATAATGCTGCATAATCTTTATCTACTTTGATTGATCACTATGACAAAAAAATAGTAGATAACTATCGTTCTAGTTAGTAAAGTAAATTTGAATTTTATTGTTCTTGGATACCTTCTGTTTCTTTAGATCCTTTATCCTATTTCTAAGAGTCACTTCTGTTACTCCTGCAGCACTCGCAATATTATTTTGAGTTATATTCTCCCCAGTATTAAAAGACGATAAGTAAAGTACAGGATGCTGCAAGTCCCATTGGATCCTTTCCAGCCGATATCTCTCTTTTAGTGACATTGTTCATAATCTCTGCTGCTTGTCGTTTAGTTTTCTCACTCAGATTAGCTTTGTTCGCTACTTTGGCAATACATTTTAAAGGATCAACTATTGGAATTTTAAGATCAAGTTCAAAGTACAGTAGTCTATAGCTTCTAGCAACTTCGTTGAGTTTAACGTTGCTATCTACAGCTACATCTTTTAATGTTCTTGGATTTCCCAATTCTCTACAAGCAATATATACTGCAGCAGCCAAAATTCCAGAAATTGTCCTACCTCGTACCAATCCTCTTTCCTGAGCCTTTCTGTAGATATAAGCCGTTTTCTCAACTACTGTATCTGATAGTCTAAGTTTGTCTTTTAATACATCAAGTTGAAAGAAAGCCTGCCTAAGACTTCTGTCGGTAGGAGTGTGAGCTTGCGTTCTAAAGTCCCATGTTCTCAACCTTTCCATGGTAGTACGCATTACTGCATTTATTTTTTGTCCACTAGCATCTCTGTCTGTCCTTCCGATTATTGTTGATAGTCCCATATCATGTCGAGCTAGGGATGTTGACATGCCTATTCTGCTCTTGTCATTTGACCCATCTGATGAGGCAAAATTCCTCCATTCAGGCCGTATTTCTTCAATCTTGTCTGAAATAACCTGGCCACATTTACTACATATAATCTCGCCAGATTCAGTATCTGTAATTGTTTGATTACATCTGCAGATAGAGCATACGGGATTAGAAACAGGAATATTAGAAGTTTGTAGTTGAGAATTAGAATTCGTTCTCATGTTTTTGGAATTATCATCATTACTGAAGTCGGAAATCATATTTATAGATTTTATCATAGTAAATATATCGGGATAATTGTATATAAATATGAAAGTTACTTTAAGGATAGTAGATTGCAATATGGTAATTATGTTACTAACTATACAAAGGTAATTATATAAGAAAATGATGTTTATAGTAAGTGTGGAAGTTACTAGATCAGACAGTCCGGCTAATACTGTTATCGCACAAATAATAAACTCATCGGACAAAATTGAAATGAAGTCCTGTCCATAATAACATGTTTAAATTGTTGGCAAAAAATTTGCAGTTTAATTTTAAGAAATATATATGATAAATGGTTGTATTCTTGAAGGAGTTTTCTTGCTATTTCCTTATTTCACTATTACCATGAGATAGTCTCTTCTATACCTAATCTGTCTAATTTCAATATAGTATCTCTTTCAATTATGTCCTCCCAAGTCTTTTCTTTTTTCTTCTTCTTTGTATTGTAGCTAAAGGAATTTTATATTTGTTGCACTAGTTTATCATTAAACACGTTTATTTCTTTATTGTAAATCCGATACATTCACAATCTTTGAGTTTCATTTGAATTGAACAAGAACATGTGGTTATTTATTATTTCGTATGGATTATTGGTCAACTTGCTTTGGTGTTACTGTTATAATCATTCATGAATTATATTATTATTGCCACCACTAGAATATTATCTAAAGCTTTATGAATTCCAAGTGCTCTAATACGTATATTATTTTTCCTCATTTTTATTTATTGTCTATAGAACGAATTCCCTGATCTTCTTGTCTAACTTCTTTCATGTAATGCGAATGAATATCTCCATCATCATAAACCTGAGCTGCTTTCAAATAGTTGCGTTGTGAATCATCATCAGGTGATTGCGAGATGGTGGCCATTACGTCTAAATGAACAGGAGATTGAGAAGGCAACAACTCTCTAATAGACATGGGTATATCGTCACCCATTTCATCTGTGCTATAATAAATGTTCAAAGCAAAGAATCTCCCACCAATATTTCCCAATTCAATAATTGTTGGTTTAGCTTGTTCCTTAGCATTTTCTTGTGCAGATATTACTGATCGGATTTTATCATAATTCAATTCAAGAGATCTAGCTAATTTCTCTTTGTCTTCTTCAGAGAAAGGCTTGCCTAATTTATTGGTTAATTGTACAAATGAATTTTCTATTCGTAGAAGCATAAAGTATTATATCTACACGAATATAAAAAGAGAAAAGTCAAATTTACATGTCAGCCTTTCTTTGATTTTAAGTCTTTCATATTCTTTTTATGTAAAAGATGAAGCAGCAGAAGAAGAAGAGCATGTTTTTGTCCAAGCAATAAAATAGTAGGACTATGTTCTTTGTAATAATACAAATACTGCTGATGATATTATCCTTCCAAAGGTAATTGACTATTATTTCAGAAGTACAAAGCAAGAAGAGAAGTTCATCCTCTAATGGTCTTTGATAACTTAAAGAAGGAATTTCAAGTATATTCCATACAAGTAGTAATAATAACTAGTTTTGTGCTTCTTCCTCTAATCCCCAACTTACCTTATTAAATGGTTTTATTTTTATAAATGGAGCCTCGCCTTCTTTCCATGGATTGTTTCTTACCCATTCAAATTTCTTTTCAAATTTTTTATAGAGCCTTTTAAATTCTTCTCCTCTTTCAATAATATCTACAGTACCTTGTATTATTACTGCTTTATTTTCAACTGATGAGTTGTAAACATCTACTGCTAGTCCAATATTTTTGTTAACTTTGAGGTTCTTATATTTCCTTGTATCATAATCTGTAGCAATAAAGAAATAACTATTTTCATAAATATATGTAACAGGAGTAACATGCGGGATATCATTGTGGGATGTAGCCACTCTACATGCTTCGTTTTCTAAAAGAAATTTCTCTTCTATTTTAGTAAATTCTATCTCTTTGTTGTTATTAATACTATTAGTCTTCTTATTTTCCATTAAACTAGTTACACCTTAGTAGTATTATATATGTGAAATAAGTTGTTATATCTTAACATATAGTAATCCACATATTTCACTATTTTACTTACTATAATGTTCTATTTCGTCTGCTGTCGGTTGTTTCTTACTCTCTTTATTTATTACTTCTCCTATCCTTTTCCATATTTTTCTCTCATATTGGTAAGCCATAATCAATCCAACCGTAGTACCACCAACAGCTCCTAAAGGTCCACCAACAATAAAACCAGTAATTCCAGGAATCAACAGACTTTCAAACCATGCTCCTGATGCTACTTCAACAGCAAAGTCATTTGAATCCCCAATTATAGAGATAGTTATTTCTCTAAGAGCGCCTGCAAGAACCACTAAAGATGTATTTACTGCAGTTAAACTACGAAGTGGCTGTCCATTCATTTCACCTTTGATCTCTGAAACAATTTTCAGATTTTTTTCCTTCTTAATTTCTTCTTTAATACTATTGTATAAATTATCGAGATTGGTATCAAGTGCTTTAAAATGTTCTACTCGTGTCATAACTACTATGTGTTCTTTAAATTATTATAAGCTTGTTAACTAAACTACAAAATGGTGTATTATTTATCCTAGACATTATTTGCTGTTATAACTTTGTTATAAGATTCTATAATGTAAAGGAGCATGTGATGAAGAGGTATTATATCCCATATGTAGAGCAGATTATAGGCATTTTTTATTTTCTAATTACTGATTACATTTTGCAAAGATAAGATGAGATAAGAATGTTGGCAGGCAGAATTAACATATATTGATAAGAATACTGCTACCTTTAAGTGGTATGATAAGCGAGCTTGAAGTTATCGATAGAATATGTCTTCAAACATTGATGATAATAATGAGAATAATACAGGAAACGATAGCACTGGGAACAGCAATGATAATAATGTAAATAGTACCAAAAAAGAGATAGTAAGTCTGAAAGTCGCAGAAGCAGAACAGCGCGATGTGGGAAGAAAGATTGCACGTATTGATCCAGAAGTAGCTGAACGCCTAAATATAACAAGTGGAGATGCACTAGAAATCTCGTCCCTTGGAAAGAAAACTACTGTTCTTAACTGGCCTGCAAGAGAATCTGATAGAGGCAAGGGTTTAATTCGTATCGATGGCTATATAAGAAACAAGCTTGATGTTGGAATTAACGATCAAGTAGAAGTCAAGAAAGTAACATCAAAAGATGCTAAAAGTATAACATTAGCTCCAACAGAGCCACTTAGAATAGTAGGTGCAGAAGATTATCTAACAGAGTATCTAAATGGACAATTGATGACTAAAGGTGATACAATACCTCTCAATGTTATGGGTCAAAGAGTAGATCTTGTAGTAATTTCTACGAATCCTTCTGGTCCAGTTATAATCAATGACTCTACAAAAGTTACAGTTTCTGAAGAAAGTGCAAAGGCAGGACAGGTATTAAGAGAAGGTGGAGCTCCATCTATTACATATGAGGATATTGGAGGACTAGGTAATGCAGTTGATAGAGTTAGAGAAATGATAGAACTGCCTCTAAGACATCCAGAATTATTCAAAAGACTAGGAGTTGAAGCACCTAAGGGAGTTCTTTTACATGGACCTCCAGGAACTGGAAAAACCTTGTTGGCAAAGGCGGTAGCTAATGAAACAAATGCTAACTTCTATACTATAGGAGGTCCTGAGATAATGAGCAAATACTATGGGGAATCTGAAGAGAGGTTAAGAAATGTATTTCAGCAAGCAGAGAAGAATGCACCATCTATTATTTTCATAGACGAGATTGATTCCATTGCTCCAAAGAGAGAAGAAGTATCAGGAGAAACTGAGAGGAGAATAGTTGCTCAGCTGCTGTCGTTAATGGATGGTATGTCTACAAGAGGAAAAGTAGTAGTAATAGGTGCTACGAATAGAGTTAATGCAATAGACCCAGCATTAAGGCGTCCTGGAAGATTTGATAGAGAAATTGAAATTGGTGTTCCTGACAGAAATGGTCGATTAGAAGTTTTACAAATACATACAAGGGGAATGCCCATTGCCAAAGATGTCAATTTAGAAAAACTAGCAGACATCTCCCATGGATTTGTTGGAGCTGATTTGCAGGCACTTGCTAAAGAAGCTGCAATGAGAGCGTTAAGAAGAGTACTTCCTGAGGTTGATCTGTCAACTGAAAGTATTCCTGCAGAAACTTTAAGGAAAATTATAGTCACAATGCAGGACTTTCTGGACATAATTAAAGAGATGGAGCCTTCAGCAATGAGAGAAGTATTTGTAGAGGTTCCCGACGTAAAATGGGAAGATATTGGTGGATTGTCATCCATAAAACAAGAACTACAAGAAGCAGTAGAATGGCCACTAAAGTACCAACAGATATTTACGTATGCTGACGCAACTCCTCCAAAAGGTATCTTGCTTTATGGCCCTCCAGGTACAGGTAAAACATTGATAGCAAAAGCTGCAGCAAATGAAAGTGAAGCTAACTTTATCAGCATAAAAGGGCCAGAGTTGCTCTCAAAATGGGTAGGTGAATCAGAGAAAGGAGTTCGAGAAGTATTTAGAAAAGCAAGACAAGCAGCTCCTTGCATAATATTTTTTGACGAAATGGATGCTATAGCGCCCAGAAGAGGAGGAGATTTTGGAGATACCCATGTTACTGAAAGACTCATTAGTCAACTTCTGACTGAATTGGATGGACTTGAAATATTAACTAATGTAATAGTCATTGGTGCAACGAATAGACCAGACATTATCGATGCTGCATTGCTAAGACCGGGTAGGTTTGATAGGTTATTGTACGTTCCACCACCAGATCGTGATTCAAGAATACAAATAATAAAAATTCATACAAAAAAGAAACCCTTGGCAGATGACGTCAATATAGAACAGTTAGCAGACCATACAGAAGGATATACGGGTGCTGATATTGCATCACTATCATCTGCAGCAGTTATGCTGGCTGTACGGGAATACGTATCGAAGTATAAAGACCAAAAACAAGCAGATAACCGCGTAAAGGAATTAAAGATACAAATGCGGCACTTTGAGGAAGCTATGAAGAAGATTAGACCATTATCAACTCAGGAATTGAATATATACAAGAGAATATCAGAACAATTTGGAAAACCTGAGCTTGCATCTAGTACAGGAGGAGGGGCAGGAATGCCAATGGAAAGAGGAGGAGGTACTACAGACTCTGCAGCAACTTAATTTTTTTTTCCCAATATTAGAAGATTTTTTTGTATTCCCTATTAAGAACTTCAACCCTTTGTAAGTTGTAATATATTAGCTGTTGAGGTTCAATAAACTGCAAAAATGCAAGAAATACGATATGTATACAGCATGTACAAGAGCTTTGTCTGACATTTGTTAGATAGATATGAGGTGGTAAATTAGTTTTTATATTGAGAATATTTTTGAAATTAACAGCAAAGAAAACTATTAGTCATTCTTGTTGATTCTGCTGTAATTGATGTTATGATATTCTACTAATTGCAATATAATTATAATGATAATAATAATTATTATATTGTTTGCTAGAAGTCTTAAAATCTATTTATTACAGCACGCAATCCATAATAGTTTTCAGTAGCTAATATTGCTTCTTCAATATTGCTAAGTGAATATCTATGGGTAACTATTTTTGTTAAGTCAACTTTCTTAGTAGAAGCAAGTCTAGCAGCTTCATAAAGCATAGATGGTGTAGAGCTGAAACTACCAGTAATAGAAATTTGATTATAATGAAGCCAGTTAGGATCTATTAGAACAGTATTATTCTTACTATTTTTATTTTTATTATTATTACTATTACTATTACTATTTTCCTTTGGCATGCCTGCAAATATGTTTATTATCGAATTCTTGGCTGCAATTTTTATAGCTAAATCTAAAGCTGCAGGATTACTTGTGGCAACTATAACTACATTAGCACCTATCCCATCTGTAAAATCTAATATATTATCTGATGTTTCTTTACGGCTACTACTCTGAGAGTCATCATCTGCAAATATCACCTCATCTGCACCCATAGATTTTGCTTTTTGTATTCTGGCAGATATTTTTCCAACTACAATAGTTTTTGCTCCATATAATTTTGATAATTGGAGATGAAGCAAACCTATTGGCCCATCTCCTATTATGACGACAACTGATTGGGATCTTTCCCTTCTTTCCCTTCCTTCTCTTTCTTTATCTTTTTTATTTTCGTTTGTTAGTAGTAGTAGTAATAATCTGTCCTATATGAGAAAAAGCGTTTAGACAGCAGGCTAATGGTTCAAGTAAGGCAGCTTCCTCATTACTTAGGTTATCAGGAACTGAAACAAGACCTCCTATTTGGATAACATTTTTAGGTATTTTGACATATTCAGCAAACCCACCATTGACAGTCGATCCTATCTCTTTTAGATTAATGCATAGATTATACTGTTTGTTATAGCAATATCTACAGTTTAAACAAGGTATTACAGGACAAACGGCAACCCTTGATCCTTCTTTTATTATTATATTATCATTACTAGTTGTAGTAGTATGTAGTAGTACTAACATTTATTGGAGTTGCAGCTTTTAGTATTTCTCCACAAAACTCATGTCCTAATATTATAGGTGGTGTTACTTTTGAATGTCCATTTCTAAATACTCTTACATCGTATCCACATACAGCACATGCATTTACTTTTAACATGATACTACCTTTTTCGTCTAGGTCTGTAGGAAACTGTATTTCTTGAACACTTAGATTGTTCGGACTATAAAATACAGCTGCATTCATCTTCTGTTTTAACGATAACAATTAGATACTACTATAGAAGAGTTGTAGGTCAATAATATAATTTAATATTTAATACAATAATTAATTTCTATTGAAGTTATACAATGTAAAAGGATAATATTTTAGATAATAATAATAGAGTCCTACATGACACGAATATTTGATCCACATATCCATATGTATTCTCGTACTACTGATGACTATGAGGCAATGTCTATAGCTGGAATTGAAGTTATAGTCCAGCCTTCTTTTTGGCTTGGTGGACCAAGAAGATTTGTAGGAACATTCGAAGATTATTGGGAGCATATGATTTCATTTGAAACCCAAAGAGCTAAAGAATTCGGAATAGAACATTTTGTTTGTATTTCAGTAAATCCAAAAGAAGCTATAGAAAGACCATTAGCTCTGGATGCTATTGATGCAATGGTTAAGAATGGATATCTTGATAGGGAAAGAGTTGTCGCTGTTGGAGAACTAGGTTATAATCTGATTAACGATTTAGAAGAAGAGGTATTTGTAAAGCAGATGGATATTGCTGCAGAGAAGAATATGCTTATGACAGTTCATCTGCCACATAATAATAAGCTAGAAGGAATGAAAAGAATTGAAAGGATTCTTCTAAATAAATAATGATGTGATGGTGATGGTGATGGTGATGGTGATGATGAGAAGGAGAGTAAAGGAGGTAGTAGTGGTGGTACTATGGTAGTGGTAGTGAGTCATAGTAAGTACAACAGAGAAAAAATACTTGTAGATCATAACGTAGAAGAAACTATTGAGAAAACATTGGAACTAGGAATGTGGGCTGGTCTGTCTGTTTATCCTGTTACAAAACTATCTCCTAAGAGAGCAATGAAAATAATAAAAAAGTATGGTACAGAACGTATAATGATACATAGTGCTGCTGACTGGGGTATATCAAATCCATTAAGTGTTCCTCTAGTTGCTAGAGAGATGAGAAAGTCTGGTGAATTTACTATAAACGATATTGAAAAAGTTACCTTTTATAATGCGTACGAATATTATAAACAATCAGATAGGTTTAATTGGAAACCTTAGATGTGTTTGTAGCTCAATCAAACAATTGATAAAGAAAATAAAGAGATAGAGATTCTTATTAAACATGAAAAGATTGTGAATCCATTAAGACAAACAGAATCAAAGTTATCTAGGCAGTTGAGCAATTAAATAAGATTGCAAACTGAATGTAATAATAAAGTTAAGAAAGACAATTTGTAGCACAAGCAAGAGATACTGCTAAAAACTTCGAGATTAATACAGTATCCCCGATGAAGAGAATTCTTTCACATCATTTTGATTTTACAAATAGTACATCAAAAGACATTGATACAAAAAGAAAACGAGTGACAGAACTTATGGAAAGAAAGATGAATTGAAGATTAAATTGGATGAGAAACGTAAAGTATTGGAAGATTTCCAGAATCGAAAGAATACGCTTTTTGATGAAAAAAGACTTTTAAATAAAGAACTAAAAAGGCTAATTAGTAAACTTAAACTAGAGAAGCAAATACAAAGATTAAGCTAATAGAATCATAAACAAGAAAAAAGATTTATTATCATTACCCTCATTGTTCTTCTCATTTCTGTACAACGGGATTTTGTATATCAGGGGATCATATAGGCTAAAGAAGAGGACAAAAAAAGAAGCTAATAATACTGGTAGAAAAATAGCCTAGATAAACTTAAGATACTAATGATAAATTAGATGCTTGCTTAAATAATGACTCATAAAGAAATTGCTGGTCAGAAAAATTTAGCCAAGCAGAGGTGTTAGTAAATAAGTCTATATGCAAGGCTCAACTTATGAATGACTAGATATCAATACCTACAATTTTAATCATTAAGATTATGTCAATAGAAATCAACCAAATGTTTTTTTTGGAATCATCCTGCTATATTAATGAATATATGACTGAGTACTTTTATCAAAATTCTTTACAATTTCAAAGTTCTTCTCAAACTTATTATTTTTTTGATATAAGTTTAACTCTGGAAACACCGCCCAAGGTTCATATTTTGCTATTATAGATGCAGGATGATCTCTTCCAAATAAAGACAGGCATAGGTCATATGTCATGTTCCTGACCTGTAATTCATCTATTATGCCAAAGCTATGAAGATATTCATGACTCAGTACCATAAACAAATATGAATTATATTCTACACTAGATTTATGTGTTCTAATTATATCTAGGATCCTTCTGTTTATAATAATCATATTGGAGCCAAGGATATGATAGGCTCCAAGATTACTTGGTAATCCCTGTAGCATTAAGCTTAATCCAGCTCTATGCATTTTGAATATAATATCAACTGCCATTTTCGCTAATTCAAATGCCTCATCAAAGCTTTTTAGTTGTAATATCTTATTTCGATAATATTGTTGTTGTTCGTTAGTAAGGATTGACGCTTGAGGTATGATTGAATTTCTTTCTTTTCTCTGTATTCTACTCTTTCACTCTCATATAGCTATAAGAAGGTAATCACATATAAATATGATAGTTAGCCTTGTAATACTAGGTTACTATTAGGAAACCTGGCTTTACAAAATTTGGCAGTTTAAACTAGACCTTGTGGCGAATTCTTCAGGTCTCCTAATTTCTAGCTGGTTGTACAATTTTTATCAACGTAGACTTTAAAAATCGAAGAGATATAGGAATAGAGAAATGTGAGGAATTAAAAGAACTTCAGACAATAAAGAAAGCAACAGGAGTTACATCAATTGTAAGGCAATTATTAACAGGATCAATATTGAATCAGCTATTATGACTTATAACTTCACTACGTTTGTATCATCATCAAGCACAGAAATTTATAGAGGAATATGCAAGTCCATTTACTTTTCCTCAGTTGAAATATCTTACATGTGCTAAACCTTAGTTATTTAAGCTGGATATCTACTGCTATAAAGTCTCAATATGCTTTTGCCTTCTATTTCTGATGTTCAAATTCTACCAGCAATTCGATATTTCTAATTTCCTTAGCAATTTTTTTTATTTTTTCAACATTCTGCAATTCAGGTTTACTTGGAGTTGAAATTATTACTCTGGTTGATTTACTTCCATCTGGAAGCCAGATCAGGTTGACCGTGAGTACCTTTGCTGGAAAAAAGAGATTTTCAATAAATCTTCTGTCTGTTGCTTCTGCCTCTACAAACCAAACTTTCCTCTGAAATTCATCCTCAAATTTCTTTATTAGTGATGAATTTGTCCGCAGAACACTAATATCTGAACCATGGAGACTTAGAATGAAATCGTCATCTACTTGAGAAGCACGTACCATGGTAAATTTATTGACATCCTGGTTGCGTTCTGCTAGTCTACTAATTTTTATTGCTCCGTCAACATCAGCATGTGTCAAGTGTCCTAATCTTAGTTTAGTTTCACATTTCGTACATAATATAGCAGCTTTGGCATCAAAGGTACAGATAGGAGTTTTCAACGACTAATCACCTTATTGTTCAATTGCCTTAGATCAGCAAGATAACCATCATCTTGTTCTAGTTTATCTGCATGAGCTGCAATATATCGCCGTATAATATTATCATCTCTATCAGATTGAAAGTTCCATGGGGCACCTAATACTAACTTATTGTTTCTTATCCGCATGCTTTGGCTTAATTTTCCTCCTTTACGACAAGTCCTTATCTTTCCGTCTATACACTTTACAATAATATCTCCTCCTATAGGTTTGATAACCTGATCTAGTAAGTCACCTAGCTGGGGTAATATTAATTCCTTTAAATGAGATTCAGTTAATACTTTTCTTTTACCTATTTTTAAAATTCGCCATATAATATCCACAAAATGCACTTAAAAATATATATCTGCTATACTTTAGATAGTACTCGTATTTAGATAGAACTTGTAACATTTTTTATAAAGAAGATATTAAAATACTAGAAGACTTTTTGAATATTACATAAATTCTAATATGTAGGATATTTAGAGCAGGTAAACGATGGTAAACCCTATTTAATAAATCATTTATTCCCAGAAGCAGAGTCAGAAGACAACAATAACAAAAAAGACAGATATTGCAAATAAGTTCTGATGTGCTTAAAGCCGGAACTGCCAAAGACTATTAAACTTACTATGCAAAGAGGAACTTAATAAAAATACAAATACAACAACAACATGAATAGGACGGTCATGACAGCAAAAACAGAAAGAGGAAAAACAAGAAAAGACGACGACTGTATCTATTGTACTAATCCTATCCATTACAATATACATTATTCATATATGTTAATCTGTTATCCTGAATGAATCGATCATCTTTCTAATCGTTGAGCCATAATTTCCATTATTTTCTGATTCTGTACTATATTTGAGATAATATAGTTTATTATTTTTTATTATCCAAACTTCTGTTACCTTGTATTCATCCTCACCTACTTTAAACATGTAAACTATTGTATGTGCAAGATTTCCTGCTAGTACAGTTGCATTTGACTCTATTATTTCAAAATTTGGTAAGGAGTGTTTTAAGGAATTTATTTGCGTATCAATATAGTATCCTAAAGAGTGATTAAACATAATCTTACCAACCTGTATTATGAGATATTCTCTGAATCTATCAAGAGTGTCTTCTGATGGTGAAAGGAAAGTAACAACAATATGGCGATCATCTTCTTCAATTGCTTGGCCGAAATCTATTTTTTCCCAATTGGCAGGATATTGAATTCTAAAACCATAAATAGGATTTGTATATGTCAAAAATCCTGTTGTTTCTCTAGCAATATTCTCTGACTGTGTGTTTATTGTTTGTGCCGCTGATTGTTGACAGTTGTAGTATACGGAGAGAATACTGTTTGCAAGTAAAATAGCGAACAAGATTAAAGATCTGTGCAATGTAACATTTCTTCTCTTCCTGATCATATAGAATTTTCATCTTCTAAAGGATATATAGATAGTACTATGAAGACTGTAAAGAGAATGTCTTTTTGAGTTGTTGTAATTAAAAGATAAACTAATGGTAATATTTTATTTTGTATACTATTTTGGAGAGATTCCAACAGAATTTTTACCAATAAATATATTGAGTAGAGAGAGAAAGCATGAATCTAAAAAATAATCTACCAATCAAAGTCTTCATACATACTAGATGACATTGAAGAAGATGCATTTTTGAGTATTGAATCTTTATTTTTCATCTATAGCCCCCCTTTTGTGATCAAATTTCTATTCTCATCGATTCATGTATACGTACACATACGAGTCACATTTCCCTTTTGGATCAATAGTTCCCTCTCCTCTATACAATACTATCTTGATTCAATCTTCTTATTTCTTACACTTCCAATATTAGTATATAATATATCATCATCATCTTCTACTGTATCTCAAATCATAAATTTTTCATACTATTTATTAGACTATTTGTTTTATCCTGATGCATAATGCTTCTCCCTCATGGTACAGCTCTCCAACAACTCTGAATTCTGTGCCTCTTTTCAAGAGCTCATGTGGGCCATCATAATCATAATAGTTGAGCCGAGCATACCATTTGCCATCAACTATGACAGTTGCTATACCTTGGAAGATTTTTCCTATTGTTACAGCATATTCTTTACCAGAAAATTTTTTCAAGCTATCTACGATTACTACAGTGTCTTTGTTTAACCACTCTACTCTCTTCAACTTTTCAAGTTTCTTTATTGCTTCGATCAACAGCGTGTATTCAAAACCGAGATGATTGAAAAGTGTTTTAACATCAAGGCCTTTTTTTCCTGCCTTTGACAGCTCGACATGAATACGTCTCGCAACCCTCTCTACTTGTCTCTTAAAGTCGTTGGTCAATAAATCTGCTTTAACGGATAATGAAGTCTGCCTGTTGTTTTTGCCTAGTTGTTCCAATCGGTTTTTAATATCTATATCTGATAACCCATCGTACGGAATTTCGGACTCTACTCTTTTAAGTAAGCGTTGTTCTAATCTCTTTTTCTTATCCTCTATAATGAACAATTCCTCCGATGTCATAGGATTTGGTGGTACGAAAAACCTGTTGAGAGGTTTCAATATAGTATTTATATTATTCAATGAATTCATCATCTTCTCTACACGCATTTTACTAGAGTAAAGATGACGCATATCAATAGTATCTTTAGTCGCAAGGATAATGACCGATCCAGATGATTTTCTACCTGCCCTTCCTCTTCTCTGTATATATCTTATTTCACTTGATATCGGCTCATAGAATATGACAAGATCCACTTCCGGTATATCTAGCCCTTCTTCAGCTATAGAGGTAGCTACAAGCACATCAAAATCGCCATTTCTGAAGGATTCAAGAATAGCTACCTGTTCATTCTGCTTCATACCTTCATCTCCTATTCTCTTTGCTTGGCCTACAAATCTAGACGTCTTTATGTCATTTTTTTCTAAAACTTCTACTATGTGTCTTGCAGTATCCCTATATTGAGTAAAAACCAATATTTTGGAATTTGAGTTTGGACTATTACTTACATTGTTCATCGAAGAAAGATGATGATCTTTTATCAATTGTAAAAGATGTAGGATCTTTGGATGTTCCTTTATAATACCATCTACTAACGTTTTAATTTCCATCATTCGTGGGTCCTTAAGGAGGAACGTATGTGTATTGTTTCCATCCTCATTTATCCTATCTAGAAAGGCCTTTAATGAATGAGAGCCTTGACTCTCTATTAACTCAAGGCAATACATCAATGTAAGGGCAGAAGATTGATTGAGTATAGCAATATAGAGTAATCCTCTCTGCTCTTCCATTGTTAGCTCCAATTTATATCTAAGTGCTTCTCCGAGTTCAATTAAATCCTTCTTGAATATCCATTTAATACTCTTCAGAAGTAAGCCGTTCCGTATAAGCCATTTTAGTCTCTCTTCAAGCATAGATCTAAGCATTGATACAATATAACGGAATTCCTCTGGCAGATTCAGCCATTCCCACTTTACATTTATGGCATTAACATAGGGTTTTACGTCAGGATCTTCTTCACTTCTGTATTCAATGTGTTCAATGAAGAGGTTATTACATACCTCTTGTATCCTCTTTCTTTCTGCTCCAGGACTGGCAGTCATCGCCAATATATAAGGACAAGAGGATTGGTTGATGTATTCTTTGGCTATGAAAGTATAGGCATATTCTTTTATCGCTCGGTGAGCTTCATCAAATACAAGCAAGCCAAAATCCTTCAGATTTAATCTACCTTCTTCTAGATCGTTTTTCACAACTTCAGGTGTGGCGAACACTAATCTAATATCTGTTCTATTCCATACTGCTCTCCGTGCATATGGAAGAATCTTGCCTGTAATAGATGCTATAGTTTCTTCCGAAATTTTCAAAACTGATGAAAAAGACTTCATATGTTGTGAGACAAGCGGTCTTGTAGGAGCCATAATCAAAATTCGTTTATCTCTGTAATTGTAAAGTATGTCTGCGCCTACAAGTAAAGATATTACAGTCTTTCCTAGGGCAGTAGGAAGAATTACCATCGTATTTCTATGTTGCGCGGAATCTGCAATGTTCTTTTGATACAATCTGAGTTCTATAGAACTATTCCATATAATGGGATGTTCCAGATATTTAGTTAAAGATTCAGATTGCTCAGGATCATATTCTTGCTTAGGAAATGTTTTCAGCATAACTCTATTCTCCCATCTGGCAGTTAACAATATCGTGTAAGAAGTTGTTTTCTATATGAGTCGTATTGCTTCGAATCAAAAAGTCGAACAGGTAACTCCATTTTATAAATAATCTAGTCAAATCAGATCTCGAATATATCATCTGTACCACTCTTTGTAAATGTCTTTTCAGGATTGATCTCATCCATATTCTTTGCGAGTTGAGCAAGCTTTGAATTCGAAAGTAGCCGACTTATTTCTTCTAGTTCTGAGTTAGATCTTATTACAACTCCTCTTTTCTTTGTTGCAGAGCCTGAAGAGCTTACTGGATTGATCTCAATAGCCAGAGACGCGGGTTTTCCTCTGAACGTAGGTAGTTTAATCAGAAAAACACCTGGTATATTTGTAGCTTTTCTCTCCCAATCCTTGCCATCCTTTAGAAATTGCATTAATCTCTCATCAACAGTCATATACATACACTCTATTCTCTAAATGAATCAATAATCTTCACCATGAGGTCAGAAAATGATTTATTACTATCATCTGCTCTGTTCTTACTACTGCAGTCATAGTTGTCACTTGAATGTTGGATATATAGGAGTGAATAAGATGATACATTGTTGTCTTTCTCTTTACCATTGTAGACAAAATAGCGTTGCTTCCTTATAATTTAAAGAGAAAGGCACTATACTGAGGGGGGGAGGAGTAAGTGTGTGATATATGTAAATACATACTTTTTCTATCTGCTAATTTTTCATAAAAATTGATAGAATTTTTTTGATTTGGTAAAGATTAAAATTCTTAATTTGTTTTATATATAATATAAGTGCTAAACGCAAGACTTAGTTATGATAATGGCACAATATTAATAAAAGGATTAGCACACATTCCATTTGCTAGTATAGATCCTAGAACGAATTTATTGAGAGCTCCGGCTATCTATTATGCTAATATAATAGAATATTTAAAACAAAGTAGTATCGAGTATGTGGATCATGTTCTCGATCTTCTACCATCTCCACATCTAACAATAAATTATATTAGTAATCATAAGATTAATCTCCCTTTAAGAACTTATCAACATAAAGCTCTCGGAGAGTGGACTAAAGCTGGAATGAGAGGATGTGTAGTACTTCCTACTGGATCAGGTAAGACCATTATTGGAGTAAAAGCAATAGAGACTATAAATTCAGCTTCACTTATTGTTGTGCCTACACTCGACCTTATGGATCAATGGGCTTCTGTTCTTAGAGAATATTTTACAAATGTAAGAATTGGAAATTTAGGAGGAGGAATAGATGACATAGAGGCAATTACTATTTCCACATACGACTCCGCTTATATACGTGCTTCAAGCCTTGGTAACAAATTTTCATTGATCATATTTGATGAGGTACATCACTTAGCTGCGCCTGGTTATAGGTCAATCGCAGAACTCATGGCATCTCCTTTCAGACTAGGACTAACTGCAACCATAGAAAGAGAAGACGGTATGCATAGGGATCTCCCAAAGCTTGTCGGAGGAATAGTGTTTATGATGTCTTCTAATGAACTTGCTGAGAAAAAACATCTAGCTCAATATGAAATTGAAAGAAGAAAGTAGAAATGCATTCAGAGACAAGTAGAAATGCATTCAGATGAAATATACCAATACAGAAAGAATTTCGAAAAGTATCAGTATTCGCTAAGAAGACTTGGGTTTAGGTTTCCCATTCGATTTGAAAAATTGGTAATGATTTCTGCTAAGAACAAAATTGCCAGAGAGGCATTGTTAGCCAGAAACAAAGCCATGGAAATAGCATTAAATAGCAGATCTAAAATAGAAGAGCTACGAGAAATCCTTGCAGAGAATAAGGGGATTAAGACTATAATATTCACACAACATAACAGCTTAGTTTATCAAGTATCAAATACTTTCTTGATACCTTTCATCACCTATAAAACAGGGAAAGAAGAAAGACAGGAAGTCCTGAAAGGCTTTAGAGAAGGAAGATATAATGCGATAGTTACATCCAAAGTCCTAGACGAGGGAGTAGATGTTCCAGATGCTGGACTTGGTATTATCCTCAGTGGGACAGGTAGTGGACGGGAATTTATTCAACGACTTGGAAGACTATTAAGACCAAAACCTGATGTAAAGAAGAAAGCTAAGTTAATAGAGATCATATCTGCGGATACACAAGAGATGGGCACTAGCGCAAAGAGAAAAAAGGCTCTATGCAGCGAAGGTGTGACTAATAGTAACAAAGTGGTGGAAGAATCAGGAAATAAGTGAGACTGAATAATAAGATATGCTGCCACTTCAATTACTTAGAACAAGATTAACAGAGAAGGGAACAAACATTGTTCCGCGATTTTGTACACCCGATGATGATAGCCTATTGCAGTTAGCTGCAAAGATCATTAAAGAATTTGAAGAATCATGGAAAAATAAAGAGAAGAAGTTGTTTCTTACTGAAAGAATTGCCCTTCTTGAATCCCAGTATAACGACTATAAGCTTGTAAGGGGATTTTATACTCTTCTTGAAAGAAGATGTATATTTTCCAAAGTCAAGGAAATGAAAACAGAGTCAAAAGGCATCATCAGTAATGTTGACATTAACAGCAATAATAACTTTCATGACCCGGTCAATATCAGGAAAGAATTATTTGAAGAATCATCAAAGAGAGGGTTTGCATTGACAGAATTTGGAAGAAGAGAAATAATTGATACAGTTGCATCTAGAATAAACGTGCCTGCTAATGATATAATAGACGTCATGTGGAGCGATTTAGAAGAGAACCTGGTATTAGAATGGTTCGATGTATTAAGCCCCAAACAACTATTGGCTTGGTATAACTTGTCGTTAATGCAGACATTACTGTTCAATTGCACGAAACTAGAATTCTCTGTCACAGGAGGTTCAAACTGGAAGCATATATTACGTGATATTAAAAGACATGGGCTAATGTACAATTTACAATATAAAATAGTGGAGGATGAAAAACAAGCAATCAAGATAGATACGACAGATTCTTACAATAGGGATATCAAGTCAATAAATATAAGTAACACAGATGAAAAGAATAATTCCATCATCATCTGCTCTTTAGATGGTCCTTTGAGTATTTTCAAATTAACTGAGAGATATGGAACATCAATCGCAAAGATACTTCCATCAATAATTTCTACTGAAATATGGTCCCTAAAGGCATGGATTGTAAGGAAGACTATGTCTTTGGGAAAGAAAATATATGAATTCAAAATGTCGAATAACAACGCTCCTCCTTTATCACGGGAACCATACTATAATAAAGAAAGCAATAAAGAGAGAAAGAGAACCTTATATACTGTCAAAGAGTCGTCGCAGATTCTTTATTTTGACAGTGGCGTAGAGGAAAAGTTCTCTACCAGATTTGAGCAGTCTGCCAGTGGTTGGAAATTAATAAGGGAGCCTGATCCATTAATTTTATCTAATGGCAAGGCACTTATTCCCGACTTTGCATTTGAAAAATACGGTATAAGAATATATCTTGAGATTGTAGGTTTCTGGACTAAAGAATATCTCGAGACAAAAATACAGAAGATAGCGGATCTTACAAAATCTCTACAGACTGAAAATAACGCAGTAGACTTCTTTATAGCTGTAAATGATGCTGGTTATGCATCCTCCAATTCTAATATTAAGGAAAAACTTGCTTGGGAGAAGATAACTTCTTCTATATCGAAGGAACGATTGATCTTTTATAAGACTGATAAAGTTCCAATCAAGCCATTTCTTGATTATTTGAAGTCTATTGACATAAAGATGATTGAAAGGATTGCTAACAACAATTCAGTAAAGTTATTGACTGAAATTGAAGATCTTGCTTTCAATAATGCTGCTGTCATCTCCATTAATGAAATAGCAGATAAATACAACTTGCCTATTGAATCTGCCTTAAGAATTATCACCACATCTCACAACAATGATAGTAGTATTTCTAATAACAACAGATACGTTGTAGCAGGAATGTACTTGATATCCAAATCCAAGTTAGCTGAATTTGAGTCTCTGTTTAATGGCATAACTAAATTTACAGACGCTTGTTCAATCCTTGAGCAAAACAAGATACCAGAATCTTGTCATACAGAACTTATTTCTAAGATGGGATATGATGTTCTATGGCAGAGTATGGATTGCAGCACCGCTATTATCATGAGACGCATGTAATAAGAAACTTTTTTCCAGTTTTACAATAGCAAAATATCAAAAATAAGTACATTCAAGGATTGGAAGATCAACTCAAGAACTTAGTTGCGTACAGCTAATATGGCTATACAGCACGATGATTAGCATCTAATCTAATTTCATAATTCTATTGAAGGCATTCTTCCAACCATCTGGACCTATTCCTTGAACCTTTATGATGTCTTTAATTTCAAGATTTGACCACGAATTATCTGACCTTTGAACTAGCAGTGGAATATCCATACGATTCAGCATAGAGGCATCATTTTCACTGTCGCCTACTCCAAAAAATTTAACATCATTATGATATTCTTTTCTAAAGAGATTCATCAATATATCTACTGCTTTGCCTTTATCATTACCAGCTGTCATATCAAAAAATCGTCCACCATGAATGAGCTTTAGACCCATCCCATAAGCAATTTTTATAAATCTAACTATGTCATTTTTTTTAATTCTTATGATGGTTTCGCCATATTCCCGCTGAGCCATTCTTCTTGCGTCTTCTATTGACAAACCTGTCATTTTGGCAAGTTCATTCAAAGAAACGTCTGAAACTCCTAAGAAGTCTATTTTGAATTTTTTTCTGATCTCAATTAGTTTTTTTCTGATCTCAATTGCAGGTTTTCCAAGTTCTATTATGCTATAACCTTTTTTTGCTTTAGAAAACGGCATATTAAAAGAGAAATTGAAATAGCCTTCAGGAATGATTAATGCTCCACCATTTTCCACTATAAAAGGTTCATTTAATTTTATATCTTCTCTTATCTTATTTTGTTCGGAGCAAGTTTTCGCAGAACAAAGAATAACTGGAATATTATTTTTTTTTAAGATACGGACCAATTCTTTTGTTCCTCGATATTCTCCTGTGTTTATATCTATTAAAGTACCATCTATATCGGTAAAGATTACTTTATACGTCATGTTTACATAAGAGTATATTACGACTTGTTAATTTATCTATACAGATCAAATAAAAAACAAATAAAAGGAATACTTCAAAATTAAAAACACAGATCAAATATATTTTATATATAATGAAACTTTATTACTTGGTAGAGATCAATTTAGTTCATCTAATTCAGTAGTTGAATTAAATAACGTGGAATTGTTACTACTGTAGTCTAAATCCGCCCCTTTATTATTTTGCAGCTATTCTTTCACTTATTGATACAAATCTTGACAAAATCCGACTCCCTATAGGAATCAAAGTCAAACCTATTTGATCCCACGTAAATTAATTTATTATATGTACGTAATTAATCATATTCAATAGTGAAGTGATGTGCGGGAGGTGGGATTCGAACCCACGAACCCCTTAGGGATGAGGTAACCCAGTCAAATTACAGACATCTGAGCATCGTGCCGGACAATTCTGCCGATCTCACGCCGTTGACCGGGCTTGGCAACCCCCGCGATAGGTTGCTATGATAATATACTACAATTTATACGCTCTTACGTAAGCATAAATAATTCGCTAAGAAGGAAAGAAGCGGCATCCTTATCAAGCAAACCATTCTTTACGTAAATGGTTCAAGACGTTATTCCCGGAATACAAGTAGGACAAGGTCCTATCTCCTTAGCTTTCATTTTAGTCCATATAATAAATTCAAGTGATTTATCATATTTGTGATGGATCCAAGTTTTAGTCTGAGAATATCATATAGTTGTTCTTTAATGTACCTCACTAAAGGATTAACATTTGCAGGAGTATTAGTCATACTCAGAATAGGTTTTTTAGCATAATAATAATAATAAACTAGGGCTGCAAATGCCATATCACCACATCGTCCTTTAGTGGCAAAGTTAAGATCACGTTATAAATTAAATCAGGAATAAATTGATCTGGAATTGGTGTATAGACAGTTTGGAAAGAATTTGGAAATTAAAATCCATGCATCCATTGCTTAAGATCAGTTACAGCTCCGAAAGCAGCAGGAGCAATTTTAGGAGCTACTTTTTACCAGTTAATATAGCCTCGCCACTTAGTTCTGTTCCTATTTCATGAGCATTTACAGCTTCTTTAACAAAGATCATCCCATGCCCCTCAGATCCCGAACGTATCTTTACGAGATCGTCAACGATTTGATTTGCAGATGAATCAGGTACAATCGTTTCAATCTTAGTTCTCTTTTCATTTTCTGGAGTAATTTTCCTCCCCGTCAAGTAGGAACGTACCATCTCCTGTACTTCTTTTATTTTTGTCCGGCCTCTAGCGTTTACCTCATAAAAAGCCAAACCACCGACATTATGCTTAGTTAGAATTTCAGTCACTTTAGGAAGATCCTCATGACGAATAAAAATACTTATTTCCTTCATAAGGCCAATTACTAGGTCAAATAGATAAAGTTTACTCCTGATCTCCATTAGAAATTTGCAAACGATGACAGAACTTTTGTAATTTGTATCTTTGCACAGAAAATCATAGTATTACGGGTAATAGAAGAGGAATCAATGAAAGAAATAAGAATCCACAAGGACATTTAGTCCTCATGTGTTGATTTTCTTTTGGCAGTTTTTGCCTGTTAAGAGGCTTATCACATGCTTCTATCCTCTTCATTACTACAGTATCTGTTATGACGCAGCTTAGAATATAATGATTTGGTTTTATATCGACTCACTCTTTCATTTCAACGAGAGAGGATTTAAACATACTAGATGGATTAGGACAAAGAAATAGGTATTCCAAGAATTGCCTTATCTTTTAGTTCAGTTGCAATTCATACCAAACGAATTCGTCTCCTACTACTCTTGTCAGTACAGTTGTATTTATTATTATTGTAGTAGCTTACCGCTATGTATTTTTATTATTCCACTTATTTCTTATTATTACATTATTATTCAGAGGTAGTCAATTCTGTCTTAGATTCTAGCTAATCTATACAACACCAGCAAAAGAAAAAGCTAAAATAACAAAAATCATCAGAACCCTTATACATGCAGGGACCTAATCCCACTGAACCCCGCTCTTGACTATATTAATTTGAGACCTAAAATCATGTCAAATATGGTTCACAAACCATTGACCCACTAAGTACGTGGATTCATATACCTTGGTTAAGCAAACTCCGGTGTACAGAAGTTGTGATAAAGCTATTTTGCCTGAACGGGAAACTATTAGATCAATGTAACATTCAATATCCTGAGGAGATATCACGCGACTGCTACCTGCATGCGATATTGTGTACTAGAAATACACTTTATATAATTTGTTCCTGTTCCATGGTCTTGTGAAAAGAGAAAAGGATCATGCATTGATTAGAAGTATAGCTTATGGAACACTGCTTTTTCGGCGGCAAGAAGGAGAAAAACAATGACTGACCACAAGATTGGAACACGTGAAGAGTGGCTTGCGGCCCGGCTGGAGCTGCTCAAGGAAGAGAAGGCGCTGACACGGCGTAGCGACGAACTGGCGCAGCGGCGGCAGAGGCTGCCTTGGGTTCGAATTGACAAGGAGTACCGTTTTGAGACCGACGAGGGCATGGCGTCTCTTGCCGATCTGTTCAGAGGACGTTCGCAGCTTCTCATCTATCACTTCATGTTCGGCCCCGAATACAGAGGCGGCTGCCCGGCATGCTCTGCGATCGCAGACGGCTTTAACGGCTTTGCCGTGCACCTTGAGCACCACGACGTCGCGATGGTCGCGGTCTCACGTGCCCCAATCGCCGCGCTCCAGGCCTACAAGCGCCGCATGGGCTGGACGTTCACGTGGGCCTCGTCGCTGAATAGCGATTTCAACTACGACTTCAACACCTCGTTTACCGAGGAACAGCAGCGCTCCGGCAGCATCGACTACAACTACAGCACGCTCGGCACGACATCCGACTCGGAGGGCGGCTCAAAGGGCCGTCAAGACCGGATTCGAGCGCGCCTCGACTTTTCAGGCGATTTCGCGGCCATGACCGGCACCGACGTCCCCACCTACACCCGCGAGGCGCCGGGCATGAGCGCGTTCGCACTCTCCGAAGGCGTCATCTACCACACATACTCCACCTACGCGCGCGGCCTCGACGCGCTCTGGGGAATGTACCAGTGGCTCGACCGGGCGCCGAATGGGCGGAACGAAACGGGGCCGTGGTTTCGGCGGCACGACGAGTACATACAAGATTCTCGATAGCGGTCGCTTCAATTTTTGGCAGTCAAGGAGCCGACGCTTTAATGTAACAAACTAAACTCCTTTCTTTTGTTATTATGAATGCGTTACTAATTCAATATTAACAAATTGCTGAGCGTGAAATCGCTTGCGATAATGCAAGTCTTGTATGGTTATAGTCCTCTAAATGGTGGTGGAGGAGGTGGTCACGGTCATCCAATAGGATAATACTCTTTAACATAAAGATCTTCTAAAACCATTTGATATCTTGGACTTCAAACTCCACTTTTCTTTCTTATCCTCTCTGTCTTCTTTACACTTCTGTCATAATCAAAATATTAACAAAATTGCTTCGATTTCTGGCTATCGTACATTAATCATCATTTTAGAAATCCAATAGTAAATCCAGCTGACATACTACCTGTGAAAGGAATACCAAAACTAGTCATTGCTAATAATGAGGAGGCTGTTGCAGCATGACCATCGCCGCTACTTTGAATGTGTATAATTGTATTTGCAAGTGTTGTAATAGAACCTTCAGCCACTGTTTGAAGTTTATTCCAGTTTATTATAGCTATCTGATGATATTGTAGGTATGCTAATCCAGCTAAGAACAAACCTACTATTACACCTACTAATTTGATTACTTTCTTCACAGCATATCCAACTAGAATACCTACAAAGAAACCACCACCCATAGTAGCTGCAGTTGGTCCTAAACTCTCAACAATACTATTCATATTTTAGATGCAGCTCCTTATTTTGGTTATCGTCATTATGTAATGGCTACTACTACTACTTTGATAGCCCCTGTAGTGCTATAGTCCTGTATTTGGTAACGTAGACAGAAATGAATATCCAAGCTATGAAATGAAAACTCGTACCAGCATATCTTATGCGTACAAGATCTTCTATATCTAGTAGAGTACCAAAGGTTTTGATAACAATTTGTCTCTGTTGTAGCATATAATCTATTTTCTCTACAAGAGCTATAGCTTTTGTAGTAGACTTTTCTATCCAATCTTATGTAGATTTATAGTCAACATAACTTCAGCAGCATGTTTAGCTTATTCCTCTCTCCCTCACTGTCTCTTTAGTGCTTCAAGTCTTATTTTGGATGATAAATGACAGCATCTTATTGAACCCAAACGAATCACCACGACCATCACCATCAGTACAATCAACACTACCATTAAGATCACTACAAGAGATATTACAGAATAGAGTAATACAGAAGAAAAGGGAGATGCATCCGTCCCATAATAAAGTATATTTAGAAAGTCTGCGGATAGAGATAGAAACACTTCAATGGGTATTGGCCCAAATACTTATGCCACTGCGGCAATCAACAGCTACCAAGAGTTAAGAGCACATCTAGGGCCTTATAATGATGTCAAATTTGTCTCACATACCTCTGGGCCCGTATCAATCTTGTCCCTTAATTTAACCTAGCTATTGCAATTTAATGAAAATACATTTTAAATGTAATTATGAAGAGAAAGATAAGAATCTACAAAGTTTGATATCGAGGACCCGTTTAGTCTGGAAAGAATCTCTTGTGAAATAGAATTGACTTTTGGTAAACTCATATAAACGTCAAAACTCATAAGAAATATTCAGGATATTTACAATGAATTAACGAAGAGATTGATAGAATAATATTATAAGACGAGATGAAGACGGTTGATTGATTGATTGTCATTTATCTAAATAACAGACGTAAATATTCCTTCAGGAATAGTATTAATAACTTCTACTATCACTATATTAGCATTTAAAATCGAATATACTACAATTTATACCTGATGAGAATACCGATATATGCAGCACGCTCGAACGTGTTTGCTCACCAGCAACAAGGTCAAGCCATTCCATTTATAGTACAAAACACCACCATGTCTACACAAGATCCATTATCTGGTCATGAAACCACATCAAGCTGTAATAGCAGCTCCACGAATAGAAGATGGCAAGATTTATTCTGGTGTGATTACATTCACTACAAGCTATCCAGTCGAAGTAGTTGTGTACATGGATATACTCCTTCCCAAATACCTGACCAGACACATGGCGAACCATTAAATGCTCCATTTGGTAATGGAAAGGTTGCTATCTCATTGATGAAGTTCACAGATTCACCCATTAATGTAGGTTCATTTGCATTTACAGGTAACGCATTTGCTTTCCAAACATTGGATGGAAAACCATTTACTGTAACATATACCATCGACGCTGAAGTAAAATCTCTGACACCCCAATAACTATTATTATTGATTATCAATATTTTTTTCTTTTCTTTTCTTTTGATAATGGAATTTGCCAGTCATTACAATTGACTAAGAAGCATCCTAAATAAAGGGACAAGATTGTCACGGGCTCAGAGGGATGGAAATTAAAATTCATTTGAATCCTTTTTCCAAGGTTTCTCTGAAAAATAGAAGATAGTTTAATTATATCGGCTCAGCAGGATTTGAGTCTTGCTAATAGTGATCCTTTCTGCATATATCATCAGAGAGACTTTTAAAGATCCTCAAAAGAGCAAAAGCAATGTCAATCACGCATCATGTTATGGCTATAAATTATAAGGTTAGATATTTTTTATGATTCATTAACTGAACTTTCTATTCTTAAATTATGTTCCTTCTCCCATTCATAACTTTGAGTATCCTTATCTTTAGCAACAATCCAAAAATCATAATTTCCACCAATTCTGTCTCCTGCTTTATTAAGTTTTATTTTCCCTGATATTCCATCAAATGATTCTGCAGTCTCAACAAGGATTTCTTTAAATGATTTGGTTAAATTTTCATTATTATCATGGTTCAAGGTACTATTTTTATCAAGGCTTAACGAGGCTATCCAATAAGAATCATAAGCTAGTGCAGGATATGTTATTGAACTTACCTCATGTAATTGTTTTTCTAGTACTTCTTTCAGATCATGAGATTTCTTTGACTCACTATCTATTGAATATAAAGGATTAGAAAGATTTACTTTCATTGCAAATGATGCTGAATCAACATTCTTTGTTATCTGATGATTTTGTGCTATTTTATCACTGCCGTACCACCTTACTTTCCCTAGGTCTTCATAAAGGGTGGATTGGATTAAAATAGGTGTTATCTCATCAAAAGATATTACATATACACCTACAGAATTAGCACCATATTTTTTTACTGCATCAGAGACTATTGCATTTAATTTTTCTAATGCTTGATTCCACATTAAGAAATTTATCCTATGTAAACTGGTGGCAAATTTGCCTGTATATGGTTTATAATTAATACCTTCTTCTACTTCTCCTCCTAGTTTTTCAAAGTGAGATTTAGTAGATTTATAGAGCCCATTTCCATATATGCCACCTCTCCAAATCGGAACAATAACTTTTATACCGTCACTAATCATTCTTTCTGCAACTATTTTTCCTTGGTTTGTATCATCAGGGACTAATCGAAAAAGATTGTCTCCTTTGATAGAAAGTAATGGCGAAGTACTGGAGTAACTAATAAGGATGATGTTATTAGCATTTGCATATTCTCTGACAGCGTTAACTGTAGCACCGAATGCAGGTCCTACAATGATTTTTGCACCATTTTCATGCAATTTTTTTATTGCTACGAGACTCTCTTCTGGACTTGTCTTTGAATCTGCCATTAATAAAGTGAAGTGAGATGAAGAAGAATTAATGTCTTCAAAATGTTTGTTTACATCATATTCAGCTTTTTCTAATGCTACCTTGATAGGTTTACCGATAGAGGAAAAGGAACCAGTCAGTGGTAAAATGGCGCCAACAACAAATTCCTTTCTACCGTCCTCATTATACTTTGATAAGAGTGGAGCATTAGAAGTCTTTTTTATGAAAAAATCTGTTATTTTCATCACCGCTGAAAACATTTGTAAAATATAAAGCAACAAATATTAGAAAGGATACTAATATAATGGAACCAAACAGAACCCTTTTGGAAGTACCACTTCTTATCTTTCTATGAACCTTAAAAATGAGATCCTTTGACTGCCATTTGATAAAATATCTAAGATACCATATCAGACCTCCTGCAATTAATAAATAATGTGCAGACAATAATAAAGTAGACATCCATATTTGTTCAACAAATGCAGTTAGAACAATAATTGCAAACCAACTATCTCCAATAACTATTGCTAAAAATCCAATTAATTCACAGATCCAAGGTATAAAGTGATGTTTTTCATTCTTTATTCCAAGGAGGATCATCAATGCAAGAACAGTTAGAATAGAATTTAACGTAGGATATGCTATGGTAACAATAAAGAGCATAAGACCTCTGAAATTCGATAATTCCGAAAGTTCTAGAGTCAAGTTTAATATGTATACCAAAAATAAACCTGTACCAGAGATTATCAAAAAAAGAAATTTTTTATTTACAATGTGATGAAGGTTCCTATATATTGCTATCAATCTATATATCAGAAATCCATATGCAGACAATAAGAATAAATCTGCTAAAGAAGGTACAGGTGAGACAATATCAAGTACTAGCTCATAATATGCCCAGATCATATTCGCTATAAGCCAGAAAACAAGGCCCAGTGCTAGAAAAATATTAGTTTTATCTGCTTCATTACTATCTTTGTCCTTAAAGAGAATCATTGCAGAAAGCCCTGCAGCAATAAGTGAATTTATTATCAATATCCAATTTGAATAGATTAGTTTACTCTCTGAGTCAGCTAAAATAATAATAGAATTTCCTATAACTATGGTGCTAATTACACCTAAAAAAAAATATAGCGGCTTCAATTATTCTCTTCTCTTTATGATTATTAGTATTAATTATAAATCCTTTTTTTACTAAAACAATTTTTCGATAGTACATAAAAATATATAAAATCCCTTCGTAGTATTGTTAATAGCTATTAGCATGAATTTTCAGTGAATAAAGATTGTTTGTATCTGTAAACCTTCATTTTATATTGAAGTTCTTTCATAATGTAGTTTTATATATTGTAATCCATCAATTTGAATTAAAGATGAAGTTGTAATGGTGGTTTTATATTTAATATTTCCAGAAACAAATAATGTTATGACTGTAAAGTACTCCTCAATTCTTTGAGATAATGTTATTTATTGTTATTATATACATACATACATGAATTGAATATTTTCTCTATCGTATAACTTTCTCTAAAATCAAACGACAGAGCCAAGAGCTATAGATCTATTTAAAATAAGTTTCTGCCGGATTTGCTAATGGATTAGTACTTATTTTTAGATTTGTTATTGAGATATTGGAATAAAGTAAAAATTCATTCAAAAATGGGTCCAGAGGGGTGCAATTGAAAATTCATTTGAATCGCATTATATTCATTTTTTTCTATTTGTTGATTCTCAAATCCTCTTTAACGTAATCATTTAGTAGATAGTTAATCAAGCTATGGGTTTATAGTTAAGTATAAACAATGATTATTATTTCCCTATACTTTAGTAATTACTTTTGATTTAAATTCCTTTAGAATTTGCTCATCTAATTTAATAAAATGAATTACAAAATGACTAACACCAATGTTGGTGTATTCGTTTAATCCTTTAACTATCTTTTCAGGTGTTCCTACTGTAATTCCGCCAACAAGATATTGAATATATTCTTGAACTGTTTTATCTTTTCTTTTATATTCCATCAGTGTCTGGTAAACCTTCTCTTCTGATTCTATTAATATACATGGTAGTACTACTGAGTATTGTATTTCATTATAGTTTCTTCCAATAGAGTTACAATATTCCTTAACTAGCAGAATTTTTCTTTTCATTTCTTGGGGTGAACCATAGAACAGGTTGTATCTGTCTGCATGCTTTGCTACAACCTTTAGCATATACTTTTCGCCTTCTCCTCCCACCATTATTGTCGGATAAGGATTTTGAATGGGTTTGGGATTACAAATCACATCTTTCACTTTGAAATAATGGCCCTCAAAAGAAGATCTTTTCTTTGTCCACATTGCTTTGATAATATTTAATGATTCATCTAATTGCTTGATTCGAATGATATTTGATGGAAAGTCATAGCCATATGCTATATACTCTTGCTCATACCATCCTGCACCTATTCCTAATTCTGCTCGACCATTGCTTATAACATCCAAAGTTGAGAGCATCTTTGCTAGCAATGCGGGATTACGATAAGAGTTACATCCAACTATCTCACCTATCTTTATCTTGTCTGTAATTGCTGCTATTGCAGATAATAATGTAAAGCATTCAAAAATATTCTTTTCCAAGTCATCCTTATAATGAGGGATAAGATGATCGTATGCATAAAGAGAATCAAAGCCAAGATTATCAGCTGCTATCGCAATGGATTTTGAGAATTCATATTGTTTAGCTGGGTTATTTTCTTGTTCTAATGGAAGGTCTCCACCTCGCCATCCTTGAGGTATAGTTAATCCAAATTGCAATTTCTATATCTCTTTGGATATCATAATCTACTATCTACTGCTAATGACATAACAGATATTTCCTAGATATTTGTATCCAATTGCTTGCCATACTTATCATAGTAAACTAACTTACTGAGGGAAATTCTTTCAAATCTTTCAGGTTCTTCATCTGGATAACCTATACAAATAATTCCTATTGGTTTAACAAACTCAGGTAGTTTAAGTATTGCAGACACTTTATTGTCTTCAAATGCACCTACAAAACAAGTGCCAATTCCCTCATTTACAGCTGTCAGTAAAATAAGCATAGAAGCAAAAGCACCATCTATTATACTATAAAACTGCTTTCCCCGATTACCATAACGACTAATTGAGCGAGAGGTATTTGAGCATACCACAATCAGGACAGGAGCTTTTTCTACATATTCTTGGCTCACAGCTGCCTTTCTCAATTTCTTCTTTATTGCAAGATCTTTTATTATGATAAATTCCTGAACTTGTGTATGACCTGCACTAGGGGCTCGATGTGCATTTCTAATTAATTTCATTATTATTTTATCTGAGATTTGCTTGCCTTTATCATATTCTCTTACCATTTTTCTTTTTCTGATAACTTCATCAAAGTCCATGATAATTATTATTATCAGACATATTTAGGCAATCAAACAAGATAAAGTAACAACACTCAATGTTAAATTTGTAGTATACATTAGTCCTATATTTTCTAGAAGATTAAGTGTCTGGAGTCGAATTGGATTCAGAATAGAAGTGAAGTTGTAAATGGGGCCCAGAGGGGGTTGAAACAAATTTAACATGATTTTATAGCCGAGAATATATGTCCTGCATTTTATAATCCCCATCACTGTTAGATTGACAATTAGGAGATATAACCCTCCCTGTGTGCTTGGTGCTTCGATTCTTAATAGTAGTAGAAAAGAGGTTGTATGTGATGATAGTATATGAGTCTATTTCCAAACGAAGACATTCTCACAAAAGAAATTGAATCATGGAAAGGTTTTGCAGATAGTTTGCATAGTGATAATAAAGAATTATTTATGAATATGTTAAATGAATGTTACAAGTATGCTGCTGCAATTAATGCAAAAGGCGAACCATTTCCAGCTGAACCATTGATTATGGCGTTACTGCTATCACAACATAAAATGATTGATTGGTTAACAAAACAAATTTCAAAGTATCAATCACTTGTTAATAATAGTAAAGAACTTAAGAAAGCCAAACAACTAGGAGAACAAGACTTAGGTAGAGAAAATACAAATGATTACATCATAAAGAATGAAAGAATTCATTATATTGATGACTATTAAGCTTGTCAATTATTATTATCATCATAAAACGCAAATCTTCAATTCAGTTTATTTCCCTCTTTAATTTTGAGTTGTCATATTACTATTACTGGTACAGTTATTCTAAATACATGATGAGTCTTGTAAATAATTAATAAATACACACTAGTAGAATGTAATCTGTATGCATCAAAAGATGATAAATGAATCATAGTAATACAATAATACTAATAATAATGAACAAGGAATTATCCTAATTATCACTGCATTGTCAATATGAACAGATTGTTCTTGCAGCTGCAGGATCAACAGCAGAATTCGCACCTATACTATTTTATGTTGTTTCTAATACAAATGTGATATTCCTGCTTGCTCTAAATACTGCATCATATCCTTTGTTGGTAACAATATCTTCTTGATCCCATTTTCTTATTAATTCTATCCCTCCAGGAAGTATAGGATCTATAAATAGAATTGGTCATCATATTGTCGTTGTAATGGATTATAGATAATAATAATTGGTCTGCATTTAAGTAAATCTCACTATTGTCTTTAATCACATATTCCGTAGAGTAAAGAAGAAGACCAGAGAATCTATTATTACAAACAATATGTAAAGGTCTGTGACTTTAATATCCAATAATACTCCCAGAAAATGAAGACACTGAAAGCAGTGAAGGCGTTATAGATGATACCTTAGACCAAAACCAAATGATGATGAGGTTATAATGATAGTATCATAATGACTAAAATAGGCACAAAATGGGGTTTGTTTGAGGCAGGGAAGATAGTGGAGGTATTTTCATATAGTGGTTGGACATCTACATCTATCTCTATCTCTGTGCACCAACGAATGAGTTATTTTAAATGTTTACTGACTGTCATAGGATCCTCTTTTATTAAAATGAGATGAGGTAACTATTCCATTAATGATTGAAGTTAGAGAAGGATTCAATCCTGATAATCCAGGGATAATAGTAGCATTACGAAATCGTTCGATTATATTCTACTTTATTGCATTTTGTTCCATTTGGAAGCAGAAGATCAAAAGAGTTAGATGATTTCAACTGTATCTTTATGGATATGAATGAGTCGCAGGTTATATCATGATAGTAAGGAATAAGAAATCCTATTAATTCTATTTTTAAGATAATTTCTTAGGAATTTAATACTCAGCAGACTAAAAAGTGAATTGATTGTAAATGTGCTGCTGGTTTTGAGACTTCTGTTGATGCTGCTGTTGCTCTTCGAGTAAATGATATATTCGATTGTTACGAAGTTGGCTTAATAGATGATGTATTGTAAATCGTAATAGTTCTGATGGACTTTCTTCATTAATCAATCAGCTTCATATTCAATCTTGGTTAGCGTAAGAAATGCATTATACTTTCTAACAATAGTATTGTTGGGAATACTTTCGATGATTTCTTGCTGCTATTGTTAGCGAATACATAATATTATCAGGTTGATCTTATAAAAGTCATGGCAAGCAATTCTATATATAATGGTGATATCCTTTGGTTATAGAACAGATACAAACCATTCTTAATATGTATAATTCAGGAATTGTCCCAGAGGTGATAGCACTTCAAATGGATAAAAGCAAAGAAGAAATTCTTCAAATTATAAAGAAAACAAAAGCAGAGGAAGAAGAAAAGAATAAGAAGAATAAGGTGGATTTATCATTGTCATCAAAAGGCGAAGTCAGAAAAGATTCCAACATTCCACTAATAACTAAAGTTTACTTCGACAAAGCTGTCAATATCGATCATGCCATAAAACATGCACAATCGAGAATGTGGAAAGCTCTAACGGTGAAATCTGACTTTGATATTTCAATGGAAGAGACACAAAACGCTCTAAATAATTATGCTGAATCTAAGGCTACTTTTGTGATTCTGCATATTGATCTTGTGGATTCTACCAAATTATCAATGACTCTTCCTGTAAATAGGCTTATTACAATAATTCAAGCATTTTCTCAAGAAATGTCAGTGATATTATCAGTATATGGTGGTTATGTGTTAAAGTATATAGGAGATGCCGTTTTGGCATTTTTCATTGTAGACTCACCCAATAACTTGTATTTACGTTGTATTAATGCAATGGAATGTGCATGTTCAATGATCAAAGTAGTAAGTCAAGGAATAAACCCTATTCTAAACCAATATGACTATCCTGAGTTAAGAGTAAGAATTGGTATTGATGTTGGTGAAAATGCAGTAGTTCAATTTGGATGGGATACTCATACATTAGATGGAAAAGTGGTTATGAAAAGCCCTCATTTTGACATTTTAGGTTATACTATTAGTATTGCAACCAAAATGACTGTTTTTGCAAAACCAGATCAAATTGTAATAGGCCAATTAGTATATGATGTATTAGAAGAAGATAAGCAATCTACATTTAGGCCTCTACCAATAAATCCGCAAATTTGGGATTATTTTAGTAACAATACAGGAGGTATTTACCAGCTATATGGTAGCATAAATGAAAATGAAAGCAAATATAAAGAATATATTGATAGTAATCTGAAACACGGATAAATTTACCTCTCCGTTAAACTTAACTACTTTTCAATAAGAATTGGCTCTGTTAACTTAACCACCTCTGATCAATAAAAATTTCATAAATCGTATTCCTGTTCATTCCCATATGCAGGTACAAGACAAAGATTTTCAACCAGTTATTGATGTGTTGTCTATCACATTTCTCTTTTCTACTACAAGGAAAATAGTCCTCAAAGCATTCTGTGTCCTGTCTTTTATTTTCTGAGTAAACCTTTCCATTACATTCTTTAGCTCAGATATACATGATATACATGATGATTTAATCGAAGCCATTTACAAGCATCATCATTGTACCAATGAGCTCCATCAGTATGGATAGGTTTTCTACTGCCATATCTAGCCCTAAGTTGTTTGAAAAAGCGGTAACATATGAAAATGGTTCTTCTGTCTTTAGATAAGTACATCATCAAACACGAATTTATATTTGGTTCATACGCTATCCATAACCAATAATCTTGTCCATCTATTTGGATTAGCGTTTCATCAACAAATATTTCCTTGACTAAATGTTTATTTATTTATTTATTTATTTATTTACTTTAAATCTGTCAGCACAATTAGCGTATTTCTGAACCCATTTCCAGATCGATACATGTGTCCTTTTAATTATGAGATCTAAACATTTTGATGCACATCGATAGCTCCTGGAATTAAAATATAGGTACAATCCATAAGATATTACAGCTGGGTATTGTTGTCTTATTGCGTTCCATTTGGTCAATGAAATGCTTATAGTTCAATCTGTGTTCTTGTACTGTTCTCATAGGCTCTTTCAAACGCATCCCTCTCTTTAAATTGTTATGCGCCTTCTTTTATAATTGTTTCAATAAATTTGTCAACTACGACAGGAGGCATGAAGGAAGGGTCTGCATATATGGCATCTAATACTCTTTTCAATTTCTTGTATCTTAATACTGGCTCTATTTCCATTGCAGCATCCAAATACTGTTCCAGCAACGGGGTAGGTTTTTCAAGCAGGCCTGAGGAGTCTATTAATACAACCTAATAAATACACGCTATAGTTCGGGCCCGGAGGGATTTGAGTCTTCCTGGTAGGAGGGTTTTGTTTCTATTTGGTTGTTATGTAAAAACTGTTCAATGGGTCAGGTTGTTTGTGAACTGTTATCAACAATATAATATATAATTTGCAGCCAATCACTAACAAACAAGTTTGACATGATATTAGATATTCACGGGAGGATTTACCCGTGAATCTCTTTTTCTAAAGCTTCTTTGAGCATATGCATATGTCTTTTTCTTTCTTCTTTAATTGTTTGCCATATTTGTACCAAATCTGATTTATTGGCATTCTGTGCATCTTTGATATAAGTTTCGATTGTATCATACAGGAAGTCTGCATCCTTGCCCAGAACTTTTAGAATATCATATGCCGTATCTGTTAACTCAGTTGATGATGATGTTGTTGATGACATATCTATATAATAAAGACAAATAAAATATTTAACAGATACATACATACATACATTAACCTGTACTTTTGAACATATGAGAATTTAAATGACATATTAAATATGTTTGAAATCAATTATGAATTGAAGGCAAAAAACATGCTATGTTCGTGGTGTTAAGAACATAGAATGTGAGATAGATCATATATCAGGTTTTCTTAGTTAAATATGTCTAATCTGACCTGCGAATCGAAGTCTGAACCAGTCTATTAGCATCTAGGACTCATGATACCATACAAACCAAAGCAGATTTTTCAAGCTATCCACTGCTAGATAACCAAGAAGCTCATCTAGCTGACTGTCTTTATCTTCTAACGGCATATCTGATGAGTAAGTGCAGATCATAGAAGGATAAGTCAAATAAGATTAGGTCAAGGAAAAATGACCTAGATGTTTTTATTGATAGAAGTAGAGAATGTATCATTGGGATGATTTCTTATCATGTTTTACAAGGAAATTCCTACGATGTTTTATCTAGATTATCTAATGATTCAGAACAAAGAGGCAAATACAAGCTTGTAGTTACCTCACCTCCCTACTACAGACACAGACACTATGGTAAAGATCCTAATGAAATAGGTCAAGAGGAAACTGACAAGATATTTATAGACAAATTGACGAATGTTTTTACAAAATGTAGAGAGCTTCTTACAGAAGATGGCAGCCTTTGGATTGTATTAGGTGACACCAGAAGGAAATATGGAAAACTTATGATACCTCATAGACTAGCCTTGAAGCTAGTTGAAAAAGGTTATACTTTTAGAGAAGATATTGTCTGGTATAAAAAAAATAATATTTCTAGCAGTTCCAAGGATAACTTTGCACAAGCATATGAAGTAATATTATTTCTCTCAAAGAATGAAAAAAGTTTTACCAGTATGAGCCAGATAAGAGTAATAGGTAATGAGGCAAGGGAAGGGAGGAATAAAACACCACCCCACCATATGATACAATATGAACGATCATTATTAAATCGTGATAGAGAGAAGATTAATAAAATAAAAGAAATTATCCGTAATGCGAAACATGATACCCCTTTTGAGGAATTACCAACAACAAGTGAAATAGCCAGAGCATATGGTTACGATCCTGAAAAATATTGTCCTACATGCTATCGCAAATTTAAACGTCATGCCACACGAAAAAGGATAGGAGATCACAAACATTATCCAATATTTGCTGTCTGTAATTCCAGTGGAAAAAATCCAGGAAATGTCTGGGAGATATCTACAAAGGCACATTATGGAAATGAGCATTTTGCAATTTTTCCTGAAGATCTGGTTGACAGAATTGTTAAATTTGCTACAGATGAAGGCGACTGGGTTCTTGATCCCTTTGCCGGAAGTGGAACTACTGGAATAGTATGTGCGCACGTTAAAAGGAACTTTACAGGTATAGATTTGTATTCCGAGAATATTGCTAATGCAAATAAAAATATCGAATCTGCAATAAAAGGTAAATTTCGTATTAGGATGAAGCAATATCACATGCTCAAGCATCCAAGAAAAGAAACTTTTTTATATTAGAAAACTTTCTCGCGGAATATTAAGATGAACTAACATTCTAATAAGTAGATTAACAGATTTAATTCATGTTGTAGAACCTCTTGTTATCCTGCTATCAATAGATTTGTTAACATAGGAGGGAATCCAAATCAAGTGCATTTCTTTTTTAGAAAGACTGCATTGTATGCTATTTCTCTTACCTATTCGTCTTTTATATGATAATAAAACTACTACTACAATATTCAATTGTGTTTTTACAAATTCATAGTGTCCCAAGCTTAAGTCTGAGGGGCATTCATCGCAAAGACGAACATGGAGTAAGGGTCTGATTCTAGTTCAAGCAATTGTTTATCTCTCTTTCTTATTTTTATTTCCTAAAACCCTAAATGAGAAGTAATATCGTAGCGGGCTTGGAGGGATTTGAGTCTTCCTGGTAGGAGGGTTCATCTACCTTCTACAAAATTCATTAAGGAGATTGTAACAACAAGTCAAGGTATGCATATCATGATGCAGAATAAGAATTTCCAACAAGACAATTAACAGAAGGAAAGTTAGAATAATAATGCAAAATCAAAGCAAGCTTAAAATAATTTAAGTGAAGAGCCGATTTATTGCTATAATATATTATAAACTATATAGCAAATAATTGTACATATATTTAATGTCAGACTCAAATGGAATATCTTTTAAAGATCCGTTATCGCCTATTTTAGCCTTAGTTTTACCATAGCAGATGCTTTTTGACATATCTTGTTGGACTAGTAAAGGATATACAGTTTAATAAAAAAATGAAACAAACTTTTTGTTAATAATGATATTGTTTTAGGAAATTTCAGGCGGGAAAATGAAGCTAGCGTCATATATTCAATACCTTTCTCGTTCTATATCTTATTTAGTCCTATTTAAAATTTAAAATCATTATGTGATGCATCTTCCAAAATAGTTTTTAACATAGTCACATCACGTTTAAAGAAAATATCCAAAGTCCAATCAGCCATTACTCTTATCTTTTTTTGTAGTGTAGGAAGATTGGCTAGATAATACATACGCCATATCCACCATGCTATAAATCCTTGTACTTCTATTCCTAGTATTGCACCAACACCATTTCTCTTTCCAATAGATGCCATCATTCCTTTTGTTTTGTAGTCGAATACTTTTTTGTTTCCTGGTTTTCCTTCAATCAAAGAAATTATATTTTTGGCTACTACTGTCCCCTCTCTTATTGCATGCTGAGCTGTAGGTGGATAGGGATTCCCAGTGTTTGGATTTATTATAAATGCGCAATCTCCTATGGCAAAAACCCCTGGATATCCCTGTGCTTCCAAGTGCTTGTTTGTTATTATGCGACCGCTCTTTTTGTCATGCTCACAAGTAAGTTCTTCTGTGATGGGATTGGGTGCTACTCCACCGGACCATATAATGGTATTTGTAGGAATAGACCTTCCATTTTTTAATTTAACACTAGTTGCAGTAGCACCTGTAACACGAGCATTCAATAGGACTTCAACGCCACTTTGAGTCAATTTTTGCAAGGCAAATTTGGATAATTCTTCACTCATCTCAGGTAGAAGTCTGTTTCCAGATTGTATTATTATTACACGGATATCTTTAGGTTCAATATTATGATAATAGTCCTTTACTGAATCACGTAAAAAATCATTTAGTTCTCCTGCAGTCTCTACTCCTGCAAACCCTCCTCCAACAACTACACAGGTTAAAAGATTTTCTTTGTTAGTAATATCTGAATCTGAACCATTTTTTTTATCAGAGAAAGGTCTTTCTCGTAGCAGAAGTTCAGCCTGTTCAAGCTGATGTATGACATGGTTTCTTATGACAATTGCATCATTCCAACTTTTTATGGTAAGGGCATGTTTTTCGATATCTGCCATATCAAAAAATTTAGTTTCACTTCCCAATGCTATAACCAAGTAATCATATGAAAGATTGCTCAACTGTGCCTTTCCCAGATTAGACAATAATAAATGACTACTTCCCTGCTCTTGTTCCTGATAACTTGGAAGAGCAACCCCTTCAAGATTGCTGTTATTTGCATTGATAATAGAATGAGAAGATAAAGGAGATTCAATTTGGACTTGTCTATTCTTCAAATCAATTGACTTTACTTTAGCAGCATAGAATTTTGCTCTGTTGCAAAAAGCCCTAATAGGGGTTACAATATGCCTAGTTTCTATCATCCCTGAAGCTACCTCATGTAGCATCGGAGTAAAAAGGAAAAAGTTATCTTTACTTACCATTGTAATATTGACACTGACATCATTTTGAAATCTATCTTGCAGTCTTCTTAATACTTCTACACCAGCAAATCCTCCACCTAAAATAAGTATCTCTTTTGGATGAATTGGTTTAGCACCATGTATAAGCTCAAGGTGACGTTGCAGAGAATCAACCCTCGAGAAGGAAATATCACATTTAGGACATCTATATCTAGCACCAAATTTTATCGACAAGAATGAAGAAAATAATCCAAGTGTTATTCCGAAAACTAAATTAATTATAAGAGAGTTTAAGAGGATTCTCAACTGTGTAAAAACAGATTGATTTGACGGAAAAGAAGAATATGATGTTTCTGATGGCTGGCTTATCATAGGTTGAGAATCTTCTATAATAACAGGAGGTTGTGTATTAATATTCGTGGTCTTAGTAGTTGAACTATTATCAATTGTGCGTGCAAATTCAGGACCTAATACGAATTGTTGAACTGGTATGGCAAAAACAACAAATACTAAAGAACCAACAAAGAGCCCATATTTTAACCCATTAGATGGTTTGCTTATATTTAGAATATTAGTTTTGTATAGAAAAAGTCCTGCTATTATACCAATACTTGTTGCAACAAAAATATGTAGCAAAAATCCTGCAACTATGACAGATGAAACAGGAGAATAAATGCCAGCAATGTGACCAAATACTATCCATGTTAAATAATATAATGACCCTTGTTCGATTGCAAACACGGTTATAGGAATAACATACATTATGGCTCCTGCAAGGGCTCCTGCGATAATGAAGAATACTTCCCTCTTAAATGAAAAATCTATCTTAAATTTAGTTGCAGCTGTTATGGTTTTTCTTTCTATTTGTGTTTTTGTTATACCATTACCATTATTATTTTTGTTATCGTTATCCAAGGTATTATCTTCCTTTATTCATAATAACCATTCCAACAGAACACAAAGTCATACATTCATCGATACTACAACATATTTAATCAATGTTGACTGGATCTATTTTGTTCGTGTAGTATGAAAAATAGCTTTATTTTTTTAATAAATATGTATTCACATTTGATTTTCTAAGATGATTATTTTTTCTCATTTTATAATAGTAATCAATTTGTGGATAAATATTGCTATTAGGGTCCGGTGGTATCAAGACCCTTCTCCTTTATAGGTTGAATAACTATTCTGTGATCATTGCAAAACTTTACTCCAACAGTGATAGTAGATGGACTTCCACGTACTGTAATAAGTGGGGTTTGTAATACCAGCAATATCTGAGCTATCTATGATGCTGTTTAAGTTCATAGCTCCAGGTGCAATGATGAATAGGTTGTCTGATAGAAACAATTTTGGAAGAGTGGCATTAATTTGTCCATTAACAAACTTGGTGATGGATTTCTCATTCCTGTTAATCTCGGTCTATTCCAATTCCGTTAGTCCATATTTTGCAGTAGATGCATCATTTAATGGTTGGATCGCAATGTTTAATCTTGTGCCATTTGGAGTATTAGATGGTCAGAAGATATTTGACTGGAATAAGATAATATCGAGAATTGTCATGATGTTTGCTATGGGATTATTTATCTTTGTTTATTTGTAATTTGTTTAGTCTAAAAGGCTCCCTAATTCTCCTTCCTAACACAAGGACTTCTGCTCTTCACTTAGGTAGATCAAACGCAATGACGCCCCCTCCTGAGTTTGCTCCGATAGTAAATGTTTGACCAGTTGTTACAAACAACATACCATTTCCAATTGATGGGCCACCAATTCCGATAGGGGTTCCTATGTTAAACTCCCATAGTTTCTTACCTGTATCCTTGTCTAGTGCAAAAATTATTCCTGATGGAATTAATGGTGCTTGCTGGAGAGTTAGGACCACCAAACTGACTAATTCCATATGGTTTTCCTGTTGCAGTTACATGTCCTGAAAATACTAATCCATTAGTTACTAATGGTGATTAGCCAAAGAGTGTTATTCAATGAAGCTGGCTTTATTTACTAATTCTACTGCGGTAGATGATGCTATTATGTTTGTATCTCAGAAATCTAAAGAGAATCTAAAATCATCTGGTGAAGATGAGGAAGAAGAAGTGGATGGGTCAGATTATGAAGAACCTAGAGAAACAAGTCATACAGCAATAACTACTAACGAAGTCTTTTAGGATGAATCATGAAATGAACTGCTATATCGAGGGTGTATAGATATTGCTACTTTGGGCCCTTAACTTACAGTTATAAGCCAAGTCGTTAACTATCGAGTCATGCCACTCAGGATGGGCATTGTGTTCATTGATCTGTATGTGGCACTTCTAAGCTCTCACCGCCATCATCTTTTGGAACCTTACGTTATCTTTTACAGAATGTTTATTGTCATGTGTTCTGGTGCCACGTCTAGGATTTCAAGAAGGACAATAGGTCGGGGTTGAGCTGATCCTGATGCGTGGCCGTGAGGCCGTGAGGTGCGCCAGGATAATAGATTTCCTTCGCGCCTTTGATGAGCCTGGCCGATTTCTTAGCCGAATCCTTGACGGGAACGATCTGGTCGTCCTCGCCGTGCATAACAAGGGTCGGGACGTCGATCTTCTTGAGATCCTCGGTGAAATCGGTCTCGGAGAAGGCCTTGATGCTTTCATAGGCATTCTTGAGGCCGGCCTGCATGCTCCAGAGCCAGAACTGATCCAGGATACCCTGGGAGACCTTGACCCCCTGCCTGTTAGCGCCGTAGAACAAGATGGCCAGATCCTTGTAGAATTGCGAGCGATCCTTGATTAGGCCCGAACGCATGCCATCAAACGCTTCCATCGGCAGGCCCTCCGGATTGGTGGCTGACTTCAGCATGATCGGCGGCACAGCCGCGATGAGGACAACCTTGGCAACTCTCTTAGTCCCATGGCGCGCGATGTAGCGGACGACTTCGCCGCCGCCGGTGGAGTGGCCCACGAGAGTGGCGTCCTTGAGATCGAGCACCTCGATCACAGCTGCAAGATCATCGGCATAGCCGTCCATGTCATTGGCCGAAGACGCCTGGCTCGACCGGCCATGGCCACGACGGTCGTGTGCGACCACCCGGAAGCCGTTCTGCGCGAGGAAAAGCATTTGGCCGTCCCAAGCGTCAGAGCTTAGAGGCCAACCATGCGAGAACGTTACGACCGGGCCTTTGCCCCAGTCCTTGTAGTAGATTTCGGTACCGTCCTTGGTGGTGATCGTGCTCGAGTTTGATTTATTCATTGATTACCTATAATCCTATTCAAATTATATCTTATAAATATAAATGAACAAAAGGAAAAGCTAAAGATCCCCAACATGATCTATATATATTCATGGAATTCATTTCATGACTATGTTTTGAATGTGACTGTATTTATTCTGAAAGATACTCCTTCTTCATAGAGGCCTTTAGAAATACAGTGTACTAGACCATCCTCTAAGTCTATGTTTATCTTCAATAATATCAAGAGGCATATCAACTTCAATTTGTACTTCTAATTTCATTTTCTTTGGATATGTCATCTAGTTATTGAATCTTCACACATCCAGACCTATAAGGCTGATGCGATTAGCGGTGTCCACTTCGTTTGACATTAGATAGTCTTATGCCTAGAGGCATGTTGTTAAGTATTTCCCTTCTTAGCACTCTATAGTACAGTAGTACCTCGTGGATTTCCTGTTACGTAACGTTGAACCCGATAATAGAGGGAAGCAGAAGTAGCACTAGTAGTAATACGAATTTGAATACGGTTTATAATTAAGAAAGAGTTTGAATCATAAGCAGCACTTAAGGAACCCATTATATATCTGGCAATTGTTTTTTATTTGTGACTGAAGCAACAACGGTAGATTATTCTTCCAAATTGCAGAAATTTGACCTTATAGTTATAGGGAGTGGTTCTGGATTAGATGTTGCTAATGCATCATACCAGCATGGACTTAGAGTTGCAGTTATTGAAAAGGGAAGAATGGGCGGAACTTGCCTCAATCGAGGATGTATACCATCAAAGCTACTCATACATAGCGCTGATGTAGCTGAAACAATCAAGAGTGCACATGTTTTTGGACTAAAAGTTGAAGGATTTTCTGTTGATTTTCATTCAATTGTTGAACAAGTTAATGGTATAGTAGATTCGCAATCTGAGAAAATAAGAAAATCATTTGAAGGTAACGAAAATCCCAAACTCTTTGCAAATGAGTGCAAATTTGTTGGAGAAAAAATAATCTCCATAGAAGGAGATGGTAGTGGTCATCATAACAGAAATGATGAAAAAACAATAATGATAACTGCAGATAAAATATTGCTAGCTTCAGGTACCAGGCCGAGAATTCCAGAAATAGATGGTCTTAAAGAAAGTGGCTATATCACCAGTGATGAAGCTTTACGTCTTAACAAACAGCCCAAAGTTCTGACCATTATAGGTGGAGGATACATAGCTTGTGAACTAGCTCACTTCTTTGGTGCTCTTGGGACAAAGATCAATATTATACAAACAAGAGAGGTAATTATCCCAGACGAAGATGAGGAGATTTCAAAGAAATTCACAGAAATATTTTCAAAAAAATACAATGTTTACTTAGGCTATGATACAACGTTTGTTTCAAAAGAAAACAACAATAACAATAATTCCAGTAAATTCCATGTAATTGCTAAAAACGCCTCTGGAAAACAAATAGATCTTGAATCAGATGAGCTTCTTATTGCTGCAGGAAGAATTCCAAATTCAGATAGACTAGATCTTGAAAAAACTGGCATAAAGATTAACAAAAAGGGTTATATCATAACAGACAGATACCTTGAAACTAATGTCAAAGGAATATTTGCATTAGGAGATGCAATCGGACGATACTTGTTCAAGCATAGTGCAAATTATGAAGCTCAGTATGCTTACTATAACATATTACATCCGGATCGTATGATTCCAATCAGCTATTATGCAATGCCACATGCTATTTTTAGCTCACCGCAGGTTGCAGGAGTAGGATTCACTGAACAAGAGTTGGCAAAAAAGCAACAAGAAAATAACAAGCAAAATGATAATAAGAATGATAATACCAAAAACATAATAGATTATCGAAAATCAGTTTATCATTATATAGATACAGCAATGGGCTTGGCAATTAAAGACCATGACGGCTTTGTAAAATTTCTTATTGGTAAAAAAGATGGGAAGATACTTGGTTGCCACATTATTGGAAGTCAAGCATCAATACTTATCCATGAGGTTTTAGCAGCTATGAGAGGTTATACTGATGATAACGGTGACGGTACAATTGAGAATATTACAAAAAGTATCCATATTCATCCGGCTCTTTCTGAAGTGATTGCAAGAGCAGCTGCTGCTGCCACGACCAATGATAGTTGATTTTTCATCAGACATTCCAGTTTAATCATAATGATTAACAAGTTCTATGCTACTTGATTGTAACCTCCTAAGTCATATAAGATGAGATAAAATTAGTGCTTGCTCAACTATTCTTCTGCTCCCCTAATTGATTGGAACCATAGAATGGGTGATAAAGGCATTAACAATACTGAAGATATTCACATCAAATGGCCAGAATTAATGCGCTTTAAGCATTCCATTGTTACTATTGTCGCCATTATTATGCTGTGGAATATATTAGATATGAGCTGGCAGCTATTAGCAATCCAATATCTTCTAATTCTTTGTCCACTTTAACATGATGACCCTGTATTCCTAAACCTGATACTTCTCCAACAGGTACCCCTCTAAATCTCAATAACTCATGCTTTATGTGATGATCTATCTTTTTTAGATCAGAGTATGGAAAGTTGTCTAGCCTAGATATTATCTGATGCCGCTAAGGTACTCATTCCAATGTTTTCCCTCAGGATGATTTGTAAGCATATAGAATTTGCCTCTATATTTGAAGAGATGAGGACTTCTTTATTGATATCATTATCTTCATTTTGATTTAGTACAGAGATTGAAAAAGGACGAAACTCGCCATGCACCTTCTTAGTAAGAGTCCACTTATGGCCATCATTTTTTCTAATAAGTTTGAAGCTCTTCTGATCCTTTCCTTTCTTTATCTCAGCAATCTCCTCGCTATGATCATGGTCTAGGAATATTTTGGCCTCCCATGGTCTTGGACCTATGGTTACATACTCAGAAGTCATTAGTCTGATAACTAAATTAAAAGATATAAAAAATTTATGTACCGTGTTAATGGTACTCATTCCATAGTATCTATCATATTTTTTGTTTGTAGCATAGTTATTATTATTATTATTATTATTGCAACGAAGAATGCATATGAGTTTATACATATATACTGATGTGAAATTTTTCACTACGCTAAATACCTAGTAACTGTTGTTAGGTGACGAAATAAGACAGCGCAAAACTAGTTTAATAGAGACATCAACATAATAGCTCAGATACGAGAGAATAAGACTAAAAACAATTTTAAGTTCCTTGATTGAAAGTGATCAAACAAGAGTAATTCCACTTTTCAATGGAGGGTTTCCAACTTTTTTTATTTCACCATTTATTTATGAAACCCACTAAAAAGCACTGATATCGGAGCGGGCTCGGAGGGATTTGAACCCTCGACCTGACGCTTAGGAGGCGTCTGCGCTATCCATTTTACGCCTATTTGTCTTGTTTTTTAATAGTCTGCGCTACGAGCCCTAACATTTTGAACTCGAGAGAGCCAAATTTAAATATTGATTCTAAAGAATATAATGATATTTTTATATACAGACCTTATATTAATAATTAATATTTTTAGCCTATCGTTCTCTCTTTCCTTCCACAAACTCTATGAAATTTGCTTTGGCTTGAGAATATGGCATTTGTATAGGAGGATGTTTAAAACAATATGCAGAAATGCTCTCAAGTGGACCAGAAATACCTCTATCAAGAGCCAATTTTGCTCCTCTCTCTTATTGCATCGATCATTACTCCTGCACTGTTATATGCATCTACTACACGTAGTTTAAGATCTAGTTCTACTGGCATATTACCAAAATATCTGCCTTTCATTGAGATATAACATATTTTGTCATTTTCTAAGAATCTAACAAAATCTGAAGGTCCAATACGCATAGGAATTGAATACGGTATCATTGCTTCTACTGCACTTGTCTTACTTATTCTTTTGTCTTCAAGTCTTTCGTCATCAAGCATATTGTAAAAATCCATGTCACCGCCTATATTCAGCTGATAAGTTTCATCTATCTTTACTCCCCGGTCAACGAACAATTTTACTAATGTTTTGTGTAATACAGTAGCACCTAATTGACTCATTACATCATCGCCTGCACACGGAAGATTTCTATTTTGAAATGATTGTTGCCATTTTGGCATAGATGCAATAAAAACAGGTATAGCATTAATAAAACAAACTCCTGCATCAAGACTCATATACATACCATGCTATTCTTGTGTAGAGTTAATTATATTCAAAGACATAAAGCCTACTATTCTATTTAGGAATTAAAGGTAAAAGATGATTATGAGAAAATCAGTAGCTTTGTGTGTATAATATATACTTAATAATTATGATTGCTTTTTAGGATGAAAGATTAGTATTTGGGGTGTTCGTCCATTAATAAAACTGGGATCCTTCCAACCTGTTGGGAAGTATACCTTTTCTGTATAATCGACTTCTAAGTGAAAACCTGCATCAACTATGATCGTTATCAATTCCTTGAACTTCATGCTATCTTTTTCCAAATCAGTTAGTATCTGCAGTGTTCCTCTGGCCGTTAATTTTGATAGCATACTTGCAAGCAAAGATCTCAGAGATAATTTTTCTTCCATTGAGTTGAGCGGCTTAAAATTCTCAGGTAAAACCATAAGGAAATTATCAATTGATTTATCTATAATATTAGGTACCAGCTTATGTACGTCCCCCCAGAAGGCTGAAGCATTTGGAGGATCAAGATCAGCAAACTTAGACTTTGCTCGCAATACTTCACTCTGATCTTTTCCAATGCCGATAAAATACTCTGCCCAATTATTTATTGCAATGTTATGTAGCATCTCGCCACTTCGCATTTCCAATTCTATATTAATCCTGAGATACAAATTTCTCGCCTTGACGATGGTTCTATTCAGCTGTGTGGAAGGATTGCCTTCGTGAAAGAATTGATATACTAAATTCCATCGTTGTCTAAAGATATCGGGAAAGTGTCGCATGTGAATTAATTCTTTAAAGAGTTCGATCTCAGCAAAATCTGAAAAAAATGCATCTGTTCTAGAAACTGCTTCGAATTTAGGAAGATATAATTCATCATAAAGATTACTTACTCTATCCCATGCTCTAATAGGGTCAGAACCCATGTAAGTTACGGCAAGATCAGCTAGCCATAGAATCTCTGCAAGCAGTTTTATTTTAATAGTATCATATCCATTCTTATCAAGTTGGCTGATGAGTTGCTCAAACTTTTCCTGAGCTAGTTTTTGTTTAAAATATGGGAAATCAGTGCGCCAGATTAATGCCTCTACAATTCTGCTTTCATTAGGCTTCCATTCAACTTTGACATATTCTGGATGAGTTGTAGCAAATTCTATAGGGGGTAATAACGTAGATTTATACTCCCGGAAATAATCTTCAAATTCTAATTTATTCATTGTAAAATATGCGTCATGAATTCTTGTTTTATATATCTCATTAATAGTTCTCTGGACTTTAGGGCCCTTTGGCTGTTGGGTTTCATTGTTTTCCATATTAATGTATATTTGGTCAGGGTCATAGTCATGCAAAAGTGCTGCTACAAGAATTATTTCGTAATCTTTTGAATTGAAGCTGTGGCCATGAAATTCTTTGGGTAGCATTTGCAAGCTAATATAAGCTACTTCCAAACTATGGTGTAAGTTGTGATATTCACTTGAGCCTTCACCAATACCATGCTTGGTATAAATATTTTTTAGGAAACTAATAAGAATTTTAATATTTTCAATCCTATGCTCAGGTATTCCTTTCTGTAAGGCAACTTGGATTATGGCAGCAACCAAATCATCATCTTTAATATTTGCAAGATTCTCGTTTGTATCGTCAACGGTATGTTTTTTTGCTCCGGGAAAATACCTGATAACCTGTCTATATATAATTCGAACTGGCAGACTTTTGTTGAGATAAATTCCCAGTGTAGTTGTTTTCCATGGATATTGGATTCGTGGTTTTTCACGTTCTATAATTTCAGCTGCAGCTAATACGAGTTTTTTGTTAAGGTCTGCTATGAGCGAGCTTAATTCTAAATCATTTAAATTCAGTTTTCGTTTCTCATTGGCAAATCTGACACGTTCAGTGTTAATTACTAACCATTGAGGAATTTTTACTCTATAGCGATAGCGTCGTCGTAATCTGGAAGAAGATCTAGTCCCAGGTAGTAATTCTTTGATAGTAACGGCAACATTACGTCGACCTGTGGTAAAAGGAAGGTCGCGATCTCGTACTACTTGTAACATAATTTCTTTATTGCCGGTTTGAAGGCCAAGCAAAATGTTCCAGTATTTTCCCTTATCCAGCCAGTTTGGAACCTGAGTTTCCTTGTCCCAAAAATCTATCGGTCCAAGTGGAACATATCCATTTTCATATTCTTTCGTTTCAGGATTATAAGAACGATATTCATAATCACCTATCATAGGGTCGAGTTTACGTGCAAGGTCTCTTGCTGAGTTTATTACATCGGCAGCTCGTGAAAATTCGCGATATGCCATGACTCCCCAAATAGTGCCTAGAGCACTAAACAAAGTGAATAAACCTGCGATAAGGTCAATCTTATTATATAAAAAATATTTAGGAACAAGTGGAATTCCAAACCAACCTGTAGATAAAAGCCCAGTAAAGGTTAATATTATGAATAGCCATCGTGCAAGATCATTATAATATAGGCTGAATGATTTACTGTTAGGGGTACGCCTAGAATATGGAAACTGATTAAATTTCTCATTTCTCATATTAATTCTATCAGCTCCAAATTTCAATGCATTATGCCTGCCGTATCAAATTACCAATTAATAGCCGATTATATATTATCTGCACTTTGGAACAATATACTTCGGAATAACTCATAACTGTGATATTTTTAATAAGCAAATTATAAACTCGCTATTTGGTATCATCAATAATATTACAGGAATTTTCCTATAAATTAGTTTTGCATACAGTTATTTTTTCATATTTATGATATTATATTCAACTTAATACTCGATAGCAAGCCTCTTTTCTGATCTGTTTATCTGATAATTCAGTTATATATTCTCTACATAGATATGCTATTGGTTTAGTATAATTAGGCATTAGTAGAGTTGTTTGAAGACCCTTATTTATAAGGATACTTGCCCAACAATGCCTTTTTCATATGCCCTACGGGCAAGCCGAAGATTTGAATCACACAAATCTCAATGACTATTGTCATTGATCTATCCGGAGTACGGAGACCAAATCTGATATCCGATACGGAGAATTTTTCTTGTCTAGACTGTCTGGCTTTATTATCCTATATCTGGTAGAATATTTTTTCTTCTACCCATTGCCTTGTCTTACTGTATTATAGTAACTAAATTAGCAAAATAATAACTAAATTAGCAAAAGAATGGGAATTTGAAATAATACTTATAGACATCAGAGGAGTTATTTTTGAACTAGACATTATTGGATTTCCTCTTTACTATATGATATCATCTAGAAAAATGTACCTCATACAAGTTATCAAATTAATAATATGCAATTTATCTTTAGGTCTTCTATATCACCAACAAAATTACTTATAAACTTCAACCTTTAATTAGCAACCTTTTGCAATGAATTAAATTTGAGAGTAATTAAGATATTTCTTGGCAATTTCCTTCTATCCTACTTAGTTAGAGACAGAATCATGATGTCGATGACCCTGATATGGGGAGCAGATGTAATAATAGTATGAAATTGGTTAGAAATTATGTGATGACTTCGAGTATTCTTTTGGACTATTTGAAAGGCCTGCTCGAGTTTGAATTAAAGGTAGTTTTAACTTTATCGGCGAATATATATTTAGGTCATTGGAAATTTCAAATCAAATACCTGGGCCGGTGGTCTAGCTTGGTTAAGATACCGCCTTGACATGGCGGGGGTCGTTGGTTCGAATCCGACCCGGCCCATTTTGATAACGATGCTTATTTACGGCCCACTTCAATAATATATTAGAACAATTTGGCATTATCAACACAGTATGAAGAAGAAAGTCATCCATTGTCTGTTTTTCTTTATGCTTTAAAGGCTCCAGAAACAAGGAGGCAGTATCCAAGATGATTAAAAGTACTTTTGGACTTCCTCAAGATTAAGGGTAATTTGGAACAGCAATCCAAAGAATTTTTAGAAAAAGCAAAACAAAATCCGCAATGGGCTCAGAATTCTATTATGCAATTTATATCCCTTCAAAAGGAAAGAGCAAGGAAGGGTGAAATATTATACTCTACTATTGTCAATTATTACAAAGCGACAAAACTATTTGTAGAAATGAACAGTGATGCTCCGATTATTATTTGGAAGAAGAATAACACGTGGTATTCCAAGCGGAAGGAAAGCAGCAAATGATAGAGCTCCTACTGGATGGTATAAAGGATGAAAAGGATGAGTAGCAATCACCGTGCACTTCAAAATAATAAGAAATGAATTGCTATTCAAGATGGCTGATAATAAAGAAGCAGTTATCGGTATATCCGAAGCCTTAGCTTCTAACTATAATAAACTCCCAGATGAATTGTTAAGAAAGTTAGAGGATAGAGAGAAAGCTAGAAGACACCAGAGAAAAAGCTAATTATATTAACACTTTGTATTGAATAGTTTTCAAATAGCTTTAAAAGATTATTTGGAAGGAAATATCTAAAATTATTTGAATGCTATTAATTAAAATAAAAGCTTAAACTTAACCTATTCTTATACTAATTCAGAATCCTTTTCGTGAATTGATATCATTACGGAAACCTCCGAGCCCGTCAACCAATTGGACTCATATTTAGATATGAAGTCTCTAGATCAATAAAACATTATTAATTACTATATCTAATTAGCAATAGTAAATTTACTTGTTTGTTGGATTGTTACTATTACGTACATAATCTAAACACCAAACTTCAGGCTTTGGTATTCCATCAATATTTCTTCTTACCTCTATCTAAACAAATAGATTCGAACCACCATTGTTACATGTTCCATCATAACTTGTTGTTGCCATCTTCAATGATATTAGCAAAATAAATTATAAAATATTTTTAAGGATTAATGAATAATGATTTTATTTATTCACTGTCAGAATCTCCTATTATGTTAGCCTCTTTTTTCGATTCTCTGATGGTTTTATTAGAAGCATTTTCAAGTGAGGTTTCAATCTCTTTCTTTTTAGCATCTACTTCTTGTTGTTTTTTATTAATTCGATTATTTTCCTCAGTCAGTATTCAATATAATATTAATCATATCAACAATATCATATATTAACATCATATAAAGCAAATGAAAAAATAGTATTAGTATTAAGTGAATTTTCTTCTAATCATTATCGTAAAGATTGGACTATCTCGGAAATGGTGCCAATAAAAAGAATACTAGACACCATACTATATTTCAATAATAAAAACTTTTAATATTATGTTACCGAATCCTGTTATAATGAGAAATTGAAGACCTTTAAACTTATAGATAGTTGATTTAATAAACTAATAATTAAGATTATTTTATTATTAGACTTTTAACTTATTTTTATTTAGTAACCATAATACTAGACAGTATTCAATTAATATTAATAATTATTCTTTTATAAACTTGGATAAATCAACTTTGGTTTTGGAAATTTTAATTTCATACTTTCAAGAGTATTGACTATGATCTGTGCCACTGCAAAATTTCTTAACCATTTTATATCTGCAGGAATTATATACCATGGAGCCCATTCTGTACTACATTTCCACAGAGCTTCTTCATATGCTTCCATATATTGCTCATAATAATTCGGTTCAGTTATATCACTTTCTGTAATTTTCCATTGTTTTAGAGGATTTCTCATTCTCTCTTCCAATTTTCTCTTTTGTTCATCTTTGCTTATATGCAAAAATAGTTTTATAATTTTGATATTATTTTCATGTAAATAGCGTTCAAATTCGTTAATTTGTGTATACCTCTTAGACCAAATGGATTTTAATATCAATTTACGAACCCTTACTTCTATAACATCCTCATAATGAGAGCGATTAAATACTGTTATTTCACCTTTTGCAGGGATTAATTTGTGTATTCGCCACAAGTAATCATGGGAAAGCTCTTCTTCACTTGGAGCCCTAAAGGGTAGAGCTCTACAACTTTGTGGATTGAAAGCACCCATTACATTTCTTATAGTACTATCTTTTCCAGCTGCAGATAGCCCCTGTAAAATTATTAGTAATGATTGACTTTTATCTGCAAAAAGTTTGTATTGCAAATCTGACATCTGATTCATTAGATTTTGGTTTAGTATTTTTTCTGCTTCCTTCTTATCCATTCTTTTTAAATAAGTTGGATTCCAATTAGTTAGATGGATCTTGCTAGTATTAGGTTTGACTAAAAGGCTATCAATAAGAAGGTTTGTCTGCATTTATAATATCAATTAATCTGAATGAATTAAAGATATGTGTTTTTTAATAAATTAATAATGATGATTCTCATAGATACTTACTACGGAATAAACCGACAACCTTAAGAAGATTTGAGTTATACTAATTTATACGTTGAAATATGCAGAATTAATATTTTTACTAAATTATTTCTAAAACCAATTATTTTGCAATTTTGTGGAAGTTTTATTTCTTTCTTTTGAACTACAAAATCGTGTCAAAATCAGTTCACACACCTCCGAACCCATTCTAGGACCAACTGCATGTATTATTGCCTTACATGGAAGTTTTCCAGCTGTAGTAATAGCGGCGAAACCAACTGGAACAAAACCTATCTTATTGCTTTCTTGCTGTATTATTGCCCCACCCTTTCTTACAATGGCTGCCACTACTCCACCGACATGTCTTAGATAAGGATTTGCAGCATTTACTATGGCATCAACTTCTCTTTCTCTTATGTCTCCTTTTACAAGTCTGATGATCTTGTTATTGTTATTTAGATTTATTTCAGTTATTATACTCATATGACTATTAACCCTTAATGTTAGGAATCATGTGCATTTTATCTACTTTAAGAAGAAAAGTATATGCCTCTCTCTGGGGTTAAAAATACTTTCTACGTGTGACTGTTAGTGTAACCACCGTCATGTGACTGGTAACATGCTGAAAATAATTTTACCCCCACAGAGACATATAAAAAGGAAAAATAACAATATTAACAACCAATATTATCTCTTTAAAGAATTGAGAATAACCATAAAGAAGTTTAAGTCTCAGGAACTGGACTATAATTTTTTACTATATCTATAAGAGGAAACCTTCTTCCACCTACTATTTTTATATCAACATTAATCTTTCCATTATCTTTAATATCGATAATATTATAAGTATTTTTAAAAAATCCTCTAAACCTAGTGGATGATGCTGTTCCTGCATATGCAATATCTAAAGATTCTAGATTCCATAGCCAAGGTCTATGCTTATGTCCACATAGCACCAAATCTACTTTGTACCTGAAGACAGGTTCTAAGAATATCACCAGCATCAACAATAACTATCTTGTCTGTACCAGTATCTGGAACTCCTATCAAATGATGATGCATTGCAACAATCTTTGTTGTTGTCTTTTCTTTGTATTCTTCATTGCTTAGAATCTTTTCCAGCCATAGATTTTGTCTGTGACCCACCTCTCCTTCATCTCTGTCAGGTCTAGAGGTAGCAAGAGTTATGATTAGTGTATTCCTAAATTCATAAATATTGTTTTAAAAGAAGGAAAGAATTTTTTAAAAAGAAGATAACCTGTATGGCGATAATCATGATTTCCTGGTAAAATCAGCACATTAGGACAGCTATCAACAAGCTTGTTGATTTCTATACGGGCACGCTCAAATTGAGATATCAGCCCATCATCAGTCAAATCTCCTGTTATTAGTATTGCATCTGGCTTTAGTTTATTATTAACTTCATCAATAATAGTATCGAAATATGGCTTGATTAAAATAAGCTCCTCCAATATGTAGATCTGATAATTGAACTAATTTCATGTCAGTTTGTTTGCTTCTTTTTGTGTTATGAATTATAATAATATATTTCGAATAGTATAAAGACAATAAAGACACAGAAACTTTTATTTCCATAGTAATAGTTATTTGTCCTTCTCTACACGGAAAACACTTACAACGTGTGACTGCTGACACATGTGACAGAGTCAGTCACACGCTGTAAGTAAATTGCACCCTAAGCAAGACGTCTATCAAATGTTCTTCTGCATGGTATTTTGGATAGTCCACATCCTTTCATTACCTTTTTGTTATATGATAGATCCATTGCAAGGTATTCATGTAATGCTCTGTTCGAATCTAATCTAAACCAGATACGTACTACAAAACATCTCAAAATAACAGTGGAAGAATAGACATATGGTCTGCCACATTTCTTATTTTTTCTCCTATCATGTTTCGACCACGATATCAAGCCAATCAAATACAAAATACTAATTAGAATAGATCTAGATCTCTTATGTGCTAGTTTGTTGGCGAGGATGATTGTCTTTCACCAAAATATCATACTCCAATAGACTAGCTTTATTGCTTATGAAAATGAAATAATTATGACCCAGCCTCAATTAGTTACTTCTTGTATAGTAATTCTCTTCACTGTGTATTTAGAGGCCATGTTGTAGCACACCTAAGTCTAGCTCTAATCGAATATATCCTTATTTTGGGCTTTTATGATAATAACTTATCATCTTAATGTTGAAATACATCCTCCAATATACATAATCATGTTAAAGTACGATGGCACTAATGCTTTTAGATTGATACGTTCTAAAATAGGCTTAAAAATAGGAATATTAATTGTTATTCAAATTATTTTCATTATTAGCAGTTTTAGTGTACTCTCTTACTATGAATCACAGGGAACTTATTTAGGAAATTCAATAAATATTGCAGGAAAGAATCGATACCTCACCTCTAATCTCATGCTTCATATGTCAGAATATTTTTTAGCGGATAGTAGTGATGTTTCTAAAGTCGATCATATATCTAAAATCAACTCTGCAGTACAGCAATTGGAATCAAACATCTTGGCATTAAGACAAGGTGGAAAGGTATCAGATGTAGATCTAAAACCGTTGCCATTAGAATTTTTTGATGATTGGAATATAATTTATCAGAAATGGGTTTTACTAAAAACAATCTTAACAAACAATATAATCAAACCAAATGAAAAAATTAATCCAACAGCAGCAACAGCAACATCAACAACAACAGAACCAATAGACAAAGCTATAAAAACAACATTAGAAACAAGAGCATTATCTTTAGTAGATTCATCAAATGCATTGGTTACAAAGTTAGGAGAGTATGCAAGAAATAGTTCGCAGAACTCAATGTTTCTGCAAACAATTTTTGCGATTTTAAATATTGCAGTTGCTGCTGTTGTGCTTTACCTTGTTATGAAGATATTAAAACCAATATTTGCTCTAACTACTGCAACGTCTGAAGTAAGGAGAGGAAATCTTGAAGTATCAGTTAAAAGCAGAGGTAATGATGAACTTTCAGTTCTAAGTGAGTCCTTCAATTCTATGGTGAACTCTATAAAGAACTATATCAAAAAACAAAATGAATTAACAAAGAAACTGGAAAATGCAAACGAAGAACTAAAACATAAAGATCAATTAAAGGACGAATTTATAAATGTGGCGGCACATGAACTGCGAACCCCTATACAGCCTATACTTACACTATCTGAATTCCTGATATGCAGAAAGAGAGAAACAAACAATAGTAATAACAAGGCCATTATAAATATAGAAAAAGAAGAGGAATTTCTAGATGTTATTTCTAGAAACGCAAAAAGATTGCGGCAACTAACAGAAGATATATTAGATGTTTCAAAAATTGAAAGTGGATCTCTAATTTTAAATAAAGAAAAATTTGATATAAATGAAAAAATATCAAATATTATAAAAGATGTAGAAAAGCAAATCTCCAATTCTAATAAATTAAAAATATTATTTGTAGAACCAACGGAGGCTATATTTGTAGAAGCAGATAAAGTAAGAATATATCAAGTTATTACAAATCTACTAAATAATGCTATAAAATTCACTAAAGGGGAAACTATATCGGTATCTGCAAAAGTGACACAACAACAAAAAGATAAGAATAAAGAAAAAGAAGGAAGAGATTATAGTGATCGTGATGATGGTAGTAGCACTAGACAAGTTATAGTAAGTGTAAAAGATGGTGGAATAGGAATAGATCCTGAAATTCAACCAAGGCTATTTACAAAGTTTACTACTAAATCACAGACAGGCGGTACTGGTTTAGGATTATTTATTTCCAAGAATATAATCGAAAAACATGATGGCAAAATATGGGCTGAAAATAGTGCTGATGGAAAAGGAGCTACCTTTAGTTTTTGTTTACCAATCAAAAGATGAATAACAAGAAATTCTCCTACTTTTGCAAAAAAGATGTTATATAGATTTCTGAGATATTTAGTTCACCTTCGTCCTCAGTCTTTGTATTCTGAGAATGTATTTCTATAGATAGGATGAATACTGGATGGCAAAATAGAGTCAATTCTGTCCTACATCCCATCGAACCCCATTATCCTCTATTACATGTATACGGATTAATATTTTAGCAATAAAAGATAATTAAAGAATTAATCGAAAAGTTATACTTAAAATAATAGTCAACCAACCAGTCAGCCTAATTTCTGATTGAATGAAATTAATACTTCTTATTCTTATTCTTCTTCTTAGTCAAAAACTACGTTTCTTTACTCCCTTTTTTCCCTGCTGTTTTTCTAGAATCTAGGATTTCTTTTACAATAGGTTTTAACTGTTCAATATTTTCAGAAATCTTTGTTTTCCTCAATACATCAACTGGTATTCCACTCTTCCTTGCAATTCTGATATTATTTAGTCCTGATTCATTTAGCTCAGGCTTTGAAAAACCTCTACCTTTTCTGACTAACTCTATATTTCTAATTGGACGTTTGACAATTGGCTTGTTTATTTGCACTTTCATATTGTATTAATTGTACATGAGTAAATAAATGATTATCAGAATTTGTGTTCAACATTAGAGTGAATTGATATCATTATTGCGATTTATTCAAATAAGCGATTCAGAAGACTTAAGCAATTTCAGTCGAAATGAGTCTGATTGATTAATGAGGAAATATTGACATGAAAGAAATAACTAAATAACAGGAAATCATCAGGACCCGTGTATATGCAGGGACCTAATCCCACCGAACCTGCATAAATCTTCTCTTTATCTTAGTAACATACTTCTAAGAACGGAAATCGACGCTACTTTTGGTTGTTGCCTTTCTATTAAAGATCTAATGTATATACTCTTCCTATTTTTGTCTTAGCTTAAGAATGTACGTAATTTTTCATATACCAATGCAGTCCTCTCAACAAATGGTGCATGACCCGTATCTTTTATTATTAGATTTTGAGTTTCGGATCCTGAGAGATTCTGTTTGAACTTCTCACAATATTCAATTGGTATTAGACTATCCTTTTCACCCCATATTAACAAACAAGGAACATCTTGAATCTGCTGGAATCCTTCTAGTTCAATATGTGTTCTTGTACTGTTCTCATAGGCTCTTTTAAACGCATTCCTTGCGCCTTCTTTTATAATTGTTTCAACAAATTTGTCAACTACGATAGGAGGCATGAAGGAAGGGTGTGCATATATAGCACCTAATACTTTTTTCAATTTCTTGTATCTTAATACTGGCTCCATTTCCATTGCAGCATCCAAATACTGTTCCAGCAATGGGGTGGGTTTTTCAAGCAAGCCTGAGGAATCTATCAATACAATCTTTTCTATCGTCCTTCTATTCTCTATGGCAAATTGTGCTGCTATATAGCCTCCTAATGAGTGGCCCACTATACTTATTTTCTCATTTTCCCCAATCTTAATTTCTTCTTTAAGGAAATTAGCAATGAATTTGCTAAATCCTTTGATTGTATAGTCTCCCTCCACTGGCATATCGCTTTCGCCAAAGCCTATCAAATCAACATTTATAGTATGAAAATAGTTTGACAATGCAGACTGGAATATCCCTCCAAGCAAGAGACGATGCTCCAAGGCCATGAACAAATAGTACATGCTTGTTATTTGTGTTCTTTCCGTATTCGGTATATTTAATTGGCATTCTCAAAGAATACCAAAATTTGTGTATTTTCCTTATTATAATTATCTATATAGTTGTGGTGAAAAATGATGATTGATATTATTTATGTAAAGACTGTTACTTTATGCCTTTCTATAACTCTTGTTAGATCAGCAACGATTAATTGGTAGCGTCATCATTATATCGACATGAATCCCAGCAAACAAAGACTACGAACTGAGGGTTCGAATCCGACCCGGCCCATTGAACTTTTTTCATGAAATAACTAAATAGAATGAACCCCTTTACCACAAGGGATATAATCCCGCCCAGTCCACTTAACCAAAGGCAAGTAAAAAGCAGTCTATTTTTAGATTCAAATTAGAAAAAAAGTTGACCTTGCGGTGATACATTTGAATTCCAAAAAGAGATCAATAGTTGAGCATACCTAATAGGAATTATTGGATACATCACTTATTCTTATGGGTTCTGGAGGAATTTTAGGTCTCCAGTTGTTTATCTCATCTAAATTCTTTGGTGGTAGTAACAAACTAAGAAGATTTATTGATTGAAAATTCTGTCCTTGTTGTTGTGGTTGTTGTGGAGGTGAAGGAGAAGAAGAATAAGGACGATAATTTTGGAAGTTATTTTGAGCAATAAATGTGCTATTACCGATTAAAGAAGTTGGCCTATCAGTAGCCATATTATTATTGCTATTCACAGGTAAAGGCAGATCTGGAGACGAAAGTTGATTTAGAGCTTGCCTAATCTTTACTGTCTGACGTACTTTTTTCAAATTCTGATCCAGAAAATTGTCATTTCCACTATTGATACATTCCACAGCCAACATTTGTAATATATTACATATTTCTTGATGAGGAGAATATGGAGTTAATAACATTTTGATCTCTGCAATTTTTGTTATTCTTTCTTGAAATTCTTCGAAGGGGTCAGACTGTTTTGTATGAGATGATTTGTCGGCGGATATTGATGATAGTGATTGCAAAAATGGATTGGTGCGATATTGAGGTGGTCCTTTCTTTGAAATATATTTATACACATTATTGTTATGCCTGATTGGTTGTCCTAAAGTTCCACAGCCTAACTTATCTCTTGTCTGGTCTGGAATGGTTGTAAATCCACCGTTACCACTCTCACCACGAAGACCATTATTGTTATTATTATTGTTGCCAATAAATGGGCTGCTGCTATTGTCGTCGTTTTTGTTATGCCACCATTTTCTACTAATTCTTGTTGATGAATTATTATTATTAGCAGATAATGCTGTTGGAAATTGACCATTTATTCTTCCAATTACGTATTCTAGGACCCGAACAATTATTCCATTCCCATAGTGAAAATGATTATTATGTCTATTGGCGCTGTAAATCCTGGTGAAATCCTGTCCACATGTTGCGCAGACCCAATTAACTTTGCTCATTGTAATTTATCCCATAGATATCAATGCTCTTTGTTTTTAAGACTTGTTATTTTTTCAATTCATTTTTTTGAATTTATAATAGCTTAATCGAGTGCAGCACTGTGCTGCAATTTATAATATTAATCACTAATAAAAATATTCTATTTCTAAATCATAATTTATTCAATTAGATTTTACTTTATGGCTATTACAAATGTTCTATTAGAGATATCCACTTTCAAATAGTATAACTTATTTCCTTCCAGTGTTTGAAACATGACGGTTACCATTTTATGGTAACATATATATATCGTCTCTATATTTAATAGATTAATAATTATTGGTCATATCCATATGTCTAATTCGTTTAGTCCAATAACTATACGGCTTCACATATTGCAATCAATAATATACAACCACCAATTGGAGGAATACAAAACAAATGCCAGTTAGACTATGAACTACTACAAAAATCGGTAAAATTGCTTCATTACCTAACTCTGTTAAGGCTGTTTTATCAGAAAACAAACAAGTAATATCAGTAGCTTTTACAGCGTTAATCCAGACGCTAACATCTGACCCTCAAATGATTAATATAATTTACAAAATACTGACTGCGAATGATCCAACTATAATTTGCTTCTCTTATTGAAAAATATGTTGAATTATTAAGGCTTTTATTAAACTTGAGAAATAATACATAGTAAGCGTATACACCCGCTGGGTTAGTAATTCTTAATGATTTTGTGTCTTTAATGTGAATTGGGCTATAAATTCTGTCAATTTGGTTCAAGTACTTCCGTAATCCGGTGATTTGCAGTTACCAGTCGACAAAGTTTTTAGATAATATCTTCCAAAATGGCCTAACGGAGTTGACTAATTACTTATAAATCACACAGCAGGCTTAACCTATTTTGGAATTGTCATTAGTTATCTTGTAATAGGATATGTGAATACCCCAGTTATAGCACAGAGTGGGATATCTAATGAAACAGAGCCTAACAATTCCTCTGATTATACTGCATTTGGAGTATTCGTATTCATTGTTATTATTGTAGGAATAATATGGAATTTAACACACAGGACAAAAAAACGAAGGTACTTTCCAGCCGACGTCAAAAGGGAAGTGTTAAAGGATCAAAATTACAAGTGCGCCATTTGCAAAAGAAGTACAGGAGTATGGGACTATGACCATATAGATGGTAACAGAACTAACAATGACATATCTAATTGTCAAGCATTGTGTCCAAATTGTCATGCTAAAAAGACAAGGGGGTTCTTGGAGCAGAAGTCGTCTAAGCGTGGGATAGTACTTATTGTATTAATTATTTTGATATTCTTAGCAATGATTGCAATTATTTATAGTTAGAAAGACAGCATTAGTTGTTGCAAAATCTATGCAGCTGCAACTACAATAAGAACTTGAAGAATTCTTCAACTTCTCCTCCATCTATATTACTATTAGTGAATAATGCTAATGTAGGGATTATTGATGGAATGCTAATATTGATACCGCTGAGAGGAATGTTATAACAAGGGTTATTTTTCTGTAGATTTTCAAAGGCATTTAAAGATAAGATTACACTAATATTTTATAATTGTTATATTAAAGTATTCATTCCATTCATTTCAACTCAAATCTTAAAGTGATCAAATGGAAGGATTTTACGAATGTTCCTGTTTAGAAGATATTAGATGAAATCAGACAGTAAAAAATGGTATCAATTGGTATCAATAAAATGTAAGTCTTATAAAGGTGAATTATTTATAGTGTAGGGAAAAAATAACAAATGACAATCAGCGAAGAAAGAAAGAAACGGGTTATCGATCTATACTATAATCAGGGAAAGACTACACGTGAGATTGCAAGGATAGAAAGGATGTCGATTCGTGATATATCTCCTATCTTAAGAGAGGAGGAATCAAAACGACAGAGGCATAAAGATCTACAGCAGCAAAGAGAGATATCTTCCAATGCCTACGACTTATTTTCTAATGGTAAGCGCCCTGTAGAAGTAGCTATAGCACTAAACTTAAGAGAATCAGAAGCAACCATATTATACAGAGAATACTGGAAACTAAAGCGATTACACAAACTGAATTTAATATATGAAGAGATTGGAGATGATCTCCTACACATTATAGAGTTATACAGAAGAGTAAAGAAAGAAGGCATTAGTGTAGAGCAGATTCTTAAGCTTCTTCAACTAGCCGATGAGGATAATGCTTCTGGAATATTACAGCTTGAAAGAAGGCACAAATGGCTTATAGATAAGATACATGAGTTGGACATGCATATAGAAAGAGCAAAGAACTATCTCTATAGTCTCAATAATGAGATTGCAGGTGCAAAATATTCACTTGATTATTGTCATGAAGCTTATGAACGATTAAGACAAGAGTTGCAGAAACTCTATGAAGAAAAGAATAAACTAGAAGATCTTCTAAGAGAAAATAATGGTAATATTGCGGAGTAATAATACATATAAAATCAAACAGATAGAATGGAAACAAAAAATCTTAACATGAATAACATAGTCCACTAATTCAGAGATTTCTGGTAAAAGCTGAAGTATTTAAGAACATCTTTTCAAGGCCTTTAGCTAGATTGCATGTCATGGAACCGTTTCATTATTCTATGTGCGACAGTTTTGTTGATTGTTTAAAGGTAAACATTAACTTCTATTTCTTTTCATAACATCGATAACTTGTTCATCTGTTACAGGTTCAAAGTTTTGATAGTATTGTCCTACTGATTTAAAATTATAAGTAGAAGGACTTGTAATTACTTCCACATGATCAGCTTCATTCTTTAATAAATTTAAAGTCTCTTTTGGAGCTACAGGTATAGCAATTATCAATCGTTTTGGATTATTAGTAGTAATATTCTTCTTCTTTATCCATCTAGCTGCAGCAACAACTGTAGCACCTGTGGCAGCTCCATCATCTGCTAAGATTACATACTTATTGTTTCTGAGTTTGTATCTGTCTTGAGAATTACGATATAATGATGACCTTCGCTTTATTTCTTGTATTTGGTATGCTTTTTCTTTTTCAATGTATTCTTGAGATACCTTTAATTCTCTTACAAGCGTATCATTAAGATAAGTAGTACCGTCTTCCATTACTGCACCTATAGCAAGTTCTTCACTATGTGGAGCACGCAGTTTTCTTGGTATGATAATATCAAATTCACATGATAATCTCCTTGCTATAATATCTCCAACTATCACTCCTCCTCTTGGGATTCCTAAGACAATAGAGCCTTTCCTTTCTTCTTCCTTTTTTATTACATCTTTTAATGCTTGACCTAGAATATTTGCTGCATTTGCTCTATCTTTGAGCTTTAATTGGAATTTACTACTTATCGACTCAAATATCATATTATTTAGTTGTCGGATGTACGCACTAATTGATTATTACTGTATACTCATAATTATATTACATGCATGTTCTTCTGGCCTTTTTCAAAGGTATCATTTAACCGTTTTAAGAATAATAGAGTCATAATAGGCTGTTGAGTATCTGCATGTTATAATACTTCCTCAAAATATCTAGAAGATTAAATAGAGATGTTAACATGAGGAGTGTTATCT
>CAWIMJ010000018.1:0-67382 GCA_963837175.1 uncultured Nitrososphaeraceae archaeon
CATGATATATATTATTTATAGTTTTATGATGTGTTTTCTGGGCTCTGTTCACTTAAGGTTAAACCTATAGCTTTCAATATACTAATTCCCTTTATGTTCAAAAGAAATAGAACATCTTCAAAGTATATCTATTATTATGCATTAAAGTTATATTTTTCAGGTCTTTCTCTTAGGAAAACATCAGAACATTTGTCTGCATTTATCAAAAGAAACCATGTTTCTATTTGGAACTGGATTCAACGATATAATAAGCCAAGTAAGATATCTCAAAAGAGAAAGAAGGTATTATCAGAATTTATTATAGATGAAACTTTGCTTAAAGTTCGTAATGAATTTGTATGGCTGTGGATTGCAATTGAACCAATAGATAAAATAATTCTTGGTATTCGTATTTCCTTTGAAAGAACAATGCTTGTTGCTGAACGATTTCTACAACAAGAATTGGTTAGGAAATATGGAAAACATCCAGTCTCTACTGATGGTAGTGGTACATGGTATCTATCCACAGGCTTGTAAATTCCTGAATATGAATATCATCATCTGCATTCCTCCTATGAGAAAAGCATGATTGAAAGAACCATACAGAGTACATCAAAAGGATAGAACCGAAAGCTTTGATCATGACTACTTTCCTTTAGTAGAAAAGAAAAATGTAAACTACAACATATCAGAAATTGGTTCAATTTTTTCGTTGATTATCATAATACGGAGATGATGGCTTAAGTAAACAGAGCCGTTTTGAATTTGAATTGATTTATATATTTGATGAATATTACCTTCTTTTAGTTGGGGTCGTTAAAATATACTGAACCCCTCTACCAGCAAAAATTCAAATCCCACTGGCACCACGACGTGTGTTTACTAAGTATTAGTATCAAAAATACCTTTATTTCTACTAATGAATTTCGTATTTGACTAATTTTTTGAATTGTTAGCTGAATCCACTCAACTATAGGGTTCAAGCAGATATGAATCCTATAAAAATGCAAAATTATATAATTTTGCTGACTTACCACTACTTTATCAGATAACCAGTTCATCACTTAGGAATTAAAATAGATGTTTTGTTAAGTAATACATATGCAAAATTCGCAGTACAATGTAGTGCACACAACAACAAATTCATGGGACAATGATGTATTGAAATCAGAGCTACCTGTTTTCGTTGATTTTTGGGCTGAATGGTGTGGTCCTTGCAGAATGGTTGGGCCGGCTATAGAACAGTTGTCGCAGACAATGGGAGATAGAATAAAAGTAGCAAAACTCAACGTTGATGAAAATCAAGAAATAGCAATGAGATATGGCGTTCAATCGATTCCTTCGCTTATTCTCTTTAAAGCAGGAAAAGAAGTTGCAAGAACTATAGGAGCTGCTCCAAAGGAAAAATATCAAAAATTCATCGAAGAGTCTCTTTTGAAGACATAGCGGACAATACTATTGGAAATCAGATTGAAAGTTGATACTCTTTTCCAAAAGTAAAGATGTTTTGGATTAAATCTTTGAACCCACTTCAGTATAGCAACATGGTTTCTTTCCTTTCTTTTTCCTCAAACTTAACCGAGAAAATATGAGTATAATGCATATAGTATTACCTCTGCGGATTTTCTCTCAAGTTCAATATGCTCATATCCTTACATTTAGAGAAATATTGTAGAATAATTAATTATTTATGCGTCCAAAAAATACTGAGACCTGTACGAAGTAATGTCATTAAGGGATCCGATGATATGTAAGATAGATTTGACTCTATTATTATATCCAGAATTTCATTACTATTCGATAAACTAATACTGAATTTGGTAGATGTTATTTTGTTTGATCAGCTGCTAATTATCTGTGTGCTGTGTCTCATATCCCGGTCTATCTTTTTGAATTGGCGTCAAGTGTTATTGACCACCATATTTTAGTATATATGTGATACACTTTTAGAATTTTACTTACCTCCAAATAGCTTTCTAATATTCATTGAATAATCCGCACAACGAGAGTAGTGCTCAAAAAGTCCTTGTATAATAAATTTCTTGCCTTTTGAATGAGATTAATGTGACTTAAAAACATTTTTGAATTATGTGATGGATATTAAAAATTATATATTTTTCTATAATTTTATATCTACTATGTATCTATTAAATAAACTAAGTATTAATTTTTTAAAAATAAATAAACTATTGGTACATCCATCTTCATAAGAAAATAAAATGAACAACTCAACTTTACTAATGATTGGAATCGTAGGAGCGGTGGCAATTCTGTCAGCAGGACTAGCTGTGGTACCTATTGCAATGCAACAACAAGCAAGTGCACAGGATTCGGATTTTAGTTTCGAACAAGAGCAAAAGAACAAATGTAGGGGTAATGCGGAATGTACTAACGATGGCACAATAACATTCGGTGAGCCGGTTATGGATGACTTAGTATCTTTCCCTCTGCAGTCGTAGCCTAACTTGATGAGCCAATACCACTATGCAATAACATTTGAATAGAAGCTAAATATTATTAGTAGCAGTTCTTCTATAGCCGCACCTTATATTTTTTATAAGACTAAAAGAAATTTATACTATTATATAGGATAAAACCTTCCTTTTCATACTTAGATGTTTTCCGAATCTGTCTCAATAGCTATTTTTGGAGTGCTACTGATATTCTCGGAGGCTCATTAGATTTCATTGATTATCATCAGCATATTAGGACTTTATTATTCTTCAATGTGCTAATTGAGATATTTGAAGAGAATATGGAGAAGTCAGTCAAAGAGGATAAAGCAAAAATGAAGCATTTTAGTCTGAGTAGCAAAATGAAGATGACACAGATACGGTAGAATATGAGGCAGAGTTGACTTTGGCTTAAATGGGATACCTAATATTCCGAAGATATACTTTTCAATCTTTGCCTATAAATTATAAACAATAGACCAAAATGATTACGCAGATATTTTACCAAAGTATGACTTGACATCAGGTCTATACAGATAATACAAAATTATGCCACTGATAATTATGCCTACAATACTACCACTGTTAGCTGTAAGGAAGGTAGATATATCCATGTTAATAGCAACAGTAATAGCAAGACTTCCAAAAATAATCGAAGATACATTGATAGCTATTCCAATAAACAGCAATACCACCGTTATAGTCCATGCCCATGTTTTTCCCTTTAATAATCCATAAGATATAGCAAGATATCCAATTCCTACTGCTAATATGATAGCACCAATTATAACAAAAACTAAGCCAGTGATCTGCGATATAAATAAAGATCCGACTGCAACTCCTCCAATTCCAGCCAAAAGTGATAGAATACCACCAATTATAATTAAAACCGCAATAACAGTAACTCCAGTTGGACGCCTTTTTATTTCCAAATCTTCAACACTATCAGAAGGAGTTAATATACATATACATTTCTATGTATATATTACACAAGACATACATAGATATCTGTCTGGTTTTGGTATATTATCAATGTTTACGGCTAAGATTTTATAAATCAAATCTAACTTGATTATTGTACTCAAATTGAGTCAGTCAAAGTATGCGAAGTGTTCAAGCTGGTTCAATATTGCCTATTATTATATTGAAAAAATAATGGTTAGAAGTGTAAAATAATAATATACATAATAATTTTGTTAGATCAAAAATTATCTGCAGTCACTTTGCAGTCACTGCAGTCACTACAATTTCGGATTAAAAAGAAGTATATAATAAAATTTCAAATCAGTCTGTTTAGGCACATTTTTAACAATTATATTATATTTTATTTCTGTTTTTTATTTTTACCTCTTGACTGGCCTCCTCCTAAATCATTTTTGATCTTTGCCATTCTCTTGTTTTTATTAGAGTCTTTGCTCTTTTCTTTGGCTGCATTCTTGTTTACTTGTTTGTTACCTTTTGATTTTCCTACCATAGTAAAAGGTACACAAAATAATATTTAGAGGATACAAATATCACTAATGGGAATTAGCTATAAGAAGAAGGTTAAACGGATGAACAAGATCTAATCAGAAATAATAGTTGACAGCATGTAATTCAATGACAGTTTGTTAAAATATAATATGTATAATATATAATACCAATTCTATAATTAGCAATAGGTTGAATATAAGACAGATTTTATTCATATTTGCAATACATATTATTGTAGGACGTAATTGATCGAACATTGCATTTATCATTTAAATATCTCAGATGACACAATATAATGCATCTATGGAGGAATGGGATCCAGCCATTAGTAATTTTGTACTGAGATGTAACAGCTGTTGGAGAACAAACAAAAGCAAGAATATAAAAATTATCCGTACCTCAAGGGAGAAATATTATTGTGAAATGTGTTTGACTATATATGATAATCTATGCCATTGCTAAATCCAAAGAATTGGATTTTTCATGTTTATCTCTTCTTTTTCTTTAGCCAGCCACAAAAGAGGCAAACTTCTATAATTATTACTTGGCTTTATTTTAGGTCAAATTTAAAATGATAATAATAATATTAGATATAATAACGCGGGCACATTCACAGAATAATGAAATCGATAATATTATTTGAATAAATGAGCTGGCGTAAATGAAATCTCATTACTTAAAATAGATGTGTAGAAGGTGCAGAAGTTTTAGCTCTAAAAGGTGCAATCAACACATTAACCCAACAGAAGATAAAGAATGTGGTAATTGAGTACCATTCGCTTGAAAATTATAATTATATAATTAAGCTATTGGAGGAGAAAGTAGGATACAATAATGAATTCACAAGAACGATTTAATAAAGAGACAGAATTTGTTAACGGTCACATTATGTCAATTTTGCAAGAATAACCTCTATAAGATATAATAACCATCATCCAAAATTGGTCTTATCTTCATAGGTTATCTTCACCTAGTTTCCATTTATGTACACAGGTATCAGTATATGATTAAATATTCCTAGTTATAGTAATAATTCTGATAATCTAATTCCATGAAGAGACTAGGCGCTATCCTCAATGCGAAACAAGGTGTTTTTCAGTTTCATTATTAGACAACATTAGGTGGTGTTTCAGCATCTAGATTGTCATTATAACGACAGCAAGTATAGAAAGAATCTGTAATAACATAGTTAAGTGGTATTTAAAAAAGATGTTATATAGATTATAATAACTTTAGAATATTTGCAATAATGGGAAAACATAGTTCAAACATGGTGAAAAATATTGGTTGAAGATATTAGAAGGGAACATGAATTAAGTAAAAATAATAAAAAAAAGGTCAACCTTAGACACCTATTCTCAATAAAACCACATTTACTGTCACCGAAGCTAAAACAAATCTTAAAATCTTTAGGACCTGGAATAATAACTGGAGCATCAGATGACGATCCATCAGGAATAGCAACATTTTCACAAGCTGGTGCAAGGTTTGGCTTTGGAATGTTATGGCTAGTTCTATTCCAGTATCCTATTATGACAGTTATTCAAGAAATGTGTGCACGCATAGGACTTGTAACTGGTGGAGGATTAGCAGCAGTCATAAAGAAAAAATACTCTAAAAAAATTGTTTTTCCAATTGTAAGCCTTCTTTTTATTGCAAACACAATAAATATTGGTGCTGATATTGGCGCTATGTCAGCATCAGTCAGACTCATATTTCCTCAAATACCATTTATTGTTGCTACTATTTCTTTTGCAGCATTTATTCTTGGGCAGAAATTCGAGTTCCTTATAAAAACTATGTAAAGATACTGAAGTATCTAACGCTCTCTCTTTTTGCATATTTCATAACTGCAATAATTGTCGGTGGTAACTTGAACGAAATTATAGTTGCAACCATAGTGCCTCACATAGAATTTACACCTGAATTTGCAATGATGTTTGTAGCTATATTTGGAACTTCAATCTCTCCGTATTTGTTCTTCTGGCAGGCTTCAGAGGAAGCTGAAGAAGATGTTGCCAAACATAAGATAAAAGAAATTAGTAGTGGTGATAGGGATAAAGCCAATATACCACACGTTAGCCAAAAGGAAGTCAAGGTAATGAGATCAGATATTGCAATTGGTATAGCATTTTCTCATTTTATTATGTGGACCATAATATTAACCACGGCAGGAAGCCTTTATGCTAATGGTATAACGGATATACAGACAGCGGAACAGGCAGCAAATGCGCTAGAACCGCTTGTAAAGTCTTTTCCAAATGCAGGACAGATATCAGAAGTAGTTTTTGCATTAGGTATAATAGGTACCGGACTATTGGCAGTACCGGTTTTGGCTGGATCCGCTGGCTATGCATTAGCAGACGGATTTGGATGGAAACAAGGTCTTTATAAGAAATTCAAAAATGCCAAAGCATTTTACGTGACAGTATCTGCAGCAACCCTAATAGGATTATGTATAAATTTCATAAATATAGATCCAATAAAGGCTCTAGTGTATGCAGCCGTTATTAATGCAGTTGTAGCTGTACCTATTCTTATTGCAATCATGAAGATTGCTAATGATAAAAAAATAATGCAAAGTAAAGCCAATGGAAGAATATCAAATGTAATTGGTTGGATTACTATTTTGATAATGGGTGTGTCAGTTATGATTATGTTTCTTACTTGGGCCAAATAACAAAAGATTTTAGTTAATGATGAAAGAAAAAAATTAAGGTATGTTATAATCTTGTCAAATTATTTCTCCAGATTCTTTTTATCGTTCTTGTTCTTTATGTTTATTCTGATCATCATCATCTCGCTTTTTTATTCTGTAGGTAAATTTTGAGTAGATAGATTTTGAAATGTAGATGATGACTGATAATGATAATGTATGATTATATCAAGAAGAATAGTTCACAGTAGAAGTAGTTGTAAAAAATTAATTCACGGGTTAGGTGGAATATAAGACATAGATTTGCCTCAATTGTTATACCCAGAATTTCATTACATATTGGATAAACTAATATCGAATTTTGTAGATGTTATTTTGTTTGATCTGCTGCTAATTATCTGTGTGCTGTGTCTCATATCCTAATTTCCCTTTTTTTGAATTGGCGTCAAGTGTTATTGACCACCATATTTTAGCATAGATGTGATACACATTTAGAATTTTATTTTACTTCCTAATAGTTTTTCTAATATTCATTGAATAATCCGCATAACGGGAGTAGTGCTCAATTTCATTATTGCTGGAATATTTTAAAAATTGTAAATATCGCGATTAATATATCTTATTAACTTTTTTGATTTATATTATGTCATAAAGTAGTTTGAAAATTTTCTATACTTTCATATCTATGATATATCTATTAAATAATTTCAGAATTAATTTTTTGAAAATAAATATACCATTAGTAATAACACTCACATAAGAAGTTATATGAAGAACACAACTTTACTAATGATTGGAATCATAGGAGCAGTGGCAATACTGTCAGCAGGACTAAGTATAATATCAGTACAATGCAACAAGCTAGTGCAAACTTTGAAGAAGATGGAGACGGGGGCGATACAGGCTTCAGTTTCAAACAAGAGCAAAAGAACAGATGTAGTGGCGATGCTACCTGTACTAATGAAGCCACAGTAGAATTCGGCGTTACATAAATATCGGCACTTGTTGCTGTCATAACCAATATTTTTTTCATATAACTAAAGAAAAAGAAATTTTACATAGAAGATATAAAATAATAGTTTCTTTTACATTCTCACACAGTATTCAATATTTGTCAACATATGCAGTTTACACGTAATCTAATTTGTCCACTGCTCCTGTGATGTTACAAATTATAAATTATATGACAATATATCAACTAGATCATCTAAAAATCAATGAACATTTACATCATCTTTTATGACATCTGGTTCGTAGCAGACATATATGCATAATTACCAATGAAAGATTAATTGATTAAAAGTAAATGGAACAATTTTGCATCAATATGGCTACCGCAATACCAAGTGATGGATATTGTAGAAAAAAATTACTCTTGCTGTGTTATAAATCAATCAGCAATATCCCCTTTTATTATGATAACACATAACATGAATCTTCTATTCTGTAGGTATCTATTTGATTATATTGACCTAAGAATACCGATGATGGCAATGATAATGTCGCATTGGAAGCACCTGCAGCAGCAGCCTCTATAGCATTATCTATCAATGCTTCCACAATGTTTTCCTAATTCTTGCTATCCATCTTGTTAATAATATCCTAATTAGGTCTCTATTCTGTTCAATAGAACTTCCTTAGCTTATTGCTATTTGTATTGCTGACATATTTATGAACAGAGCTAATATATCTTATTTTAATATCGATATAATCAAGAAATAATAGCATAGAGGGAGATATAATAATCTCTGAGGAGTCTTGAAAATAAATAAATTGTTGAGAAAATCAATTATTGTAACTGGAGCTTCAAGTGGTATTGGTAAAGCTACTGTTATAAAATTAATAGAGTCAGGCTATCAGGTCTTCGGATTAGCGCGAAGATATGACAAGCTTGTTACTCTTTTTTCCTCTGAATCAATATCTAAAGAGATTAAAAAAGATCTTTATATTCCAATAGAATTTGATATTACTAAACCTGAAACATTTAATGATGTCCTAGACATCATAATCTCATCAACAGATGATGAAAATATAATCTATGGTCTTGTAAATAATGCCGGCTACGTGGAACCAGGTGCTATAGAAGATATAAGTATGAATAAACTACGAGACCAGTTTGAAACAAATTTCTTTGGTCTTGTAGGATTTACAAAAAAAGTATTACCATTAATAATGATACGAAGGAATGAAGGACTAGGAGGAAGAATTGTAAATGTAAGCTCGCTTGCTGGATTAATATCACTTCCATTGATCGGAACCTACTCTGCAACAAAGTATGCATTGGAAGCGGTATCTGATGCTCTTAGAATAGAGCTTTGGAATAAAAACATCAAAATCATAACCATAAATCCAGGAGTGATTGAAACAGGTATTTACGATGTTCTGAGAAAAAGGATAGATTATCTTATTAACAACAACAATGAATATTCCAGGTTTATTGCAGCTTACAATAAATATTTTTCTACTAAAAGAAATTACGCTGGCTTAAAATCAAATGTAGTTGCAGATGTTATCTGTCATTCTATATCATCTCCAAATCCAAAACAAAAGTATATCATCGGGTCTACCAAAGAAAAAATAGCAGTTAAATTAAAACCTTTCATTCCTGATAAATTGTTATCATCATTGATTGCTAAACGCATACATCATGAATGGTAGTAGCATCATAGCTATAATACTTATTTGTGTTTGAAGCTTTTCTGCCCAAGCTTATTTAAAAATTGAGTTTGCAAAGTTTGTAGTATTTAGTTTAATGTCAACAATACTACAGAAGAGAGAAAAATTAAGAATATTGAACAGTTGATTTCTCCTAAAGAAGAAGGGAGTGGAAGCACATAACAAATTCATACTTGAGAAATGTGGGTATTTTTAAGTACAGATTACGTGGTCTGATCAATGTCAGGACAGATGGAAGTAGGATTTACGATGCAATTCGCCGCATAGATAGCATAATGAATAACAAACATTGGGTTTAGTGACAGTCAATTACTAAAATCACACACTGAACGCTCGATAATACTTGCCTTTCTTTCTCTTACCGAAGCTTGTTATACATTGAATTTATCAAAGCACGAATCAAAAAATGGATAATTGAGTATCATAAACTCGATTAATACTCAAGATTTCCTAACCACAGTCTTACTGATTTGAGGATAAACTCTGACTTGTTTAAAATCGCTAATAATTTCATCAGTAAAGGATATTCCTTCTTTTTCAAGTAACTCTCTCTTTCTGGTACTGCCATAGGCGTACCCACCCAGTTTGCCATCCGACATCACTACTCTGTGACATGGCACAACAATTGGGTTTGGATTCTTACCAAGTATTCTTCCTATTGCCCTTGAGGCTGAAGGTTTTCCAAGTGCTTTAGCAAGATCTCCATAAGTGGAAATCTTTCCTGCAGGTATCTTTATCAGCAGTTTATAAACATCGCTGTCTTTTATAGTGCTTTTGGTGACAATCTTGCTTCTTGTAGTTGGGAGCATAGAGAATGATAGAAGCAACCAGTATTTAACTTCAAGTCTTCTGACTATATCAAGTAATTTGCACGTCATTTGGCAAGGTTATGAATACTGACTTAGTCAGGTGAGAAGACCAGAGTTATTAGAATCTGAAAACACACCGTCTATTGTATTAACAAAGTACAATTCAAACTTTAGAAAGTCGGACAAAAATTCTGATTGTAGAAACCCACTAATGGAGACTATGATAGAAGGAGTATTCCAAAGATGATGATAAAGACATGGTTGCCCAAGAGGTATTTCCATATATTGCTCGATATGATATTAGCACTAGCTTATATATATTTCAGGGAAACATCATTATTATTAATATTATATATAATACACAATCCTCTAAGACAATCCGACACAAATACCACGGTCAAAGATAAAAAGGCCACCAACTATTAAATTTAATATCACATATTACATTATTGAATGTTTGAAGAAGTTCTTATAACAGTCGTATTGATTGGAATGAAGTTCTAAAGAAAAAAACAAGAGGGATTAATGATGAAAACTGGGAGAAGTAAGAGAACGTACTTAAGATTATGTTTTAGTAGAAAAAGGAGCATTAAACAAAGAAAAATTTTATGTTCCACAAAATGAGATAGAGAGCTATGATGGCAATACATTAAGATTTAAACTATCAAAAGAAGAAAAAGATCCCATTAAAAAAAGAAGTAGACGTTAAAAAGGAGTCCTATGTCAAAGAAGAAGTTGTTCTCAAAAAGAGACGCGTAATAGAAACGAAAACAATTACTGAAGAAGTGAAAAGTAAAAGATTAACAGATACAGATACTGTGGAAAACATGTAGAATAGATTAGGAGCAGAAAAGTGCCAATTCAAAGATGAAAAATCATTGTAAATAAGAAATGAAAAAGAAAGTTATGAGGCATCAAACAAAAATATATCTCTATATTATTATCATGATGGGAGTAGTTACAAAATCCTTAATGTGAAGGTGGAAATATATTCTGAATATGTAATAATTGGTTTCGGTGGGATATGGAACAGAATTGACTCTATTTTGCAACGGGGATTTTAGTGATATATACTCTAGTAGAAAAAATCAATATTACTATATAATCACTAACATACTGCCTGTATGATGTATTGCTGCTGACAACCTCTAAGAATATTCTTCGCGAACAACTTGAGGAGAAGAGGCCTTGAATATGGCAAATAAATAATCATCTTCCTTTATTCCAAGATCGGTTCTAGATTCTTCTGTAATTCTTGATCTTATACGAAACCTATCTACAATCAGAAATATATCTGCTACCGCTGAGTTGCTTTGTTTGGTAATGTTTGTTACTTTGGCCTTTACAACATTTCTTGCGCTTGTTTTTACCATTTCTTTTGAAAGAATAATATCTTCTGGTCTGACCAGTATTCCAAGTTTAGAATCAACACTGTAGTCTCCTAATGTCTCAAGTAAATGTGAACCAACCTTAAAAGTAGAAACACCATCCTTTGAATTTACAACGTTTCCTTCCAAATAGTTGCCTCCACTAAAAATGTTAGATAAAAATGACGAAGGCTTTGGATTTGCCAATATAGATTCAAGTCTACCTGTGTTCTCTATGACACCATTCTGCAATATAGAGACAGAGTCAGCCAGTGCATAAACATCATCTTCAAAATGAGTTACATATATGGTTGGTACACTTTGCCGTTTAAGAACTCTCCGCAAATCCAGCCTCAACCTTCTTTTAGTAGGAGTGTCTAGATGGGCCAGAGGCTCATCCATCAGCATAATCTTAGGTTTAGTTGCGAGCATTCTTGCCAATGAAATCTTTTGCATCTCTCCTCCACTTAATCCTTGAATATTTCTAGAAGTTAGATGTGAGATGCCAAGATTGTTTAGTATTCTTGTAATCTGAAGATTATTATTATCATTCTTCCTGTTCTTCTTAGTAAGACCGAAAATAATGTTCTCATATACATTCAGATGAGGAAATAAACTTGGGTTTTGAAATGTATAACCTACCTTTCTAGATTCTACAGGTAGACTAGTTATATCTAATCCATCCATAAGAATTGAACCATTGTCAGGCTTTAGCAATCCTGCAATGAGATTTAGAACGGTGGTTTTACCACTTCCTGTAGGTCCAATCATTACCAAAATCTCATTGTCATCTATTTTCAAATTTAAATTTCCTAATGTAAATCCAATAAATTTCTTAGTCAGGTTCACAAGCTCTAGTATCGTTCAGCCCCTCCAATCTTCAATACAGCATGACGTGCTTTCCTTCTTGTAATGTAAAACATGATTATAGCTAAGATTGATAATAGAATAACTAAGATTATACCTGAGACAGCCTGCCTTAGCCCACCAATTGCGTTATCTTCAAAGATTTGAATAGATATTGTGTGTGGGTTGTATGCCATCATCATAGTTGCTCCAAGCTCTCCAACTGCCCTAACCCATGCCATTATAAAACCTATAACTATTCCAGTCTTAGCCAGTGGAAGTGAAATCATAAAGAAGGTCTCTCGTCTAGTCTTACCTAGTACTCTTGCAATCTTCTCATACGATTCGTCAACTGATTCAAAAGCAGCCTGGCTTGCAAGAATCATAAAGGGAGAAGCCACATAAGTTTGAGCTATTATAACTCCTAGTATAGATTGCGTGAATTCGACTCCAGGAAAAGCTTGTCCTAATGGAGAATTTGGACCAAATACTCCTAAGAGAAGAGCACCACTTGCAAGTGGAGGCAGAACTAATGGAATGATAACAATAACCCTGAGGAGAAACTTACCAGGGAAATTAGTAGTATGTCTGGCTAATAAATAGGCAAGAGGTATTCCAAATAAAGATAGAAGTAATGTAGAGATTGTTGCTGAAATTAAGCTTAGGACGAAGGCATCCCAAACTTGAGGTCTTGTTAGAGAATCTAAGAACTTTGAAGGTTCTACAAAGGTCAAGATAGTAGCAAGTGGATATGCAATGTATGCTATAGAAAATCCAGATAAAATCAGTATAATGACATTAAATCCTTGATATTTTATTCTCCCCATTGATATACCCTACTACTGCCACATGTATTGAGTTCTGTTATGTGTTTTTGTCATTCTGTTATATTATATTCATTACGATGATAATTGTTTTATCGGTTCTAGCAGGTTCTTTATAGAAGGAGGTACCTTGTCTATGTTTCCTTCGATAACTGGTTTGATGTAGTTTAACCCTTGGCTCTCTAGAATAGACTCACCTTTAGTGGAGAGTAAGAAGCTTACAAAGGAGATAGCTCCATCTGGATTTTTGACTGTTTTTGGTATTGTGACTGAGAAATAAATTGGTTCGCCAAACACTGGTTGGCCAGTATCTAAAGTATAGAAAGCCTTTCTATAAAAATTAGAAAATGTTGGATTGGCAAGGTTAATCTCGGGGGGTAATGTAATATATGGAAGTCCTCTAGCTACAGCTTCATGTTTGTATGCAGCTACTGCATCTAATTGGCCTTGTTCTAAAATGGTCTTGAGTATTTCTTCTGGGAAGATCTGTTTAGGGTTTCCATCATATCCTAAAATTCTTTGTTTGATAGTTGAATCGTTATAGTATATGTTGGAGAGCTTGGCAGTTATGATCATATAGTATCCTTTTGGATCCAACTTAGGATCGGTTCTTCCAAACTTGAAACCTTGCTTAGACAGAACTTCATACCATGGCATTTCTCCTATCCTTGCTTTTTCTAAGTCACTGTAAAAGTGGCTAGTAGGTGAATAAGCGATTACCATCTCAGCTGATGCAAATTTTACTAACCACTGTGCAAGATTAGCAGAAGATTTACCAACACCACCATTATTATTGTTACTAGCACTACTATTCATCAACTTCATGATAGGAATTGTACCTGCACTGACAAATACATCTGGTGTCCTTAGGCCATCAATGATCATATTTGCAACTTGTACCGACCCTCTTGCTTCTCCTTCATATGTATATCCAGTTTCTTTCTGAAATAATGGTCCGAAGCTATCCTCAAATGTCTTTATAAGGGAAGCTGCATACATTACAAAAACTTTTCCTTGATTGGAAGAAAAAGTAGAAGAGAGTGGCAGGTCTTTTATTTCTGCAGTGACAAATGATTTATCTATAGATAAGGAGAATGTAAGAGCAAGAACAACAATAGTGCTTAAGGCTACAACAAGAATGAATTTCTTAGTGTTATAGACTAGCATATACATCATGAATATTTCTGAATATATAATTATGAGTACAAGTCAAGTTTCGTTTGGTATCTGAATTATGTGATAATCTGTTTTATACTTATACTTAGCGATCAGCCAATACTAATGCTTGCTGCTAATTTTACTATAGGTGATGAATGATAAGTCGCTACAGAATAAAACAAATAATATAAAATCAAATTTATTATCAATATTCTTTTTATTGTAAAGCTCTGCAATACATCTTTTTTACATTTTTCTTCAAGTAAAAAACTCCTCTGGTTCTTCTACCTGTAGACATCAATTTGATTGCAAGGATCCAAGAATATTGAATAGAATTAAGGCAATGATAATGCTGGATTGTACGCAGAAAAATAATTCACAGTAGTGCATAAGAAATTGATTCACGGGTTCGGTGGAATGTAGGACAGAATGTCTCTAATTTACCACCCAGAATTTTATAATAATGTAAAATAGAATAATAATCATCGTCTAAATAATCCTACTGTCAGATATTTGGAGAACCTATTGATAGTGTTGAGACAGTAAAGTTTCACCGTAGAATGGATGAGGAGTCAGGACGTCATCTACCTGCAAGAGTAAGTTAAATTGGAAACATAGCAACAACGACTTTAAATTATGTTTGCTCTTAGATCTGATACTATGGAAAAAATAATACATCTAGTCATTGTATTAGCACTTTCAGTCGGACTATTTTCTTCTGTATCTATAGTAGGTTCGGGAGGCAGCACAGGAGGCAGCAAAGCAAGACGGTTCAACAACTGGTCAAATAACAGGAGGTAACATGACTAAAGGCGAATTAAAAGCGGGTAGTATAACAGCTGGTAATGTAAATAATGAAACATTAACTGCAGCTGATATAAAAAGAGCTAACATAACTGGAGCTGAGATTAGTGGAGCAGATATAACAAAGGAAGTACAAAATTCGACTACACAACAACCAGCGACATCATCATCAAGTGGTAATACCAGTTCAGCAGTAGGTCAAATAAATAGTGGACAGATATCTGCTGGAAAAATAGCAGGAGGTAACATGACTAAGGGTACTGTAACAGGTGGTAAAATAGAAGGAAATAAAATAACAGGAGCTAATGTTACAGATGCAGAGATAAACCAAGCAGATATAACAGGGGCCAATGTTACAGGAGCAAAAATAACAACAGGGAGTGAAGCTGGTAAAGAGAGTCCGTTAAGCAAAGTACCCATTATAGGAGAACGCTGGAAAAGATTAATCCTTTAAAATAAATGGAGAAAATGTCGTATAAAATAAAAACACCTATTTTTTTGAATAATCATCATACACCACCAGCATCATTCTATTGAAGAGATAACGGTAAAATATGCAGGATCCCAGGATTTTGATTTTCATAGTTTTCAGAAGTTCCAATACTCTTTTCACATAATGAAAAAAATTCACTAATAACATGTGAGTTCCTAGAATTAGGTACAGTTGTGATATGACTTAATATTGTGGTTAGATGGAAAGAATATTCCGTCATTTCGGATAGATAGTATAATAGAAGGAAATTAATGGAAGCCATTTCGAAAGCGTCTTGACGAATCAGACAGAAATATATTTGACAGGATGTTTTCTATCGGTTATATGTACAATTCTGCATAGTCTTTTATTCTGCCATCCCATAAGAATACATCCTATTTTTCACGTCTAGTATATTTCATCACTATAAGCAACCTACAAAGCTCACTGAACAGTTGAAAAGAATGATTGATTAATCCCCTAATGACATAATAATTACTGCAAGCTGCTACAATCAATCAGTGATATCACCTTCGCCATGTGTAATAAAGTTAAACAATTCTTATATAATAAGGTGTAATGACAATGATAATGAATACAAAAAAAATCGGTGTTTTTAGTGTTTTATTGGCATCAGTAATTGGACTGTTAAGTGCAACTGCTACTTTACAAGTAGCCAATGCGCAACTAGGACCTGGTGGACTAGGCGGAATTGGCGGATTAGGTGGCCTTGGTGGACCTGGAGGATTAGGTGGACTAGGCGGCCTTGGTAGCTTTGGTGGACCTGGAGGATTAGGTGGCCTTGGTAGCTTTGGTGGACCTGGTGGAATAGGTGGACCTGGTGGAATAGGCGGAATTGGCGGATTAGGTGGCCTTGGTGGACCTGGAGGATTAGGCGGAATTGGCGGATTAGGTGGCCTTGGTGGACCTGGAGGATTAGGCGGACCTGGAGGATTAGGTGGCCTTGGTAGCTTTGGTGGACCTGGTGGACTAGGCGGAATTGGCGGATTACGTGGCCTTGGTGGAGTTGGAAGCCTTGGTGGACCTGGTGGACCTGGAGGATTAGGTGGACTAGGCGGCCTTGGTAGCTTTGGTGGACCTGGTGGAATTGGCGGATTAGGTGGACTAGGCGGAATTGGCGGATTAGGTGGACTAGGCGGCCTTGGTGGACCTGGAGGATTAGGTGGACTAGGCGGCCTTGGTAGCTTTGGTGGACCTGGTGGAATTGGCGGATTAGGTGGACTAGGCGGAATTGGCGGATTAGGTGGACTAGCGGCCTTGGTGGACCTGGAGGATTAGGTGGACTAGGCGGCCTTGGTAGCTTTGGTGGACCTGGAGGATTAGGTGGAATTGGTGGAATTGGCGGTCTTGGTGGACTAGGCTCCAAAACATTACCTTTATTTACAGGTAATCAAAATACCACTACTTCTATCAAAGTTTCTAGTCTTATGCCTAATACACTAGCTTCCCAGCTAAAGACAAATATAGGCAAAATCTCTGATACTGCAGAACAACAAGTAGGCAATAATTCTCGTACACTATCAGCTTCTCTAACAGCTCTCAATGGATTTGCAGTTTATGATGTATTGGTAGCAGGCAATGGTGGTAACTTACATGAATTTCTACTAGATCCAGGTAACGGAAAAGTAGTTGCTCAATACGGATTAGGCGTAATTGGCGGTCTTGGTGGACTAACTTCCCAGCTAAAGACAACTATAGGCAAAATCTCCAATATTGCAGAACAACAAGTAGGCAATAGTTCTCGTACACTATCAGCTTCTCTAACAGCTCTCAATGGATTGCCAGTTTATGATGTATTGGTAGCAGACAATGGTGGTAACTTACATGAATTTCTAATAAATTCAGTCAACGGAAAAGTAGTTCTATATCGCACCAATCAGATGGACATGATGTCTAATATGAGCTAGACATTTCCAACCTTTTTTATTTCAAAATTATAGAAAATGTTTTAAATTTATCATAAGCAATCGTTTTAGATTAATATAGTTTTGGAATAGTAAAGTACATTTACATTTAAGAAATAAGATTTACTTTGCTATTCGATCTATGCTTGGTATATGTTGTTTCCAATGATCTACACAAAGCCAAACTTCTTTACAGTTACTGCAATAAATATTGGCAAATTCATTGCAAACGGAACTTTTACTTTTTGTATATTTAAAGTAAAAATTGGTTCATAAGAGTCAAGTCCTCAATTTTGATTTTGTCTTTTATACTCATAAACAGATTTACTAATTCACCTCTATTTCTTTGATATTCTTCATCATCTAATCCCTATTGTAGCACTTTGATCAAAGTTTCTCTCTGTTAACGCATTATACACATCCTGAACATTCCTTATTGGAATGTTAGATAAACTTTTAGCTTTTCTTTATGCTTTGGCAATTTGGATAGATATTGTTTATAGAAAGAAGAAGAAATTAGTTAGGGCTGATCTTGTGTAAAATCACCAAAGTCAAGATAGTCAGTCAGACCTTGATTAAGATTAGGACAGTCATATATTAGGTTGGTAAATAGATTATTAACATTCTCAAGTAGTGTTGTTGAATTTGGTGCTATCTCAGTCACATTTAATGTAGCATTTAAGCTATCTAGATAGATCAGAGTGACTGCGATATCAAGACAACTTGCGATTGTGGTATTTGGTTGTTATGCGTATGTTGTTGTCATTGGTACTACTACTGCTTCAATGATTTCCGCAAACAAGATTGCGGATATTTTTTGCATGCAATGTTTTCACAGGACCAATTGTATATATTGTTGGCTGTCAACTCCCTCTGTCCCTGATTGGTGTTTTAATTCTTAAATTAGACCTTTCAGAAGTAGAGGATTAGCAGGAAATATACACACATATGACAAAGAAAGAAGAAGAACAAAAAAATAACGTACTTATCAAGGAAATAGAATCTTGGGGTGATTTTGAATATGCTTTAAGGGAAGAAGACCGTATTCTTTTCAACAAGATGTTAAATGAATGTAAAAAAGAAGAATACGCTAAAGCATTCGACGCTAAAGGTGAATACAACTCTGCTGAATCACTGTTTATGGCTTTGATATTTCAGGCAGCAGGAAATGATCAGTAAGTTAATTAATAAACTTTCAAAAGATAAAGCGATCAAGAAGGAGTAATTGAAGCTATCCCAAGGAATAAGATATAAGATCTGCTAGAAATAATTCGCTCAAATTACGAGAATTCCCCGATCCAATTGAAAAGAAAGTGTCCATCTTCTCAGGGGGCGTGACTCAGATCTTAAATTCCTAGTCAATTAATTTCAGTAGTTCTATTATATAATACACATAAATGACAACAATTGTTGGTATCAGAACTAAGGAAGGTGTTGTACTTGGATCAGACAAAAGAGCGAGTAAGGGCTTCTTTATTGGTTCGAAAATAACACAGAAAATTTCAAAGATTGATGATAGTTTGGCCATAGCAATCGCTGGTCAGCTATCAGATGCAGAATATCTGATTAAAGTTGCAAAAGCAGAAAGAAAGTTGATGGAGTTAAGAAGAGGATTTATGCTAACAGTAAAGGAATCTGCAAGACTTATTGCAAATTTGGCATATTCTGGTCTAAAGAATTACCAACCATACTTTGTAGAATTGTTAATTGCAGGTGTTGATAAAGAAGGGGGACATGTGTATGTGGCAGATATGAGTGGTGCAATAACTAACGAAGATTTTGCATCTTCAGGTTCTGGCTCTCCAATAGCTTATGGAGTTCTTGAAAGCTTATATCATAAAGAAATAACTAATGAAGAAGCTAAAGAAATTGCAACAAAAGCAGTATCAGCAGCAATGGAACGCGATCCAGGATCAGGAAATGGCATAGATGTATTAATAATTCCCAATCTGTTAGTAGTGGAGGTGGCTAAATAGAAATGTCAGAGAATAGTGTGACAGGATCAGCATCCAACTCTGGCTTTGGCAGTAGTCGATATCCATATTACTATGGGCCTGGAGGCAGATTAGTATTAGTAGATAGTGCATTAGAAGCAGTCAATAGAGGTTCAACTACGATAGGAATTAAAACACCAAACTTTGCATTACTCTCAAGTCATATCAAGCCGACTAATGCTTTAGTGGATCCTGCTGAAAAAGTATTTACAATTGATAGACATGTAGGTGCCACAGGCTCAGGATACATAGGTGATATCTTGCAACTAATTGATGAACTACGATTAGAAGCACAGAAGCATAGACTTACATTTGAAAGCCCAATTGATATAAGCTCGCTTGCAAAGCATATTGGCTCCTACTTACACAATTTTACCATATATGCAGTCAGACCCCAAGCAGCCTCAATAATAATTGCAGGAGAGGATCAAACTGGAGTTCAGTTATACCAAGTAGATCCCAGCGGAACTTTCTTTAGAGGATCAGGATTTGCAATAGGGCAATCATCGGATACTGCGTTGGACATAATTCAACGAGAATATACTGCAGATATGGGTGTTGATCAAGCAATTGAATTAAGTATTAAAGCAATAGAAAGAGCACTCGGAGAAAAACCATTGGTGGAGACTGGTATAGTTATTAAGAATAAGAATGAAGGAACAAGAGGAGAAGAAGAAGTAGCTCAGTTCAAAAAGCTGTAATAACCAAACCAAATTCTTTCTATTTTTGGAAGTCTAAAATGGAATTTTATTAGAGATAGATCTTCTGAAATTTGGCCTTTCGCTATATTAAAAAATCAATACTTATAGGTATTTCAGGTTAAATTGTTCAAAAGAAGAAAGGATTATTGCTTTCAAAAATATGCATAGTCTATGATATAAATCTAAATCTACCGCTATATAGAAATGCAATTGACTATGCGATATCATGCTTAAATTATTTATAAATAGATAGATGGTAACAACATAGTAATAATGCGAAAATAGAAAGCGATGTGCTGCTGTCTTCTTCCTTTTGATAATTAGTTATCCTGCAGATGTCTAAAAAACCATATTTGGCTTTAATATAAAAGATAATGATATTTTATTAAAAGGCCATGTATAATATATTATACTAATATATTATTAAAATATGCATAATAAGATAGCACATTCTGCTGAACATGCTTTTATAGGATCACTTCAAAAGTTCATAGGTAAAACGCTAAATGTTAGAAAGGTAGAACATCGTAAAACGGATAACAGCGTATTTATTACAATTCCTTCTCTTGATTTAGAGTTAATAATCAGAGCAGAATCAGAAGTAAATTCGCTTATTAATATGGGAAGAAAAATTATAACGCATTGTTTTGAGTCGCTAACTGAAGCAAAGGAACATTTGCCTAGCCTGCGGGCAAATGAAGAGCGGATAACAGGATCCAATCCAGTAATGGTAGTAGAGATTGAAGGTCATGACTTTGCGGCTTGTGCTATGGAACACGTAACGAATCTCAATGAATGCAGTTTCTTTTTAGTAACTAGAATATCCAAAAATGGCAACGATTATGAGATTAATTTCGTGGTAGGAGAGCAGGCAAAAGAGACTGCAATTGCATTATCATTAAAACTACTGAAAATTTGCGAAGAGATAGACGCAAACCTTAACACAGTTGAGAATACAGTGAGAAAGCTAAAAATAGACAGTGAAATATACCTTGGCAAGTTAAAAAATATAACCAAAGAAAAGCTTGATAACATAATACCATACGTTACTGAGTATAGTAAAATAACTATTATTCGTGGTATATTTTCCGATTTGCTAGATGAGGAAGTTCGCATATTTGCAGGAAGAAAAATTGCTGAATCTAATATGGTCGTCGTTGTTGCTAATATAAATCATCATTCTGATGATACAGCAAGTATTGTATTTGCAAGAAATGAGACCTTAGTGAATATTGATTGTAATAAATTATTTAGAGAAATATCTTCTAAGGATGGACGAGGTGGAGGAAAGCCTCATTTTATTACAGGTGTAGTTAACAAAGAAAGAGTAACGGATATTGTAAATAGCATTATTGCCAAGTTATGAGTAATAGTTTGTAACTATATGAATTACTTCAAGTAACCACTAAAAAAGCTACTATTAACAATAAAGAGATGAAAAAAACTCTTTCTTAGATAAACAATAATAGATAGCAATATATACATAAAGCAAATAATAGTTGAAGAATATAATGAGACTACTGAAATAATTTCATTTATTGTTTTTTATAGACCATATTATTTACCAAAATGAACATCTTGAAAAATAATAATAAAAATGGTTATATATTTAAATTGTGGCAATTTTGGTTGTTTCATCGGGTCTGAACCTATCCCACATTGAGCCAAATATTATACCTATCATTCCCCAGAATATACTCATAGTGAATGCACTTGAAATTCTGAATCCAAGTACTAAATCCATAGGCACAGTTATTATCTTATCTGGATTAGGTGGAAGGGCAAGATAAGCGCCAGCAATTATTGCTGCATACATTAATGGAAATATAATGTTTTTAGTTATCGTTGGTAACTTGTTTCCAAGTGTTCTATACATAAATGCTATAACTAAAGCGCTGAATCCAGATATAGCAATAAATGTAACATATAGACTCTGTCTATAGTATATTGTTTTTGGATCACCCACTGCAGGTGGATTTGCAGGATACTTTAATGCTGGAATTATGAATAACACAAGACACATTATTCCGGCCAAAGCTAATGCTTTCTTCTTATTACTCGAACCTGGTAGTGAAGTTCTATTATATATGAAGACTATTCCAAACAATGCTGATAGGGATGTGCCTAGTATAGTTCCAGCAACAATTTCTCCACCTTTCTGCCATATTCGATATCCTGCAAGTTCAGATGGATTAATTACTTTGCGTTCTGTGACTGCAGTTTCTATCCTTATTGCCCTGTCGATATATGGTTCTACAATACCTTGATTAATTATTCCTAGTATAGTTCCAGCGATTGCACCAGAAATCAGAGTTATTGCAAGAAAGAGAAGTGTCTTCATTTGTTGACGTTTACATCCATACTACTACTAGTGACATGGGAATCCTGCAGCATGTCTCATATCATGATAGAACTCATGCATCCACATAGTATCAAACGCCTGATCTCCTTGAGCTAGACTGAAAAGATTTCCTTGATCATATCCTACAATGAACAATCCGAATACCAATATTCCGAACAATACTCCAATTGCTATCTTTGGTATTCCATTAATGTCCTTAGTAACTTGTTGACTACTTAACATTTAGCATCTACACAAAATGCTATTATTTAAGTTGTAGGTTAGTTTATCCAATGTAAGAGTTGTAATTTTGGATGAGTAGTAGCCTATGCTCAACTTTACGAAAGTACATAAATTTATTCAAGTTGTAAGAACATACAATAATGCATCAATATGTTAAAAATACTTAAATATTTCACGCAGATATGCGCCCAGTAGAGTTCTTTCCTTTGACATGGTACATGTATTCAAGTATTACAACTTATAAAAAATAGAGGACTCGTAAGTAGAGATTTACTATATCAGGAACTCGATCTTGGAGAAGGCACAATAAAGACATTGCTAAAACATTTGAAAATGCATGATATAATAATATCTACTAATGCAGGAACAAAACTTACTTGTGAAGCTACCACAATATTTTCAGAACTACTTTCTCATATTCCTATAGAAACGAATATTCAAGTATATTACTCGGTAGTGAGTATATACTTGAATTATAGATTAGTGTCAAATATCATTATTATTATTATTTATATGCAAAACACAACAGAAAATAACTAATAAGATTGTTAATACAGTTAACCTGACTATTATCTAATGTCCACAAACATCCTCAAACCTCCCTTTAATGAAGAGACAGCTCGTGCTAAAGTCAAAGCAGCTCAAGATGCATGGAACAGTCGTAATCCAGAAATTGTAGCTCAAGCATACACTGTAGACTCTCGATGGCGCAATCGTACAGAGTTCTTGACTGGTAGAGAAGCCATCATAGCTTTTCTAAAACGTAAATGGTCTAAAGAACTGGATTATCGTTTAATGAAAGAATTATGGTGCTATTCAGGAAATCGCATTTCTGTGAGATTTGAATATGAGTGGAGAGATGCAGATAATCCAAGCCAATGGATGCGTACACATGGTAATGAACACTGGGAATTTGAGGATAATGGTTTGATGCGTATACGTGATATGAGTGCTAATGATTATCCTATTAAAGAATCAGAAAGACGTTATCGCTTATAGTTTGCTGTTATTATTATATGGTGGTGATATAGAATTTAAAGATAATAATGTATATGTCTTATATATTTCTCTGTCTATCTATCTTCCTCTATATTGATCAATCTTATTCTATTAATAATTTCGGCCGGTAAAAGCTGTTATTGATATTAAAAATATCTTTTGATTTGTGTTTTCGAGTATTATAATAGAAAAACTACTTTTTTTACATTGATTTAGTGGCAAAATATTTATGATTTATAAAGTATCATCAATACATCAGCAACAAGCAACAGATGAACGGGTGTGTGATGAAGAACGAGATGCAAAATTTGTTGCCACATCTTTGTCATTGTCTCAGGTTGTGTGTCAGACACCAACGATCAGTTGCTGGGATATACCACGACTTATGACGTGGTTATATCTAATTTTTTAAGATAATTGATAGTATTCTATTATCAGCAATTATTTATTCATATAGAAGCTCCTAATAATTATACTCTTTAACAAGAGAATTTAAAATAAATAGACGTTATCAAGATAATGCTATTAAATAGAATTCATATTCTAAAGATTCTATCTTATACATGTTATCGAATTAGTATAAATATGATCTCTATTTACTTCCTCACTTGAATTTCAGTGACGATAGTTAAAACCACAATCATGAACCTTTTAACCATCATAAATTGTAAAGCAAAAAAATAATAAGATTGAATGTTATCTCAGAAAAAAGGCATTAGTGTAATCTTAACAATCTTTTCTGTCGTTTCTTTGATGATCCTCTCAATAAATTTTTATAACATTTACAATTTTGGGTCATCTACTTCACATTCTATTCTAATGTTCGACAATAATCCAATTTTGTTATAATTATGTATGAAGTATTATTTAGTATGCTTCTTGTGGTTAATTAGAGTTAGTAGAGCTGCATTCTTTGCAGCAAGCTCTGAAGTTTGTCTGTTGATATCATCACTTCCTATTATTATGACATCTCCTTCTATAGGTTCTAATTTTTTAACTAGTAATTCATAAATAGAAGGTTCTTTTTTTAATGGATCTAACATAATATTAGTATTTGGCATCACAAATCTTCCTTTTGAAAATAACAGTGTAGTGGCACCGACAGCTCCCATTTTTATAGAGGCATCTCTTTGCTCTATTCCCGACTTGACGGCAAAACTAAATTGTTTTAGTAGAACAACATAATTATATTTACCCAATGCAATAGAGCATTTTGGCAGGCTACATCCTTTTGGAAGACGTGTTAGGATTTCTGCGAAAAATTTTTTACCTTTATCTGACATTTTTGTTCCTGCATTACTAGTTTCAATTAATTCTTTCATCTTCAAATGCTTTATCAACGTTCTAACTGCACCCTCTCCTAGATTAAGTTCCTGACAGAGCAAAGTCCTGCTTGCATGTCCTCTGTCTTCTATTATCTGTAGTGCTTTGAAGATGTGTGCAATGTCAAAAGAAAGAATTCTACTTGGAGCATACCTACTCGAAATTGTTTGTAAAGTCCTTACATAAGTATGCATCGTGTATATGGAGATATCGTAGACGATGTATTCATATTAATTTATCTGCTCTTCTTGTTGATGTCTTTTACTGTATTGCTTTCTTCGTAACAAGCAGCAACTTTATTGCCTTCTTTATACTTTTTTTATACTAAACATCGTTCTGATTACGCTTCAAGTTACAGATGTAGTTCTTCTAATAGCTGAAAGAATATGTCTATTGAACCATAAGCATTATCTATTAAAGTAAATATTTCCTCAAAGAGTAAACATATCAAGCAATTCTTGAAAGTTTCCTATATCCATTGTTCATCGATCTACATGAATTACCATAAGAAGCGTTTTCTAAATCTCGTGCAAATCTGGCGCATACAAATGTAAAAGCATTTGAAGAAGAACTGGAGTTGTTAGCAAAGGTTGGTGCCATACTTGGAGATTTATTATTTTTCTTGTTTAATACAACGTTTCCTAACATTCTGATAGCATCGTTTTTGTATGTCATCATTGAAATAATATTCATGTATTATTTATGATCGGATGTTCTATTAAACGCGTCTTTATGAGCTCTAATTAAATGTGTTTTTGAGTATTACAAGTAAAGCATATGATTTATGATTATTTATAATTCTGACTGTTGGATAAACCATCCAATTCTTTATATATTCCCCAACTGTTGGAATTCTAATGTATTATAATATTACAAAACAATTGACAAAGCGGACTCCTACTATTCCAAAGATAGCAATTGGAGTATTATTCGGAATATTGGTATTCGGATTATTCATAGTAGGATATGATCAAGGAAATCTTTTCAGTCTAGCTCAAGGAGAACAGGCGTTTGATACTATGTGGATGCATGAGTTCTATCATGATATGAGACATGCTGCAGGATTCCCATGTCACTAGTAGTAGTATGGATGTAAACGTCAACAAATGAAGACACTTCTCTTTCTTGCAATAACTCTGATTTCTGGTGCAATCGCTGGAACTATACTAGGAATAATTAATCAAGGTATTGTAGAACCATATATCGACAAAGCAGTCAACATTGAAGTGTAGAATGCAAATAAAAAGGAAGGTGGTAAAGCAGTTGATCCTAATGAACTTGTAATATACAGAGCATGGCAAAAGAGTGGAGAGATTATTGGAGGAACTATTCTTGGTATTTTCTTTAGCAGCCTTATTTGGAATAGTCTTTGCGTATGGTAGATCTCCTGTACTATTGCTACCACGTTCAGCCAATAACAAAAAGAAGGCATTAGTTTTAGCTGCCATAATGTGATTTATATTATTTGTAGTACCTGCACTCAAATATTCAGCTAATCCTCCAGCTATAGGAGATCCAGAAATGATATACTATAGGCAGAGTTTATACGTCGCTTTCTTGGTGATATCGGGATTTAGCGCATTAGCACTACCTTTCTTATACACAAAGATCGATAATAAATCACCATCCTTTTTAGAAATTGACATACAACTATAATATCACATAAATATAATATAAAGCAGTATAACACAATACAATGAATGATAGTAGAGATATTAATTCGACTACTACGACTAAAAATGTCAAAAAGACAATAACTATCATAGCAACAGCAATAATTGTGGCCATAGTGTCGTTTTCAATAACGTCATCATCTATATCATCAGTAACAATGGTACTGGCTCAACAAGCTGACAATACCACTACCACTACCACCACTCCTACCACTACAATTACTCTTACCGAAAATGTCGTTCAAGTAAATGCAACAGAAATAAATGAAGTTTATAGATGGCAAATTAATGGACAAATCAATCCTGACTTAAGATTGCTTGCAAATACTGCTTACACATTCACTCTTCAGAATCCAACAGATACAAAACATGAACTTATAATAGCAGACTCTCAAGGCAAAGAGCTTGCTACCAGTGGAGATATCCAACCTGGTAGCTCAGGCATACTAAATTTCAAAACGAATACGACAAGCAGCGGAGGTGGTAATATGCTCGGATACCATTGTGAATATCATCCTGATCTAATGAAAGGAGCTATCCAGACAGTCAATCAATAGGTACAGTCCTGTTATCTTAGTTTTTTTTCTATTCATCAGGCTGCAGAAAAGAGATTCTATAACTAATTTTAAGGTAATTATTTGTCATTAGTTAGAATGACATTATATGAAAGGTTTTTTTGAGGCCGCACAATTAGATTTGGAAGCAGCAAAAGTTGCTAACAGAGAGAGAAGTCTATATCTACCTGCTATATATCATTTACAATAGGGCTTATGAAAAATGTATCAAATCGTACTTTGTCTTTAAGGAAGTGAGTATTAACCATACTTCTGAAGCCGATGTTTATAACAAAATTAAAACTAGAATACATCATGAAACAGAAGAATCTAGAATCAGCCTATTGAAAGATTTGGCTGATACAGAAAGAGGTGCAAATGAACGCAAGCTTTCTACCACAATAAATCCAAAAGTAAGATTTTATAGATAGATGTTGTTGAATTATATTTTATAGATAGATGTTACTATGTCATTTAAGAAACAAAAACGAATTCTAGTTGTAGATGATGATCCTGATGTTAATTTGACCATGAAGGTTGCACTAAAAGATGAAGGATTTGAAGTTGATACATTTGATAGTCCTCAACTAGCATTATCTAGTTTTAAACCTAATTTTTATGATCTTATACTCTTGGATATTAAAATGCCAAACATAGATGGTTTTGAACTATATGGAGAAATAAAGAAGAGAGACGATAAGGTCAAGGTTTGTTTTTTAACAGCTAGTGAATACACCGAGTATGAAGAATTTTTGAAAGAAAATCCTAAAGTAGTTGTGAAATGTTTTGCTCGTAAACCAATACCAATAGATGAATTGGCTAAAATAGTAAAAGAACAATTAAAAGAAGAATAATACGATTATTAAAAAAAGATTGATTTGATATTGTCTTAACTATTTTATCAATATTATTATGATCGTTTTTCATTGGAATCACACGCGGTAAGTATCTGAGACATACAATGTTTCTACCTATCTGTCTATAGATTTTCCGTATGGGTTCCATTATGAAATCTGTGTAGGCTTTACGTGATGGTTGAACGTAATAGCAATTAATAACAATAATCGTGTTATCTATGCAATTACTATCATTTGGCTAAGATCTCTATATTTGTAAGAAACGTTTTTCCTTGTCTGTTATCCTATACTAATAGGAAGATCGTTGTTTTTTTCTTCTATTTGTTATTTTTCTTGCAGTACTTTTTGATACTTTTCTATCAAGCCTTTTTCCAATAGAACTAACACGTATTCTTACAACTGGCCATAAGTTAGAGTATCTCACCCATGGCCGGCTCCTAGCTCCAATACTTTTTTAGTTGCATTGTTAGCTTTCATATGATTAAAACAAAGTAAGGCAAAGTTGCTATGATGCTCTCCAAAGAAAGTGCTGTCTGATTAGTAGACTTTATTGCAGACTTTACTCATTGCTATTGTTATTATCCTTCGTTTCCTTTCTCTCCTGTTTCTATAAAGCTTCAGCTGTTAACTAACTGGTGGTCATGTTGGCATAATAATAACTAATAAAATACATTCAAACTTAAATATTTAAAATCACACTAAAATTAAATGAAACAGCATCATTGAGATATATTCTGCAAACTGTCTATTATGTAAACATATCACAGATGATATTCAAATAGGAAATGTAACGTTGCAATCAGATAATTTATGATATTAATAATATGACAGAAGAAATCAAGGTAAAGATGAGAGATTATGGTGTAAAAGCAAGTGCCCTACCATAGTTATTGATGGAAATATCAAAATTGTATGACTCCCTGATTTTCCTCGGATATGTAATGACGATTTATTCAAAAAATTGAAAAATGAATATCCATTAAAAAGATATTAAAAAATTGTCAGCGGTGTGATAGTACCTGGATAATAAGATTAACCAAATTTTTCCTCGAAATATCCTTCATTGATCGGTGTTTTATTATCATCAATTATTTTTACTAATATAAATTACTAATTATTATATTGTTCAGTAAGATAATTCATTATATATTTGGAATTATCAAGATAATGCTATCAGATACCATTCATTGGTATTAAGATTCTATCTTATAGAGATTATCGGATCAGTATAAATATTCTTAAGACATCGTAAGATAATTACATTGGTTGAAGAAATATCATTTACAGGCAATTCAAAAAATTGTTGTGTATCATTTATTGATATAATAGATTCTACCAGAATTACTACAACTGAAATAAATGATGCAGAAAAAATTAGAAGATATTATTCGATATTTATCAACACAATGGCTCGCTATTATTAGAGACTTTAATGCAAATATAATTAAGAATACTGGTGATAGCCTCTTATACTATTTTCCAGAGACATCAAATAATTCTGCTGATGACATATCTGCATTCAAAGAGGTCTTTGAGTGTGGCTTGACAATGGTAGAAGCCATTACAATTATTAATACAAGGATTCAAGAAGAAGGGTTACCACCTCTCAATTATAGGATTAGTGCTGATTATGGTAGAGTAGAGATTGCAAAGTCAATGAGTTCTACAAGCGATGACTTATTTGGTCCTACAGTGAGTCTGTGCGCAAAGATAAACTCTTTGGCACCTATAAATGGAATGGTTATAGGTAGCGATTTATATCAAACTGTAAGATCTTCCTTTGATAATGATTACTATTTCTCTGAAATAGGCAAATACCCAATTAGCGAGCTCAAATATCAGCAATATCCAGTGTATTCAATAATAAGAAACAAGAAAAGAGAGAATAACAGCAAGACTTTGAATCTGTATAAAAATATCCGTTAATTAAAATACGTCTTGTCAGATTTGGATCGCTTACAATATAGAGTGCTAGCAGGTCTGTATCTGTTATGTCGCATCAGTTAACACACTGCCTTCAGCCCTCAACTGACTGCTTACATATGCATCAGCGTATAGCTTTGTCTGTCTGTCGCTTGCGAAAGAAAACCTTGATTATTTGTTCCAAACTTTGGTAATTGAATTGTCTAATTATAATAAACTGAACATTAGTTGGTACATTTTATGATAATGAAGACGGTAAAATAAAAGATAAATTCACTATTACAAAATCCTCTTCAGTTTCAACACCAACAGAAGACAACAACTACGACAACCAAATAGATAAAGAAGAAAATGGATAAGATAGTAGCGGCAATGATGATAGTGATACAGCTGATTCAGACGGATTATGATGAGGAGGAGGATGAGGTGAAGGTAAACGTCTACATTAGCCAAAATAACTATGTGCGCATTAATTTAATTCAACTCTACACCTTTAAATAGCATTATCAATTTATTATCTCATTATATCATAAACAGTCTATTATCATGATATTTCAAATGAATCAATCATCTTTTGAATAATTGGTAAATATGTAGAGAATTCTGAAGTTATTTGTGAGTATGATATAGTATATATTCTATCTCCTTTAATTGTCCATATGGTCATGGTTTGAAATGGGGGGGAATGTAATGGATCAGCAAGTCCTGAATTAGTAAAAGTAGAAACTATTTTATATGCAGGATTATTTGCAAGGGTTGTGATATTTGATTCAATGAGTTTGAAATTAGGTAAAGTCTTGTTTGCTAAATCAACATTTTGTTTGGTCATCACATCGAGTGTCTTGCTCGTATCTGACAAATTTTCAACAGACACACTCATAAAAGAAGAGAGAGGACCATGCTCAGACATTACCTTTTGTCTAAATTCAATTATAGTTCTATTGACTGTAGAAGTTTGAAATGGTTTCCAGTCTGATGGATATAGAATTTTAATTCCTAAACTAGGATTATCATATATTGAAAATTTAGTCGTTGTTATATTAGCATGGGGAGACACTTCCATTGTATGTGGTTGCGAAAGTGCTGGTTGTATGACAACAGTTGGTATAAGAATAATCCCATTAAACAATAAAAAAATTATAATGAGCTGAAATGGATAAGAGCAATTTTTTGTTGTCTTCAAAGATATGGATCTTCTTATATATAAATAGACATTCATTGAGGTCAATTAAACTGACTTTGTATATTTTTAACTATAATATCTAGGTATCTACAAAGAAATACAATAACAATAAATTGACATGGTAAATAGATTCAAATTTTTTCTACCATAATGATTATTTGATGTCCTTGTTCGTAATACCAGAAAACAATTTATCAAAAATAGATGTTTGTGCTTTTACTATGTTAATTGTACCTGTTGTCCAAGGATGAATTAAACACATATATCTGTAAACACCTTCTTCTGGAAAATTAATAGTTATATCAGATAAGGAATTATTTCTATTATTATTTGGAGAAATAATACCACTATTAAAAATTGTTGCAGATTTATTTAATGTGATATTATTTTTCTGTGAAGTTAATAATTCGTTATTGTTTGTTAAAAGAAATTGTGTTTCAGGAGTTAATTTCGTCTTAAGATTAGTATTATTTTTCTTCAAAAAGTTTGATAGGCTGTCTATCACATTTGAAGAATCATTAAATTTTGATAATTTAGTGATTAGTGATTCAGGCATAAAAGTTACAGTGTGAGGTTCTTTTAATTCATTAATCCATCGTATGGGCTCGCCTCCAACTTTAATAGTTAAGTTGTTAGGTAAAAATTCTAACGATTTAGTTCCATTGGAAAATTCTCTACCAGTAAATACATTTGATACAATTGCAATATGACCAAAATGGTTCCCATAGGCAATTCCAAAGCTAAAAGTAAGAAGGAGAGACAATAATATAGATAATATAGATACAAGTATTATCGTTGACATGTTTAAGTAAAATGAGATCATCTTTTATATTATTTTTTGTCTTATTTAGGTTCGGCTAACTTAACTATTCATATTATTACAAAACCTGTGAACCTGACTCTCTGGTTATTTCCCACAGATATTAGATAACACAATCAGCTATGCATCATATATTTTGCTCTCAAAATAGAATTATTATCTTGTTTTCTGCGGTTTTAGTGACCTCTTTCTTGATAGAGTTTTCTATTCCTTCTTCTTCTTCCTCTCTACAATCATCAGTAATACCTCTCTCATCTTACAATTCTTATCAATAAATAATGACACAGATAACTATAATGCCTTTTCAGGGTAATATTACCACTGCTACAACAATATAGTCATATTTGACATATGAAAATCTCATTTAAAGAATAAGAATACCATATCCTTCTGACTGGGAAAAAATAGAATTTAACAAATAGGTAGTCTCCTTTATATTGTTGTTATATTTCGCTCACTACCAGAAAACGCTTATGAATATTATTATCGTGAAAATTAGATATTAAACAGAAATTATAACAGCCACTCTATTACCCTACTCCTTTCAAAATCAAGTTTCTTTCTATATGATTCTTCTGAAGGTACCTCAAGCCTTGTACTTGGACCTGTTATATCATACAAGTCAGCAGCCAAAAAACCTGCTTTTTTATTTCCTATTTCCATAAAACAAAAACCTCTACCATCGAATTTTACATTATGTGATTGATTTGTAATTTCATCAATAATTTGATAGCTAACTGACTTTGCTTGACCTTCTGCAAAAATTCCAGCTTTTGGAATAATGGCCGTTTGGTCAATCTTGATTTCTGTTACGTCTCCTATTGCAAAAACATTTTCATATTTTGTTTTAAGACTAAATTTATCAACATCAATCCAATTTTGCTCCTCTTTTATCAAGCCAGAACTTTTTATAACTGTAGGAACTTTGTGCGGTGGAATTCCTATTAGCAAATCATAATTTGTCTTATTTCCATTTTCAAATTCTATTATTTTTTTGTCTACCACTTCTTTTAATTTATGCAGCGGATGAAAGTTAATATGGTTATCATTAAGCAAGTTAACAATATCTTGACTTAATTTTGGTCCAGCTACAGGTAATGCAATTGCACTAGGTGTATAGAAATCAATATCAATAGAATCTCTCGTTCCATTTTTAACTAAAATGTCGTTGATAAGTAAAGATGCTTCATATGGAGCTGGTGGACATTTATAAGGAATATTTGTTATACAGATTGCTATACGTTGATTTTTTAATGCAACTATTTTTTCTCTTAATTTTGGAATTTGCTCAGCGTCATAAAGATTAAATCCTCCATTGCTTATAAATCCCCTAATATCTTCTGCTGCAAGTTCTGCACCTAATGCTATTATCAAATAATCATATTCTAATTTATTATTTGATCTGGTTCTAATGCTTTTCTGCAAGACATCGATTGCCGTTACTTCGTCATTCAAAAAGGTTATTTCTTTATTTTCTAATTTATTCAACGCAACCTGAGAGTCTTCCAAACTTCTAATTCCACTCAGAATCCATAAGTTTACAAGTCCCATCATAAAAAATTCCTTTTTATCAACAACTACAATTCGATGCTCGGGTGAAAGATTTCTTCGCAATAAATTAGCAGCGGTCAATCCTCCAAAACCTGATCCTAAGATTAAAATACGTTTTCCTGCAGATGTAGTCAAATAATACTATCCGCATGATGATTGAAGCTCACGTAAAAAGATTGTTGTGTTTTAAGAATACTAAAAAGGTAACAGTGGCAAAAAAGTATTATCAAAGAACCACCCTCCTTTATTTGATATGTATGTATCTGAGCCAAAAGCCATTGATGTGTTTATTTCAGCGTCCATGGCCTGTCAGTATATGATCCTTAAATGTGTCAACAACAAATCCATTGTCTTCTAAGGCCATTTCAAAAACTAAAGTATTATCAAATTCATTATCTACAAACAATATTCTCTTATTACTATTCTTCATCGTTACTAACTTATTCATACTCTATTGTGCGTGTTGCTGAAAGATCCAGGGTAGGCTAAATGCAAACGTAGCTCCTTTTTCTTCTTTATTACCTGTAATAGTGTTATTATTTTCTGCCCACATCTTACCGCCGTGTGCTTCGATAATACTTTTAGAGATAAATAACCCTAATCCAGTACCGCCTGTCTGAGATTTAGTAGCGAACTTTCTAAAAAGTTTCGGCAACATCTCTGGATGTATACCTGTTCCTGTATCCTTTATGCTAACAACAATATTTTTGTCATTATCTTTTCTTTCTACAATAACAGTGATGCTACCATTATTTGTGAACTTAATAGCATTACATAACAAATTATTAACAACTTGATACAGCCTACTTCTATCAGCCTCTATAATTATTGCATCATTCTCTCGAGATTCATAAGATAACTTTATACTGCTTCTATTCTTGATCTTTTGCTCGTAATCACTAAAGATCTCTGTTATCATTTCTTTTAGATTGAACTTTTCTTTCTTTAAAACTAAAGATCCACTTTCGATTTTTGAAAGATCTAATATATCTTCTGTAATTTGCTGCAGTCTTTTTGAGTTTCTAACAATAATATCTAGAAGCTCCTCTTCTTTGTCTACGTTTATCACGGGACTCTTACTACTGTTTCCTCTGATCTTTCTGAAGAGCAGGAGTTCAGATAGTGTAAGTATGGGCTGTATAGGGGTTCGGAGTTCATGTGCCGCCACATTTATGAATTCATCCTTTAATTGATCTTTATGTTTTAGTTCTTCATTTGCATTTTCCAGTTTCTTTGTTAATTCATTTTGTTTTTTGATATAGTTCTTTATAGAGTTCACCATAGAATTGAAGGACTCACTTAGAACTGAAAGTTCATCATTACCTCTGCTTTTAACTGATACTTCAAGATTTCCTCTCCTTACTTCGGACGTTGCTGTAGTTAGAGCAAATATTGGTTTTAATATCTTCATAACAAGGTAAAGCACAACAGCAGCAACTGAAATATTTAAAATCGCAAAGATCCTTTGCAGAACCATTGAATTCCGTGAAATATTTCCTGCATACTCTGCTAATTTTGTAACCAATGCATTTGATGAATCTACTAAAGATAATGCATTTGTTTCTAATGTTGTTTTCATAACTTTGTCTATTGCAGCTGTTGTTATTGTTGCTGCTGCAGGGTTAATTTTTTCATTTGGTTTGATTATATTGTTTGCTAAGATTGTTTTTAGTGACACCCATTTCTGATAAATTATATTCCAATCATAAAAAAATTCTGATGGCAACGGTTTTAGCTCTATATTTGATACCTTTCCGCCTTGTCTTAATGCCAAGATGTTTGATTCCAGTTGGTCCATTGCAGAGTTGATTTTAGAAACATGAGTGATTTTAGAAACATCACTACTACCCGCCAAAAAATATTCTGACATATGAATCATAAGATTAGAGGTAAGAAACCTATTCTTTCCTGCAATATTTATTGAATTTCCTAAATAAGTTCCTAGCGATTCGTAATAAGAGAGTATACTAAAACTAGTAATAATAAAAATAATTTGAATAACGACTAATACTCCTATTTTTTGGCCTATTTTAGAACGTATCAATCTAAAAGCATTAGCGTTATACTTCAACATTGACGATATATACAATGAAGATATATTTCAATGTATTAAGATCATAGGTTAGAACTAAAGCCCCCAAAATAACTACATCCTCTGTTTCAAGCCAGATTTATACGTCTTTCATTATGGAATCTTCGGAATAATATTACTCTGTCATAGATAATGAGGTGTTTTTACACTCGTATCCATAATTGTAAGAAAGTTTTGATCCACCTGAATTATAGACGTAAGGACATAAATAAACTTCCCTATCGTTCTGTTATTAATTAACGATATTAAATACAACCTATGAAGATCGATATATACCCATTTCATGAATAGAGTTATCCCTTATTATCTAATTGTAGAGCGACAGAATTTATGCAGTATCTGTTGCCTGTAGGATTAGGGCTATCATTAAATACATGTCCCAAATGTGCTCCGCATTTGCTGCACATAACTTCTGTTATATGCATGCCATAACTCAAGTCTGATTTTTTGTCAACGTTTTCCTCTCTGGTTGACTGAGTGAAGCTTGGCCAGCCAGTTCTGAATCGAATTTGTCATCTGAACTGAACAATTCATTACCACAGCATACACACTTCTATGTTCCCTTCTCTTTGAAATTAACATACTCTCCTGAAAATGGTAGTTCTGTTCCCTTTCTCCTACATACTTCATATTGCTCGGGGGTTATTTTTCTTCCATTCTTTATCTGTCTTGATCCTGTGTTCGACCTTCGACCATTTATTGCTATCACCACTCATTAACTCCTCATACTATAGACAGGATAACAGCTTCCACCGCCTCTCTTTTGATAATATTTTTGGTGGTATTCCTCAGCTTTGTAAAAGGTAGAAGATGGCAAAATTTCTGTTACAATGTTCCTTCCTTTAAATTGTCCCGATCTCTCTAAATCCTCCTTTGACTTTTTTGCCAGTAACTCCTGTTCTGAAGAATGATATGCAATAATAGAACGATATTGTGATCCAATATCTGGACCTTGTCTATTTTTAGTTGTAGGATCATGAATGAACCAGAATATATCAAGAAGTTGTTGATATGAAACTTCGTTTGGATCAAATTGAACCTGCACAGCTTCCGCGTGACCAGTTTTATCGGTACACACATTTCTATATGTAGGTTTTTCTAACCAACCTCCAGTATAACCAACCATCGTTGACTTGACACCTTTTTGTTGTTGAAAAGCTTCTTCAACTCCCCAGAAACATCCTGCTGCAAATGTAGCTATCTGCAGGTTCTTCTGTATGTTTGGTTGAAGAATCTCCTTCTCAATCATGTTACTATTAACTATACATTTTATCGTTATATGCTTTTTTCCAAGTTATTTTAGATCGTTCTATCGCGAATATTCAATTATGTAACAGTCTGGATTGCGATAACCATTGGTTCATTTATGTAGGTTAGCTATGACTCTAAAGATGATACTTATTATGTGTTGTTGCTTATGCATTACTCATATTTTTGGCCTTCTTTATTTTCTGATTATCAAATAATTCAATCTAGTTTCTAATTCTTTCTCCCTACGTCCTCCCTCAGTCTATTTGGTATTTTAAACCTCATTTTAGACTGGCCAGCTACAGCTCATAAATTGAAGGAATGACCAAACAATTACAACAATAAAAATAGAACAAATAATACATGATAGGATTGAAGAAACAAAGCAGAAAATGTGTGAGTTTCATAAGGGATCCTCTTTTAACTATCTAATTTCAAAATTGATTTATATGACCTTGTTACTCTTCGCATCAATATTCCAAAGATGAATGGCTATAAATTATAGAGAGGAAATAAGGAGTCAATTCCCTCTTGTATTCACAAGTCTTCTATTGTTATATTTTATTTTAATAACCACAACTAAAACATTTAATTACACTAATGATAAGGGGGTAATTACAATAATTGGCATCAGAACCTAGTCACCGAAGTAATGCCAATGATGTATCACAAACACCATTGCCAGAACACCTGCACGAGCGTCAATTAGTCCGCACTCTGGGTCTTGTTGACGTTGTTATGATTGGTATAGCTGGCATGATTGGCGGAGCTATTTTTGTTCTTGTTGGTCCAGCAATAGGTCTTGCCGGAAGCGCTGTTATTATTGCGTTTATAATTAATGGAATAATCACACTGTTCACCGCTATGGGTTATGCAGAACTGGGTTCTGCTATGCCAGAGGCTGGCGGTGGTTATCTGTGGGTTAGGGAAGGACTACCACGTCCTAATGCTTTTATTAGTGGTTGGATGGCATGGTTTGCACATATTGTTGCTGGAAGTCTATATGCTGTAGGATACGGTTCTTTTCAATTTAGCTTATTGCATATGTTAGGAATAGTTGGAGACCAGCCTCTTCTGGGAATTATTCCTTTGGATAAACTAATAGCTGTAGTTTCAATAGCTGCTTTTGCTTATGTTAATATCAGAGGAGCATCAGAGACAGGTAAACTTGGGATAATAGTCACCGTCATCCAACTTGGAACAATTTTTGCATTAATAGCTGCTGGATTTTTGTCCATAAGTAACAATCCTAATTGGAATTCTAACATGATCAGCAACTTTGCTCCTATTGGAATAGGTGGAATTGTTGCTGCCATGGGTTTGACTTTCATTGCTTTTGAAGGTTATGAGATAATTGTACAGACTGGTGAGGAAGTAAAGAATCCAAAGAAGAACATACCAAGAGCAATTTTCATTTCTTTAACACTTGTTGTATTATTGTATTGTCTTGTTGCGTTTGTGTCTATAGCAGCAATTTCTCCTCAAGACACAGGTGGTATTTATGCATGGAAATTCATAGGTCAAAATGGTGATTTAGGAATAAGTAAAGCGGCTGAATTGTTTTTACCTTATGGATCTCTTATCATTCTTGCTGGTGGTATCGTATCTAGTTTAGCTGCATTGAATGCTACTACCTACTCTTCAGCCAGAGTCGCATTTGCCATGGGTCGACACTATAATTTACCATATCAGCTAAGCGAAATTCATCATAAATTCAAAACTCCATACATTGCTACAATAATATCATCTATAATAATGGCGGTTATGGCTTATGCACTTCCACTTACTGATATAGCTTTGGCTTCTGGTGTCATATTTTTGCTATTATTTACACAGGTAAACATTTCAGTCATTACTATAAGAAGAATGTATGGAGATAAGCTTCATTATGGATTTAAGACTCCTTTCTTTCCTGTTATACCTATAGTAGGAGTCTTTTTGAAGTTAGGGCTTGCAATTTATCTTTTAATTACACAGCCTCTAAGTTGGGTTATCAGTCTATTATGGATTGCAATAGGATTTGCTGTATACAGGATCTATACTTTTAGAAAAGAAATTGAACACTATTCACCAATAATAACAAGTGAAGGAGATCTAACAAGAAAAGACTTCAGAATCTTAATCCCATACACTCCAGAAAATCCTGATAGGTTAACAAAATATGCTATTAGAGTTGCAAAGGAAAATGATGGAGAAATTAACATCTTAAGAGTTATAACAGTGCCACACCAAACACCTCTATCTGCAGGAATTGCCTTCACAGAATCTGCAGCAAAAGCTTTTGAGCCATTAGAAAAAATATTAGATAAAGAAAACATACTAAACCATTACTTTGTAAGGATTTCACATGATACAACTGAAGCTATATTATCAACAATTGCAGAGCAGAAAATTGATCTTTTAATTACAGACTATGAAGCCCTAAGGACTAACAAAGCCTTACAGACGCTTGCAACTTGCAATATGCTTGCTGTTATGACACGTGGAGGTAGTGATGAGGAACTTGTACTTGAAGATTCAATTGCAAAAGGAAAAGGAAGAGTAGGAGAAGGGAGGGAACAAGTAGTAGGAACCCCATTTGAAAGTAGGAAGAAAAATTTGGTTGTCTTGTATGATGGTGGCGACCATTCAGATATGGTATTGAAGACAGCCAGTTGGCTAGAACATTCTGGAAAATTTAAAGTATCTGTATTGTCAATAAAGAAGAAAGAAGAAAAAGAACATATAGGTTACAGCAGAATTGATAACCAAGATATAAAGAACAGAAAAGAGAAAGAAAAAGAACAGCATGTGCAGTATTTAGAGCAGATTGGTGTAGAATTCGTTGAGGTTTTTGTGTCAGAAAACACACAAAACAGTGATGTAAAGTTTTCCCAGTTGATTTTATCTTCAATTAATGCTTCTCAGCCAGATTTAGTAGTAGTGGGCAAAAGAATTGCTAAGTTTAGTGTTTTTGATAATCAATATTTTGTATCAATGCTATATAGACTAAATTGTCCGGTTATTGTTACAAGAAGTTTTGTTATTCCCGGTATAAGTCGAATAAGAGCTGCTCTTATGAAAACTATCCATAGATAATACGCAAACGTGAAATTAGCAGAGTTGCAATGTAAAGAGTCTGATTTGTCTTTCTCTCTCACATTCCACAGCCTTTTTAATTCATATGAATGATAAATAATAATACTACACGAAAATCATATAAATACTGCATTGTTACTTGTTTAGTGTTTGTTCGTTTGTTACTTCGACTTTATAGTTAATACTGGGCAATGAGCATATAGTACTATATCAGATGCGACGCTACCAATTAGCAGGCTTTTGAGCTTAGATCTACCTCTTATTCCTGTAATAATTAAATCAATATGTTTATCTTTAGCATAACTCACAACAGCATCAGCAATCCTAACAGAGGCAATAATCTCTGTTCTTATTCTTAAACTATTTTCCTTCTTACTATCTTCTTCATGTATTTTTTCTGTAATTTTAACAAAATAAGCTTGTGCCTCTTTCCTCATCCCAATTATATGGCTTGGAGGATTTATACTATGCAAATTGGTATCAGCTCTAATAACATGTAGAATAACTAATTGTGCATCATAGTCTTGAGCAATATTTATTGCATAATCTACTACTCTATCCGTAGTAGATGTCGTTAATTCATCTATAGCTAGAAGTATTTTGGAAAATGTTTTTCTTTCAATTATTTTATCCATTATTATTATTTCTAGTTTTATTTATATGCGTGCTTTCTAAAAAGTGATTCTCAAAGTAATTCCTTTAATACCCAGTAAAATAACAGATTAGTGGACCTTTCTATGGAAGACAGTAAAAATAATATTAAAGAAATTTTTATTCAGTTATAAGTATCGTCTAGGTTAATAATAATACTAGTCCCGTATCTTCAAAGCTCAAGTAGTTTACACTGTTTCCATTAGCAGAGAATTGTTTTAATTTCTGGTATGTAATTGAGTCAAGTCTGAATATCACATCCCAGCGCCTAATAATCAAATATGTCTTGAAGTGTACTTTAACTTATACAATGTCGGTAAAAGAAAAAGGGCTAAATATAAAAAAACAAGATCCCTATATATGCGGGGAATTAATCCCACTGAACCTGGAGAGTTTTCTATAACTCTAGACTATTTTAAAATTTGCAATCACTATTGAATAAAATATTTTTTAAATGTTGTTATTGCTGTTGTACTATGGATTGAGGATATTTTTTCCATGTGGATTCATAGCCTTCTTTTATTAATTTCTTAATCGTGTCTGATGTAAAGTCACCAATTTTACCAGAAATAGTATCAGTATTATCTCTACGTTCTATACTTTCTAGTTTGGTTATTTCAAATTGTGTTTTTATAATGTCTATGTATTTTTTTGGTATTTCGGTTGTTGTATCTATGCTAGTGATATAATTCTGTAGAATATTATTAATTTCTTTTTTTAATTCATAGTTGTTCTTTCCATTTCGGAGTTGAATAAGTTTCTCAATCAAATGTATATAATGTGTAATAAGTATAGATTCGTTGACATAGTACTGGTCATGTGATTTAATGTCCGCGTGTCTTTCAGTTATTCCATCAGGATCAGAGGGAACGACTTTATCATCAGAATGCCACAGATTTACTATATATAATTCCAAATCTGGCACTTTAAGGCTTGCTTCATCTAATATTGAATCCTCCAGATCTTTTGAACCTATCTTATATTCCCAAAATTCTTTGTGGGCTTGGATTGTCTCTCTTATAGGTGTATTACTTAGTATCCCTCCGTCCCAAAACTTCCGTCCATTTATTTCTTCATAATCATAAAATTCTGGCAATGATGCACTTGCCATCACGTGTTGTATTTTAAGACCCTCATTATATTCTATGACTATTGGCCCTTGAATAAAATCTCCATAAACTGTTTTTCGAATCTCTGTCCCATTTAGATCTTTATCTTTTTCATAGCTGTCAAATGCTACTGTTGTACCTTGTGCTACATCAGTACTTACTACAAGTAACCTAGGCTCCCCTTTATCGTAATTAGTTGCTATAGGAAATTTTACAAACTTTTCTATACTTTTTTGTAAGGGCTGCTTGTTATACAACATTCTTTTATTTTGTTGATCAAAGAATTTCTCATCTTCTTTAGGTGGCAGTATTGGAGAATATACCTTGTCTGCTCCTGACTTTAAAAATTCTTTTACAGAATAATATCTTCTGGCGGCCTCTGCTGAGGCAGCACTAGGATTATTTTTATCGAATTCTTTTTTCCAATTAGCTGAAATTTTGGTGATATCAGGAGTAGGAGAAGAGAGATATTCCCAAAATTCTACAAGTTTTTCTGCTGAACCCTTCCATGTTTTATTCTCACTAGCATAACTTACTAGCAGGGCAGCGTTTATTGCACCAATTGAAGTACCGGCAACTATATCAAATAATGGTCTTCTCTCATTTCCATTTTCTTTATCTTCTCTTGTAAGCTTTTCATACAATGCTTTGAAAGCACCTGCTTGAAAAGCTCCGAGTGCTCCACCCCCTTGTAGAATAAGAGCCCTCATTTTCTTTTTCTTCTTATATATACTACGATCAGTAGGATTCTGCAATCTTACATTTTCTCTCGTTTGATCATCTTCTTTGGTTATCCATGAATTCCAAAGAGTATCTGAGCATAATTCAGACATTTTTTGTGAATATGCGCCGAATTCTTTGTATATTTCTATCCATGCTCTCGCAGATTGTTGATGCCAAAAAGACATACTTTTCGTGAGAAAAGGATTAAGCAGAGAGCTATTGAAGATATTCCTATTATTATTACTATTATTATCCATTTCTAATACGTGGTAATTATATCATATTAACAGTTGTAATAGTTAATAGTTGTAATTAGTCGTATTACAATCTATAGTTAATTGGGATAAAACAAGTACAAAGATTATAATATATATGCCGTATTATTTCCAGGTTGCAAAATGGAGTCCACTCTCTCTTTTGCATTCCGTCGAATGTATTAACTCTTCTGATGATGTTTTTATTTTTCTAACAGGGAAATAGTTTGCCGAAGCATGAGTAAAAACTAAAAATAAACTATTGAAATCCTTTATATGCTAAAAATATATTTTAAAAAAATCAAAAAGTAGTTAGTTTTTACCGCTTGGAGAACGGTTGTTGTTGATCCACAGAGAAGACTGTACAGGCCTTTGCTATATTATTGCTAAATTCTGTTACTGCGTCAGCTGTTCGACTACAGATTTTCAGATTCTCTCTTGCAAGGTCTAATGCATTGATTGCTAGCTGATTGTTGATATCAACTGCTTTTAGTGTATTATTAGTAATTTCATTTGATTGTCTTGTAAATTGCTCTGTGTATGATGTTGATACTGGGACGTTCCAGCTTCCTAAGAACTGCTTTTGAGCAGAAATTGTGTTCTGAATCAAGTTCTTTGTCGCCTGGATATAATCTAGCTGAAGATTAGATAATGCTTGTGCATATTGTGGTTGAACATTTGATATCTGATCTACTGCTCTGACAAAATTTTCCTTAACTGTGTCTAATACATGGGTTGCATCAATTGATCCTACAGTAGTGCTTTCATTTTTTAATTTATTATCTATCATTTTTATACGCTGATAGTACTCGATATGAGTATATAAAGTCTGGTAACAAATGGTAATGATTACCATGTAAAGCCCCTAAAATGTAATAATCACATTCTGGTAAATATGAAATCTAATGCTATAGCATGTGCATTGATTATGTTCTATGCCTGGGTTGAGTTATTCTCTTGTACGTATAACATTTTGCATACCATATACTTTATTTTAATGTGAATTATTCTTGTTATTAGGGCAATCAACTTCCTTTCAGAGATACATATTATAATCATTAATTCTCTTCATGTCACGGCATACAGTCATGGCAACAGCAGCAATTGAAATTAGTAATATTTTGCAGGATCTTGTAGTTATTATGGTAGTTGCAGGAGCCATGGCTATGATCTCATATCGATTCAAGCAACCAATGGTTGTTGGATATATTGGTGCAGGAATGATAATTGGGCCTCATACTCCACCTTTTAGTCTTGTACTTAATCTTGACGTCCTAAATCTATTTGCAGAAATTGGTATAATATTGCTCTTGTTTGTAGTAGGAATGGAATTTCCAATAGAGAAATTGCGAAAAATAGGAAGAAAAGCATTTGTTATTGCTATGTCAGAGGCTCTTGGAACCTTTTCAATAGGTTATTTTGTAGGACAGATTGCTTTGAATTTCTCCTTTTTTGATAGTCTGTTTGTAGCATTAGCAATATCCGTCACAAGCACAGTCATTGTAATGAGAGTATTAGAAGAACTCGATATGATAAAAGAAGAAGCTTCTGTTCTTATTTTGGGCGTTGCAATAATTGAAGATATCATAGTTATTTCTGTGTTAGCGATTTTGCAATCAGTAGCGTCTACAGGCAGTTTGTCATTTGTAGATGTAGGAATTTCTATTGGTATAACTATTGCATTCATAGCTGGCGTTTTAGTAATTGGTTCAAAGACAGTACCCAAGTTAGTAGACTATGTAAGCAGAACAAATCAACACGACGTCTTGGTAGTTGTTATTTTAAGTGTAGCCTTTGGTCTATCCTTTATAGCATATCAAATAGGAATATCAGTTGCAGCAGGTGCCTTTTTTGCAGGGGTCTTAATTGCGGAATCTAAATCCCATGCTGTTTCAAGAGTCTTGGCAACTCCAATTAGAGATATGTTTGCAGCTTTATTCTTTGTATCCGTGGGAGCATTAATGGATGTTTCTCTTCTTCCACTATTCATAGTACCTGCTTTAGTATTGATAGCAGTATCGCTAATCGCAAAATTCTTGACTGTATATATAGCTGCCAAATATCAACGTTTCAGTAAGTTAACTTCACTTAGAGCAGGGATTGGTTTGTCTTCTTCTGGTGGTGAGCTAGCGCTTGTTGTTGCAAAAGGTGGTGCGGATGTAGGTGTTACAAGTTCTTTTCTGCTACCAATGATTGGTGCTATGACAATAATTACAACATTCATATCTCCATATATCATTAAATTTGGTTGGAAGTTTGTAGAGAGTTCTGTTAATAAAAGCAAAAAAACTGAAAAAAATGAAGAAAAATAAGAAAAATAAAAAATACTTTATGTTCATAAATAAGTACCCCCTTTATGATTACAGTAATCTAATCAGTCAAATATAGTACCATCATTATCGTATTTCTGCTCAACACATATTGTGAACCCTACATGTCCACAGTCATCTGCATTACAACTTTTACATCTTGGTACTCCGTCATGTGTTTCAACTATTACATCATGACCAAGATTAGTATCATATATTACGGTATACTTATTGTTAACAAATTCCTTTAAAATAATTGGATTATTTGTAGTAGTAGCAGATTTTTTGTCTTCCGAACTTAACCATTGGATAAATGCATTAGTACCCTGATCCAATGTATCACAATGTGTCCTTAGCTTAGGAAAGCTAACTGTATTCCTTTTTCTATTTATTTCTTGCTTCTTGTTATCTTGTTTATTATTGAACAACTTTTCTCTGATCTTTTTCTCTGAAGCTAATCACGCTTGTTACGTTTCATATCGGCAAGCAGGAATATAAACATACTTAATCTTACACAAAACGCAGGTTCATAATCATGCTAAGATTACTACTAAGAAAATTATGTTGCAAACTTACTGTATATATTTCTCTATAGTCTTTGTTCGCGATGAAAAAATCTTATTCTTCAGATAAAGTTAGGGTAAAAGTAAATGATGATGCCTTCTCTATATACCTTTTTATATCAAACACTGAAAATTCCAACTCTAAGGAAGAATTAGATATGTAACAGAATACTAAGAAATATTGCTAATGTATTATATGGAGTTAAGCACATTGTTTTATGGTGTATAATATTATCAATTCATGCCAGGTAATCTGATATATACATTTTCCTTCATTAATTTAATGTAAAATATATGGTAGTAGAGGAACAAAGACTATCTATGAGATTCATTTAAAGCAACTTCAGTAGGAATGCCTACTGAAAGTAATTTTGAGCTTGTTAAAGTAAATGTTCTAGATCCAAAAGATGGTGAATTCTTGGTACGTAACATATGGATGTCAGTAGATCCCTATATGCATGGACGTATGAAAGAAACTAAAAGCTACATACCCTCATTCCAATTTGGAAAACCTCTTGAGAGTGGATACGTAGGTCAAGTTATAAAATCAAAAAAATAATCAATTTAGAGTAGGTGAATATGTCCTAGGGAATTTTGGTTGGAAGGATTACTGGCTTTCTAATGGTAGTAAGACGTTATGAAGATTGACACAAAGACGGCTAGTATTATCTATTATAAACAGAAATGTTAATGCAACAATTTCAAGTTCATAAGACCAAACGTTAATTGCCTTTATGACCTACTAATCATAAAATGTCAGGCAGACAGAATATAATAAAATATGTTAAACATAATAAAGTCAAGTTAAAAACAGGCAAAAGAGAAGAAAGTACTAAAATGCTTCTAGAGTTCTTCAAAGAACTTGAAGGAAAAGCAACAGGTATGAGAGGATTTATGGTAATGGAAGGCATACAAGACTTACAAGAATCGCTTGTTCTTACATTTTGGGAAACAAAAGAGGATATGGATGCATTTTATCAGCCAGATAATATGGCTTTGTCTGATCTAGTTGAAAAGCTAAAACCTTCATTTGAACAACTACCTGTAAGAAAAGATTATCAAGTAGCCAAGTTTAAAGTATAGTAGTCAAGGGATATATCATCAGTCAATACTCATTTTGGCTTTGGTCAATCTATAGATAGTAAGTGTCTGTTTTAGAAAACAGTTTTAATATTAATTATGTTTCCTTTAATAGATACAATAGTATGGATATAGGTTATGGTTATTTGGAACCACTTAAGTGATATATTAATACACAAGTATAACGCAACATTTGATACATCTATTGTCTCAAAATGAATAGTTTGTTGAAATAATTATAAGAGAATCTATTGAACCTCTTTACATGCAGGGACCAAATACCTCTGAGTGCTTCCGATCATGGCTTTGCAATTCTCATAAATTTATTGTGTTCTGATTGTATCTAATAGTAGATAAGAACAATCATGTTTTCAATTAATCATCCCAATCATAATAATACTGCACTAACCTCTGCAACCTCAGGTCCTCCTCCAATGCTGCAATTCTGAAGGTATGGAGATCAAGGTACTCCTATCGCGGGACTTACCGATTAAAAAGATATTAAAAATCAAGTGAAATACATAAAGAATCATGGAGCTGGACAAGAAAAAGACTGCAATAATCACTGGTGCCGGCAGAGGAATTGGAAAGGAAACTGCTCTTCTTTTAGCAAAAAGAGGAATAAATGTAGTTATTTGCTCTAGAACTCAAAGTGAAATTTACTCAGTGATAGATGAATTTAAATCAATTCCAAAAGATGATGTTAATATACTTGATATAAGATGTGACGTTAGTAAATCGTCAGAGGTATATTCTCTTGTCAAAGCAACAATAGAAAGATTTGGTGGCATTGATATTCTTGTTAACAATGCTGGCATAGTTTTCGTCAAAGAATTAGTCGATACCTCTGAGTGGGAATGGGATCAAACTATGGATATTAATTTGAAAGGGACATTCTTGTGTACAAAGGTAGCTCTTCCTTTTATGATAAGCAACAAGTCTGGAGTAATTATCAATGTTAGTTCTGGTGCAGGAAAGACAGGATTTACTAATATTTCAGCTTACTGTGCTAGCAAGTTTGGTATGATGGGTTTAACAGAAAGCCTTGCATTGGAAGTAGCGAATTACAATATAAGAGTAATGGCAATATGTCCTGGAGAAGTAGATACAAAGATGCAACAAGACGTTGATCCAGAATATTATACATTAAATAAAAATAAAATGCTTAAACCCCAAACAGTTGCACAAAAAATTGTAGATATGATATTTGATGACAAGCATTATAAGAATGGCAAGTCAGTTGATATTGCTTGATGATATTTTCAATTATGATCCAAATGGATATAATTAATTTATGTGGTATCTTGTCAAGTGTATTCTTAGCCAAACCACTACCTACAATAATGGATTAATCTCTGATGCCTCTAAACCTCTTATCACAACCTTGGCAGTCACATGACAATGCTTGAGGTTAGGACGTAGCAGAGGTAACTTCCTATATAGAGGAGCGAACTGATATGAATAAGAATTTATAATAGCAACGAGGAAGCTTCGTTTCATAGAGTATCTTTTATGTATAAACATACAACCCTGAAAAATATTGATGACAAACTACCAGAAAATTATGACAAAGATTAGCGGATTAATCTGTTAGATATTATTCAATACAATATTTCAAAAGCAATTTACCATCTATATGTAGTACAATATGTGACAGCATTATTATACATACTCTGAATTCCGATACTGTATCACTATCATGGGTACAAAGTTTTCCACACGGTTCATCCACACATATAGTAGAATGTGGAAAGTTGGTATACCTATCTTATATCTAATTTACTATACATTATAGCTAATTATATAATACTATTTTCTAAACAAACTGGATAAACAAAGAAGAAACTAAGGTATTATCAACAAAACTATCGATAGAATATTATAATGTCTTTTCATGCTGCTAGCCAAGCTTGAATATCAAGCTAGATTGATTAAAGAAGAAAGTACATCATAATTACTTAGGTTTACAATACATCACATATTAGAGCAAGTTCATAATCAGCCTGAACATCTTATATTCAAAAAACAACAGCAACAACAGAAACAAATTCAAAACAATCAGCAAAAGCATCACAATAACCAATTTAAATTAATAACATAATGTAGTTATCTTCTGTAAATACTAATATGTAACTCCTAGATGTTATTATCATTAGATTCACTTGTTATAGCCTTAAAAATATAGAATGCTATAATATTACTAATGGCTTTTAGTTGTCCTCAATGCGGCAAGACGATGGTCAAAAAAATAGCAGACACAAAATTGGGTTATAGAGAGGCATGGTACTGTGAGTTATGTGATGGATTCTATAGTGAGAAGAGGTTAAAGGAAATAATTTTTAATACTTAAGGTGAATATTTAGATGCTCTCTTCTCAATCTGATAAAAGTATAATCGGTGTTTGGTGTATATGTTGTTTTTCTGCTTCTTTTGAATATTCATTTTACCTTTCATTATCTTCTTGTCCTATTGCTGTTTTTTCTTCGTTATTTGAGAGCAATTGTATGTCAATAAAAAATTCTGATCTTATGTAATGTCAATTTGTGTCTTTATATATTGCAGATTAAGTCATTTTTCAGCAATTATGCATCATTTTTTGATAAACATATTTTTTCTGTATTGTATATTTAAACAAGTAAAAATCTTCGTTAAAATTGTCTCTAGTCACTCATCTTAATATCTTTTAGTATTTTGTTTGTCTTTAGTTCTCCGTCGTTAATTGATTCCTTTATAGTTTTTACAGAAAAATCTGCATTCTCGTATATATGAGGATGTTTCTCTTCTCTTATTATGTAGTGAATGCTCTTAATTTCTGATCCGTGGTCCTCTTTAATTTTTTTATACTTTCTTTCAATTTTATTAACTACCTCCTTATCTAACTTAGCCAAATCTACATTCTCTTGAAATATATCATAGAGCTCTTCGATATAGCTAAGATATTGAGTTATTACTTTAGACATCTTAACATTGTGCAATGTCTTATCACTGAATATAATGTCTCTTGCTCTGTGAAAGACCTCAGAAAGATTTTGTGGCAGATGATCAATAGTTTTTGGATAATTTTCTACTAGGAAAATATGTTTATCGATTATGGGAGAAGCATCTATTACTTCTCTCAGAGGAGTATTACTTAATAGACTGCCATCCCAAGCATACACACCTTCTTCTACTTCTACCCATGGAAAACTGTATAATGGATATCCTGAAGTAGCAAGCAAATGCCTAGGAGTTATTTGCATTTCCGAACTATCAAATGTCAACGGCTCTGCAGTTAAAACATTAACTGCTGTTATAATCAGACGTGGTGAATTAAACTTTGCATTGGATTGAATCTTACTATAGTCGATGTATTTTTCGAGTGTTCTTAGTAAAGGTGAGTGATCATATAAGTATGTCCATTTCCACGGCATAAAATACTGCGGATCAGTTAATGCGTATTCAGGTCTCCATCTCGGTACAAACATCTTGTCATTTCCATAAAATGCTGAACTATAGAAGGAAAGAAGTGACTTAAATTGTAAATTCTGATGCGCGTTAGTCTGTGAGGATAAGTTTGCGGGTGCTAATGGGAAGGCGGTAGGATTATTTTCTGCCACCCATTCAGGTATAGGAAAATTCAAATCTACCGAATTTTCGGCTATTTCTAACCAGAATTGCTCTAGTGCTAGTTCGGGATGATCTTCTTCTTTACTGCCAGCTATCAGAGCAGCATTTACACCACCTATTGAAGTACCAGCAATAATATCGAGATTTATCTTATTTTTTCTAAGGGCCTTGAATACTCCACAACTAAAGGCCCCTAATGAGCCTCCTCCTTGCAATACAAGAACATTCTCAACTAAAGCATTATCAGGCATATCGAAATTGCATCTCCTTTGTTATCATTATTATAACAATACCATATCAGTCTACATGATTATTAATTATTAGTCGATTAAGAATGTAATTGCTGTAATATGACAACTCTACTACTAGTATAGCACTAACTCTAGTAAAAGCTTTAATCTCTATTTTCTAATTTAAAGGTATCTTGGGAATAGATAGGATAGCTAAATTTTATTATTATGGCATATCACCTTTTGAGATCGAAGCTATCTATAGTACTCTAAAGAGATTCTTTGGAGCAGTAGAAGATCAACAGGTGCAAACTAACGATGCTTCATATGTTAGCATGATTGAAATTGGATTTCCTATTCCCTTTGATGAATCCTTTTTTCAATTACTTACGCCAGAAGGATGGTCTCGAATCAAGAGCTTGATTAAAGAAATGAAACGAAGAAGAGGTAAGAAAGGCATTAAAACATTCTTGCGTTTCAATGGTATTAGGGAAGGAATAAATTCTCAATTATTATTCTCACTACTAGATAAGAACGATAGGTATTTTGAAATAGGTCTTGAAAAAATTGAATATCTAGTTGACATCATACCTGTACAATTGGACAAACTACCTGCTAATACAGAAATAGTAGAATATTCTTATGATGAAGTTAGTCACAAATGGAACCCACCTATTCCATAGTCATAGTTGAAATGGTTGAGGCATCATCATCAAGACTGATAGTACTTCGACAGATCGCTATTATGAAGGATGAATGCAACAAATAATAACGCATATCATCATGATACTAGTAAATAAAATATTTCTATTTTTTATCAATGTTAGCCTGATATATCATGTACGCTTTATGTTCAAGTATCATGTGGATAGTATGCTAATTCCTCTTTTAATCTTAAGCTTGTCTTCGTTTTTATTTACCAATCTTCTCCATAACTGATTCTACTTTTTCCTCTAGGCTGCTTGATTTGTCTAATCTTTCATCTATTCTAATTGTTGACATTATTCGTTTTGCCCCAGCGGTTCGAACAACTTGGTGAGCAACTTCAATTGCTTGTAGAATGTTGGTAAAATTCTCTGATTCAATCTGTGTTCCCATCGGAGTAAGCATGGTCTTCAGACCCTTTATCTTCTGAATGGCATCAAATGCAGCAGCAATTTCCTTACTCATACTAGTTGTTGTTTCAGACCTTATCCCAATCGGTATAATACTTATCTCAGCATGTATTGAATTTTCACTCATTATCCTAATACCTATATGCTGTCTAACCTAGAATAATGTTAGCATATGCTCGCGCCATTCTATTATTGCTATTATCTTTGCTTTGATTTTTATTATCGTTAGAAATAAAAAAATAATATCATTGAATATTCAAGAGTTCATATCTTCACTGCCTCAATCGGTTGTAAGCAGTGAAGACATTTCAATTCCTGACAATGTGATAAGAAAATTATTTAGGTTTGCTGAGCTCTGTAAAAATGATGTTTTCTATGATCTGAAATGTGGAAATAATAATGCTGTTAAAATTGCAGCTAAAGAGTTCACAGTAAAAAGGTCTGTTGGTATAGAAATAAGAAAGGCCTTAGCGAATAAAGCAAGAAAAAAAATTATTAGAATGAAAAATGCAGAGATAGTTAATGAAGATATTAGTAAAGCTTGCTTTTCTGATGCTACTGCCATACTATTTTGGTTTACAGATATTGATAATATTCAACAGATAATAGAGAAGTTTGAAAGTGAATTAAAAAACGGTGCTCGAATTATAACAATATGGTCTCCTCCTGACCTAATGCTCCCAACAAAGACTGAATTTCCGTTTTTTGTTTGTCAAAAACCATTCAAATACGCCAAGAATATAAAGAAGCAAATAGAAGCAGTTTATGGAAATCCATGTATTGATTTTACTGCATCATGGTTACTCGCTGAAAAATATATTGATGCATTAGAAGTTGTTCCAGACAAGTATCATAGATTTGTAAATATGTTTCAGAGTATGATAATCTGGATAAACGCATGGAATATGGGGGTATCCTGTGAAGAAGAGATTCCGCCCCCCGTCCAAACCTATATAGGAATATTAAAAACTTTCTTTAACATTGATCTAACTGATATGATTTCGAAAACCCACTAACTTAGGCAACAATAAAGAAAATTAGCTATGTAAAGCCTAAAGCAGAAAAATTCCACTTAAACCGTTTTCATCTTATCATTACCAATACTTATTTACCCATTGTGATTTTATATATCAATTGGCTGGCTGGAAGAATAGGGATCTATTCCTTTTATTTCTCTAGCTTCTCTATATCGTCTATAATCTTGATCTACTTCAATTGCTGCCTGTAGTATCTTACTTTTAATAGACTTTGATGAGTGCAAAAACATTTTAGTATCCTTTGGTAGACAATGTCCTCCAATTCCTTCTCTTGGCTCAAGAATATGTACATTCCATTTGGTATTTATAGCATCTCTTAGTTCTGAGAAATTTATGTTATTAGCCTGACAGTAAAGATAGAGATCTTCAGCAAATGCAATTTGTAAATATCTGTGTGCATTTTCAGCAATCTTACTTAATTCTGCAATTTCTATGTCTGAAACTGGATGCATAGGAATACCCAGACTTTTACCTTTACCTTTACTTTTTTCATTAGTAATAGATGTAGTAGAAGTAGTAGAAGTAGAAGAAGAAGAACTGTTCATATTCTCAGACTTTCCATCATAGAAATACATGGCTACTTTGAGACAACAATCACATACTCCACCTATTACACGCACCTGATTTACACCATGTTCTTGCTCTTCTAAAGCATACCATCGGTGTGGTGCATGAGCTACATGCAATCTATGGTTAAGCATTTCAAATACTTTCTTTGAAGTTCCTTTTGGAATAGTACTCTCTATAGAAACAAGAGCACCATTCTTTGCTTCCTTTGATATTTTATCTACTATTGATAATAAACCCTCAATTTGAGGAGAAAACATATCATCAGGTTTATGGGTTGATATACACAAAATATAAACATCAAAATCACTAAAGCTAGTAGCTTTTTTTATTCCTGCTGTTGTTTGTGCACGGTCCATTGCCTTAGAACTAATGTCATATCCATAGACATCAAATTCTTCTTGTTCCTTTATAAATTTGGCCACAGGTAGTCCAAGTTGACCAAGTCCAATTACAAGTACTCGGTTAAGCGACGTCGTCATTTCTTGTGGTAGTATTTGGTATGATGCTGTTTTCATCATTTCTTTTTCTGTCATTCGCAATTTTTTGCGTAATTTTATTTATATGTACTAGCCAACACAACTATAGTACAGTTATACTCATATTTGCTAATCATAAAACGAATTAGTAATAGTTCTATTACACGGTAATATAATATAACTATAATTTAAAAAGAAAATTAGGATCTGGGATATATGCTTTATATATAGAGGTTATTTTGGATTCAAAGGTTAACACAGGGAGAGTACTTAACTCCAGCCAAATGGAACAATATGTAATATTTTTATTATTTATTATAATATTATAATATTCTTCATCAAAATAATAGATGAATTAATGTATGCTCGTTAATTATTAATTTTGCGTCAAATTTAATACATAGTATATAGTTGTTATTATGAAAGTAATGGCTACACAGGCTTATTGTGTCAAGTGTAAGACAAAAAGAGACATGAAAAATGAAAAGCAGGTAACTATGAAGAACGGCAGAGGAGCTATATCTGGAACATGTTCCGTATGTGATACAAAGATGTTCAAGATTGGAGGAGCTGGAGATAAATCTAAGGCGAAGGTTGCAGTAAAGCAAGCCACAAAAAGTAAGGGCAAGAAAACTACAAAGAAAAAGAAGTAGGCAGTAGCTGCCTATCATTATTCCTCATTTAGGGTAGCTACTGGGTTTTTATTTTAATATATTGCTAATAGATGAGATACTTTAAGCAAAAATACTCTAAAATATTATTATCAGTTGTTATCATGCGTAAAAGCTTGCTACAGAAACTATCGCTATAATCATGACGACAACATTTTAATAGAAATGATGATTCAAGAATGACAAGATACAACTTATAACTGAAGGATTAATCAAAATTTACAAAACTCTAACTCGACAATTAGATAGATACACTCTTACTACCGTTATTGCTATATTTGACGATAAAAAAGAATTTACCAGTCTACTCTTTATTGTCGGCAAGCTACATCAAGGGATTCGTTGCTTATTAAAGCATTATAATCAACAAGCAACGATTACAACTACACCCGACGATATCCCAAATTATCGTGATATTATACCATAGCATACGCTGTGTTATCCTATGCACATATGGATCAGGATATTATATCAGAAAGATGGACGTCACTCTATTCTTCAAATGACTGTATTATTCCAATATCTTTTAGATCATAAAAGGAGATAAATGTGCTCTTACTTGTTGTAAATCCTGAATTATGGATATATATGAAAATGCACCTCCTGTCTATGCTAAGCACGAGATATTAATTGTACAATATGATATTATTTCAGTATTTATTGATGTAAATAAAATTTAGAAATTATATAAAGTATGATCTCCTAGTCTGATTAAAGCCGATATATATCCACTTTGCAAAAAGACTATATGATCAATAATTTACCCTCTAGAATATGAAAGCAGAACAGTTCTCTAAAAATATCCTGGATCTTCATCCTGCCATCAGATTTGCAGGAATAGTGGAAAAGTCTGGACATCTTTATGCTGGTAGTATGAGGCCAGGTGTTGAAGAAGATCTTAAAGGAAGAAATCCAGAAATCAGTTTTTCCCAGACTGCATATATTATAGATTTGAGAAATATGTTCTCATCGGAGCTAGGCAAATTGAATTCAGTTGTTTATAGTTATAATAAAGTAAAGATGATCAGTATTCCGGTGAAGGAGCATGTTCTCATGATTTCAGCTGATAATGCAGAGAACTCTGACAAACTAATAGAAATAATCTTAAAATATATTAAATCAGTTGACTCAGAGTTATCGTTATATCCACCTGCTAATATAATAAATAGTGAAAAGAAACAAATACTGAGAAATCTTCATGAATCTGGAATTCCTGAAGATATGATTGCTGACCAGCTTGATCTGGATCTCAATACTGTCATGTCACTAGTTCAGGAAATAAACAGATAGTAGAAAAACACAAGATATTGAAGTACTTTTTAAATGTCCCTATATTCTCTGTTTTCGTTAAGATTCTATAATTATTTGGTTCGAAAGATATTGAACTCTTGCTTAACGAATATCTATTTAAGTTATTCTCAATCCCAACTATTATCTAGGTTTTAGTTTATTATTGCATCCAGTTCATTGAAAGACAGCAAAGATTATTGTGGCACTGTGTCATATCTCATGGAAATCTCGTTTCTTCTAAATCCAATTTTTTCGTAAAATGGTACATTTTTCTCAGAACAATCCAAGATTACCTTGTAACAATTCTTTTCTTTTGCAAATGCCAGAGCAGCAGATACTAAGGCCGAACCTACACCCATGCCTTCATATTCTCTTCTTGTAACAACATCTTCAATGTGCCCTGATTTGCCACCATCATGGATAAACTTCTGCTCAATTAATAAGGTAATTGAACCTATTATCTCTGTGTCGTCATTTTTTACTGCTACAAAGATTTTATAAAGTGGATAGGACTTAATCTGTTGTAGAATTTTTCTGGCGTGCTCGAGATCATATCGTATTCTTCCTAGGGCCGATAGATTTGAGAGAGTTTGAAAAAAGCCTTTCTCTAAATCTGCCTGTTGTATTTCACGTATGATAAAATTGATACTTTTCATGCCTAGATTGATTAAAATAATTCAGCCGTTTATATTTATAATATATATTTATGTGTATATAGGACTATTGACAACTGCAATCCCTAGATTTCTGCCAAATATTCTTAATGGTATCACATAAAAATTAAGCTATTATTATTTGAATAAAACGTGATGGTAGCGGCATTTGATTTTTTATTAAATTCTATCCTATTTCTTCTTCTTTTTTCTCTTCTTCTTCTCCTCCCTCTTTTTCTTCTGTACTTCTTCTAACCTTAACTTTTTCGCTCTTTACTTCCTCAGTTACTGTACGAGTTTCTATAACTGGTTTCTTTCTAATAACAATTTCTTCTTTGACGTACGGCTGCTTTGAAATTTCTATTTCTTCTTTCATTAATGGAATTTTGATTTCTGTATTTGATTGAACTGGACCTTCTCCTTTTTTTTCTTCACCACTAGCATCATTTACAGGTCTTCTTTCTATCGTTGCCTCTTGATGGGCTACCTGTACGTGAATTGTCTGGGTCTCAGTTGTTGGTTCTTTTATGATTATTATTTCCTCTCCCGTTGTTTCTCTCTTAGATGCAACTAGCCTTTCTGTCATTATTTGTATATGCTGTACCTCTTCATCAGATGGAGGCGAATCTCGCATGTACATATTCGTTGCTTCTTCTTCTGTTACACGAATCTGTAATGTAATTCCATCATATCCTTCTACAAGTGACTTTGGAATATAGAACTTTTCTTTGTTTAAGGTTCCTCTATGTGTAACTACGAAAGGCTCACTAAGTCCATGAACCCTGCCTAGATCTGCATTATTTATACCTCTTGCTTCCTTCTTTATTACATCATCCCAGTTTATAGTACTAGTATCTGTATTAGTTCCCATGTTAGAATAACTATATAATACATAAAATTTAATACTTGATAAATTTCTTCTTCTAAAGGATAATAATTTGCTAATAACATATGGGAGATTTTCTTCTAAAATATTGTTTTGTCTGACAGAACCAAATAATAATAGTAATAATTTTGACTATGTCGTTAATTGTTTCTTACTTCCGTCAGGATATCTTATGGTTATCTTCTCTTTTTTAGTATCTATATCAATTTTTTTCTTTTCAGATACCTTTCTTTTCGTGATTACAAGGTCTTCTAGTCTGACCATTTTTTTATTGATTGTTATCTGCTCGCCCCATAAGGGAATGACTCTTTGATTTTCCTTACTCTTAGGAAATAATGGAATTAATTCTCCCCGTGGCAAACTCTGTCGTGAGTTCGACTCTTGATTAATAGTTTTGATGGTTGGAATGCCATTGTCTGACATAGAGGTTTTTAAATCTGTATTTTCTGCCAATTTTACTTTCTTATCATTAAGATAAATTTCCTCGTAGGTTATAGGCACTTTGAGGATTTTGGTTTTTGTAACCCATCTTTTTTCTATTTTTACGTCTTCGCTAACAGTTTTCTTGTCAATTGAGAATTTCTCCTCGACGATTGGAATTTTCTGTTCAAAGTTAGTTCCACGAAGGTTACTTTCTTTCTCGGATCTTTTATTATTTTGAGTTGTCATCTCTCATTATTGTAATATATAGGTTATAATCGTAGGCAAATCATATTAAGCCGGTATTTTTAGATTAGCGCTATATATTCTATAATTATATTAGCCCATAATCAAGAGATTAGTCCTTTCATAACAATAAATTGATATGATGTTCTAAAATATAGGGCCGCTCGCCTAGAGGCTTATTTCTGTTATTGACACAGATTGTCGAAAAATGACAGATATCGAGTTACAAAATAAGAGTAGTTTTATCACGTTCTTGAATAAGACGAACTTCCTTCTATTTCATGGCTCAAGGTTGATTGTGTTATTGGTAACATATTATTCCTATTTTGTAATAGTTCATCAGCAAGTTCGGCAGAAGTGAATAATAATGAAAAGTCCAAGCATTATTGCAGTACAATATCTAAAATTTGTCTCTAATTCCTCGAACCTATCTATCGCATCTTCAAGCATTCGCTATTTCATACCACTTGCATTTTACTTTATAACTAATTCGCCTTACATCGTTCCGCTTATTATTATAAATTTATCATATTTAGAGATAAAAATGAAATAGACATAACATTTGTACTATATTGCAATAAATTTTAACTCATTATAAGTTAATACCTTATCTTTAGAAGGTAAAACTAAATTTAATACGATAAAGATAGAGAGTATGAGTAATGGATAAATACCCTAATTTTCAAGAAGAACAATTGTCTCTTAATAAAACCAATGGCAGCAGACAGTCGCAGAAGAATGATCTTTCTAGACTAGATGACAAAACCGACGAGACTAAAGAAAACCCACGCCTAAAAATTTCAGGTGACGAAAATTCTTCTAATGTGATGAGGATGAATAGAGAGGAAAACCATCGTATATCACCAATTCCTAGTAAGGGGGAGGATGTTCCTGAATATAATGAATCTCACATTCCAGTAATAGAGGAAAGATTGTCAATAAATAAAGTACAATCTATTATAGAACTTACTATAACAAAAGAACCTGCTACTGAGACTACATCGCTTGAAGTACCAATTACATATGAAGAAATAACTATCCAAAGAAGACCTGTAAACGATGCTAGTGGTGAAGAAAAAAAAGGAGAAGGTCCAGTTCAATCAAATACAGAAATCAAAATTCCATTAATGAAAGAAGAAATAGAAATTTCAAAGCAGCCGTACGTCAAAGAAGAAATTGTTATTAGAAAGAAACCAGTTATAGAAACTCGTACAGTAACTGAGGAAGTAAAGAGCGAAAAAGTTAAGGTTAGAAGAAGTACAGAAAAAGAGGGAGGAGAAGAAGAAGAGAAAAAAGAAAAGAGAAAACGAACCTAGGATTATTTCCTTTTCCAATGTCAAAGGCAAATTTGTTTTAATTTTTATATTTCTATTGAATAGATATTATCATAAGCCATATTCTAAGGAAGCAAGCATAATAACCGAAACATATGCAATATAAAAATTCAAATATCGAATTAATTTATAATATTAAGATAACTGTATATATCATTTAAGATGAAGAGAGAAACGAAAGATAAGTTACACTAATTAGATTTAAGATAAAAAATACAGATGTCAATGAAATTGGGCAGTGGAGAAATTATATAAAGATAGTATCTTTTGCTAATGACTTGTTATTCTTAAGGTTGAATTTACTATTAAATCTTGTATAGGTATATGTCTGTTTCATTTTAATCTAGAAGTTTTAATAATAGAGATAATACAATTTAGCTGCCTATTTATTATGATACAAGTTGACATAGATTTTTCATCTTACTGCAGTTTTTAAAGGCTACTATAAGCAATCTTCGATGGGCAGGTACCGATAGTCATCATTATGAGAATCCAATTATCATTCTATGCATTCTATGATACTACTGAATTCCATGACTACGCATCCAACAGATTTTTCCACCGAATAGGTCAATGATTATAGAAAATTTCCATACTTCATTCTACACATTCATAGAATTAGAAAAGCCGGTATACCTAAGTCTACCATAATAATTTTATAACTTAAGCCACGTTTAGTTGCAGCCAATGTATACGTCAATAATAATCTTAAGCGTTATTCAATGAAGATAAAAAGAAATTTGGATTAATACTAAATACATAAAGCATTAATCTAATTTGATGTGTTATTATCACTTTGATCATGATTGCTGACTTTCAGCAGCCATTTTTACTTCAGTAATCCATTCACATTTAATGTCGGCTTTTGTATGATGTTTTTCAACTGCATCTTCATTTGGAGCATCGAGCAGACAGAAACATACGTTAGCCTCCTTATTATAGAACAAGTTCACGTGTCTAACACCGAATTCATCTGTAGGTGATCCACAGAGTTCCTTTAAATTTTCTTCTGAAAAGGGGACTTTATGGACATCAAGAAAGATTGGCAATGTAGGAGGATCGTAATTATATTCATATTTAAATAATTCGTTATAAGTCCTTTTTATTATTCTGAGACTAGTATATAATGCATAAAAATCTTGTTAGAAAAAAAAGACAGGTTGTTTGGAATTTCTGTGTGGTAGTATTTTGGGAATGACTAGAAACCTGACATGAATCATGAATCAATATAAATTTAAGTCAAAAAGATAATCTCCTATCAGTATTACAAACAGTTATTTCTTGATTTCTTATGACTTTCCATATGAATTTATATTTTTCAAACTTATTAGTAACTATGAACTTGTTTGACAACATCGTCAAATATGGCCCCTGAACAGATGGAAGTAGCAAATGGCGTTGAAAACGTAGTCAAGTTAACATTACAGATTATTTCTGGAACAAAGAATACACTTGACTGTTGTTTTGAACATACTGGACCATCAGTCCTAGATAACGGACCGATATGGAATGAGATAATTCAACTGAAAGACAAAGGTATAAGATTAAGATTCATTACGGAAGTTACAAAGGAAAACATGTCTTATTTTACAAAAATAATGAGATATGTTGATGTTGGTCATATTGATAGAGTTAAAGGTAACTTTGGAATATCTAATGGAAACGAATATCTTGGTTACATAATTGAAGAAGGAGGACAGCTTGCAAAACTGTTGCATATCAATATCAGGTCATTTGTAGAGGCGCAGAAGTATCTTTTTGATAATCTTTGGAATAACGCAATTCCAGTCAGGGAGAGAATAAAAGAAATTGAGGAAAGTCATAAGAGACAATTTATAGAAACTATTCGAGAGCCTTCTGAAACACAGAAGCTCGCTCACCATCTTCTAAAATCAGCTACATTTGAAATACTCTTATTATATTCTACAGCCAATACATTCCGCCGCGCAGAGAATGAGGGTATATTAGAATCATTGGGAAAAGCCGCAGAACATGGTGTAAGAGTTAGAATTTTAGTACAAATGGACGACGAGAACACAGTAAAAGAAACATTACAAAAAAAACTTAAAGAAAAATATGGACAACAAATAAGTATTCAGTACATGCGCAGGCCTTTACAAAATAAAATTACAACACTGATAATAGACCAAGCTATTTGTCTAGCGGTAGAGGTGAATGATGATACTAAGGAGACTTTTGAGGAAGCAATGGGAATGGCCACTTGTTCAAACAGTCAGTCAACCGTCTCCTCTAATGTTTCAATATTTGAGACACTATGGATACAATCTGAATTGGATAACCAAAATAGAATCAAACAAGTTTATTTTCAACTGTTTAAGGGTTTCAAGCTTAAGGATGAAACTTATAATCGTACCTGGTCAACAGAAAAAAGACGGACAGACTAATAGTATGTATTTATGAATGTATTTTTCATATTAGAGTCATGATCACCATTGTACGGCAAGTATAAAGAGATCTTATTCTGTCCTATTTTCTCTTTTCTTTTTTCTCTTCTTCTTCTCCTCCCTCTTTTTCTGTACTTCTTCTAACCTTAACTTTTTCGCTCTTTACTTCCTCAGTTACTGTACGAGTTTCTATAACTGGTTTCTTTCTAATAACAATTTCTTCTTTGACGTACGGCTGCTTTGAAATTTCTATTTCTTCTTTCATTAATGGAATTTTGATTTCTTTTATGGTTTCAACTGGGTGTAATGATAAAGTTGCCTCCCCCACAGCATTTTTATCAATAATTGCTTCTTCATGTGCTATCTCTACTTGAACTGTCTTGATCTCAGTTGCTGGTTCTTTTATGATTATTATTTCTTCTCCAGTAGTTGTTCTCTTGGATACAACTATTCTTTCCTCCATAATTTTGATGCGTTCTTCTTCTTCATCTATTTGTGATGAACCCTCCATGTATGTGTTCTTTGCTTCTTCGTCGGTTATACTAACATGTAATATATCTCCATCATAATATGCAACAAACGACTTTGGAATATAGAACTTTTCTTTACCTACAGTTCCTTTCTGTGTGAGGATAAAATTCTCATCAACTTGTTGTATTTCTCCAAAATCAGCATTATTTATACCTCTTGCTTCCTTCTTTATTACATCATCCCAGTTTATAGTATTAGTATCTGTATTAGTTCCCATGTTAGAATAACTATATAATACATAAAATTTAATACTTGATAAATATTATCTTCTAATGAATTCGAATAAAATTCAATAGGCTTGGCTCTCATTTTACAACAAGTTTCCTGTAGAGATTCTTCAGAATATTGTACTACACAGATATTCATTCGAATTATTGAGTTTGTTATTGTCAATATTGTCTTCGGATAGGATACAAAATTATGTTTTCTTATTGAATCAAAGTATTTTGTGCTACTTTTCTCAACTACGATAAAGTGATTCTAACTCAACTTCAGTGATGTAAGACAACAATATATATAAGAAATGCTTATTGCATCACTTTTAGCATTGCTCATATGGACTATTCGAAATATATGTCAGAAATATTGACATATGAAAGAATAGAACTTGATGATGCAGAAAGGTCATTCCTTTTCAAAATTATTAATGGTCAAGATTCAGTTTACAAAATACTTTCTTATTTAAAGTTAAGACGTCAAACGATGTCTTACAAGAATGTTCAATTGATTCTCAGGAGACTTCAAGAACGATATTTTATTGAAGAAATACGAGGAAAACTTTTACGTGGAAAAATATATTACAGAATAACCACACTTGGATTATTTCATATCTTTTCTACGATGGCAAGTTATCCGCCAGAATTGTTAGTAAAATATAAAGACAATATAATGTTAAAAACTCTTCTATATCCATACTTTGAAGAAGAAACTATAAAACATTGTACAGCTCGTTTTTATTCTGCAATAACTCAATATCTACGTGAGTGTTGTCAAACAACCTTACATGCTCTGGAAAACACTAAATCTACATCAAATATAGAAGACAGAGGAATGCAAGCAAAACAGTTAGAATTTGATTTAGAATGGCATATTAAAGCTTTGGGGTTTAAACTAGTGGTCATGTATAATGAGTCAAATATGCTAATTACCAATCCTGACATTTCAAATGATAATGCTAGAATTGCATTATATGAGGTTGAAAATGAGATGAAAACATTGCTCTCAAAAGATGATAAATTCATGGGTCTGACTTTGGCTCTTAAAAAAGAATTTGAAGACGGATATAAAGAACTAGCTGATCTAAAAAAAGGCAAATGATATAGATTAATAAATTAGTAAATAGATCTCTAAATTTTAATAAGTGTATATCATTTTTTTCTTTTTATTATCAATAAAAAGATATATAATCGGTCTATCTTTTATTCAATCAAAATTTCTCTAAAAAGTGATCGTCATGTACTGTATTTGTCTATTGAGTAGAGTATTTAAATAGGCGAAAAATATTAATTAGGTAAGCCTAATGATTTGCTCTTTGACAGGCGGAGAACTTTCAAAACGATAATCTATATTAATGGTGATTGAAATATGTCAATAAGTAAACTAAAAGAAATAAGAAATTTGAGCAATAAGAAAATGTCTGCATCTTTTGTTGTTATAGTTTTAGTTATAACTTTGCCTGTGTTGAACAATAACCTGTCTTCTGCTCAACAACAAACGGCAGGAGAATTATATAATAATACCCTGATCGTTATGGTCAATCTTGAAAGAATAAGAACACAACTTTTACTAACTGAGAAAAGTCTCGATGACGGAAATAAAGACATGGCTTTTGCTCATGCATATATTCCTCATTCCATTACTTTTCCATCTATTAAGAATCAATTAACTGACATTAACAAACAATTCGCTACAGAGCTTGAGGCAAGGCTAATAGATTTGCCGTTTAATATAAAGTCTGGAAAGGATTCAATCTATAATATAAAACAAGATATTTCAAAGATTAATAGCCTATTGAACAGTCTTTCTAGTCAAGCCCTGGGGTCAGATCTTCAATCAGACAAGAGATTAATAGCCCAAATTATAGTGTTTTTGTTAAGGGATGCTGGTAAATCATATCAAATTTCTAATGCAACGACAGCAGTGGCAATATCAGACAAGGAAGGAAAACAATCACAACCATCAACAAGACAATTCAGTAAGGTTGATTATGAGAATGCAATAGGTTTAACTAATATTTCCAAATCAAATTATAATAAAATATCAGATTCAATAGATGAAAGAAGGCAAGAAGAGATTGGCTCTTTTCTCAGGCAAATAGAGAATGACATTAGCAAAAAAGCAGATCAGGATTTAGTTTTACGTCTAATTAATGCAATAGAAAGAGACTTATCAGAAGAGCTTTCATTGAGTGAAGGCAGCATAGGTACAAGAGAACATACGAAATATTTCTCTGCAATAAGAACTCTATTATCTAATATCATTACAGAAGTAAAGGTAAATGGAGATTATAAGGCTGCTGACAAGGATGCAATAACTGCATACTTAGATAATTATGAATACTTGGAAGCGCCTATAGAAAAGCATGATCCACAACTAATGCTTGAGCTCGAAATAGAATTGAGAGAAAAGCTAAGGCAAATGATCAAAGAAAGAGGATCATCAGAAAATCTAGAGTCTTTTATCAATGGAATTCTTGAAAAAATTGGGAAGGCAGAAGAGCTTTTGAAAAACGATCCTCCTTTCAATCAGATTGAACAAAATGCTAATACTAGTGCTACTTCAGGAATAACAGCCTTTGCAGATATTCAAAGTCTAAGCAAGGGTTTTGGAAAGTATACAGGTGAAAGAAAAGAAATGGGTGAAGCGCAGGGTTCTGCAAAGGAGGTTGTCCGAAACAATATCGATCAGATTCGAATGAAACTTGATGAAATGCTTCTCCAATACAAGAAAGGAATCTATAATGAAGCTCTATTAACATCCCGCTCTGCATACTTAGATAGCTATGAAAATATTGAGCTTCCTTTACGACCGATAAACCCAGACTTTACACTTGATATGGAAATAAAATTTGCAGAATTACGAAACCTTATTCAATCACAATCACCATACAAAGAAATACAATCAAAGACAATAGAAATTAGAAATGGTCTAGATGAATCGGAACGCCTTGTATCCGGAACAGGCATTATCGCTCCCACAATAGCATTTTCGACATCATTTTCCATAATTTTTAGAGAAGGCTTGGAATCTGCATTGATAGTCGGTGCAATACTTACATACCTAGACGCTTCTAGAAATCAGCGCTTTAAAAAACACATTTACTATGGCTTGTTACTTGCAGCCGCTGCAACTGGAATAACGTGGTTTATTGCAGAACATATTATTGAGATATCTGGTGCCAGCAGAGAATTAATTGAAGCTATTGCGGGAGTCTCAGCAGTTGGAGTTTTATTTTGGGTTAGCTTCTGGGTTCTGAATAGAATTGAGACAAAGAAATGGATAGAATTCGTGAAAGCAAAAATTTGGAAAGCAACAACAACTGGAGGCGTGACGGTATTTATAATGCTCTCGTTCTTTACTGTTTACAGAGAAGGATTTGAAACTGTTCTGTTTTATCAGGCCATGTTATCTTTTGCCAAATACATGGAATGGTACGTTATAGCTGGAATGACATTAGGCCTCATAGTAATTGTAGGAATAGCATTTATTGTGAGAAAGTTAGGCAAAAAATTACCTCTCAGAGTATTGTTTGGATTAACAATGGCAATTGGAGCTTATATGTCAATAACATTTATTGGTAACGCCGTACGATCATTCCAAGAAGCAGGATACATTTCTGCAACCCATATGATTGGAATCATTCCTCGTCTCGATATCAATCTAGCAGCAATGACTGGAATTCATCCAACGCTCGAGACCGTCGTAGCTCAGCTCATTCTATTATCTGTATACATTGTTGGATCGTTATATGTATTAATAATTCAACCAAGAAGAAAGAAGAAGGTAGAAAAATTAAGAAAGTCCATGGCAGATGTAGAAAGAAAGAAAAGTACTTGATTTAGCAGAATAGAGATACATGCATAGAGTACTTTGATCCTCCTAATTCTGTGATAGATCGAGAAATTCTACGGTTATATAGAAAAACTGACTACTTCGATCTATAGAAAGACTGAAAATGCAGAGATCACGATATTATCGGATTTGATAGATGCATATACACTAGACTATTCATGTTTGTCCTCCACACGAAGGCATCTGACATATTTTTTTAGATATAAGAAGTTTAAAATGCTTTATTTTAAGAGCCTTGAAAAATATGTCTTCTATTAGCTGATCTCAAAAGATGATATTACATATTTTTACTTTCTAAATATAATTAAAGTGGGATCAGGAGTTAGCAAGCTATATCTCTAGCCAAACTCATCGGAAAGCCAGTTATATTCGAGATTGAGATGTTTCTTGTTCTTGTTTTGAAGAACGATATTACTTCTTGTTTTTATTTGAATAATTGCTCGGTTATAATCCTCTCTCTCCAGAAACAAAAGTGTTACTTTCTACAAAAGGATTTTTTACTAATATCTTGATATGCAAAAACCAGCTTTTATTAAATTCATATTTTATAACTATCATTTTGTCTATCCAATGTCCTTTTAATGACATTAGGTGAGATTATTAATAGCACCTTTTGTATAACACAATAATCATTGCGCTACTGCTGTATTATCTATTATTATAACACATATGTTATTTTATATACTATCATTGTCAATAGCAGGAATTGGACATTATATTATAAAATTCACACTTTTTTTATCCTTGATCCACATCTAGGGCAAACAATATCCCTGTGTTGTGTTCCACAAGTCATACAATAATAGGTCAATCTCTTCTTGTCTAATGTAGTGATAATAGACATAGACATATCTATTATGTTCAACGCAGTTTCTCTGACATATATGGTAATTAAAATAACAGTTCCTAATATGACGAGAAAGGAAAATGGAAAAGGCATCATATATGATATGACAATGCCAATAGAAAAATATACGAAGAGCCGAAGTGACTGCTTAGAAGGGAATAGGTTTTTGTTCATATTATTATCTAATATTAGGTTGTCCTTAGATTTAAAACCTCATACAATATTAGACAAGATTATTAGGTCAAGGACAACTAAAAATATTGATATAACTTATGAATGATCA
>CAWIMJ010000019.1:0-18241 GCA_963837175.1 uncultured Nitrososphaeraceae archaeon
TACGGCTCTGTTTACTTAAGCCATCATCTTCGTATTATGATAATCAACGAAAAAATTGAACCAATTTCTGATATGTTGTAGTTTACATTTATTTTTCTTTTCTACTACAAGGAAAGTAGTCATGATCAAAGCTTTCGGTTCTATCCTTTTGATGTCCTCTGTATGGTTCTTTCAATCATGCTTTTCTCATAGGAGAAATGCAGATGATGATGATTATTCATATTCAGGAATTTACAAGCCTGTGGATAGATACCATGTACCACTACCATCAGTAGAGACTGGATGTTTTCCATATTTCCTAACCAATTCTTGTTGTAGAAATCGTTCAGCAACAAGCATTGTTCTTTCTTTTAAAGGAAATACGAATACCAAGAATTATTTTATCTATTGATTCAATTGCAATCCACAGCCATACAAATTCATTACGAACTTTAAGCAATGTTTCATCTATAATAAATTCTGATAATACCTTCTTTCTCTTTTGAGATATCTTGGCTTATTATATCGTTGAATCCAGTTCCAAATAGAAACATGGTTTCTTTTGATAAATGCAGACAAATGTTCTGATGTTTTCCTAAGAGAAAGACCTGAAAAATATAAGTGTAATGCATAATAATAGATATACTTTGAAGATGTTCTATTTCTTTTGAACATAAAGGCAATTAATATATTGAAAGCTATAGGTTTAACCTTAAGTGAACAGAGCCCAGAAACACATCATAAAACTATAAATAATATATATATCATGTCTTTGTCTTAAATGCTAGAATTTAGCAGTTGTTGCTGCTATAACAAGATGATTTATAATGAGTTATGAAACCCCCATGAAAACGACCATTTCTCTTAAATTGGTTTCACTTTTGACTATGACATTGCTGATATCTACTATAGTATTTTCTTCAGAAATAGGTACAGCTAATGCACAGAAATATTCTGTAATTGCTACTATACCTGTTGGTCAAGATCCATTTGGAGTTGCTGTTGATCCATATTATGGCTTAGTATATGTGACCAGTGCTCTTTCAAACATGTCTCTTTAATATGTGACCAAGTGCTCTTTCAAACATGTGTCTCTTTAAAGCGGAGATCCTGCAACTAACACAGTAATTGCTACTATACCTGTTGGTGATAGTCCATATGGAGTTGCTATTAACCCAACTAATGGCTTGGTATATGTGGCCAATGGTTTTTCAAACACAGTCTCTGTAATAGATCCTACAACTCGCACAGTAGTTGCTACTATAACTGTTGGTAATGGTCCATTTGGAGTTGCTTTTAACCCAACTAATGGTTTGGTTTATGTGACCAATGAAAATTCAAACACAGTCTCTGTAATATATCCTAGAACTAACACAGTTGCTACTATACCTGTTGGTGGTGGTCAATATGAAGTTGCTGTTAATCCCGCTAATGGTTTGGTTTATGTGACCAATGCTGATTCAAACACAGTCTCTGTAATAGATCCTACAACTAACACAGTAGTTGCTACTATACCTGTTGGTAGTAATCCAACTGGAGTTGCTTTTAACCCAATTAATGGTTTGGTTTATGTGACCAATGAAAATTCAAACACAGTCTCTGTAATTTCTACAGTATCATAACCCCTGCTACTACTACCACCACCACTACCAACTACTACTATACCAGGTTTAGATGCAGCAGGCAGCAAAAGCAGCTAATCAAACATGCAGAGAAAAAGCAGTTGATTAAAGTGCTATAGTAGTAATGATTCCTCAAAGCACCATGGAAATGATGATGATGGGTAACAAGACTTCCTGACCGGCAGTATATATAGTGATAATAAAGATGATGATGATGATCTTATGACCGAATTAGAAAGTTTTGATGAGAAATTACAGGGTGCAGCAAATGCATCAGGTATGTCTATACAACTTTATAGATAGAACAGAATGTTTTGATGATTATTATTTTCCATGTAGAAAAAGAGATAACTGTAAACTAGAACATCATGTTAGCAATTGGATGATGAATCAGTTTGTTTATATGCATATAGAATGCTTATTAAAGGAAAAATTAAGTGAACAGAGCCTACTGCTACTACTAATAATTCAAATAATAAGAAAGCGACAAGCAAATAACAAACAAATTGATAGCTTATTATCTTGAGATAATAAGCTAAGCTATGACCACTTCTTACACACATATGTTTTATTTCATGAAAATAATAGGATGATAGTAAGTAAGAAACAAAGCAAGAGGTAGGTAGATAGGTAGGCAGCCAAGCAGTTAGCAGGTAAGTAAACAAGCAGAAGAGAAGAAGATTCTTCCCAAACCTACGAGCTATCAACTACTAACCTACTTACCTACTTACTAACCATCCCACCCACTTGCTTGTCTGCCTAATTAGAAGTTCAACATATATTATTTAACAATTAAGATCTATCTACTCCTCGCCTGAAATGCCAGCACCGATATAATGCAAGCGAAATGACCCTTTACCCTCGTCTACTGTATCAACAGCAGGATGGGTATATACATAGTAAGTAATGCCTTGTATGGCTTCGTCTCTATTAAGCGCAGGCAAATTATAGTAATCGCGAAGGGCCTGCTTTACTTCTCCGGTGTGCATTATCTTTTCAAAGCGTAACGTCTGATCGACGAATAAATTGGCCTTCTTTTGTAAGTATTCTCGCCTTCTCTGGGTTCCATATTGGTCGTCTGCGCTAAGCTCTGGTAAATTACTAATTGGCTTATAGCCAGGGTGAAACGGTGTAATTTTTCTGTTGCCGCCTGTTTCTGCTATCCCGCTGTCGTTTCTGACTGTGCGTCTGCTACTATTATTGTATATTGACATATCGCTATTTCGTCCTTCCTACCAAATTTATATTACAAAACGAATTGATTAAAATGTTGCTCTTCTCGTGGACGCCCACGCTATCTATCGCTAGTTGCCCGAAATGGGCTGTCAAAGGCAGGGGTGGAATATCTAACTAGCTGAGGCTGGGTCATAATTATTTCATTTTCATAACGAATAAAGCTAGTCTATGGGAGTATGATATTTTGGTGAAAGACAATCATCCTCGCCAACAAACTAGCACATAAGAGATTTATACTAACTAACAAAAGTTCGTTTACAGATTTTTCTTAATATGTAAGGTTTACTATGCTTAAAAAATCCTTTTACTTGGTTTTAAAAGATATACGAAATTATGTTAGGCAGTATAGATCTATTCTAATTAGTATTTTGTATTTGATTGGTTTGATATAGTGGTCGAAACATGATAGGAGAAAAAATAAGAAATGTGGCAGACCATATGTCTATTCTCCCACTGTTATTTTGAGATGTTTTGTAGTACGTATCTGGTTTAGATCAGATTCGAACAGAGCATTACATGAATACCTTGCAATGGATCTATCATATAACAAAAAGGTAATGAAAGGTGTGGACTATCCAAAATACCATGCAGAAGAACATTTGATAGACGTCTTGCTACGATATCTAATGATATTAAAAATAGAATTACTACAATGGGTAAACTTTTTGTACGTGATAACATAATTGATCCGTCTATTCTCTCAGCAGACAGGTACTCTTGTAAAGGCTAAAGGTCATGTATGGCACAAATCCTCAATGAAGAAAAGAATAGTACCACGATCGGGTATTGATGATACTGATGCAAGATGGGGATTTAGTTAGTCATACAAAAGGATGGATATTTGGATACAAATTACATTTGATATCAAGTACTGGTTCCATTATTGTACCTTTGGCAGCAGATTTTACAACTGCCAACATACCAGATAATCAGATATACAATACGTTAATAGCAAGTCTACCTGTTACAACTTCAAGGAAAATACTCTATGTTTCTGCAGATCCTGGATATGATGATCATGAAATGTATGAACTCAGTACAGAGATGGGATTTCAGTTAGTGTGTCCAGTAAGGAGATATAAGAACACTTCTGTTGACAGGATAAAACTGGTAGAATTTTATAAATCTGAAGTAGGACAGGCTATCTATTCGTTGAGAGGTATATCAATAGAACCACTGATAGAACATATAAAATCTGTCTTTAGGATAAATCCATTGTAAGTAAGAGGATATAGTAAGGCTTGTGCTATAGTACTATTATCATTATTGCTATATCAGATACTTGTTTATTATAACTGTAAAACCAACAAAAAGGATCCAAGAGCAATCAAATACATGCTAGGAACATAATGACTGACTATATTGATTATTGATATGATAATATTTGTTCATCAAAATATGACCCAGCCTCAGATAAATAGCATATTTGAGCAGGATCATATCATATTGTCGAAGGAAATCCAAAATAGAGAAACAAATTATTGGACCAAAATACCCAAAGCGACAATATTCATACAGATCATCATGCCCTTGTATTTCATTTATAAAATGTATTTAAATAAATATGAGATATAGAATGGTCAGGTACTACTACCAAGAATAGATCTAAGTGAGGTAATAGATGGTGAAAAGAAATATTCACCCCTTGTTGGAATAACCCAATCTAATATACTGCTTGTAAAATACCATTCTTTTCCAAAACCAAAATATTATTACTATCTATAAGGCCATGCTAGTAGGGCGTGACAACTGGGAAGTAACGAGATCTATTTTCAAGTTAGGATCCTTTAGTGAAGGCATATTACCAACATAGACCTAATTTAGATGGATATCGAAAAAAGAAATAATATAATGATCGCAGTAATTCGATATAAAAATAAAGCGGACAACAATTTAGTATTCACTCTCTGCCTAAAATGCATTCTTCTTCACCTTCAAAAAAGGTGATCACTGCAAAAATTCCTTATATAATTTCGTAATTAATATACATAATATCGTTGTCCAAATAATATTCATAGGTATCCCTTATCCTAATCTTTCTGATGTTTTACTATTGGCTTTAGATGGTGATGAATCTTTTGTATCAAATGAGAAAATTTGTTATATTATAAAATCCATTTTTAAAAAATAACTTTTTTTTCAATTCTCTGATTCAAATGGGATTGTATAATATATTTTATTGACGCTATCTTATCAAGGAAATAAATTCTTATCTTTTATAATTGCATACCAAGGATAAAATGTCATAATTTAATTTACCAACTATAACTTTAACAGGTTTAAGTGTCATTTTGATTTTCTTCCTGATCGTAATAATGCATATATATCCTCATTATAGCTAATTGGCTTTGATATTCAATGAGCTTTTTGGGGGATGAACATAGTATAACTAATATAATTTACCTGTGAATTATTTTATGGCGTAAACTTGAAATTGTAAAAAGAAATCTTGTACTTCTATTTTGATAACTTTAGAATATATTTTTGTAAAAAAATAAAAGAATTATTGGGATGTCGCGTTAGAAGTTGTTGTTGTCATGTTACCAATTCTTGTTGTTGTCATGGTTGTTGTCATGTTACCAATTCCTGCAGCACCCTCCGGAGGCGTTGCGTGGAACATGCCATTTAGAACACAAACCGGCCAACTAGTAGGATCGATTACGTTGATCGTGACAACTGAGTTAGGATCTGCATCTATGCCCGTTATATAAAAGGCCCATGTCATTCCATCTGGCATCCAACCTTGTTTACCATCTCGTATTACTCCTGAGGATGTTATCTGACCGTTTTTGACTACAGCATAATTTAATGTTGCTCCTGGACTTGGCGCATCGCGATTTTGAGGAGCTAGTTGTTGAGGAGGTAAATGAGTGGGATCTACATCTGCGCAGGTAACAATCATAGTTAAATTTGCTCCCTGTGCAAATGCATTGTTTGGAAGCGCGAAGATTCCTGCTGAGATTGTCAATACTGTTGCCCACCCCATTGCTAAGATTATTTTTGCGTCGAACATATTATAACGCTAGATCGAAATTAACTATAATAAGATTTTCCTTAATTTTCAAAATAACAGTCTGATAAAAGAGAAAGGCAATTATTAGCAAAAAAGAAACGATCGAAAATGTTCTGTAAAGTATCTCTACAACTGATCAAGGAAAATAAATATACAGTATGTAACAAAAAGTATTCTGAATATTGAGATAGCACATATACAATCATTAATCATTCTGTTCAAATTTTATCGCATAGAAGACTAGTATAGAGCTCCACCACTAAGCATCCATTTGACCTATCCACATTATAAATTGATTTAATTGAAAAACACGATACAATCAATTTATTTTTATCTCTATTGTATTAGTGGAAAATTAATACTCTTTGGTTGTACGATGTAGTGAAATGTAACAACAGAACGTAGCTCTATCTAAAAACATATTAGTTATCATAACAAAATAATCTAGTCATCAGGGAAAAAACACAGCTGCAATATCTAATTTGCGGATATGGGATCAGTGAACTAGCTCAACTTAGTTAAGTTAACAGGCCATTTGGTTATGGTTAACATATGAGCCAAATTTACATGTCTCTGCTTGTTATTTCATATATTAAGAGAAACGCCTATTTTTGCTTTTTATCAATTTTTCAAACAGATTAGGAAAAAATATGGAATAAGGAAGCTTTTATTAAATACATATTACATAATAGATTGATTTATTTAGAAGAACATACATAGTAGACATGATACACAAATGAATTTTTTGCAAGAACTTTAGGCAGATTATTCTCTATTTATAAGTTGGTAATTAAATGCTTGCATTTGGATCTTTCGCACAATCAATTTCTCATTGTGTTCGTTTTATTTCTGCGAGATAAACCTCTAAAGGTTTTTCTCTTCTGTCAATCTCTTTTACTGCTCTCCTGACTGTGTCATTGTATTATATATCTTGTTGAGAAAATTCCATCAATGTTCTTACCTTCTCTCGTCTTCCACCTTGCAACATCTGAAATAAATCCTGATCAGCCAAAGAAAAGAGGATTTCCTTTTAACGATCTTACTCAATTGATGCAAGATAATAATTCAACAAGAATAGTAGCAATTTTAGATTGTTGTTATAGTGGATCTGCGAAAATTAGTAAGGGTCATGAAGATGATGCAGCAAAATTAGCTACGGCTGCTATTAACAGACAATCAAATGAACTTAATACCGGAGAAGGAAAGTGTATTTTGGCTGCTAGCCAAGCTCTCCAAGAAGCATATGTATTGGAAGAGCAGAATCATAGTGTATTTACTTATTACTTGCTTCAGGGTCTAAAAGGTGAAGAAGAAGCAGCGGCAGATAATAATGGTAATATTACAGTGGATTCCCTGGGCAGGTATATTCATAATAAAATTATGTTACTGCCACAATTAATTAATTATCAATCAATCATTGCAATCAAATCCTGAATACATTCAACTACTACTAGATAGAATAAATGATAAGCCCTTTGGATCTGGTATATAGTAGAAGAACATAAGCAATAAGATATTATTAAAACGAAAGGAGATTGCTGCTTTAATTATATCATTGGTATGCCAAACAAAAATGGATTAGACAAGGCATTCTTATGTTCTTATCATAATGCTCTATTGTGTGCCTGATCATCTCGCTCATGTATTGGTCCTATAGATCCCCAGCTACCAGAATATTCACCTGTAATCTCCAAAACATCATCACTATACGAAATCTCCTTGAGTATCTCTAATGTCAACTTTTGATTTGTGACATAATGAGTGCCCTTATCATATACAGCAGGTCTCATTCCAGTTTTTTGAAATATATAGTTTTTAGCTTTTTCTGGATTTGTTCCATTTTTTGTAAATACCTCTAGCGTATACATTGGTCCTTCTGCATTATTATTACTGGACTGATTATACTCCCTCTCACGAGAAAGTAAATCCTCAATAAATCCAGGTACCACTTTAGGTAAAACCTGTGTATATATTGCCTGCAATTTCTTACGCTGTATTCTTAATGCATTTAGTTCAACTGATTCTTTCCTGATTCCAGAGCCTGTTAATTCAAATATTTCTTTTCCAAACATAGATTCTGATAGTTTGCTCATATATTCTTCTTCCCCCTCCTCCTTTTGTTTCTTTTATCTTTTCTAACATTTCGGACATCATATCAGTTAATGTAGCATCAGCAATTGATTTAGATATGGTGCAAGTCCAAGTTAGGTTTTAAGCCAATTTTAGTATCAGGTGTCTGGTTTGTATACTCTGACTACAGAAAGCAGACAGACAGAGTGTTAAAATCAATATATAAAAAAACTTAAGGATATTATCGATGGTCGGTGTTATATTATCTAACTTTATTCTTTAATCTATTAAATAATAATATTATTCCCTACTATTTTTTTTCTGAATTAATTTATATTGGTTAGTTCACAATAACAATAATGATCAACTCTGTGCGGCAAGGCGTCTTTTTCTAGTTACTAATTCTTCTGACTCACTCAACCTTCTGTTAATTTCTCTTTTCAACCATTCTTGATAGTATACTAATTTAGTTGTAATAAATACCTCAGTTCTCTCTACTCCATCATAAGATTCTAGCCTTTTCAATATTAAATCAACCGTGGGTATGTTTGCACAAAAGAATACTGCAAAAATAAGGTCACTTTGATTTGGATTTTGAATAAAGACCAAGTATTCCTGCATTTCGTGGTATATTCTTTCAATGATATTTTGGTAAAGCGATCTTTGTACATGGATTATTACTGCAAATTCGATGTATCCAACTAATTGCATAGAAGACATGTCTCTGAGAATAGAAAATTGTAGAACATGGTTTTCTCTCATTTTTTGCAATCGCCTTGTTACGGTCTTTGTTGATATTGTTGATTCTTTAGCAATATTTTCGACTTGCATTCTAGCATTTGATAACAGATATTTTATGATTTTAAAATCAGAGTTATGTATTTTCATAGATATTTGTTTGTAAGTTACTAACATACTGTCCTCCACAATAACTGCTGGTTTTAGCAAATTAACCATTAGTCCAATCTTATCCTCTCCTCCAGCTTTAATTGATAGCACAAATATAGAAGCTCGTCCTAATTGCTTAGCAAACACAGATACATCTCCTAAGAGATTGAGGCGATTAACAATTTCCTCTTCTTTGATTGTTTTTTCAGTATGTCGTACTGTCAAAATACATTCTTTTTCATATCTGAAAATTACAGGGTTTACTCTTACCACAAAATTTTGTATTATTCCATTAGAAGTCATTTTATTAATTCTTTCTTTGACTGCATTTGGAGTTATGCCAACAGTAGAAGCTATATTTCTATAAGGGATTCTACAATCTACAGAAAGAGAATTTATAATTGTTAAATCTATTTTATCTATCACTGTCTTGGGCATTCAATTCCAAGTAACATAACGGACCCCGATAAGAGTTTTGGTCTCATTTATGCAGCAAGCCTTGCACTATAGATAAATTCTATGTATAACTTGGTAATTCAATGACAAAACTCTATATGTATACGGATAAGATGGGAGCTTACCAGTTACCTGGAATAGAAGAAATACTTCCATCACAGATAAAACAATATGAGATAATAAAAAAGGGGTGGCTGTAAAAAATGGCAAAAAATGGTACAAGAGAACAACTATCTTCCTATCATTACTATCAATACTACTTTATTGCTGCTGAGCTGCTACTGCAATAGCTGGAATAGTACATCTGTATATGCCACTCGCGCATCCGAGAATGTTTGAAAATATACCAATGGTGACATTCTTTCTTGGTTCCGGAATTGCACAGATATTTTGGATATTGCCTATGATAAAGAGATGGGGAAGAATATGGTATTATATAGGAATTGCAGGAAATATAGCTTTTATAATACTATATGTTATAACACGATTCCCTGGCAATCTTGTTAATGGAAAAGGTGGAGATGTTGATGCAGTTGATATGATATGTGAATTGGCGCAAGTAGCATATATAGCAATAACTGCAGTGATACTAGCTAAAGAAAGAAGTATAAAAGTAGTTGATAAGGAACAGCTAAGGTAAACAGGCTCTGTTCACTTAATTTTTCCTTTAATAAGCATTCTATATGCATATAAACAAACTGATTCATCATCCAATTGCTAACATGATGTTCTAGTTTACAGTTATCTCTTTTTCTACATGGAAAATAATAATCATCAAAACATTCTGTTCTATCTATAAAGTTGTATAGACATACCTGATGCATTTGCTGCACCCTGTAATTTCTCATCAAAACTTTCTAATTCGGTCATAAGATCATCATCATCATCTTTATTATCACTATATATACTGCCGGTCAGGAAGTCTTGTTACCCATCATCATCATTTCCATGGTGCTTTGAGGAATCATTACTACTATAGCACTTTAATCAACTGCTTTTTCTCTGCATGTTTGATTAGCTGCTTTTGCTGCTGCTGCATCTAAACCTGGTATAGTAGTAGTTGGTGGTGGTGGTAGTAGTAGCGGTTATGATACTGTAGAAACCACAGAGACTGTGTTTGAACGAACATTGGTCACATATGCCCAGCCATTAGTTGGGTTAATTGCAACTCCAAATGGACCATCACCAACAGCTATAGTAGCAACTACTGTGTTAGTTCTAGGATATATTACAGAGACTGTGTTTGAATTAGAATTGGCCACATATACCAAGCCATTAGTTGGGTTAATAGCAACTCCATATGGACTTACACCAACAGGTATAGTAGCAACTACTGTGTTAGTTCTAGGATATATTACAGAGACTGTGTTTGAATTAGAATTGGCCACATATACCAAGCCATTAGTTGGGTTAATAGCAACTCCATATGGACTTACACCAACAGGTATAGTAGCAACTACTGTGTTAGTTGCAGAATTTATTACAACGATTAGGTTTTCCTCAGCATTGGTCACATATACCAAGCCATTAGTTGGATTAACAGCAACTCCATATGAATCACCACCAACAGGTAGAGTAGCAATTACAGAATATTTCTGTGCATTAGCTGTACCTATTTCTGAAGAAAATACTATAGAAATCAGGAGTGTCATAGTCAGAAGTGAAAACAATATAAGAGAAATGGTCGTTTTCATGGGGGTTTCATTACTCATTATAAATCATCTTGTTACAGCAGCAGCAATTGCTAAATTCTAGCATTTAAGACAAGGATATGATATATATATTATTTATAGTTTTATGATATGTTTTCTGGGAATCCATTTTATCGATGATTATTAGTAGTAAGGAATATTACACAACAATTTATGAAGTTCCCTGCTATCTCCACCGTTTTAATAGCCTGTCTTTACTATATCAAGAGCAAAACTAGTATACGTAAACTATATTATGATATCTATACAGCAGCGTGCTTAAAAATTGAGATATAATATAATAAAACCTCTAAGCTCAGGTGCATTTGGAACAGTATATGGAGCAATAGGAGAAGATAACAACAAATACGCATTAAAAGAGTTGAAGAACTTTAATACAACTAACAAGGAACGTTTTGAAAGAGAAATCAAAATACTATCACAACTAAATCATCCCAATATTGTTAAAATAATTCAATGGAATATAGGAGGTGATCCTCCAAATTTCATTCCTTACTATGTAATGGAATATCTCAGCGGCGGTCCTCTTAGACAACATATGGATGAAAAGTTTAGCCAAAGGTATGTTTTTGAGAGAAAGTGGACAATTAACCGAATAATCTTACCTTTATGTAATGCTCTAGCACAAGCCCATAGTGAGAATATTTACCATAGGGATCTAAAACCAGATAATATTATGTATACAACCCGTGACAGATCTGAAATAAAAATTACTGATTGGGGTCTTGGCAAAGATGTCAACAGAGAATCAATAGCTCTAACTGGCAGCAGTAGGAGAACTTGGAGGAACACCAGGCTACTGTGCGCCAGAGCAATGGTTTACCCTAGATAACATTGATGGACGTGTCGATATCTTTTCCTTAGGAATAATATTTTATGAAATGATGACAGGAAAGAGGCCTGTAGTTTTTGATGAAAATGACATTATGAAGAAGAGGCGAATTGATTCTCCGTCAAAATATCATCCAACGATCTCTGGAAAACTAGACCGCTGCATTTTGAAGATGATTGATCTTCAACCTGAAAATAGATATCAGTCTGTGTGGGATCTAATTTCTGAAATTGAAATTTTACCAGATTATCATTGATGATGACGATAGCATTGGCTACATTAGAAACTTTAGATTTAATTATTTGATCGAGAATCTTATTAGAAATAGGATCATACATTTCCACAGTGGTGGTACTTTGACCAGTTTTGTCAAATCCGGCAATAATGTAGACCTTTCCATTCAAAGCAGCATCACCAATTTCCGATCTTGAAGTAGGTAGAGGTGCTCCAGTAGTCCAAGGGATAGGGTATTATTGTTGTCAGGCCGATTTTCTTCTTGTACATATGCATCGATATCTGTGTAAGTTATTGTAGTTAATAGAGAAAGGTAAAAAAACCCATTACACCAAAAATGATGAAGAAAGTTTTAAGAATTTCCTTTGACTTCATATAAAAGACCTCATTGCTATTAGTATACCATTTCTTTGCACTTTAGAAACATCCTCATGGTATGTATTGGTAAGAGTTTTGTTCTTGCTACCTACTCTATCTCCTTATTACAAAACTAGACATATTTTCCTAGAAAAGCCAAAGTCTTCTTCCAGGCATCCGCTGTCTCTTGTGGTGCATAGTTATCATTAGAAGGATTTGCAAATGCGTGGCCTACTCCTGGATATATGTAAATTTCATTTATAACCCCTGTTTCATTAAGACCCCGTTCAAATGCTTTTACTGAATCTACAGATATTGATTGATCCTGGTCTCCAAATACACCAAGTACTGGCCATTTAATTTTGGAAATTTCATTTGTATCATTTATCACTTGACCATAATATATTATAGTAGCAGCTAAAGGATGTTCTTCACTATTCAATGCTAATTGTAAAGATTGTCCTCCTCCAAAGCACCACCCTATAGAGGCTATCCTAGAAGCATTAACGTTTTGAAGAGAGCCAAGGTAATCAACTGCAGACTTCATATTTTCAATAGCAATACCAGGATTATTTCTTACAGATGAAGATAACTCTCTAGCCCGATTGGGATCGGCAGTTACCTGTCCTTGGAATAGATCAACAGCTAATACAACATAGCCTTGTTTAGCCAATATATCTGCTGTATTTTTAATATTATCATTTAGTCCTCTGTTTTCATGAATCATGATGACTGCAGGAAGTTTCTCTGGTGCTACTGTTATATTATCAGGTAAATTCGATACAGGATAAACAAGGTATCCTGAGGCATTCTCATAGTAAGCAACTGTTTCATTTTGTATAGTGTGTTTGGCAGTACTGCTGCTATTAATATAATTGTTAGTAACAGTTGATATTGTTGTTACTGCAGCCGAGAAAAATGCTCTCTTATGTTCTTCTTGTGCTCCTGCTTTTTCAATAAACGGTATATAAAATGATAATATATTTAGGATCATTGCAGATAGTATTAGTCCAGACACTATGTGGATTCTGTTTCCTTTAACCATTGTAAACTACCTTACTAATCTGTATTATTAAATTGTACTTCTACTATGTGTTATATAGCTATACAGTACTAGGAATATTACGTATTTCCAGCCAACAAAATAGATACTGGATATTATAATCCAGAAAGCGTAAACAGACTAATTCTTTATGGTTCACATAATGGTGGTAAAGAACTAATACCCCATCTCCAGCACTTATTAATAATCTTAAAAGTGTATAATAACACAAGAATGAAAGGAGAAGAAGAAAATGAGACTGTAATAGAAGAAGTAAAGAAAATTAACAACCAGTTCTATCATGCATTTGAGAATCTATCCATTGAGATGATGGAAAGACTATGGAAGCATGTTGATAATGCTGTTTGTATACATCCAGGTTGGGATTTATTTATTGGCTGGTTGGCAATACGCGAAAGTTGGATAACTATATTTCGCAATACAGAGATGATAAGATTTACGATTACAAACACTAAGGTTAGAGTCTTCGGTGGCAACAACATTGCAGTAGTTGTATGCTTAGAAAATATAGAAACTTCACTCAATAGACAAGAACAACCAATTGTTAAGATTGGCGTTGTTGCTACTAACATATTTGAGTACGATAAAAACCAATGGTTACTTATCCATCATCATGGTTCGTCTGTATCAAATTACATTCCACCTAATATTTCGCCTCAATACTGAGAAAAGATTATAGGATTGTAAGCATGTATTGAGTACGCGATTACATCCACAACAATTAATAATCAGTGGGCTATCTATGTATTTCAGCAGCTTTTATAGAGCAAGAAAATAAAAGATATGTCATCAAAAAATAATAACATCAAAAACCCTCATACCACTGCTGTTGCTAAGTTAAGTCTCTGATTTTCTATCAACTATTTTTTAACCGAATGACAGTTATTCTTGATAACTAAGATTTTAGCTCATTGATTTGCACTCATTATTCTGAAACCACATCCGCTCAAGGTGTTTAATGTTCAGAAGAAGGAATTATTCGATTTCATCAAGAATACCAGAAACAAGGAAGAGTACAAACGTGCATTAGCTGTAAAGCAGAAGATTGAAGGTCTATCATATAGAACTATAGCCAAGAATATCGGAGTTAATTACAGGAATGTTTATCGAATAGTTGATGCCTACAGACAAGAAAGAATTAATGGTACAACGAGTAAGAGAAACAATGCAGGTAGAATACCAAAGATATCATCTGAAAAGAATAAGCAGATGATCAAAGACATAGTAATAAACAAGTCTCCAAGTACATTTGGATATCTGAAGAACACTTGGAGTATCAGACTATTAGCCAAATATCTATCTAAAGAGTTAATGATGAATGTCAGTCCAATGCAAACCTGGAGGATAATTAATGAGCTTGGAATCAAATACAAGAGACCTAAACTTGCTCTTGAACACGAAGATGATTATGAAGAAAAGAAGAAGGTTGTAGACAATTACAAGAAGGTATCTTCTGCACTTTTAAAAAATGGTTCTTTTAGGATTTGAAGATGAGACATGGCTATACTTACGACCATACATAACTAATACATATATGATGAAAGGAGATCAACAAAATATATTCCATAATGGAGCGAACAAAAAGGTCAATGCATTCATAACATTGCTTTATCCATCGAACAAGGTTAAGTTCAAGATAAGCAAATCCAGAACAAGCAATGATTTCATAGATCATCTTAAGAACGTAAAACGTTACGTGAAAAATAATAGAGTGAAGCGATTTATACTTGTAATAGACAATGCATCATTTCATGTAAGTAGAAAAACTAAAGATTTTTTGGATAAACAAGCTCAGTGGCTTACTGTAATATTCTTACCAATACGATCACCAAATCTTAATCCAGTTGAAACAAGAGTGAACAGGAACCTGAAGAAGGATATTTGTGCTAACCACAACTATCAAACAGAAGGGACTTTAATAGCTGCTGTAACAAAATATCTTAAATCTATAGGTAGTTGGCAGAGATTATGATACTTGACTTACTACAGCAGTTAAAACTAAAATTAAAAAAGCCACTGTACAGAAGCAACAAGATCAGCAACTGCATCAGATGCAACAGCAATTATCACTTCCTAAATTGCAGCGTAAAATTGAAGAAGTAACAGCTGATCTTCCAAATCAAGAAACTGTCAACAAACTAACAGAGCTGCCCGCTGCCAATTCGCTGACCGTCTGCAGCTATTTAATTGCCATGAAGAAAGAGGTTAATTCATCAAAGAAGTACAGACAAACGAACATCCAGACTCTCTGTTATTTATCCAGACATCATAAACATCAACTACGCTATGAAGACATGACTAGAGACGATGTAATCATGTACCTTAATAGTTTGATGAAACCTGATAGTATAGAATCCTCAACATAAGTATGTAGGAACATATAACGTACGCCTGATCTATCTACAGAGATTCTTCAAATGGCTGTACTCCCCAAATATCCCACAGAACCAAAGACCCATGCCAGCAGCAGTAATGCAAAACATTCCAAGACTAAGGCGTAAAGTGATCACTACAATCAAGCCTTCCGATCTGTGGACAGAGGAAGACGATGCTCTATTCTTGAAGTACTGCGATAGCAAAAGAGATAAGGCCTACCACATGATCGCTAGAGACTCATCATGTAGGCCCAGCGAGATTCTAGGACTAAGGATAAAAGATCTGGCCGTCATGCAGACTGTAGACAAGAAGCTGTATTACCAGATAACAGTAAATGGAAAGACTGGAACTAGAAACATCCCTCTGTTTACTGCTGTTCCCTATGTTAAGAACTGGCTAGACGATCACCCGATGGGTAAGAATCCAAACGCGTACCTGATTTCCACTTTGGACATTAGGCACCATCTGACTAAGGGCAATCGCATGCTGTCCTCTTCAATGAACGCTATCTATAACAAGCACTACAAGACTGAAATCTTTAAAGACAGATTATTAAAAGACCCGATAGTACCGCCAGAAGATAAGATAAAGATTCGTGAGTTATTGAAAAAGCCATGGAATCCCTACATTAGAAGGCATAGCGCATTAACCCAGAAGGCTCAGAAACTGACAGCTCCCGTCTTGAAAGCAGCATGCAGGTTGGTCCCCTGGAAGCAAGATGGAAACTAAATATCTGCACTTTCTAGGCGCGGAGTCTAATGACGCCATACTCTCTGAGATCTACGGCTTGGAGACTGCTGCCACTCTCAAGTCTAAGAAGCTGTCGCAGGCCATCGCTCCCAAGATCTGTACTAACTGCAATGAGTCTAATATTCCTGATGCAAGATTCTGTAGCAAGTGCAGGATGGTATTAACGTATGATGCTTATCAAGAAACAATAGATGAACAGAAAAAGAAAGAATCACGAGTAGAAGAATTAGAATTACAAGTCAAGAACCAGGCAGCAGCGCAGGCCGTTCATCAAAAATTATTAGAGACTATAGTAGGCATGCTTCAGAATGTCAATAGGCCAGAAATGCATGGTCAGAATAATGATCTGTTAAACATTCCAGAATTCAAGACGCTGACACATGAGCAAAAATTAGAAGGCCTGAAAGAAATTAGGGAAGAAACCCAAACCGCTATCAACGAAGTCCTAATTCCTGAAACTGCTAATCTCGTACATGGCTTATCAGAAAACAACAGAAAGAAGGTTAAAGACTCAGCAAAGAAAATGTTAGATGACAAAAGATGTAAGCAGGCCTTTGTTGAGTGAATGAGTAAACAAGTAAGTTAGCAATCGTTAATAGTTCACTTTTTCATATTATATTATAGTGATCTAATAACAACATGCCCCAAGGCGATACAGTATATGATCAATTTTATCAGGCGGAACAGCAGAGAAAAGATAGGATAAAAACCTTCGGTACGTTGCGTTTAGCTGAGGATTATAGGAATGCTGCGGTTTGGTATACCGATAATATTTTGATACACAAAATCAATCAAGAAGACAATACTGAAAATATTAGACAATGGCTTTCTGCAAACCTAAATATCAACACTAGAAATGAATCGGATCAAATAATCCGCTATATCGTTTTCAATCCCGATACAGATGTCATCCAACAGTACATTTCAGAAGCAAAGCAAATAGAATATAAAATTAAGCACAAGCAAACTGTGACAAGTGCTGCTAGGCTAGGGTTCAAAATGGCACACGCAATTGAGGTTGAAAGACAGTTAGCAGAAGACAGAGAGCAGAAAGCAAAGAATACAAAAACAAAGATCCAGCATAGGTTATTATCTCAAGATAATAAGCTATCACCGTCACCATACAAATTTTTAATTTTATTTTAATAAAGTAAAATAAAGTAAGTAGACAAATAGAAAAGACTTCTCCATCCCTGAAAGCACTTTTTCTATTCTTATTATTCGCTTTTCCCTTCCTTCCCCTTCTTCATTCTTAGTTAGCTTCTTGTTTGCTTACTTGTCTGTTTGCTCGCCCGCTTATTTGCTTCCTTCACATGTTCTAAGCGTTTGATAAGGTAGATGTCCGTATGAAACTATATTATTTAAAAATTAAGTTGGATTATTCGGCTCTGTTTACTTAAGCCATCATCTTCGTATTATGATAATCAACGAAAAAATTGAACCAATTTCTGATATGTTGTAGTTTACATTTATTTTTCTTTTCTACTACAAGGAAAGTAGTCATGATCAAAGCTTTCGGTTCTATCCTTTTGATGTCCTCTGTATGGTTCTTTCAATCATGCTTTTCTCATAGGAGGAATGCAGATGATGATGATTATTCAGGAATTTACAAGCCTGAGGATACCATGTACCTCCATCGATTGAAACTGGATG
>CAWIMJ010000020.1:0-27808 GCA_963837175.1 uncultured Nitrososphaeraceae archaeon
AATAATTGTGTACAAATGCTATTTATGTATAGGTATTCATCATAGCTATTGCTGGTAGTTTCTGTACTGCCATCTGTATATCCTGATTAGTGCTATAAACCAATACTGTATTCTCGTTAATCCTTCCTACCTTCTTACTATAATTAAATTCAGATAAAACAGAAAAGCCAGCTGCAGCAAAGGCACTCTTGAATTTTGGAACTAATTCGGTTGGAACATAGATAAGACCTACCGTTGTATTCCCGCTTGCTGGAGTAGCGTTCACCGTAACTTTACCATGCCTCACTACACCACCTGCTACAATGTCATAACTACCAGCTGTAAGTCCAGGGAATAATGTCGTTCCTGTGTATGGAGTACTTGAACCTCCGTTTCCACCTAGACTAATTGTGTGAGTATGACCGGCATCACCATTTAATACAGTGGTTACAACCATCTAGATGTAATCAGATTTAGCTGAATGAGGAATAGGTCCATTTAGATACTTGTACTGGCTCTGTTCACTTAACAATAAATCTATAGCTCAAGACTCTCCACTTCCTTGTTATATGGTTATATTCGAAAGAAGTAGAACGCCTTCAAAATATGTTTATTATGCATTACACTTATACTTTTCAGGTCTTTCACTAAGGAAAACATCCCAAAATCTAGCTCCATTTATTAAAAGAAATCATGTCTCTATATGGAATTGGATTCAGCGGTACAGACCAGAAAAAATATTTCAAAAGAAAAGTATCAGAGTATCTGAATTCATTATAGATGAAACTCTAGTTAAAGCAGGTAATGAATACGTATGGCTATGGATTGCAATTGAACCATTAGATAGGAAAATCCTGGGTATTCGTATTTCTATATAGAAAGAAACATGCTTATTGCAGAACAATTCCTTCAGAATTTAATTAGAAAATATGGAAAACATAGAATATCAACCGACGGTAGTGGTACTTGGTATCAACCTCAAGCCTGCAAATTCCTTAAGATAAAACATCTTCATCTTCATTTCTCATATGAGAAAAGCATTATCGAAAGAACAATTCAATACATAAAGGATAGAACTGAAAGTTTTGATGATAGTTATTTTCCATGTACTAAAGAGAAATGTAAGTTAAAGCATATAATGAATTGGTTTAATATGTTTGTTAATATGCATAACAAGGAGATTGAAAAAAGATTGTAGTTAACTGAACAGAGCCAATAGGTTAATCAAATTAAGTATCAATTTATACTGTATTATACAGTATGAAAATACCATTATATAAAAAAATTAATGGGTAAATCTACAGGTTTTTTGTTAGATGAACACAGCTATGAATAATAGAAAGTAAATAATAATATTTTACTTGCTCTCTCAGAGGTTTTCTATTAAAAGCTGCTGTCTGGTTAGTCTAGGTGATAATATTTTTCCTGAAATTGCTTTATAGGCAGGCACTCCAATCCCTATTGCAATCATCGTACTCTTAGAGATCGCGTGTGGAGAAAAAAACTCTGTTACTGCATCATCAAAGAAGGTAGAACCAGAAGCCCCTATGCCATGTGCATAAGCAGCAAGGTAAATCTTTCCTGCGATAATTCCTGCTTCAAACTGAGAAACTCTGTAACCTCTATTACCCCATGATCTTAGAACAGATTGTAAGTCTGTCATTAAAAACAATACAGCACTTGCATCACTAAAAAGTGATTGCCCTAAACAAAGATATCCAGACATCTTTCTCGATACATTTCTTTTGAGCTCTTCTAAATGATAGGACTTACGATTGAAGAAATACCCTCCAGGAGTAAGACCATCAATATCATTTGCTATAAGGTAAATATCAATCAAACTGTCCCCATCCTCTTTAAAAATATCAAGTGGTATTCCTATAGTTGAACTATGAAGTATCGTGGACAGAATTGAAAATGAGACTGAACTTCTAGCAAACCTACGAGACGAACCCCTTCTTAAAATGACTTCGCTTAAGCTAGCAATATTTGGCGAATTATTATCTTGTTTTATCAATTTTATTTGTCTATCCAAGACTTGTGATACGGTAGAACTTTGTCTATCGGCGGGTGGTATTAAAGGAATATATATATTATTATTATTATTATTATTATTATTATTATTATTCTTCTTCCACTCCTTGACTTCTTCTTTACTAAAAAGTTTTGAAGAATTATTTAGCCTCCATATTTCAGGATAATCTATTTCCCCTTTTTTTGATAAAGGGCGAACTTTTGGGACATCTAAATATGGAATTTGCTTGTCATCTTTTGATAGAGAATCTTTAGACAATCCTATGCCAATAGCTGCCATCGCTATTGCTCCTTCTCGTTGGTCTTCTAAACATAGTAAGCGGCTTACATTATCATCTACAAAACCAGTGATTAAACGAGTACGAAGTCCCATAGAAACAGTCGTTGCAAGAAGATTGGCAGCTATGACACCTGAATCCCAAAACCAATGACGATATGAACGAGCTTGATATTTCCATGCATTTCTCCAAGCAATTGAAGTAAGTATAATAGTAATTGGCGCAGTAACTATAGCCAGATTATCTCCTCCTCCTGCTGCTAATTCGGATCTATAATCTCCTTTACGAAGTTGAGTAAGACCAAAGTCTGCTGGACCAAAATGGTAGACTCCTGCTTTCAAATCTGTGAGGTCTTGGCAAATAATATACAATTCAATAGGATAGAGTGCACCAGTTGCTGAAGCAGCACGCATATAAAAAGTACTGAAAGGATATTTGATTTCCCTTGTTATACCTCCTGAAAAGAACAATATCTCCGCTACTCTTTTGATATCTACAAAGGTTGTAATAGCATTACCAGTTAAGGCCATAGACGTTTGTGGATAGATTTTGCTAATAGAGGTAATAGCATTCAGTGCAGGTTGAGGAAAATCTAACGGAAGAGGATAAGAGGATAACTCGGTATATATTTTGAAAGGTAGAGGCCGATCCTCTAAGTCTAAATAATGTCTTGAAGTCATTAAGCTAATTTCAGAATGTTTTGTTGCTTCATGATAATCTAAAGCATATTTGATATCTTTATTCACATCTAAATATTATTGACAAATATAAATATATAAAATTAAGTATTTTTGATATTACATAATTAAAAAACAACTATATAGATAAGCTAAATTGGAACTGTAATGTTATTACTAATGCTGCAAAGATTATTATATAAAAACAAAAGCTATCCATAAGGATATCTATTGACGTTATAATCACTATTGGTATTATAGTGATATCTAATGAATGGCCTTCTAATTTCAAATCTGAAAAATTGCGGAATTTCGTTTGGAATTAAATAATATGAGGAACATATGAAGAACCAAATAAAAATTCCGGGCTTCTTTATTTTTGATAAACCTGGATTGTTGTTATTTTTGGTAAATCACAGCAAATCAAAGATGATAGGTGGATCTTATCAAAGTCATTGCATCCATATCACAGAATATTGATGTATCAATCATTAACATTCCTTTTCATACTGAAGCTACATGTTTCTGTATGGATTCGTTCAGGAAGAGCCATATTTTTATGGAAATGAATATTTTTACAAGATCTTTCATTTATTAAAAAATCTTCAATTGTGCCAGAGTATCTTATTAGCTTAGGTTTAATAGATTCTATTCTTATATATTCACTTACATTTATAGCAAGCTTTCTTTCATAGTCGATTTCCCATAACTCGTCTACCTCATTGTTTATAAGAACATACTCCAATACTTCCTTAATGGCACTTCTCCTTATGAAGCCTTTGTTTCTTATTACTATAAATGCTACCGGATTGTCCAAACAGTGGTTTAGACTATTTTAGATTGCATCTACATCAGAGCAACAAAAAAGAAATAAAACTCGAGTAAAATAAACAAAAAACAATATGTCCAATATGTCTATACTAACTAACAAAAGTTCGTTTACAGATTTTTCTTAATATGTAAGGTTTACTATGCTTAAAAAATCCTTTTACTTGGTTTTAAAAGATATACGAAATTATGTTAGGCAGTATAGTTTAGCTACAAACTATAAGATATTTTTATAACTAGTTTTGCTTGTTTTTACAAGTAATATCTATACTACTGAAAGCGCTACACATAACAAGCGTGTATATCCTTTATCTATCTTTGCAACTATATAATAAGCTAATAACATGGCTTCAAGAAAGGATACTGAACGAAAAGATGATTCGACAACCACAACAACCTCTACAACTAATTCAACTGCTGATACAACAACATTATCATCGCAACAACATCGACAACAAAGACAACAGAAAGAACATGAAGAAGAACAACATCATGCAATCGACAGAGCACTAGATACAACTAAAGATAATATCAGGAAGACAACAGATGAAGCAAGACGAGACATTCCACGTTATACTCAAGCTGTTAATGATTATCAAGAACAAACTATTCAAGCTGCTAGAGAAATAGCAGATAGCTATCTAGAATCACAAAAAGAGATTATTAACTCATTCCAGTCAGCATGGAGTCCGTATGCAGAGACTTTATTCAGAACAAATTGGATGTCTCCAAAAAGTATAACTGAATTATATGCAAATTTGATTGGCAATTTTGCTAATAACATGATTGCTGCTACTAGACTTACACATAATATAATATTTGCAAATATGGAAGCGTTCAAGACATCTATTCAACAAGCAAAAGACAATACCAAGGAATTATCAAGAATAGGTGTGAATACTGCAAAGACATTTGAACAAACACGTAGAGATAATACAAGACAAATTGATACTACAAGAGTTTCCGTAGAAACATAAGAAGAAGAACGAGAAGATAGATCAAAAAGATTTTAGGTATTTGTCTAAGAGAATGATCTATCTTCTCTTTTATTTTTCTTATCAAAAGATGACGATCAAAAACAATGATAGAGGTTAAACTGCCGTATTCTAATAGAAATATCAGCTCTTCACTAACAACTGATTATAGACATGACATTTATGATACAATAAATCAAAACTTTAATAGAGCATTAAATGAGATAGCGGCGTTTCAACCACAATATTTGCAATCATTATCTAATCTTCAGCTAGATTACATCCAAACAATAAAGAATATGATCCAGAATACGATTTCTGCTCAAAAGCAAATTGTTGATATCAGCGGCAACAACAGCTGTGGATGGAATATAGCTCCTCCATCAGTACCAGCACAATATATAGAGCAGCTTACAAGACGATTAAGCGAATTTACCAATAATTTAATCAGAGTCTCCAATCTCAACAGTCAGCTTACTATCACCATCCTAGATACAATAAGGGAGAACATGAATATCTATAATAGAGCCAGCGATGAATTGAGTAAGTACAATACTAATATGGCAAAGGCATGGAATTCATTTTTTGCTACTGAACATTAGCAATTACCGCTTTTCTTCTTTTAATGAAAAATAGTTTGACAAGAGCAAACTTCGGACAAAGAGCAGAAAATTTCAACGGTAAAAAATTTTAATCGTATTAACAAAGACAAACGCAATGTATTAGACCAGCAAGCTTGACATGTGAGACATTCAATATGTGTGTGAAGATGAGTTTCTTTTAGACCAAATTGAACCTGATGTCTGAGTGGAGAAAGTATTAGATGTTCCTAAAGAACCTATGAAGATTTACAATTAATAATTGTAAGACTTATTTGAAGTAAGAAGGGGAACAAAGGGGAAATCGCTGAATTGAAATTTGCGTTGCAATTAGCCAAGGCTTATCCCGGTGATGATGAACGGGAAGATAAATGGTGACAACACGCAGCGTTTTGAATGATTTAGAGAATTTGAATCACTATTTGAATTGCTCATTAGATTAGGAAGAATAGTCAAGATTCGCCTGGTCTTAAATTTGAGAATCTACACCAAGCGAATCCAAGAATTCACAGGGGTCACGATCTCTATGAATTAGGGTGTAATATCTTCTGTAGTTAATAAAGACGTATGTCAAGCATTTGGATGCTTTGAATAAACCATAACTTAAATTGAAGTAAAAGCAGGACAGCAAAGAGTAATTGTATTGTAGCCTTGTAGAGATTGCACAATAAGTTTAAGGATAATTAAGATAGGAAGATATCGAATAGCACATTTTTTTTGTTCTAGCATGGGTGAGACTAAACATTACATAGATGAACCTTCAACTCAATGGCGCACAGAAGCATATTATTCAAGTATTAGCAAAAAGCTTGAAAGAAGGATTTCAGTTAGAAATATAGCAGTAGAGATAGGCATTCATTACGCGGCAAGATATCAGATCATTGGGTTATTTGTATTTTTCAGTTTCCTGAGGTAGTTCCTCTGTGCTATATAATAGTATTAGTGAATTCGACTAATTGGATTTCCTGGAAAGCAGCTATCTGCAAAAGATCAATAGGATAACGCTGGTAGCTATTATTCTTTTTCCACCTTCTGTCTATGGTATATGAGAATAGAAGAGAATAATGATAAGAATAGAGATGCAACAACACAACCTTTAGAAGATGCAACTATCTATTGGGATGTTGGAAATAAAGAAGATAATATTGAGAAGGAAATGACTAGATTTTCGACTTTAACGAGAACATATTTGTTTATAATGAGATCTACCAAAGAAATAATAATCATTATTAATTCTTCAATGATGATATCTTGTACTATTATAATGACATGCTCTTTTGCTGTACATCATTATTAACATTGAAGGGTGTTACCACTTCATTATTCTCTTTATTGTATTATCCAACTATTTCTTGCTTGGTAACAGATGCTTCGATATCTGGCCATAACTGAGTAAGTATGATGGGTGTATTAGACCTTATCCATTCAGCCATAGACTTTTCTTCATACAGACTCTGTGTCAATGCAGATACTGCTTCTCCATCCACATTGGCTTTCTGCAGAAGATGAGTAAGCATATCATAAAATACTATTTCAGCATTTTCTAGTACTGCATCCTCTTTTGCTCCTTTTAAGTCAACCTCAGCACTGGTCATGTACCTTTTGAGTGTATTCATTAGAGACCTGGGCGGAGACAATATTGGTAATTGTGCCTTGTCTTTTGTTGGTTTGCCACCAAGATTAGATATTAATTGTCTTAATCTCTTTTGTTGTTCTTTTGTTTCATCTAAGTGAAGCTGCAATTGTTGCTTTGAATCCTGTAATCTAGTTTGCTTTATTCGCGATTGTAATCTTTGAATTGACGCATTTTCCATTGACAATACATCATTTAAGTACAGTCCCAATTTATCATTAAGAGAAACTCGCTTTGTTTGAGATAATGAACGCTTACTCCTTCTTCTAGTGTTTCTTGCACTTTTTGAGTGGGAAGAAGAAGTAACAGTACTGATTCTTGACTGACTAGTGGCTTCACTACTGTTTTTATTCTTGGGTGTTGATTTGCTTTTTAAACTACGTGCCATATTAATACTAATTAGATTAGGTGTAATACATAATTAAAAAAGCTATTACTTTATCTTCGATATTCTGTTTGAATCAAGCTATAAAAGTCGTTTTACCGCAGAAATCAGTTGTATTTAAAGTGACGTAAAGCATCTTCTGATATCTGCTGGAGTTTATTCCAGTTAGTGATGATTCCTATCTGATGAATAAAAGCTATGCTAATGAAGCTAATGACATTCCAATCATTACGTTAGATATTTAATCACTTTCTCCAAAGCACGTCAACAAAGATAGCTAAATGGACACCTCCATATAGATTGCTATTAGATAAGTCTTCTCAATAAAACATTCTAATATCTTCTTTACTGTTCATCTTTAATATAATGAATTCTTTCATTCTTTCCCATGTAATCATTGTATTCTTTCTTCATAATTCCTCCTTATTGGATCCATTATCTTCTTTATTGTTAATTGATTATACTTCGAAGTAAGTTTTGTTAGCTACTCTACCGTTTGACGTTGTGAAAGCCGCAATGCCCTAATAGTGTTTCTGCTTGGAAATCGTTCGGCCTTAGGATTAATTACAGCAGCACACTGTAATAATCATTTCGCATTTTTTAAATAATTCTCTAACTTCTTTAAAGAGAAGCTAAATACATAACCTCTCCATGATTCAATTTCGTTGGCGGCGAGATTGTTTTGATTTGGAAATAAATTATTAATCGTATATTACTTATAACTTAGTTACTGTCAAGAACCAAAATATCAATCAAACACTGGGAGGATAGACCCTATAAGGCCAGAGTATTAGTGGTGAGAATTTATACAATGGCAGGAAGAATAATGTAAACCTAGGTATCTTGTCAAATTTGTTTCATAGACCATTGCCTAAATTTTGTGTAATAACAATTCACAACGACGAGGCTAATGCCAATCTTGTTCATTACATTAATCAAAATCTAGAGATAAAAAATCTCGATAGCCTGACTACAGTGTATTTCGATACAAATATTATAATTGATAGGCTGATAATACAGGATTAATACTAAATATAACTCAAAACGTAAGTGCTCAAATCAGATATAACATAATAATGTAAATCCCATGTAAATTATATATATTAAAATATTAGAGTAAAAGAATTAAGATATAATTACACTTATTAATCCAGATCATCTTCATTTTTTTCGTCCGTTATAACATGAATTCAATAACTCTATAAAGCTGGCGTAATTTAATGACCTCTTATCATAAAGATAGTTTGGTAATATTTTAATGAAGCTAAATCCATTTTTTAACTGAAATAAAAGAACAGGATCTTTTATTTCTCCAGCAATAGCTTTCTTAACGTATTGTAAAGGCGATATTTTGTCAGCATATTTATAGTAATAATATAATCGGCCTCCAGCTATTATTCTTCGCAAATTCAATCTTTTGGCTAAATCTTTTCGTGCATCATAAAGCATTGAAGCAATACCTTGGCGCTGAAATTGTGGATCAGTGGAAATATCGGCTCCATATAAGCTATCTCCACGAAAGTCATGATTTAGAAACATGCCATGGCCTGTAATGTCATACCACGTATGTTCAGCATAGGGAGGTTCTAGTGTAACTATTAGACTGCTTGCTGAGCCAACTATCATCTTCTTTTTCATTTTATTACATTCCTCATTATATACTACCTCAGCGCAAAATTGTCCTTCTGGAAATATATCGATATGACTTTTAAGATAGAACGATGGCCATATCATACCATATTCAGCCATATCTGCAAAAGATTTCCTTTGTAGATTGACAATTTGGGGAATATCTTGTTTAGTAATATTTCTGATCATTATCACTTTATTGTTAAACTCTCTTCAGAACATGTATTTTATATGATTAATCCATTTATAAGCTAGTCATCTTCGGATAGAAGGTATTGTTCTTTTTTTCCTCCCATTAATCAAGAGTACATAAATAGGGTAACCGTTTCTACAAATTCGAGTCTCTATCTTTCTTTCTATATGGTGTCAGCTTTGGCTATCTGTTTATTACTAAGCGAAGGATTGGAAGTTGTGAAATCAGATAAGCAAGCTATCTGGAGAACTTAATCTAAATTTGTAGCAACGATAGATCAAGTCTTGCAAGGCAAAATATAATAAATATTAGATGGCTATATAGAATTCATTTTATCTTGTTATTAAAGTTAGGTTTCAAATGATCTTTTTATCTTTTATTTTTTGTAAATTTTCCTTGATAATCAATATTCAGATTTCAATTCTATGTCTAGAGTTGTAGGATTGGAATAAATTTAGAAGCTGTTCATTACAATATTTTATAGCCTCTCGATAGATATTATGGATTAGCCTTCTCACACTTTTGTTATATTAATGAATCAAATAATCAGTAAATTGAATCGTTATGTTTTTGTTAATTATTCCGACGGCAGTACCAACAGCTTGGACTTCAGCTATTGCTGAGGATGCGATACAAATTTGCTAAATACTATCTACAGCAGCGTCTTAATCTTTATTTGTTGATGATTACCATTATGTTATTCTCATTCTATAAACCTATCTGAATTCTATGGCAAGCCAATTTCACTAATATGCACCTGGCGCGATTAAGAGCATATGTTACCTTAATAATCAGCTATAATATTTCCTTAAATTCGACATATCTAGAACACATACTTGATCACGTCTACTATTTCAAATACTTGCCACTAATAATTATAGTTACGTGGATACATCATTCTTTTAAGACTTCTACTGTACCAACATACTTATTGGATAAAGAATTTTTTCTCTGCAGAAAAACTATAATGAATTTGACGTTTCAGCACATGGTTCATATCGAATCTATGGTGATCATTCTATGATTTCTTTGTAATGTATTATTGTTCGTGTCTAACGATCTATCATTCATATATTCCAGTGCAACAGATAAGATAGGCTAGTAAAGTACCAGCACTTTCAATTTTTCTTTCTTTTATCATATCTCTTAATTCGGTTAGAGATACAGTATCGATGCTTATAATATCTTCTGTGATATCATTTTTAGATTCATTCTTAATCAAACCTTCCCCTTTAAAAATATGAACAAGTTGCCTTGACTTGCTAACTGATGGGTGATAGGTATAGATATGTCGAACTTGCTTTGCAAGATAACCTGTTTCCTCCAATAATTCTCTTTTTGCTGCTTCATTCATATCTTCACCATTTTCAATATGCCCAGCAGGAAATTCGAGGAGTACTTTACGTAATGGATATCTATATTGTCTTATCATTATTAGAGAGTCGCTATTGAGAAAAGGAACGATAACAACAACGTCTGAGGCTTTATACCATGTATAATCGGTTGTGTTTCCATTTCTGGTTTCAATCTTATCCTGATACAATTCAATCCATGGATTTTTAAAAATGAGATCGCTTTGTGTTGTCTTTGAATAATATGAAGATATATAATACTTAGACATGCTTCAATAGGCATTTATCAATAACATGAAATATTAGTATTACCGACAAAAGAACATTCTTTAATGCCAGTACAATATATGTAACGTGTAAAATATATTCTATAGCCATAAATTTCTCCATTAAACAAAAAGATATTATTAACCATGAACTATAATGCTAATGACAAGAATATGTTATGTCCTACTTGCCAAACGAATTTTCATCCTCACATGAGTAATCTCTTTATTGGCAAGAATGGGAGGAATAATAGTGTATTTATCTATTATCAAATTTGTCCTGAGTGCAGAGAACCTATTGTAGGTCTCAAGGAAGCGGTAAAAGGTGAAGTATATTTAAATCCTAACGATGTTGAAGGCTTGTTAATTTTAACAAGTACAAGGAGAAGATGATAATATAATTCACTTTCTAATACAAGGGCTGCGTTTTGAATAAGTATGATATTCAAAGTATATGCAAACTGATTTATTTGAGAGCACATCATCCATCTAACTTTTTTAATTACAAATTTTTTGTTAATTGAGGTTTGTCTCTTAATATTATACAATGACAGATGTGTGTAGAATAAGCAAAAGGTTTTATTAGATATATTTTATAACTTATATGCCTTCTCTCCTCATCTTGGCCTAACATTATTGCTAATCGAAAATAGAATAGAAGTAAAGTTTCTTATTACGATCAATAATCTAATAATCTAATACTCAAATAGATTTGAATGGTAAATCATAATACTCTATTTTGCAGGACCTATTTTTTGAAGTAACTTTAATCAAACTTTTTCTTTAGTAGAGTTATTTTTAGTGGATGACTCCTATAGAATAGAAGGAACATATTTCAGAAAGAATACATGAAAAATACGAAAGATATTTCCAGAAATGCAATTGATGATTTCATTATGATACGGATACTAACACCAAAGAAAGTAATAGTTGATGAGTATAAAAGTTCCTCTATTATCCCAAATTGATTTGCCTTTGTCTTAGGTTATAATGATTATTACATTCTCTTTAGTACATAGTTTAGATCACATAAGCCAAAAACCTTCTACACTATATTAAATGGGAAGTGTATGTACAGATGATCAAGCTGCGCTATTTAATTTTGTAATGCTATGGAGATTACCTTGAAGTAACAATTGTGGATTTCTAGTTGAAGCAAAATAACTAACAATTAAAGCGGTTGTCTCAGCTTGTTAAGTTATTTTCAATGTGCGATTGTAACTATCGACATAATTCGAAAGGTCAAGTGTATTTCCCTTTCGTCTTCTATAGTGTTGCCAATGAGTATTTGTCAGGCATAGGTTTTACTTGACATGTTATTGATAGATGACAAAGAAGGCGATGAGAAATGCTTATAGTTTCAAATTGGAGACATCAGACAACATTTGAACGTTCGTCACTTTTTGCAAGAGATCTTCTAGCAACTGACCTAGTAGAACATACGCTTTTGTAGACTTCTAAGCCTATATTCTGCAATATAAGACGAGATACTTGAATGTCTGGAATATTTTTTATTCTGAAATAATCAATACCATCATAGAAGATTGCAAAAAGACCAGAAACTGCAGCTCCACCGAATATTGGCTTAATGTTATTATTGTCACTGTTTTTGTTATTATGAATTGTTGATATTGAATTTTTCAAGCCCTCTAAACCTCTGTTTTGTTTTTGCCTATTGAGCTGTATTCTTCCTATATCAATAAAACTATTTTCTTCTTTCTGTTCTGAGTTAAAATTTAGTACGTTGGTCAATGATTTCCCTGGTAGCTTAATATTACGAGTACAATCACAAAACTCACATTCCATTGTGCATTGATTCCTTAAGCGGGCATCTTTTACTTCTATCGCCTCATCAAAATATTTGTTCAACACTGGAATCTCCATAGCCATAGGATATAATCCACCTTCCAAACAATAACATATCTCAATAAAGTGTACTATGTCATTTTCATCTATTGTTGCTTCCCTCATTGCAGTCTGCATGCCTTCATAGAATATGTTACCTTTTGCAAGCGTACCTGTCTAAATAGAGTTAGCTAATCTTTGTCTTTGTTGGTGATTTAGCTTGCATTTGATGTAGTATCGCATATTGGTTAGCTCGTGGAATTTCATTAGAGAAAAGCCATTTAAGTATATTCCTCATAAGGAACGATACTGTTTATCTTATGTTTATGTCTCTATTTTCTTTTCCTACTTCGATATCTTCCAAGATTAAATTACAATCATACTAATCAAACAAAAGAGAATGCAAATCCATTTGTCTAAGAGAAATAATTTTTTACATTTATTTCATGAACTGCGTATTTTTATAATTTGAGTATTATTGCAGGATTTACTTCTTTAGTTGTATATGCGTTGAGTCGTGAGAGAATGAAAAGATCGCTAAATGGAGACTATTATTCAGTACTCATATTATTTGCTACAATGTTTTTGTTAGTTTGGTTCTACGGTTTTATAGTGGAATTATCATGTTATGTCGTATATTGCTACTAACCCTAACAGCGATAACATAATTCAGATCAATACAGTTATCTCTTTTATGGGGATAATTACAAGCTAAATTATAAGCAATATCCATTTGCTCCATATACAATCCTGTTATGATTGATAATGGCTTCTTAAGTGCTAGTTTAAACCAATGGATGATGCGAGCTTTCTTCTGTTAGCCGCACTGTCGGAAACCTTACAATATTAGAGAGCAAGTAAAGATAATAATTATTCATATTATATAGCACAAACATAATAAAATATTTGCATTTTTTGAATTTTTTAAAATAGAAGTTATAATAACATTAGTCGTCATAATAATGTATTATATGTTAATTTCGGCTTATAATCGTGTAAAATAAGAAGACTAGTAATATAATTATAATTGAAGACATCACTTTTAATTACCAAGAATCAATACAGAGGAAGTACCGCTACACATATAATCAAATTTGGTTCGTTGCAGTTTCTCTATCGCTTTAGGCTTTTCTATATACTATTATGTACATTATAGACATGAGTATAAACATGAGTAATAATAAAGATCGTGGTGAAAAATCAGATGAAGCCTCAACAGATGTATCTGCATCATTTACCTGTGACGAATGTGGCAAGACTTTTAATTCTCGACAAGAGTTAAAGGAGCACACTCATTAATTAATGGTCACAACTAACACTTTAGCATTCTTAATTTTTATATTTGTCTCTCAACCTGATGTACTATAGGAAGTTCTAACGGTTAAACTGAAAGACTATCATATTAAAAAAATACAACAATTTCGTGTGTCCTGTTCGAGTTTCGGACTAGATTTCAATAACTTTCATATGGAAGTATATTATATTTCAGGTTTGATATTTTTATGATTCCGCTAATATAATGAGGCTGTCGGTACTATTCATTATCGTATTTGTTAGTATGGTGTAAAGCTAACGAAGTCGTTTCAGAGATATAGCTAGTATACTCGCCTGCTCTGAACAGAACATCTCTTGTGTAGATAGCTGATTAGATCGAAAGCCTCTATAATCTACTCCAAATATTCTTCTGGCGTACATGTCTTCATATCAATTTACCGATTTTCCAACTATACTTTATAAGCCCTATTTTCAAGGTATCATCTACCACTCATATGTAAGAAACTTATATTAGTCATCGATACCTCCTTGTATTCTAATTATGCTAACTTGGGAGAATATACAATTTGTACTCTAAATTGAGTTTTGTTATTTGCGTGAGCACACATCTGCTCAGAGTTAGCGATTGTAAATATAAAAGAAGCTAAAAAGAGGCATTATTAAAAAACCATGCTAAAGATAGCAAAAAGTGCTAAATAGATTCAAAGATACAGTCGTAATATTGCAAGCCCAAAAAGTGCATCGGCTAATTATTCTCGATAGACCGTTCTTCCCTCTGCAATCACTAATATTGGATAATTAGACAACGAGAATGGATCTCCATTCCAAACAACTAACGATGCTTTAAAGCCAGCTCTAACTTGTCCTATATTCTGTGCACCGATAATTTCTGCAGCCTCTTTACTAATTTTAGATATTGCATGAGCTTTGGATAGACCAAATCGGAGCAGATGTCTTAAGCTATAAAAGATATTTCTCTGAAGAATAACTGGATGGTCGCTCATGATAGCGAATTTTGCACCAGAATTCAATAATTTTTCTGCATTTCTCCAACTTTCATGTTTCAATTCTACCTTGTAAGGAAATGAATCCATAGGTCCATAGATTATTGGTACTGAAGATGCTTTTAATGCTGTAAAAACCTCCTCCCTATGTACATCGACACAATGATTTGCAATAGCTTTTATTCCGAACTCTTTTATTATTTGAAGCAACACCATTATATCATCTTCTTTATGAACATGAACCATCATCTTGAGTTTGTTTGAAAGTATATCCATGAATAACTCTGTTTGTGGTTCTACTTCATCAATGACTTTCTTTCCTTTTTCTATGAGCTTTTGCATCTTTCTTGCTTTATTGAAATTTTCTCTGAGCATTGCTACAGCACCCATACGTGTTGATGGTCTATCTCCCTTCCACTCAACGGTACTTCGAGGGTTATAGCCTAATGCGGCTTTAATTCCAACATCCATGAGATAAGCTTTCTCAATATCTTGAACAAAATTGCGTATAAAGACAGCCTTCCCAGCGATGATATTACCGCTACCTGGCAAAACTGTTGAATATAGAATGCCACTTTCGACTGATTCTTTGAATGCTGGGTCATCCATGTATACACTATGTAACGCGTTTACCAAAGGATACACCGAGTTCATATGTTCATTAGCTTCCTCTTCTCTATCCGGCTCTCCAGATCTTACCAGCCCGATATGACTATGTGAATCAATGAATGCTGGTGTAACAACGACATCTTCTGCAATTATCTCACCACCTTCCTCAGGTTGGCTACTTCCCACATATTTTATTTCATCATCTTCAAACCCTATAAAATAATCCTGTTTTTCGTCAACACCATTATACAATAGCTTGGATTTAATTAATTTCATAAATATTAGATAAATCTGAGCTTTTTCTCATTCTTAAAGCTATAGCCATGATATTCTGCTATTGATTACCTTTACAAATACAAGCAAGAATTACGTCCCTCTGGATCTGCTTTAATTTTTACACTTTAAGTGCTACACATATTTATGATTTAGTTCAACTTTGGCCATTTTGGTATACTGTAAAATTCTCAAGATAATATTGTCTTCTATTTCTAGAGGGGAAGGTTAGATACTCGATTAAAGGCAATCATTTGATACCATGTGATAAAATGTATTAAAACTATTTGGCAGCAACTTTGAATCGTTCCTGGTAAATCAAGAGTATTATTAAACTTTATTCAAATATAAAATTATATTCCATTGCTCTTTACAATTTGATGAATAATCTTATCGAATCGTATACAGTTGATAGGTCACTTCAAATCTTTACCAAAATATTAAATCAATTAAAGGTTAGGAGCATATCCTATTCAAGAAATTATAGATACCTAAATGATATTGATGTCGTGTATATAATATTGGATTACAATGAGCGTAGAAAAGAAAAGGAGATGAAATAAAAGAAGAAAAAATGAACAATAAGATAGTGAATAGGAATAATTAGATGAGATGTAGGGAGAAGATGCGGATGACAATGAAGAAGAAGAGGGACTAGATGGGAGAGTAGTTGAATAATAATTTTTTTTCTCTGTATATCTATAGTGAGATATATTTATTATATCATTAGATTATTTCCGATATTTTATCCCTATTTTAGTAAACTACTTAATAGTTATCCTCAACCAAACGGATACCAAATTAAGTTTAGTTGAAATACTATATAGGATGCTCTGGATGGAGCTATACTGCTTGGCAAGAACCATTCTATCCTTCTGATATGAAGAACTCCAAATAATTTGAATTTTACTCAATTTTTTGAGTATGTTGAAAATGATTCTTCATTCTACAATAATCCTTCTATATTGATAGTTAAAAAATGGCTAAAAAAAACTCAGGACAATTTTAGATTTACTGCTAAATTTCCAAAAGTTATTACACATGACAAATGTTTGAAGAATGTAGATAAAGAATTAGAACTATTCAAAACTATCAACTCTTCATATGATAAAACTCTAGCTCTATTAATTCAGTTATCTCCTTCTCCGGAAATAGTAGATGGATTACAACCACTTAGAGAACCTGTACGTATATTAGATAACAGATTCAGATATGCTGTACAAGTTAAAACCCCAATCTTGGTTCCAAGACTTCGTACAATTTCTTTGCTAATAACAATATATGTATGGTGTGGAATCAAATTGTTGGTATAAGAACTCCACCAATAGTCACCGCGGATTTTCTGTATCTAAGATTCATAGGATATAGAAGGTTACTAGAGAAAGACTTTGGAAGATTACAGAAGGATAGAAATCCTAAAATGCGGATATGGGTAAACAGAATTAAAAGGGCAGGGAGGTATATGATGATGAACAAGAAAACAACCGTTTTAGCCTTGCAATAGTAGCAGCAAACAACCACTGTGCTGGATTTGAACCAGTATATGCAAACATACTTAGGAAAATGGTGGATCTAACAGAAGTTGCGTGGGATCAGAAATATAAAGGACAACAAGAAATTAGTAATAGCAATTCATATGTCTCTTATTTAAAGAGCAAGAAGAAGGCACTAAGAACATTCACTGATTTTTTCCAATGAACAGCTCATATTATTATTATCCCCATCATTCTATTTTAGTATGAAAAATCTTTAATTAATAATAATCTCTATTTTTTTCTTTGTAACGCCTTAAGTTTGATATCTTGTATATATATGCGGTTAACAATTTAGTATGAGAAATAGTGGTGCCGATAGAAGCTTATAAAGACGTTTGTCATGCTAATCAGATAGGATACCAATTGCATTTACTTTACTTCTATTCAATAAAAAATGAGTTTTGGATTGTCCAATCTAATAATGAAGCTCATCCTAACAAACCATGAGTACTGCATTTCCAATCAGAAAGCTCTACACCAAAATTACACTTTATTTCTACATTGGCAAAATTTGATTTCATGGATGACTGGATCGCTTTCTGGATTTCAGTACTAATTTTCTGATTTATGGTAGCTTTATCTGCGAATGGATTCGCAAGAGTAGAAGGTTGAGCAGAAGAAGAACTTGTTTCTCCGCCAGCACTGATTTGCGCCGAAAGTTTCACATAGCCAATCGTTGGTGAGCTATCATAATCCTTTGTGATTGTAGATATAACTAAATTACTTGTATTTTTTATCGAAGCAAGATTACCTAATATTGTATATGAAGTATCAAATGTTCCTATACTAGAAGATCCTGAAGATATCGTATAAGAGTTCGTTGTAACTTTTGTTATATACAAAGAGGAAGAAGAGGCAGATGGGAATGTCTGCGCGAATATACGCATGTGTTGCGACATCTGGAAAAGATTCTCTACAGCCACAATAGAGATGGATGGTACTATTATTACCGTTAATACGATTGCGATAAAGTGCTTTTTGTCATTCATATAAAACACAAATAGAGATAGAAGTATATATTTATGATGTAACATATAGTTTTATAAATATAACGGTTTACATATTACTTTTGTAATGTAGCTCGATCAATTTGAATTTCTCTTAAGAAACTATTACAAAAAAATAAACGCTGACCATAACTTATCTTGACAAAAAATCTAAAGATTAACATATCAGAAATTTTCAAACAACAAGTTAATATTAGAGTTTGGGTGGATGAAAGTAAAAATAGTGAAGGAAGCAATGTGATATCTCATAATATTCACTGCTGTTTGTACTGCATCTTGTTAAGAATGGGCCAGAGGCTGTCGCTACTGCTTCCAGAAGAATTATAAGCGATTATATGCTTCTATATCGTAAACAATCATATATTTCATCTATCTTTTGATACTATAGATATATAAAAGATCGATTAGTTTATTGTGCAGTTAGGCACACGCTGTAATTGGGGAAGGAAATCTTGGCATAAGCAAGATGTGCTGGCATAATTACTATTATTGTTACCATGTTTAATATAGCCTTAAAGGATACTTATTACAACTGATGTATGATGCATATGATGTTATTCTCTATTTTTTATAATATTTTAGATAGATCAGAGGAGATTGAATTACTTTAAAAGATACAAAATATGGCAAAAATTTAGAGGCTCATGTAGTTTGTATAAGAAAATAACTAGTATATCTTTTACCTTCCTTTATGGACAACTACGATATTGCAATTTTCTAATCAATCATTGATCAGACAAAGAATGCAAGTATTCAGTTCAAAAGCATCGTTTGGCCTCGTACATAATATTCACTTTATAGCTTTATTCTCCTATTATCTGCAATATGATCTTGCGTTCTCTCTGCCTTGTATCTGTTTCTAACAAGATTATTTGCTGCCAAGTGCCTAGTATTAAATCGCCATCTTTAAACGGAATAGTCAAGCTGGGTCCTATCAAAGATGCTCTAACATGAGAATGTCCGTTTCCATCACGCCAGGTATTATCATGTTCATACTCAATATCTTTCGGAGCAATCCTAGACAGCATTCTTGGAAAGTCTTGTGTGAGTCCAGGTTCATACTCTATAGTTGTTATTGCTGCAGTTGAACCTGAAACAAAAACTGTAACAATTCCATCTTTCAGTTTACTCTCTTCAACTGCTTTTGATGTTTCTCCGGTAATGTCTATCATATCGTTCTCGCCTCTTGTTTTAATGCGAGTAGTTTTAGTTATAACAGTCATACCCTTGTATGATCCTCCTAGATTTTGAATCACTTATGAATTAAACAGTCCAACAGTCCTCTTATTCAAAATCCTATAAAAAATCCCTTACAAAAGGTATCAGACCTACATCAATGTATTTCTTTAGTCTTGTTTTCACCTTTTTTCTAAATTACCTATTGTTGATATGACCCTGTTCTGCCTCTCTTATCTCCGTCATACCGAGGAGGAGGTTTTTATTTTGTTGCTTGATGGCCTCCTCCTATACTTGCTCATCTGTTTTGCTCAACCAATAGAAAATCAATACTGAATACTTTTTTCTAATTCTATCCAATAAAAGTACAAGGCTGTTTTAGAAGAGAAGTTTTTTTGGGACCTTATACGATGACCGCAAGGATAAATATATCTATCCGGATGTTTTAGTATAATCTTTATTTGATATTTCTACCCTGAGCGACCAACTATTGTAACGCGAATGGGTTTTTGAACAGGTTTCAAGTTGCATACTGTATTTTTAATTGAAGAATATTGAGCTGTGAATGTGGGTTTTTCTCTTTATCTCCTTATCATGCAGCATTACTAATAATGTTTATATCTTCTTCAAGCTGCCTTATTCTTATCAGTGAATGAAGTTGGAGAGTCATGAAGATGCTGCCTATATCTTTCCTTCTGTCGTCACCGTGCTACTATTTGAAGCTCTAGTCTACCATTATTTATAATGTCTAGAGTCTAGAACATCTTTGCAAAAATGCAGGATGCTACATCATTATGTAGCTGTAACTCAAAATCGTATGATTGGCAATTATTTTTTTAAATCCTGTTTATTCTAAAATATTTGTTTGGGATGGGAATGCGTAGAAGCACAAAACAATTCGGCATATTTAGAATGTTAGCCATTTCTGGTTATAAGCACTATCCTTCTATGATGATGATACTTTGGTATAATAATGCAATAATAATAAGATCAATTGAAGAGGTTATTATACTTCCAGCTCATAGAGAAGAGCTAAGTTAAATGATTAAAAATGATTGGTAAAATTGCGATTATTTTGACTATCTGTAAATGGAAAAAGTAATTTGAATGTGCATATATGAAAGATATATGCATTTAATTTTTTCTTTAAATATGCTTATTATAAAAGAGCAGTGTATCTACAACCATTACCTGACTATATTAAATAAATATAAATAATTATCTATACATGATGACCACCTTTTTTATAACTAAATTAATAGTTTTTTTTACTAACTCTTATTGTAAATAAGAGTAGACGAGGACTTGAGTATTAGATTATATGATCATTTTTTTATTTTGTTTCTTCTTCTCTTTGTCCATAGATGTCGTTTGTTATTTAAAACTTCGAAGTTTTCGTATATGTGTGGCCTCTCTTTACGCATTCCTTCCACAATAGATTTAGCTTTTTGCCAATAAGGGTTAGGATTAAAAACATCGAAATACATGTTTTGGTCTATTAATCGTGTATTAACTAACACTCCAGATAACTCAAAAAAGCCACAAATTGCAGTAAAATGAAACAAGCCTTCAGATGTCTCATGATATTTTTGTTGATATGCATCGTAACTTTCTACATCTAATTTATGAAGAAACCAAATCATAGATTCTCTATGACGATCATAGATATCGTATAGTTTCAACAATGTATCTGCTTCGTCTTTTTTATTCAACCTTGTTCGTACACTTAATGGTAAAGTGGTGTTAAAACATTTCTCCCTATAATATCTGCCAACTTTTTTATTTACTAGATATTTCCTATCTGACATGCTGGGTTGAGAGTTGAATGCTTTTGTTCTATATTCCTCCTGATTTCATCAACGCCCGTATCTATTCAAAATTTGATCCCTCATTTCAAGATATATCAGTTATTGGAAAATAATACTCTCGGAAGATAGCATTCATACACATATGTAAGTATCTGCAAAAAGGAAAAGATTGTAGATCAGATTAATCATTTTAACAGTCTTGATTTTTTCCATTTTCTGATAATATTATTAAGATTGTTTATAATCCAAAAAACTAACCGCAGGATAGCGACCGATTAGTACCAAGCGTAAAGGAGCCGCAGCAGATAAAGATAAACCGAAACGAAGTTCTGTAAATTCTTAAATGTGCATCTCTTTGATATCCTTATAGGAACATTCTGTTTCTTATTCTGATTTCTATAATCCCAAGGACCATCGGATGCCATTTTGGATAATATATTTTGTATTTGTGTATTTGTTGTTATAATCGCTGATAACGGACAAATAGCTTTTATGCAAATTTAGAAATAACTATTTTAAAAGTTGGTAACTATATCAGAATAATGGTAAAAGAGTCCACTTCGCTTTCTAGCATTAAGAAATTATCAGAGAAAATAAGGAATCAAGAACTATCTTCAGTGGATTTAGTTGAAGTTTGCATAAAAAGAATTAATAAATTTAATCCATGTTTGAATTCTTTCATTACTGTTATAAATGAGCGAGCATATAAGGATGCAGAAATAATTGAAAAGGAAATCAGACGGGGAGTAGATCGTGGACCGTTACATGGCATTCCATTTTCAATTAAAGATATTATTTCTGCAGAAGGAGTTAGATGTACCGCCGGCTCAAAAATTATGTCCAATTATGTTTCAAATATCGACTCAACGGTAGTTGCAAGAATGAGAAAAGCAGGCGCCATTCTACTTGGAACAAATAACTTAAATGAATTTGCTTCTGGTATAACAGGTATAAATCCTCATTACGGTTCATCCAAAAACCCATGGAATATTCACAGAATATCAGGTGGATCGAGCGGTGGATCTGCTGTAGCAGTTGCAACAGGGATGGTACCTGTATCTTTAGGAACAGATACCGGTGGTTCTATTAGAGTTCCCTCCTCGCTATGTGGAGTCGTAGGTTTGAAGCCTACCTATGGAAGGGTCAGCAAATATGGAGTTATGGATTTAGCCCCTTCACTAGATCACATAGGATGCATAACCAGGAGCGCATGGGATGCAGCTGTTGTATTGCAGATTATTGCTGGTCGTTCTCCAGTCGATATGTTCGAGAATCAAACTATTCTTTGCGATAAAAAACTATTTGCAGAACCTAAAGATAAGAAATCGTCTATTGGAATTCCAAAACAATATTTTTTCGATTATCTACAATCAGAAGTAAAATACATTATCAATGATTTCATAGATACTACAGGATTGGCAGATAGTATACTCGAGATAAATTTAGAGAAGACAGATAAAATACATGAGTCATGGAAAAGTATAAGATTTGCAGAAGCAACAGAAATCCACATGAAATGGCTTACTACAAGGCCTGATGATTACGGCGACGATGTAAGAAGAATGCTATTGGAAGGAAATAATATATCTGCTATCGACTATATTCACGCTCACAGAGTGAGAAATGAAATGAGAAGAGAATTTCTAAATATACTAACAAAAGTTGATGTCGTTATTGTACCAACAACTATTCTTACTGCGCCTAGATTTGATGATTTGGAAGCTAGCGAGATTAATGGCAAATCTATAGAAGTACGCGAAGCTTTATTGAGAAACGCCATCCTCTTTAACAGCACAGGTCTGCCAGCAATTAGTATTCCGGTTGGATTAACCAAAGATGGAATGCCTGTAGGAGTACAAATTGTAGGATCTCTATTTCAGGAGGAAAAGATTCTTTCATTGGCATACAGATATGAATGCATCAATAATAGTCTCAATAAATTTGTTCCTCCATTACACTGACTGCTTAAGCACTTAGTTAAATGTCAAGTATTTATCGGCATTATTAAACAATAATTTCATTATTATCCAATCGAATCGAATTTGGAGAGTGATTTCCACAGATACCACGTAGCTATGCTTCTGTAAGGCTTCCATGGTTGAGCTATAACCAGCATTGTAGAAGGCGTAGGAAGTTCTGGCAAGCTATAAACTTTCTGGATAGCCTTTCTCACACCTAGGTCACCTACAGGAAAGATATCCTGTCTGCCTAAACAAAATATCAAAAACATTTCCGCAGTCCATCGACCAATTCCTTTTACTTGTATCAATTCGTTAACGATTTCTTCATCCGTCATTTTCGATATTAACGCTAAGTTTAGCCTTCTATCTATAATTCTTGCAGAAAGATCCTTTATATATTCTATCTTTTTACCTGATAATCCAACTTTGGCTTTTAGCATAGAAGCAGGAGTTGATAGAATTTGGTCAGGTGTGGGTGAAATATTATTGTAATAGTCCAGAAATCGTCCATTGATAACATTAGCAACTCTTCCTGCAAGTTGCTGAAAGATTATAGATTCTATTAGTGATTGGAATGGATCATTTCTGGTTTTAATTGAATATTTTCCAATAGATTTAATTAACTCGGCTAACCGAAAATCAGTTTGAGATAGATAATTAACGGGTTCTACGCTCATATTATTTGTATCCGGATATCAAATAAAAATACTTTAAGATTGTTCTCAAGAAGAATTGATTAATATAAAATTAACACTGTAATTGACATCGCACATAACTATGGAAGTAGGAGTTATGGATCATATATTATAATAATTATTATATGCAATACTTTTCGTTTCGTTTAACCAAATGCTGTTATATGAAAGCTTATTTGCTATAGGTCTAAGAATTTTATCCTTACATTATAGGAATTTTTTTTATGATAATTACATTATTAATTGCCACATACATCTTCACTAAGAATTTGAAATAACTGTTGCTTCTTGATCAAATCAATACACTGAACCTAATTCAGTGACTTATAATATGGTTAATGTTATAAAAAGTTGAAAAGTTAAACTTTTTTATTGCGTAATTCATAAAGATAGCTTGAGATGGTAATCTCTTTTAATGAACTTTAGGATGAACTCAACAATTATACATATCAAGACACTCTCTGTTATCTGTATTTTTCTTATAACAATTTTAACACTTAACATTTTAGCAACACCTAGTTTTATTCTTTTGTCTTTTGCTAAAAAAGAGGTTACATTAACAGCTCTCTTAGTCGAGCCAAGAGATAGATGGGACATGCTTATTTCAATGGCATTACAGGATTTAAGAACAAAACATCCTGACTATGATATTCGGGTTAACTATACTATTTTAAAATATAATGATGCTCGGACACAGATGTCAAATTTAATGGCTAACCAAACTTCAGTTGATCTACTTTCCATAGATCAGATCTGGCTTGGAGAGTTTGCTGAAAAAGGATTTCTAACTGATCTTACAACTCGTACAGAAAATTGGGGAAGAGCTTCTGATTGGTATGAAACGAATTGGGATGGCGGTGGTTATAAAGATAAGATATATGGTATCTGGGCTTGGACTGACGTAAGGAGTATATGGTATTGGAAGGATCTCTTAAATAAGTCAAGTGTTGATCCTAATTCCTTAAAGACATGGGAAGGATATATTGCATCTGCAAAGAAGCTTAATGACGCTTTAAAAGGTCAGGGAATATACGGGATCGAGCTCCTTGGTGGTCCAGGTTCTCAAAATGAGTGGTATCCATTTCTGTGGATGCTTGGAGGAGATATAATTGAGAATAGGCCAGGGCATCCAATAAAAGGTAGATATTGGTTTCCAAGCTATAATAGCACAGAAGGAGTTAAAGCGTTGCAATTTTTCAAAACGCTAGTTGATGCAGGTGTCAAACCAATAAAAGCTGATGTTGAAAAAGAATTTGTTGATCGGAAATATGCAATTATGCTTGCTGGTTCATGGTTGCCGGGATACTTTTTGTCCCTTACAAATAAAAATCTCGAACAGCATGTAGGTATGATACCAATGTTTCCAGTACCAAATGAAAATACTTCAACTACAACTATTATGGGAGGATGGGAGTTGAGTATTCCAAATAGTTCGAAAAATAAGGAGTTGGCTTGGGAATTAATCACGATAATGCTAGAACCCAAAATACTTTCCTCTATGCTAGCAAAATACGGGTATCTTCCGACTCAGGTACCCATCGGGGAAGGTCCTTACTCAACAGATTTGCGTAAATCAATTCCGTACTATGATGAATTGATCTCGTTGATCCTTTCTGGAAGAGCTAGGCCCAATATACCGGAATATCCTCAGATAGCCGTTCATATAAGCGAAGCAATCGATGATGTTTACTCTGGTATCAAAGCACCTAAGCAAGCTTTGGATGATGCTGCTGCAAAATCTGCAAAGGCCTTGGGATGGTAAACTAATACCTGTCAAAGCTTGTTGGCTATTATTTTTCAACTTACGACAAGCGAAATAATTCTGAAGTCAATTGATCTATATACACTTTTTTCATATTATTACAGTCCTTTTAAAGTTTGGTTCATTTGAGTTCAGCTATTACAGTATCCAAATATTATTTTATATCGTCATATGATTTTTCCAATTCTGTTGTTCTTTCTTTTTACTTCCTTAAGTAGAAAATCACGTTCCACTTTGCAAGTGGTACTATTAATACTGCTATTACAGCAGTAGTACCAATTGGAAATGAAAACAATCTTATCCTTTGTAAAAAAAGGACGTCTCCAACTGTCCATAAATTCCTTTCGTAGGTGTTACCTTCTGAAGGAAATACTTTGGTTCACCATTAACAAAAAATTGGATGTGCAGTAATCAATCTTTCGCCTTGTCCATAATCATAGACTGCATAATCGGAATTAGCTGATGATAAGCTCCGTGTTAGATTATTCAGTATCCTGTTCTGATCTATAAATTGCTGTACTTCATACCCAAAAAAGTTCTTTCCGATTAAGGTCTGATTTGCACCGATAGCCAGCAAAGTTGCATTGTTGTCAAAAGCAACTAAAAACTGTGAACCTATAATTTGAACATTTCCATAATGTGCAAAAATGTTTACAGTAGGAATTGATGATGCTTCTACTAATCCAATATATATTGTCTTGTTTCTCTATTTATTATTGGCTGCGATAAAAAATTTATATACATCTCGCCTTTCAAACCATCAGAGAGTATTGGCATTAAATATTTTCTTCTCATTTACTCAACCAAGCCCTCATTGACACGTCCTTTGGAAATCGCGCAGAAGGGTTATGAGGTTTCCTGTTTTTCTCAATACTCATCTATGAAATCAAGCGAACTTTTACCTTATGTATCCAATATGGCCAAGTAATTCATAAAATGCACTAAAGATAATTATTATAAAAGAAAATAAAGTTATCACATTAAAAAAATCAAATAATATCTTTTCGTTTATACTTACTTTTCTTGTTCTTCTATATTTTTATTATCGGCAATATTTAGCTTTTCACTTCTAACTTGTTCAGTAACTTGCTCTGTTTTAGTTACAGGATTTTTCTTTACAACTACTTCTTCTTTTACATAGGGCTGCTTTAAGACTTCTACCTCTTCTTTTTTTAAAGGGATCTTTATTTCTGTTTTGGAATCTACTGGACTTTCAGACGATATACTAGTATATTTTCTATCTCTAGGAGGTCTTTTTTCTATTGTAATTTCTTCATGTGTAACGGGTATTCCAATTGTTTTTGTTTCAGTTATTGCTTCTTTTGTTACTGTTGCTTCTTCAGTGGATTCCTCTTTGGATACATTCAGTCTTTCTTCCCTCAGAGGAATGCCAGTAGCAGTGTCTTGTGAAGCATCTGATTTATCTTGTTCTTCTGTAAAATCTACATTTCCATATGATGAAGAATATTCATTACCGGTAGGTGGTGAGTCTCTCATAAACCTACTCTTTACTTCTTCTTTAGATATATTGAATCGCAATACACTTCCATCATATGACTCGGCCATATTCTTTGGAATATAGAATTTCTCTTTGTTTATCATTCCTTTTTGTACTAAAACATAATCATGACCCGTCTCCTGCACTTCTCCCAGGTCTTCGTCATCAGAACCTCTCGCTTCCTTCTTTATTACATCATCCCATTCTATATTATTTGAATTACTCATAAATCTTGTTACTAAATATATAATTTAACAGTTTTTAGAAGTACAAAATGAGTGTGATACTATGTTCTATAACTTCAGCATGCTCAACTTAACCACATTTAATGTGAAATTTGTGAACTTGGTTCTCTATTTTCTGTCTCTATATATAAAAGATAAACGCAATCTCAATCACTTCTGTGATATATGTTGTCTAATATATTTTGGTAATAACGATACTGCGTAGGCACTTGAGTTTGAACCATATTGACAATATATTTTTGTACTATCGTAAATAGACCTCACGTTTTCATATATGTTCTAGAGTTA
>CAWIMJ010000021.1:0-75900 GCA_963837175.1 uncultured Nitrososphaeraceae archaeon
CATCTCATTTGCATCAAAATCATCTAATTTTTTACTCATAAAGAATAAGATAACGATCTATACATAAATGCGAAAGACAACTATAAGGTATCATTGTAATAAACGTTCTGTTCCATAATTAAACATTCTAATCAAATAATCGCTATTTCCTCGCAGTTTCATATCAACAACTATGTTGTACAAAGACGCCTTAAGAAGCATGTATGTATATTATATCCAGCAGTTAGATAGAGGAATTAGGATAGTCATACTGCTCTCACCAACCTTGATATTATTCGTATCTCTTTCTGTCTCTCTCTACATCCCACCCATCTATCAATTACATCAAAAAATCCAATACCACTTCACCATCACGTCTAACTAGTAATTTATTGTAGTTAGAATATCAGCTTACCAATGTGACAGACCATCAAGAAGACAGGTAAAAAAAACATATGCAGCTTGGTCAAACATCGCTAATAAGATGGTGAATCATGCAGCAAGGATAGTATTAAACAAAAATTTAATATTTAACAGCTGTATAAAAGAGTGACATGAATCTATACTTCTGATAATAATATCTACTTCATAAAGTAATCTGAATGTTACATAAATATTATTATGTATCGTCTTATCTAATTTTGTTCAATTAACCCATATTTTCTTACTTTTTTCTATTACTTCAGACTCTAACCGTACTGCAGGAAAAATTCGAGTTGTCCGCTGGCGCTCTTCTTTTTCAATAGATTTAAGGAGCCTAGAAATGCTCTCTTCTTCGAGAAGAGAGCTCAATATTCTCTCCAATATAGATTCTTTCAACGCTATAGCTCTATAGCTAAATTATTTAATAATTACTGTTTATTAGTAATATAATTATTATTAGTATATATATCAATGAATGAGTTATAAGATTTACTTTACGAAGAAAGTTCAAGAATTCTCATCGGATATATATGTATAAATTGGTGTTTAATAGATCTATCATTAACAATTATGATGCAGTTAACAATTGAATATTATTATCATAAATATTACTATTGATGCTTATCTATTCAATAGACCTCCTTTCTAAGGATTATGTGAATGAAGGCATTGACTTGTTGTGCTGACCAGAGATAGCTTCGTGTAACTCGATCTATCTTTCATAATACACAGTTCAAAATACCTTGAAATGTAAAGAGGATTATTTATTTTTGAATTGAGTAGAATGAAGAGATTAACTAATTAATTGTAAATCGGCATGTGTTCCTATCTTTATACTATGCTTTTTAGCAAAACCAGATACTGTCTCCAAAACGTAAAATGAATCTTTGTCTGGAATATAAATTGGACAGAGAAAAGGAAATGTTATAATACATGGTTGCAGATTATTTCTTATATAAACAACTGTACCATTATTATCTAACCAAATAATATCAATGGGAAATTTCATATTTTTCATCCAGAATCCTTGTCTTGTAGGCTGTTCGTAAACAAATAACATTCCCTCATTTTCGTTTAAATGGTCTTTAACAGATAAACCATTTACCTGTTGATCATTTGTAACAGCCAAGTATACTCTCAACTCAAAGTCATTTATTATTACCTTCGCTTGCAAATACCCGTCATTAAGAATAGATTCAACTCCTTTGAGAAAATTTTCATATCCTTCTGTGGTATTAGATAGAGAACTCATCATCAAAAATAAAGATATTCCAGATAATATCACAGCGATTATAAGTTTAATAATTTTGAACATCACGTTTAAATTATATCTTCTTATTTGTGATTGTAATTTATACTTAGGCTATAGTTCAGCAAAGAACCTGACTTACTAATACTATTATCAATCTTTTTCTTCAAACATATAGCGAAGAGTAGAGGTGTTACTTAGCAGCAGAAAATAGACGTTTATTTATTTATACATAGCAAAATATAGATTCTAGTATCTGTTTCGCTAATTTACATACGATTTAATTTGCTTATCATGAGTTGACTATATTAGGAAGGAAGGAAACTTACTTTTTTTAGTCAGACTATCTAGACGAACCTTATGCTCTAGTGTTTCATACATTGGATTAAATGATTCATTTTAGTTTAAGCGAGAATGATTGTATCTTTACCAAAAAGAGATTTAAACTCTAGAATAAAAGAAATAATAGAAATGAAAGAAAGCACCACTTTATATAATCAAGATTCTATAGGAAGTAACTCATGGTGGCTAAGGGAAACAAAAGGAGCAACTATATCGGATAAATTATATCTGTCTTTTTTAAAACTTGTATATCGAGGTTTAAGATTTTCATTTAAAATAGCTTTAGGTAAGAAAAGAACAGACATATTCTATGCTAAAAGAAACATTAATTTCAAAGACTTTTTGTATAGATCTATAAAATTTTTAAAAATAGGTGATCCGCTAATGTTAGAAATTCACGTACCTAAACATAATTACAACATTTACTGTCCTCTTAATAAGGAAGATTTTATAGTTATGACAAGACATGAAGATGATATAATTGAACGGTTTCTTCCCAAAAAAGGAGATATAGTTGTAGATATTGGTGCACATATGGGCCGGTATACAATAATAAGCTCAAAACGAGTTGGTACAAATGGAAAAGTAATTGCTATTGAGGCTCATCCGGGCAATTTTGAAATGTTAAATCGTAATATCAAACTAAATCAGTTAACTAATGTTATACCTTTGAATTATGCAGTATATTCTAAAGAAACAAAAATAAAACTGTATTTGCCAGATGAAGAATCAGGTTATACTATGCACCATAGCATAATGTCCGATTATCTTTTTACAAAATATGAAGATAAAACTGAAGATAAATTTGTAGAAGTAAATGCTAATACATTAGATTATCTATTACAGCTAAAAGGAATAACGGATGTGAACTGGGTTAAAATTGATGTGGAGGGAGCAGAATTTGAAGTGTTAAAAGGTGCCAACAATTTATTATCAAACAGTAAAGATATAGCTCTTCTTATAGAAGTCCATGGCAAGAATACTTACGAGCCAATAATCAAGTATCTCAGATCATACAATTTCAAGATAGATTTCGAAAAGATCTATGAAAATGGAGAGAAACACATAATTGCAGTAAAAGATAGTTCAATATTACAATAGATCTGTATCTTTAGATGGCAGGTTTTTTACCAGTTACTAATAGATTATCATCTCGTTCTCATGATTTATATCAAACTTCCGAAGTGATAATAAAAAAAGCAACAGATAAGTCATCATTCCAAAATGAAGACAATTGGAAATTATCGTTAACGAATTCGAATATGATAACAAATTGAATTAGTATTTTTGAAAAACAAGCATTACTGAAGTAAGTAATATGTCCTTAACCCTAAGAAGTACCAATGGATGAGTTTTTTTAAATTCATCATCCATAGATGTATCCCAATAAATTGCTGAAGAATAATCGATAACAGTATCTAATGTATTTGTTGTTATTCTTAAATCAAGAGGTTCTACAAGTTTCAGCTTTTCTAATTTATTGATTAAATCAGAATATATCGTTCGTTCATTAAAGAATTCAGGATGTTCCTTATTATTAATTATGTATTCAGTAGCTATTACAGCTATTCCCCCACGCTTTAAAACACGCTCTATCTCTCTTAAACTTCTTAAAGCTCCTGAATGATTCTTTCCACCAAAATGCTCTATAGAAGAAAAAGAGAATGCTATATCAAAATTCTCAGAAGGAAATTCAAGTTTAGTGCCATCCATTCTTAATACTGTTAAGGCATCTTCATTATATGGGAAAGGCGCATACTTCTTTGGATTTTCAGGAAAATCTGAGGGGGCAAAATTTTTCCAGTCTCTCGCATCATAAAGATCAGTTGCATAAACATGATTGATATTATTTGCTAGATAAAATAGAATTTCTTCTCGTCCTGCGCCAACACCTATTGCTTTGCTATTTTTATTTAATTTACCAAATCTACGCATGGCTACTATGCCAAGTGCCCATTCCCAATCCTTTCTATGAATAAAACCTGGTTTGCGCATATTTATTATATTTGTATTCATTTCCCAATCTTTTCTATGAATATAGTCTGATAGACTTACCTTTTGTAATTCAGAAATTATACTCTTGATTTCTATTTTATTCCAATCCTCCACATGACATACTCCGTTTAACTTGGGATCATCATTTGGATTTATGCAATAAGATGATGTTCTTTTCAAATTCGATATGAACTCCTTGATTTCGTTTTCAGCTTGTCTTTCATCTTTTCTTTCATCTAATCTTCTGATCTTATTTCTTATCTCTTCTGCCTTCTTACACTGGATAATATCTTTTATTATTGACGGATGACGTCTCACAGAGTCAATTTTCGTTTTTAAAGTCAAATATTCAGATTAAGGATTTTTTGAGATTATATTTAAGCTTATGCTAGATAGTATGATTCTATTTTTGATAAAATCATATTTTACGTAAATATTTAGCACCGTATTCTCTGACGATATTCATAAATATATTTAGCCTATCGTCTTCCTCTTTATGGCATTTAATACATCTTCTATTTCCTGACATGTTTTGATACATTCAAACAATAAATTAATTATGAACCATTATTCCTTCCATTCACCTTTGTCTTTTACTACCTCAGTATAGGAACACAGAAAATGCAGATTCATATCCAGTTCTAGATTAAGATAAATCTATAACTTAATTTACAGTGTTATTCTAATAAACTCTCCAGTATCAGATATGTTAGAAGGAAGTAATCAATGTATCCATTCATTGTAGAGACTCAAAGAAATTTATTGATATCTTACACGTCTTTGGAAGGTCAGAAGATGTTTATGCTTATGTTATATGCTATTACAAAAAAGGAATAGTAATATGGATAAAATAAGTCACTTAATCAATAACCATAAAGGCTAATGAAATGTGATGCATCATATTATGCGATATACATGATGACAGAAAATAATGCTATGTGGTGAATAAAGAATCTCAGAATTCTGGTTCCTAAACTTAGGAATGATCTGTCATGCAATCAATCTTCGCTGATTAGAATCAGATGATTATTATATTCTAGAGCAAGACTTTTTTGCCTAAGCTTCAAACGAATTTTATTTGCATACTTTATCATTCTTTCTTCATCGATATCATTCGTGTGGATTTCAGCACGAGTATACTTGATTGGTTCCAATTTTCCTTCAAAATATCCGTCAAATTCAATGAGAGATAATGCACCATATTGTGAAGCCATCTCATGCACAATTTCCAAAAAGCCTTCAACTCTAGGCAAATAAAATTTTATTGAATCAGATAATATTGTTACATTAACATTGTCAGTTTTTCCTTTAGTGTCGTTCATTACTTAATTGTCGTACAAGAATCATATAGCCCCGTTTATAATTACTATACTATGTAGTCAATCCTTTTACAGTCAATTAATCAAATACATAGATGCAACGGAGATATTACCAGTTTTCAATTACTATATATTCTTCATGTCAATAAGAATTCATAAATAGGCTCACTGAATCTTCATTATCAAGCCAATTTAATTGTCAATTCTTCTCCATTGCCAATTGGTATCATCATAGATTGAATGTTCGGTTTATTTTTAATATAATTGGTATAATTTGTCATCATTGACCGATATTCTTCTGGATATAACATATTGTCAGTGGCAATAATCCCACCGACTCTTACCATTGGAAGAACTATATCAAAATAATGTCTTAAATTTTCTTTGTCTGCATCAAAGAACACAAAGTCAAATAATCGATCTCCGTCTTTTAGATAATTTTTTGAAATCTCAGATAGTACATCATCTGCCTGGCCTTCCTTTAAATCTATAATATTTTTAATCCCTGCTTCATCAAAATTCTTATTAGCTCTTTCAACCTTTGAGTGATCCATTTCTATTGTAATGATGCTCTTTTCTGGTCTTGTATTACTAACCTCATTTATTTGCATTAATGCTTCTGCAAACCAAAGAGTAGAGTAACCATAAGATGTTCCTATTTCAAGAATTCTTTTTGCTCTCATAGCCTTCAATGTTATGTTAAAAAATGTACCTGTATCTGATGTAATTGCAAGCATCATTTCTGACCTTGGTACCACTACTTCTCCTAATCGTTCAAGTTTTGATTGTTCCTCTAATTTAGAGAGTACTTTCGAAATCTTAGTATTGATCACTACTACTACTTTATAAATATAAAATTATTTAACCACTATGATCATATCATATTATATGATTTTTCTTGGCAAGGGGATATTAAATGTATTAAGTTTTTAATAATATACATTAAAGCCTGATACAATATTAAAATTTATTCTAACTATTAGAAATATATTTCTATGATTAATCACAACTATCCAATAATAGACTAAAATCCTAAATAAGAAAAGTTTTATTAGATAAAAAATTTTTCGACTAGTGATATTATATACTGTGCTTGAAAATTTATCATTTTATCCTTACAATGCATTCAACAACACAAGTATCAAGCACTTATAAATTGCTACCTCTTTATTGCCTGGATGTGATATACTCTTGGATTATATATTTATCTTGAATTTTTGATAAATTAGATAGAGTAGCTAATCGCCGCTCTTTCCACTCTTTCCACTCTTTCCACTCTTTCCGCTCTTTCCACTCTTTCCACTATCGCCACTCTTTCCACTCTTCCCACTATCGCCACTCTTTCCACTCTTTCCACTATCGCCGCTCTTTCCGCTCTTTCCACTATCGCCGCTCTTTTCACTCTTTCCACTATCGCCGCTCTTTCCACTCTTTCCACTATCGCCGCTCTTTCCACTATCGCCGCTCTTTCCACTATCGCTCTTTCCACTATCGCTGCTCTTTCCACTATCGCCGCTCTTTCCACTCTTCCCGCTATCGCTGCTCTTTCCACTATCGCCGCTCTTTCCACTATCGCTGCTCTTTCCACTATCGCCGCTCTTTCCACTATCGCTGCTCTTTCCACTATCGCTCGCTCTTTCCACTATCGCTGCTCTTTCCACTATCGCTCGCTCTTTCCACTATCGCTGCTCTTTCCACTATCGCTGCTCTTTCCACTATCGCTGCTCTTTCCACTATCGCTCGCTCTTTCCACTATCGCTGCTCTTTCCACTATCGCTGCTCTTTCCACTATCGCTGCTCTTTCCACTATCGCTGCTCTTTCCACTATCGCTGCTCTTTCCACTATCGCTGCTCTTTCCACTATCGCTGCTCTTTCCACTATCGCTGCTCTTTCCACTATCGCTGCTCTTTTCGCTCTTTCCAGTCTTTGCACTATCTCCAGTGCTTACACTACTAATAGTAGCAGTGCTACTATCTCCAGTCTTTCCACTATCGCTGCTCTTTCCACTATCGCTGCTCTTTCCACTATCGCTCGCTCTTTCCAGTCTTTGCACTATCTCCAGTGCTTACACTACTAATAGTAGCAGTGCTACTATCTCCAGTCTTTGCACTATCTCCAGTCTTTGCACTATCTCCAGTCTTTGCACTATCTCCAGTCTTTGCACTATCTCCAGTCTTTGCACTATCTCCAGTCTTTGCACTATCTCCAGTCTTTGCACTATCTCCAGTCTTTGCACTATCTCCAGTGCTTACACTACTAATAGTAGCAGTGCTACTATCTCCAGTCTTTGCACTATCTCCAGTCGTTGCACTATCTCCAGTCTTTGCACTATCTCCAGTGCTTACACTACTAATAGTAGCAGTGCTACTATCTCCAGTCTTTGCACTATCTCCAGTCTTTGCACTATCTCCAGTCGTTGCACTATCTCCAGTCTTTGCACTATCTCCAGTGCTTACACTGCTAGTAGTAGCAGTGCTGTCACTACTAGCTAATGGTGGTGTTATTGCACCATTTTCAACTGCTGATATATCAGCTGAAATTTCTTTTGACTCTTCAACATTGGATGTTGCTAAATCTAATGTCATCGTTGAATCTTCACGCAAGCCTAGTGGTTCAGCTGAGTTAGGATCTGCTATATTAGTTTGTCCAGCCCCCGGTATGCCAAGACTTTTCTCAAATGGTTCTTTTTGTTCTGTTAGTAGTAGAGATTTCAGTCCTGGTACTGGCTGTTGTTCTGATATTACCGATGGTTCTTTTTGTTCTGTTAGTAGTAGAGATTTCAGTCCTGGTACTGGCTGTTGTTCTCCCGACTTCTCCGTTCCTGCTAAGAAAGACAATACACCTTCATCTGATTTTCCTGGGCCAGTAACTTTTTCTCTATCTGCTGGAAGTGATGCGGGTTCAGATATCTTTACTTCTTCTAATGCCACTCCTGGATCTATATCTGCAGATAATTTATCCGCCACAAAATCTGAAGCTTGGTTTGCAGCATGATCGTAACCACCTTCGTATAGTTTTGCAACAGCACCTATTTTGTTTAATACGATGGGATTCGCTGCCACATCTGTTTCAAGATTGCGTAGAGATTGTAGAGCTTTAGAGTGTCCAGCATCGTTGGCAACTCTGACAAAAAAATCACTTAGAGATAATATTGCTGCTTTGACTGAAACATCAGTTTGCTTAGATATTATTATTGCGATTTTATGTATATTCATCTTGATATCAGCGTTTAATACACATTCAATACAAAATTCTGCCTTGCCACCGTCGTTGTTGTTATCGTCGTTGTTGCTACCGTCGTTGTTGTTATCGTCGTTGTTGTTACCGTCGTTGTTGCTGCTTTTGAATACCTCTTTTACATTCTGTATAGTTGCACCGCTTTTTCCATCATCATGTGTATCTTGTTTTACAAGCTGCAATATTGTTTGTGCTATAATTCCATTGGGATTATTTGCCACTTGATTTGCAATCTGACATATAGACTGTGCGGTTACAACCTTTCCTTGTGTGTGGAAAATTTGCAGAGCTATTTGTATAATTATTGATTCTACCTTTTCTGTAGGGATGCCAGCTTGATTTGCAAGTATCTGTGCCGCCTGTCTTAGGTGTTCGTTTACGTTAGTAGATTCACCGCATGCTAATTGAAGAGCTATATTGACTAGCGACTGCGATATACTTTTACCACTAGATTTTTCCTGTATGATTTCTTTCTCAATAGCTGCTACATTACCACTAGATGCTAGTTGTGCGACATTGGCTAATGATTGTGATACACTACCAAACGGATATGTGGTAACTTGCAAAGATATCTGACGCATTTCTTCAATAGCCTGTTCTTCATTAGATGTTTGAGCTGTTTGCCGAGCTAATTGTACAAGTATTTGTTGAACCTGGACTGGATTAGTATCTGGATTTGTGCTCGATATTCTCTGTATAATCTGATTGATTGTTTTGATAATAGTATCCCCTTTATCATTAGCAACGGTACTAGATGGAGTTTCTGATTTTTTTGATGCTACGGTACTAGATGGAGTTTCTGATTTTTTTGATGCTACGGTACTAGATGGAGTTTCTGATTTTTTTGATGCTACGGTACTAGATGGAGTTTCTGATTTTTTTGATGCTACGGTACTAGATGGAGTTTCTGATTTTTTTGATGCTACGGTACTAGATGGAGTGAATGATCTGATTTTCATTTGATGATAGGCAATTGTTTTTCTAGATAGGCATTGTAATATCTATCTTTAATTTCTGCATGCTACTGTTGTTGATGTACCATTACTGAATGGGACATAAAAGGATGAGTATTATTTTCAGTTGTTGATAATGCCTTATGGCAATTGTTTTTCTTCTATTACGATAGGATTGGTAAAATATCCCTACTATCTTTAATTTCTGCTCCTACTGCTAATGCTGCTGTTGTTGATGTACCATTACCTAAATTTGTACTATTGCTTAAAGTTGTACTATTGCCTCTTATTGGTAAGGGTTGCGGTTGATTTTGATCAGATGGTAATCCTATGACATTTACGCTATTCCATTTTGTTAAATTAGTAGGATTATTAGCACAAGATAATTTTGAAGTTAGTTCATTTGTTCCATTTGTAATAAGATGGTAATTGTTAGTATATGTAAACTTCCATGTAGAATAATCATTTACTCCACCACTACCAGTTGCAACAGCTTTTTGAAATGGCTTTAGGTTATTCCAATCAGTATATACTGTACAATCACTAGTTGCATTATCAGTAGATATTCCTGAAATGGTAAGCTTGCCAACTGGCACTTGTTGGCCTGTACTTGGTGATGTAACCTTTATACCTATTATTGGCGATGGCTGCTGTTGTTGTGCATATATAATGATATTAGCTGGAAAGGCATAAAAAAATATTATTCCAAAAGTAAATAACAGTATTAATTTTTTGAAGATAGGTTGGTTAAATCTTTTCATACTTAATCTATCAAAATAATGCATATAATAAAGTTGAGATTAACGAGAACTTAGATATATAGTATTTAACCATTATGTTCAATAATTAAGAAGTAGACCTTAGCTATCCTGGTAAGTATAGAAGCTTTTCATACTTAAAAGTCCTGATTGCATATAGCGGCTCTGTTAACTTAACCAAGATCCATCAAGAACGCTATGAATTTTATTCTATCTGTTTTTATAGGTAGATATAATATAAACATTTTAATCCAATTGTTGACATGCTTTCTTTCACATTCTTCTTTGTTGCATGGAAAATGATCATCAAACATTCTGTTCTATCTTTTATTTGTTGTATGAATCTTTCTATCATATTCTTCATTTCAGTTCCATATACTCTATGCTTGAGTCTTAACCATTTACAGGCATGATTATACCAATGAGCACCATCTGTATGGATTGGCTTCCTTATTCCTTATTTTTTCCTAATCTGCTTGAAAAATTAATAACAAACAAAAATAGTCCTTTCTCTAGAGATATGAAATAACAAACAGACATGCAAATTTTAGCTCATATGCTAACCATAACCAATCATCCTTACCATTTATCTTAAACAAAGTATCATCTACAAATATTTTCCTAACAGAATGTCTGTTTACTTTGAATCTATCATATGATTAGGAATACTTCTGCATCCATTTCCATATAGATACATGGATCTTTTTGTAATTGGTTCTAAAGACTTACATCCAAACCTGTAACTCCTAGAACTAAAATACATGTATAATCCATATGCTACTATAGCGGGGTCTGTTCTATTACGTTTAGCAATATTCATGAAATTACTTAGAACATACTCAGCTTTAGATTATGAACCAATAGAACTTAATTAAGTTAAAAGAGCCATGCAGCATAGAAAAGAATTAAATCATAATGATATCAAGTTCATTATTTGTAGCACATGTATCAGTAAAAATGCCTACTAAGGATAGGAGTCTAATGGATAAAATAATCTACGTGATAAAAATTCGACTAATTAATACAGGAGAGTTAAGAATTTACAAATTTAAGACAATGTGTAATATTATTCGGTCCTTATTCTATAAACAAGTTGATTGTCTACTGTAGGTTCTGTTAACTTAAGAATAATTTTTCCCTTTTTAACTTCTCTATCTGCTTAATTGCTATATCCCAATCAAATTCTAATTTCTTTATTTTTACAAATCCATTCCTGGTCAACAAATAAGTCAAGAATTCTCCATCTTTTACGCTCAGTTTTTCTCTAACTTTTTTAGGTAATGTAACCCTTCCTCCCTTCATTATTCTAGAATCTCCTAAAACTTTCTCAATATACATGCTAGTATCTACTTAAGAGATATAGAAAACTGTTAAGTTAACAGAGCCCTACTGTAGTTGCAGAGCCTCAATTCTTTTAAGGGAGTAAGTCAGAATAGAGGAATTAAGATTTCAGGGTAAAAACTATTCTACTGTTTTTGATATCCTTTCTAATGCTTCATCTGTGCCTTCGGAAATGTGTTTTTTTACCATTCTTGTGAACATTCCAAAAAAACCTGTTATTTTGATATCCCATTCCACGTCTATTCTAGTTTTATTATTTCCTATATCATTTATTATAATATTTTTTGTACCTTTCATTGGTCCCTCAATAATGCTTATTTCAACTGATTTTTTGGGATTTATCGTCACAATTTGTTTACATACAGAATTTCTAAAACTAATTACTACGTTTCTTTCGATGATGTTATCTTTCTTTTTTATATTTTTGATAGATTTAGTGCCACGCCAGAATTGTGGTTCTCTATCTACGTCTGATACTATATCCCATACTTTATCAATTGGTGCAATTATTTCTCTGCTAACTTGAATTGCAACCATGTCTTCTTTAATCATTTTCAACTATTTGGATATATCTAACTACTAAGAATGTGTTATCAAATACTATAGAGAGAATAAGATAAAGTTAGGGGCGCTATTATAATTCCAATAAGTATCGAACGTCTACAATTCGAGATCTGTTGCTCTATTCAGCCCCCATGTCTTCCCAAAATTGATTCGGCCATAGAAAGATGATGACTCTAGCTTCTCTTTTGACAACTGTTTTTTGTTAGACTCAATCTTCGTGGTGCCATCAACTATACAACATTAGTAAATAAATCTAATTTCATAGAGACCTTTGCTACGAGTAATGCCTTATTTTGATTCTTCATTGGAAAGAATACTTAATCAGTTGTTGCCCTTTTATTCAATTATAGAATATTTTCCTTGCAAGTAAAATTAATATGATCGCTAAAGATTTAAATACTATTGATTAGTATACTATCTATTAGAATTATTATGCAGAAGTATGACTTTGAAAATAGTATCGGATTTATAGTTAACCAAGCAGCTAAGGCTTTTGTCAAGGCTCTTGATTCTGAATTACGTCAGAAAGTGGGTATCACTATTGGTCAATGGAAGGTTATGGTTATACTCGTCAACCAAAATGGGCTTGCTCAAAAGGAGATTGCTGAGAAATTGGCGCTTGAGGGTCCAACTCTTATTCCAATAATAGACAAAATGGAGAAGGAAGGTTTAGTGATAAGAAAGGTAGATCCAAATGATAGAAGAAATAATAGAATTTACCGTACTGAAAAGGCAAATACATTGTGGAATAGTATGATTGAATGCGGATTGAAAATAAGAGAAGTCTCTATAAAAGACATACCAGACGAAAATGTCAAGATAATGAAGAATGCATTAGAAAAAATGTGGCAAAATCTTAGACTTAATTTTAATGATGATTGTACCATTATAGATAATACAATAACTACAACTACCAATGGTACTACTACTGCAAACACTGCTACCACTACGATCCCTGCAAAGAACAAGGAAAATTATTAGAATGAAAAGTGGTGATACAAATGAAATCATCAAAAAAAAATACAGATAATTATAATTCAAAGCATACTCTACACGATACTGCATCCTCTGTAAAGATTCCATCTTATGCGTGGAAGGTACTTGCTGTATTAAGCTGCATTGCTACTATGGTAATGTATGCAGAAACAATGTTGATACCGGCTATTCCTGATCTTATCAAAGAATTTCATGTATCATATAGTATGTCATCATGGATCCTTACAGCTTATCTAATATCTGGAGCAGTTATGACTCCAATAGCTGGCAAATTATCAGACATCTATGGCAGAAAGAAAATTTTATTGATTATAATGGTGATTTATGCAGTAGGTGTTTCTACTGCTGGATTTGCTACAAATATCTACTTTATGATAATTGCTAGAGCCATTCAAGGTATAGGGATGTCGATGTTTCCTATTGCGTTTGGTATTATAAGAGATCAATTTCCAAGAGAAAAAATATCGATAGGTCAAGGTGTAATCACGTCTATGTTCGCATCTGGTGCGGTAATAGGTCTATCTGTCGGGGGGTTTATAATTCAGGACTACGGATGGAGAGCCACATTCTTTACAATAATACCTATTGCAATTGCTCTTCTCTTGATTATAAGGCATTTCATTCATGTAAATCAAGATGAACAAAAAGAGTATCACCAGGGAAAACATGAACAACAGTCTCATGTTACAAATAAAGACCCGCAAAAGAATATAGATAATGCAAAAAGTAATAATGGCAAATCGGCAAATCAAATCGATATAAAAGGTGCATTACTATTAGCTATTGCTATTACCTCATTCTTATTAGTATTGACGTTCATTGAAACATCTGGCAGTAGCAATAGCACTACTAGTATTGGCAATACTTATGATAATGATAATGATAATAATACTTCGATACAAATTGTCGCTTTTCTTATTGTAGGAATTATTTCGCTTTTGCTATTCATAATTATAGAAAGACGATCTAAACACCCATTAGTGGATTTTAGGTTAATGCTCAACAAGTCCATACTACCAGCTAATTTGATTATAATGATCGTAGGTATGTCTATGTTTATGGTATTTCAGACAATACCAATATTGGTAAGAAATCCTGAACCAATAGGATTTGGCGAAAATGCCATAAGCACTGGTAAAGTACAGTTGCCGTTTGCAATAATACTCTTAATTTTTGGTCCAACCTCTGGTTTCATAATATCAAAATTAGGCTCACTAAAACCAATCATAGCAGGTACGATTATTACTGCCATAGGCTTCTTCGGTCTATTAATACTTCATTCAACCGAATTCTTAGTGTCAGTAAACCTCGCCATTTTATCTACTGGACTATCATTGACTAGCGTTGGAGCTATGAATGTAATTATACTTTCAACACCAAAACAATTTAGTGGAATATCGTTAGGAATGAGCAGTCTTATGAGAATTATAGGGGCTTCAATAGGTCCTGCTTTAGCTGGTATGTTTATGCAAACACATCAATCGATACTAAATATTAATGGTGTAGTACAGTATTTCCCATCAACTATATCATTTAACTTGATATTTCTTTCTGCTGCGGTATTATCCATTGCATCAATAGCATTAGCAATATTACTAAGACAAAAGGCGATCAAAATGGCAATACCGAACCTTGTTTAAACAATCAGTCAATACTATAGGTAATACTTAGTGTAATCCAATCTATTGTGTCATTCATATTATTTCTTGGAAACTAGCTTTTTATACTGATGTAAAATGGAAAATATCTCTTCCTAATGCATTATTCATGCCCCTCTAGAGATACTATTTTTTATTTATTGTAATATGGTGCAGGTGATAATAAGAAATCTATCAAGGGTTAAATAATACGCTTTGAATAAAATGATATATGGTATCTTCAATTCTGCTAAGCTCCCCTAATAATTTTCTAACACTTGTCTTATTTTAGACTATAACACCTAAATTGAGTATATGAATTTATCAGAGTATGGGATACTTACTAATAACCTTAAATTTATCATATCTTGTTATTCAAAACACGTTCTCTAACTTCCATCCGAATATACACAAGCATAAAGTGAACGCTTATACAATCTTCTAATCTTTCATCAATTTCTGTGCGTGTTAACTCTCTATAGTTTGTTTCTCCATTATTCCCATAAGATATTAGTCGAATTGTATCTGTCAAATCCTTAGCCAAAAATTCGTCAGATGTATCAAGCATCGAATGAGCTAGCCAATCAAGGTAATTTCTAATTTTTCCGAGCTCATTTATTAATGTTGGATATTCTTGAAGTAAATCCGCGTAATGCAATAACAGAATCCTTTCAAGTATGTCGATACTATACGAAAACGTATAATCTCTATTGCTATTTAGAATAAGCGACACAAACTGTTTACGTTTATCTTCATCAGGACAGAAATGATATGAAATAATATCTCTAACAAGTTGTTCAATAGGAATTACAGTGGTTAAATAAGCTCCCCGTATGATTACATCAAAGTGATTAAGTTTGCCAAGTTGTTTGTTTTTATCAATATGGGCATCAGACAATTTTAATTCTGTAGAATATTGTAGACTATTATAATATTTGCCAACAGGATGTAATAACTAATTAAATTGCAATAGATATAATCAATGTCTAAATTCTGCAAATGGGTTGAATCCCATAATAATATTATCATCTTGAAATTATAAATGCTTCAAGACTTTAAACGGGTAAAATAATAAATCTGATTAACGGTCACATGCTTATAAAATTGTATATGTTACATATTTCGGTATTATATTCCTCAATTCCTTGAAGGTCAAGATTTGATTTTATCGACATCATAAATGGTCAATCCTCATTTGTTTTAATACCATTCAAGATCGGCAGCCAGTCGGTGGAATAAGAAGTTATCCATATATGAAATAAACAATTCTTGAAATAATCAAACATCATAGTCTAGGAATAAGAATGCTGCTATTGACTGGCTTAATGTGGAATATGCAATCATTGTATTAATCTTATCTTATCATCAGTTGCACTTTTTCTAAAAGACATTAACTATAACTTCTGACATAACTTAAGAAAACTAAATAGGAATTACTACTCTCATCTGCTGATTAAAGAAGAAAAATTTTTTACTTAACATCAAACAGCAATTGATAATTAAAGTAAATTATTTTTAGTCTCATTACCCATATAGTTTCTATAGTAATATCTATAGAAATATCTATAGTAATATCTTCAATGTATAAGATTAAATTTTCAACTGCTGTCTCGTGACGAAATTGTGTATGCCATTCATTCGATCCTTGTTTTATTATTTACTCAGCTATTAGCAAGTTTTATCAGATAAAAAAGGTTTCTATATCTAAAAGTTAAATTGGTATTATTGATAGATTTTATTTAATGGAACAATTTATGATACAGAATCTTTAAGAATCTTGCTTATAATATATATAAATAACGACCATATATGTCTATTAACAATCCTATAAACGAACAATTAAAACAGTTTGAAAATATAAAACGAAAACTAGAGAGTCCAGAAATACAACGAATAGTTGATAAGAATTTAGATAAACTAAGAGAACAAAATCGTAAGATTCACTCAGAGGTTCTAAAACAGTCTATTGAAAAAATGGAATTGTTAATTATAGATGATGATTTAATAGCTGCAGCGGGCTACAAAATATATATTGAACATTTAATTTCCTTAGCACAGCATCTATGATCTTATATAAGCATTTATAAGCATTCAGAAATTACAAATGATAATGGCATATTAATAATATTAAGATAAATTCTTAGCATTGAATATAGATTCATCTGTGTATTATACCATTACAAATCTTTGTATTAGTTGTCAGAAAGCTATAATATACTTTAAAAGGTAATTTCTAATTAAAAATTTATGTGCAAATAATATATGCTTGCGGTTACGATAAAGAGTCATTGATAAGCAACAAACAAGGAGGAATTAAATAATACTAAACATCAACATCAATACTTTTAAAAAGCGAAAAATAAATCTATTTTAAAGTATGGATAAAACATCAAACATGATATAAAACAAGATTTTAGAGGTTTAGATAAGTCATTACAGTAAAGAGATAGCAGTATTCTCTCTTATTTATTATTCTCCAATTGAAGTAACCTCATCTGAATGAACTCTTTGATAGTGAATATCAGCATCATATTTTGTAAGGAATTCCTTCGCACAGATCTGGCATCTAAATGTACCTCCTTCATAATCTGACATTTATTATATCCCTAGTATTGATTATGTAGATATTGTTATAAAGATTTTTAAAATGTCTTAATGGAATTTATCATATTTTCTCACGCATCACTAACATTATCTGCTGGAATTGATTATAGGAGAACACAATCTCAATTTGCATTGACATCTTTATAACGTAAGATGCCATTATATATGATAATACATTTTCGCTACAATTTAATTAGAAAAATTAATCATGATAGATTTTACACGTTCCTCTTTTCTATATTTATTCATCCATTTTATGAAGAATGAGAAAGAAATCCGATTGTAAAAACCAAGGAAGGATATAGAACATCCTAACCATTGAACTATACAAACATAATATATCCGATATTCAAAATTACTCAAATTCTTTTACCTCCTGAATTTCAAGTATCTGAGCATCTTTTACTATATTGATATAGCTAGCTTTCTAAGCAAATAGTGTAGCCAGCAGTTTCGCATTATATGACACGTCTATGATTACATTTTGAAATCTATCGACCATACAATCAGTATGCACTATGAGAGATTAAAAGTGATGGTGATATTAAATACGTTGAGTTATAATTTTTGAATATAAATTGCCCTATGTATAATTATTATAAAATCATCCGACAGATATAAGGATGATATTCGGATTTACACTTGTGAATCCTTCTATCTATCTTATATAGTTTGTCTACCTGTAAGACAATTATTGTCATCAGTAGACATTATAGGAAAAGTCCTTCATGATAACATAGGTAAATCTGTACTCATAAAATTAAAGGGAAGAAAGATAATCACAGGTACCTTACTTCGATTCGATCAACAGATGAATTTGTTCCTACGAGACTCAGTAGAATTATTAGAAGAACATGGCAAGTCCAATAAACTTGGTACTATTCTGATCAGAGGCGACAATGTAATTACTGTATCTATCTAGGGTACTGAATAAGTCTAATTTCAAACTCAAACATTTGCCAATTATTTACACACAACAATTATTGACAGATTGCTTGATATAACTCCAAAAAAGAAGTAATGCTAAACGGAAACTAGTAAGACTTATCCGTAATATAGCGAGGCCGCATACAGACTACTAGAATTCCCATATCCAACTAAGAAGTAACATTGTGATTATTATGAGCATTACACAAGTTGAATAGGTAATTAAAGAAGCTTTGAATATGTTTTCTTATTATTATTCCGATACAGAATATATTATGCATTAGTCTGCTAAACAAAGCTTGTCTTGATACTACGAAGTATCATAAAAATCAGGGTTATTTGTAATCAGTACTTTTCACTTTTCATAATGCTTTAAAGTTATACTCTCAACCTATCTTAATTTATCTATCAGAATACAAAATTATGTAGTTGTTGTTTATTACTTAGTCATTCTTCTTTACTAGTGATATGCTATTATTGTATTGATGCTACCTCTTCTTCTACTCATCGTTATCAACAGTAGTAATAGTAATTGTTGGTATCATAGTGATTGTGGCTGCGGCTGCTCGTCCTGATCTCCTTTCTGTTCTTCTTCAGAATCATTTCTCTATTGGGTTTTGTATTATAATCACCATCAGTATCATAGGCATTGTGTAGCATTTCTTCCTGCACTTGCTAGTGCAATAGTTATTAAGCGCTATTTAGATTCCTAGACGAATGTGATACCATCTTCTACAATGCTGCCATCAGAAGCCATATTTAGCCTTCTTTCATTACAATCTATAACTAAAGATAACGCGTGAAGTCTATCATGATATGATATATTTAGATTACTTCCTTTCCGGAACATAGGGGTAATACGTAATTTTTTAAAAAATAATATTCTCATGGATGTAGCAAATGGTTATAGCAGTCTGATGTGATTTTGGTCTTATATCGTTTCTGACGAATTTCTCGACGTTTCTCTGCAGAGGAGTGTAACTATGATTGTATACAAGACATACTTGTTAACAGATTTTTCTAAAGGTATTCCATTAGCTGTATAAATTAACATTGTCAATTCACATAGTTACACAATGTCTTTATTTTAGATTTTTGAATCTGTTACCAAGGTGAAACAGAAGAAGATGATGATAAATAATTTAAGGAGAGAAATGCTCGCAATAAGTATTCTAGCAATCTTTTCGTTGATTATGCTCATGGCTCCATCAACAAGATCTGTAGTTGCTGCCACCACCACTACACAAAGCAGCAATAAATTTGTTGCAAAATTAACAGGTAAAGATGAAGTACCACCCAAGAATACCAAGGCAACAGGTACTGCTAATTTTGAACTTAGTATTAATGGAAATATGTTGAAGTACAAGGTTAATGTAATGAACATCGATAAGGTCACACAAGCACACATACATAGTGGTAAAGTAGGTCAAAATGGTGATGTCGTAGTTACCTTATTCAAATCTCAAACACCCACTGGTCCAAAAAGTGGAATCTTGTCACAAGGAGACGTTACCTCTGCTAATCTTGAGGGACCGTTGAAGGGTAAACAGATATCTGATTTAATCAAACTCATAAACACTGGTGGAGCATATGTCAATGTTCATACAGAAATGAATCCCAAAGGCGAAATTCGTGGGCAAATATCCAAATGAAACTTTGTTTTAAATAATGCAATTATAGGTACAACAGCAGTGTATACAAAGAGATAATGTAGCATCAAATAAAACCAATCAATTTAATTCTCATGGATGACTATTGTTATCCTATTTTTATTTTTTGATAACTAGAATGGCACTTTTCCCCATATTGCTTTATCAACAGCATATGCACTTCCCTACGAGTCTGCTTCTGTGTCAATTAATTGGTTGTAGATAGACGGTTTCTCAATTTTTAGCATTATTATTCTTCTTCTTCTTTTATCCTTCTCGCAAAAACTGAAACAACACTATACTATATACAACCTTGTCTGCTACTTTATACTGTATTGTCAAATTAATATAATGCTCGATAATAATTATCAAATTTCAAGGTATTATGTTATAGGAATAATGAAACGCAGTATAATTAGGGACACTATGAATTGGAATAGTATAATAAAAAAAGAGGTAAGAGGTATTAATGATGCATACCTTGGCATAGTACAGGGAATTAGTGAGCCTTTTATAATAACTAAGAAAGGAATTATAATCAAGGAGAACTTCTTTATTCCAAAAAATTTGCTAGAAGGATATGACGATACTATAGTATATTGTAAAATAGCTGAAAAAGAAGCGAGAAATAACTTTAAGAGAAATTTACAGCCTCTCCATGAGGATTGTTATTCTGATTCTATGATAACTGACATAAATGAAGAAGGTAAATTACAAAATAACATAAATGAAAAAAATATAAGAAATAATACTTTTGTATACGACAAAGCAGAACTTATCAAAAATATAAAGGGAACGTCAAATGAGATTACAGAAATAATACAAGCAGTAGTCAGAATAGCAGAACAAAAGATCAAAGAAGCACAAATTGTAATAAAAAGGCTTGAGGAAGTGAACTTAGAAACTATTGCCAGAAAAACATCTAATAAAATTAAAAGACTATTATATGCTGGATTTAAAGTAGCAGCAAATCTATCTAAAATGTCACAATTTGCAATCCAGTTGTCAAATTCATTTGAATATATATTATCTAACGTTAGAAGACGAACATATTCGCAACGAGAACGCATACAGCGTTTCTCAAAATAATTCATCAGCAGAAATGAAATATCTCACGATATAAGATAAAGATAGACAGTTCAACTTACCTTAGCAACAAGAATAATATTACAAGAATTTCTGCCTTCAAGTGAAGTTTATACAAGAAAACAAGTTATGAGTAATAAAATTAAAATGATATAAAATAAGCAAAATGAATGGGGGAAGAATCATGAAGATATGTTTTTAGATAAATTGGCAGGACAAATACTAGCGAACTTAATTGTCCATCACAAATATCAGAGTCTCAGTATAATATCTCTTCTTTTCAGTTTTAAGCAGTAAATTCTCAATTTTTGAACGGGATTATGAAGTGTTTAGAAACAATTAAGCTGATATAGAATAATCAAATATCACGAAAAATATAAAAAATCGTTTTTACTTTAGGATAAGCGTCCTATATAGTCTTTATATTAATAATTGCGAACTGTCAGAATGTTCTAAGAGAACAAAAGAATAATATTTGTACGAGTTTCTATTTGGTTATAAAAGGAGGTTACCGTCTCCTTGCGACTATTGTATGAGTCTGCTCTACATACCACCGGACCTTATCCTTGAAATTAGACCACCAATCAAGGAATGAATCACTACTATCTGCTTCAAATATCAAGAATCCATTGTATTCTGTTCCCCATGCGTGATCATATTCACCTACTAGCTCAATACCCGAGGGCAAGCTATTTTTCAGCTCTCGCCATTCAGTATTAGCTTTCTGGGCTTCCTCTTTACTCATTGCTTTGAATCGGTAAAACACTAAGAACGTAGCTGGAGTCATACAGTTTGTTCGAATTTATAATATTAATAAGTTCTCCAACATTTTTAGTGCTTTTTACAAGTTCTTTTATTTATAAAATCTTTGAATTATTGGAATTACCATTCTATCTGTGAATACGTTCAAGCCATAGTCAATAGACTATTATTCATATCCTCTAGCATACATATAAACAACAATAATATTCGCAATTGCATCATAGTAACTGTTGTAAATTGTTTTGTCGACAGAGTACTTCCGGCAATTTACCAGTTTTTAAATTCCATAATTTTTTCCTGATAAGATTTAATTTTTAGTCCATCAGTTCTGTAATTAACAATGCCCATTCTACCGATTGATTCAGGACGTTATGGAAGTGAAGAAATCAAGAAAATATTTGAAGAAGAACAACATCTACGATACCAACTAGATTTTGAAGCTGCAGTAGCAGCAGCGCAGGCTCAAATTAAAATGATTCCGCAAGATGCTGCTGAAGATATCATAAAAAAGGCAAAATCTGGCAAAGTCACTATTGGGAAAGTTAAACAATTAGAAGCAACTACAGAACATGATACTGCTGCATTAGTAGAGGCTTTGGGTGAACAATGTTCAGAAAAATCAAGACCTTGGGTTCATTATGGGCTAACAAGTAATGATATTTTGGATACTACTATCTCAACGCAAATGAGAGACGCATTTTCTATTATTGAATCTAAAATTCTAGATATAGCAATTGCTATGAGTGACAAGGCATTAGAATTCCGTGCCCTCCCTGCAGTTGGTAGAACACATGGACAACATGCAAGTATAATTGGATTTGGCCTAAAGTTCGCGGTATGGGCTGCAGAAATGGCAAGACACATAGAAAGAATAGAAGAAGGAAAAAAACGATTTCTATTGTGTAAAACCCTTGGTGTTGTTGGAACAGGCTCTTTAATGGGAAATAGAGCATTAGATGTACAGAGAATAGTAGCTATGGATTTGCGACTTTATACTATTGATGCCGCTACACAAGTTATTCCTAGAGAGCGACACGCAGAGATGCAATTTTTGATCGCTCTTGTTGCTTGTACGCTTGACAAGATTGCAATTGAGATTAGAAATTTACAACGAACAGAGATAGGCGAAGTTGCCGAACCCTTCAGAAAAGGACAGATTGGAAGTAGTGCAGTTCCTGTCAAACGTAATCCTATTAAGAGTGAAAGGGTTTCTTCCCTTGCAAAGATTTTACGATCATTAGTTAATGTTGCAATGGAAAACATTGCCTTATGGCATGAAAGAGATCTATCTAATTCAGCAAATGAACGATTTACGCTTCCAATGGCTGTAATTCTGTTAGATGAAATGTTAAATTCGATGAAGAAGGTCATCTTAGATCTTAACGTAAATACAAAAAGAATCACCTCAAACCTTGATATTACAAAGGGCCAAATCTACGCAGAATTTGTTCTTGAGGCATTAATAAAGAAAGGAATCCCTAGATTTGAGGCATATCGTGATATCCAAAGGGTAGCATTTGCATCACTCAAAAGGGAAGAAGAGTTCTTTGATGCTCTGAGAAAAGATCCTAATTTATCAAAGAGCCTTACTCCATTAGAATTAAAAGACATATTTAATGCAAAAAATCATCTATCAGCATCATCAAAAATTATAGAGAATGTGGCGAAGAAGGTAAAGGCCACAAATAAAAAATATTATAATCAATTACACTAAATAAATTTGATGTTTTTATTTTAATTTGTATTTACAGTAGATCGTTGCTAATTTTCGTTGTTCTTTTTATATACTTACTATTCTATTATTTTTATTAACCACCTTGAAATTTTTGTGAATTAATGAACCATATTGAAGGGCCTTTTTTGGTTTCATTGCAGACTCTCTTGGAACCCCTAGAGAAAGAGCCAATTCCCTCAGAATATGTTTTCGCATAAAATCGTCAGTACCGGTGATCTTCTGTTCAATGGGTATACCCTTAGCGAAATTAATGAATTTTTGTGATAAAAAAGGTTGTTTTGTAAGCACTCCAAATTCCGTTGTTATCTTATCTATCTCTTTAATAAGCATACGTTCATTAGCTATTCTTTCATCCATAAAGTCTAATAGCCTTTTTTCTCCCTTTTCATAGATTAGTCTGAATTTATTATAACCACAGAATAATTCATCGCAACCATTTGCAGTTAAAATTAATTGTAGATTATTCTGATTGGCCATTCTTGCGATATAGAAATACGCTAAACAATTTTCAATATGGGAAATGTTCCTACAAGCTATTTTTTGTTGGACGTATAGTAAATCTTTCTGGAAATATTCTGGCGTTAATACTGATATTATATGAGATAAATTTAATTTTAGAGCAATCTGTTTGGAAAATTCTATATCCTGAGATAGTGGAAATCCTACAGTTAATAATGTAAACTTCATTCCAACGTCCTTGCATATTTTTGCAAGTAAAGAACTATCAATCCCTCCCGAAAAAGCAACAGCTAAAGAAGAGCTATTTTTGTTTATCGTATCTAATACTGCTTCAAAGAGTGCTTTTTTTAGATCAGTAAGCAATTATATTTATACTCCTAATTTCTTGGTTAATGAAATATAGCGTTCTGAAAGATACAACTGTTTCCCTTATAACATTAGAATTTGCGAGTTACTAATGAAATTTTTGCTGTTACAATATTTATATCTAAAGTTTACAAATATCATTTTTTACAAAAATAAGATTGTTTATCATTAATATGAATTTAAGTAAAAGTCTTCCATACAGACTAACTTACTTGTTAAAGCTGTTAGTTTAATCTTTTTCCAAATTGTGGCGCAACTACAAATTGTAGCGATCTCATAAGTGAATGTAAAACTAATACATATTATTTTTCGATATTATGCTATCTTTTTTCTGTTAGATTGACTTCTGCCTAATGCAATTAGTGACATACATATATTATTTTACTTCCAAAAATATGTATATATATCATTATATTTATTGAAGGTGCTATATACGTTATCCACAATTTAGTTTTTTAATAAATGAACCCAATAGCGTTGCTAACCTCAAAAATATCTGATGTTATTTATCTTCTACATTTTGAAGTATGACACAATATATCTTTACTTTCGTGATTATCAGTAAAAGCAAATGGTCGTTATTGTATATATCGAATTATCTTACTCTTATCTGCTGGAAATTCCATATCTTTTAAGATTCGTTCCATAGACGCAACTTTTGTAAAATCTTCTGCATTAACCTCCTGCAAGAGAATGAAGCCTGAAATATAACTAATACTTCAAAAATAATAAAATAAACGGTTTATAAGTCACAATAGTTACTTTTTATTAGAAATATTCAATGGAAAGAGTAGTCCTTGACAATGATATCAAATACATTGATATCAAAGGCAATCTATTTCGAAGCAGAGCAGAATTATCTATCTCAAAGATGCTATCCTTTTTAGGACAAAATTTTGAGTATGATATACCCTTAAAAATTAATAATGACGACATAGTAAACGTTGATTTTAAAATAGATGACAAATATATTGAGATCATAGATTGCGAAAACGATGTTAATAAATTCCTTCGAATACGAAGAGAACTGCCAGAAATCAAAATTATTGCTGTTGGTCACTCAAAATATGCGGGTAGAGTCAATGAACTAGACTCTTTCTTCTTCTTTAATTCCAACTACAACCAGACTGGTTCTATATTCATAGAAGATCCCTCTCTTGCTTTTGATTATGCACATATTTTACCATTAGTTGAAAAATGTTCTATACTACATGGACACACCTCCACTGTCATGGTCGAAATAATCGGTGACATGAAAAATAATCTTATTATTGATTTTGGTGAAGCCAAGAGAATAATCAAAGAGACATTAAGTATCCTTGACCATAAATTCTTCATTAATACGAAGTATCTGCAGAAAGAAGATGATGTTTATTATCATATATCCTTTGAAGGACCACGAGGATTTTTCAGTTTACAATTGCCGAAGATGACAACTTTCTTGCTGCCAGGTGAAGCTACTGTAGAAAACCTTTCAACTGAAATAATAAAGCTCGCTTGCTCCAAAGATGCCATCAACTGTAGATGCTTTGGGCATATATGTTTATGAAGGAGTAAATAAGGGAGCACACATAATAGCTGAAATAAAAAAAGGTTAGATGATGAAGAGAACTACTGCCCTTGTGATGCTATCTGGCGGATTGGATTCGGCCACTTGTCTTTACTGGGCTAAAAAAAATTTTTCAGAAATTTCTGTTATTACATTTAATTATTACAATAGGCTTGAAAACGAAAAAAGGGCTGCAGTGGAATTAGCAAGAAGAGTGAATATTGTAAACTTCCTTGAGATCAACATTCCCTTTATTAAAGAATTTTCTGATTTTAATAATAGTAATCATCCCACTCCAGGGTATGACGGAAGGTGGGCATCATATGTTCCTGCAAGAAATCTGATATTTTATTCAATAGCGGCACACTATGCCGAATTTCTTAATATAAAATGGATTATAGGAGGCCATAATGTTCATGATGGGACATTTTTTATTGATGCAACAAAAGATTATATAGAAAAACTAAACTTGCTAATTAAACGCGGATGTTTGTTCAGTAACGACGATCCTTGCATGATACTCGTTCCTTTAGTTGAAATGGATAGAAAAACCATCATCAATTTGGCAATTGAGCTAAATGTACCTATTGAATTGACATGGAGCTGCCATAATAAATCCGAAACACATTGCGGACAGTGTTATGCATGTCTACAGAGGATAGAAGCGTTCCGTTCATTAGGTATAAAAGATCCAGCATTTTTCAACAATGGATGACTATTCTCTATGAAAAAGGATCGCAATTTATCACATTCCATTGTATGTGTGTAAAGATATGTGAAAATTAGTCATAGAATCTATTGTATAGAAAGATATTTGGAAACTCATATGTCAGGTTTATCCATTAAAATAGACTATTATTACTCTTGAAATCTGTTTATCATTTATTTGATTGCTCGGTAATTGTTCTAAATCTCTGGTTGATTATTATTCCGGTAGTGGTATCGAAGATGATGTCCTAATAGCTGAGGCTGCTGCTATAATCTCATTTGTCAGTTTTGTTGTTAACTCAGTGTAAAGCTTTTCAGCCTCTTCTAATATAAAAGTAGCATAGATATCATCACTAACGTAGCCAAATGATTGTTCCGATGTAGGAAGTTTCTGTGCTACAATAGCTGATGTTTGCTGTCCACTGGCTAAAAGTTTAGCGTCTTTCATGTTCTTGTTTTCGAATCGTTTTGCCACTTGTGCTTATCGTCATGCATCACTTCGACTTTCAGCCTTGACTTCTAGCTCCACTGACTTTTCTTTCTCATGTGGTAAATTCTCCAACTCACATCTACCTCTTGCTACTTCTAGATGAAAGCCATCAGAGGGCACATCGACCTTATTGTCGACTATGGGTATTATTTTGCTAAAGTCAATTCGTGGTGTACTGGGATCTAATAATTGGATGAGATCGGAGATCTTAATGATATTACTGCTGTCAAGGGTCCAGAAGGTCCGGAAGCTGGGAACTATTATTTGCTGCTTATCAATAAATGAGCGTCCTATATCAAAAACAAGACGTAATAGTGTAGGCACATTATCTGAGGGGAAATTTTTGATTCCGATTCCTGGTGTCTTATCTATAACATCATTTACAAAGTCTATTATATCTTGATTATTAGTCTTCTGAGCGATATAGACAAGAAACTGTTGCGTATAGTAATTTTGATGACATTCCGACTAGGTATAAACACTTAGTCTAGTTAATTGAGACATGGGCATAATTCAATTCTACACTTTAGTTCCTTCTTCTTCAAGCAATACTGTACACCACGTTCCGTCTTCTTCTTCCATCTGTATATACACAGTAATAAGAGAAAAGAGAATTTAAGGTTTCATATACGGTCTCTTATTTTTAGAACTTCTACAATCAAAAATTTGATAAAGAAAAAGTAATCTTTGTCTTTAGATTAATGCTACTAGTCTATGAAACTAAATTCATATGTATGATATTACAACATATCAGTATTGTATTTTAGTACGGCATTCAGCTGGTTTTATTCCATCATACTTACTCTCAATAATTTCATGAATTCCTTCACGCATAAACTCATTTGAATTTAATGATATTTGCTTTCCTTCTTCTGGTGTTATGTATGTGTTTGGCTGTAATCCAATGCTACCTGCTACAGTTTTGCTGGATTGATTGACATCTTCTAATGTTAAATCATTTACAATTCTTTGGAATTCAGATTTTGATATAGTTGCCTTTACTATTCGTTTATCAACATTACTATTATCGCTTATCGGCTCATCTGATATTATGTTAATATTATACTTGTCTGTAAAGTCTGAACTCTCGGCTTGAGTTCCGCTAAAGATAACTGGTAATGTTGCTTGTTCTGTCTCTATAGCGTCAAGCTGTAATCTTAAAATCTCTATCTCATTCTCAGCTGCAAGGTTTTGATACTTAACATTTGCTGAATCAAGTAATTCATAGCACTTACCACCAATGTTGACATTTACATGCTTTTCAGGATAAAAGCTGTAAGCCATAAGTCCACTCACCATACCTCCAATTATAACAACAACAATAGCAGGTATTGCGAATTTATAGTAGTCTACCATTAATTTTTTGCACCGTCTTGTCTTACTGTATAATAAATACTTCTCTAGTTAGTTATAATCAACGTAATATCTATGGCGTCTTTCTACTTCTTTGTTATTACCAGCAAGTACTATCGAGATTTCTTGACGCAAACCTTTTTTGGCATATTCTCTAAATATATCTGACTCTTGGTTTTGGGGATAGTAAGATGATAATATGTTTTCTAGATTCTTCATGAATTCTACTACTTTATTACGATATTCTTCTTTGGAAGGCTTCTTATTGTTTGTCGTTTTAAACCAGCTGGTTGTACACGGGGCAGCGAACGTCCTTGCAAGTTCCTCAATTACACGGTCTATTTCAAAATAGTCCATTTTCATAATATATTATAGGCAATAGTGACTGATATTCTGGCCGGAAATAAATTGAGCCACAAAATTTCCGGATCGGAAATCACATTCCCTTGTAGTTAAAAAATCATATAGTTAAAAAGAGCTAGGTATATTAACAATTTCCGATTGGGAAATGAATAATAATCTCGTTTTTGAATTATGTATCTATCTTGCTTGATGAAATTGATAAGCTTATTCTTTCTTATCTAGGCAAGAATGCACGTATATCATCGTCTGAAATTGCTAATAACCTACAAGATATTGGATATGGAATAACAGAAAGAGCAATAAGGTACAGACTTGGCAGATTAGAAAAAAACAATATCATACTTGGTTATTCGGCAATTCTCAATCCTGGTCTTATTATTTCAGAAAAAATAAACCGTACAATTATTCTTAAGTTTAAATTTTCTAAAGATATTCAGGTTCTGATCGATAGGCTAAGAAACTATGTTGAAGAAGCACCATTCTGTGTTTATTCTGCTAGGCTAACTGGTGGCGGAGATTTTGATTGGATATGCCATTTTGTATTCGATTCAATTGAACAATATGAATTAGAAAGTAATAACTTTTTGAACAGGTTTGTAGAATTAATAGCAGATTATCGTTCATATGAGTCAAAGCCTGTAAAAGCATCTCCCTATGTAGTCTTTGACGAATATGGGTTAAAGGAACAGAAATTCTACGTCTATAAGATTCTGAATTCTCTGAAAAAATACGATAATCTAAACGATAAGCTTCAGGTTATTGTCGAAAGCTTGGTAAAATATTTTAATGCAAAATTCGCTCGAGTATGGTTAGTTGACAAACGAAGGCAAAATCTAATTCTAAGATACAGTGCTGGTAAGTACAAGAATATTGATGGTGAATTTTCTAGGATATCCATAGATAGTCTTAAAATAGGACCAATAGTTAAAACGAAGAAACCTGCAATTACAAATGATGTAGTAAACAATCCTAGGATAAAATACCCTGAGTGGGCAAAAAAAGAGAATTTGAAATCTTTTGCAGGCTATCCATTAATATACAAAGGTGAATCAGTTGGAGTTCTTGGAATGTTTAGTGAAAAGAGACTGCGTCCAGCCGATTTTGAGATACTCGGGATATTTTGCGATCATCTTTCAAAAGAACTTGCAGGATTTTTTGACGCTCTAGACTTCTTATCTATAAAATGATAATAAAATAAATTTATTTTATCAGCTTGTTGCAACTAATTACTAAGAATTTAAATAAAAAGACTCATAATTGTAAGTGATGCATATGCTTTATTTTAAGCAATAAATCATCTTCCTCTATTAATAATAACTCAGACCAAAACAGTTGAAGTTACTCTTATTCATACATGGCAACAAGAAAAGAATCACAATTAAAAAATAGATAAACAAAATATATAATGCATAAATTAGTAAATATTTTTCGAACCTTTTATGTAATCTGGATATCAAACCTAATCGAAATAAGGTCTAACTAAGAGTTGAATATTACCTATGATATAGATTTTTAATTGTTGCATGGCAACTATACTAACTAACAAAAGTTCGTTTACAGATTTTTCTTAATATGTAAGGTTTACTATGCTTAAAAAATCCTTTTACTTGGTTTTAAAAGATATGCGAAATTATGTTAGACAGTATACTTCTGGAAGCACTGTAAAAAGTTGTTCAATGGTAAGACTTTCAACTGTAATATTGATACCGCATTCGATACTCTCCAATCCATTTATTATTGCTATTGTTACTCTAACTCTGCCATTATTCTCTTTATCAAATAATCTATTGCAATAGGCTTTTTTATAAAACATCCTATACTTATGGTTGGATATAATTCTCTTACAGCTTCATGATTCACTTCTCCGGCAGACATAAAGCAAATCTTGACATTAAGATCTACTTTTAATATCTCTGTACATAATTCAAAGCCATTCATATCTGGCATATTAATATCAATTAGCAATAAATCATAGAAACTTGGCTTGAATTGTGATAATACTGATAGAGGATCATTAAACGTATGTACTTCAAGTTTACTGTTACTACTATTATTTTCCTCTTCTAAAGCTAATTTGAAGCTTAAAGTAATATCAGGATCATCATCTACAATTAGAATCCTTTTGAGAAATAATGGTTCTTCTTTTTTATCAGTAAAAGCAATAGTTTGATGCTGATTGTTGATATGATGATTACCGTCTTTTATTTTTGTTACCGTTCATTAGTTTATGCGAGTTAGAAACTAATAAGGTTTGATTATTAAATTAGTCTAATATTAACCAGAAGCATGTAAATATTATTTAGAAAACATGGTCTTGCTAAATAAAACACACATAATTAATTTTAATGTAAATCTATTAAAACCTTCTGAAAATGTTATAAATTGTATATTAATCCTGTTTAAGCCATCTGAAAATTAAGAAGCATTCTCAACATTACTTGGCATCTGATTGTCGTGTCGTAGATATATATGACTATGAAATCAATCAGCAATATGGCATTTACTATAATGATAAACTTCTGACTAGTCTATTTGAATATATCACTTTGATTATGTGGCTTTGGGAATTTCGATGAAGACTGCAGCGATGATAGCGTGTGATTGGAGAAAGTGGCGGCAGTATCTATAGCATTATTGTCGATGCTTCAACAAGGTTTTCGTAATTCTTTTCGGCCAAGTCTAATATGTTATCCTTATCGTATTCAAGGTATCTGGTAACGTTATCGTTGTTATTATCTTGGTGTCCCTCACGCTCATTTGCAGTCAGGGAATTAAAACTGGACATATAATAGCAAAGTTGTCATAAAACATAACTTTGGCTTGCGGTAAGCCTAAATCAATCTAAGACAATACAATGTTTAACATGATAATACCTGAATTGAACGGGAAGTCAAAAGAAGGCGAAAACGGTCTATGACATTAGAGAATGATAATAAACTGAAAAGAAGAATGCCTACAATGATATCAGCAGCAAAGGCCATAATAATTCTGTCCCTTGCTCTACTTTTTACATATATGGCTTTTGTTAACTTATCACAACCTTCTTTCGCACAAACAACAAATACAAATCAGACATCATCATCATCAGCAGCACAATCACAACCAAAAACATTAACGACACCCTGTAAATTAACAGAGTCGACGGCGCAAGGTCCAGAATATAAAGAAGGACCGCCATTTAGACAGGGTCAGGATTTTGCTAAAGGATTACAAGGACCACGATTAGAGCTAAGTGGAAAGGTATTGAATACGGCTACATGTAAACCAGTGCAAGGAGCTGTATTAGATTTATGGCAAACGAATTCAAGCGGAGATTACGACTATAAAGGATTCAACCTTAGAGGTAAGATCGTAACTGATAAAGATGGTAAATACCTATTGGATACTATTTATCCTGCAAGATTACATGGAGAAGGTAATATAACTCGTCCTAGTCACATACATGTATTGGTTGGAGTTCCAGGGCAACCCACAATTACTACACAAGTATATTTTGAAGGGCAACCGAGGGATTTTGCTGTAAAAGATTCATTAATAACGAAACCAGTTACTGATGCCAATGGGACTAAAAGCGCGAATTTTGATTTTGTGATAGAAGATTATAGAGGATTTGATATCAGCAAGGGAATAATCGGCAATCCTACAATAGGTGCTATAGGACAGGGCATCAATAAATAAATAATTTTTTATTACTTTTTTACTTTTCGTTTGTAACCTTGCCTATATTCTTGTATATTTGAAATCCTTGATTATTCTTCTGATACATTGGTTAGTCATTGAAAATAATAGTTTGTCAACGATCCATTTTGTTGTTTAACATTTGCTTCTGGCTTGTCTGTACGACATTTCTTTCTACTATGGCTAGTAATGTTATTTTTTATACGTATAATCATGATATCATCGTTTCCTTCTTCTTTTATTACGTCAGCGACACCAATACCGTTGACAGCAGCATCAACAGCAGAAGAAATTATGGACGATTCATACTACAGTGATTATGAAACATATAATCCGGAAGAAGATGACAAGCTTTTAGATTGTATGCCCGGCACAGTCGCAACCTTCAGCTGTCCTTGGTACATCCTACACTATGAGAATTTGCTTGACGAAGATAACTATAGCGACGTAATCGAATTCATTGAAGGCGTAACCAAAGAAATGTGTCATGAGTTTGATTTAGGTGATATTAACATTGGTCCGAACTCTGTCATTTGAAGTGGACAATTTTATGCCGCATTATGCGAGACTATCAGCGTTTCGGTGATAACATAAATGATGAGATTAAATGCAGAGTATTTGAAAAATTCCTACATTTCGAGAAGTTTGTACGTAAAGTAATTGATAATGAAGAAGAACAAGAAACGAAGCTATGGCAAGATGAACCGTGTGAGATAGATGCGATAGATAGGTACTGCAACTGAGATCACTGCGGTGATTCGTCTATCAACTAGATTAATCATCGAATATTGATATTTGCCAAATTTCTATATTTATAAGAGCTGCTAAGAAAATTGCAAATATTACTAAACTTCTATATATTATATTTTAGAAGCTTATTTAATGTCATCAGAATCAGACCCTGTGAGTGAGCCCGTCAACCACAAATGTGAGGACTGTGGAAAAGTTTTTCCCACTGCAGAAGAACTTACGATACATTATAGAAAGGATCATACAGAGTAATCTAAAAGTGGAGAGTAAGAACAAATTTCTTTGCACCTACCATAAGGTCAAACAACTGACGGCGATTAATCAGTTATATGCATTTTGCAAATTCGAGTCCATATATGGGATATAAGCAATTTATAATCATTCGAATGTAACTAAAAAGCGATTAACTCAATTTTATCTAGATCTTCTAATAAATACACCCATATCAATGATAAAACTTACGTACTATTTTCAAAACACGAGTTATCAATCATCTTCGCTATTAATGGTCTAAGAATAACATACCGCGTTTGCATATTTTGATGGATAATGGTTCAGGTGAAGTGAAGATAGATAGACACATTACTTGACCCAATATCAATAAGTATTCTATTGATAAGAATAATGTATATTCCGAAAATGATCTACTAGTTCTACTAATTATTGGAAAACATCTAATATATTATTTTTTTATATATATAACACCATATACCGTAATTTAATATGCTCCTAAATGGATAAATAAATAGAAGAATAGGAACATATGACATGACTGTAGAATCAAATACAAATACTGAAACCGCTATAATAGTTAATCCAAAATCTGCGAGTGGATTGACTGGTAAAAATTGGGACAGCCTCCATTTAATGATTAAAAGGCTTTTTGGTGATAATATTCAAGTTGCTTTTACTGAAAAATCTGGTGATGGAACAAGCTTTACAACTAATTTTATCAAAAAAGGATTTAAAAAAATTGTTGCAATAGGGGGGGATGGAACTATAAATGAGGTCGCAAACGGCTTCTTTGAAGGAGATATCCGAATTCATGGCAATGAAAATAATAACAACGACAATGATTCATTTCTTAACCAAGCAGTACCTGAAGCCAATAAACTCTGATGTAGTCATGGCTGTTTTTCCGTGTGGAACAAGAAATGTATTAGTTAAATCACTAGACTTGCCAGCAGAGTTTGGAGAATGTTGTCAAAATTTTGAAGCATGTAAATTGCAGAAGATCGATGTTGTTAGTGTAAGGGCAACAAATATGGAGGATCATTCAAAAACAGCAATCCGCATTTTTCTCAATGCAGCTGAGATTGGTATCGGTGCTGAGATTATTGATAAGGCAAAAAAGGTTCGAAATGTGGTTAATAGTCGTCTTATCTCTACAATGACTGGTTTATTTTCAACTGTGCCTGCCTATGAAAGTAGTCTCTGTGAAATTTCCATCGATGATGGGCATGAAAATATTCTTACAAAGATGACAATGGGTGTCATTGCCAACGGCAAATTTCTAGGGGGAGGATTTAAAGCAGCGCCAAAAGCGAATATTTCAGATGGATTGCTGGATATTGTCATTCTAAAGGAATCCAGTAATTTAGAGATGATAGAGAATTTTCTCAATATAAAAGATGGTAATTATACTAATGAGGGCGACGTATTCTATAGACAAGCTAAAAAGGTTGCAATAAAGTCAAAGGAGAATAGAGATATACCCATCACAATTGATGGTGAACCAATAGGTATTCTTCCAGCAACCTTTGAAGTTCTTCAAAATGCTCTTACAATTAGAATGTAGATTCTCTATGCAAATCTATTCCTATAATCGGATTGAAAGAACTGCATTTCATTTTACAAGACCTTCGTGATAAGAATTCTATGATGATGATTTGATACAAGTGATAAGATGAGGAGACACAAACAGATAGTTACCACCGTGTTATTTTTGCACTTGTGATATCTTATATAAGTGAAGCGTAATCGATTGAATTCACATACTAATATATAGAGAAGTTTGCAACTATTTTTATATTCATTTTCTATGACTAACTTTAAGCAATATCAATTAGAAATTACTTTTATGTCTACAGATGAATCAAGTTCATTCATCTCTTCATCATCCTAGCCTTAAGGGCAAACTATTTCATACTGTTCCCTCTTAGCTATGGCTAGATATTTTATTCTCAGATGGTTTATCAAATATTATCTTATATTAGGATTGGATTTGCCATTCTACCATTACCTTTATACGAGATGAAAAAAGTGAATTAGTTATTCTTATTCACTCAATCTCTACTGAATGAAGCATTTGTTGTATTGTCGGTAAGTTCTTTGAGAATTTTGGTGCTCCTGCTTCATAAGACAAAATGTACAGTTTATCACCTATTGTAGTCCAAACTTGCATTATATTGAAATTAAATGGCGCAGAAGGAGATATAGCTGAGAATATGATTTGGTGTGCCGGATTTTTTGCTAATATAAATGGATTTGATTGATTAACTATAAAATTTTGTGATTGATTTAATGCACTAACGGTAAAATTAGTGTATTCATCTAAGGATATATTTTGTGAATATCTAATTACTGATAAGGCAACTCGTGCAGGTAATGTATCTGAAAGGTTCTGTAGTGGTGAGTAAAATGCGACAACATCATTATAGCTTTGAAGAGCGCTGACTGACATTGTCCAATTAGAGGGATACTGCATTTTTATACCTTGGGATGGATTTTCATAAGTCAAAAAACCTGATATTGTTGTAGCGTTGGATATAGATGACTGCAATTCTTTTTGGCCCATTGCTTGATGGGCATTACAGAAGATAGTGGCAGTTAAGATCACTACTAAATAAACTACTATGTAGGATATGTTTATCAATTGCTTTCAGACATTTAGCAACTAAGAGATGGATATAAATGGTTAGTAGGGTTAAAGACGACGATATAATAACAAATATCGAAAAGAGCAGAATAAGAAGTAACCAGCAATAACAATCATCGTTATTTTATCATCACCAGGATAATAAAATAAACGATATTATTTTTTGGCATCATATAAACACTCCAAATAGGTTTTAACACTTTAATCATCAATTAGAAATAGTATGTATATTAACAATAATAAGACTAGAATATAGGTTTGTAGATACTTTTATACCTTTCATCTATTAGAATTCAGCGATCTTCAATCACTAAATATGGATGCCTCGCCACTAACAAGTGCGAATTGCTGATCTAGTGATGTTAGTTGAATAACCCATCTGGCATATAGAATGCCAATATTCTAGATGGATGGGATCTTCATTCCTTAATCTGTTCGGAATTTAATGTTATAGATGAGAATATTTTGCCTTCAAGCTCCTCTAAAGGTAATTGATAGACTAGTATTGTCACTTTAAAATGAACCTGCAAATATATCAAGACCCAGCTGCCATTAATGCAAACATTGATAGAAGAATTATCATAATTAATTTGTAAATGTATGTTAAGATTAAATCGCATACACCATACAATTTAATAGAGAATATCGATTAGCCAATCAAGGAATTAGGATATATTACATATGTATCACTGGTCTTCTACAATTGAAGATTATTATTCGAGATCACGTAACAAAAGGTCATACTTATATTCAATTGTGTAACAAGAATAAGGATATACCAATATTTACCGGTAGCAGAAAAGGTTAGTGAGTCACTTGAAATAATTAGATAGAACGACCAAAGTCTGGAGATTAGATAGAAAATCATCCTCAGTGAAAAGTTTGAATCGGGTTGTTAATGAATTCAAACCATACGTCAGAGAGGATAAAATGAAATTTAATAATATTTAAATCCAAAATTGTAGTAAGTTTTTTGGGACCTGAATACTGTATTGAATATACAAACTTAATTTTTAGTGTAACAATTTTATAGTATTAATTAATCTATTTTACTACTTTAATATATCTTAACAATGAGGCGATGAAATCCATGTAGCAAGTATTTCTTTCCTTAATAATGACATTATAATTATTCTATATTTCTGAATCAAAATTTAACATTTAAATCAAGGATATTACTATATCTCATCATCACTAGGCTATTTTGTGTTTGACCGACTTATTGACTGATTTGACCGGATAAATGACCAACTTGACCGGTAACCTTTAAAAGCAATGAGTATTTAGGATAGCGGAAAAATTGACTGTGAAAATATCTGAAAGTATAAGACAAACAGTAATACGCTTATGGCTTGAGAACAACTCAAGAAAAGATATTGCTATTACTTGTGGAGTAAGTGAAGGTACAGTATCTAACATAGTATCTGATTGGAGACAGAAACTTGGTGACGTAGATGTAGAGGCTCTAAGGGAATTAGGAAGTAACCTTAAGAGATGTAGAATAGATGCAGTTCGATGCGCTCAAGGATTTAGGATTTCTATGATTATGAGAAAAATGGGAATCAATGAAGAATATTTTGAATCATTTATTTCAAAAGCTTATGAACGTTGCCAGAAAGTTGAAGGTTTGACACCAGATAAGATGGGTTCATACTTGGAAGATTTACTTGAATTTTCTAAAGATGAAGATGATAAATAATAATAATGGTGATGGTAATACTATCAAACTATCAGAAATTCCACATTATATTGAGCAGAAGAAAAATGAAAAGAGAATATTAAAACACGATATTGAAAATTTACATAAAGAAAAACAAGAAGCTCAGCAAGAAGCATCATATGCAAATGAGCTTTGTGATGCAGCTTTAGAGAATGAAAAGACAACCGTTGCTAAACTTAGAGAATATTCGAATTTAAAGGCAGGACTAGAAAAGCATGGACTATCAATAGAAGAGGATATTTCAAAATTTGTTCGAGTAGTTTATGGAATAAAGCAGTATGGATATGATGTTGATAAGGTATTATCAGATTATTCAGATCAAGAATTTAAGCAATTAAAACGTGACTTACTTATCAACCAGGTCAAGGAATTGGAAGATAAAAAAACAAGACTTTTGTCTGAATGTTCTTTCCTTGAATCAAAGGTAAATCTGCATAGTCAACTACTTTATGTTTATAATGAACTTAAATCGATAGGAGTTGGGCTTAGAGAGTTAAAAATAATAACAAATACAATTAAGGAAATTGCAGCTGAAAATAATATCATTGACTATAGGTTGGCAATTGATAAATTCTTTGAATTTCTTGAGCAAAGATATGATATAAAACTAAGACAAAAGGTTCTGGATGAGCAGCAGCAGGAATTGCAGAAATATAATAATAATACTACTGCTAAACCTGATAATCCAAATCGAACATTTCCTCTTTCTCGTAATAACGAGTCTTCTAGTGTAGCACCAAAGCCGTCTGCATTAGTGAATAGACAAGGAGAACGACAACGAGAAATGCCATCATCGTCAATATCTTATACATATAGTAAGACTACCACTATCCACTCCAAAACAACAGCAGAAGAAGAAGACGAGCAGATAAAACCTTATCAGGATGAATGGGATAGATCAGACGATGACCGTAATACATAATTAAGCCGAAGAGAAAGAATGGTGTCCTCTTATATTCCTCTACTCTAAGCAATAATGCAATGATATATTTCAATAACAGCTAGCTCATTGACTCTGAATTTTTTCGTTACCTATCAACAGTGACAATCTGCAATTGATCCTGGTTTTGACAGATGGATAATGGATAAAAAATGAACGACGGCAGGTTGGGATCTGGTTCTATTTCTTGTTCTTATTTCAATCTTCGCCTATTTATTATACATCTTTTATTAAGAGTCTTATTTGAGGGCCAATAATAATAATTATATTAATGGCATCATGGAATGCAACATTATATGCTGTCATATTTGTTTTCACTATTCCTTTCACATGCTGTAATAGTATAATATTCTCAGGCAGGCAGAGAGATAGACATATTTCATCTTATAAAATATAATTTTTATCGTGCTTGCCTCTGAGGAGAATTTATTTACATCATATACAGTCATGGGATAGCGTCACTTGGCTTAACCAATAAGAGGCTGGTCATGAGGTGGCCTTGTCAAATCAAATGTTATATGCTGTATTGATACAGCTTACAGCTTCGCTGCATTCATTTTTCTAATATAGTTTGAAACTGAAAGTCTTATTCATCGTCTAAAATAAGGCTGAATACACTTTTGGAAGCGAGATGTCATATCTATAGCTTATATTCATATGACCATCATTAAACTCTTCATAATAATGCTTGATATTCATCTTCCCAAGCTTAGAATGTAGTATCCTTGCACCCCACTGAAGGTTAAACTCATCTCTTGTTCCACAGTCGATGAATATTAATTTGAGCTTTTTTAGATTATTTCGGTATTTCTCAACCATCCTCACCGGATCCCAAGAAAGCCACCGATTCCAAACTTTTTCTAACATTTCTCCTGTCTCAATATCAAAAGGTAAATCCACACCCATATTTTCTGAATTAGAATTTGGCGAATAATGAGCTGCCATTGCAAATATATTCAATGGAGGACCATCGCTTTTTTGATGTCGATTAGATTTCTTCCAGAATTTTTCAAGCCATTTTTTTGGATTATCACCTGTCGCTCTAAAAGCATCAAGAGCCTTTGGAAAATCTGGAAGATAGCAATATTCAAAAGCTGCATCTCCAGAATGATCCACTAATCCCTGAAACACTTCTGGATGGCGCATACCCAGCACAAGAGCACCATAACCTCCAGAAGATTTTCCCCAAACTGCATGGGAGGAGGTATTATAGGTTTTATCGACAAATGGTACAATTTCATTTATAATATAATCTTCATATCTTCCTGTAGCTGACGAATTAATATACTGATTTCCTCCAAACCTGGTAAAACAATTGACTAAGACTAAGATCATTGGACCACATTTGCCTTCTGAGATCAATCTATTCATTTGAGCTTCGATGTTCTCACCCAGAGGATCAGTATTTAATAATGTTTTTCCATTGCTGCCAAAGCCTGCCAATCCAAACACCGTGATATATCCTTTCGAATAAGACTCTGAATAGCCTGGAGGAAGATATATTATTACTTCTCTAAAATAAGGATCCTTTAAAGGATTGGATTTAAGAATGGTGCTTTCATGTGTATGAGTTACTACTTTTCCCTTGAGTCGTTTCAATTTCTCACACAATATCAAATTAATTGGATATATATTGATTGAAAGCATTAGCGGGATAGCCTAATGTAAATTACGGGTAAAATCAAACATTTCCTCTTTCAAATAGACAGCAGCAGCATGGCCATAATCCTTTTTATGCATATGCCGCCACCTTGGATGCACTGACAAAAAATACTGCCAAACATTCTTTACAGTCATTTGTTGTTCTTCACACAATAATAACTAAAAACGCAATAACCAAAAAAGATATTTTACCTGCTAATGGGAAATAGATGATAAAATTAAAGAGCAAAAAGTAGTAGCAATATTTGACAACAACAGATAGTAGCAGTAAAAAGAAGCCGTAATCCTATATCCTTTAGTGAAGCTAATTAACAATATCCAAGTTAAGGCAGTAATAGATAAAGCTAGAATAGATAGACTTAGTCTAGGAGATTAAAATATATATATTGATATTGGAAATGCGAAAGAGATTAATTAGTTAACTTCAATTTTATTGTAGACGGGAAATGGTAGATGATAATAATAAAGGTGATTCTGATACAGAATTTGTTGTATTAAAAGTCTATAAATCAGCGATAGATAAATTCATTAAAGATTTAAAAGAAACTAAAAGATTAAATCAAAATTACGCACCAAATTATGACCTGATATTAGTTCGTTTCAGGGATATGATAATTGATCTCGGTTCACATGAAAATCTTAAAAAGGCGATAATATCCACCGATAATACTTCTGTATTGGGAAGAGATGAGTTATAAGAGAACTTTTGAAGACATACTGTTTGGGATCCGTTAAGAACGTATATGAGAATAGAAAAATGGCAAGAAATGGAAGATGAGATGTATGAAAGACAGAAGAGTTGCAAGATAGTGGCTCACCATAATATCCACAAAGCATTTTGAAACCATTTCATAAACATAATTATGGATGACCAACACCTAATGTGATTATGATAAAACCCAAATCTGAAGACTAAGAAGATAAGATGATGATGGAGATATCTAAGACGGTATAGAATTAATAGCAAAGTTAACGAAACTCATCATCTTCAATTCTAAATGAAATGTACTCTTTATACTGCTGCCACATAGATAATGTGTTATACAACAAAAACATATTCTACTTTTGGTTACAATAAATAACGGGAGAATATTCAAAAGTATAATCCATATATTCCCTAATTTAGTTTGTCGTTATTTATTTCAATAAAAGATGATAATGAAACTTTTTACTCAATTTACCTCAATTTAACTAATGATCATATATTACTTCACAATGATGTATTGACTGATCTATTGCGGATATGTAGGATATATGCAAACTTCCATTTTTCAGTCAATGATCCGCATCATGAGCTATATATTTTTATGATCTTTCTATAAGATCTTTGAGTATTTCGTCGGTATCAAATATATTATTGCAGATCTAATAAATAGAAGGAGATATATCCTTCAGCTTGCAGGATATCTACTTAATAGCAATATATATTACAATTGTAGGACCTTCTCTACTGTTAGCTAGAGAAACAAAAACAAGACTTTCAAATCTGAAAAGTGGTTATAAAGCACTCATTTTTTTACCATTAACCGTGAGCTTATTGATTAGTTATGTCTTTTTTGTAATGGATTTCTTATCTAAAATTCCAATATTAAATTGGTCTTGGCTTGGCTATAATATTGCCATTGGACCGTTTGCTGATCAAGGGATATTTGGTATTTTACCATTTATACCGTTACTTATTTATATGCTAATCCATGTCAATTACTTTGAAGAATTTTATTTTAGGAAAAATGTAAAGCGGGTAGTCATCTGGGCACTATTGCATATTGTTATGGGCGTTGCTGTATATGTTGTCATTGTTTTGTTTCCTCTCGGTCTTTTTTATCGATACATCTTTGACAAGTATAGCATAAATCATGCATATACTCTTCATTTTGTCACAAATCTACTTATTATTGGAATATCAGTTAGTTCATATTTTCTTTTATAAGACGTATGCTGATAATTTATTACAAAAGAACAGATTACCTGAAGGTTACTATTCGATACAACAGGGCAACAAATCCTTATTTTGTCAAAATTTAATACAATATTACCATAAAGAAAAAATGGGTAACAATATGTGATCCTGTTGCATTATCTACTATTTGATTTGATTTCTTAGATATCTAACGCCTTCAAAAGGTCCCATTGCATCTATAATAATAATAGTACGTTGGCCTTGGTATCTTCACCTCATAGAGACTCTTTTTAGCCATATCATATATTCTTAATTGCTGTACTTGCATTATGCGAATATGATTGACATCAGTATGCTATATTCGTTTTACTTGGATAAGTTTTGAGCGATGCCAAGGTTTAGTTCTAACTTTTTGATTACACTCTGGACATCTCAGAATTTGTTTAGAAAGTTTCAGTCCGCACATAGCACAGTAATTAAAAAAGTTGTAATCAACTCTGCTTCGAATTGGTTTTAATAATTTCGAGGCGTAATAGTCGGTATGCTCTGGCATATTTAATTCCCTGTTGCTAGATAAGGCTTGGATTGTTAATAGTAACTCTGTTTTTCTTTTTAATCTTTTGCAGTGCTGCTTCAAAGTGATTCATTGATATTTTCAATTTGGCTTTCTGCTGCTCCTTTTCGTTCATATATTCCCTCGTTTTTATACTGTCCTTTTCTTTGTTTTTATTTTTATTTTCTTCATTTATGCTTGACACCATATGTTCTTTAATTGCAGACATTGCTGCTGCATTTACCATTGTTGCAATATCTGCTCCTGTATAACCTTCTGTTAATTCCACTAACTTATCTAGGTTTACGTCGTCAGAGTCAAGAGGTTTCTTTCTAGTATGAATCTTGAGTATTTCCTTTCTGGTTTCCTTGTCTGGTACTGGCACTTCGAGTATCCGATCGAATCTTCCAGGTCTCAGCAATGCTTCGTCTATTATATCAGGCCGGTTTGTTGCACCTATTACAACAACACCCCTTAGATCTTCAAGACCATCTAATTCGGTTAACATTTGACTAATCACTCTTTCGGTAACATGCGAGTCACCTTCAGAACCCCCTCGGCGCGGTGCTACTGCATCTAATTCATCAAAGAATATTACACATGGCGATGCCTGTCTTGCTTTTCTAAATGTTTCTCTGATCGCCTTTTCAGACTCTCCTACCCATTTGGATATCAATTCGGGACCCTTTACACTGATAAAGTTAGCTTCTGAAGTAGCTGCAACGGCTTTTGCTATCATCGTTTTTCCTGTTCCAGGAAGCCCATAAAGTAATAAGCCTTTGGGTGGCTTGACATCAGCCTGATCAAAGAGATCAGCATATTTCAGGGGCCATTCTATTGCTTCTGCTAATTCTTCTTTAACTTCATTTAATCCTCCAATTTGATCCCAAGTAATATTTGGCTTCTGTATATGTACTTCACGTAATGCTGAAGGCTGAACTTCCTTAAGAGCAACTTCAAAATCCTTGTGAGTAATTTTGATTTTATTTAATACCTCTACTGGAATCTTGGTTTGTTCCATATTAATCTCTGGCAGTATTCTTCGTAGAGATCGCATTGCTGCTTCTTTACTTAATGCTTCCAGATCAGCACCTACAAATCCATGCGTAATTTTGGCAAATGATTCTAGATTTACATCCTCTGTTAATGGCATTCCTCTAGTATGTATTTGTAGAATATCAAATCTACCGTCTTCATCGGGTATACCGATTTCAATTTCTCTATCAAACCTTCCAGGACGCCTTAATGCTGGGTCTATAGAGTCTGGTCTATTAGTAGCACCGATTACTACGAGCTTTCCACGAGATTCCATACCATCCATCAATGTTAGAAGTTGTGATACAACTCTTTTTTCTACATCTCCTGATACTTCCTCTCTCTTAGGAGCAATAGAATCTATTTCATCAATAAAGATTATACTCGGAGCATTTTCCTGAGCTTGTTTAAATGTTTCTCTTAATCTTTCTTCGCTCTCACCATAGAACTTGCTCATTATTTCAGGTCCACCAATAGAGTAAAAGTTTGCGTTTGTTTCATTTGCAACAGCTTTTGCTAATAAGGTTTTTCCCGTTCCTGGAGGACCGTAGAGTAAAACACCTTTTGGTGCTTCTATTCCTATTCTCTCGAATATTTCAGGGTGTCGTAGCGGAAGTTCGATCATCTCTCTAACCTTTTGTACTTCATTCTTTAGACCTCCAATATCCTCATAAGTTACTCTTGGAACACCTTTAGCAGCTGCTTTTGGTACTACTCCGATAATGAACTCTGTGTCACTGTCAATCAAAGATGCTACATCCGAAGGACTAGAACCAGTAATTATAAAGCCAATTTTTCGTCCCATTATATTGAGTGGAATAGTATTACCTTTTGCGACAACTCGACCTTCAAGTAGCTCCGGCAGGTGTTCCTCCAATCCTACAACATTCAGTTCTTCGGTAGGTGAAAGAATTACTTGCTCTGCCTTTTTTACATTCTTGACTTTGTTAATAGTTACTTTGTCATCGATTCCTACAGAAATATTGCTACGAGTATATCCATCAATTCTTATTAATCCCTTTCCATAATCGGTAGGTTGACTAGACCAGAGTAAAACATAACTTTTCTTTTTATGGCTTATAATTTCAATTACATCACCTGTTGCTAAATTTAATTCCTCCATGACTTTTGGATCTATTAATGCTATTCCTCTACCAACGAATTTTGGGTTGGTCTCGGCTACTTTTAGTAATAGATTATTATCATTATTTTTCATTTTTTAATCTCCCTTACTTAAAAAAAGTATTGTGGAATGTTACTCCACTTTTACTTCTCTACCTTTTAGTTTTGGAGCCTCTTTTAGTTTGAACTTTAACTCCAATATACCATTTGAGTAGGTTGCCTTTGCAGAAGCATCATCTAACTGAACATTCACAGGTATGTCCGTATGATATTTCTTCTCTGCTTGCTCGGCATGTATAGATACAAATTCATCTGCTACATTGACCTTAATGTTTTGCTTTGTTACACCTGGCATCTCAGCTGTAATAGTCAATGTATTTTCCTTTTCATTGATAGCTGTATCTACCATCGGTTCTCTTATACCAGTCTGCTCTATTAATCCACGAACAGATGGCCGAACATTTCCAAATTCTCTTACCTTTGGTTTGCCATCATGACCTACTGTTATCTGATATCCGTAGTAATAAGGAAAACTGGCCATAGTAGATGGCTCCATTTCTCGTACCGTTCGGAATATCCTGTTCAACATATCTTCTGCTTCCTTAAATTCCGAGTCGATATTTTCTAACATTCCTCTACTAAATTTCCATGGGTCTTTCCACATATTTGATATTCACCTAACATTATGTAATATATATTACAATATATATTTTTTTCGAATTAGCGTAATGTTTATTACTAGACAATACATTTATAACAACATGTATAAAGTGACAGCATCAGTACCACAAGCTATAAGGGAAGTATTATCTTCTAACAATCTCTATTTACAATCCCTTAAATCTGGAATTGCTAATTATACTGCTTTAGCACAAAGGATTAAATCTGATGTTGAAACAATTGTAGGCTCCCAAGTCAATGTAGGTACAATAGTAGTAGCAATCAAAAGATTAGCAGATATATTAGAAAAGGAAAAACTAGCGGAACAAAAGAAATTCATGCCTTCTCATCCTATGAATGGGGCTAGAATGTCTCTTACAGGCGAGCATTATTGACATTGATTTTGATCGAGAGCTGAACGAACTTTCAAATATACTAGAAGAGGTATTTGAGAAGGAAACCGGTTACAATCTTTTTCAGACAAATAAACAACTTCGATTATTCGCAGAAGATATTGATGAAGTTAGAAATATTGTTTCTACTGCTTCAAAAAAATTCGATTGTAAAATGAAGGAAGGATTATCAAAGATTACGATTAACTTTCCTTCTTCTACTTCTTATGATAATGAACATACTCCATATAACAATCTGCTATCGTTCATATCAGAGGTTCTATATGATAACCAGATCCCACTTTATAATGCTTTTTTTGCACCCAATGAAACAGTGCTTATATTAAAAAATAAAGATGCTGCTAGAGCTTATGAATTGTTGAGAGCAAAGATCACAAAGCAGTAGTTTTTTTCTTAGTATACAGATGTTGCAATAGATAGATTATAAGATATTTTTGTATTCTAGACGAAGTCGCAATAATATAATACTACTATTTGTCTAATCCTCATTAAGGGTTTTTACTGTTTCTTCTAATAGTGCTGCAATTTACTAAATATATTTGTGACTATAACATTGACGAATTATAAATCTTTCAAATCATCACTTTAGAAACAGCTTGCAGTATAGTTGCCCTTTATGAATGTGAATTTTGTCTTAACCTTTACGCCATCATCAATTTAGAAAATAGTGCAGAAGCAGAGAGAAACTCCAACTCTTATAGAGCAATGACTAGGTGAAGCTATTCTAAAGATTCGATCAGAAGTATTTACTTTGTTATCTGTTTGAGTTTTCTGTTTGAGTTTTTTCCTCTTTTTCTTCCTTGAAGTAATGTCTCATAAGGAATCCGCTTATGGCTACAACTGCTGCAAGTATAGAAGTAATAATCATTTTGTCTTGGTCCATATTCAATAATGAACCAAGTATGAGTGGAATACCTGCAGATATTATAACTAGTGGTATCCAAGTAGTGACTAAATCCGTAATCCTCTTCAAGTCCAATCACCTCTAAATTAAATTGTTGTTATTCAAACTTTGGTATAATGTTTTCGCATATCATCGCCTACCTTGTTGATTGAATATCTCAACTGTTCCTCAAACATCCTTTCCATTTCTCTTCTCATATCTTCAAACTCTCTAAATACGTCTCCACCACCATCATCTCTCCATTGTCCTGTTCTTTGACTGCCTCCTCTACTGCCAAAAAATCTCCTAAACCAATCATTTGGTTCAATACCCCAAAAGATCATTTGTATAATCAGCTAAGTTGATCTATGGTTTGTAAATTACATAATAATTTGATACTAATTTACATTGGATTACTACATTATGTTATTAATTTGAATTGGTTACTTTTACATTTTGAGTTATCTTAATATCGCTAATTACCATAATTTAACTAGATAAAATAAAACTTATTCGTTAATTCCAGCATCTCATTGTTCGGACTTACTGCCAGTTTCAGCTGCGCCAGCAGTACCTTTAGCCATTCCACTTCTTCTAGCTATTTCTTTTGCTTCTTGTGAATTTGTTGTTTTCTGACCAGGTTCGACAATCTTTTCTGTCATTTCTCTTTTTACTGCTGTAGGTCTTTTATTTTTGCAGGCGTCATCGGTTCTTTCTCCCTGTATGATGTTAATGGGTCTTCTTTTCTTCCAATCTCTGTTTCAGCTCTTCCTTCTTCAAACTCTCTTTCGTGCTTGCCATATGAAGAAGAGGAGGAAGATACATTTCTTTGGCACTTGTTGCCTTATCTTTAGCTTTATCCTTAGTATCCATTACCATATCTTTACTACTTTTTAATTTTTCTTTAACTTTTTTTATAATTCCACTAATTTTATCATATAATATTTACTAAACAACCTATTAAATGGTATATCATATAAAATATGTAATACGATTTTAGAAATTTGTTTTAATTGAGAATAGTATAGATGCTTATCTATAATTGATGCTATTATTATTTATATTAACTTGCACAAATTACTTTTCTCGTATCTTATAGTATTTTGATTTGATTTTGTATGCGAGGTATATATACATATACATATCTATATACATTCATAAGCAAAGTAATCCAACTATTTGCTATAGAGGAGAAAAAAAGATTGGACAAAGTTCTAAAGACAGTTCTCAAACGACAAATTCCATTCCTTCCTTATTTGTGGTACTATAACCGGTTTAATTATGACATATTACTATGGCTTTTTATTCAGTATTATCATAAACAGTGCTATTTGGATGTTTATCTCTTTTATTGTCAATAAGTATTATTGGAAGTCAACAGGATTTAAAGATGAGAAGTATCTTATGCACTATGCAGTATCAAAGCTTAATTCTAGGTCAAGAGGAGCATAGCATAATCTAAGCAGACTCATTACTTGTGATTAGAATGTTCATTATAGAGCATCTTTCGCAAAGGCTTAGTGAATGTAGAAACATATGCGATGCTTATTTCTGTGTCTTCTGGCATTTTTACTATATATCTTAACTGCAAAATGGAGCGGTATATGTGTAACTGCAATCTCATTGAGTTGATACTGGCAGTTGTTTCATGCGGTTATTGTGACAGATAGGACACACTAATAATGGATAATTCACCGAAGTTAAGATATGATGCACACCAAAAACATGAAGGACACAATAGGAAATCTACTCGTTTATCAGTGTTAGCAGGAAAAATGCGATTTGTTTTGCTTCCATCTTCAATGCTAGATAAAGTGGCTTTCCTCAGTACGTTATACTCTTTATCTATTCGTGGTTATTGAAAACTTCTTCCACAAACGATTTAACAAGAGCCTTATTCGTTGATATAGACATATTGTATTCTATATGTCTACAGATAATTTATCTCTTACATTACTTAAGGTATACATTTGGGACAATAATGTTCTTTCTAATAGGAACACAGTACATATGGTTTATGGATAATTTGTAGGAGTATTCTCAATAGACTATTTGGAGATTATCATCGATCAGAGGATCATTCTGCAAATCTATACGAAATTAACTCCAAAGTATTTTCCTCTCCGTTTGCTGCATAATTCAGATGCATTGAATACGGCAACTTATAGTAGGGGAACTCATTTGAAAATCAATGAACATTCTGCCATCACTATTGGGATTTAATTTACAGACATATGCCTACATATCAAGAAGATAGAGAATATAGTTAGCGGGTTCGGTGGGATCCAGTACACTAGTGTATGTAGTCCACTTTCTTCAGCAGGGGAACTTTATCAAATGAAAATTTCTGCAAAGCAAATCTTCTTTCTGTCCTTCTGGCCTCCCAGATCTATACCCTTAAATAGTTACCAGGTTATCAGCGATCATGTTAAATCACAGACTTATTCGGAAAGATCATCTAATCCTTATTGCTGCCGCACCTATGCTTATTATCGCTAGTTCATTAATTGGTATTGATGGCTATTTTGGCACTCCTAAGATTGCGTATAGTCAGTCAGAGCAAGACCAAATGAATTCCAATACTACGAATTCGGTAAATATACAGGATATCCCATTAGAAAAAGTCCGTGTTGGAGATATTGATGTTGCGTACAAAATGTTTGGCAAAGGTGACCCAATAATACTTTTCAATGGCGCTTCTGATAAATGGATGCCTGGGACCCATCCCTTCTAACTGGTCTTTCTTCAAATCACACAGTAATTGCGTTTGATCAACGTGGAATTGCAAATACAACAATTGGTTCCAAACCATACACTTATCAGCAAATAGCAGACGATGCAGCTGGTTTGCTTGATGCTCTGAAAATACCAAAAGCAGATGTTATGGGATATTCTCTTGGATCATATTTAGCCCAACAGCTTACAATCATGTATCCAAATAAGGTTAACAGCTCTTACACTTGTTGGTTCATCATGTGGTGGAAAAGATCATACACCTAAACCACCTGAGTTTATAAAATTGCAATCCGAAATTGTAAACAAATCTCTAAATAATGTTTCTACTTCTCAGGAGGAAATAAAATCGCTTGTATCTGCTTCATTAGGATCAGGATGGATAAGACTACATCCTGAATCTCTTGACATACCAGCAAACATTACTTCATTACAACAGCTGAAGCCTGGTTTGCCCCCTGAGGTAGCGAATAATCAGAATAACATAGGAAAGCATTGGGAGGACAATCCAAACTGGAGTGGTGCTTGTGATGAGCTTGCGAAATTGGCCAAACCCACGTTGGTCATAACTGGAACTGATGATGATATATACCAGCCGTATGTTAATTCTTTAAAGATTGTAGAAAAGATTCCAGGAGCCTGGCTTGTACAGATCAAAGATGCAGGTCATGCAGTGATGAATCAATATCCGGATGAAATCAGTAAGATATTAAGAGCCTATCCCAAAAATAGATAGTAATATAGCTTGTTAGTTTATTATCATATCTGATAATGTTTAAGAATAAAAAGTATGTTAGAACAATTATACGCATTCCAGATGATATGTGGAATGAAATTAAAAATATTTTACCAGATGAGAAACCAGAGAACACAATAGGCAGACCAATTGTTCCTTATAGAAAAGTACTTGATGGTGTCCTGTTTGTCTTGAGAACTGGATGTCAATGGAAAATGTTACCTAAAGAGTATGGCTCTGGTTCAACATGCCATAGAAGATTTCAGGAATGGAGGCAATCTGGTATCTTTGATAAATTATGGATCCGGACTGTTAAAAATATACGATAACAAGAGAGGAATCAAATGGAACTGGCAGTCACTTGATAGTATATCAGTAAAATCACCTTTAGGGGGGCGATGACCGGTCATAATCCTACTGACAGGAGTAAATTAGGAACCAAAAGGCATATTCTAGCAGATAAAGATGGTATTCCACTATCTGCTATTCTAACATCTGCAAATACTCACGATGTTACTGTTGCAATTGATACAGTTGATAGTATGGTTCTCAAAAGATCATCATACAAACTAAATCATAGAAAGAAACAGAATCTATGTCTTGATAAAGCATATCATTCCAAAGATTTAGAACAAGAAATTATCAAGAGAGGATACATTCCACATATACGATACAGAAGAGAAGAACAAATATTTCATAGAAAACATCCCTTAAGACGATGGGTTGTAGAGAGAACAAATTCATGGCATAACAGATTCAGGAAATTATTTACAAGGTATGAAAAGAAGGATGAGAACTATCTTGGTCTTGTACAATTGGCAAACAGCATAATTATTTACAGGAGGATAATTTTGGGATAGGCTCTAAATACATTTCTATCGACTACAACCCCACCTAGCTAATGTAGGTATTATGCTGGAATAAGTTTATCCATTATATTCCCGATTTCTTCTGAGGTTTTGGACTTGACAAAATCACAGAAATTGGTGGCCTTTTGTTCCACATCAAGACCTTCGAACTTACCGAAATCCAGAAACCTTTCTAATAGGTTGGATATTGTCTTTGAACTTCTTTTGATTTTAATGTCATCTTGAACTTAGCATAAGGTGACACTCAATGGAATTATTGACTCAGGAGAGGCTACCTGAATGGTCATATCGTATTTAATGATGTAGTCCTATAAAATGATACACTAGTGAATCGGGTTCGGCGGAATTCGAGCTTTGCTGGTAGATGGGTTCAGCTGTTTTTAGCATTTAGCTTTGCTGCTTATGGTCGTTAACTACAATCCCTATACCGAGTATCAATGTCATTTGATCTATTTTGCCTTTCTATCTACTACCTGCTGTATCGTTAGTCTTCCTTAATCTTCCAGGTCCCCTTTTCTTTATCTTCAACTTTTTTTACTGGTTTTTCTTGGGCTCTCTTCATGTCTCTAGTACCATCGTCAGAGGTAGAATAGATATCTGTTTTATCAATACCCTCAGATTTTGTCAATGAGGTTCCAGAACTAATTACTTTGGATACATCTTCAGTGTCTGTTGCTTCTCTAGAATTAATTCCTCCTGAACCTGTCGGCGTCACTCCTTGAGTTACAGCGCCATGTGGTGTCTTTCCTCTAGTTATATCTGCTGCAGTTACATCTTCCTGAATTCCTTTACCTTTCGCTATGCTTGCTCTATCTACATCTCCGGTATCTGTGATATCTCTGGATGCATCACCAACATTCGTTATATCTGAAGTACCTTGAATACCTTGAGCTGCATTAGACATGTTCTTTTCACTATCCTTCTTTCTGTCACTAGTTGCACTCATACAGTGTTGTATATTAAACATAATATTAATATCGTATAGGAATAATATTGGGAATGGTTCTTTTAGATTCTCTATTAAAAATTTTGATGAATTGGTAGAAAATGCATAATTATTTAATGGAGGACATAGAAAATGTTGCTATCAGTTATACCTTATATAATCGTATGCATTGAATATAAGTATTGGGTTTCTTACTATATCATAAGAAAAATCATTGTGAAGTATGTCATCAAGCATTTGATAAAGAAGAAGAGTTGTTTAAACATGCAAAGGAAGAACATCACAAGCCTGTTATAAAATGCCATAATTGTGGGATGCAGTTCTTACATGAAAAGGATAGACTTCATCACATACAAGAAGAAAAGAAGAAGAAAGTAGATATACGTAGACACAGATAGGATTAAATTTCTCTTTTTATAAAATGTTAAAGATACCTTTCTTGATGGGAAACCTAATTTTACTCAATGCTCTCTTTTATTTTAAGGTTATGCTATCCATCTAATCTACTTTTGACGGTAAAATAAATCTCCCCTAAATTTAGTAGTATTACACATACATTGTAATAACTACTAGTTCAAATAGGTCTTCTAACTGCATGATTCTTGAAATATGGAAATTGAAAAATAGATATGAAGTGATTACCTTTTAATATCTATATATTTTTATAAGTGGTTTCTTCAAATTCCCCTTTATTCATTATAAATCACACTAATTTAAAAATGACGAGTCGGTACATTTTAGTTCTAATAAGCAAGGATACTGTTATTTAATAGAATACTATCTTACCGCTCAGTAGAAACTATTGCTATAATAACAAGATTGGTTAATCTGTGCATATTGTAGGTTATACATCTGAATGACAATTCTTTATTTTGTGTTCTTGTCAATTTTGAAGTGATGTATTCGCTGAACAGTTTTTTTATAACTGATATTATAGTTTAGTCTTTGTTTCTCTGATGGTAAAGTATTCTGGAATATCCACGCTTCATCTGCTTCCTATATTTACTACATGTTTTACATATTAGTATGTTTTTGAATCTTGCAAGTATTATACTAAATGTATGAATGCGTTCTCTTACAAATACGTGATTATCTCACTGTCATACCCTTTATAGGCTACTGTAATTGATATTGGTAGAATTTCTGATGTTTTAGTTATTAGAGGTCGAAAGTTCTTTGTATCATGTATTGTAGGAGCTAGTCTAATTTTGATGATACATATTAATTGAAATAACATATCTGCGATGACTGATAACTTTAGGTATTTCTTTCTAAGGTAGGACTTATCTGTATAATATTGTGATGCATTGGTTATTTTAAATCCTGACGAATCTATAACAATGAATAATAGTTTAATAATATTGCTATGTAATAATATGAAGGAATAGATTATTTTTTCAAAGACAGTCTTAGTAATCCTGATAGCAAATATCTGAAGAGTAGTATAATGTGGTATGTGTGATAAGAATATAAAGGTTCTTAGATAAGTAAGCTTCAAATAACCAGTCTACAAACATATGATAACTTTTTATTTTATATTATCTTAATACTAGTAATATTATATGATGCAATGCAGTAAATACGTTATTACTTTTCCGATGAAGAAATAGTGGTATAATAGTATACTTTAGAACAACATAAATAAGATATAAGAAAAATATAATATAATAAGATTAATAAAAAAAATAAAAAAAATAAAAAAAAAAAAAAAAAAAAAAAAAAAAAAAAAAAAAAAAAAAATAACATTTCTTACCAATGCTTTATAGTATCCGCTCATTATTGTTGTATACTTCCAATTATAATAACGGCCCTTCTTATAATCCTGGGCAAATTTATCTCACGTGTGTCTTTGATATTTGCTTGTATTGAAGACATCTAATCCTGTTAAAGCAATCTGACTACCTTGTTTTCAATTCATAATTAACTTCAAACATTGTCAATATGTCTTTTAAATTTTCATCATAGGCAAACCGACAAATTGTAATCCATTTCCTTCTTATATTTGCCTTTATTTCACAGACAGCGCTAACATCATTAGGAATTATTTTAATTTGAACATCATATTTGTGTCTTAACTTCTCTTCTAATTTATTGACAACCAGTTCTGGTGCAGAAATCAAGATTTTTTGCATATCTAGTCCACTGTACTATCATTCACATATACGTGAATATAAAACATATATCTATCTACCTAATAATGAAAATATTAGATATCTTCTATGGAATGATATTATAAAAGTTCAATTAGATAGGACATAGACAGGATACTAAAATGATGATTCATAAAACAATTGAAGCTCTAAACTGCTAAACTATGAAATACAATACCGTAATACCGCTTTACGAACCCATTCTTTAACAAGTTCGTCTTGTTCTGTTCAAGATTCCTGCTTAATATTGAAGTACTCATGCCAGAATCAGAATTGTGATTACTCTGACTGCATTATTATTGGTACATTTGTAGGTTCATGCTGCAAATCTCTCTTCTTCTTTTTTGCTATACCGTTGTTTTCTTTCTCTCCATACTATCGATTTTACTTTGTCTGATATCAATAATGGAATAATATTAGTAATGTAACCAGCCATCAGAAAAATTGCACCTAAAAAGGCTAGTAGGGAATAAATTGGTGTAATTTTGTATTTTTTGATATCTTTTATTGCTACTGCAGCAATTACAATAATAGAAGATACTACGTTTAGAATTAATACAACTAAATGAAAATCATCTACAGAAAATTGTAAGAGGGGTATAAACTCAAACTGTTGTTGGATAACAGCAATTGATAAACTATAGATAGTAATTAGAAATGGTAACATGACCATGAAAAACATAATTAGCAAATTCATAACTATCTGCAACCTGTTCATAGGGGCAAGTGTCCTTCCTATTCCATGCCATAGGGTATGAAGGTCGCGAGACCAAAGAGCTGACATAATCTTGTCTATCCTGACAATTTTCATATTGTAGCCTGCTTTCTTAATACGTATCCCGAGTGATCTATCTTCTTGTATAGATTTACGAACAGATTGATATGTTCCGATCTCTTCAAAGACCTTCCTATTTATCATAATAAAGCTCCCATTAAGATATGCTGTCTTACACTTTGGATTATTCATACAAGCTGTGTTTGCACCCAAGAGTATGGAAAAATGATTCCATACTGGCATTGTAATCTTTGACCAAAAATCACGAAGTTCTATGCAAGGAATACCAGTTAACACATCAAGATCTTCCTTTTGCATATATAAAATAGTCAACAATATAGCATCTTTGCTGCTAAAGTAGGTGTCAGCATCAGTAAATAGTAAAACATTTCCATTACTTGTCAGGTATCCTTGTTGTGAAGCCCAAGTTTTGCCAGTCCAATCGGTTGGTTTATCAGTTAAAGACAAAATTTTTAATGTCTTTGCTTGTAGGTTTGTTTCTCTGCTTTTGATATTTTGCAATATATCTAAAGTAGCATCAGTTGAATTATCATCTATTGCAATAACTTCAAAATTTGGATAGTTCTGGCCAAGCAAAGAAAGAATACATCTTTCAATATTGTCTTGCTCATTTCTTGCAGGTACTATGATACTTACGAATGGAAAGGATGAGAGTTGGGGACATATGTCCTTTTCAGAATAAAAAGCAATATCATCAGGAGACATATTCTTCTTATCCTTATCTACAATACATTTTATTATTTTTTTATTTTTGGTATACTCTAGATTTGATGAAATAGATGTCATTCTTCGCTGCTGTTTTTTTTCAGAAAAAATAGAAGGAGTAAGAAGATAAGACCTGATAGAGATGAGAAAAAGGTAAAGCCATGAAGTAATGATTATTAAAGATAACACAAGTAACGAAGTGTCAATTGTAATACCTCTAATTATACCCAATATATTAGGAAAATCAGCCACCATACGTTTTCACTTGTAGATACTCTATATAATATATATGTAGAATTAATCAATTAAGGATTAAAGTTTAAATGAATTCCGACCAATATGGAAATATAAGGCGTATTGAGAATGCCTATAAAATAGTAGAAAAATAAATGACGTTAACGGATGATAGTTGAAAGATAGTATTTAGCAGTTTTTTCACATTAGGAGCGGTACAGAGAAAAATAAATTTATGATGTTAATAATGATATCAAAATACTCCTGTATAAATTTTAAACTTTAGATTGGTAAGATACAAACTCATTCTGTAGCAGAATTTATAGCAGCAGCTCCTTCAAAATTAAATGCTCAATATCCTATAGTATATGAAAGCTTGTAACTACAAAAATCCAGACAAGATAAATATTAGATTCTGTGCTAAACCTAGGATAGTATTGATATAGGATGTTTATAGTGAGACTCGAAAGATACAGAGGTTCACGTATTATAGCAAAAACATGGTCAAAATACTAACCTATATGTGCAAAGAAATGGAAAAACAAATTCCAACAGATACTTGAAAGAGAGATGTTTGAAAATTAGTTTGATTTATCTAATGCTTTCACACAGAAAAGTAATTACTGCTTGACTTTCAGACCTAGCTGCCTGTCTTTGCATTGTCCACGGCAGAAAACCGTTTGGCGACAATAATGTGTAGTATAATGACTTGATCAATCGATTGATTTTAATTACTATAAGCCTGTTTTTTGTATAGGAAGAACATAATTGTGCTCATTAGTTTTGGTGGAAATATACCATTAGAATAACAGGGGATATTTTATGTCCTAGGGTTTTGAAGATAAGCAATTTTTAAGATGCCTATATCAGATTATTTCAATTCTATGAGAATGGTAGCTTGAATGGAATGTTATCATGCACGTGCTTGACTTTATCTTTTATCTTTGTGGATATCTCTTTGACTTTATCTTTTATCTTTGATGATACGTCTTTTGATGATACGTCTTTTGATGATACGTCCTTGACCTTATCCCCTGCATTTTTATCCTTTTTTGTGGATATCTCTTTGACTTTATCTTTTATCTTTGATGATACGTCTTTTGATGATACGTCTTTTGATGATACGTCTTTTGATGATACGTCTCTTTGTATCTTTATGATACGTCTTTTGATGATACGTCTTTTGATGATACGTCCTTGACCTTATCCCCTGCATTTTTATCCTTTATATCTCCTTCATGAGACTCTACTTGGGTTGGTTGTTCTGGAATTATAGGAGGTTCTGCATTTGAATGTGATGGGAATACGGTTACTGCTGATGTACCGTTGCCTAAAGTTGTGCTATTGTCTATTATTGGTAAGGATTGTTTTTCTTCTACTACAATAGGCCTTGGTAAAATATTCCTACTATCTACATTTTCTGCTCCTACTGCTAATGCTGCTGTTGTTGTTGCTGTACCATTACCTAAATTTGTACTATTGCCTAAAGTTGTGCTATTGCCTGTTATTGATAAGGGATGCTGTTGATTTCGATCAGACGTTAACCCTGTGACATTTACACTATAATATGTTGTTAAATTAGCAGTACCACCATTATTATTAAGACATGATAGTTTAGAAGTTAGATTGTTCGTTCCGTTTGTAATAAGATGGTATTTATCAGTATATGTATAATCCCATGTTGAATAATCATTTACTCCTCCAAGACCTGCTGCTATAGCTTTTTGAAATGGCTTTACGTTATTCAAATCAGCATATACTGTACAATCACTAGTTGCATTATCTGTTGATATACCAGTGATATTCATTTCACCGACTGGAACTTCTTGACCTGCGGTAGGAGAGGTAATTTTTATTCCTAGTATTGGCTTTTGTGGAAGTTGGGTTTGCTGGACTTGGGCATATAGAATACTATATGATGGAAAAGTATAGAGAAGACATGCTCCAAAGACAAGGACTAAAGATACCGCTTTAAGTTCCAACTACTAAAATCTTTTTTCTGAAGGCTATAAGTAGTGCTATAGTATAATGTATATTTATTTACTATTAAATGGTTGTTCTAAATTGAATCTAATAACTACTATATCTCAAGCAGCAGAATGATTAAAATTTAATAATAATCTCCTTAATGCTAATAGAACAAAATTTAGTAGAATTGTTATAATTTCCTTCTTCCAATTACATACGCACCAGCTTTACCAGCCTATGATAATACTGGAACATTATATAGTCCTAGATCAGAACTGAAGCCCAATAGACAATACCTACTAGGATGGCAATAATCATAGAATATATGAGCTGTAGCATATTACAAATACTCACAAGAAGTAGAGTATTATTTCCTTTTTGAAGTAATGATGTTTGTACGTCGAAAGTATCAGATAGGAGGAATATTATAAACATTCAGCATCTAGTGTTGCGGCAAAAATGCTCAATAGACGTGTAAAAATATTTAGAAAAGTAATAATAGTTAGTACAGAGGTTAACACACCACTAATATTTTAGAGCGATCTACCAACATTAAGTTATAATATATACTAGACTAGAGAAGTAAACTGTTGGCTATACTACAACAAACGTTACTCATTAACAGAAACAATATCCATAAAATAATTGAATTCAAGAAACAAATCAACAATATACAATAATGATTAGAAGATCAAGACGATATTTTATAATAAGATTGTAGTAGTTGATATTGATAGAAGTGAAAAGGAAAAAAGAATCTCTGTCTTAAATATTCTTAGAATAAATTATTTATCTAACTCGGCACACTTATTCTACCTAATATTATTTTTTATAAAAATATATTTAATAAAAAATAAGAAAGATAATAACTTGACATAAAAATACCCTTATCATGAGCAATTTTTGCGTTATAAAATACATATCATTTTCACCAGTAATCGGGCTCTTCACTTTACAATAATTTATAGAAGGTCCACTATTTCATAGATGGTCATTATATTCAAAGAAATTGAATATCTCTCTTTGCAGCTGAATATCTGAATTCATTATAGATTAAAACGATGGTCAAAGCTAAAAATGAGTATATTCATGCTTATAGCTTGCTATTGAGCCATCTGGAAGAGGACTATTATTCTTATTATTTTCTTTCTATTGAAAGAAACATAAGCTGATTAGTTAATAACAGTGCCTAAAAGCTCAAATCACTCATTAATCGATTATAGTTGGATATCAAATGTACTATGCTGTTAGATAAAATGCATTAATGCATCCTCGTCTTTTATACAGTGAAACTATTCAGAGAAAATAAATGATAAATATCTAATCAATCATTCCAATATATCATCTATTACTCTGAAAACTTATATGAGATACATTTTCTGTTAATTTGAGTTGACTTCTATACCACTACTGACTTTTCTTCTTATTACACTTTTCATGCTATCCATTAGTGTATTATTATTTGAGCTTGCACTCACTAGAATTTTTTCAATAATCCTCTGGTATGATTATGCTTTTATGGCGATTTCCGTAGCGTTTTTTGGACTTGGAATTGGATCCTTGCTGATACACATTCTGAAGAATAAAATAAAAAGAGAGAAACTAGCATCAAAAATACTTCAAACTACTATAATTTTTGCAGTGTCTGTGCCAATCTTTTTACTCGTAATAGGACAAATCATCCCACCAAACATATATTTCATTTATCTATTCTATTTGGCTTCTTCAATTCCTTTCTTTTTTGCTGGAATTTCGATGTCACTAATATATTTTGCAATGCCTAGAGAAGTAAGCAAACTATACTTCATTGATCTAGTCAGGAGCAGCGTCGGCTACACTTATGCTTGATCCTCTAATGCAAAGATTAGGTGCAGAATCTGTGCTACTTTCGGCAGCTCTGTTAGTACTCGGTCCTTCTCTTATTGCTGCCTTTATTATTGTCCACTTCACAGAAAAAGAATGTATCAGACGCGCCAGTAATTGAAAACAAAATAAAGCTGTATGGAATAATTGTGTTGGCTGCCTCTACTGTGTTATTAGCAGCTAATTCAGGCTCCAATATAATAGCAATAAAACCCGGCGAAAACAAAGGATTGCATTATCAGTTGTCAAAGCCTTCAGAATTTGAGCATTTATCAACCCAATGGAATTCTTTCTCTCGAATTGACGTTACTAGACAAATCCATCATCATGACAGCGACAACGATAATACTGGTAGATCTAGAGCCCTAGCCGCAATAGCTATCGATGCCGATGCCGACACTCCAGTCTTTAGATGGAATGGTTCGTCTGCAGATCTTCTATGGATGAAAAAATATATGGATTATTTACCATTTGAAATATCAAATGATGTCAACAATACTTTAATTATTGGTAGCGGTGGAGGGGAGGACGTTTTAATTGCCTTGGCTGGAGGCTCGAAGAAAGTCACTGCAGTAGAGATAAATCCATTGATAATATCAACAGCAAAACAATTTGGCAATTCTACAGGAAATTTATACGAACGTAATGAGGTGGAATTATTCGTTGATGATGGCAGACGATTTATCAGCTCTAGTAATTCAAAATATGACATGATAGTAATAAAGCTCGTTGATTCTTGGGCTGCTCAGCTTGCTGGTGGATATGCACTTTCAGAAAATTATCTCTATACAGTAGAAGCGTTCAGAGAATATCTACATCACTTGGATGAAGATAATGGGATGCTTGTTATGGTACGTTGGAACTTTGAATTGCCAAGACTCATGCCCCTAATAGCAGAATCTTTACGACAGGAGCAAAAAGAAGGAAGTATGGAAGACATTAGTCAGCAGATTTTGGTAGTCGAAGATCGGCCTGGATTATATTTTGCATCAAACGATCAACAAACAATATATCCGGTCGTTCTAATAATAAAAAATAGTCCATTTACTGATTCAGAAATTAATCTGGCAAAGGAGAGGATCGCTAACAATAATGCTAAAGTAATTGCAATGCCAGATGGATATATAGAACCTCCTTATGACAGACTACTATCAGATAAGAATTATTATTATCATCGTCAACAATTGCAAGAAAATGATCCTAAAACAAGTTTAGAGTTAAAACCGCCAACCGATGATTCACCATTCTATTTTGCAAGAGAGCAGATTCCAAACCAGATGATATTTCTCTTAGAAACTGTTCTTGGAGTATCTGCAGTACTTGCTTTGCTTTTGATATATTATTCAAGAAGAAATAAAATTCAACTAGTTACATCGTCAAGGTCATCATGGTTCCATATGATCTTTGTATTGTTTATCGGACTTGGGTTCATGTTTCTAGAAATAACCTTTATTCAAAAATTTCTGTTGTTACTTGGAACACCAATAATGGCATTAACTGTTATTCTTTTTTCGATCCTACTGTCTAGTGGAATAGGCGCATATTTGAGTGGAAGACTATTTCGTAAAAATCCTTATAAGGCTGTAGTAATAACAATACCCCTTCTGGTTGGAATAGTATTAACATACTATGGTCTACTACAAGAAATTATATATACAGGTATAACTCTGCAACTGTCGCAGAGAATTGCGTTGACTTTTGCGCTTATATTGCCTGCAGGTCTTCTTATGGGATTTCAATTTCCATCCATTATTAGAATGGCTTCCATGCATTCAGTGAAAGATAATAATACTGATGGGGATATCACTTTGCTATGGGGTATAAACGTGATCGCCTCAGTAATAGCAACCGTGTTGACTGCTATATCCTCCATGGTGATTGGCTTTAACGGCAACCTGTTAATCGGAGCAGGATTATACGTTGGGGCATTAGTGTCTGCCATAGCAGCAGTGAAATTAAGACGAAAGCTCGCTCTCCCAACTTAGCCTTACCTATCCATTATTTACTGCCTAACATAATTTCATATATCTTTTAAAACCAAGTAAAAGGATTTTTTAAGCATAGTAAACCTTACATATTAAGAAAAATCTGTAAACGAACTTTTGTTAGTTAGTATTGTTGAACTAATTGAGCAAGATCTTCAGAATGTACTCTCAACAGCTATTTAATATAGAAAGAAGATGGCAATTTATAATTAATAATAGAATATAATTATTATCTTCTTTAAATAAATTAATTTTTGAGATCAGAACATATTTGATAGGAGATAAAAAAAATGTATTCCTACTATAGAGTTTTCGAGGTAAATAGTCCTATCAGGTATAGAATCTATTATAATATCTGAGCGCTAATAAAACATTTTAGGTTGTAAATAAGGCACTGTTCAGTTAACGGATAGATCTATAGCTAAAAACATCCTATTATACCCATAATGGCTATATTCAAGGAAAGAAGTAGGACCTCTTCAAAGTATATTTATTACGCATTACAGCTATACTCTTCAGGGCTATCACTCAGGAAAACGTCTGAAAGATTAACTGCGGTACGTATCAAAAGAAATCATGTCTCTATCTGGAATTGGATTCAACGATACAAACCAAAGAGGATATTTCAGGCTAGAAGTACAATATCTGAATTCATAATTGATGAGACATTGATTAAAGTAGGTAGTGATTATGTATGGATTTGGGTTGCGATTGAGCCAATGAATAAGATGATTCTAGGCATTCGTCTCTCTATAGAGAGAGAAGTATGCTAGTTGCTGAACAGTTTATAAAATCACTGATTAGAAGATATGGAAAGCACAATATTTCAACAGACGGTGGTACTTGGTACCCACAGGCATGTAGATTTCTAAACATTGAACATCACAATCATTCCTCGATTGAAAAAAGCTTCATAGAAAGGACTATACAGTACATAAAGGATAGAACTGAATGTTTTGATGATTATTTTCCTTGTACAAGAATTAACTGCAAACTGGAGCACATAGTGAAGTGGTTAATTTTATTTGTAGATATGCATAGCAGAGAGCTCATAATAAAACGAAGAATTGTTAAATGAACAGGGCCGTAAATAAGAACATAAATTATAATAAATATAAATGAATATCTTTTTATTATATTGATATAATTGTTACTACACTATAGATAATATTATTATGTTTCTTAAGAAATGACAAACGGCTGAGATCTTTTACAAAAAAATTGAGACTCATAGCCGTTTGCAATAGATTTCCAAAGTTTTGCAGCTATGGTTCAGCAATCTACATTTTTATTCTAATACTAAACAGTAAAATTACCTTCTGTAAGCGAACTTTCCAAATGCGTGTATTAACATAAATTATATATGTAAAAATCAACAATTACGTTATAGATTGACAACTGGTACTAATAACAATACCAACAAAAAAAGAGTAACTAAAAAAGGAATACTACTAACAGCTCTTATTGTAGCAGCGATTATCGGAGCAAGTTTTATAGTATATGTTATACCATAGGTATACGAAGTATCCGATTTGATAAGAATCAGATTATTGGCTTTTTTCTATATAGTTGAAGATTAGAATACCAAATTAATCATATCTATTAATGTCACTCTCTATTGCCTGAAGAGACAAAGATATATTTCCCTTGTGCAGAAATGCTGTCAGCGGGGTGGGGAAGCCAGTTATCTCTGAGAAGAGAGAGGTTAAGTAATCCCGGCGGGCTCATAACCCGCAGAGCGGTTTCCATCTGCTTAAAGCATTTGGCTGTATGTTCAAATCAACCCCCCGCTATTATTTTTAAAAGACATATGGTACTATCATGTGGCAAAAGAAAACCATTTAACAAATAATTTTGAATCTGAGATAAAACTTAGTGATTTCTTTTCCATTCCATATCTATAGATAGGTTTGGTTAAATGTCTATGTGATTTTGGAGCCGGAAGGTAGAGTCCAATTTCAAGGTTTCTATCTCTTGCTACATACACTTTCTCTGTATTATGGTCTTTATATCCACATCTATTGCATTGGAATCCTTTATTTTTTCCCTCTGATTTCATTCTCTTTCCGCAATCTTTACATAAAGGATTGCTTATATCATAAGTTTGAACAAGTTTCAAAATAGAAAGATACTCTATGTTCAAAATTTTTGCATATTTCGATGTTGCTTTCCTAACTCCGCATCCAATTCTAACTAAATCTCCTGGTTCCAACTGGGATGCAATATTTGTTAAACATGTTGGCTCATATATTGCAGCAGAAAAAATGACACCAGTAAAATCCTCAACCGTGAATAAGACGTGCCCTCCTTTGATTATAAGAGGCTTAGTTTTTATTTTGCATCGCACATGACCTGCCATGTAAGCTTTGACCTTTGATAGTTTTAACTCATTTTTCAAATGCATATCCGTTCCTTGGTTTGAGCGGAAAACCATATACCCTTCCAATTTCTCTTCTGGTTGTAACGTTTCTAATGATGATACAACCGCTTCTGGATTTTCACCTCTTATACCACAAAAAACAGGATCCGGCCCATGTGGAGCAATTAAAATGCGTTTGTGATATTGATCATAATTGTTGAAAGTGTTAGGAAATGTATATTTGCTATATTCTATTACTTTGGAAATATTTAGTATCCTACGAGTCCCGCAATTTTCTGGTTTTCTGTATGCTATTGCTTCAAACGTATGGTCGCCATGTAACAAACAACCGATCGCAGCTAGTGAGCCTACTAGACCTTGACCGTTTCCAAAAGTGAAATACTTAATTCCATATTTTTTCGCCAGAGTTTCTGCTTTTTGTTTACTTAAACTGTCATACATAGCAATATTACTAAATTCCTGTATATCTTCTGGGACTTGTTCTCTATCATAAAATGCAAGACCAGGATTTGCTCCTGAGTATATTGATGATCCTTCTTCTACGAGTTGTTTTATACTTTCCATAATTTGTTCATGATTTTTTGCCTTAATTCTAAGGCAAACAGCACCGTTACCACGTGTTTTCCAAGGAACATTTGGGTTTAATCTTATAAGTAGTGGATAATCAAGAAAGTCTGTTTTTTTTTCCCTCAGCAAATAGTCTGTAATTTTAAATGCCAAGTGAGTAGTGCATCTGCCCTTCAAAGAGTCAGTATCATCAAATCCAATATGTAAAATCTGAGAAGGTCCAGTACTCTTGGTAGTCATTGTGTCAAATAATCAAATACATGCTACAAATATTAACTATAAGCGATAAGTGGCAAATTCTGTTTATATTTTAGTAGCATATGTTAAATGCTACACACTCTTTTTATTACTCTTGCCATCAAAAAATTATTTTAGTGTATTTATATATTCTGAGGAGTTCTCACCTATGATTGGTTGAAATTTAGCTAAGTCACATTTGCCATGACCAAAAAGAAGTAAAAAATGAGGAGGTTGATTATAACTTGATAATATATGCAAGAAGTAAGGTTTTGTTTTAGGTTAAAGAATGCTATATGTCCATGCTAAACTTACAGGATACAAAGGCAGTGAAGGTAGTGAAACATACAGATAATGACTAACCTTATAATAAACAATATTACAATCCTGCTGTAAGCAGTAGCGCAACGACTACTACTTTGGACTTCAACAGAATTAGAAATAACAGTAAATCGTCACAATATGACAATGACATTGCAATTGAAAATAATATTGGAAGCAAAATCATCTTCTATAGTCCCTTCATCGTCTTCGCTATTGTTAGAATATGAAGTAAACAAGACAAACATCCATTGCATAGGAAACACACAGACACTTGGACTTGTAGGAACGGTAAGTACTGATAGAAGATAAATTGCATATGCAAGTCAATCCTTTAGCTCAGATGCTCTAGAGCAGCCACAGTGTGTCATCATAGAGTTGAGCAATTCTCCTCTAAGATAGATGCCATACCTTTCTGTATATGATATATTATTGTTCATGTATGAGAAAAGTCTAACTAGAGTTTGTAATAGTATTGACAGCATTTATAGTTATGTGGATCGCCAATAACAATGGTAATATCTCAAGCAGCATATGTAATTCAGGGCGAAGGGAATCAATCTTCATCAGGTGCTAATTGCATCTGATCAACTCCCTGCAAGTATAAACGGAACGATACAATGTATGTGACAAAGATAATGTTACTCAGAAGGCTTTGAGGGGAAAGGAAGTTGGTGGTGGCATATAACCATCATCAGATGACATGATGACGACGACAAACAAGGGTCAATGCTATTGGATTTTGTTATTAACTGTATAGAATCTCAAACGAATCAATCATCTTTTGTACAGGTGGAAGGTAATCATAGTATCTGGTTTCATTTGTAGCATATGTAATGTGATATGCTTTATCGTCTTTTATCGTCCAGACTTGCATTATCTTTTGTCCTTCACTATTAATATAGACTAGCTTGTGTGCACGAGTATTATTATCACCTTTAAGAGTAATTGTGTTTGATTCAAGAACACTGGCCTGTTTTCTTATGAAGTTAATCTGTGCATCAGAATATTGATCTAGTGTTATACTCTGAGAATTCAATAAATTTTGTATTCCTACACTAAGGGCTGCCGGGGGAGATCTATATAAAGCGCTTTCTTTAGGTGAGAGGTATCCAACGATGATATTAAAATTATTTGTTTGAGAAAAGTGACCAGGTTCTACCTTTTTCCAATCAGAAGGATACTGCATCAATATTCCATAAATAGAATTTACATAGGTCTTGAAACTAATGTTATTTATTTGCGCTAATACATTTTGTTGATGTATAATGATAATAGGATTATTAGCAGCAACTGATAAAATTGAAATACTTATTATCGTCATAAAGGCAAACAGAATTAGTTTATTCATATATACAATGATCTAGTAATTAATAGTAAGTAATTAAAATTTTCTAAAAAAGTTGTTAGAGCTTTGCAACATCATTTGAAGAAACCATTAGTTGATCGGTAACTACTTCAGAATAGCCATCTTTGGCATTCACGTCTATATTCAGTTGATATAATGTTTAGTAATGGGCACAAGAATTGCCTGAATGCATTCTAATGGATGAAAACATTGAAGGTCGGATAATGGTACATTAAAGTACTAAACGAAGGAGTTTTGAAAATTCCTTTTGAACTATATAGTTCATCTAATAATTCACTGTATAGACAACTAGAAAATAACATGTCAGAAGCATTGAAACAGATGGTACAAAATACAATACTGTCATCAGAGTTTGCTAAGGTGATTCTACAAGCAGTTCCATTAGATAATGCTGAGTTCGGATGTGTAGGAAAAAGATGCTACTATGCCATAGAAGCAAGATGAAGTATGTATTACAAGGAATTTCAAAACTTAATGAAGAAACAGTTTATCTTTCATATTTATATTACATAATGTAGAATTAAGGATGAAACTTAATTCTTTTATGGTAAAGACACACATATTAAAAAAAAGAAGGGAAAGAATACCGAGGACAAAACTTCAATTATATAGTTTATTAGAAAAATGGAATAAGTCTGTCTATTACAATATATTGAATAAAAGAGAAAAAATATTTGTCTGATTTCTACAGAAGCTATATTGAATCATATACTTAAATCTTATATGTAAGTGGATTCAGTTAACAAATTCAAATTGCCTGAATAGAAACTTTAATTGCTTAAGAAATAAAAAATAAGTTAGCTACCATCTATTAGTATCAATTTTATAATCCAGTGGAATTTTGAAGTCTCGGTTCGAGTTCCATTTCCAATAGGCTTCATAATTCACTTACAAGAAAAGCTGTAAACAATCTTTTTCCGAATACTTACTCTCAACTTTCAATTCTCAATTAATCTCATAATATAAATAGAAGTAGGTGGGATTATGTTCACATATATAGAAGGGTTCTGTTTATTTCTATTTAGCTTACTTCATAGCATTAAAATTATACAATATAGACACTAATAATGATTCTAATCAATGACTTTTATCTTTCTTATTCCAACTGGATTAACTAAATAAAATTCATCTGTTATTTGAATAACATCTCCTGGCGATATTCTGTAATGGCTTCTCCGTTCCTTTAATGGTATACCAAATGGTTTTTTGTCTTCTCTAAATTTTAACCAAACTCTACCTGCATTGAGAATATTCTTAAACTCACATTCCCAGACTAAATCATAAATAGTATCTAATGCCTGTCTACTAAATTCATTGCCTTTCAGAATAATTTCAATATCAGGCTCTTTGCAGAAATAGACTCTTACTTTCATGGACTTTTATTTGTCCAACAGCTGTAGATAAGTTCATTGTGTTGCAATTAGGTTCTTTGATCTGATGTTATGTATATACCTAAAGCTAGTGCATATTAAAGTTATTTGCAATACATATCCACCTACAAATTAGCACAATTGTATTTACAAAGTTTGAAAAAGTCATCAAGAGATGAATGTTCGGCAGCAGCCAAAAATAAATTAAAGCTTTATTACATTGCAAAGTAAGTGTGGTGTCTTTACATACATACTTTTACCTCTCAGCAGCAACTATCACACTCATTTATGAGTTTGGAGGAGGAGCAGGAGGTGTTCTTTGATTAATTGTGAAAGATGATCTCAAAGGAAATACTGATAAGGTGCTACGCTTTATTCAGCAAAAGCCAGGATGTCATCTACGGCAGATCCAAAAGCAGTTAGATATATCGGGTAGGATCTGTTCAATACCAATTATCCCGACTAGAAGAAATGCGGAAGATAACTTCAGCTAGACAAGGCTCGTATAAATTTTATTTTCCTTACGGGATTTTTAAGGATAATGAAAAAAATATATTGCAAGTATTAAGCCAAGAAACTGCAAGAAAAATACTGATGTTTATTATTGAGCGAAATAATCCAACTCATACAGATATCGTAAACAGCATTGGAATATCAGCAGCATCTGTAAACTGGCATGTCAGACGCTTAATTGCTCTTAAAATAATATATGAGATTAGATTAGAGACGGAAGGTACAAGAGATATCAACTTCCTGATAGTGCTGATTCCAAATACATAGTGGTATTGTTGAAGAATTATTATCCTGACATTTGGGATAAGTGGAGTAATAGACTAGCTGAAATATTTCTGTCATTATCTAGGGGAGATTAACAACAGAAGAGATATATTGATTATTTTTGGATCATTTCTCTTTCTTCTTCTTGAGGTTGAACTAATTGACTCTGTAGAAGGCATGATTTATGTAAGCAGTACGACACTCTCCCTTCTTTTGTTGGCACTATCCATTTCTGCTTATAGAAATACAGATTTAAAGAAGAGAAAAGAAAATAAAATACGTCATAGCGGCATTTGCTCTATTTACTGCCTTTTTATTTTATGAACATTTGGAAAATATCTTTAAATTTTTAAGTGGATCTTATAGTGATTTAGTAGTACCTTCAATGACATTTGGTATTCTAATCTTATTCTTTTTAGCAATAATTAGGAAAAGTTAGTTTAAAATGAATAATCAGTTATTGGATATTTTATTTTTAGACATATTTGCTTATCAGATATTTAAGAACATAATATAATTTCTAATAAGCAGTTTGCAATTAGAACATCTCTTCATGTAGTAGTTTAAAAATTGAAATCCATTTATTATTGTCTTCTTTGACAGCACATGCTGCCTAATTCTGTCTGACTATTCCTCTGTGTTATTATTTCTAGGTTTTGCAGTAACTGTTGTATGATACAAAATATGAACAAAGGCAATAATAAATGGAAAAGTATTATGTGCTTAGAGAACCTATTATTTATTTCCGCTCCATGTTTGAGTAGTATAAACAAAAGCCATACAATCAGCTGGCTTTTGGAAAGTTGCTATAATAAAGGCATTTTAATGGGACACATAGTTAAAGAAAGGTAAGGTATTCTTCTGCTTCTAGTATTTACTTATAAGTCTACTGTGCTTCAACCTGATCATTTGAAGATGGGATAATTCTATAAATTATCCCATCTTCAAATGACAGTATGTATAAAAAACCATCTGGACCAGTTGTTATATCAGTTATGCTGCCAAAGCCAGACCCAAAAATAATTGCTGATAATTCCTTTTCATTGTCAACTATAAGATCTAGTAGACCTGTTTGACTAGTGTCAAACTTTAGCCCAGTCCTATTTTCGTTAACTTCCAGATAATATATATTACCATTGTTGTTGTCGCCAACGAAAATGTTATTTGCATATTTATCTCCAAATTTTGAGGAATGTAAGAACTCTATGTCTGTAACTGCAGGGGGAGTTTTCCAGCTGAATACAGGATCAATATACTGCGATCCTTGGAAATTTACCAGTTCATCTTCAGTGTGGCCGCTTCTAGAAATTGGACCCATAACTGTTTGCCATCCACTATTAAAACCTGGTCTGACCAGATTAATTTCATCATACTCACTCGGTCCATTTTCGGTGTCCCACAACATATTTGTAACGGGATCTATTGTTATTCCGAAACTATTTCTGATACCATATGCATAATATCTGTTTAATACACTGTTGCCACTATTTACAAAAGGATTGTTAGGAGCTGCTAAACCATCATTCGGATTTAATTTGAATATGACTCCAGTATCATCAGGCTCTGGCCCATCTAGAAAATTCTGAAGCTTGCCATCATGATTCAGATCTCCTATTATTACATAAAGATAATGATCAGGTCCTATTATTAATTTTCCTGCATTATGATTTGGGCCGGGTATCGCAGGAAGATCTAGAATTAAAGTAGCATTGACAAGAGATTCTCCATTCCAATTATATCGATATACTCTATTTCTTAATGTTTGACCGTTTTCAGTAAAATAAAGGAATACGGTATCATCGCCTAGAATAGCAATTCCTAATAATCCACGTTCACTCTGTATATCAACTGGTACATTTAACACTGGCTGCTCTTGTAGAATACCATTGGAAATAAGACGTACTGAGCCACTCTTTTCCAAAACTAAAATATTATTATTATCTATAAAGGCCATACTTGTAGGAGAAGATAATCCTTCAGTAACTATCTCTGCCCTTATGTTAGGCTCGTTGATAACCGGCTGTGCACCAGCGTAATCAAAATATCCAATATATATAAAAGACAGAATAGTGATCAAGAATACTGCGTCAGTTTTGAAAAAGTTGAAGATGTTTCTCATAACTGATATCAAGTTATTATCTGATCCTCTTTCTACTTTATAGTTATCTAAATCTTATTGTTTATTATCTATTTCTGACTATAACCAAAGATAACAGTGTTTCCCCACCCCTCTGGTACTCGCTAGAGCATCACAAGTCCAAAACATCTATAGTTTAAGGGGTTATAATGGCTAGGCGCGTAATACTAATCGACTACAATATATATGAAAATCTCCCTTTATCTATCCATAACTTGAATATCTATTCCTCAAATTATCACGTAATTTGAAGGTTAGTTTTTCAGCAACTTGCTTTTGATATTCATTAGAATTCACTGGATTTCTATGTGTAAAGACAACTGGTCCATATACATAATTCTTTCCGCTCACTGGTCTTACGGTTTCAAGCGAACTGAGAATTGAATTAAGATAATTATTACCATAAGATTCTTTATGAGCATTCATATGTTGTTCCTCATTTAGATTCTTTAAAATATTCATTATTGTAGGTGGTTCAAGCTTTCTGTATCCAAAGGGCAAAGGACTACTACTGATCCTCTTTTCTATCTTTGTGGAGTCTAAGTCTACCTTTGTCCCAATTACTAATGGTAATGGTTTATAAATTGAGTCAATCTTGAGTTGCCATACCTCATCAGTATTCGAAATTGTAGCATCGAAGAATCCGTCCTGTAACGAAGTGGAGATAATAAAATTCCAGTTTTTTGGATTTGATGTGTATTTTTCAAATAGATATTTGGCAAGATTTTTATCCTGTAAAATTTCCATGTCCGTATAACAACATAGAATGAATTAGGACAATATATGTATTGCAGTATTTGTTTGCCTGTTAGCATATCGTTAACTTAGATGGCCGCAGAACTGAGAGCAGAGAAAAAATATAGAAAGAATAAGAAGTCTTACACCAGCAGAATTTACAAGTCATGTACTATGTTAGTTGCGTTACATATAAAAAATTATTTAAAAAGTATTTATCTGTCTTTTTGTTATATTGTCAAAAAGTAAGTAAGGCTACTGACCTAATATTTTTTTATGCTCAACGTTGTTGCGCTTTCTCGATTCTCTATAAATCCATAGCAATGTGGATAACGTGTATACTGGAATAAAGTCGCCGACAAAAGGTATAAATTCAATTGTATTTATCGCCGAAGATACTTTACTTCTTGTTATCGAAAACAATATACTAGTTACAATAACATCAAATATGTCTCCAATTATAGGGGTACTGAAAATCGGAGCTGCAATGAAATCAACGGCATCGGCTATTAAGGATATCCCAAGAGCAGTAATAGATCGGTAGTTAAAAGAGGCAGGTATTAATATTTGCATGAAATATATGTACACAATATATAATATATATTTATCACTAGTGATATTCCTTTAAATCTTAAACAAGTAGTAATTTGGAAGACTGTATAGCTATATTATAAGATAAAGAGATACATGTATTACTATATCCTTCCTTTGAATTTTGCAAACCGATTTTGTCTCGCTTTTTTCATTTCTAAAATACCATAACATGCTTACACTACTAAGGTATAGGAAAAAGACAATTCTATACAATAACAGTTTTTCATAGAATATAAGGTTAAATCAATATAATGGAATTCATTTTAATAATAATGCTTCTGATTCATACTCTCTATTGAGCTTTCTAGAATTATATTACAAATTTTCATTAATCCTTTCAATTTTTTCTAAATCGTAAATGTCCTTCAGTTATATAGGTATGTTATAGTTAGAGTTAGCGATAACTTGTAAATAAATTAGAACATATCATATATATTTATAATAATCTGTATCTTAGGTGAAATGATTTTTTAGAGACAGAAAGAATTGCCAAATCCCGTATAGCACTACTGAGTTATTTTCTGACTATATCTTATACCCATTGTTTGTGATTCACAGATTTATGTGCATTTTTTTCTATAATTTCTCTCAAATAGACTATACAACGAGCGATCGTTGGTTATGTGCTGTAATAACAAGTAGCAAAAATCTGCCAATATGGATATTTCTCTCCAACTATTTTACAAGAAATCATTATTATTATTACTATGATCAAGCAAGAATATTTGGCACCTGCTAAGCTCGAATTAATAAATATAATAAACAACAATAGTTATTGACATGAAAGTAGATCTCCATTCTGATTCTGAATTGAGAAAAATTTATGACTTAAAAAATATTGCAGTAGTAGGAATGTCAAAAAACGAAGAAAAGGCAGCGCATTACGTTCCTAAATACCTTATTGAACACGGCTACAATATTATCCCAGTGAATCCTACTATGTCACAGATTCTAGGACGAAAATCATATCAATCCATTGCTGACGTGCAAGAAAATATTGACATCGTTGATGTATTCAGAAAATCAGAAGATGTACCAGCTGTAGTAATGGATACTATCAAGAAAAAAGGAATCAAAGTGATTTGGATGCAAGAAGGCATATATAATGAAGAAGCAGAAAGAAAAGCGAAAGAAAGTGGGATTGATGTTATTTATAATAGATGCATGATGGCAGAACACAAGAGGCTATTCAGCAAATAAGATTATTCTAGTTGAACTAGCAGACATACAAACTTTGATTCAAAAATTTCTGATTCTTACTAGGTACAATTAGTGGGGAACATTCTCTATTGAGTTCTCTGTCTTCTTCTTGAGCTGTTGCTCTAGTTGATATTTTCAACCTAACATTATATAGACCATCTTCAAATCATGTATATTGAAACTTTATATTTTTTAAACTGGGGATAATTATTTTAATTGATTAACAACTGATGAATCATGTAAAGCTTTGCTAAGCTCACGATATTTTTTATTTATAAAAGCTAATGATTCTGATAGTTTCTTAGCTTTACCATATTTGAAACGAATCAATTCTCTGTGTCGCCAGAAATGTTTATCTTCTGAAACGGTAATTGTTGTAAAATAGTCAGGGCCTTTCAAATAGTCTGGTAATTTTATGTTATGAGGTAATAGATATTCAATGCTGAACCATTCGTCGCCGTCAGGATAATCATTTCCTGTTACAATGTCAAAATAAAGATGTAAAACATCTTCTACTGTTAAACCATCGTAACGCACTAACGGATGTTTAATAAAAGATCTGTGATAATCCATATTTAATAATTCTGGCTCAAAGTAAGTCTTAATTATGGCCTTTCTAAAAATCTCATTTGATTCCTTAAGGTTCAAAGATACTATAACCAAGTATACCTATTTTATAACCTTTTAACAAAAAGTCTGTAAAATTTATAAATGATCTATAATCTTATGCCTTAGGAGTTTGAATTTTTACTTTAGTATCGATCTGCTATAATTAATATAATGCTACTAAACCTTTACTGCATTAGAGCGGGGGTCGCCTAGCCTGGTAGGGCGTGGGATTGCTAATCCCATGTTCGAAAGAACTCGTGGGCTCGAATCCCACTCCCCGCGCTTTACTTGAGATTTCTAAGCAAACCTTTTAAGCTTCATAGAATTCTCTTTTTCATAGTGACACTGGAACGGATATCAGCAGAGAGTATCTCTGGATTAGAAAAAAGAATACCTGTAGCAACCAAACAGTAATGAACTTTCGATCGGATTAGTTTCAAAATCCTATCAAATCAAATTTGGGCATCAACATGATCGTCATATAAAATGCTAGCAGATATAACAACAACAAATTTTCCTATATAAAATTAATTTAATACTTCATAATATCTATCAATATATTCAAATGCCTTTATTTTATGATTCGGATCAATCATTATAGTTTTTAGTTTGAATATAATTTTTATATTCAATTTTATTTTTAGTATTTTCAGAAATAATAATTTGATTATCTTCTGTCCTTGCTTCTAACCTACTTGCCAGATTAACAGTCGGGCCAAATGCTGTAAATTGATCTCTTTCAATGGTTGAAAATTTTCCAATCAATGTTTTACCTGTGTTTATTCCAAATTTTAGGTCTATAGTCGTCACTTCATGCCGAAATTACTTTTTCCATATTTCAATCCATTCTATCTGATTTCTTCAAAAGATTTTTGTAATTCAAAGGCAGCGTTTATGGACTTGAATGCTCCTTCTATCCCATCATCGGAATCTTTATAACCAAAATAGGCCATTATACCAGCTCCAATAAATTTGTCTAAAATCCTGTTATGCTTATTAATAATTTTATTTGCCATCGTAAAATACTCTTGTAAAAACTCAACTATCAAATGTGGTTCATTTTTCAAAACATTACACATATTAGAAAAACCGCTAATATCCCAAAAAACAATAGTAAGAACTCTATTATGAATTCTCTCTGATATACATTGTCTTAATGTAGATATGAATGTGGCTAATAGGACCCTCACATACCAATTATTACGAATATTTATGGTAATAAACTCACGATACAAGATTTATTATTCACAAACAATACGTCAATAGCTCATTGGAAAAAGAGGCGACACTGCGCTAGCTCTTCTTACTCTTGCAGATATAATTGTCCTTGTTGTTATGTATCCTCTCTTACCAAGGCCATCGAAACACTTGTTGTTTATATTTTTGATGCCTTCGTTGTTGCAATCATGGCGCTTGGTTTCTACACAAGGATGAGCAAATCACAACAAGTGCGGAGAAGAATATTTATCTTATATAACCAGTATGAAATCCTTGCAATGATACCTATTGCAGTTTTTGCTGCAGCCCGAAGCTTCACTACTCATGATGACATCATTGTAGTAGGAATAATGTTCCGAGCG
>CAWIMJ010000022.1:0-82825 GCA_963837175.1 uncultured Nitrososphaeraceae archaeon
AATCTCATTCTCTTCAACTAAATTTGTCTGTTTATTCTCCTGTTGTGCCAGTATTTCTTCTGGAAATAAAGTAGTAGTAGCAATAATGATTATTGTGATAAAAATAACCTCCACTGTTATTATTAAGGATTTTCTATTGCGTCGGTCATCGGATAGTCTTGGTATCCTTTGTAAATATTAATGCTAAGAATATTGAAATAAAAATTGGATGTTATGTCTGCTTTCGAGTTATCGGTCGGATTATTTATTGTTGATTATTTGTCACTACTACTATTTCTCCTTTCACAGATGGATCGGAAGTAGAATAATAAGCATATTTTCCAGGCATAAGATTGTGTGCTACATATTCAATAAAGCCCCTAGGATTGATCAGACCCGTGTTGAATAATTTTCCTGAAAGAGGATCAGTGGGCCCATTACCATTAGTGAAACTATGAGGAGAGGTAGCATTGTTTGCTATCAAGATTTCATCTCCCACCTTTATTGTTGTACTGGAAGGTATGTATACTGTTTTTCCATCTTTTCCTTCAGAAATTGTTATAACGGTTATAGGAGTAGAGGGGTTTGTAGTAGTAGAAGAGCTGGTATTAGCCGGAGAGCTGACAAATGTTATATCTGTATTGGAATTCCAAAAGGAATTAGCATACGAAGCAAATACATTTGAGGACATAATTACAACAAATACCACTAAGACTGTTACTAATATCACAATTGGTGTAGGAGTAAGAAATTTATTCATATCTCTAATTGATATCTATCTTAGGCTCTCTACTATTTTGGTTTTTCGTATCGTGGATATCAAATATACTGACATGCCAATCATTATTACTTGAAGTGCTTTACTAACCATGTCTAGCTTGCCTATGTAATACTCTACTCCCACTATTGGAACACCTATTGTTCTAGATGCTGCATACGTTGCAATTAATATAACAGATACTGCTGCTACAACAATGTATGGAATCTTACTTCTAATCTTTGTCTTAAGGATCCAAACAAATAATCCAAGATATACAATTCCAGCACCTATAAAAAGAGTCATTTCAACTTGTTTTTCTTGTGTTTCACCTTGGATACCTACTTGCAGAAAATCAACCAAGTCACTATATTCTTGTGATGCGACTACAAAGTAGATTACAGCTGTTGATACAATTAGTGTTAATAAAATATATCTTATAATGGAGGATATAGACATCTTCCTCCACACTTATTATACATTTTATTTAAGTATTATAAGAACAAAGTTCTCCCATGCACTAACTTTATTACTACATTATTTTTATAATGTTCAACCAGATACGGTCACTAATGAAAACTAACAATACAAATATTTTATCTACAATCTTGATAACTGGAACCATTGCAGGTTTGATATTAATGTCAAATATCGTTCTTTCTAGTGCAACACTACAGTCAAATGATAATACAAATACGACAGCAGCAAACTCTTCTAATGAACAAGTAATTAAGCAGATAGAGTCTGCTATTATGGCGATAAAAAGTGGAGACACTGACGGAGGAAGAAAACAGCTATTACAAACAGAGAAATCATTGGAAGGTGTTACATCTGCTGTTGATGCAGAGAAGCGTATAGAAGCAGCAATTAAGATATTAAAAGACGGTGACTCTAATGGTTCAATCAGTCAAGCTGAAGAAGCAAAGAGGTTATTAACTAGCTAGTTTATGGGATGAGCAAAAAAGGAATTCTTTGAGTATTTTTGATAGTTGATTCTGTTACTAAATAAGTTATTATATACCTGCTACAGAGAATAAGAGAAGTAACTAGATAACAACTATATTTTTACCCATTTTCTTGTCGTTTTTAATTATTTAAAATTTTCTGCAAATTATAATAATTCTAAGATAGTGAAGCTTTTGTCTCACTAAGAATTAAGTTCTCGCATATATTATATAGCCTAACAATGCATAATAAGATAATTGTGACTTATGAATAATTTCCGGGATTTATATGACAATGGTCTACACTCTCCTATATTAGCAACTAAATATGCTCACGTAGCATCAAGCTTGATAGATACTCTAGGAAAAAATCTTATTCTTGTCATTGGTCTAATATTTGCGTTATTTGTCATAGCATTATTAGATACATTACATACGACAGGATATACCGAAATAATACCAGACGCTGGATTTGATAGTATTATTACAATCTTTTCTGTGATTTTATTTGCTACAACACTATATTTACTTAATAATTTATTGAAATCAAAAAGAATGTTAAGTTCTTGGGCGAAAACCTTTGAACGAAATTCCATAAGAGCAGGCATGAATATTGCTATGACTAATAGGTCCAAAGAAGAAGCATTACATGCAATAGCAGAGACAGTGGAACAGATAGGAGAATCTTTGAGAAAATATATTTCATCGAAAGAAAACTATAAGAATTTCCTAGACGCCAATATCAAGATCAACAACAACAAGAATGAGATATTATTTGATGTTCTAATAGATCAAGACCATATTAAAGATAATGTGAGTGGTAGTGATGATAGCGGAAGTATTGATCTTAAACAATCACTACAAGAATATGGTTCTATTATAATAAAAGTTATAGATGAAACAGTAGACAAAGATACTGTTGAATCTTTTTCCAAAGCACTTTCAAATTATATCTCACTAACAAAAAACAAGATTGGTTTGGCGGTAATTATAGGAGATGATATATCAAAAGACGCATATAATATCGCAATGCAACATGAAAACAACAACATTAACTATATTATATTAGTTGAAAAACCTCTTACTATAATGTAATAATATGTTTGTTAGTCAACTTCAATATACTGACTGACAATTACATTATATTGTATCATAACTGCTATTCTTTTGTGATTCGGCTGATCTTGCAAAATCAAGGAAGTCTTTAACCCATTTTGAATATGCATCTATTCCCTTATTTGTTACTTGATAAAAAGTAGAATCTGCAGAAGTCTTTATAGATTTTATAAATCCGTTTGATTCTAATATACTCATAATAGACGACACTCTGTCTTGACGTTGCTGTCTAATTGCAGGTATCTTATTTATAATATGGTATTTGCTAATAGCAGTATTCAAATTTATACAGAAATATTCAAGAATGGAGAGCATAGTATATTCTGTTGAAAATCTCTTTTTACCAGCCAATTTAATTGTGCGACCTGAATTACTTTTTATCCAAATATCCTATCAAGACAATTATATATCCTTTTTATAGCAATAATGATATGCATTATTCAATTTTAAGTAGCATGTTGCAGTTTAATTTATAGATATGTCTATGCCTCTTATAAATAAGTTATAGCATATACAATTTATTAGCCATAACTTCCAGGGAAACCTGTAAATGCTACAGAGAGGATATATAATCTTAATTGCAGGTGCTGTTTTAGTTGTTACAGGCATAATATTAACAGCAGTATATGGCATTGGTTTAGCTGGTTTAGTATTAAGCGAGAGTATCATTCTGAACATTGTTTCTATAAATCAATCAGCATCAGCAAATAGAACTTTGCAAATAACAGATACAGAACGCCCAATATTAATAGCATTGCATGTTGAATCTGAAAGATGGTGATGAAATACAAACACAATCGCAACAGGCATCAAATGTCGCCATCATTGGAGAAGTAAGAAATCCAGGTGGAGTAGTAATAAATAAGAATCAGTTTAACAGCGGTAGTGACAACAATAAGAATGATGATGATGGACTATTTACCACATTTAAGCCAGATGTACAAGGAGAATACACTCTTATCATTACTAACTTAGGCTCTAACCCAGTAAAGGTTGGAGGCATATTTGGATATTTACCAATTATAGGAAATAATAATCAAGTTAATCTACAGCCTCTAAGTGGAATAATGGTAGGAATAATCTTATTCATCGTAGGAATAATAACTCTGATTGTTGGCACAATAATAGCAGTATTAAATAGAAGAAGAAGACGGGTTCTAACTTCACAGTAAAATAAAAAATGTGTTTTAATAAATCTCCATGGTTCTTTATTTATTACTATCCGCATAATGCAGATATTGAAACAGCTAAATCAAGTTACAAGAATGGAATATTAGAGATAACATTCAATAAAAAGGAGCAAACAAAACCTAAAGGAAAAGAAGTCAGAGTAGAGTAAAAATTTTTTTGAAAATAATTAAGATGACACTCCAAACAAATATACTTAATCTAGCAATAGTCAAGGCGTTATACTCATTGCTAAATAAAATATCTAAAAATGGCATATGTATCCTGGCAATGAAAGTAGACGATAGGTTAATGTACCATTTAGCGCGATTCTCTTTGATTATAAAATGCTCATGACTATACTGCCTAACATAATTTCGTATATCTTTTAAAACCAAGTAAAAGGATTTTTAAGCATAGTAAACCTTACATATTAAGAAAAATCTGTAAACTAACTTTTGTTAGTTAGTATACAACAAAGAATTAATTATATTATAAAATAAAATAATTAATAATGCTTTCTAAGATATTAGTTCCAGTGGATGGTTCGGAAAACTCATTTAGAGCATTAGAACAGGCTATTTTTTTAGCAACAAAAATCCAAGAAGCACAAATTACAGTCTTGTATATAATAGAGGATCTGCCTTCTCTTTATATTTATTCACCAAAAACTATTGAAAAACTCCATGCAGATTATAAAAGCGAATCTGCGAAAATACTTGAAAGATGCAAAGAGATGGCTAATAGGAGTGGAATAAATATTAATACTGTTCTTGAAGAAGGCGATCCTGCTTCCAAAATTATTGGATATAGTGAAATGAAACAATTTGATCTTATAATAATGGGTAGCCGTGGTATGGGTAAATTTAAGGAATGGATAATTGGTAGTGTATCAAATAAAGTCCTACATCATGCAAAATCTTCGGTAATGTTAGTTAGATAAAAAAAATCTATTAAATACTGAATAGAATGAACGCGCCTACCAGAAAGCTCAAATCCCTCTAAGACTACTTCAATAGTTCATTTCATACAAGCAAATAAATAAACGATTACAGAATAATATATGGCTGTTTTACATTTTAGTGGAAATAGCACTATATTATGAAAAAAAGTTATTTTACTTGTGTATTAGTATTGTTTTCGTTCTATAATTCTTAAAAGTTTTGTTTAACACCAGTCTTGTGATAAAAGATGAGCATTGAAGAGAAAAATATGGAATTAATGAGAACACTTGACGATGCTTGGAATTCACAAGACTGGGATACATTTGAAGAACGGCATGCTGATAAAGTAGCAGTATATTGGCCAGGACAGCCAGAGCCAACAAGGGGGCTTCATAACCATCGTGAAGAATCTATCGAGTTCTTTAAAATATTTCCAGACAACCACCTTGTAAACAATCCGTACAAGATCCTTTTTTCAAATGATGATTACACTTGCTCAGTAGCAGATTTCACAGGTACATTCAAAGGCCCAATGAAGGGTCTTGATGGGAAAATGATTCAACCTACTAACAAGAAATTTCATCTAGAGTTTTGCACTGTTGCCCAATGGAAGAATGGAAAAATTCTAGAAGAGAGGTTGTTCTATGATCAGGTTGGAATGTTAAGCAAATCGGTGCGATACAATAACTAATACAATAAATCGTTCAGCCCAGTGATCCACTTAGCATTATCTAACACCGTTGTCTATCTTCAGTGTTCACTTAATACCGTGAATTTCTCTTCTGTAGTATCTACGATAATTTTCATATCTATGCGGAGCATTATACACATATGCTATTCAAACCGATTCAATAAGGAAGATTTTTTATATATTCAACGTATAAACTTTTTAAGGCTTATCATTTCTATATTTAATATATTTCCATCGATTATCATTATAAGTTCAGATGAAAAATAAGAAAATAAGTAGCAGTCACAATACTAACAATAGAATTTCATCTGGACAAGCAATAATATTATAGCTGCAACAGGAACCACGAAATCAGAAGATGCATCAATACCATTATCGCATAGTGAAGATAGTAATAATAAGTCTGCCATAAATTTGCAACAAAAATAGTAGCAATAAGAGAAATTCTATTATGGAATCTGGTGCCAAATATTTGCTACTTGGCAAAGAAAAAAGAAAGAAGTTAATGGCTACTGACGTTCAAAGACGTCAAAAGACCTTGTAGGGTTCATGGCACTAATGGTTGTATATCAGAGCATTCCCATTTTGGTACGAAATCCGCTGCCTGTAGGATTTGGAGGAGACGCGTTAAGTATAGCAAATGTTCAACTTCCCTATATGACAATATCTTTGATATTCTCATTTGCCTCTGGCTTCGTAATATCCAAATTTGGAAATCTAAGACCCATTATACTAGGAACCATCGTTACTACTATAGGCTTTTTTATCCTTTTCTTGTTTCATTCAACAGAGGCCTCAATAGCTGCGATTCTTGTGTTAGTAGCTATTGGGTTAGCATTAATGCAGATTGGTTCGGTAAATGTCGTGCTGACTTCAACTTCAAAGCAATTCAGTGGGATATCATTGGGAATGAATGTTCTGATTTACCTTATAGGATCCTCAGTGGGACCTGTGATTGCTGGAATATACATGCAAGCAAACCAGGTATTTGTAAAATCTGGTAGCATTTCGACCTCATTTCCATCTTTAGAGTCATATAATCTAATTTTACTTACGGCTACTTTAATTTCATTAGCGTCTATAGTATTTGCAATTTTTCTAAATAGAAATTTGTCCAATCAAGTGAAGGTGTTGAAGAAATAGTATTTGCAATTTTATATTGAACTATTTGTCTGCCTCCAACTGAATACACCCTCCTCGTCAAGTGCACTTAGAAGGCTATCCAGATCCCAAGCGCCATTGTAAAGATCTCCATTGATAAAAAATGTTGGAGTACTTTTTACCCCACTGTTTTTACCACTTTGTATGTCCTCATCTACGTGGCGACTATATGTGAGATCGAGAAATTCACGATCGAATCTAGCAACATTTAATCCTAAGTTGGCAGCAGACCGTCTCAAATTATCATCACTAGCTGCCAGCCCATGTTTGAATAAATAATCATACATCTCCCAGAACTTTCCTTGAGCAGCAGCAGTTTCTGCGGCTATTGCAGCTTTATATGCGTGGGGGCGAACTTTGGTAAGGGGGAAATTACGGAATACAAAACGTAATTTACTTCCTAAACGTTCTTGAATTTCTTTTGTGATCATATAGGCCTGGCCGCAATATGGACATTCATAATCACCATATTCGACCAAAGTTAAAGGTGCAGTTACAGGTCCTTGAATATGATCCCTTGATTCACTTACAGGTAATGTCAGTTTTATGTTTTCTGCTGCTTTTCTTTTATTAGTCATGCTTATGTCTCATTATCACGTAGTTTAAAGATTTAAAGACGCCGTTGTAGATAACATTAACTTGATGTAGGTTTATTTTTTGGTCTTAATTTTTCAATGAGTATGACCAGCTCAAAAATAGGTGATAGCCTTTACATTTGTTATTATGTTTGTATAAATGGTAAGGCTTGAATTTTGGGACTTAATCTAGTCCACAAATAAAAATTTGTGGGAGACAACAGATATCAAAATACTTTACAGACTAAAAATAATCATCAACAACTCCGATCAACTATATCTGTTGATACCGACATCAACTTACTGACGCTCCAACGCATGCCGATCCCACTTGGCACATATTGCCGCTGCTTCATAAGTGCTCTGCAGGAAAGACAACAAGACCTCATCAGGTGACTTCGAATTGCGGACCACATCATAAGGGAGCAGGAACTCTCCCATCTCTGTATGGTAGAACGCCTCCTTGGGCTGGATAGTATAGTCCTTGAAGCCCTGCGGCTCTGGATAGGCATAGGCGTAAAAAGCTGGTTCATTAACTGGACCTCCACCAGGCCAGAAACCGCAACTGCTTACTTCATGCGAATAGGCCTCCACTGCCACAAAACGGGCCATATTTGGTGCGCCTGGATGGGAAGGCGCTGTACGTCCGGAAAAGCGCGTGACGGCTAGATCAAAGGCTCCCCAGAAAAAATGTACCGGGCTCACCTTGCCAATGAACCGGCAACGAAACTCAGTAAGTACCCTGCTGGCCTGCGCCAGTATGCGCCAGACCCGTTGTGCATATTCGGGATCATAGGACGCATGTTTTTGATCAAGCTCAAATGGTGTTCGATCCTGTACTTCAACTGGCGTGGTCCATATGGTTACAGGCATCTCAAGCGATTCCAAGGCCGCCATTGTTTCTTGATAAAAATCGGCTACTGAACGTGGTCTGAGAGCAATTGACTTGGTAGAATAGTCAGTCGTTTGGATAAGTAGAAGATGATCAATAAAGTCGAAGTCTATCTGGAGGTATCGATCCTTGTAGTACATGGCGGATGTAGTGAGTCCGCGAGGTGTGATATACAGAGTAGTATTCCACCAGTGGTTCACAGGTGGTGTGAGCGTGAGCCGGATCTTTCCGACGATTTGGGTCCATCTGTGCAGCGTCTCATAGGTGTCTTTCCATTCGGATAACGGCAGTGCTGGCCATGGATTTGTACTCATTTGTTTCATCCTTTCTTGAACAAAACTCCCAACTCATGCATATAATGGTAATGATCATATAAGAAAATATGAAAAAGAAGGTTTACTTGTGATCATGCTATTTTTGCGTGTTGAATTTTGGGTGAGTGTTGGTGGTGGTAGTAGTGGTAGAAGTGATAATAATCAATCAATCAATCTTAAACTACATAGCCTTGCTAAAATCCCATGCTGAGAAGAATTTTGGTGTAATTTCAATCACAACCTCGTTTCCATTTTTAGTATTTTCTATTATCATCTTGGCAACAGGATGTTCAAGCGTACCCAGGTACTTTATGTTTATCTTTTCTACTATTGGCAAGTTCTTCTGCGTATCTTCAAATATTCTTGCTACTCCTCTTCCCTTCACTCCCTTGTAAGGATATTTCTCCTCATCAATAGAAAAATAAATCTTGTCAGGATTTCTCAGAATATTCTTAATCTTCTTTGACATTTTTGAGGTGGCTGTGTATATCTTGCCGGATTCTTTGTCATAAAGGAACCATGCAGGCTGGATCATAGGATATCCTTCTTCGTCAATAGTTGCGATCTGTATGTTGAGTTTGCTTTGAAGAAATTCTTCAACTTCTGTCTCAGTGACAGATTTTGGCATGCCTGGAATAGCTTGGATGACTTTCAATGTACGTCTTTTAAACGTCAACTTTTGATATAAACATTGGGAGTAGGAAAAGAATATTCTTGGCGTGTGTGTATGTGTCTATGCCAGCGGCTAATAGAAGAATCAACCCCGGCCCATTCCAATCTTGTCACTTTATTTAGACCGACTACAATAATATATGAAATTAGTTGTTGTCCAGCTATATGGGTGAACCCGTAAACAAGAACAAGAACAATATTATTACTCCTACACTACCAACAGCAAGTCCTGGATATCCAATCAGCTTGTTCTTTGTAATTTCTGATGTGCCACCTAATCCTGCACCTATAATTAGTAGTATAGTTATAAGCTCGTATGTTGTTATAATCTTTGAAGCTTCAGAAATATTGAGTAAAGACTTTTCATATGCACTATTCTCAACTTCTACTTTATGTTGTAGATTTGCTAATGAACCTTCAACTGATTTATCACTATGCAGAGTATCAATATATGACTTGTATTTATGCAGATAATAATTGGCTTGATTGTGGATAGCATTATTATTTTGTAAGGTGATATTCATATTATCTATTTGAGACTGCAGTATTATTTCTCCTAATTTCTGTTCCTCATAATCATTCAACCAATCATTAGATTTAACTAAGTGTGTAAGAGACTGAATTTGCATATCATCTTTTTTTAGACCATATTCAGATGCAGCAATAGTAGAATAAATAGCCAGAATCGATACGGCTATGACAAATAGTGAGACAATCAAGAAAAACTTTGTAAGGTGATGATGAGGATGGTACTCATTATTATTATTACTGTGAGATGGATTTGATGATATGTCTTATTACCTCGACGCAGAACGACTTTTAAATGTATTCTAACTAATTAATGTAATACAGATAGAGAAAATAAATGCATTGCTATTTAAAATATAATATTTACATAGATACTGAGATACCCCTTACCGATACTGAAAGAATTCCCATGGATTTAAAATTATACATAAATCTAGGTTCCAATAATAAAATTGAATCTACAGTATAAAGTGCTATATCAACATGAGACCCAATCACCGGCTAGGTATGATTAATCAACTCTGATGCCTATGAATAACAATAATCACCTTTTATTATCTTATCGAACTACTGCAGGACTATTTATCACTATATTTGTCTTTGCAATTGTTAGCTCACCGTTTTTTTGAGCAGCCATTATTTCATCAACAGATTTTAATTCTCTTACACTAACAGTAGATGTAAAAGAAGAATTGGAATTCCACTTTACAAAGTTTAGCTGAACTAGTGGAGTGTAATTTTTATCTCCAGGCAATGCGCTTGCAATTGGAAGTTGGAATCCAAAGGATCCTTCTCCTCTAACACCATTTATGAATTCATAACCTTGTTGACGGGTTGATTCTAGAGACAACGCTAAAGCTGGGGCAAAATTTACTTTAAATCCTGGATTTTTGGTTATCGAAGCAGCAGTTTGATTATCAGATGCATCAGTTGCGATAAAAAATGCAATTTTACCATTTACATATCCTTTTGCTAGAAATAAAGATATAGAGTTTGGTGTATTTTTAGTATTTATAGTATTGTTGGTGGTAATAGTAGACGACGACGACGATGAAGATATATTATTATTATTATTTTGGACTTGAGCAATACTATTTTGTTGTACCATATAGAGCATGATTATTATTAATATGGTGATTAATAGAAATATTGCAATTGTAGTTACAATTGACAATGCTACTGACCCTTCCTTCTTTTTCTCTTTCATCTTAAATATAAGAGAGTGACACAAATTTATAAATCATAAATGAGAATAATAATTGTAAATCTATAATATACTCTTCTTTCTATATTTTCATGTTCAAAGAGATTAAAAAGTATGGTCTTATTGATAAAATAATGATAATAATAATGGCAAATCTTAAAAATGATGTCAAATTTGATTCAGGAGGTGAATGTAAAGGTGTATGTATATGTAAATGTATATGTATGTATATGTATGTGTATATGTGCTTCTAAATATGATACTTCAACAACATTCTACACTCAAAACTTTAACAAGAATCAACAACCGCAGCGTCCGTGTAAATAAAACCTCTGATTAAAATACATCCGCCTTCTTTTTTAGAATACAGAGTGACAAATAGTTTATCTATGATTCATTAAGTTTCATTTGTATGCTATCAAGTTTACCTAACATACATTAGCAGTAATAACAGACTGAATTTATTATCTATCCCGCAATACTTTTGGGTGGCATATTTGAGTCAAATCTGTCCTGCATTCCACCGCATATGTCAAATCTGTTCTGGATGCTAGCTAATCCATGATGTTAGCAATGAAAAGTAAGTAACTAATAGATGACATGTAATCTATTAGGTTCATGGTAAAAACTAACTTTTATTATTATTATTATTATATTATAACAGTTGAGTGGAAATAGATTTCCATTCCTGCTGTTGATTGATTGATGCAAATGACAAACATGGCTCAGGATTGGGCCCTCAACTGTTCCATCAATGACATCATATCTACCAGATTCCAACGCTCTATGCATTTTGTATCACGAAAAGAAAATACTGTCATACCATTGACTCTGAATTGTTTATTGGTTGGCTGAAGATCCATAAATTCACCTTTGTGTGTGCCAGTTAGGTTATATCTGCATGCAACCTTGTTTCCTTCGATAATGATATCCTCAAACATAATTCTTATATCAGGAAATGCTTTCCACAGAAGATAAATGAACTGTTTAAAACCTTCCTTGTTGGTTGGAAGATTAGGAGGAAAACCATGAATTATCAAGGAATCATCATAAAAATCAAAATAAGATGATTCTCTATTCTGAGGATTGTTAAACGTGTCTGCCAGTTTACGCACAACTTCTCTTAAAGGTTCAACTGATGACATTATTGAGATGTGTATGGCTATTTTAATAAGTTTTTCCGACGCCTGCATTGAATTCCAAGATGACTAAAGGATTATTACGGATAAGTTAAAAGGAGATACCTATGATTTATGAAGAATAGGTTTTACCACCACGGCTAGTCTGTTGTCAGTTGCGGCGGGAAAAATGAGTTAAATCCGTCCTGAATCCCACCGAACCCGTAAAAACCTTGACCTGTAGAGTTAGAATAGTATGAGGCAGCACTAGAATATGTACATCCAGACTGAGACTCAAAACATGAATAAAGATATTCTATGTACGGACAATCTATAATCCAATTGTCGTGCAACAAATTGATAAAATATGTCTCTATTATCATTCTTATGAATGACTTTACTATATATGCTGTTTGAAGTCCTTACATAGAACTAGTAGATATATGCCATAACAATTGATAAAAAGAACCTTTTTTTATCTTATCTAATAAAATAGGATAGCAAACATTTGAAGACTAAGAAAAGAACTACTACAACAACAACAAGAACAAAATGGCAAATACATGCATATTTTCTGGATGCTTGTAATTGTGATTGGGGATGTCCTTGTCAATTTAACGCTAATCCTACCCATGGTAATTGTGAAGGAGTTGCAGGATACCATATAGTAAGTGGTAGTTATGGGAGTAGTGATGATGTTAAATTAGATGGACTTAATATGGCATTGATTGCTTCTTGGCCTGGTCCTATTCATGAAGGTCATGGAAAAGCATCATACTATATAGACAACAGAGCAGATGAAAAACAGTTTGAGGCCTTATCAAACATTATTACAGGTAAAGCAGGAGGAGGACCATTTGCTATTTATGGAAGTACAATAGAAGAATTTCAGAAACCCAAAAGAGCAAGTGTAAAGTTTCAGACTAAGGATATAAGAAGTCGTGTTGTTGTTGCATTAGCAGCAGCAGGAGCAAGAAGAGAAGGACAGAATAAAAAAAGAAGAAGAATAGAGCAGTCTACTAAAGAAGATACTATTGCTGCAGAGGCATGGCTTGAACCTATTAGAAATCCAGTAACAGGTAAAGTTCATAGAGCAATAATTGAAATACCTGAAGCCTTTGAGTCCAGCAGAATGGATCAAGCATCTATAAAAAAACTTGTTGCAAATGATGGTTATCTTAACTTTCAATATCAAGGCACATATGGAAGTTTTTCAGAAAATGTTTGGAAAGGACCATAATAAACATTAATTGCATTAAATAATTATTACTATTATTATACTCCACATGAAATAGCATTTAGAATACAGATAATATGCAGAAACAAAGACTTTATTAATTGATAATAGTTAGGATTTTCTCAAAGGATAATATCCAGATATCTTTCCTTGGAACCAGGCTTTAAGAAATTAAGCTTCAATGGAGTAGTATATAGAGAATGTATGACTTTAAGAAAGACTTATTTCTTTCCTGCATTTTCTAATTGATGTGAACCCTGACAAAAAAAAACTACGAACTGAGGGTTCGAATCCGACCCGGCCCATTTTGATAACGATGCTTATTTACTGCCTACTTCAATAACACCTTGAAAACACTTGGCATTATCACATAGTGTGAAGAAGAAGGTCATCCATTGTCCCCCTTCCTTTATGCTTTAAAAGCTCCAGAAATAAAGAGACAGTATTAAAGACGATTAAAGGTATTTCTGGATATCCTCAAGCTTGACAGTAATGGAACAACAATCCAATGATTTTAGAAAAAAACAAAACAAACCTACAATGGGCCCAGAGTTCTCTTATGCAATTTATAGCCTTTCAGAAGCAAAGAGTAAGGAAGGGTAAAATACCGTATTCTACTATTGCCAATTATTACAAAGTGACAAAGCTATTTGTAGAAAAGAACAGTGATGATTCAATTATTAATTGGAAGAGAATAACATGCAATTTCTTCATGTTGGTAAAATTCTTTATCATAGCCTTGAAAGAAAGATGAATGAATGAATGTCCTTTTGCTTAAGATGAGGAGCTAATCTAATCTGAGTTAATGCCTTACTGATAGGTAATTGTAAATATAGAGAGAAAGAAAAAGATACAAGCATTATCTTTAGCAAAGGTTACAGATCACGATTGTTTAACTAACGAATATAATAAAATGAAGGGTCATAATTCTTAAATATAATAATTTTGCGAAACATATGAAATGAGTGAACAAGTAAAACAAAATATTAATCAAAATAAAATCCAAGAATTTATGAATAAAGCAATAGGGGATATAGCAAGCAGCTCTAGTACTATGCTTATAATTCTTGGCGAAAGACTTGGCTTCTATAAATCAATGGCGCAAGCAAATGGCCCAATTTCAGCCGAAGAACTAGCAAATAAAACTGGGACGGTGGAAAGGTTGGTAAGAGAATGGTTAGCCAATCAGGCAGCAAGTGGATATATAGAGTATGATCCTAGCAGCAGAAAATATAGATTACCCCCAGAACATGCTTTAGCATTAGCTGATGAGAACAGTCCCATATACATACACGGTATTTTTAAAGCTATAAAATCGTATTTTAAAGATGAAGAAGAATTTTTAAAGATGTTTAGAGGCGAAAGGACTTTTTCATGGATGGATCATAATCCATTTATGACAGAGGGATTTGCTGAATTCTTCAAAGCTGGTTATACTGGCAACTTGAGTTAATTCATGGATTCCAGCAGTGGATAACGGAAAAGTTCTTGAAAAATTACAAAAAGGTGCCAAAGTAGCAGATGTTGGTTGTGGGTTTGGTATTACTACTGTGATGATGGCAAAAACGTATACAAATTCTAGCTTTACAGGGTTTGATTTTCACAAAGAATCAATTCAAAGAGCAAATGAACTTGCAAAAAGAGAGAATCTAAATAATGTAAAATTTGAAGTGTCATCAGCATCAGAATTTCCTGGCAATGATTATGATTTTGTAACGTTTTTTGACTGTCTACATGATATGGGAGATCCTCAGGGAGCATTAACTCATACAAAAAGCGTTATCAAAAAAGATGATGGTACTTGTATGATTGTAGAACCTTTTGCACAAAATGAATTAGAAAATAACTTAAATCCAGTAGGTAGAATATTTTATGCTGCCTCTACGCTAATATGCGTTCCAAACTCCTTAGCTTTTAACGGACCTGCACTAGGTGCACAAGCAGGAGAAAATAGAATAAAAGATCTAGTGAACAAGAGCGGTTTTTCGCACTTCAGAAGAGTCCTAGAGACACCAATAAATATAATCTATGAATCTAAACCTTGACTTTTTTATTATTTCTTTTAACAATGCTCTTCTTTTAGATATACTGCTATATACTATGATTCAGATTGCAAACTATTACTATCATTAGATAGGAAGTGGGTTGTACATATAACATCTCCTTTTCAGTTGCAAATGTAAGTCAAATCTGTCCCGCATTCAGTCCTAATGGATCTAGATTATTATTTTTAGATCATATTAAATAAATGGTTCTACTGGCTTAACAGATCATCAGATATAAATAGCTTTTATTTTTTTTCATCTGAATATAAGTGGAATTGAAATATACCATTAACAGGACGTTATGAATTATCTTCTGCTTCTCAAAAGGATGGAAGTTCAAATGTACTCAGATTTACTTTTATTATTAGCATATTTACTCTTCACAGCAGTGGCAGATTTGCTAAAAGAATAGGAAAATTTCTTTTTCTCAAGCTTTATAGCTCAGTTTACCTTATGGTTCTAGCTAGTGCCACTTTTGCATATGTTCTTTGTGGGTAGTCAAATATGCTGCTTCAGGTTTGAAGTAATGGTTATAGAAGTCTAAGTCAATATGCTGAGCCTGTATATACATATCCAGAAATATGCTTGGAATAGTAGCAGGGAATTTACCATAGGTATCGTAAATATACTGTGCTTGCAAAGCTACACATTCTTTGAACTCCTCGCTATAAGGCTTAGCACTAGCTCTAACCTTTGGACTATCACTCCATGCACCAGGAGTATTTGGATTATATACTCCACCTTCACCAAATTTTCTTTTGGCAAGTGCCTCTACTGCTTCCCTCATATTTTTATAATGAGGAGGACAATATCCTTCAAATACACCAGGCAATCCTGTAGGATTTGGTATTGACCACCGTTCTTTATCCATGTCAAATCTAAAACCGAGGCCTGGAACATTTGGATCTCCACTAGCACCTAGTACCTGAAAGTCTATTAACTCCATCATACATCCATCCTCCAAGACCCATTGTCTGGAGCATCAAAACTGCAGCATAACATGAACTAGAAAGCTCTGTTGTCAGCATAGATAAACAATATTGTTCTATAAATGTAAGGGGAAAGCTATTGTTTACATCCACTATATTGCTAAACTTCTCAATTCCAGGTATTGGTTTTTTTGATATATCATCGTAAATGGGAAAACCAGTTTGAGTTAATAAACACATAGAAGACAAAGTATGTTGGGCCAAGTCGCCAACTGGTATAATCAAAGTAGAGCCTTCGTGGTTAGCTATCCAACTATTATGTCCAAACATATGCGGTTCTTGTTTTGGAATATATAGCCTTTTATCAGATAATTTCTGTATCCTTCCCTTGTGTAATGCAAGAAACTCTTCTAGGTTTACCTTACCATCCTCTATTTCTAATGGAGGATGGAAATCACGTGTTGGAAAGAAGTATATGCCACTATCGTCTGTATAGAATATCTCTGATGTTGTAAAGGCTGCTGCAGAAGGAGAAGTACGACCAACAGGACTATTACAATAGTTAGAAAGATATGGCGCATATCCTTTGTGTCGCATAATAGCAAAATGCCAACCAGTTGCTCCACCCATAGTTGATAATACTAGAAGCTGCTCTATTTCACTTAGAGGCATAGCTTTGTGTTTTGATTTAAAAGCAAGTACACCATCTGGGATTTCAGCACCCATACAAAATCTTCTAGAACGTCTTCCCGCTATAGCTTCCATCAACGGAAACTTTAATAGATCATTTAGTGTTTCAGCAAGTTTTACACTAATGCCTAAAGATTCTTCAGATTTGTTCATCAATTCATCTAGCTTGATATGATTATTAAATACAACATGTCCTTAGCACACTGCAGTTGTTGTCAAAGTCATTGGAAAAGCTGACTAGTCATCAGAAAAGATAAACAAAATACCTCCACTATAAATAAAGGAGAACTGCAATGGTGGAGACACTGCAACGATGAGTGGAGATACTATTTGTTAACACCTCCATTAAAACAAGCTCAAATCAGGCTCCTTTTGACAAAATAAGCAAAAGTGGAGATGGTGGATATAGTGAGATATCTTCTGATTTGTATGCCGCTACTGTTATTTTTCATTTCTTGTCTACAATTCCTTCAACGCCTGCAACTATAACAAGTAATTTAAATGGTTTTTCGCCTTAAACTGTCTTTATATCATCAAGTAATGATGCTGATGATGTACTAGTTATTGAAAATAATGTTGTTACCACAAAAAGAAACACTAAAGAGGATTTTCTTTCTCTGGATATTCAAAGTCATTTTGAAATAGACAAGTCTACCGTTAGTATCTATCGTTACTAATAAATGTAAACAATTGCAGCTTGAGGCATGAAAGTTTCAGACGTAGAAAGAGAGCATATAATTCATGCAAAGAAATTGCCAAAGTCAGTTTTGAGTGGTTCTTAAAGTCTTATCTTAATAGAAATATTCCAAATTGGGGCGAAGAAATAACTCCAGAAGGTATGCACATATCACCACATAAATTATCAGATCCTACAATTGAAGGCTTTAACGATGCGGTACAAAAGTTTGCTGGAGCTTTCATAATGGGTTTTTGTGAGTCACTTTCTAGCACATCAGAGGACATAGGACGGAAAACAAAATACAATGGACATAATTTCACTTATCAGAGAATAGTTGAAAGATCAAATAGCACTATAACTGTATTGTATGAATGCACAGAGTGTGGGCTTTGGCGGTTAGAGGAAAACCAAGTGATTGTGGAGATTAAATCTAAAAAATAGAACACCTTTTTAGGATATCGCCTTCTAGTATTCAATTAGTAAAAACTGTTATGTACTAATACCACAGGCATTAGGACTCATACATTAAGGAACTATCCAGCCAAATTACTATATGAGACTCTTATTTTCATAGAATATCTAACATTTGATCTCTAACAATCAAGATACTATACCCTAATTACCTGTTAGGGAGTTCCGGTTATATTGGTGATGAATATGACAGTTCGCATATACATATTGTATACCATGTTAATAAGAGAAGTCTAGATTGTATATGTTTTATAGATTTTTTTGATTACCAAAAATATCGAATTTCAAATGGCAGATACACAAACAAGTGTTTGACAATTTCAAAAAAAGGAAGGGGTACACAATATTAGTATTTTAGTGTTTGATTAAATGTTCCTGACTGTGTCTCTGTTTCCGATGTTACAGTTGTATTCACCATGAATGGATGCTGCACCTGTTCTACTTGCGGCGGGAATACTGGAGCTTTGTCATTTGGATTCCATGTTATTATGACCTTACCGTATGACTCTGTCAGTTTCTTTAAGGTAGCATTTTGCTGCTGCTCACTTAACTGTGGAAACTTGGGATTAGCTCTATTAGGTGCAAACTCCTCTTTATGATAATGCCAGTTTGGCTTTTCTCTATCAGGTAGATTCTTGTATGCATCTGTCGTAATCATATATTCTACTCCTATGAGAGTTGCATTTGGGGAATTGCTATCATAGAGTTGGCATACCATCATTATCTTGTCATTGGGTTTGCAGAAATGCCATACCCTTAGAGTGGGGTCGTCAAAGACGTGTCTTATTGCTGTTAAAGGGCCTGTTGGGGGACCACCAAATCCTTGAGTAGTAGTATTCTGTGTAGCATTCTGAGCTTGCTGTGCAAAAGAAATCATAGGTGCGGCTACTATTACTATCATCAATACAATTAGTCCAAAGGGTAGGGTTGCTCTGCTAAACCTGGTGCTTGTTTTTGTACTATCGTTTATTCGTATGATCAGCGTATTGATTTGCATTACACAATATATAAAATCATGCATAATCGAAAGTTTCTAATTAGCCGACGCATAAAGTCAAACTATAGTCATTGGTGATCAATGTTATACTACTAAAGTGCAAGCTGCCGCTGCTGTAAAATAGAGTAAATATCTCTCTTACATTCCACCCTGACCTGCTCAAATTCTAATAGCTGCAAATACCAATTTCATATACTTCAGGAATATCTAGAAGATTAATGTAAATGCCTTGCATTAAAAAATCTTACCTATGAATAACCAATCTAAAAACAACTTTGTGGTATTAGCGGTAGCGATAGGCAGCAGTTTTCATAGCTAGTGCCATGCTTCTAACAACAGAAGCAGATGTTAAGAAAAAAAGTGGATTAGTAGAGGAACTAATTCTCAGAGCACTTATAGCTACATCTGGTGACAATGTCTACATAACATAGTGGAGTAACAAGACAGAAAATGAGGAAGTAATGTTTAGAGCATCAACAGACAATGGAGATACATTTGGAGATAAAATAAACCTAAGTAATACAACTGCAGCTGATTCAGATGATGCAGAGATAGCAGCATCTGGAGATAGTGTGTATGTAACATGGTGGGAGAGAAATGAAACAAGTGATACACCAGTAGCAAGAGTTAGTAATGATAATGGAGATACATTTGGACCATTATTGGTGCTTGCTACTAATGGTACTATTGAAGGAGGATAAGAAGAATAAGAATAAGAAGAAATCAATCTTTTTTCCTTTGCAATAAAGTCAATCAGACAAACCTAATAGTCTGTTGATGGCTGCAGCAGCGTAGAAAAATCGGTCGATGATATGTTACTTATAGATGGTAATAATATAAGATATTGTTATACTATTAAAAGAAGTTTGTATACGTGCTCCTCAATATGATACTTCAATAACATCCTATACTCAAAACTTTAACAAGAATCAATTACAACGGCAGTGTCTTTATAAATAAAATCTCTGATTAAAGTACATCCTCCTTCTTTTTTAGAATACAGAGTGACAAATAGCTTATCTATAATTCATTAAGTTTCATTTGTATGCCATCAAGTTTACCTAACATATATTAGCAGTAATACAGATTGAATTTATTACCTATCCAGCAATACTTTTGGGTGGCATATTTGAGTCAAATCTGTCCCACATCCCACCGAATTCGGACCAACATATAGCCACCCATTGTATCTCTAAAGATTAAGCAAGACCTCAAAATTATGTCAAATTTGGTTTAGACCTTTGGACCTCATTTCAACGTCAATTCTGTTCTGAATCCGACCTGGCCCAGAGCGAATGATGATGAAATGCACCTAGATATTATGATGATGGTGTTGAATTAACGGCGTATTGTAACGCTGCAAATTCTCGTGGAAAATATTGGATTATCAAAAGATCAAAAGATTCTAATTCATGGCGGTCCAGCCGCACCTGAGCCACCTCGGGCATCGTAGCCTTCCGCTAGGAGACCGCAGATATTTTGTGACTGAGAAGTTTCTATATTCTGATTCAACAGGTCTACTTGCGATCCCAAGGTCCCGTGTTGTGTACTCCTATATCACATTATCAGCTATAAACGATCCGCTGCATATAGCTGCATAAATACTACAATAACACGATTTGCTATTAGCTACAATATGACAATATCGAAACATAATCAGACTAGATTACTACTATGATTACCTGACTGCTAATACAGGACAATGAGCATAACTTATAATATTATTTGCAACACTTCCCAAAAGAAAACGTTTCAAGCCAGTCATGCCTTTAGTACCTACCACAATAAGATCAACATTATTCTTTTTTGCATAATCGATTATTGTAGCAGCACAAGAGGATGCTACAATAATTGCCTTATCTACTTTTACCTCTTCTTTATCTCCCAACAACTCAGCCTCACTGAGTAGCTCGTCGGCTTGTTTTCTTAATTCCTCTTCAGTAGCTTGAATCTGATCTCCCATATAATTACCATAAGCATCAGGTGCTGGCACAAGAGTAGATTTGTCAATCACATGTATTGCTATTATTTCTGCATCAAGTGGTTTTGCCAAGGATATTGTAAAAGTGATTATTCTTTCTTTATAACCTGATCTATCAATTGCCATCAATATTTTTTTTACTACCAATCATTGATAGTTTCTCTTCTGCAAAGTATTATTCTTTTCATATCAACTGAATATCTATATATGAATAGCTCTTTTACAAGTTGTAGAACTTTTACCTTCCCTTATTCTTTTTCACTTTATCTGCTACTCAAATCAAGAAATTGTTCTATATTCTTTTCTCGTACCGGAATGTTCCCTGTGTGATATCTGTGTTAGCACTTTTGACTATAGGATACTTGTGTTTGTTTTTGTTTTATTCATAATGCCAAAGGTTTCGTCCAATAAATATGCACGTCTTTGAGCTGGTTTTGAAGGTACCAGCAGGTGTGCCCATAGATCGTCATTACAGTTCTGTACCCCGCTACCTTTGCGTTGCAATTCCATATTTCCGATAATCTCAATGAATATCGCAATCTATCTTTCAAGAATCTGTCATAAATTTAAACCTGGTTTAGTTCTACAAAGAAAGGACGACGGTAATAATTAGATAGTTGCAATGGCGCAGCATCTACATTAAGATACATATCGCCTAATTTATTATCTTGAAAATATTTATCATTCTCTGTTGAAATTATGTCAATAAGTAGTGATCCTAGTGATCTTCTGAAATAGCATTCCCAATGCGGATATACAGAATCCCATTTGAATTTGTCTTTACCAATCTTGCAAAAGACAAAAATTACTACCATTTCAGAATTCCTCTTTTAATTAGACAATGAAAATATAAATCGAAAGTTACTGAATCACCTACCAACGAGCTTCAAATCCCACTGGTCCCCACTTAGCTGAAAACCATAATAACAAAAAAAATAATATAGATATATCCATGGCCAGCAGCCAAGGAAACGAATCTCATTACCTCTACTCTGTTCATGAGTTTACACATGTTCTTTATAAAAAGACAACACTATTTTGAAGTATATCCATGGCAGCAATTTGGTCACGACCACTACATCAAAACGTAAGATAGCATCACATTCTAAAAAAAGATTGATCACTAACTGCTTGTGCACTATCTAACTTTATATGTTAACGAAATCCTAGAATTCATAAATACAACGTCACCTAGTACTAACAGCAAAATCGCAAATTTTGTGAGAAAGCACATTAAGAGATCATGACTGCTAGTCTATGACGAAGCAGAATGCAAAATATCTATTTACACTACTTTGGAAATGAATCAAGTCTCTTTAATAGATAGCCTATGGAATAGAAAATATCAGCAAAATCAGATCGATGATCTCTTAAAAGTAAAATCTTGTCCTAATTGTGTGAACCGAACTAGTTTTATTATTAAATTAGTTTACCTTCTTTCTTTCTTTCTTCTGAATATATTTATAGATGCAATAATTATTATTATCTGTCAATCTTATACTATTTCCTTCTGTCAATAAATCCTGACTAAGTTGCTTTCTTATCAATGCGTAAGCGTATTTGCAATATTCTATAAAGCAAACACGTATAGCTAACTATTAATTTTCTATAAATAACAAATTAGCTTCCATAGAATAAAATTATAGTTATATTTCTTATCTCTATTTTCCTTATTTCCTATCTTTCTATCTATCTATCTTTTTTTAGATATAAATAATTGCTATTTTCATCGTATCCAAGGTCTGCCATTGTCAATACCTTAAAGCCATTATCGTGTAAATATTTAATTTCTTTTTCAAATAGATCTGGAGTAGTATCATAAGAGCCTGGATCACCTGCTCCACTATTATCTATTCTATGCCATGTAATTATTGGAATTGCATTTATTGTACCACCTGTGTTATATCTAGACTGACTATTGACAACTTCAACGAATCTATTGAACATTTCAGAATCATCATATGAGTACTTGTACCTATCAGCATCATGACTCCAACCTATAACAGAGTATCTATTTATAAAATTGAGTTTACCATCATCAGAATACGTTCTACAATCAGTCTGACTTGATTTTTCTTTGAATCCATCACAATGTAAATACATTAGTGGATTATCACCACGTCTAGCTATATCATAATATTTAGAAACTGTATCAATTACTGCTGCCTTATCAGATCCTCCATTAAAAGGATATGCAAAACTTGTAGGATTATTAATACCATGGTCAAGAAGGCATTGTTTTGACTGACCTACTTCAAAATCTACCATCTTATTTGACATTTGAGAAAGATCTTTATGATTCATACTATGAGATCCTATATCATATCCTTCCTTGTATAATGCTGCTATATCTTCCCAATTCATTCTAGCATTGGGTTTAGCTTGTCCTTCTCCATATCCTACATAATTGCAGATTATATAGAAAGTAGCCTTATATCCATACTCGTCTAGAATTGGCTTAGCATTAGTGTATTGGCTCTTGTAGCCATCATCAAAGGTTAAGATTACTGCTTTATCTTTGGCAGGATTAATATCACTATTGGGAACAGAAGGAAATGACTGGCTATAGGCTTTATTTGGCATTGCAATAGCAACATTGGTTAGAAATGTTATTAAAGTAATAGAAATAATAAATTCATATCTAACATTTCTTATATTTTTTAGCATTATAACTAACAAAAATTTGTAGCGTATATAATTTTATTGAATAAGATATTATGATCATATATATGTCGTATTTGCATTAGAAAGAGAAGAAAAGGATATACAAGGAATTCGAGCTATTAGCCCCATACAACAAACCTCAGGTTTAAAGCAGATTTGTTTTGATCAGCAAATCATTTTAATTCATTTTTATCATTATAAATACCGTAGCAAGACTTGACATAATTGGACATATTCTAGAGATGTTAATAGTCACGGTGATGATAATGGATTAACTAGCATGAAAATAATACACAATGTATTATTATTGTTTTTGCTCAATTGAAAGAATATTTGTCAATCCTATCAGAAAAAGGCTTGGTAGATGAGTATCAAAAAGAACAGAAAGAAAAATGAAAGCAACGATCTTTCTATTATTATAAAATACTAGACAAGTGAAGACATTTCTTACAAATATACATAGGGTCTTAGTGAGATGATTTCATAATTTCTACTTCTAGCTCCTTCTTAAAGACTGTAGTATAAATTATGCCCACCTCCTAGCTTAGCACTTCTCTACTTCCTACATAATATCCACTATAGTCTTCATTTATTATTTTTCGTCTTCTTCTTCTTCTTCTTTTTATTCATCAAATTATTCATCAAATAATTCATATTTGATTCATATCCTGTGGATATCTCATCGTTAGCCATATGTTTTGTAATACTATAATCTCGTTCACACATATAGTAATCGCAATATTCCAACTCGCAGAAAACTTATTATCTCTATCCCTAATTCTCTTTCAAACTTCTACTTTTTTTAGATTTCAGTAAGAAACATGATTTATTACACTACTCAGTTTAGTTGGATTTTTGCTTTTGAATGATATTTAATTTTAGCAATTACAGTTTCTCTATCTCGATGTTAGCTTCCTTTGATCGCCAAGGTAAACCAATCAGGTAAGATATTCTTATTCTTCTTTACAAAATAACCAAACGCAGAATCCAGAACATATGTCTTTGCCCAGTCTTCCTTTGATCTTATCGATCTACCATATGCCTGTATTAATTTCAATGCTGTTTGCCAGTAGTACCATTCTTCATCTGTTTCTCTCTTTGCATTAGTCCATCTATCGCTTTTATTAGGATACGGTACCTTGGTTATAATTTGAAACCTTGAAAGTTCATCTTTTAAATTAAGGCCTGTGTGCAAAGATGGCGAGATAAGAACTGTTGGCTTTATGCTATCTATATGTTGTTTTAAAACTTCATCTCTTTGTATCTCTGGATCCGTTACTATCAGTCTTCTTGCATTTTCCTGGGATACATTTTCTTTGATAAAATTTAACTGCTCATAAGAAGTAGTATGAATTATTCCTTTATCATAATGGTGTATAGACATTAGATTATCAACAGCCTTTGCAATTTTATTTTTTACTTGTTCTGATTGCAAGTTATTAAAATTAAGATATTCAATATTCAGAGGATAAATTAGTCTATTTTCTATTGGAAAATCCGACGGTATTCGTATGAATTTCACGTCGTCCCTATCATAAGAAGAAGTAGCTAGACCTACACTTTTACAGAATTCTCTGCCGTTTAGGATTGTTGCACTCATTATCAATGTTTTTGAACATTTTTTGAATACCGCTTGACAATACTCTGATATGTTTAAGGGCTTTAATTCAACTTTTACTACCTCATAGTTTTCCTTTTTTATATCCGATACTATCCAATTTTTTGGATTTGATAAAATATTGTTTATCCCTCTTGTAAGTTTCTCTGCATCCCTGGCTGCTTCAACAAAAAGTTCATCACTTATTTTACTTGTATCATTCTTTGAAATATCAGCATATTTTTCTGTTATTTCTTCGTCGCTATCAAATAGATCTGATGCTGGAATTACTTTCTTGCTATTGTTATTTTTGATGTTGCCTGATGTTATTAATTTTTTAGATTCCTCATCGTTTTTTTGCCAGTTGTACAAGATTTTTCGTTCTTCTGACACGTCCTGTATCGCTGAAGTATTTCCAATTAATGTAAGCATTTTCGTTTCTAGATCAATCAAAAAATCAATCCATCTTATGACTTCGTTATACCCATAATCTATTATATTTAAATCCTTGATATAGCGTTTCCATCTCTTTTTCGAAATAGATAGGCCTCTAAATTTTACAATTTCTGTCTCCAATAAATGTCCTTCATCCAATACTAATAACTCTCTTGGTAGAATAATTTTCTTGCTTGGCAAAAATGCCAAGAAATTTGAGTAATTGAAAATGGAATGGCTAGAAGTTAAGGCTATGTTTAATTGATCAAAATATTCACATGGTCTCCATATTGCTTTATCTTTATTGTTATCTTTTAGATTTTTTAAGTGCAACCATTGGAAAAACTCCTTCTTATAATGGTGTTCTTTATCCTTGTTGATGAATATTTTTTCGTTTTCTGTTCCTTTATTACTCAGATTATAATCTTGTAAAAATGTTCGATATTTACATCCGGTACCTTCAAAGGCTTCATCGCTCATACATGGTCCGTATTCCACGGTTGTATGATAGCATTCACTTCCATTCCCTACTGAAAAGCAGCTTCTACATCTATAGATGCCATTTTTAATGAAATCTTCCTTCACTAAACAAGGGAAATTGCTTTTACCTTTTGCCGCTTTAATAAATGAAAAATCCCTAGCATATTGCGTCTGCAAGTCCTTCGTGGAAGTACATATATAACTTGAGCCCAGAGTCTTTGCTACAGATACTGCTACAGGACTCTTTCCAAATCCGGTAGAAGCTTCAAGTATAATGTATTTATAGCCAGAATTGAATGCATCGCATATTTCATTTAGTACTCTTGTCTGGTTATTACGCCGGGATGTGAAAGGAAAATTCTTGATAAAATCTGTTTTTGTCAATGATTTGTAGGTACTCAGTTGGCATCACCTCTCACTTATTCTTCTCATTAACTTATCTGTTCATCACCAATAAATCTGTGACCCCACTTTGCCTGTTGCAATGTCGGCAGTTGTTTTTAGATAACAATGGCCCGGTAATTAATAATTAATCTGGTATACAACTTATCAGAAGATGAGATAGTTTTATGTTAGGAAGAAAATACGATACACGCATGTGTGTATATATATAGTATAACAAGAACTGTGTTTTTGCTAATTACATTTGAATATAAAGTGTGTGGTTGCTTCTCTTGTCCTATACCACAACAGTCTAGAGATTGCCTAGAATTTTTTCGAACCTATAGAAATTCATTCTTTCATTTCTTTGGAGTTCAACAGTGGTAGTAAATGTTTTGTTCTTCCAACATAGTGTTCGTCCCATTGCAAATAGAAGTACGTCGCATAAAGAGGCTTTTTTTGACATTCCCTACATTCCTTGTGAATTCTGCTTTTGCCATCTAGTATCATTAGTAGTTATGTGTTCTTAAACTCTTACTGAGTCATCATATGAGTAGGGATTTTGGATTACTTCTTCCAAAGCTATCATCGACTAACTAATTATTTATTTATTTCGAGGGCTTTGCCATGATGGTCAAGTAATTTTTTCTTTTGGTGTTCTGTAAGCCTGTTAAAGTCTTTTTGATTATAACAACAAAATCCTTTCAATTTTGAATGAAACTTTAATGGCAGAGTGGTTTCATATTCTATTATGTTAGATTTTTTGTTTTTATGATTATTAAATTGAAAGTATGAACCCATATCAGCAATTGCAGTAACGCCCTTTTTGCCTAATTTTTCTGCATGTTTCACTAGCCTTTCAAGAAATGTAATGATAGAGGTTGAACAAAAATATGCTCTTACAGAATCTATGATCACAAGTAAACCTTCTTTTTCATATTTTCTTATATCCATCCTGGTACTCTCATTTTCTCGTAGACTACGCCTAACAGTATCAGTAGTTTCGTAATGTGGAAGTAGTAGTACAAGTTCATTGTTTTCTTCTAACTGTATTTTTGTATAATATGAGTAGATCTGCCTAAATGTGATTAAATGATCATAGATAAGAATATAGTGAGCACCAGGTTCTGTCTGGTTTAATTGGTCTAAACCCACGCCAAGATTACCTTCTAGGATTTTCACAATAGCTCTATCTAATGGTATTTGTTAATGAACTTTGATCTCTTACTTATGAGAGAGCAGCTTTAATTTTTCTTTAATCTAGTAATGGGTTTTATTCCATTAGTGTATTTTTTTATCTCAATATTTAATCTCTTCAATGATATAGGTTTTTGAATGAAGCCATTTACCTTAGTAGCTAGTAACTCTTCTGAGAAGATGGTCGTGTTAATATCAAATGCTGTCATTAGCAAGATCTTGACATCTGGTTTTATCTCTCTAATATTTCTTACAAATTCAAATCCATTTATACCTGGCATTCGAATATCAGAAATAACTAGACAATAGTTATTACAATTTACCCTAAAATGTTCTAGCGCTAAAAATGGATCTGTAAAGTCATAAACATTAAAGCCATACTTCTGCAACGATAATCTCATTAGCACAGTGATGTCAATTTCATCATCTATGATCATGATTGAGTCATTGTTCGATGCCATTAATTGAGATGTATGAATATATATTTAGAGAATTTAAATGGTAATCTTATTATTTTTTGACCCTTTATATAAATAAATATCATCAAATCATAGCTAATTGTATCAATTATAAAGGGTAATAATATAGTATTCATGACCATATGATATGTAGTTAATATTAAACTTTTGTAATGAACTATTTTATGTACTTAGCAAAAATTTCTATATTAAAGAATCTTGTAATATATAATTTTTAGAGTAATACCAGCTAAATCATATTTATTATTAGAGTAATATAATTAAATAGTGTTTATGACCAAAAATTGGTTAGGCAAAAATAGAGATATTTTCTTTATTTTGATAGCGATACTTAGCTTGGTAAGAGAAGAGGTACGTTATGATTTCGAAGAATTCAGAAGATATGCAGACGATTTTATCCATGATCTAATCAAACTGATGATAATTTCCAAGATGAATTCGACATTCAAGAATATTTCATCTAAAGAATACTTTGTAAATTTGATACAACAAATAAATGGCTGTGAAGCATATATTGTGAGATACGGTCAACCAATATTATATACAAAATACAGAGGTATGGAGTTTAGTGATCAAAAAGTTACTTCACAATTTGTTAGATTAAATGATCATGCTATTGATGTTACCGTGGAATCTGTTGTTGGTGAATTTATAAAATCATTTGATAGTCTTGTTTCTACTACGGCAAATAGGGTCAAGTGGGGTACAGATGGTGGAAACAGTTCACGTATAGACCCACTCTTTAAGTTACTCGATTCATTCGTACATGCTGTACACAATCTGACATTGCTTGAAAAAAATAATTATGACAGCCTTATGGGAAAGCGATTCAGTATCAAAAACATAAATATCACAAAACAATCAACGCAATTAGAATTTTTAGTTGACGGTCATTTGAATATAATAGGATTATATCCATCCAAAAAAAAGGGCAGAATAGAGATATTATTTGGCAATGCTAGTATAGCTAATGCTATAGTATCTTTAATGAAGCAATAAGAAGTGGTCAGCTATATATGTATGTAAACATAGGCAACTGCGCAGCTATTACACATTCTATAGGGCTTCTTAGAGTCTTAAAAGATAATTAAACTATAAGATAGCATATTATTTCTATAGACAGAATTTGATGTATATATTGTGCATTTCTATGAAGTGAGTTAAGTGTTATTAATCATATATAAATGACACAATTTAAGAGTATAGATATTTCATGAATACATTATTCTTGATTTTATTACTCCGCTCTATCATAGAATAAAAAAAGTCATCTTGTGTTATAGATGGCAAATTGGCCAGAGTTATTTGGATTCGTATATAATAATGAGCCCCTCAATTATATACAACCAATATTAAATGATACAATAAATGATAAAGTTAAGTTACCAGTTGATAGAAACAATATCTATTTCGTTAAATAGTCTATTGGCAGCTCAGTGCCATAACTTTACTTGTATATTAATAACAAAATTCAAAATTATTTTAGTAATCAATATCCCCCGTTATCAAGAATAGCTGCTAACAACAATATTGCTACTGACAAAATAACTGTAATCCTTCCTAGATAAATTATTTTTGATCGAATAGATTGAACATAAATGGTTTCAGCATATCCACCTGAAAGAGTCTTTTCTGTCCCCGTATTAAGAATTCTGATATGAATGATATAGATTATAAGAGTTGCAATTACTAATATTATTTTGAACAAGAGAATTATGCCGTAATTTGTTTCGAATAATAAACCTGGTTCTTGTAAGAATACACGTGAATTGTAAATGCCTGTTACTATTAGAATCACAAAAGATGGCATTGCTATCTTGTTGAATCGTCTTCCAATTTTGATCATAAGTGCAATGCGTTCTTCCAATGTTCCTGTAATACTTTTGAGCATGGGTGCAAGCACTATGCCAAGAAAAATTGAGCCACCTACCCATATTGAGGCAGCAACTAAATGTACCCAGGTGAACAGGCTATCAGTAAGAGACATCTTATTATTATAATAATTTCTACCAAGACATATTATTCATGCTGCGATAAGAAAAGTATTAATTCAATCTTACATTCACCTAATATTGAACAGCTACTATGTTTCTAAGTAGACGTAGAATTATTCTTATCGTGGCAATTGCAGCAGTTATAGGTGCCATAATTTTACTGCCATTAATTCTTGCCACCTTTTCAGCTCCTAATATAAATAGCATTACCATAGAACTTTCTAAGGTAGAGGTTAAGAATATTACAAATGATAATAAAAGAATCCCGTTAGATTTATTTTTTAATGTACAGAATCCAACCAACAAGGCAGTGACAACATCAAAAGTTGAATATAATCTGATTGCAAATGGTAAATCTCTAGGTCATGGAGTTTTGTCATATGAAGACATTCCTCTTAATGGAAGGCCTCAACTCCTACCTGGACTTACAACAACACTACAATCAACATTTGAACTAAATCAATCTAACCTGAATTCTAATATTTTTAGAGCAATTAAAAATGCAGAAGCAGTCAAACAGATCAAATGGAAGGTTGAAGGAGTAGCTGAGATCGAATCTGCATTTAGCTCTTCTCCAAAACAATTTAGTGATGAACTCAACGAATAAATTATTAACTCCTTTAAGCATATATAATATAATCCGCAAAGATCAATAGATATCAGGCTCATTAAATCCAATCTGCCCTAACTGTAGGAGTCTAACTAACCAGAAGAAGAAGAAAGTCTGCCAACAAATCAGATAATAATGAATAGTATAGAAATGAAATTAATATTATTCCTAATTCTTTTTAATTTTGTTATCTATTATCTATTATTATATATAATAAACAGAAAGGAAGGAATAGCGCATGTTATTTATATGTAAGAAATTTTGAGTTTTCATATCAATCACTATATAGATATATTAATATTTTTGAAAATAAAAAACATGCTCGTCAAGTATGGATCAACAACTCAAAGCGCAATTTTTTCCTTTACTTGTTCTTTACGTATGTTAGTGTTTTTATTATCATGGTTCATTTGATTCCACAACTTTCAGGTGCCTTGGGCTATTGGAAATGGCAGGCTGAACATCTCGCCATAGCTTGATGCTTACACCTCCATCCCATCAACGCCATCTTCTATAGCCGCCCTCCTCCTTACGGAAGGCTGTCTTTTCTCGGGAAAGGCTTCCTCCTTAGATGCTTTCAGGAGTTATCCTAAGCAGCTTAGCTGCTCAGCGTGCCCTGTCGGACAGCTGATAAACCAGAGGCTGCGCTGCCCTGTTCCTCTCGTACTAGGGGCAACTTCCCCTCAGACAACCACGCCCCTGTCAGGCAGAGACCGACCTGTCTCACGACGGTCTAAACCCAGCTCACGTTCCCCTTTAATGGGCGAGCAGCCCCACCCTTGGCTCCTGCTACAGAACCAGGATGGGAAGAGCCGACATCGAGGTACCAAACCGCGGGGTCGATGGGAGCTCTCGCCCGCGACGAGCCTGTTATCCCTAGGGTAACTTTTCTGTCACCACCAGCCCCCAATAGTGGGGACATGATGGATCGCTAAGCCCGGCTTTCGCCTCTGAATTCCGTATCATTGGAAATCCAGTCAGACTGGCTTTTGGCTTTGCCCTCACCGGCGGAGTTCTGTCCCGCCTGAGCCAATCTTTGGGCCCCCTCGATACATTTTCAAGGGGGTGCCGCCCCAGCCGAACTGCCCACCTGCCAATGTCCCCGTAAAAACAGGTTAGCAATACAGTTACAAATGGCTGGTGTTACAATGGCGCCTCCATCAATCCCGGAGGATTGACTTCGAAGGCTCCCAGCTACGCTCTGCATTCGCAACCATATCGCAACAGCAGGCTGCAGTAAAGCTCCACAGGGTCTTCTCTCCCCGACAGAGGTTTGTGGACTGTTCGTCCACATTATGTGGCTTCACCGGGCTGCAGGCGGGGACAGCGGGGCCCTCGTTGTTCCATTCATGCACGTCGGAACTTACCCGACAAGGCATTTGGCTACCTTAAGAGAGTCAGAGTTACTCCCGGCGTTTAGCGGCCCTTAGCCCAGTTGAACCCAGGTTTTAGGTACCGCCACTGGCCAGGATACAGAGGCCATACTCATCCTTTCGGACTAGCGACCACCTGTGTTTTTATTAAACAGTCGGGACCCCCTTGTCACTGCGACCTGCAGCTCCTGCTCCTCGCAAAAGCTGCAGGCACTCCTTATACCATAGATACGGAGCTATTTTGCCGAGTTCCCTCGCCTTACGGTATGCCCGACAGACCTTAGACTGCTAATCTAGGGCACCAGTGTCGGATCTCGGTACGGTCTTGAAAGAATCTTCCTGTCCCTGCTTTCATTGTCTCCTGGATTTAAGCGAATCCTCCTTGCGGAGGACCATTCATACCTCGTCCTAGTTCTCGCCATTACGGCACTCCCCAAGACTCGAATACTTAGACAGAACGACGGTTCTGCTCGCCTTATCCGGAAGCCACAGGTCAGGTATTAACGATCTTACAAGGCACTGGAATATTAACCAGTTTCCCATTCGGACAATTCTGTTGAGGTTGTTCTTAGGACCGGCTAACTCCCGGCTGACGACGCATTGCCGGGAAACCCTTGCCCTTGCGGTCGCCGAGATTCTCACCCGGCTATGCTGTTACTGCCGCCAGGATCTGCAATAGTTAGATCAGTCCACTGGACTTCACAGCCCAGCTTCTACCCAATCACTACGCCCACCTACCACGCACCGGCATTACCGGTGGTCTAAAGTATCGGTAGTCTACTTGAGCCCCGTCCATTTTCGGGGCTTCCGAGCTCGGCAGGTGAGCTGTTACGCACTCTTTAAAGGATGGCTCGCTTCTGAGCCTACCTCCCTGCTGTCTCTGCTCGAAAACGCCCTTTTGTTTGACACTTAGCAGACATTTGGGGACCTTAACTTTAGTCTGGGTTGTCCCCCTTTCGGTTATGAGGCTTACCCCACATAAACCCGCCTCCTAGTTTCTAAGACGCTTGTACATTCGGAGTTCGAATGAATGGCGAGCCCTTTCGGACCCTTACCGTTCGATCGGTGCTCTACAGAACAAGCCATCTCCACTAAGGCAGGACTGCGATCCACTTCGGTGGGAACTAGCGATCACCGGACTAGATTGGTTTTTGACCCCTAATCCCAGATCAGGGGACCGATTTGCACGTCAGGACCCTTGCAGACCTCCAGTGAGCTTTCGCCCACCTTCGTCTTATCCAGGACTAGATCGTCCGGTTTCTAGCCTTACTGCTATGACTAAAGACCCTTTCAGATCCTTCGCCTCGCCAAAGCTGCGCGAATTTGGTTTCCCTTCGCCTCCCCTTTATTAGAGGTTAGGCTCGCCATAACAGCAATCTCCCTGGCCCGTGTTTCTAGACGGAACGTATAACTCTAGAAGGCTTAAGTCCCTTTCGGAACCTCTACCTAATTCCTTTCGAGCCATACACGTCTGTAACCGGTTGGTTTCAGGCACTTTTTACCCCCCTTCCGGGGTACTTTTCAACTTTCCCTCACGGTACTAGTATTCTATCGGTCTTGATGAATATTTAGCCTTAGATGCTACTTTCACCCATCATCACTGGCCACTGCCAAGGCCAGTTACTCTTGTTATAGCAGAATCCCATTTTCATACACTTACGGGGGTATCACCCTCTTTACCAGCACATTCCAGAGCACTTCAGTTCTGAAAACAGCATCCTATACGCTATAACACACCACATCTCTATTACGTTACCGAAACAGATTCAGTTTGGGCTAATCCGTTTTCGCTCGCCGCTACTAGCGGAATCTCAATTGATTTCTCTTCCTCGTCCTACTCAGATGCTTCACTTCGGACGGTTCGCCCTCCCAAGCGTAAGCAAGGGAGTGTAATAGAGAGATCTCATTCGGAAATCTTGGGATCTATGGTCGCATGCACCTACCCCAAGCTTATCGCAGCTTGCCACGTCCTTCCTCACTTATCAAGCCGAGTCATCCTCCAACCGGCGTCTTCGCACCAGTTTGCACTTTGCCTATGATAATATGTCTAAAACCTAACACTTTACGCGAACATATGTAAAGCAATCTTTTTTTTTTTATTTATTTATTTACCACTTAAAAACTTCTGTCGTTATTGCTAGATTATCTTTTCTAGCAATAATATGTGGCGTGATTTCTTGTTGTTGATCCTATACATGACGCTCATTGTAAACTTACGCTTACTACATCCTTCATCCCTTGTCATATAACAAGGAATTGCATCAATTTCTTTAGCGCTACTTCTTTTTCTTTAGCGCTACTTCTTTGCATTTTGATCATATAAATGATGATCATCATCATCATCATTCATAGTTTGGTTGATTGATCACATCACATCAATCACAACCCTTTACACAAAGTAGTCCGGCCTCATTCAAAGGAGGTGATCCGGCCGCAGGTTCCCCTACGGCCACCTTGTTACGACTTCTCCCTCGTTGCTGACCCCAGGTTCGATAGTGCCAATGAGGCACCACCTCGCCAAGAACCAACTTCGATGAAGCGACGGGCGGTGTGTGCAAGGAGCAGGGACGTATTCACCGCGCGATGATGACACGCGGTTACTAGGGATTCCATATTCATGAGGGCGAGTTTCAGCCCTCAATCATAACTGGGGTAAGGTTTGGGGATTGTCTCCTCTTTTCAGAATCGAAACCCATTGTCCTTACCATTGCAGCCCGCGTGTGGCCCGAGGGTTTCGGGGCATACTGACCTGCCGTAGCCCCCTCCTTCCTCCGCCTCAGCGGCGGCGGTCCCTCTAATTAGCCCCACTACTCCTGAGAGTAATGGTAGCAACTAGAGGCAGGGATCTCGCTCGTTACCTGACTTAACAGGACACCTCACGGCACGAGCTGGCGACGGCCATGCACCTCCTCTCAGCTTGTCTGGTAAAGTCTTCAGCTTGACCTTCATTCTGCTGTCGCCCCCGGTAAGATTCCCGGCGTTGACTCCAATTGAACCGCAGGCTTCACCCCTTGTGGTGCTCCCCCGCCAATTCCTTTAAGTTTCAGTCTTGCGACCGTACTCCCCAGGCGGCAGACTTAACGGCTTCCCTGCGGCACTGGGTTGGCACAAGGCCAGCCCATCACCGAGTCTGCATCGTTTACAGCTGGGACTACCCGGGTATCTAATCCGGTTTGCTCCCCCAGCTTTCATCCCTCACCGTCGAGCGCGTTCTGGCAAGCCGCCTTCGCCACTGGTGGTCTTCAATGGATCAGTGGATTTTACCCCTACCCAATGAGTACCGCTTGCCTCTCCCGCCTCCTAGCGCTGTAGTATCCTCCGCAGCCCAACTGTTGAGCAGGTGGATTTAACGGAAGACTTGCAGTGACCGGCTACGGATGCTTTAGGCCCAATAATCGTCCCGACCACTCGGGGTGCTGGTATTACCGCGGCGGCTGACACCAGACTTGCCCACCCCTTATTCTGCACCATTTTTAGAGGTGCCAAAAGATCCCCTTAGCGGGAATCACTCAGAGTAACCCTGTCAAGCTTTCGCCTATTGCAGAGATTTCGCGCCTGCTGCGCCCCATAGGGCCTGGGCCCTTGTCTCAGTGCCCATCTCCGGGCTCCTCCTCTCAGAGCCCGTACCGGTTACAGGTTTGGTGGGCCATTACCTCACCAACAGCCTGATCGGCCGCAGTCCAATCCAGAGGCCATATAGATTTCAGCCATAAACCATTCCAGAAATCATGACCTATCGCGGTTTATCCTCAGTTTCCCGAGGTTATCCACGTCCTCTGGGCATGTTGACTACGTGTTACTGAGCCGTTCGCCACGTATTTCTACGTTGACTCGCATGGCTTAGTCCCACTCTGATAGCAGTCGGGTCCGGCAGGATCAACCGGAGTCAATCCATTTATTTTCTATATAAAGTAAAGAGTACGGCCGGACAACTTGTTATTGTGCGGGTCGTGTATTGTTGTGACCATTGTCAGATTCAATAATCTTAATATTGAATCTCCATGTTATGAGCGCAACTGGAGGTCGGTGAATCACGAAATGGCACTATGACCACAATCATCCCAACGCCGCCTTTTATAGTTACGTTCGGATCTACCCATTCACGTTATTCACATATTAAGATTCGCATTATAAAGAAGTAACATACTACTCTATATTTGGTGTTGTTACGTCACATAGACAAGGTGTAATTAATATGCCTTATATTAATAAAATGAATGATTTTTTATTCTATTATCTGATTATATCCCATAGAACGCGCAGCTTCACATTGACAAAAAAACACTTGATATTTGCTACGAAACTAGGAAACGATATGCTCAATTAGCCAAGGCAGACAGCATATCGCAATAATATGATACGAAAATATAAATGATACAATTAAGCAGAGAAATTGTAATTTTATTAATAATTAATAATTTTTTCTGGTCATACTGTCGCCAATCTCGCTCATAATCTCCGTTGAATCCTTCTTTGTATCATTCGAAAATATTCGTAATGCTATTAAATCCTTTAATTTATCCATATTAAAGTCTGTCTTTGATGAAACTAGTAAAACATACTGTCCAAAAGGGAGAAAGCCCAGTTTATCACATTTATCATGTGCACTTTCAAGATTAGTCAAGTCAACCTTATTCATCACATACAAGACTTTAGTCAAAGGTACTTTCAATTCATTAATAATATGTATGGAACTGTCTAATTTCTTCTTAATCTCTTCTATAGACTGGCTAATGTCAACTACAAGCAAAACAAGATCAGAATAAGTTATATCCTGAAGTGTTGATTTAAATGCATCGATCATATAAGCTGGAAGCTTGCTGATAAATCCGACAGTATCTGAAATTAACAGCTTCTTATCATTTTTCAAATTAATTGCTCGAGTAAAGGTAGATAGAGTAGTAAATACCTCTTTTCCTTCCATTTTTGATTCTCCTGTTAAAGTATTGAATAGAGTCGTCTTTCCTGCAGAAGTATAGCCAGCAATAGAAATGGTAGGCAAACCTGCTCTTGATCGTTGAATCCGAAAAAGTTCTCTTCTCTTCTCTTCTCTTTCCAACTTCTTCTTCAAGATAGCGGATCGTTTCTTGATATCTAGAAAATAGACATCAGCATCATATTTTCCCATACCAAAAAATCCTGGCTGTTCTCCTGCTCTTGCGAGTCTAACTTTTTCTCGAGCTCTAACCATGTCATATCGTAACTGTGCAAGTTTAATCTGAATTCTTGATTCCGCAGTGCTTGCTCTTAATTCAAAGATATCTAGAATTAAGCGCTCTCTATCTAGTATGTCTATTTTACAGACTTTTGCTAAATTATATTGTTGACTTGGCTTTAGCACCTCATCAAAAATAATTACTCCTGGTTTTAATTGCTCAACTAATTCCTTTACTTCTTCTGCTTTCCCACTACCGATTCCATATTTTGACTGTGTAAGATTACGCTGGTTTACTATTTTAATAATAGAATATCCAGCTGCGTCTGCTAGAGTAATAGCTTCTTTTGTTACCTCCTCTAAAGGATAGGTTATTAGCAGAGCTGTTTTATTAGATTTTAACATTATTTTTTTCTCTGTTTAGATTAATAATAATATTGAGGCTCATAAACAATTTAAACCTAAAATTAAGATACCTATCAAGAGAATGTAAAACATGAATATAAATAATACTACTATGTGATGTAAGAATTAAGAAAAAGCAAAGTTATATCGAAAATCAAAAATTCTATAATATCAATGATATAGCACTTTTCATATTGCCCAGTCAATGTTAGATGTAGATCTATGGGATACCAAATCATAGTTTAGATACACTAAAAAACTTTCCAGAGCATGCCAGGACTATAATGCCTTGATAGTTTACATGGATACATGTAAAATATACGAAAAATATAAAGTATACATATACAGATGTTTGAATTTTTGTTTCGAATACTATTTCTTTTATATCAAGTAAAATTGCGGTAGAGTAGTAGTTAGAAGCTACAAGTATACATATTAGTCTTTGGGACAACTAAGAAAATTTCATCAACCATAATGTATAACACTATCAAAATATTTTCTATCATACAACTACAATTCATTCTCCATTTCAGAATGCTCTTGTGAAGTCAACATTTTGCTGAAACCCATTGAAACCCATTCTTCAATCCACACACATTTTGCAGGGCTATATTGACTAGTTTCATCGTCTGATGAACACAGATGCTGATAATTGCAACTGATACAAGGAGCACCTTCTATGTTTGCTATTTCGATAGGTTTTTTTGCTAATTCTGCGACTATCGATGATTTTTTTACAACCAATTTATACGTCCATCTGCCGTTATGTAACATTTTTTCTCGAGATATAAGGGACTGTTTTTCCAGATTACCTACTAATCTTGAGCCATCCCTGCTATCAAGAGAAAACGTCTTACAAAGTTCTGTTTGGAATATTCCGTTTTCACCGCTTTTGGATATTGTGTCAAATACTTGATCAATCAACTCGCTTTTAGTTTTAATTGAAACTTTTGGATTAATTATTTCTGATGACAAAATATATATTTTATTGTCAGTTATTCATATAAAAGTCTTCAGTTGTTTGAATTATTCTAATATAGAATAACCTCACAACTATTGCTATTATTATCATAATTATTACATAATAATATTTGTTGTCAATAAATTGCATCAAGTTAAATAATTGATATATTATTTTGGCGGATTACAGCTGAAGTTTGCATATTAAAATTATAGTAATATCATCAATTTATATATACCAAACATCTGTATTTCTATTTAAAATACCAAAATTTTAAGTAATTAACATTCTCCATATAACAATATTGCCTATTACGAATCTCCAGTCTTTAATTGAAGATTGGAAAGTTAGCGTTGTTGATTCCGTTGTCTCCTCTAATGATACTGATAGATTAGCTGAATATGCACTACATCTATCTAGGATACTTGCTTATCCAGATTTAGATGTTAGTTCCAAATTGAACGAACTAAATTCAATGAGTGAAGAGCTGAAGCAATCGATAAAGAAGTTATTGCCACTCAGGCCAACCCAATTGATAGAGAAAATTAATAATTACCTTTTTGTGGATAAGGGGTTTAAAGCGAATATTCAAGATTATTATAACCCTATGAATAGTTATCTTAACATTGTTTTGCAACACAAATCCGGCATTCCTATCACATTGTCAATGATATATATGCAAATTGCTCATGCATTGAATTTTAAGTTGTTTCCAGTTAATTTTCCCGCTCACTTTCTTGTCAAACACGTTCTAGAAGATGACAATGGTGAGATAATTATTGACCCATTTAATGGTGGCAGAATAATGGATGATTATGCTCTGAAGGAATTGCTCGATCAATTCTATCCACATCAGAATGTTCCTCTTACTCATGCATTTGTTGAAAAGGCAACACCAACCCAGGTAATGATAAGAATGTTGAATAACCTAAAGGGAAGTTATTATGAAGCACAAGATATTGACAAAGCTGAAATCGCAAATGAAATGATAATTGCACTAGATCATTATAATCCAGATGCCATTCGAGACAAAGGTATGATATTATTAAAAAGAGAAAAGCCTACGGAAGCGCTCGAAATGCTAAATTTCTACCTTGAACTAGATCCCGAGGCACAAGATGCAGACACCGTCCTAGACATAATCAGGCAAATTCGTACTGACTGGAACGGAAAGTGAGAATATATAAGATTTCTTCGTTACAAGAATAAGATCATATAATAAAATAAGATCATTTAAATGGCTCAAAGGTCACAAATTAATCTGCTTAGGCATTGAATGTGATTTTTGAATAAATATTTTTTCAATCCTATAAATAATTTCAATCAGGTGGATTTAGTAAACTTCAATTATTGCATATTATAATATTTGGTCTACTTTAGGATCTTGGGTGTAAATACATTTCACAAAGCCGGTGAGGGGATATTATAATCATCACCATCGTCTACTCTCAGACCATGTTTTTTTATATATCGTAGCAATTCATCATGACTTTCAATTTTATAATAATGTTTCATATGTTCTAATGTTTTATCGTCATAAATGGGTTGTTTTTTTTTCTTTTTCACTTAATAATAAAGTATAACATAATACTTAAATTTTTTTAATGACATTTTTCTTCAAATTAATTGGCGTCTTTTTAAAAGATTCTGTGTTTAAAACACGTCCAAATTCATTTTACTTTTATTATTACATCAAGGCATTTAGCATAATAAGCCTTGTCGATTTATTGCCTCAACTATGCGTATTAGTAGCATTTCTACTGTTTTTAAGTTTTGATATATTACTTTATAAATGATCTTTCAAAAATGATGATGGTTTGACAGGTTCATCGATATAGAGTGATCAAAGTATGATAAATTAAGTATGATATGTCTATGTATTATGCGCGGTAGAAAGTATATACTTACTTACTTGTAAGAATAGAACTTGTGTTTCTTTTTATTTTATTTCATTTTATCCCAGTTTCATTTATAATTGGCAGATTAGGTGGTGGATGATCTGACGGTTCAGTTTCATTTACGATTGGCATTATGTTATTTGAATTAAGTGTAATAGTAGGTGTATCGGGTGTGATGTCATAAGATGGTAGTAGTTGCGATGACGACAAGGAAATAGCATAGACAAATGTCGTAGTGGTTGTTATGATTATTATTTTTATTTAATTTAATTTAGAGCCTATCCCAAAAATAGATAGGAATATAGCTCGTTTGTTTTTATTAGATTATCTGTTAAATATTTGACTAAAAGTAAAAAATATGTCAGAACAATCACATGTATTCCAGATCACTTATGGAATGAAATTAAAAATATTTTGCCAGATGAAAAACCAGAGAATACTATAGGTAGACCAGTTGTTTCATATAGAAAAGTACTTGATGGCATACTATTTGTTTTAAGAACTGGCTGCCAGTGGAAAATGTTACCCAAAGACTATGGATCTGGTTCTACTACATGCCATAGAAGATTTCAGCAATGGATACAATTAGGTATTTTCGATACACTATGGTCTAGATTGCTAAAAATATATGATAACAAAAGAGGAATCAAATGGAACTGGCAATCACTTGACAGCAGCATCTCAATAAAATCGCCTTTAGGGGGGCGATGACTGGACATAATCCTACTGACAGAAGCAAATTAGGCAGTAAAAGACATATTTTAGTGGATAAAGAAGGTATTCCCCTATCTACTTTTATAACATCTGCAAATACTCATGATGCTACTGTTGCAATTGATACTGTTGATAGCATGGTTATCAAAAGAAGACAGTCATACAAACTAATTGATAAAAATAAGAGGAAGAAGCAAAATCTATGTCTTGATAAAGCATATCATTCCAAAGAAGTAGAACAAGAAATCATCAAAAGAGGATACATACCACATATACGACACAGAAGAAAGAAGAAAAACAATTCAAAAAGAAACATCCTGCAAGAAGATGGGTAGTAGAGAGAACAAATTCTTGGCATAACAGATTCAGGAAGTTATTTACTAGATATGAAAAGAAGGAGGAGAACTATCTTGGTCTTGTACAACTAGCAAGTAGCCTTATTGTTTATAGGAGGTCAATTTTGGGATAGGCTCTTAGTTGCAGTATCTCCACCATAAGCAGAGTTAGCTGATTGAATGGGTGTAGGTTCTTTCCGTACTAAGGAAGGAAGACAATTAATTAGGCTCTTTAGTATATTGATATCTATATCACAGATGGCGAGCTTGAACCTTGAAGGAAACTATTCTGATAGCGATACTGATTGCGATATTGACCGCAGCATCATTCCTGCTTTTGTCAATGACTCAGACTCCAGTGATACCGATTCGGCTGATAGCTGTCGGAATTTGGATCCTACTCGTTGCAGCAGTTCTGACAACAGTGTTATTTCTGACTCAAGAGCGCGAAGTGCTTTTGTGAGCCTTGTTACTTGACTGCTCTGATGCTGTTAGTCTCTGTTATCATATCCCTTATCGCTTTCTTTGCACCTGCTAACGATACATCATAATCAGGTACTGATTCTAATACTAGCGAGCGCAGCGCTGTTGCTATTCTCCCAAGCGACTCGCATGCTGCTGTTGAAATACTCTCTATTGCTAAACTTCGTAATGATATCTTGAATCTTCTATTTGTTCCCTAGCTCGAAGTACTTCAAGCACATTCTAAAGGCGTCAAAAACGTCGCTATGCGCCGTTCTTTCTTTGTCCAGCGCTCCGTCGTTCTCGTAAGCGGTTCTGATTGCTGTCACTAGCTTAGTAAAGTTCGGGTGAATTGCAATGTAGTGCTTATCAAGCAACATTTTGGCGTGGCCTAGCATGGCCTTGTGTTCCTTATTGGCACCACTTTGCCAAGCCAGTGATCTGGACTCCTAAAGCCAGAGCGCTTAGACCTTTCTATCACGTCCTCATAGTTAGGATCCTCTCCTATAGCAATCTTAAGCGCTCTAGTGAATGCAGAAGCTGAGCTGTCAACGTAAACTTTGGCGTCTGTATCAGCAATGATCCCATATTGATACATCAGATTTCTTGCTACGTCTACCATTACATTAAAGTTGGGACGATTGAATTCCTCTGCGTACAGGACTTGAATCAAACTACCAAAGTTTGAATCCGTGTATGTCTTTGTGATAGTAGTAGTCTTCTTTATAATAGGATCGGTAGTAGTAGTAGTAGTAGTAGTTGATACATTCAGAAGCTGACATACACAGAAGCCGCAAGCGCTAGAACCCCAACCTGGATCTATCGCCATAGCTTTCTTTGCAAAAGGATTGATTGCAGCCTTTGGTTTATTCGGATCGTAAAGCTGTGAACCTTTCTCTATTGCAGCCTGTATTGAGGATTCAGAAAAGGTAGTACCGATATGTCCACCATATTTCAGACAATATTCTCTTTGGAAGCTGGGAGAAGCCATAGCCTCTGCAATCTCTTCCTCGGAGTATATCTTGTTTAAGCCGTAAGTGTAATCTAGGTACAGCCGTTTATACAGGCACCTTTCTGCCGGTTCTAGCTCAATGCTCTCGAACAAGCCGCCTGGCCTGTTGGGTGTACTGACCATTACTATGTACGGATTTGACTTTGCTATGTACCGCTCCGAACGTCTCTGGCGTCCTGTTGCTGGCCTGGAGGATAGAAATCTGCCTCCTCGTTTAAGATAAAAGAGACATTGGCAAGCCCTCTCATTGCGTCCAGATGGTGACTTGGGTAGGCTTCTATGGTACAGCCGTTCAGCTCGATAACAGTCTCCTTACTGTCAAAATATATTGCAGCTTTAGGTTCAAAGAGCCGCTTCATTCTGTCTATAAGCGTTATAGCTAGGTCTATCCTTGGGCCTGTGACAACGCACATTTGAGACCCGGCAAGTACTTTATCTTTCAAAGCAAGCCACGCCATGTAACGCAGCATGAACTCGGTAATCCCCAGGCCGGTTGACTTCTTTATGAATACGTGCTTATGCTTATCCAGTGCGTCATAGACTATCTTCTGATAAGGATATAGCGGCCGCTCGGTGTTACTCTTCACAGGTAGACCAATAATGTGGTTGAAACAGCAATCCCCTCTTGTCTTAATGTCCTCTGCCTTGTGTTGTTCTACGTTCCAAATCCAAAAAGGTTTATGTTTTAATCTGTTAAAGAATCTTGTTTTATCGGAGTTGGATTCTGATTGTCTATAGTGAATTAGCTTTTGTAGTTCTTTGAAGGTCATCTTCTTGTGTTGTTACTAAGATAGAGTAATACTAGGAATGCTATAAAAATAATACTCTATTATTGTCTTCTTAGTTCATTCAGAAGGAAGGATGAAAAGAAAATAAGAAGAAAACGGCAAGCGGAGCTGAAATATATATAAATAAATCAGGTTGCTTTGTGAGCCGCAATGTTCTTTATTGCTACATCAATGGGTTCATGAGGAAGTATAGGAATATGTTCTCTTGTCAAGTCAAAACTAATCAGATCATTGTTTTTCCCTTGGGATATTGCATGTATTTTATTAGATACTGTAGAAAGATTTGGAGTAGTAGCGAAGAGGTTAGAAAATAAAGTCACACCACTAAACATACAGGACGCTGTCCCGACCATTATTAACGCATATATTAGATTCATTTTATTTTCTTCTTATATTAAAGACTGATTTTTGGTATATAATAATTGAGGAACATATGCCTAAACAACGTATGTATTTCTTTAGTTTCTCAGCATGCTTATAGCTTGGATTTAGAGAATCGTACCACAAGTAAGAAAAAGAAGATGTATATTATACAAGTGTGTTTTTCCTCATTATACTCAATTGAAGAATAATGGAAAAAGATAGCAGGAGAATAATGGAGAGATTTGGTTGCACGATGTTAGCGATAATAATGAAAATCACATTAACATTCCAGACAATAGGAGCCGCATCTATGATTACATTAAGAATAAACCTGGATCCCATCTTAGGAAGATCAACAAGGAGCTTACCTTATCTATGGGAGATACTCAACACCATTTGAGAAATCTTGAAAAATCTGGGGTAGTAAAGTCAAAACGCATGGGTATCTACAAAGTTTACTACCCAGTTTCTATTTTGGAAGGAAGACAAGAATCTATACTATCTACACTTCAACAAGACACACCAAGGGAAATAGTGATACATATAGTAGAACATCCTGGAACCACACAAAGTGAAATAGCCGATCATATGGGTTTCTCTTCACCAACGATCAATTGGCACATGTCGAATTTAATAGAAATTGGCTTGGTTAGAGTCCAGAAGGACAGACAGTTTGTAAAATACTACATAAAAGGAGACATCAAAGACATAACTAGTCTTCTAAAGTTATACTACCCTACACTGTGGAGCAAATTATCATCTAGGTTAGATGACCTTTTCTTGGATTTATCAACAGCATCGCGATCCTACAGTGTAGGTGTTGCAAATGAGGATATAACCATCAATAGAAAAAAACAACAAGTAATTGAAAAAGAAGAATATGAAGATCAAGATAACGATGAAGACAAACATAAAAAAATAGGAGAACAGTAGCCAATATGAAATTTCGTCATCATCGTAACTATATCTCTACTTCTTCTTCTATGTTATTAGTTATAACAACAATAATCCTGCTTCTTTCAATTGCTTTCTTTCTCCTTTCTTCTAATCCATTAGTTATTGCTGAGCAGAATGGTGAAGATGGGAATGATTTATTGGATAAGGGAGATGTAGCTGATATATTTGATTTTGGAACTGGAATATTTGCAGCAATTCTCTTTGCTTTATCATTAAAAGCTTATAGGAATCTTAGGTCTAAGAAGCTGCTCTTTGTTGCAGGTGCATTTGGATTATTTGCTATCCGTACAATAGTATCAAGACTTGATATTTTCATGCCTGAAATTGAATCTACTATTTTGGAGTTACTTTTAGCAGTTATGAGTTTCGCAGCCCTTGCTCTATTTTTCTTAGCTATCGTAAAGCGTGAGAAAATCAAGACCAAATACGTGCAAACATGAATAACTTCTACCACACTACCACTACTATTTTGTTCAACCCTATCTATTGTATTTGATATACTCATTCATTCGAGCCGTAGAAAAAGTAGCGTCGTTACTCAAATCTAAATAAAATGTTTACAATATATATTTAGATTCACCACGATCCCAAGCGCTTAACATTTATCTAAGGCGAATTAGGCTAAGCACATAGTCGAAGTAGACGAAAAGATAATCACTGTTTTCATTGTGAATCCAGATGGCAATATTTCTGATTTATTCATAGCAGTGGATGCAAATATAGATAATTCTATGGTTGAATCTGTAAGGTCAGCTCTAAATCTTAAATTTGAAGATAAGCAAGATCAAACAACAAATCCCTCCTCATTAGGAGAACATCTTTGTGATATATCTGAATACGACAAAATAAGAATTATTAAAATATATGAGTCAAATCGTTTAATAGTAGTATTAGCACAGAGCTGTACTTCTCCTGGAGAAGTTGCTGAAACAGTCTTAGGCTATCTGTATGAATCTGATGAAGAGCAACCAAAAAGTTTATTCTAAAATATCCTATGCTTTCTTTGTAAATCTTCAATGCATTAGACATTATTTATATATTCAAAAGGCTCGTCAATGATCTCTAATATTGGTTCTGCAAGATCTTCCAAATATTGAATGCCTATAGGATAAGTAAAACAATTCTATCTATCTAATATAACACAATGCAAACGATTAAGAGCTAATTCTGCATATATATAATTGAGGTGATATTTCACAGATATGAGTGCTGCACATAATAGCGATAAACAATTTCTTTTATACCAGCTAAAGTGGATGGGAATATATATTGCGATAGGTTTTGCCATATCTTTAGCTCTACCATTTCCTCTATCTTTGGTTGGAGCACTGGGAGCTTTCCTACTCTTAAATTTCATTAGAACAAGAAGAATACTAAAAAGATCAGGTATTGATATGAAAGGATTGTTTAGGTCACTGTCATCCGCTTCTTCGCCTTCAATGTATGGTTCTAATCCACTAAAGTACTATTGTATGAGCTGTGGGAAAGAACATAAGGAAATTGCATGTCCTAATTGCGGTTCAAAGATGAAAAGAGTAGGATAGATATAGAAACAGAAACCGTACTCTTTCTACTTAGTTGTGTGTGGGATCTTGTCAACCTATAGCGATTTCTACTCCTTTTACTCAAATTCAACGATGAGAGCAATAAAAACATCAATAATTACTTTCTAGCTAGTTATTAGTTTGCTGAACAAAGCCATCTAGCTATATCTCTAACTAACTGAATGAATTGTTCTATTGGTGCAGTAAGAATGAGTCACGTTAGATCAGGAATTATCTTCAGGTCTCTTTCTTCAAGCAGCCAAGATCCACTGCAAGTTTTACTGTGATTGTTGTACATTTTTACATCTAATAAGTTCATTTAACTACTGTTGTTGTTGCTGTCGTTGGGATAGTTGTCGGTGTTGTTATTGTTGAACTTATTATATTATTTGATGAAAGAATTTTTGTTTCTTTTATTACTACTGCTTTCTTTTCTCTAGTAATAATATCATCTTCTTCTTTTTCTTTCTCTTTCCTATCTTTACTTTTATTATTAGTATCCTTATCGCTATTCTTGTTCTTGTTTCTGTTATTATTATTGCTACTACTATGATGACTGAAACGTAGATCAGAGATACCTTTTCTCTAATTCCAAATATCTCTGTAAATCCACGAGTTTATTAAATTCTTTGAATGTAACCATCATTTTACGTCCTCGTTTTGTAGCGCCAGTCTTTCTTAACTCAGTAAACACTTCTCTTATGGCAAATGCTGCTGCATATAATCCTGATAATGGAAATACTGCAATTCTATAGCCCATTTTTAATAGCTCATTCGCAGACAAATTAGGTGTTACTCCCTCTTCTATCATATTTGCTACTAATGGAGCATCTATTTCATCAGCTATTTTTTTCAATTCCTCCACTGTTTTAGGAGCCTCAACAAAGATAACATCTGCGCCCATTTTACGATATTCTTTGCCTCTTTTGATAGCTTCATCTATACCAAGTGGAGCGCGAGCATCTGTTCTTGCAACAATGATAAAATCCTTGCTTTTACGGGCTTCTAATGCTGCTTTTAATTTTGAAATATAATCATTTTTAGAAATCACATCTTTTCCCATCATATGTCCGCATCTTTTAGGCCATACTTGATCCTCTAGAAAAATACCATTGGCTCCTAGATTTTCTAGATCACGAACGAGTCGCCACACGCTTAAAGGATTGCCATATCCGGTGTCAACATCAACTAGAACTGGAACATTTACCGAACGTATGATCCTGCGAGCATTGTCTACAGTTTCACCTGCATTGAGAAATCCATAGTCGGGCATTCCTAGAAGAGTAGCAGCAGAACCATATCCAGTTTGAAACATTGCGTCAAAGCCCACTTGTTCTGCAATTCTAGCGCTTAACGCATCGAAAACTCCTGGCAATACTATGATTCTTTTCTTATCCTCAATTTGTTCTCTTAATGGTATTTTGATAGTTGATTTTTGCATTCAATCATAAAAATACAGCAGAAATTATTAAATAGTTGTTCTATTCTTTATTCAGCTAGCTTTTATTCATCGTTTCTAAATTAGGCACTACAGAATCTCTAACATAAATGGATACCGATTTTACTCCATAATATTTTGCTTGAAATTAATCTTTCATTTAGGAATTACTATTTATAATTCATAGTTTCATTTTCAATTGCAAAAGTCAAAAAATGGATATATAATTCAGAGAGATATCGAAGATATATAAATATAGACAACAACTTATCATTCATTTTTTCTATTGTCGTCCCATCATACAATTAGAAACATTTTACTTGTCTTTAACAAAAAATAATTTCTTTATCATTGCATTAATGGCGTCAAACAGAACAATATCAATGTAATAATAATAATAATAATAATAATAATATAAAAAATAAAACTTGATATTATCTTAATTTTGGGAATAGTGATGTTGCAGGAACTCGTACTTTCACTTATTGTTTTCTTATTGATGCTTTTGTTTTTTTTCTTTCCACTATTTCAAATGAACCATCTAGTTGTTTTGTCACATTTATGTTACATACTCGACATTCATAGTATTTTACTGGGGGATCATGACTAATTGAACCATTTAACCATATCATTATTGCACCGCATATAGGACAATTCATCGTCATATTCCAATTTTGTATATGACTATTAATATGTTTTTTATTAACTTCTAAAAAATGAATAAACCGGTCATAAGAATTATTATCAAAACCTAAGAAACTCAAGCTATAACTTGGAGAACATCATAGAACAAAAAAAGTAGAGACTATCTACAGAAAAAGACGGGTAGATTCCTAAACGTATTTTGTTAAGCATTAGAATTATAGTCTTGTTTTGGTCTCAAAATAGATATGAGATTTGGCATATAAGTAGAAGAATCAAAATTATTCAATCTTTTGACTGCTAGCGATTATAATCTAAATCAGGTAACAGTCTATCAAGTGATCTGTTTTCATTTCATTTCTGCATCATAGTTACCGATTGCCTGACTTACCGCATTTTTAAGTTACTCAGTCTAACTTGGGTGTAGTAAACTTAAAAATAACTTCATACTACAATAATGATAATGAAATAACATTGAATCTTAATCTTAATATAGATCTTTTATATCATTACAACTCTTCCATCATTTCTGTATAATTATTCACAACTTTGTCTACAAAACTCTCTTGGTATTTGTATAATATATTCGCAATTGCCTCTCCATCTACAACTCTATAAAGCTGACGCTTCTCTCCAGGTATTATTGATATTATTCCAGCATCCCTAAGCCGTTTCAGATACCATGAGACGGTAGATGGAGCTTTATTCACATGGTCAACTATTTCATTAAAGATACATGAATCATGTTGCAGTATGAATATCGCCATCTTCCTTGTAACCTTATTTCTGAAATAACCAATAATATCTGATTCTTCCTTTGGAATATTGACAATATAGTATCTCGTAACTCTGTTATTGTATCTATCGATCCTTATCTTACCCAGTCTTTCAAGTATTGTCAAATGATAACTCAATACTCCATTTTTTAATCGAGTTAAGCGTAAAAGCTCCTTGTATCTGATCCCTGGAGTTTTATAAATATTTTCTAAAATAACGCTTTTGGTATCGGGCTTGTTGATGTTTCTTGAAGTTATTTCTTCCTGTCTATATAATATCACGATTTATTATTCACCCTAACAAATCCAATGCCAAATAAAGTAAGCATTACAAATAGAATTAAGTGTGGTATTTCTATATTAACTACGGGAATTATTATATTTGTATCCTCTATTTCCATCATGGAATAAGATAGGTATAGGATTTCAATTACCACAAGTGAGAAGAAACCAAGGGTCATAAATAATAGCCTGGAACTACTCTTTCTCTTGTATGCAAGCGTTGATACAACGCTTAGAAAAACTGCTATAATGAGGCTTACTATATGAAGAAAAATGTGATAAATAATATTTGTATGTGTGATGTTTGGAAGAATTACAGGTATAGCGAGTATAGCAGTTATAGATACAGATATAATTAAAAATAATTTATATTTACTAGCTGTAATATTCTGTAAAGATGCCTTTCCTGACTGCAATGCCCATATTAGTAATATTTGAACTAATTTAAATACTATGGTACAAATATCGAAGTTAACATTTAATTATTAGTAAAAATAACAAAAATTTGCATCAGATAGATTTTCCTTTATACTAAGAATCGCTACCGTTGTTATGAGGAGATCCAACATCTTTTCTTGTAAAATATATATTTTGTTAGCAGTAGAAAGAACTGAGTAAAATAACTTTACAATAACGGCCTATAATACTGTAGTATTATATTATATGTGTCTCTCTCACATATGCTTCTGTACATAAGTAATAAAGCTCTATAGTGCATCTTAATTTATAAACACAGTTAATTATAATATTAATAGTATAATAGAAAAATATTAAATTAAGTATGCTTTTGTTGCATTCCGAAGCTCATAATTACCATTACCTTATTGTGAAGTTAAGATGGATATCGCATTAACTACCTATTTTTACATAATAATTATTTTACCCAGTTCTATCTACTGCTACAAAATATATATTTCACAAGAAATAAAAAATTCTTTTTTATTTATGCTGTATATATTATCTTAACGGGGATGATGAACATCAAAGAGAAAAGGACTAAAGCTCACGAATTATCAAGATTAATGATAATCAATCCAAGATCTTAAAACATATTGCTAAAACTCCAGGAGTTAGATATAGAGAGCTTTTAAGATTAACAAGGCTAACCAACGGTGTACTTTCATATCATCTGAAAATTCTTGAGGAATCAAGAAGTATAAAAGTTAATAGAGAGGGGATTAAAATGACAAGGTATTATCCAAAAAATATCAAGACTAAAGAATTTCATGTTATAGCCTATACCAGAAATAGTACGGCTAGACAGATAATACAATTATTGCTTAAACAAGGCCATTCTACTTTTAAAGATATTGTAAAACACACAAACAAAGTACCATCCACAATATCATGGCATCTGAAAAGACTTGAGAACGGGAAAATTATCTCAGTTAGTCACAAGAAATTTCATGTATATAGAATAAGGAATAAAGAGAAAGTAGGCGAAATAGTTGCCAAATATACAAATATATAGATAAGTAGAATACCAGTTAATAAATAAAAGCTTATCTTAACTTAAAGAAGCCTATAACATCTATATTATTTATATAATACTCCTCCAAATTGTAATACAATCTCTTGGGATAACCTTTTGTATAAATCGAACATGCTATTATCACACCTATTATTGAAATAATTACGCAGGTATTCCTAATAGACCCAGTTTGAAAAATTTAGGGAAATCAAATAGATCGACCTAACCCCAATTTAACTACAAATGCTATTATAATCGAAGACATAAACTAATGTGCATTTAGCTGATGATAGACATCGCATTTTACATTCAATAGATAAAATAATTCATCCCATTAAGGATTCTGTAAAGTCATTATCTCATAGTATATGTATAATGTCTAGCACAATGAGACTAAGAGTTTACAGTATCACAAAATAAAGAAAATGATATGTATTAGTCATCATTTTTATTGAGGAGCTTTAACTGTTACCTTAAAAGAGTGATTTAGATCATATGCCCCATTTCTTTGTACAATAATCTTGATATCCCATTCACCAGGCTGGCTAATATAACCTCCCTCAGTGCCATATACTCCATTTTCAAGTTTATGCAAATTTGCAACAATTGGTCCTATTCCAGCTTGTTTGTCATTAAATTGCATTATGACATTCTTTATATTGGTAGGAGCCTTGCCTGATGCATCAGTAAGTGTTACATTGAATTTATTATTTATACCAGCATACAATGGACTTATTTTATATTGCAAAGTTATATTATCGATCGTAACTTGATCGGAGAATGTATTATTTTTATTTGATAAGTTAGTTTGAGCAGCTGCTGCCTGTGCAGGTTTTATGGTAAATACATAAGAACCTTTTGTTATGTGTCCGTCATCACGAGAGAATGCAAGCCAGGAGACAGTATAAACTCCAGGTGTAAGTTTATTCTTATCTAGTGTAACAGTAGCTTGTCTACCATTTTGCCCTGTAATTGCATAATCATTATTATCTACCCGATTATTTTTGGCATCTGTTACATGTATATAGCTTGCTTTTGGTTCTGGCCTTTCTGAAAATGATATTACCACTTTTGTTGGCAGAGATCCATTTTGTACAATAATAGAATTTATTGCTGGAGAATATGACACAGGAGATGCGTGACCATAAACATTACTTGAAAATGAGCTCACAATAACAGGAACTAGAAGCAATGTGATTATTGCATGACTTAGTGAAAAATAATTTTTTTGCATATGAGATAAATATGTATATCTCAGTCTTAAACTTTATAGTACATCTCTCGAATATTGAATAAAAGATATTATAAAAATTATAAAATGGATAATGTACTATCATCTTTCTATCTCTGCAAAAAGGTACCTGATGCTCTTATCATGCAATATATATTAAAAAACATGCTGAAGTAATTATCATTATTTTGCTGTTGCTGCAATGATAATTGGACTAATTTTATGGAATAGAATAAGATAAAAAAACTCATTAGAGCAGCATCATACACCCTACAATTCTTATTAAATAAAAAGACAACAGACTGAATATATATCTAAATTAAGTACTTTTGCGAGAAAATGCCACGACTGCTATAACAATTCCTGCCACACCAACTCCCATTCCCGTTATACCTATCAGGAAGGATTTATCTGCTGTCTTTTTCACATCTTGAAATGATTTCTGTATATTTGCATCATTTTTAGCTAAGGTATCTATATCACCTTTAGTAACATCAATATCGTTTGTTAATTGGCTGAGGATTCTTTCAACTTCTGCTCCAATGCTAGTGGCAGGAGTATTAGTATTAGTACCCTCACCAGTATTGCCAGAATCTGGAAAAGAGAGCTTTTGCTTACTTTCTACATCATCTAGGGGTATTTCAGCATTGACAATACTCTGTCCTTGTAATGTTCCATTCAATACCAAACTATAAGATCCTAGTCTTGTTGGAATCATCTCAGCTTGATATAGTCCTGCTGACTGTTCTGATGGTTTAAAATCAAGAGTCTTTGTTACTCCACCGTATTTTACCAAGATATACATTTCAGCTAAGGCATTTCTTACTGGTGTAGAATTGCTCTCAGTTCCTTTGTTTACTTGAACAATAGCATTATTTATTTCACCAACAAGTGATGGCTCGTTACTCCAACCTACCTCCACTGTAAAATTACCAAATGTCTTTGATATGTGAGCATATACAGGAACCTGAGTACTAGATGCAAAAACAGTAATCAGCAATAACACAGCAATGATCATCAAGGGTATTATAATAAATTTCATTTTAGTATTGAAAAATACATATTGTTATATTATCATTTACGAAGAATCTTGATACTAATCTTTATTGTCTTTCATCGAAAATATACTATAAAAGGTAAAAATGCTATAAACTCAATACGCTATATACATTATTATGAGAAGACATTTTGGAAGGTTACATTTCCATCATATCTTATGTCCTGTTATAGTGATTGCAGTATTATCAATTTTAATGTTAATTTCTTTACCATCCATACCTAAATCATATGCTCATGCTTTTGTAATGAATAGCAATCCATCGCCTTCACAAACTTTAGAGTCACCACCGACAAAAGTCGAAGTTTACCTTAGTGAACCAGTTGATCTAAGATACAGTAAACTGAGTGTTATAGGTCAAGATGGAAAGCAGATAGACAACAAGAATGTACAATATGTTAACGGGGATCAAACTGCATTAACTGTTACTCTTCCCCATGATATTAAGGATGGATTGTACACAGTCTCTACAAAAATGCTCTCTCAAATAGATGGTCATGTTACAGACAATGCTTTTGTATTTGGAGTAGGTGAGGCAGAAATTCCAAATAATATTTCAAGTGAAGGTCTACAGTCTTCTTCTTCTCAACTATCAATACTTGATGCAATTGCAAGGTTCCCTGCATTGGTCGGTCAAGTCATGATTGTTGGTGCAGCATTTGCAAATCTATGGTTATGGAGACCTATGTCTAAAATTAATTGGTTGAAAAGTGCTTTTGCACAAACAAGGAATAGAGTTGACAGGAGTTTAATAAAATTGATAGTAGTTGGTTCTGTTATACTAGTTTTATCTGATTTCGGCATGATTTATGTTCAAGCCTATTCCATCAATGCGGGAATAGCTGATGCTATTGCCACGAAGTTTGGCACTATATGGATTGTTAGAACTTTAGAATCTTTTGTAGTACTTGTTATTGCAGTAGTTATACACCTAAAGTTAAAAAAAACAAATTCTACAATTCCATCTAAGCAAGATATTTTGAGTATATTAGTAGTTGGCCTTGCAATGCTTGCGACTACTACTTTGATTGGACACAGCTCTGCTGTTGGTAATGTAATACCAATTGCAATAGATTTTATGCATAATTTAGCAGCCTCGATATGGATTGGTTCTGTTATTTACCTCGCCTTTGTTGTAGTTCCAAAAATAAAGCAAGCACCTCTCGAGGAACACGTAAAAGCTTCAGTATTGTCAATCATAATTCCAAGATTTTCAACTATCCCGGTAGTGATACTAGGAATAATAGTAATTACAGGACCATTTCTGTTATACATTCTCGAAACTAATCTTGACTTAATTTTAGCATCTTTGTACGGAAAAGCGCTTATAGCAAAATTAGTACTCGCTGCAGTAATGATCAGTATCGGAGGATATAATCAGACAGTAATATACAGACAAGCCCTGAAGGTTGCTGCTATTGCTATGACTACTTCATCATCATCAACATCAATAACAACATCACCACCGACAAGAACTCTTAGTACTAGTAATAGAAGCAGCTCACTGAAAAGAAGACAAGGAGCACCCAAGCAAACACAAAATAACAATGACAAGGAATTGCCATCATCTTCCTCTTCCTCCTCCTCTTCTAATTCATACAGACATTATATTTCAAAGATGTCTACTGTTTCAAAATTAAACACGAGTACAAAGATTGAAGCAATTGTCGGAATCCTTCTACTTGTAGCTGTTGCTGTATTGGTTAATACAGGGTTGCCAGCAAGCGAGTTCCAGAACCAACAACAGATAATACAACAAAAGATACAAGCAGAGGCTCAGACTTTGTCCTCAAAAAATATAAAATACAACACATTTACATCTACAAAGTTCGTAGAAAATGGCACTAGAATCAAGCTATCAATAGATCCGTTTACTCCAGGTAATAACAATTTCAAAATATCATTTTTAGATCAAGACAGAAATCTTTTAGATATAAAGTCTGTGAAATTGAAACTAACCCAAATAGAACAAGGTATAGGTCCAATTGAAGTAGACACTAAACAGATTTCTAAAGGAATATTTTCTGCTAATGCTGCTTTTGGTTTATCTGGAGAATGGAACGTACTGGTCGAAGCATTTCAGAATAAGGCAAATTCGCTCAATGTTGTTGCAACCTATAATTTATTTGTGAAACCCACGCTAGATCAAATGAAGTTTAATGTAAGGGAATTTAGAATAACTGGTAGTAATAATGATAGCCAACCTTTGTACCCTCTCTATGATAATAGTCGTAACGTAATATGGGTTGGAGATACAGTAATTGATAGCGGTAGAATATTTGAATTTAGCCTAAATTCAAATAAATTTACAGAACATAATATCAATGATACTAGTATTGTAACTGTTATGGCTTTGGACCATAATAATCAAATATGGTATGCTGACCCTTTAATGAGACACCTAGGACATTATGATCCAAATACCTATACAAACCAAATATACAAAATTCCAAGTCCAGATTTCAGTCCATCTGGTATAGCCATAGATAGGAGTGATAACGTATGGCTTACATCTGCAAACACTAGTAGTATATTGAGGTTTAACACTCAAGCTAAGAACTTCACAACCTTTCAGTCTCCAACTACAAATATAACTGCTGCATTAGATATTATGATAGATCCTTCAGATCAAATATGGATTGCAGAAGGAGTAGGAAAACTAGCCAATATAGATCCAGCTAACAACTTTAATGTTACTGAATATTCTCCAAAAGGCAAAAACAATACCCTAGTTAATCCTATAGCATTGCTTGCTGATCCTATTACCGGCGATATTTATATATCGGAACATGATGGATATGCAGTATCAGTTTTCAATCCAGTAATAAAGACATTTAAAGAATATCTACCTCTTAATTCAAATGGTAAGCCATTTGGAATGGCACTAGATAGCAATAAAAATTTGTGGATTGCTGAGCAAACTATAAACAAAATAGCAATAATAGATCCCCGCACTGGTGAACATAAGGAAGTAACAATACCTTCACCAAGTCCATTCATCCAATGGCTAACTTCAGATTCCAGAGGGAACATATGGTTTGCAGAGCAACGAGGAGATTCCCTTGGTGTTATAACAATCAATGCTAATCCTTTACAATCTGGCTCCCCAGCAGGAGATACTACTGCTAATAGTTTAAGTAATAACAATCAATCCAGCAGTAATGGATATAATGGTTTTATTCCTCATCAATATGGTTTTAATTATACTGAAATCGTTGGTCCTGCAGTAGCTGCAGGTATAATAGCCAGTGCATTATTTTATACAAAAAGCATTACTGATTTAAGAAATAGCATGAAGCAAGCAAATAAAGGCGTTAACAGCAAGTGTTGATTATTAAGGCATAGGAGTAGTTAGTTGGTGTGCATTCTGCCGTATATCATGACGACTTTTAAGGAATTGCTTTTAATCTTAATGTTTGTTTTATATGTTATGTATATATTTATTTTTTGAAGGATACTACCTGTATCTTAATATAAAGAAGGGCTCTTTTAACTTTGCCATTATCAGTTAAGACTGCTATGAGTTTAACTCTATCTGTTACCATATATAGAGATCAGTATATAGAGACACAAAATATATCCCGTATGCTATTACAGCTAGGCATGCTTCAGCTATAGACTATACCAATAAAAGAATTCACTTAAATTAACGAAGCCTAAATCACTCACTGCTACTTAGAAGAAGCATATTGGCAATAATAATAGCAGAGCAACAACAAGTATCGATAAAAATTAATATGAAATAAAATGAGATGAGAATATCATCTTGTTGTAATTTTATAGTAATTATTTTTTATAATAAGATCGCTCTTCCTATTTTGACTTTTTATTGGCCCATTGCTGCAGTAGCGTTAGGGCTGATGTCATCTGCTGATTCATATTCTTCATACAAATGCAAAATTTTATCGACACCTATGGCCACTGTACCTCGTATCTGGTAACTTTATATCATCCACTCCTGGATTTTTAATCACTATATCTGTAATTATAAATCCACCTTGTGGAGGCAAATCTATATGATACATGCATAGCTTACCTGGAGTTGATAGATTTTGCACTAGTTTTAATTCAGCTGGTTGTAGTTCAGGTATGGATCCTGTAAGTACAGTCAATGTAGAATTTGAATTATCATCACATGGTATCTTTGCAGTGATATGTCCATTAACTATTGCATATGGTGCACTATCATAAAGTTGAATAAAACCACCTGCAGGAATTGTTTCATTTGAAAGGAGAATTGTAGAAGAGTCCCTTACTATTGTACCTTGCTGTTGTTTTGAACTTTCCTCTGCTATGCTACTAGGTTCTTCCATGGTGGTAGTATTTGTAGTTGTATTTGTAGTAGTCTCTTGTGCTACCGCAATATCTACAACTCTGTTTAACATAAAAACCATAGAAATTATAACTGCTATTAAAATGCCACTAACGAAAAATCTTTTGTTTAGCATTAATGAATGGTCGTAGACATCATTTTTAAACTTTGTAGTACAACCATAAAACATATTCTATAAATGTACTATAAAATAAATAAATGCATCAAAAGAATTACAAATAGTTTGGATTTGGATAATAATAGCAGTTGAACAACTATATATAGAAGACAATTCTTGGATTCATGTCTCATGAGAAAGAAACATGCTTTTGTAGTTGCATAATAATTTCTGAGTTAGTTAGCAAGGGAACATAAAAATTGCTATTTAAATAGAAGCAGTGTAATATGGTTGATATCATGCCAAGTCTAAAATTTCTGAAAATAATAATGCATATCTAATCTCTTCATTATTCATATGGAAAAAGTGTCATATGAAAGAGAACAATCCAATAATTGAAGAACAGAACTCAATGTTGTTGGTTATGCAATTAACAATAACCATTGACTATATATTGTTGCTACAATCAGGATGTATTCTCGTGACTTTAATAGGATATTCTTAGAGGGATATGGTAATATCAATCAATTTTTCTTTTGTTTCTTTAACTACATAAAGTCAATATCGATCTGGATGATGTCTCCGGATGACATCTCAGTTTTTTTGATGTAACTATGGTATGATGTGTTTGACCTATTTTGGCATATTCAACTCATCCACGATAATATTATAAAGGCCTGGCTTTGGATTATTATTTATGATCTTACAGAAGACACCACTAGCCTAACTTAACGGAGCAGTATAAAATTAAAGAAATTGAAATAAAAGTAGATAGTTTTGATACATTTGCGTTTTGTATATTCTGTAATTCAGCTAATGATATCGTGAGCTCATTAGCAACTCGGTGATTTCTTTCTTCGATTTCTTTTATCCAAGTTTTATTTAGAAGTTCAACAACATTTTCTGCATGTTTTTGAACCAATGAAACGTTGTTGTTAGTTATGAACTCATCTGGAAAGTAATTTGATATATTACTCTAGATTCTCTCACTCGCTTACCTATAGCTTAAATCATGTCTAATTGATGCTAGTGAGATTCGAAGAGCTAATGGATGATCATTGGAAGCTATTAGTACCATCAATTCCTGCTCCTGCTCATACTGGTAGACCTAGAGCTGATGATAGGAGTACTATCAATGGCATCTTGTATGTCCTTATGAGTGGATGTAGATGGATGGATGGATATGCCTCCAAAGTATAGCTCCTACAAAACAGTTTGGGAACGGCACAAGAAGTGGAGTATCAAAGGTGTATGGAAAAATATTATGAATTCCCTGGTATCACGTAGCTATGCTTCTGGATTGATAAACATAGACTACCTATCTGTAGATAGCAGCACTGTAGGAGCCAAGAAAGGGGGCAAGAAATAGGCTTTGATGATGGTCATAAGCGGATGAAGGGAAGCAAGGACATTTTGCAAAGAATGGTGCAGCAGCCAACGCTGGATGAGTATAGAGGCCATCCACAATTACTAGTCCTAACAAGCCGAGTACTCCTACTATAGCAAAGATTGCCAACATTGTTTCTGTAGGCATCACTTGAGAATTGGTGGAATAATATATGAGTTTGTCGGTAAAACCGTTGTTAACAAGATAAAGAAAAGGTTTTACATTAGTTTGTGCATATCTTTTCTGCAAGAAGAGACGGAAGGTAAAAGAAAAGTAGGGTACTTTAATTAATACTTTTGAAGAAATTAGAAAATAACAACAACAAAAGCAAATCTCGCAAATCCAAATAGAGCTAGCATTAACCTATAAGAAGTATTAGAATGTTTGATTTATTCAATTAGTAATTAAAAACCATATCAAAGTAAAGTGTATCCGAATCAAATGATATCGGCTATAATCCTTTTGGGAAATGATAACTTGAGGGTATTGTATCTGGAGGCTTGCCGTAAACTATTGCAATCTCGTCATGGCTATTTAATTTTATATCTCTATAATCTACTGAACTTGCTTTGTTACCGTTTACGTATACGCTTAATGTGTTATTTTTATTGTTACTAACAATATTGTCAAATATCTGAGTATTGTTGAATTTTTCATTCCAAATATCAAAGAACTGTCCAAGGGTAAAGTTTCTATTTTCTGGTGATTCTATATGGATAACTCCAGTATCATCGTGTGTATGCATCCAATAGAGGCATTTGCTAGGTATGATACCAATTTGAGAAGGGACGGTGTAATGTTTGCCGTTAATAAAGATATCTAGATGTGCATGGATATGAAAAGTAAGATGTTCTATCACTTCACATCTTATATTGTCTATTCCTAATGAAGAAGACGATGCTGACGCTAACAATGTATTTGGTGCCATAGTCGCAAATATTCCAACACCTACAAAAATTGCAATCAAAACACTCATAGTAATAATAGTCAATCTTTTGTAGTTTTTTTTGTTAGTGCTTGACCTGGGATGCATATAAAAACAGCGTTTATGCTAATCGTTTTTTAGAGATAAAAATGTTTTCTATAATAATTCATAGATATAAAAAGAATGTAAACTATTGTAATATCGGAAGTTGGTTCCTATATAAATGTGGTAAAATATATTATCTATTCTAATATTATATTATTGCTGTTTAAACGAATATCTTTTGATATTGTTATATTTCAATGTACATCAATAGGACTCTAGTGTAATACAATGCATTGTATCAAATTTATCTAGCCAATCTCGTGAATGAAGATATGTCTCTGGAAGGAAAACTATGAGTAGATGCATAAGATTAGTTGTTGCCCCAATAGATAATATTGTTAATAGTATGTAACATATTAAAAATTAAATCGTGCCTAATCCATATTACATAGTCGAAATAATTTGACTAATTGCGATAGTAATAATAAAAATCTTCTTGATACAATTTCAAATTACAAGTTATTACTGCTTAATTCTTCCCGCTGATTTTCTAGATGCATAATAATATATTAAACCAGCTGCAGTTATTGCAGTTATGATAGGTAATACAAAGTAAATTATGAATTCACTAAAAGATATTCCTACAGAAACATCATAATTAACAACTAATGGATTTTCTTCATATTTTGGATCTCCAGCTATTCTAGCCTGTAATATTACTTGATAATCAGCACTTTTGTTAAATACATACGGAATAGTAATATCGCCAAATTCATGCAATCTGTAAGGAATATGTGCGACAACCTTATCTGGATTTTTTTCTTTTATTGTTAACGCTGCAAATACATTATAAACATCTGTATTGTTCTGTTGAATACTAAAGTTTAATTTGGTAGTAGAATTATCATCTGCTAATATAACAGAAGGAGAGGTTCGAAATTTTATTTGATATTTATCAATGTTTTTTATTGTTTGACCTCCGCCAAAAATATGGGCATCGGCAAGATTATTTCTTCCTTGGTGGTCCAAAGGATTAGTACCCAGACTATTAATACTAAGAAGAATAAGAATGACATTGGTAACTATAAACAAATATAATAAATAAAAAAGAAATGAAAAAATAGTTTCTTTCACATACTTTTAGTGACTCATTGCGTCATTTTAGGATACTGGTAGTATCTTTCGTTCATTATTGATGTTCTTCAGCGCCAGGCATTATTTCATTGACACCTACAACCACTGTACTAGTCTCTGGAAAGTCTATACTACTGTCAGTCGGGTTCTGAATAGCTATATCAGTAGTAGTTGTCACATTTTTCTGTGGAATGTCAACGTGATACAAGCATAGTTCACCTGGTGTGGACAAATTCCCATCAATTAATTCTAATTCAGCTGGTTGAAATGATGGTGCCGATCCTGTAAGTATATTTAATTCAGCCTCTGAATCATCATTACATGGTATCTTTGCAGCTATATGTCCATTCACTATCTTGTATGGGCTACTATCATAAAGGTGTATGTAACTCATTGCTGGAATCGATTGGCCGGAAAGAAGCAATGTAACAGTGTCTCTTACTACTGTACCTGTGGGTGCTTGAGCTGTAGCAGGAGTTGTACTTGCAGTATTCATGAATACCATAGATGTTATTACTGCTGCTAAAACAGCTATCAATGATTTCTTGTTTTGCACAAAAATTGGTTCTTACGTCTTATATATAACTGTTATAGTACATCTATTGAATAGAACTATCGTCTTTAGCTGAGTAGATTATATGCCTATTCTACCGCATTTCTTAAATGTCAGACAATATAACAATTAACAGAGTTAGGAAATACAGAATAAAGGATTACTTGATAATTATCATCTCGCTAATGTGATCGAAGAAGAATAAGGAGTGATACAGTCAACTAATGACACATCTTTTTTCTCCTAGTGGTTGCCACCAATAAAAAATTGTATTCAGGATTTGTTGAAAAAAATTAAAATCGTCTATCATTTATATCATTATGATATTTCACTAATATGAGAATATAGTCATCTTTAAATTTTCTATTATTTTGACATTAGTAGGATTTTCAGAAATTCTATTGACTTAATGATTAGCTTGCAAAGAATCTAATGTTTTCTTTATCTCTCGTTTACTCCTTACAAAAGATATAATACTTCCCGTCAAAACTGCTGCCGATAAAATGATAACCAGAATAGCAAACGCGTCAAAAGATGGCATTTCATTTTTAGTAGTAGTAGAAGTAGCTAATCCGTTTAAATTAGAATTTTCTGCCATTGACACAGATGGTGGCGAAGTTATTGTAAGAAACGAAGTTATAAAGAGAATACCCATACCTATAAATGATTCAATCCTGATAGTCTTACTAAATTTTGCAAATGGATCGGCTTGTAGTGAATTGCTGCCGCCAGATGTAGTTGCTGCTGAACTACGCTTGTTATCATTTGATTTTTTTCCCCCTTTACCAATTTTAGCAACTAATACAAAGCTATCATGGAGTCTAAATTGATGATAACCACCAAGGATAACCATAGGCAAAATAGCAGACAGCTTAATTATTAGAACGTTCCCATACATGGTATCAAAAATTGCTCCGACTGTATGAAGATGGATCCAAGCCATATATAGTCCTGTTACACCAATTATACCAAGTGAAATTGTAGCTATGAGAGAAAAATATGGAAGTAATACAGCAAGAAAATAAGTATTTCTTGTTTTATTAGTTTCATATTGCTGGTTTACAGGTTCAGTTAGATTTATTGTTGATCTTATTGTGACTAAAAGTATGACAGAAATATAAAATACGCCTCCAACCCAGATAGATACTGCCATAAAATGCAGCCAGTTTATTGAGATGGCTAATGACGGAAGGAATGATAATGCGGCACTATGGCTGACTACACTGTTAGAGAAGATGCTTATTGCGCCTGACAGTATTATAACATATAATAATACTATAGAAAGACTCAGATTTCTTTTCCTTTGTTTACTGTACGTATGATGCTCTTCTTCGGTTGTCCTTTTAATTTTCTTCTTTTCCAAAATGTAATACAATATAGAGGATACGACAATTATCGATGAAGTTATAATCCTTAATATCCAAACTGGTCCCACAGAAGTAGTGGTCAATATTGTAAAAGTGGTACTGACATCCAAGCCTAATTCTGAAGACATACTGATTGTTTGTAGATATATCAAAGAGCTTGCGGTAACCAGTATAGTTAGACTACATACAACAAGTAGAATGAACAATCTCCTTAAAGGCTGCAAACTACTACTACTATTATCCACGGGCACGTTATTTTTGTAATTTGGTTGAATTCTACTCCGTAGTACTCTGTGTAGAAATACATGATTAAATACTCCTCCTACTATGGCTGCCTGGGATATCATCATTGGTGCTTTCAGTAAAGCATCGTAAGTGGAGGTAACCGACTCTATATGAGTAGAGTCAAGGCCATCCTGAGCGTGAACTGTAGTAGGTAGGAAACTCGTAGGCATCAAAATAAAGGATATTATAATAACTAATATTCCTGCTATTATCATAAAATTGTTCATCATGAGAGTTTTTTTTCGATGTGTTTCAGTTTCCATTTCTCATACTTAAGTAATACACATGCTGAATGATAAAAAAGGAAAAATTAAGTTCTCTTTGTGATTTCATGATTTTTGCTCATTTACTCTTTTTATTTCATACCAGTTGAATTTTCAGATCTGGACAGCATCTTTTGTATCTCTACATTAGACATATATGGTTCTGGAAATCCAGCATCAGTTCTTGGAAGAGGACATCCAAAACTTCCCATTATTGACTTTCTTGTTACTCCTTGTGACAGTTGCGTTGTAGAATTGTCTGAAATAGGAGTTTCATCTCCTCCCGCTGGACTACAAGTCCATGTTGCATTAAATGCAGTACCATTAATGTCTCCGAATAGACGATAATTATATGTAGTTTCTATTGTTGGAAAGAATGGTGCTTCATAATGACCTGGATCTCTGAATGCAGGTTCAAAATCTAGTGTCTTGTTCTTATCACCGGCAGATATCTCTACTTTTAACATTTTTTCTAATCCTTCTATAGGTCTTGTTCCATTTGCTTGGGAATTTACAGGATCAGATGCATTAGGCCAATAAGCAAATAATTCTACCCCAGACTTGTCATCAACAAAAACTGGTTCATTCACAGATCCAACCGCAAACAAATAATCTTTGTCTCCTATTGTAAACAACTGCCTTTGATGAGCAAATGCAAATTGCGTATTTACTACTGATGCAAATAATAGTAGTGTGCCAGTAGCAATCGCGCTAAAAATAACTGTATGTGGATTTATCATTGCAGCAGTATCACGAATCATATTATATTTAAGATATATGGTACAACTATCGAATTATTGCACATAGAAACGGAATTCGTTAAGTAATAATAAATAATATTGTTTGACAGATAAAAACAGTAACTTCCTTGATCTGACTTTAGACCGTAACGTCGCATTATACATATTTTCTTTATTTATGATAATTACGGTACTGATTAACATATCCGAAGAAAAGTTGTTTTGTTGCTTTTCACCTTGACGAAGCAAAGCGGAATTATACTAATAAAAATTCCAATATTTTTCAGTCATATAATATTTATATGATATTTATATATAAAGTATAAAATGGTTCTCGTTCTGTTTTACTTGTCGATGGTTTGGCTATCAGCAAGGGGATTCTAAGAAATCCATATCATAGCCGGATTGTTCTTATAGTCAAGATATGTAAATTTTGTTTTTAATAGATTAAGTCTTTTGGTCAATTAGTAAATTGATTCTTGTATATAGTTGATATTCAAGGATATAATGATAGATAAGATATCATTCTCGTAATATTATTGTATAAATGGGTAGACAGAAAACGTATTAGGCAAAAGTAGCATCTAATAGCTGGTAGTGAATATTTATCTTTGATATATTAAGGCTCGTTCACTTGAAGATAAGGATATAGCCTTGAAAAGTACTAATTGTCTTTATGTCTGAAAGAACATCTTTAAAGTATATCTATTATGCTTTACAATTACATTCATCAGGCCTTTCCCTTCGAAAGACGTCGCAACACTTATCTCTAATTATAAAAAGAAATCATGTATCTGTTTGGAATTGGATTCAAAAGTACAAGCCAAAGAAGATGTTGCAAAAACAAAATAAAATACAGGAATTCATAATAGATGAAACACTGATTAAAGTCAGCAGATGATTACGTATGGGTTTGGGTTGCAATTGAGCCAATAGACAAGGTGATTCTTGATATTCGTATTTCTTTTGAAAGGACTATGCTTGTAGCAGAACAGTTTCTGAAAGGATTGGTAAAGAAATACGGAAAGCATTCAATTTCAACTGATGGAGGAACTTGGTATCCACCGTAAGCATGTAAATTCTTGAAGATAAAGCATCACATTCACTCATATTATGAGAAAAGCATTGTTGAAAGGACTATCCAATATTTGAAAGATAGAACGGAATGTTTTGATGATTATTTTCTCTGCAGAAAATATAACTGTAAATTAGAGCATGTAATTAAGTGGTTGAATTTGTTTGCAGATATGTATAATAAAATGATTCTTAGGTAGATGAACAGAGCCTATATTAATCAGTTAATGCTTATAAAGTCACTATTCTGTCATGATCTATATCTATGTATCAAACACTATTTCTCAGAGTTGATTACAGCAGAGATATTATATTTTTTTAGTTTCACTTCATGTGGAGTAAAAATCTTATAATACTTCAACCACATTATCTAAAAAAAGCCAATGTTAATTTGATAGAATATGAAGAGAGCATTCATGTTACTATTATAAAATCAAGGAGGAGGAGGCTGGTAAGCATTAATCTGTTGGAGAGAAAGAGCATGATTATCATCTAATGCTCCAACACCCAAACTTAGATTTCTTATCGTTATGTCGAGAGTTTTACTTTGTTCTAAGCTTAAAGCAAATTCCTTCATCAGAACACTTCTTACCTGTTGATCAGGATTTACTGTTTCATTTGTCCTTATTGGTACTGTAACGCTAAGTATCTTTGATATTATATCTTTAGGGATCTTTCCGCTTTCATGTTCTTTGTTTATACTATATTCGATAAGCTGTAATATTATTTCCCTGCTTGCAACCTTTAGCGCATTTACAGTATAGATAGCATCTACACTAAGTACGTTTAGAGATTCGTCTTGTGCTCCAGATATGGTATTTAAAACTCCTTCCCTGCTAGATGATATAGATCCAAGTATAGAGGAATCCACATCAACATTTATCGTCATTATACCTTCAAAGAATTTTTCTCCGGTATCATTTGCATATATTGGGATAGATGCCTGGATATCTTTGCAGCTGAGACTGACTGAGCCTCCTGGCTCTAAATTACGAATTCTAAAATTAGTATCACTTTGTTCTGGACTTGTTGATACTGCCTTCCAAAAAAAAGAAATTGGGAAACTTTGTCTATTGAATATATTAATGTCTGAATTATAGCGCCCAGGTCTCAAAGGTCCTTGTTCTCCAGTTATTGTACCGCAAATGAATCTTGCTGTATATTCAAGTTTAGTTGAATCGGAGTTAAGTGGATATCCTTCAAACATTACTGTTGTTGGGGATGATGAGATGGATTGTGTGTTAATACTAACAGTTTTTACGGAAATGTCTTTGATGTATCCATCTGGAGCAACAATTTCAGAGATTGTATATTGTCTGGGGATTATGTTAGAAAGAAGCACTACGCCCGAAGTTCTATTTGCATCCTCGGCATTATCATCAGTAACAGCCAAGTTGCTTCCGTTTGTGAATGGATTTGGAGTTATTAGAAAAGTTGCCCCACCAATTGTATTATTCTTTTCATCTACTTTTTCTATTATAAGTGAGGGCGACGACAATGTCGTATTATTAGATGATAACGATAAATTTCTATTCAAAGATTCTGCAAATACATTCTTATTATTACTTCCACCAATAATATCTGCAATTTTACCATTATCTAAATTGGTATCATCAGAATACTGGTTGATAAAAACAAAAGTAAGCACAAAGCCAAAACACATAATTGCTAAAACCAGATATAGACAGTAAATTAAAATGCATCAACTTGTCTTTTGATAATAAAAATTTAATACTTCGAAAATTCACATATATCTCCTAGATATATTTAAATCATAATAATGAGAATAAAAATGTATATACGATGCCACCAAAATCAATGTTTCTTATATGTGGTTTAATTGCTGCCTATTATAGTTATTTTCATATCGTCTTTTTCATTAATTCCAATGAAGACTGCTTTTGGTGATGGCTTGTTCATGGAACAACTATCAGCGTCTTTTGGAAATAGAAAAGCAGATTTGCTTATCAAAATGACACCTCCTGTAGTTACAACAGAGACATTGAAGAACCCGAACCAACACCCAGTTATTCAATTTAAGCTCTTTGACTCAAATACAGACAAGGGTATAAAACATGTAACATATTTTATAACAATAGAAAAAAATGGTAAAAAACTACTTTCAAATTGGTTCCATGATCACAATGGAGATTTGAAATTAGAGATACAACCAAGGAATACATCTGCAGTAACAGTCTATGGCGAACCGGATCCAATTTTGCAGGCATATACAGGAACAGCAAATAGTCCTGTAGTTGCTCAAGGACCAATATTTCTAGAAGGTGGTTTATATCATTTCATAGTAAGGATAGTAACAGTCGACTTTGATACGACCATTCTTCCTGACGATAAGCAACCGGTTTATGATGGCTGGTTAAGTGTTGGCAACACAGAGGAGAAACAGATAATAATAGATGGTCAACAACTCCCAATTCAAATAATTTCTTATTATGATAGATTAAATGGCTTCAAGTTCGATGAAAGCAAGATACAGATGCAGTTTACTATGCCATTTGATTGGAATACTACAAGATTAGAACAAAATAAAATACTAGTTCACGAAGAAGTCACAGTTCCAAAACCATCGGAATTTGCTGCAAAAAGATCCTATGTAGGAACAGTAAATGATATTGATGTAACAAAAAATCTAGTATTAGACGATACTGATCCGCAAAAAGATGTGATTCACTTTATGCTACCAAAACCGGAAGTTATTAAAATTGCTGAACAAGTAAATAACAAAAGTAGTCAGGCATCTTCTTCTTCTAATGAATCAATGAAGTTTACTTTGCAGCCTGGTGGAACAGGAGCATCAGCGGCAGCTGCTACTGGTACTAGTACTAATAATACCAATAATACTTCACCAATAACGACTACTACTTCCAAGCCTATTGAAAAACTAACAGATGGTGGCACGTACAAAATAAATATGTCTTATAGTCCAGCTAACATACAACCTACAAATACTACAACTTTTAATCTAGAATTTCTTGATCCAAAAACAAATCAAAAGAAAGACAATGTCCAGTATGATTTCATGATTATGCCAGCAGAAGACCCTGAGACAATGTTAACACATAGAGCAGCCAAGATAGCTCAGAATGGTTCTGCACAGCAATCTTTCACTTTTAAAGATGAGAATGTCGGCTCTGTCATAGCAAGGGTTGCAAACATAAACAATACTGGAGAATATGCAGACTTTCCATTAATAGTTACTAAAAATAATACTGCTGATAATACCAATAATACTTCTAGCAATCAGACCACCCAACAAGCAAGTAGTAGTAGCCCTTCCCCCAGTTCTACTTCAACAATAACAGCATCTCCACCCATGGAAAAACTAACAGATGGTGGCACGTACAAAATAAATATGTCTTATAGTCCAGCTAACATACAACCTACAAATACTACAACTTTTAATCTAGAATTTCTTGATCCAAAAACAAATCAAAAGAAAGACAATGTCCAGTATGATTTCATGATTATGCCAGCAGAAGACCCTGAGACAATGTTAACACATAGAGCAGCCAAGATAGCTCAGAATGGTTCTGCACAGCAATCTTTCACTTTTAAAGATGAGAATGTCGGCTCTGTCATAGCAAGGGTTGCAAACATAAACAATACTGGAGAATATGCAGACTTTCCATTAACAGTAGTACCAGAATTTCCATTTGCCACAGTAATATATATGGCCACGGCATTTGGTTTGATTATTTCACTGGCTATATTTACGAAGAGAAAATCATCATACCAATGATCTAATCAGAATCTGCAACACGCCAGAATCCATGTTTACAAGGATATAGATAGCATCAAGAATCATCGATCAATAATATGTATTCTATCACAGTACAAATAAGTTAAAACAGAAGGACTGAATCAAGGAATTTATCTTTTTCGATTCTCGTATTTTGCTTCAAAGACTTCCACAATCATCATCCTCATTTACATAGCCTTATAGACAATATATTAATAGAAACATTATAAGAAAACAGAGGATAATAATTATGCCAAAAGAAAAAATAGATAATAAGCTTGGATATTGGGCTTCTCAAGAACAATACGCTATGCAGGATTTACTAAAGTTTGTAATTGAAGCTGAAAAATACGGCTTTGATAGTTGCTTGACTAGTGACCATTTTCATCCGTGGTGGCATGACAATGGATATGGCAACTTTACTTGGATTTGGATAGCAGCAGCGGCTGAGCGAACCAAAAGAATGCAATTTATAACAGGTGTGACTGCCGCTGTATATCGTTATAATCCAGCTATAATTGCACAAGCTTTTGCCTCTCTTGATGTTCTATATCCAGGTCGAATTGGCCTTGGCATAGGCACAGGTGAAGCTATGAATGAGGTCCCTTTAGGGTTTGATTGGCCTGATGCAAAAACCAGATTGGCACGGACCACTGAAGCAATTCAAATTATAAAAAATCTTTGGAGAAAGGAAGAAGAGATAGGAAAGGTAAATGATGGTAAAGAAAATGAAAGAAGAAGTTATTACGATAACGACGGTTTTTTGTACTTTAACGGTCAATATTTTAAAATTAAAAACTCAAAACTGTATACTCCGCCTTTAATGAAAATACCATTGTATATGGCAGCGAGTGGAGAGGAAGCAACCAGAATTGCTGGACAATATACTGATGGTTTGATTACAGTTCAAAAACCTGATAAATCAAAAGAAATATTTGATATATTTGATAAATCTGCTACTGAGCAAGGAAAAGATCCAACCTCTTTAGAAAAAATAGCCAAGCCTAAAGTATCTTACTCAGAAGATTATGATAAAGCTTTTAAGACTACAGAGTTTTGGCGAGCTTCTTTAATAGAAAATGTATTTGATTTAGATATAAGCAATCCAAGAAAATTAGAACAAAAGGCAAAAGAAGAAGTGCCAGATGAAAAAGTGAAAGAATCAACGTTGATAGTTACTTCAATTGAGGATTTAATCAAGCCTATAGAAGAATATTTCAAAGTTGGCTATACAAGAGTATATATACATAGTACTAGTCCTAATGAAATAGAATTTATTCAAGCCTTTTGTGATAAGGTATTGACTTATTTTAATGACATAATTAAGATGTAAATAAGACCATTAGAGTAAGGAATACAATAAATTAAACTAAAATACAAAAGGAAAAAAAGAAATTGTCAGACTCCTACTGCTGCTAGTTTTGCTACTGATTCTACTAGGATGTCCAAATGCGTTTTATTCTTTGTCGTCGATCTAACCTGCTCCTAATTCATCGTTATTTGGGTCTTCATCGTTCAAATCCAATACTGGCTTTCCATGTGTTAACTCTAGTATTTCCATGTTTTAAAGTAGAAAGCAACACTCACGCTTTGAGGTTTTATGAATAGTCATCTCGCATTCGAAAAATGGTTTTGTTTTATACAGAGGTATATAACTGATTTTACTTGGTAGAAAATAATAAAGTTTCAATCACCATTGGGTTCATGCTTGATGGATTGGCATAATATGGCAATCATTATTGATACGCTTTATCCTTGTTCTTCTATTCAGAGAATAAACGAAAATAATATAGAGTAAGGAGAAATGCATTCAGAACCTAATGTCGGGGGTTGAGGTTCTGGATAATGATACAAAAAATAACTTATAATACATTACTGCATGGTCCAGCTTAACGTTAACTTAATTATTCTGTATAGATTGTTAAATTATTGAATTTACTAGTTCCTATATATGGTAACAATGTCATTTAGTTATTATTTCATTTTTTAGAATAGAAGCTGTATATTATGAAGTACCTCAAGGGAGGGTTAAACAATGAAAGTTACAAACTTGGGATACTTGCAACTACATTCGCCGGGTAAAGTCATTCTTATTGTCTTGGGTGAGCGATAGATTGGTTTTTGGAGACAAGCAACAATTACAATAAATCTTTAAGATGTTTCAGTGGATATGTGATTGTATTAAAAAATTCTGTGTACTGCGAAATTGCAGTTACTGCAGTAACTATTTAGTTACTGCAGTTATTTTTAAATTAAAAAACAAGAATAGATGCCACCTTGGCCAGGTGCCTAGTATCGTTAACGAAAATACATTAGCTAGACCATTATTAATAAGAAATAACAAAGTAAATACTTCTAGAGATTTTTTCAATTTCAACTAGTGATTGTAAATTGGAATTAGAACATATCATAAGGATACGAAAAACTGCTGAAATTCTGTTTTTCTAATGTTAAGCCTTATAAGCAAATTTTATTTAATAGTATGAAAATTTTAAGATGAAAAATAAAAAATGGTACTGCCCACATTGTTCTCAGACATCTTCAAGACACTGGAATTTGAAGAAACATATTGAAAGAAAGCATCAGGGAAGAGGACAACCGATACGAGAAGATGGATGGCATTCTATTTCTACTAATACTTCTACTGCAACTCATTACATTCCTGATATGATGAGTTTGCAGAATAACAATTATCATCTGAATCAAAGATATCAACAGACTCCTTTTTCTGCATCACCATATCCCAAAATAGAAGACACATCTAAAAAAAGAGAGTTACTAGATGAAATTCTTGAGCCATGGCGGTCTTTAGCCCAAAAAATGAAGGAAATAATGGAAATAAAAAATATCTTCAATGAATTTTCTTCTTTTTCTTCCTCTTCACAACAACCTAATTTTATTACTAGTCTAGGCCAGACTCCTATGATACAACCAATAATTCCACTAGTTACAACTCCACTACAGCCAACACCACCAGCACCACAAGAACAAGAACAAGAACAAAAAAAGAAGAATATTGATCCGTGGACTACTTTTAATCCTAAATTATTTTTGGCTTCAACCTTCCAGATAGAAGAATTTCAAAGAAGATTAAGAGAGGAAAAAATAGAAGATTTTATTGTCAATCCTCTAGAACTATTGCCGCTACCTATAATTACTATTACTCCTGATGATAATAACAATAATTGGGTAATAAAGAGAAATAGACGTGGTGATATTATTGATGCGTATAAAGTTATAACGGATCCTCTCTTAGAGGCTCAAGAATCTTATTATCAAGAAAAGAAGAAAGCTGCAGAAAGAATGGAACAAAAAGAGAGAGCATTATTGGATCTATCTTAGAATGATGACGGATATTAACAAAAAAAGTCATAGATAATTGAATGGATATTATATATGATATGATTGATCCTAACATAGAAAAAAAGAAGGAAAGAATGAAAAAAGCAATAATATAATTAAATAATGGATGATGCAACGTTACAAACTTGATTTATTGCAGTCGGACAGCACTTGTGTTACTCAGGTAGGTTGTCTTCCATATGCTTCTTCTGTAAATTCTTTTAGCTTTTGTTTTAAAAAGTATTCTACATCTCTGAAAATGTATTAGTCTACTCACTCATTCCTAAAGATTAGGATGAATTCTTCTTTCATTTTACCCATTGTAGATCGGTATTTACGACGATTAATCTCCGTCAATAGGATAAATCCAATATCAGTTGCATCCTTTTTTATAAAATCATTTAACTTCCAAATTTTGCCATTATAAACAGGATTACCAATAATAATACAACAATACTTTTTTTTACGTAAAACTCTTTTCATCTCTATTAATGCCATATTAATGCCTTGAAAAAATCTATCAGGAGTGTCAGCTCTGCTGCGCCTTCCACCGATTAACCTCTTCTCTAATTCATACTGACTAAATCCTAGCCACCAAAGCGACAATTTTTGATATTCTGCATATGGAACGGCTGCCATATATGGTGGATGAGTACAAATAAAATCTATTGTTTCATCATTAATGAATTCTATTTTTCTACTATCATGATTGACTATTCTTATATCTGAGTTCGTTGTTTCTACGTTATATTCTGACATGCTTTTCAGCATATCTCTAACTACGAGAGCAAATTTCTCGTATATTCTATTTTTGGGAAGTGCTTGCTTATTTATCATTAGATTTCCAAATCCACTTGTTGCATTAGAAACACTACGTAAAATTGAAGAGAGCGATACCAATAGAAAGTCCTTCACATCCTTATTCTCTACAGTATCAATTCTGGACTTTATTGCTAATAGTTCATAAATGACATTTTGATGATACCATTTTGGTATATTGGGATGAAGTATCTTACCATTGGAGTTATATATGATTGCCCTTTTTTCTCCATGATTGAAGGTTGTATTATTGCCACGTAAGTCAAGGATATCCTCTTTTAATAACATTAAAATTTTTGAAATTTCTACTCGTGCAGGTTTTTGTATAATTGTGGTTTTTACCTTTGATATTAAACAGGCTAGAGGATTAACATCAATACCTATTGCGTTTCTGCCTAAGACCTTTGATTCAACTAAAGTTGTTCCGCTACCCATAAAAGTATCTAATACAAGATCATTCTTTTTAGTAAAGTTGGATATCAGTCGATTTGGAATTTGAGGAATATATTTTGCTGAATATTGATGGTATCCATGTGTATAATATCTGGTATCTGCGTCTTTTAATTCCCAATCTAAAGCAGAAAGATTTTTGATTTGTTCTAACTCAGTTTGTGATAGAATTTCTGACTTTAATTTCATATTTTACACCTGAATCAATTTTTGCATAATTATTATTATTCCATCCTACGTTATTTTTAATTAATTCCATGTATTTTGCATTAACCTCATATATTACAGAATTTCGTTTTAAATCTCTTGCCACTTTCATAGTTGTTCCACTACCACCAAATGGATCAAGAACCACTTCTCCTTCAATTGTGTATAATTTTATCAATCTCTCTGGCAACATTTCAGGAAATGGTGCTGGATGTCCTTTAGTATATGATACTTTCATATCCCAGACACTCCATGATACTTGTTTAATAAATTCCTCAGATAATCTATTTTCTGGCTCGAGGTTTATTCTCATGCGACCATCATTTTGGAAAATTAGAATATATTCATGCATTATGTTAAGATTAAAAAAACAAGGATACGGTTCACTCTTTAAAAATTTAGTTACTCCACGCTGCCACAATCCCTGTGTACCTTTTGGTTTTATCCAAATGATCTCTTTTTTAAATGTAAAACTGAAATCCTCCATCATCTTTACTATGTCTGCATTAATGGGTTTCATTCCAATATCAGATACAGCAGTTCCAACGTTGATTGCAACAAACCTTCCAGGAGCCAGTATTCTTTTTACCTCTTTAAAGACTCTCTGAATTTCATACAAATATTTTGCGTATGCTTGATTAGGGCCTAATCCAGTTTCTCCATATTTTTTAAGGTTCCAATATGGTGGAGAAGTAACAACGAAATGAATAGACCCAGAATCAATTTCTGGCATGAATGCAGAATCGCCTATAATTAAAGTATGACTCGTCATTATACGAGTTATCTACCGATCCAGCTATTAAAGATCAGAGTAAAGTTCATCAGTATTGTTGTCTTTCTATTCGTCTCTTTCATTTATATCTTATCGTATTCATAAATTGAGATAATTTTAACTGGAATTAAATCATACAAGTAACAAGGGGTCATAGTTGCACAGTTAAACTATGTTGCATCAAAACAGCTCTCCCCTTATCATATAGACGAAACCACTACGATTCAGATGGTAACAATGATGCATGGCTATTGGTAGCAATAGAACCCCAGTCATCATCAAATTCTCTGTGTTTATATGTCAAGGCTAGGCAATATGTTAGTTGCAGAGATATTCTTGATATCATTGATTAAACTTTATGGAAAACATGTTGTCTATTCTGATGATGCAGGACCATGGTACCATGAAGCTTATAATTCTGTTGGGATTAAATATAAACTACATATATCATTTGAAAAGTGCATTATTGAAAGGGCTATGGAGTATGTCAAGAATAGAACCGAAGACTTTGACTATTGTCCATAAGTGTAAAGAAAGCAATAGATTGTAACCAAATACATGCCTACCATTGGATGATAGTGTTTACATGTCTACATAACCTATCAGATCATATTCTGACTCTGGCCTTCTTAACTACTTGGCAGGTGGTAAAAACAAACCTTAACTTAACAGAACTGGCATCCTGAAGGAAAAGAAGAAATATATCTAGCATTGATGGATAATTATGGTATCAGTAGTTAATAATTCGATCAGGAGAATAATAATATTATTTCCCATTGTTGCTATTATCTCAACTCTACCTTTATTACATGGGACATTTGCTTATCATGGACAAGAAATTTCATTGGTATTAAATTCGGCGGACTTCACATCACTTTCTACAAACAAAACTGGTAACCAAGTCAGAGTGTTTGTAAATTATACTGTTAATGACCCTTCAATAGATAGTCAAACTATTAATTCTGTTATGAAAGTCTATAGTCCTAATGGAACATTGCTTAAAACATCTTCATCACCAAATGGATTTACTATCAATAACACTGGAGTCCAACGCCATTCAACTACCTTAACTAATAGTATTATACAAAATATTTCAGCAGTTGTGCAATTTACTGATGTATCAAAGATAATACCTCTATCAAATTCAGTAGTTGTCAAACTTAACTTGGCAAATTCTTCTACAGCAATAAAACCAGAGGATAAAAAGCCTGCAATTGCTTCATTACCACCGCCGTCATAATACTACTACTATTGGAAAGCACTGTATTTGGGAATCTGCACGCACAATATCAATTTTTTTTCTTAATAGATTAGGCAAAAAATAGGCAGATTAAACTATTATAATTAAGTGTTTACCATAAATCATGCTATATGATCATGTTATAAATAGGAGTTGATAATAGTATCACATTATTCGTTGAAAGAATATAAAAACATTAGATCGCCATAACTAATTCTTGTTGGCACTCTTTTCTATTTTCCACCATTATATGTTTACTTTTATATTTTTCTGTATCTTCATTATTGTCTTGCATCATTGTGGATCTTCATAATTGTTTACTTTCTAATATTTGTCCGTGATTAAATACTAAAAGTACTACTGCTGTATTACGCTTATTAATAATGTGTTTATTACATATGCAACTACAGGGTAATATACTGCCTAATATAATTTCGTATATCTTTTAAAACCAAGTAAAAGGATTTTTTAAGCATAGTAAACCTTACATATTAAGAAAAATCTGTAAACGAACTTTTGTTAGTTAGTATAGCTAAACCCCATTATTAAATTTAAAAAGCAAAGTTATATTATTATTATCATTATTGAAAGATGATTTTTTTGTTTGCAGTATCTTGTTATCTAAAACCAATGCATTTTTATGCATAGATTTTTGTGTTCATATTTTATCAGTAAAGATTTTAAATCTAAATGTTGTTGAGGTGTTATGATGATAGGTGCAACATTCTCTTGTAATTGTTGTAAAATAAAATTTCAAGTAATTGGAATATCCACCAAAAACGAACCTAAGTATTGTCCATACTGTGGTGTGAATTCCATAGAAACCTATAACATTATTCTCTGTTAGTCTTTATTCGCCAGATCTTGGAAAATTATGCATTAAAATATTCAGTATAATTTAATGAAGGGAATTTTGCATTATAAAAATGAAAGTGGTTACGACGACTTATCTACTATTTAGTACTACTTTACAATAATTCTTCCAGTCATCCATGGATGGAAAATACATATGTAATCATAATTTCCTGCTTTTTTAAATGTTGCACTAAATGTAGTTATAGGTGGGATTCCTGGTAGTATTTGTCCTGCTGGAAGTATCACACCTGAATTAACATACTTTTCAGTTCCATCTATTTCATATAAAGCATTTGGATTCAGGTATGTGACATTATCAGTTGAATCAATTACAACTGGATAAAATCCTCTTGCATCTAAAGCCGCTATAACATTTGTTCTATTTGTACCATTACCATTAGGTATTACTACTGCTTCACTATTAGCCCCTGGAGGCAAGGGTATGAATTGTGTTGAGTCGGAAACAGCAAAGGGTGCAATTATATCTGTCATATATTTATTATCCATTACAAAGGTAACTGTATGCGGCTCTGACACCTCTGTAGGATTATACCAAGTTACACTTTCACCTACATTGATTTGTACGTCCTTCGGTAAAAACCGACTAAATGAAATAGTAGCATTTCCTCCTCCAGCTTGTACTACTTTATTTGCAGTCTCTTCTCTTGTTGCGTTTGTGGTATTAATATGCGTCATCATTACAAATACTATTGTAACAATGACAATGAATGCCAATATTCTCTTGTAATGCATACTATATCGGTGATTGGGATTATATATTATAAGAATTATTCATGTATGAAAATTATAATATAATCTACCTCAGCAAATGTATATATTTTCTCTACAGATTACGTTAGCATTGTACATGGTGGATGTGATATCATCATGTATTGGAGGGATAATTTTATTTATATATGGAATTGTTCCTACTCTTCTACCAATGCATTTTATAATAAGGCTGCACTTTCACCAATAAACCAAGCAAGCCTTTGCCAACTCCACTTGGCGTTGACTAGATAATTGGTAGATATATGGTATGTATGTGACATGCATGAGATATAACCAAACAAAGTTACAAAAGACATCAAAAAAAGCAAACCAGAAAAGCAATTTACTTAATGGCTTTTAAATGGGGGAAAAAATGGCACGCTGACTCTTTCTTTAATGTTGTGAGCGTTATTATATTTAGAATGAATCCTTAGACATTTTTGCAAATGCCTCCCCAGTTTTTCTAAGCTCCTCAGGAGACAGATCTTGCTAATGGGTTTTCACCAGTAAATCCTGAATTGAGCAAAAGACAGGCAATAAATAGTTCAGAAAATATAGTAGGAGGCGGCGTTACCAATAATCTTTCTCCACAAAGTCTAATTCAATCAGGCTCTCCGTTAATAGGAAAGCCAGCTGCACCGATTACAATAGTGGAATTTGGAGACTTTCAGTGCAAATTCTGTGATAGATTTGCTAAAGAAACAGAACCGAAAATTAACGCAACTTACTTTCAGACTGGCAAGGTTAATATGATAGTCAAGAATTTTGTAATATATGGCCCTGATTCACCACAGCTGCCATGGCAGCTCAGTGTGCAAATGACCAAGGCAAGTTTTGGAATTTTATAATATATTATACAAAAATCAAGGAGAAAACTCTGGTTGGGCTAATGCAGACAATCTGAAAAAATTCGCGTCACAAATACTTGGATTGAACATACAAGAGTTTAGTTTCTGTCCTGATAGTGCAAAATACAAATCCTTCGTAGATAAAGATAACGCGTTTGCAATTACATCAGGCTTTCAACGAACACCCACATTCATAATAGAAAAGAGTGATGGTTCTAAACCAGAAACTTTACTTGGAGCACATCCTTTTCCTTCGTTTCAAGCAATAATTGATAAGAAATTGAGTGAATAAGTGAATATATCAATTTGATTCCATTTAAAAGAAAAAAGAAAGAAAATAGAACAATAAGATCACCAGCTTCATCCTCATTGAGAACAGCATTATTCTTGCGACCTTCCATTATTTTACTTGCAATTAGAATGGTCTTCTTTCCGAACTGGCCATACATTGCTTTGGCAGCGGTAGTATCATCAATATTCTGGATTATATTTAATGTCTTTGACCAATTGCTCTTTTTCTCACCAGTCTTTGTATTTTACCTACCTGATGATGCAGTATTAGGATTTATTGTTTCAACTATAACTGCAGTTCTTTTGGGTATAGTTGTAAGTATGAATGTGTATGTATTAAAACATTCAAGAGGTTCGAAGATAAATATTGGTTCATTTTTTTCAGGGTCAACTTTAAGTGTGATTTCAAGTACGTGTGCTAGCTGTTCCTCACTTGGTTTTCTTCTTGTTTCTACATTTGGTGGAGTGGGGATAACAGCATCAACCTTTCTCTCCAATTATCAGATACCTCTACGTATTATCTCTATAGCTCTTTTAATGTGGGCATTATATTCAATAAGTAACAAATTGACTAAAAGTTGTGTATTAAATTATGATGTAGATAATGGAGCAAGTAAAATCTAAATCTTATATGCATGTATAGACGATATAGAATAGCTGGCGACGCTCATCTGACGATTATACGATAGGCAAGTGACCAAGATGACGACAAAGTATGATAACTATGATAATATTATTTGAAAACCAACCATTTGATAATTCATTGAGCTTAGCGTAGATGACTATGTCATCATCTACCAGAACTGATGACCTTCTTTCTCTAATCAATGAAGTTTTGGACAAGTTGCAATTTCTTTGAAATTATTTATTTGCAGTTGAATCATAGGCATAGTTATTATTAATTAACTGGTTGGTAGTTACGTTGAATATAGTATTGATTCTCAACGAAAATCCTTCGCTGCTCTCCTAGTTTATTCTGGAATAACCTCGTAACATGCTGAAATATCCTATATGAAACAGCCATTGCTTCAACCTTTTCCTTATCTGAAACCGCATTGGTTTCTATTATAATATAATCTGATACTATTTTCAAGCTTACTTGAAAAGAATCGTCTTCGTTGACCCATTGTAATGCATAACCTGTTCCACCTTCGATTAAACTAACCCAGCGAAAGTTATTAAACCATCTTCCGATTAAACTATCTGCTATCTCGTTAGCTTTTACATTGATAGGAATGTATGTTAAAATCAATTGTGAATAAATATTTCCTTTTCCCTCTAGATCTCGAGGACCATTTTTTAATAACACTGATTCGCCTTTTTGAGTTAATTTGTATCCTGAATGAACGGTCGACTTTTCAATCATACCTAAATCTTGTAGCCGATTCAAAGCTCTTGAAAGACTTTGCTGATGAATATGTAATTTCCTCATCAAACCCTTAAATGAATAATAGTTCGATCCATCCTCTTGATTTAACAATGAAAGAATTTTGTTATCATTTGTACGAAAATCGGTAACAGATAAGGAATAATCATCCTCATCTTTATCATCTCTCTGAATTAGAATTTGGGAGGTCTTACTACTATCAGGAATAGATGAGACTATTTCTTTTTGATTTTCAATCACATTCTTATCAAGATCATCTTTTTCTGAAGCAATATCTTCGCTTTGGGAAATTCCTGCTTCTAGAGATATATTTTCTTTATTCAATAGTCATAAATAATTACTCTCTGCATAATATAAATTGTAAAGTAACCATTTGGCAACTTGGTAAGTCAAAAACAACTAAATTCTTAAAACCGAATGCTATATTGATGCTGCAGCAGCAGTGGTCTTATAGTTCATTGTTTTTTCACACAAACAAAGTCAACTAGTTATTCTAAATGAATTCGACATTATTGTTACCTATGCTATTTGGGCTTCATACTATTCTATTATTAATCATTTTTCTTTACTAATCTGGCTGCTATCTCAATATCATATACACTATTATATTGAATGTCTTCCCTAAGGTTATTTTGAACAGCTTCCATAACATCATTAATTCTGTTTCCCATACTTGGAGATTTCCGATTTATATGATCCTTGATCTCTTCTTTTGTGGTTGGAAATATTAAACCTTCAAGTAGATTCGCCATTTTTGATGCTATATTTCTGTTGACAGTTTCATTAGTTGGCGGCTCCCCTCTAATATCGCCAACTCGTTCGGCTGGTGCATCTATCCCTGACTGGGTGTTATCAGTATAGTTACGATCATCTGATACATAAGACATTGGTTTTATCTTCTTCCTCTCTCTATAACAAGTGGTCATGATGTCTCATAAATATTTTAGTTAATCATTCTATTCGACGACCATCAGATTGAACTGTCAGGCAAATAGATGATATCACAAAATTTATAATGATATTAACGAAAATAAAACGCATCACGAATTAAAAATAATATATTGCTTTCTAAAGCGTAGGAAGATGAGTATTTCTTATGGACTGCTTTGAAATATCCTTAGTTTATTGATGATTATAGTAATTGTAACATCTGATTAGAAATTATAATAGAATATTTATTTGTCTTTTTAGTCGATAATTTTACTATCCGTATTTTATCACTTCTCACATTTTGTTGTGTTTTTCTCTCAGTCTTACCACTCCTCTAATCAATAAATCGATCGTAAGAATTTTTTAATACTTATAGTTAAATATCTATATGTGATAAGATAGACCATATATCTTTGGCTTCTTTTATTTAATTTTTCATAATAATCATATAAATATCCCATAAGTGAGATGATGTCAAGATTAATTAAGACTGTAAATATGGAGTAAAAAGATATGATTGAGAATGTTGCTAATGATGATGAGGGTGATGGTGATGGTGGGGATAGTAGTAGTAATAGTTACCAACGTCAGACCGTATTAAATTTGTATAATTCTGGTATCTCGGCTGACATAATATCTTTACAGCTCGATATGAGTAAAGAGGAAGTAGACAAAATTATTGAGGCCGCAAATATAGAAGAAGAGAGAAAGAAGGTGTTTATCAGACAGGCGTCAGATACTCCGTCATTAGGTTCGTTTTATCTAGATGCAGTAGTTGACCTAGATGCGGCAATTAAGATGGCACAATCAAGAGTCTGGAAGGCATTAAAAGTAGCACCAGAATTTAATATCTCATTTAAAGAAACACATAATGTATTAGAAAAGTTTGCTAAATCTAAAGTAACGCTGGTAATTTTGCATATTGATCTTGTAGGTTCAACCAGACTCTCAATGACTCTTCCTGTTGACAGACTTGCAACAATAATTCAAGCATTTACTCAAGAAATGTCTCTTATGATTTCAGCATATGGTGGATATGTATTAAAGTATGTCGGAGATGCACTTCTAGCATTTTTGTTGTGGATAATAACTATGATTTGTATCTACCGTGCATTAATGCAGTATATTGTGCAAGATCTATGATTAAAGTAATTCGGCAGG
>CAWIMJ010000023.1:0-9545 GCA_963837175.1 uncultured Nitrososphaeraceae archaeon
TATGATCAAATATTACACAACCACTATTTAACAACATGATTGAGATGTGGCCTAAGATAGCATAACATCCCCAGACACATAGAAGATTTGTGGAAATGGTATACCAGCCAATGATTGAACTAGTTGATTTTCTTAAAGATAATCATTTTAAGACATTCATAGTCTCAGGCGGAGGCGTTGACTTTATGAGAGAAGCTCTATCAAAAGTATATAGAATACCTACAGATCAGATAATAGGAAGCAGTATAAAATACCAATATATTAATGGAACCAACCCTGGAAATTCAAACATCTTTAGAAAGCAAGAACTAGATTCTTTTGACAACAACGAAGTAAAACCAGAGAACATCCAACTGCATATAGGTAAAGTGCCTGTATTTGCTGCAGGAAATTCAGATGGTGATCTTCAAATGCTCACATATACTGATGATAACAACAACCGTGGTAAATCACTTGAGATTCTAGTCCACCATGATGATGGTGTAAGAGAATATTCCTATGACAAGGGTGCTGAAAAAGTATTAGAAGAAGCTCAAAATAGAAACTGGAATGTAGTTAGTATGAAAGATGATTTTGTACGTATCTATCCTTTCGAAAATGGTACAAGAATGAATTAAATGATAATAATAACAATAATAATCCCTACATAGTAGTAGCAGTAGAAGAGGAGGTTCTTTCACTAGACCACTTATCTCTTCTGAAAGAGAACCTCTAGCGGATGTAACAACTACAGATAAGGATGTAAAAGTGGTTGTTGAAATGCCAGGTGTAACTAAACAAAATATCGTGGTAAAAGTTTATGATAATTCAGTAGAGATAACAACTACTGGCACAGATAGAAAATATCATGAAGTTATTGAAATACCTCCTGAAACAGATATTGAAACAGCCACGTCAACTTATAAAAATGGGATACTTGAAATAATGTTCAAGAAAAAGCAGCAAACAAAACCAAAAGGAAAGCAAATAAATATAGAATAGGAAAATATGTTATGAAGATCTTTATACTATTTACTATTTATTAATAGAGTGTTTGTAAATTTAGTTAAAGCAGGTAATGAATACGTATGGCTATGGATTGCAATTTAACCTAAAGATAAGAGGACAATTCTTGGAATATTTATTATGATATGAAAGGATAATTACAACACATTACAAACTGATTTAATCTGTTCATCCAAATGCCTAATAGCTGTATACACTTATCTCATCTAATTGGTAGGGTAGCATGGAGCACAATCAGATACATTTTAGAGCAGAATTTACTATAGAAGAAGGAAAAATAGAAGAATTTAAGAAACTGGTACAGGATATGAGCAGAGTGGTGGAAGCTAACGAACCAGATACAGTAAATTACCAGTTTTATCTTAATAGAGCTGAGACAAAGTGTATTGTAAATGAAACATACGCAAATTCAGAGGCTGTACTTGCTCACAACGATGGTGTTGCATCACGAACAATACTTCCAAAGATTTTCAGTCTTGCTAAGATAAGTAGATTTGATGTTTACGGCAATCCGAACGACGAATTACAAAAGGTACTAGCAAGTTCAAGTTTTAATCCACAGACTTACAATCTATTTACAGGATTCACTCGTTGACAGTTCATTAGTCAGGAATAGCCATTAATCACATTTTCAGAGGAGAGAATTTGATTATTGTAAACCGTATCAATAGTGCTTATTATGAACAATTATACGATTGTAATAGGATTTTCTGACATGCTGAGTTTAGCACAAACAGTTGGAATAGTAGGAACTATGGTATTGACTCTATTTTTCCCAAAGAAACAAATACAGAGTCTATCAATTGACCAGCAAACTAGAGTTCTCAATGATTTGGATGAAAAAGTTCCCACGATGGCAGAGATTATAATTGAAAAGCCAACAATGCAAAAAGTCTGGCTGCAGTTGGTCCGAAACTTTCAATAATACTCATATGTTCAATGCTGCTCCTTAGGAGTTTAGTTGTCAGATATATGCAATGACTAGTACATTGATACCTCTGTAGTGCAGTCTTGTATATGGTAACGTTAACAGATATGGGCATCCAGGTTATGAATGAAAACTCGTACTAGCGTATTTCGTGTATATTGGATCTTCTATATCTATATACCTACCTAAAGCTTTGACAATTTGTCTTTGTACCATGTAATAATCTATTTTCTTGTCTAAATGAGATATAGCTTTTGTAGTAGACTTTTCTATCCAAGATTAAGTATATTTACTCAAAATAGCTTCGCAGACAGCAGATCCCTTTTACATATTGGGAATTAATCTCACTTGACTCGCTAACCATATGAATTCATATATATTGACTAATATAGTCTGGGTGGAAAAATAGAGTCAATTCTGTCCCACATCCCACCGAACCGTATTTTATGGCTTAGACTACAATTGTTGCTTTAGCGAATCTATCTCCTACTTGAGTTACCTTCACCTTGATATTGTTTCCAACTTTTCCATTTTCCACAAATACTACAAATCCTTGGATTCTTGCAACACCATCTCCTTGTCTACTGATTTCAGTAATGTCTACTTCATATTCCTTACCTACTTCGACTGGTTTTGGACTAGGAGAGCCTCTATTGAAGCTTCTACCAGCACCGCCCCCATAACTCCTGCCTCTACCATGACCATACTTGCTGCCTCTACTGTAACTCATTCGTAAATGTTGATTGGTTGTTGTCCTAATATAAATCGGGTATTTATCAAAACTAGTTAGTTAATAGTTAAAGTATTACTTTCCCTTGTAAAAAGTTCACAGTTCTAATATAACCTTAACTATTTAGAATTATAATACAATAGTGTGTTGTATTGAATTGGGTTATTCTACTACCATTCAAACAAAAGGCCTAAAGAATAGAGTGCATTATGATGCTGAAAGGATTGATGAAATTTCAGAGTTGGAGTAGAAATTGAAGCATGCTTACTTTAAAAATGGAATACCAGTTAATGCAGAAACATTAATCAAAGAACATCAAGGAACTAGCCATCTCTTGATTATGAATATGGCATATGCCAATTTGAATACAGGACCTCTCCAGTAGCAATGAGTGACCTTGTATATCTTAACGGTATATTTGAAGAATTTATAGAACATCTTGATAAATCTATCAAGAAACTATACAAGAATAATGACATAATTCCAGTCTTCCTTGGTGGTAATCCATCACCTGAAATTATAAAAAGTGATGGTCTAATTACAGATAAACCACAATACAATAAACTATCAGAATGGCAGAAGAAGATGGTGTTTTGGTGAATTTATAGAGAATGGTATAATAATAGATGGAAGTCCCAATGGCAATCTTAAAAGCATGATAAATATCTTATGAATTTCGCCACAAACAAGGATTTGTTGGCATCGTCTCTTTGAAGTCAGAACTTAAGACCTATTTGAATATAGAATTCACTCATGTCCAAGACTCATCGAAGAGATCGAGAACAAAATCTCTCTATCTGTTTTTTTGTATTTCTAGACAATATTTACTTTGCCGCTTAGTCTTGCGTTATTATCTCTTGAAGTTTGTTCAAATGTTTTTGCAGTATTAACACCTATTCTTGAAAATTCCTTCGCACTATCTTTTGCTTGCTGCAGTGATGTTTTGAATGCTTCCATGTTTGCAAATACCATGTTATTTATTACTCTCGTTGCAGTAATGACATTATTCGCAAGATTGCTGACAATGTTTGCATATACTTCAGATACTTTTGTTGGAGAGAATAGTGTTGTCCAATTTGTTGTTATTTCATTTACATTCTGCACATATGGGGTCAATGAATTGATAATTTGTTTTTGTGATTCTACATAATTATCAGCTATTTCTCTAGCAGCTTGAATAGTTTGTTCTTGATAATCACTAACCGCGTGCGTATAACGTGGAATTTGACTTCTAGATTCATCTATTGATCTTCTAATATTGTCTCTGGTCTCATCTAATGATCTGCTCACTAAGTGATGTTGTTCTTGTAGTTGTTGAGATGGTGATGCTGTAGTTGATGTTGTTACTGTTATCTTGTTTTCTTGTTCTTCTTTTTTAGATGACATATATATATTACGCAATACAGATATATATATCTTTACCATTAACTGGCATTATATACCATAACTATATCATTGATTTACAATAAAAAAATCTTATAGAATAGCTGCCCTATGATAGTCTATTAGTGAAGATGATTTGCCATATGTAAAAGCTCTAATACCTTCATAGAAGTCATGGGGAAATCCTAATTGAATCCTACTTTTCTCATCTAATCTTTTCGATTGATCTGCACTTAGTTCAAAGTCTAGACAACCTAAATTATCTTTTATTTGACCTTCTGTCCTGGCTCCTATGATTGGTATTATAACTCCTCTGCTCTTGTTTTGTTGTCTTATCCAGTTTAGGGCTACCTGAGATGGAGTCCTGTCAATTTCTTGTGATATAGTTCGCACTTCGTCTGCTATGGAAAGGTTTCTCTCGTTCACAAAAGTGGCAGTGGTTGGATTATCAACTTGCAGTCTTTTTGTTTCCTCTTTATTATTCTGTTTTTTTTCATTGCTGTATTTTCCCGAGAGTACTCCTCCACCCAGAGGTGACCAGGCTGTTACACCAACATCTAGCGCATGAGCCATAGGCAATAATTCCCTTTCAGGAGTCCTTTCAATAAGACTGTACATTATCTGAATTCCTACAAAAGACGACCAACCACGTAAATCTGCAATAGTGTTTGCTTGTGAAACAACCCAAGCTGGAGCATCAGATATTCCTACATATAGAATTTTTCCTGACCTTACCAGATCATCTAATGCTCTCATGGATTCTTCAATTGGAGTCATAGGATCCCATACGTGAATCCAAAGAAGGTCTATGTACGAAATGTTTAATCGTTTAAGACTTGCTTCAACAGATTGAACTAGATTCTTGCGATGATTTCCACTTGCATTAGGGTCGTCAGGATTGGTTGATATAGTATATTTTGTAGCGATAACAAATTTCTCTCGTTTATCTGCTATGAATTCCCCAACATATTTTTCACTGGTTCCCATTTGATATATATTTGCAGTATCGATAAAATTCCCCCCTGCTTCTATAAAAGAATCAACTATTTTTCTGGATTCTTCTTTGGAAGCCCCAGCTAACATAGAACCCCAATCTTGTCCAAATGTCATAGTACCTAAACATAGCTCAGAGACTCGTAATCCACTTTTTCCAAGGAGTTTGTATCTCATAGTTAATTCGATGCTATCCTGAATCGTTATTAAAGATGATATGGTAGCAGTCCAACAGTTTTATCAGCAGCTGTCATATTACCTTCTGTGTCATTGATCTGTTCTTTTTCCAATCCTCCCGCAAGTCCGATAGTTGGATTAGCGATATCACCGCGGTTTTGTGATAAACTAGTATTGCCTCTAGTAATATTTTCTAGATCACTAGCAGAGCCAACACCTGTTGTAGTAGTATTATTATTAGAGTTTGTTGCTTTTGTCTGAGCATATACTGATTCCAAAGTTCCTATGTATGCAGCTAACATGGCTCCAAATATTACTGCCATAACAAAAGTTATTGTTATTATCATATTTTTTTCATTGTATTTTTTAGTTTAGAACATTGGAACTTTATATACTTTCTACACTACTATTATTAGTTATAGTTATTTGCAGGCTATTAAAGAGTATTTCATAGGGAGATATCATCTCACTCACAAGTTAAGTCGCAAGGTTTAGGCACCTAGTAATAAGTTTTAATTTCATATTGTCTTATCTAGAATTTTTATTTCTTTTATTCACTATTAGATTATTTACCATCAACTACAATAGAGAATAGAACCACGTCATAAATCGTGGTCTATCCCAGTAGCGATGTTTGTTGTCTGACACATACAGCCGAAACAGCGATAAATGCATGGCAAAAAATTTTGCTTCGCATCCTTCATCACGCCAACTCATCTGTTACTTGCTACATGTATGGTTATACTAACTATTTGAAAAGTATTTCGATACTAAGTTTGATTGAGATAAAGATAGATGGAGACAGACAGATAGATAAACAGACATATAAGACAAGTACATTATCGATAACGGCTTTCTGATTCTTTAATATGATAATCATTAGCACTCATATCATGTACACATCAAACCATTGTCGTCAATTTCCAGTGTTCGTTACCATGTGTACGCATTCATTGGTTTGGATTATCTGCATCTCTCCACTCATATTCAAAACATACAGAAATGCGATTTCCGGTATAACACCATAATTCTTTCAATAATGCTTTTACCAATAGAAAGAATGTCATTAAACATCTTTTAATTATTGTAGTTTACCACATTTACTGCAGAATTTTGCTTGTTTAGGAATTGCTGATCCACAGACAATACAATTTTTAGTTATTGTTGTCGTTGTTTCTTTTCCACTACTACTATCCCTAGAAGGTCGTTCCAGCTCAATATTTACTGGCTTGAATGTGGGTTCTTGCTGCTCCGGTACAGGCATAACATATTCTTCTCCTCCTCCACCAACAGCTCCACCAGTACCTACAAAGCCCCCTATTCCAAAACCAGCCTGAGGAGAAGGAGGAGGAGAAGAAGAAGCCATCCCACCAGTAGCTTTTTTCATTAATGTGCCCTTGTCGATTTCTGACTTCATTTCCAAAATTACTCGAATCGCAAGAAAATCCAACGCAGATGTTGAAATCAGATAATCGCCAATATTAGCAAAGTATTCTTTTTCATTCGTTTTTCCCTGCTTATAGAGCTGGGTCGCATCGATAAACGACTCATACTTATCTTGAGTATCATTTATCTGCTGTTTCAATTTCTCAGTCAGTTGATCCTAGAACATCTACTGCGCCAGAATACATTATTATTGTTAAAGATATAGATTGCGGCTTTAATAAAGTTTGAACTTTTCTGAAATTACTCAGGTATTGACTAAAACAATTAGTAACGTCAACATAGAAATTCCTATACTGTATTTTTGCTATTATCAATTGCTACTCTCTACTGTTTACAGTTTATGGTTTACTTTAACATTTTATAATTGCATTCTTTAATTCACACCTTCATTTTATTTTATATCTTATTTCCAAATGCATATCACATCCTAGTACTCCTTTATGCCTGGCACAAACATCTCATTCTATTATTTTAAGAATCTTGTTGGGTATCTTGTTGTTTGCTTGCTCTTCCTTTTTGCTTCTTAAATTGATATAATCCCAAAAAGATGTTTCTTACACGTTTTTGGATTTTCCATCTGTGTACGTATCACGTCCTCTTGTCAATGAGCATTGAATAGCCTACAATTCTTCTGGTCACAAAAGTAGTGTCTCCAAAGTATTATTGGTGAGTAGAAAAAATAAGAATAATAATATGATAAGGCAATCAGAAACATATCCAAGAATTTTAAAGTACTTCACTACTACTAGTAATCCCTATAACAATAGCCAACTTCTTACATCAATCGATACTCGAAAGCCTTTAAGGCTAAAAGGATGAAAATGAAAATATATGAACCTTAAAACTCTGATTAATCGCATTATGCAAAAATTAAAATTATGGAAGGCATCACGCAAAAATAAAGTTACTACGTAAACTAAACATGAATTTTTGAATATCTCTATACTTTTCTTGTTACTTCTCTACTTCACAAATGCACTGTTTGTAGCAGTATCCTAAATCAGACTTTGCTAATCATAAACAAATTGGTGATAATTGTTTTAGTGCTTTGATATATGTTATTGATAATGCATTATACAACATAAAATCAGTATTTTATATTCTTGTGAGTAGGTGGTGGTTCCATGTAAAATGTGACATGTTTCATCTCTAATCAATCTACATAAAAAGAGAAAAAATAATTATTCTAAATAATAAAAAAATATATTTGATTTTAAGAAATGTAATTGAATTGTGAAATATTTGATCCAGTTCAGTACAAAATCAATACCAGACTAAATTGGAATAATGTTGCTCCAAATTATCATGAGGATTGGATCAATAGAGGTATCGGGCCTTTCAAATCAACAACCAAATTAGTGAAAGCTGCCTGAAATAAGCACTGATGATATTGTATTGAATGTTGGTTGTGGAACAGGTGTGGTGTCAAAAGAGATTTCACATTATCTTAGTAATTCAGGTATAATAATAGGAATCGATATCTCAAGGGTTGCTCTTTCTATAACTATACTGCCTAACATAATTTCGTATATCTTTTAAAACCAAGTAAAAGGATTTTTTAAGCATAGTAAACCTTACATATTAAGAAAAATCTGTAAACGAACTTTTGTTAGTTAGTATAAATCCTCTATAAATACATCAAATAGATTATTTATAGAAATGGATGCAGAAAATTTGGGATTTCCTGCTGGTCATTTTAGTAAAGTAATCTGTCAATATGCTTTGATGTCCTTTCATAATCCTAATTAGGTCCATAAAAATGATTGAGAATTATGAAAAAGGAAGGAGGAAGAGGAATAGAGTAAACTGGCTGTAGCTGTTCCATGGGACATCAGAAGGGGTTCCATATTTTAGGTTGTATAATGAATTCTATTCTGAAATACATACCCGATATACGTGCGAAAGGAAGCCCATCCGTTAATAGCCTTGGAAATCCGGATTACTTTTACAATACAATTGCCAGTGCAGGATTTTCTGATATATCCATTAAAAAATACCTTTCATTATCAAGCAGGTACTTTTGAAGAATACTGGTCAGATTATCTATCATCTACAGCAAATGCAATTCGTCTACAGTTGAAAGTAAATGAAGCGAAAAACGTATGCTATTCAATAAACATTATGGTATAACTAATCCTCTGATCAAAGATATAGTTAATGATCTACATACACATTCAATTTGAAGACCCGTTAATCTAACCGCTTGCTGTGTTAAAAATGATGATTCCGACTAGATGTAGAAGAGATGAGACCATCCCTACAGAAATTCTTCAGTAGGTTCCAATGAAGTCTGTAGTTTTGCCCTTTTCGTCGTAGACTGGGGCTCGCTGCCTATTCCTTTCGGCCGGCAGTTAGACCTACTAGTCAAGACGGAAACATCATACAACAAGATTTGCAAGCCTTTACCTGCATCAGTCTATGATGTCAAGATTCTTCTTACGAATTTTACTAATCGGCTGATATATATAATGAAACAAAGATTTATACTTTGTTATTAGATTTTAATTTAATGAATAAATTTGATAAAGTTGCTCTAATAAAACCTTAAATCATCTATTCTGACTTTATCTTTATACCGATAAAAATTGTACCAATCTGTCTGTCTTTATACTTTATTCATCGTCAAGTCCTTGTTCCAGTATTTTATCTACTATTTGTTTGTCAGTTAATGCTTGGTCGATATCATGAATACTTTTTATCTGAACCTATGAGATTTCCTTTTTTGCGTCGGATAAGACTAATTATATAGCAAAAGCGATTATACCTACATCAAACAGATCATCAACATCAAAACTTTGGTTCTTGTATTTTTCCTTTCTCATATGTATATTCAAACCTGATCATATAGACTAATATACAAATTCTAGGAGTATCTCAATATAC
>CAWIMJ010000024.1:0-28663 GCA_963837175.1 uncultured Nitrososphaeraceae archaeon
AGATCAGAATATACAAGCCGTTTGTAAAACCATGAATGAAAATAATATTGGAAGTGTGATCATTATAAAAGCTTTTGATGGCAGGCAGCAGTAGTGGTAAGCCTGTAGGAATAATAACAGAAAGAGATGTTGTAAGAATAATAGGATCATTGCAACCATCTTTGCTACGAATACCAATAGGAGACCTCATGAGCAAGCCTCATCACACTATCCACTAATCACTCTATCAAGGATGCAATACAGATCATCCAGCTAAAGAATATTAGAAGACTTCCAATAATTGAAAAAGAAAATATAGAAGGTATAATTACCGATAAAGACATATTAAAAGCAATAATGAATAGTCAAATTTCAGTAGAGGACCTACTTAGTAATAATGCACTGATAGAAAATCATAGATTAATATTTGACCATTATGGGGAACACTTGTTTAACGATATTTTGCAGAGATAACGGGAAATCTCTAGTACTATGTTCTATCCATAATCAATAGATGATGTATATATATACACTTTATGAAGACAAGATAACAATAATAATTTATTCTTTTGATAAATTATATTAGATGAATTCAATATGCAAAGATTTTATCTTTTTCTGATCTGAATTGCTCGTACTATTAACACTCTTACTTAATTCAAATCTAAATTTTGCTTTTACTATATCATCTTTTTGAAACGTTACTAATGACTTAACAACTTCCTCATTATTAGTATTATTATTTCCTTTAGAGTCTTGGATATTCTTAATGTTATTGTTCTTCTTCTTATCTTTGTATTCAAATTCTTCGTGAGCAATTCTATACGAAAGAGATTCATTAACCATAATTGCAACTTTCATAAAAGGTTCGATTTGTGACCAACCTCTTAATCCTTTTTCCAATTTACTAAATGGTTCAAATACTACAGCATCTGACCAGAAAAGATCTTTCAAACCTTCAACGTCTTTACGCTGAATAAGTCTAAAATATTCAGCTACGATTTCCTTATTAGTTGTAAGAAATTTTTTCTTAGACTTGGGCATTATATTACTATTCAAGTGTCATTTTTCATTTATATTAATAGTTAATAACACATAGGTATGCACTGCAATGCAATTTTTTACTTTGCTGTCTCATTTTATACAATCAAAAGAATACGCACGCTATCTAAAGCGTAACCTCAGCAATAGTTGTATTTGGTGTAATAGTGGACTCTATTCTTACCTTAGCCAGATTTTCAAAAATTAGCCTCAACAGCTCTTTTGTAAATAGTGACCAGTTTTCTCCTAATTCATGTTGTATTATAAAGACATGTTTTCGTCCATCTTCTATTTTATGATCTGCTTTTATCCCGGATACTTTCATGTATTCTTCCAGGTACCTGATAGTACTGTCCATAGGTTGTACTGCTTTTTCATAAACAAGACAGAATCTTTCATTAAGCTAAATGCAATCTCTGCAGCTTGTTTTATAATATCATCTCTATAAGGTTCTATATCCTCAATTCCATTATTCTTTGCTATTGTAATTGCCTTGTCAATTAGAGAAGCTAACATTACTTTAGGTACCGGCATCATGCCAATCCTGTTTTCATATCTGTCCCAGTCAGAGTATCTCTTTAAAACTTGGTTGATTAAAACATTAAGGGAAATTTCTCTTTGATCAGCTTCTCTCTGTAATTCTTCTATAATAAGTGAATCTAATCTAAAGGTAATGCTTCTGGTTTTCTTATGATAATAAGAAGAATGTTGTGCATCTTTTAAATCTGGAAATTCATTATTGTTGTTCATATATTATTAACTATATTTGAACCATTGTACTGATTATTATAATTATAATAATATATTTATACTTAATAATCTTCTATTTTCCTAAAATTACAACTTATAACAAAATAGCAGTCAGCAGTGAATGGCACTGCATACTGACCATTTAAAAAGTTTGGATTGATATTGTTTGATATGGAAAAGACTGCATCTTTACAATCAACAAATATCCAAAATAACAACAACAATAATGAGCACAAAAGACAATTGTTACTTGAGATATTAAGACAAAGAGGTATAATTTTTGACTCAGAGGCTGGAAAAATAATTGATGATAAATCAAGTATTGAAACTCTTCTGCGCGTTCTACAAAAGGAAAAACAGAAGAAAAAGCAGCAGCAAGAAGAAATATTACATAATACCAATAAATCTTCAAAGATACATATGCAACCATATGAATTCATTAACAATTTATTGGATGTTAATTACAAATTAACTGTAAGATGGTTATTACTTCTAGCATTAAATCCATTTACTGCTTGGTTCTGGTCACCACTGACATATCTCTTGTAGTAGTAGACGTGGAAGCAGACTATATTTAGCCGATATTGGTATGTGATGAATTATTTTTTAACTAGATTGATAGTTATTCAAATAATACGAGTAGAATTGTCATCAATAATGTAGTAAGATCCGTAGTAAAGCTGAATACACGCTAAGATAACATATCTGCTAATACCTGTATGTGTATGATATATTATGAAATGGTCAATTGAAGATTTTGTGTATGGTGCTACTGATGGTTCTGTAACTACTTTTGCAGTTGTAGCTGGAGTTGTTGGGGCAGCATTATCTCCTTCAATCATTTTGATATTAGGATTTGCGAATCTATTTGCAGATGGTTTTTCAATGGCAATAGGAAATTATTTAGGATCTAAATCACAGAAAGAATACATCGAAAAGGAAAGAAAAAGAGAAGAATGGGAAATTGAAAATCTGGTCGAACAAGAAAAGCAAGAGATAAGAGATATTTATACAAAGAAAGGATTCAAAGATGAACTGTTAGATGAAATAGTGAATGTGATTACTGCGAGACGAAAAATATGGGTAGATACAATGATGAGAGAAGAGTTAGGATTAATAGAGAACAAAAAAAATTCATTAGACGCTGCAATAACTACCTTTACAGCATTCAATTTAGTTGGTTTGATTCCATTAATACCATTTGTATTTTTCTACTTTTCAGGCTTTGCCATTTTGACAGAACAAGCATTTCTTTATTCAGGACTATTTACTGGCATATCTTTTTTCTTAATCGGAATTGTTCGAGGAAAGATTGTAAAAAAATCTCTCGTAAGAACGGGAATAAACACTATTTCAGTCGGTGGAATTGCTGCTTCAGTAGCTTATATTGTTGGTTATTTGTTGAGCATTCTTGTAAAAGGATAATAATATTTTTTGAAAACAATAGTGTATAAAAAACTAAAGCTATCTAAGAATCTTCTTGTCCATCCGGTGGCAAATGATTGTCATTAGATGGCTTTGTTCTTATTATTAATACTAGACATACTAATGCAATAGACAAAATGGCTAAAAATCCACCCAAGGCGATCTCTCTATTAAATTGAAATAGCATTGTTATCGAAGTAACTAGTCCTATTCCTGCGAGTAGTGGAAAGTTACCCAGCCGTACAGGAGATACAAAAGGCCTTTTTATTTCAGGGTTTTTGAATCTCAGCCATATTAGAGCAATATTTACTATAGCATACACAAAAAATATACTAAAAACTGCAATGCTAGCAACGACAGAAATATTTCCTGAAGAGACAATTACAGTTACTATTGCAGATACCATCGCAATAACTACTGCCATCCAAGGAGTTTTTCTAGAATTATGGACTTTTGCCAATATTGTAGGAAATGAATGATTTTTTGCCATTCCATATGCTATTCTAGAACCGGAGATTAGCATCATAAGAGCAGTATTTGATGTAGCAAATAGTGCAATAAAAGAAAGTATAAAAACTCCAAGTCTACCAAAAGCTTTCTCTGCTGCTAATGATAATGGTGCTTCTGACAAAGATAATTCTTTCCATCCTACTAAAGCAGAAGTTGAAACAGCGACCAAAATATAGAAAACTGTAGTAACAATTATTGAAATCAATAAAGCTTTAGGAATAACTTTTGCAGGGTTCTTAGTTTCGTCAGCAATATTTACTATGTTCTCAAATCCGTAATAGGCAAAAAATATTAGTCCAGATCCTCCAAGTATTGCGCCTATGATCAAATTGTACGACTGAGAAGAAGCTGTTGATGAAAATAATGAATGTGAGGAGGATGTTTTGTCAGGAATTTCAAAATAGTTCGTATTAGTTGGCGATCCTAACCAGAATCCAGCCAGTATTATTATTACAAGTCCAGCAAGTTCTATGAACGTAAATACAGTATTAATCCATACAGATTCAGATATACCATAAAAATTGACAAAAGATAAGACTACTATGAGGACTATCGCTATAAATACTGGATTAAGTTGAGGAAAAAAAACAGCTGCAACATATCCTGAAAAGCCTATAGCAACTGCTCGGCAGAAACTATTGCTACAAATATTATTAAACATCCAACCATTAAAGCAATAAAATGATTGCCAAACGCATTTTTTGCAAAAACATACTCTGCAGCGCTTCTAGGAAATATTGAAGAGAGTTCTGCGTAACTCAGACCTGTAAATAGAGCAATAACTGCAGATATTATAAAAGAAATCCACATTGCATTTCCAGCAATGCCTGCTACATCACCAATTATTACATAAATTCCAGCACCTAGGATGAGACCTACACCGTACATTACAGCCTGAAAAAGATTAATGCTGCGTTTTAGTTGCGGTGGTTGTCGTTGTGGATCTCTCATGCAAATCAGTCCCTTGTTGTTGACGTGTTCTTGAAATAATTAGTTATAGGATACAACAACAACAAATATCTTAAAATTATTTATATATTCAGTGAACTATTAAGACAGGACAGCTTGCTCTTTCAGATACACTTCTTGAAACGCTGCCCAGTGCTTTAACTTTAGATAACCCACTTAAACCAACATTTCCTATTACTATCAAATCCACTTTCTGATCATTTGCAAAATCTACTATGCTGTCAGCAGGAGGTCTCCCTTCAACCAAAGACGTTGCTTCTATTATAACGTCATCATTAACTGCGTATTTGTGTTTTTTCTCATCAAGCATCTTTGACATACTTGTTCTCACCTCTTCATTTAGATCCTTGATCAATTCTGAGACTGTAGTAACCCCTCCTGTTTTAGGCGAACGCATAGGTCTTTCAATCATTGCAGGAACTAGAATTTCTTGGCAAGCGTATAATAAAATGACATGTACGTTATTATCATTAGTAGTATCATTATTATTACTCTTGATCATCTTTGCTAGTTCGATAGCTTGCTCCAGAGCATGGTCTGATGGCTTAGAGCCGTCATACGGCACTAGAATCTTTTTGAACAACATCAAAGAAGAAACTTTCCCTTCCTATACTCCTCTTATTTTAAGGAATAATTACTCCTCTACCAACAATTTCACCTCTTTTTAATAAGAGTATAGCTTCATTTATTTCGGCTAAAGGGAATTTTTTGATATTATGTTTTATTTTATTTACTTTTGTTAATTCAATAACCTCACACAATTCATTATAATTTCCCCATAATGATCCATATAATTGATATTCTTGAAATACTGTTCGTACTAATGGCATTTTTATCTGATTTCCAAATAATCCAACTATCACTAGAACTCCACCTTTACTTATGATTCTTAAAGAATCCTCGATAGTGTCCTCTGCTCCAACACAATCAATAACTATATCAACTCCTCTACCTCCAGTTATCTTAATTATTTCATTTCGAATGTTTTTGTGATTAGTAGATACATTTACTACATAATCAGCTCCAAGGGTTGCTGCAAGTTGTAGTTTCTCTTCTTTACTATCTAATGCTATTACCGTAGACGACTGTCCTAAAATCTTTGCATACTGAATAGCATATGAACCAAGTCCACCTATTCCAAATATAGCTATAGATTTTCCCGGTCCAAGCAAATGTCTAATTTTTTTAATAGCTCTATAAGGAGTAAGTCCTGCATCAGTAAGCGGCGCTAATTGTTCTGGATGCATACTAAACTGCTTGTCAACCTTGATTAAGAATCTATATGATGGAACCATGATATATTCTGAATAACCTCCGTCATAAGCAGAAAGTCCTGGCCATCTTGGAAAGTTACAAAGCTGTTCATCACCGCTTTTGCAGTATTTGCAAATACCACATCCCCATCCACCAAATATAGCAACAAGATCGCCTTTATTCATCAGCGTTGATTCAGGCACTAACTCTCCTATCTCTTCTATCCAGCCAGCTACCTCATGGCCTGGAGTCTTAGGTAATTTAAGAGGAAGAACGTCTTTCCATTCTCCATTGATTAAATGTAAATCACTATGACAAAGTCCTGCTCGCTCCAACTTTAATCAATACTTCTTCTCCATGAGCAACTGTGGATCTTGGAATAGTGTCTATCATTAAAGGTTCTTGATATCTGTGGATTCTTGCAGATAACATAGTTTCGATATTCTTATGATTTTGGGTATTATCTCGATAGACACGTACTTTTTTTTCCATACAATCAAGAAAGAATTACATTTTATTTTAATATTCAGAACGCACTGCAAGACAGAGAACTTTCAGTAGTTTTTATATCCAACAACGTTAAAATCAAAGCAGAAAAACAGTGGAATGTGGCAAGAAGGTATCGTCTCAAATTTACAACTACTTGATACTAGCCTAATATACTCGATAGTTGTAACAACAGTTGCTATAACAGATAATAGGAACTTATTGAATTGCGATCTCAAAAATAAAAATAATTTAATACCAATTGCAATATGTTGAACTTTTTTAAGGTAGCATTAACCGTTTATGACTTCCTAACTAGATTAGTCATCTATTACCTCAGAAGATATTCCAACTATCAATAATTATTGTTATTTTGGATGATATATATCGCTGAATATCCTTTCGTTAAGTCGTTCAAGCACCGTTCTATGTTCTATTAATAATTGATCACTTAGCAAGCTCGTCAGTAATTCCTTATTTGTCGTGATTGCTCTAAATATATCCTTATCTGTAATTATACCTACAGCTTTTCCTCTATTATCAACTATTAGAAGCCTGCGAATATTCAAGCTGCATAGTCTCAATTGCGTCTTTTATGGAGCTTTTTGGATCTATTGTGATTAAGGGCCTACTCATCAGTTCGTGTACTGGCATTTGCACTGATGACGGATTTAACGCTATCTGATTAACAATATCTCTTTCTGTAATTATACCTGCGGGTTCACTAACGGATTCTTTTACGATAATCACATCTCCAATGTTATTATCACGCATAATTTTACAAATGCTATATATGCTCTGACTTTCTGTTGCTGTTTTTACGTCTTTTGTCATTATGCTGGATACAGATACTGAATCAATACTCAAAGTACATTTGTGCTTTGTATTCTTGAGTATTTATGCTTTAGTAAAAGCTACTGCAAATTTTATTTTTTCATTTGTATGTATGTACCTATATGGAAAATACTTATACAGTCTTATCGATTACTGAGATTTCAGTTTTTTGATAATTACAGCGCACACATTGCACAAGAGCATTGCACAAAAAAGATGTACATCCACTCACACATATTCATAAATAGTCTTAATCATTAAAAACATATTTAGGAATATTGATAGTGATAATTTGTGGCTTGCCAGGAGTTGGAAAAACTACAATAGCAAAAGATCTTGCACCATTAATTAATGCTGTTATTTTATCCACTGATAAAATCAGAAAGGAGATGATACCCAATCCAAATTACAAAAAGCAAGAAAAAAAGTTAATTTATAAGGTTTTATTGATAGTAGCAAAATATCTACACAAGGCTGGAATAAATTGCATACTTGATGCTACTTTTAATACAGAAAATTCACGAAGAGGGTTGACAAAAAAACTAGATTTATCTCAAGAGCAAATCTGCTTAGTTGAATGTATGTGTCCCGAGGATATTGTAATTTCACGATTAAAACACAGGAAGAACGATTATTCAGATGCCGATATTTCCATTTATAAAAAAATGAAAAGAATCTACGAGCCAATAAAAGAAGAACACATTATCATCAATACAAATCAACAACCTTCAAAGACAAATGCAAAAGACATTGTAATTCAAATATTAAAAAAGAAGAAGAAATGAGTGTCAGACAGCAAAAAGTTGTTTTTGGTCTTAAAAAGGAAAAAGATGCATTCCCACACAAAGTCTCAAAAATCAGGTTGGAAGAAACTCATATCTCCTGGATATTACTTACTGGATTATATGCCTATAAGATAAAAAAGGAACTTAAATTTGGCAAAGTTCTTGATTTTTCAACACTTAAATTAAGAAAAAAGTTCTGTCAAAAAGAAGTAATATTAAACAAAGTTCTCTGCGGCAATATGTATGAACGAGTTATGAAAATTGTAAATGGAAAAGGTGATAATTTGAGAATAACAAACCTCGAACACGAGGGAAGGCCATTAGAATATGCTGTTAAAATGTTAGAAATTCCCCAAAGATTCCGCATGGATAATCTTCTAACTGCAGGCAAAGTTTGTTTAAATACTATTGAAAGCTTGACAAAAACTCTCATTAATTTTCACCTGCACACCCCAACAAATAATAAGATTAGGAATTTTGGTCATCCAAAATTCATGGAAAAGAAAATACGTGAGAATTTTGAAACTATTGGAAAGCTGAAAACTGTTGATCCTAAATTTGAAAACAATTTAATTTTATTTATCAACAAGAATAAAAAATTATTTTACCAACGAATTAGAGAAGACAAGATTCGCGATATCCATGGCGACTTATATCTAAAAAATATCTTTTTAAAAAATAATAGGTTCTATCTATACGACAGAATAGAATTCAATGATTACTTGAGATATGCTGATATTGCAGAAGATATATCTCATCTGTCAATGGACCTTGATTATCACAAGAGATGTGATCTTCGAAAGCATTTCATTTCTCGATACATAGAAAAAAGTAACGATATTAATCTAGAAAACTTGGTTTATTTCTTTATGTGTTACAAAGCATGTATTAGAGCCAAGGTGTCCCTTTTTCGTGCTAAAAACGAAACAATTAGTAAAATCAGAATAGCTAAAATTAAAGAATCAAACAATTTTTTAAAACTAGCGGAATCATATCTTGAATTATTCTAAACATAATATGAATACTTTTTGTTCACTATAGGCAATATTACTGTAGACAAATTAGATGCACAGACGGCTGTTAAACAATTATTGGATATAGCTGCTGCCTATGACGAATGGAAAAACATATGTCAATATATGGATATACATTAAAATACCAACAGGAAACTCAATGGACAAATATCAGGAGGAACACAATAGCCAACCAACTATGAAAAATTATATAAAACAAAATAGATGTTCTATTAAATGTTCTATTAAATGTGGGTAGACGAAGATAATTCATCTATATTTTCTGTATAGGCATATATTCATTATTTAATTACCATTACAGGACAATGTGCATAAGTTACAACATCTGATGCAACACTTCCGAGCAGCATTTTCTTAAAACCTGTTCTGCCTCTTGTACCAATTACAATTAAATCAATATTCTCACGCTCAGCATAATCCACTATTGCAGATCCTACTTTTGATGTTGGATCTTCAATAATTTCTGATTTGAATTGGATGTTGTTATTATTATTAGTATTATTTTCTTTCACTGCTAATTTTTCAACTTTATCTAACCATTGCTGAGCTTCTTTTTTATCCTCTTCCAATTCCTTTAATCCATAAGTGGGTGCTGTAATAAAGGAGGATGATAAACGTCTGGGTGTAGATATATTAGGTACAGTTATGGCTATCAGTTGACACTTATCTTTTTTCGCTATTTCTATAGCATAATCTGCTGCATCCATTGATGCTTTTGAACCATCTATTGCGATAAGTATCTTAGAAAAGTTTCTCATTGTATTGGACATACAGCTGGCTATATAATAATAGTTGATATACTAATGTCTAAAGTATAACAATTGTACGGCTTTGTAGAAAACATGCTTTTGGATTCCGTCAAAGCTTTCTAGAATCATAATAGACTATGGATATGAAGGAATCTAAGTATGTTAGACTAGCAAATACAATATGTATCGTGTTTTAAGGAATTCAAGAATACCACTGTTTCTTCATCGAAAGAGCAACCATGTATTTAGCATATTATGGCAGCATATAGTCTTGCTTGCTTACTATACGACAGTATGAAGGTAAGAGTTATAGGATGTTTGTACAATGGTTGATAAAAGCATATATTATCTTAGAATATTTCTTTAATTATCCCATATTCCACATTATACTACTCTTCAGAAGTTTGCTGCAAGAATAAATGGTACATTATTGGAGAAGATAATTTCCTCATTCATATTTTACTACTTACAAATATCAGAAAAATATTTACTGGAATAGATTCATCTGGATTTAAAGCAACCCATGCTTCTCAGGTACTATGCAGAGAGAAGCAGCAGCGTAGTAGTAATTGCAATAAGAAAAAGCTATGTAGATTAGCAGAGTAGATACAAGAAGTAAATGATCTTATCTTAGTAGTTAGAGATAAGAGTATAGCCTGTGTTGAGTATGACTCTTTCTTTCCTCTAGATTTTTTACTTTTTATTAATAACTCAATTTTAGAACAGAACGACTTATCTACATCAGAAACTAACCATACTGTTACAAAAATGTCAAATCAAAAAATAAGAACAAAGAAAACAAAAATGATTACGTGGGCTATGACAGTCGGCTTTTTTGTTGCAGGACTGCTTTCATTAGCGACAATCGGCTTATCACCAAATACAGCATTTGCAGGAACACAAACATATAATGCACAATTATCCGGCGATCAAGAAGTACCACCCACACAAAGCACTGCAACAGGTATGGCGAAATTGCAAATACCACTTTCTGCAATTAGCACACCGCTAGCAGCTGTAAAGTACACAGTGAACGTGACAGACATACAAAATGTTACAGCAGCCCATATACATACAGGAAAGATGGGAGCAAATGGAGACGTAATAGTCACATTGTGCAAGGCTGAGACTTGTACATCAGCGGTCAGTGGTAGTAACTTAATGTTGACAGGCAGTTTCAACTCTACAAACCTTGAAGGACCAATGAGTGGCATGCAAATAGAAGCGTTAGCAACTGCAATGACAAACGGAGAAACATACGTTAATGTTCACACACAACAGAATCCTAACGGAGAAATTCGAGGACAGATATCAGGCGGAACACAATAACAGTAGTAAGCGAAGATAAGAAATTTCTTCTTTTCTTTTATTTTCTAGTATTCCTATGTATGTGGTACCTTTTAATTTACACTAGCCATTAAGATCTATAGTAACACTGAAACTCATTCATTCTCTCTCTTAATTTCTCAATTCAAAAATCCTATTATACTTATATTCATATTCATCTCTCTATTATCCTATTTTATTGGGGAAACTGAAGATGCGTTAATAATAATTTCAATTGTTATGATAAGTTCATTACTTGGTTTTTGGCAGGAAAGAGGAGCTACAGAGGCCGTTAATAAGTTATTATCTATGGTACAACTAAAATCAACGGTATTACGTGATGGGAAGATACAAGACATTCCGTTTGAGGATATTGTACCAGGTGACATAATTATATTGAATTCTGGAGACAGCATTCCTGCAGATTGTCTGATTCCCAAGTTCAAAGATCTTTTTGTTAATGAATCAACGTTGACTGGTGAAAGCTATCCTGTAGAAAAATTAGAAATTATATTACCAAAGCACATCCCAATTAGAGAAAGAATAAACTCACTTTTTATGGGCACTTTTATAGTAAGTGGTACCTCTAAGGCACTAGTGATAAAAATTGGTATAAATACTGAGTTAGGTAAAATTTCTCATAGCTTAAAGCACAAAGCACCGGAAACAGAATTTGAAAGAGGAGTAAAAAGATTTGGCTATTTTCTTATGGAAATAACTTTATTGTTAGTCATTTCAATTCTTGTTATACATGTTTATTATGGTAGATCAGTTTTGGATTCATTTCTCTTCCCATTAGCATTAGCCATTGGCCTAACGCCGCAACTTCCGCCTGCAATTATAAGCATCAATTTATCCCATGGTGCACGACGGATGGCTGAAGAAAAGGTAATAGTCAAACGCCTTGCATCTATAGAAAACCTTGGTAGTATGAATGTCCTATGCGTGGATAAGACAGGAACTATAACAATTGGTCAGATAAAGTTGCAAGCTGCAATAGATATTTATGACAATAACAATCAAAAAGTATTACTGTATAGCTATCTTAATGCTGTTTATGAATCAGGCTTTACCAATCCTATAGATGAAGCTATTAAACAACACTATAATGAATTGGTAAAACCTTGTTTACAATTATCAGTAACAGAACAATATAGTAAACTTGACGAGATTCTATATGATTTTATTCGAAAAAGATTGAGTATTTTGGTATTTGATAATAATAATAAAAGAAATAGAGATGCAGGTATTCTTATTACTAAAGGTGCTTTACACAATATTCTTGATATTTGTTCATTAGCAGAACTACCAAATGGAAAGGCTGTATCTATTACAACAACAATTAAAGAAAATATAATCCAAAAATACCAAGAATTCGGAAATAAAGGTTTTCGTGTTTTAGGAATAGCTTATCGTAACGTTGTTATAGGTAAGCCATCGTCTACAAAAATTCAAGATCAAAATATAAATAATTCCTATAAGGATTCATCTTCCTCTACTGACAACCAAAGGTCTATTAGTCATGCTCCTCTTTCTTCGTATATTAGTAAGAATGATGAGCATAACATGGTATTTTTAGGACTCATTATTCTTTTTGATCCCCTTAAACCTGGAGTTATAGATTCAATCTCAAATCTTAAGAGACTTGGTATCTCTCTTAAGATTATAAGTGGAGATAATAAGCACGTAGCATCTTATGTAGCACAAGAAATAGGACTATCGAATAAACGTGTTATTACAGGTTCAGAGTTAAATCATATTAGTACTGATGCCTTAGCAAAATTAGCAAATGACATAGAGATATTTGCAGAAATTGAGCCAAATCAAAAAGAGCGAATTATTCTTGGACTACGACATTCTGGAAACGTTGTGGGATATATGGGGGATGGTACAAATGATGCTCCAGCTCTACATGTAGCTGACGCTAGTATTTCTGTTGATAGTGTTACAGATGTAGTAAAAGAAGCTGTTGATTTTGGATTACTTGAAAAAGACTTGATGGTATTGACAAACGGAGTACAAGAGGGGAGAAGAACATTTGCCAATACTAAGTATGTATTTATGGCAACTAGCGCTAATTTTGGAAATATGTTTAGTATGGCGGGAGCTTCACTATTTTTACCGTTTCTTCCTTTATTACCAAAACAAATTCTACTAATGAATTTGATTGTAGATATACCCGAGATGACAATATCAACAGATAATGTAGATGCAGAAATGATTGAAAAGCCTAGACGATGGGACATTAAATTTATTCAGAAATTTATGATTATTTTTGGTCTATTAAGTACTGTATTTGATTATGTCACTTTTGCTACTCTTTTGATAATCTTGAATTCTACAGTTGGACAATTCAGGACTGCATGGTTTATCGAATCAGCTATTTCTGCTTCCTTAATAGTACTTGTTATAAGAACAAGAAAACCATTTTTTAAAAGTAAGCCTAGTAGTATTTAATCATATTAACTGTATTGATTGTTAGTGCAACAATTGTCATACCTTTCATATTTTTTGGAGATTTATTTGGCTTTGGACCACCTCTAATATATTTGCCGATAATTGGAATTATTATATTATTATATATTATTGCCGCAGAAATAATAAAGAGAATATTTTATAAAAGAGTAAAACTTTGAGCAAGAACTCGTAAACAATCTATGTCTAAGTATCTAATCTTTTTATTAACAATTTTTTAAAATTATGCGTCAGATCCCCGAATATTCGCATCAAAGTATAGAAGTGGGGGACTAGAGGGGATCATTTGATATTTAAAAAGTCTCTTGCACATAAACTAACCCACAATTTCAAGAGACATACGCTATATCCAACGCGGATCTCTAAGATTGGCATTTGCTTCCAAAGTATGCAAGATAATGGATCTTGCATTGAAACAAGCAGAAGGCTCTGTAGGTAATAATGATTCAATAAACTATCTTTTAGGTACACGGCTAACTGACTATCTTAACTAAGTTAAGTATCTTAATTTAGATCTACAAATTATCTTCCGTCTCCTAATAAGTAGGACCATATTTGTAGATGAATAATTTGATACTTAACTTATAACTAAGGCAATAAATCTAAAGCCATCTGTAGCTCCATTATTTCTGATTCAATTGCCAGCCTATCTGTTCTGTCCTTTGTATATTGTAAGAGTCTCTCACACGCATATAACTGAGCTAATGTAATCTCTTTCTTATCAACCGATAGATTCGGATAGGAATCGACAAAGGTATAAGTCACTTTCCTCGATCTGTATATGGCAGGTGATGTTTTTGCTATTGCCTTGTTGCATAACTCCCTGTTCCTAACACATTTAGCTAACCTATTCTAGTCATAATACATGTGAACTGGAACAAGTACAATGAATCTCTTGTTAAACGTGGTGAGGTATTACTTGATTTTGATGTTATAGATAACTGGCCTACTGAATTAGAGAAGATGAATCAAGGTAAAGAAGGTAGAAAGTTCGTATACCCAGATTCATTTATCAAATTACTTGGCTACATGAGAGCATATTTTCATTTACCATCATACAGACAGACTGAAGGAGTAGTTAGGGAGCATGCTTCAAACACATTACCATCAATTCCTGACTATAGTAACATTAACAGAAGAATAAATAGACTAGATATTAAAATTGATGATGATGCGAATAAATCCAGTTTACATGATGGCCATTTTGTAATTGCCATTGATTCTACTGGAATAAAGGTATCTAATAGAGGCGAGTGGATTAGACATAAATGGAATGTCAAAAGAGGCTATCTAAAGATACATTTAGCAGTTGACATAAAAAAGAAGAGAATTCTATCATTACATGTAACCAGTGAATAAGTACATGATGGTAAAATACTTCCAGAATTGATAGATGATATAACAATAAAGCAGAATAAAATAGTAAACACAGTAATTGCTGATGGTTCGTATGATAGTAACAAGAATTTTCAGATATTGTCATTTAAAGGAATCAAACCAGCAATAAAGATTAGAAAGAATTCTACATGTAGAAAGGTAAATCATTACCTTAGAAACAAGATGGTGAAAATGCAGAAAAATAATTTACAGAATTGGAAGGTTAGTGTGAACTATGGCAAGAGATAGATTGCAGAAACCGTCTTCTCATGTATTAAAAGAATATTTGGAGAATATGTTACTGCTATTAGATTTGAGAATATGATAAAGGAACTAATACTAAGAGCATCATTATATAACTGGTTTCAAAGTATAGCCATTATATAATTCTCAATTATAGAGTAATGAAAAAGATTGTTTAAACAAGTTATGCAACAGAGCATTTGCTATTACTATAGCGGGCACCTCGACGTAATTACTATTCATGTCCGTTATAATTTTCTTATCTGATATTTATGGTGCTTGTTTGCACTGCATTACTATGCAGCATGAGATGAGTGGTAATTGTACTATTATCATATTATTATTATATTATTATTATATCGATCATCTATTATACACAGTCCAATTTAGAGATGGATATTTGTTAATAAAGATATTTCTAATATTCTTCAAATATGATATTAAAAAATAATGAATTTAGGATATATGATTCATTATTGTTGGATAAATAAAACCAAGTTTTCTAGAACCTCATTATCATATATTTTTTGAAAAATAATATGATAATGCATCACCACTCGAACCAAACATCATATAATACAAATTCTAGTTCCTAAAAATAGGACTGATAAAAGATACTAGACTTATTATATCATTCTGATTATTGACGATGATATAAAACCTTAGCATGAATATTGAATGCCATCATGACAGGTGAGTGCAACCACTATGAACATCTTCAAAGTTCTTGCCTCCTAGTCATGAATATCATCTGAAAAAGAACTGAATATGGATGGGAACAAAGGATGCATATATCATTTGATTATTATTATAAGATATATTACTCATTTTTTCTATTATTTTATTGATTGATTTGATTATTATACAATACGTTGTTTATTAAAAGCATTACTATTGTTAATATTATTAATATTTAATGACCTCCAATACTATAATGATGATGTGAATTTTGTGTCATGTCTGAAGAAATAATATCAGTTACACCAGAGCTCATCCATGATCTTATACCTCCGCGGCTTGTATCCTCAAAAAAAGGAGATAATGGTATAGTCCTTGTCGTTGGCGGAAGTGGAATCTATCATGGAGCACCATTGCTTAGTACATTATCCGCGTTGAGATCAGGAGTTGACCTTGTTTATACAGCAGTTCCAAAGTCAGTTGTTACACCTCTAAGATCTTTTTCTCCTAATGTTATAGCGTTGCCTTTTTCTAATGATAGATTTACCATATCATCTGCTAAACAGTTGTTAAAAATCCTTCCTAAAAAACCAGATGTTGTGGCTATGGGAATGGGTATGATCATAGAAAAGCCAGAATCTTTGGTATATATGGTAAAAGAATTAAAAAGCATGGGAACAAAGTTACTGTTAGATGCTTCCGCTCTTATACCAGAAATTCTTGAATCTATTTCTGGATCTAATACAATTGTCACCCCGCACCTTGGAGAGTACAAAAGACTATTTCAAAAAGAGGAGAATTATAATGAGATAGTAGACACAACAACAACGACGCTGCAGGAACAAACTTCAAATGTATATAAACTTGCAAAAAAGTATGGCATCACAATAATTCTTAAAGGATATAATGATATTATCTGTAAGGGTAGTCAGCAGCAAAAAACTATAGCAGTAATTAAGAGGACCACCCCTGCAATGACAGTGGGTGGTTGTGGGGATGTTCTATCTGGTGTAGTAGCAGGAATGCTTACAAAGATGCAAGATGTTTTTTCTGCGTCAATTGCAGGTGTTTATCTTAGTGGAATAGCTGCAGATTTAGCTTATCAAAGAGTAGGATTGCATATGGTTGCGACTGATTTGATAGAAGAATTACCTAACGCTATGAAACCATTCGATAAAATCATTTCTAAGCCATAACCATAAGTTGCATAAGCCTCTTTTTCCATTTCAACAACTATAGAATGATTTTATGGTGTTTGTAGTCTGGCTTTTTTATTCCCAGTCAAGGAGGGTAATTCTTTCATTTTCGTCAAACATCATTCTCCGTTTACTGGACTGAACGACTAATTTATTATGTATCCTCTGCTTTTTTTACTACTAAGGTTAGGAATACCGGAAGATCAAGGAAGAGGCAAATAAGTGGTATTCTGATTATATCGACCTAGTTGATTACAGAAATAATCCACATTACGGAAGCAAAGATGTTTTAGTTGTTTATAGAGTCCAGAGACGGAAGAGAGTGCTTTGTTTGTTGGAATTAACAAAGTAATAGCGAGAGATGTAGAAGAAGATAATGAAGTTTCTAACAATAGTAAAAAGGATGACAATAACAATAATACATCTTCTTCTAGTAGATCTACATCAACATCAACTTATCCATGTAAAGTGTTATAGATATGTGTGTCCATATTATAATAAAGGTAGTAAAATAAAAGAGATGTGCAAAGAAAAAGTTATAATCAAGTCTGATATTTTTGACTGATTTTGTAGTAAAAAGTATAGAATCAGTAATGCGATGTAATTATGTTATTAAGGGTTTATTATAGTAACTTCTTATCCTAAAATAAGATATTTAATATGAAAAGATTGGATATAATCATTCCCCATGAACGTCTTCAAGAAGTTAACAATATTCTTCATAAACATAAAGTAGGCGGTATAACATTTTATGATATAAAGGGCAGAGGTCGGTCAAAACAAGAATCAGTATCTGTTGGCAGAGGTGTAACGAGATATGTTCCAGAATTCGTAACTCGAATGAAGATCGAAGTAATTGTACCAGATTCACAGGCAAAGCCAATTATAGATGACATATTAGACGTTATAAGTACAGGTTCACATTATGACGGCAAGATATTTGTTTATTATGTTGCTGAAGCGTATGATATTGGAACAAATCAAACTAGCAATTCTGCACTATAGGAGGAGAAAATTGGTGACTTCTACATGTATTAGCAGCACTTGTCACATTCATATATAATAATATTCAATAATACATCTTTTATTTTAATTGATCAAACTGAATTGCTACATATAAAAGTCCTGCATACAACGTTACTGGTTGAGATCTAAAGTTAATAGACAAGATGAGAAGCGTTTAACTGACATGTTGAACTTAATCTATGCTCTGAGAGATAAAACTATCTTTGGTCGACAACAAAGATTGGTGTATAAAACTTCTTTTAATTTTAATAATTTCATAAAAATAGTCGCAACGGTTAACTGATAGTCATTGATGAATGGATAGTCGTCTTCTTGGACTTTAGGTTCTTTAGTAAGAACAGTCACGTCTTGATGTAATTGTGTTTTCTTTAGAATGGGTGAAATATACAGAACAAGGAATGATAATGACAATGGATGAGAAAATGGTAATTAGGATTTGACATTGAACAAGAAATTTTACAACAGAAATTTCACAGGAAGTAAGAGGTTGAAATGAGAAATAATACTCAATTCAAAATTGTTCTGAAATAAAAAAGCATTATCTAGTGTATATTATTTTACCAAACGATTTTGCATGGGACTTTTGTTAGGGAATTGAATTGAGCTACCACTCTTCAATTGTGGTATTTCAAAAATAGCCTTCTTAGGATAATCGAATCTCATCCTGAAAGCAAGGACTAGGTCTGTTGACATTTCTGGAGTCGTACCTCTTAAGTTAACAGAGCCTCAATACTTAAAGTAGAAGTTATACGTGCTTTATATTACTAGGATCGTGCCCTCTGTTTACTAATAAAAAATAAGTATACGTTCAGAAATAAGATTTAATCACTCACCGGAATATTTGGTAGTTTCTCTAAATTTAAAGGAAATTCAAAGGTAGGAGCAAAAGTGAGTAGTTTAATATGATAATAGCAAATACAAAAGAATTTGTATTCATTTGTGAAAAAGGACAAGATTTTGAATCAAAACTTGGCAAACCCATATACTCATTTACACTATATGAGAAAGTAAAAAGGGCGACAATAACTTTAGAGAGTGAAGAACACCCTATTCTAATGATATCTTTTGACATAAAAGCAGATCATCAACACATCATAATGGACAAAATACTACCGATTATTAGAAAAGAAGGACTGTAAACTATCTCAAGAGAAAGTGAGCATAATGTAGTTTGATATTATAATTTAGTCAACATTTCCAGTATCTAAAAAATAGACTAAAGGTAATTGATTCTCCCCTGTTCTTACCTGCAATATATCAACAGCAACGGGTATATTTGCAACAAATATCTTTTCATTTATGGTATCAGCAGACAATGTATCTGCTATGTTGGTTAAATGCTTCAACTTGTTCATCTCTAACTACTACCTCTACCCTGGTTCTAGAATAAATTCTGAGTATTCTCATTGCACCTCTTCCAGCAGAAACTTCTTTTGCGTGTGTTCCTCCACCTCGTCATTCTATTTCTAATGACTTAATCGACTGTCTTTGGCATAAATAACATACATACTCTATTCTACTATCTAAAGGCAGCAACAACATTCCTATGTTTTAGCAATCCCCCTTCGCTCACCTACTCATTCATAGGTCAACACAAGAGATCCTTATTTTATTTATCTAGAAAACTAGTGTTATTGTTTTTTACTGTTGACTCTTCCAATGGCGTAGCAACTTTTTGATAATGTCATCCATAGTTTCTTCATATGATCCAATCTTCATGAGCTCGCGATGTGTTTCGTCACTAATTCTTAGTGTCTTCATATTATTATTGAACACCTGAATTCGACCATCAATACTATATATCTGTTATGCAATTTATGCAATATATATAAGTTATATTTAATATACTAATAGTAACAAAATGAACAGCAAACAAGCAGTAATAGCAACAAATCAAACAGTAAAACAAATGTTCAAAAGAGACCAGGATTTTGAGCGTATGTTGCTTACTTCTGATCTTGATCTTGCCCCTGGTTATAACTATCTTGATCTAGATAAGGATTACAAAAAGAGAAGGAAGATTAGCAAGAAAAGTAACTGCTAGTGTTGCAGCAGTGATGATAGTCAGGCATTTTTCCTAGTTGAGCTAAGATAATTTTATCTACTTTATCAAGCATAATTTCTCTACAGATAACAAGATAATATCTATTTCCATATTGGACATTATTGCTTTCTAATAATAATAATTTATATCTAAAACTTGTCCATATTGGACAAATTTTCAAAAAAACGTTTCCAGTATATGTATATATCATTTATTATATAATATACTTATGAATAAACCCTCAAAAATACATGACAAAATACAAAAAGGTAAAAATAAATGGCCTTTGCCACAATTTAATAAATGAGAAAAGAATTAACATTAGTCTATTATGATGCTAACCATTATTTCCAAAATCGGCCAATATTATAAAAATGTCCCATCTATGTAATCTAACGGGTTGTTAGACTTATTCTTCCAGAAGATTATTATATACCATCTTATCTAGTTATTGTACTATAATGACACTTCATAATACGACACTTGGAGCTACTGGAGTGACTCCGGCGCTACTCCGGAGCAACCAACATTGGAGAGGCGTGAAGCGATGACAAAAAAATGGAACTGTCCTATCTGTGAAATGTCCTCAAACAGGCATTGGAACGTAGAACGTCACATTCAGAGGCGACATGGAGGAACAGGTGAACCTGTTAGGTATGATGCAACCCAATACTATAAAGATATAAATCCACAGAATTTTCGTTCTCCTTTCGATTACTCGGATCATAGATCCCTATTCCTTGTAAGCCCTAAAGAGAAACCACACAAAAACTTTTCCGATCTTATTGAAGACAATATTCTACAGCCACTTCGCAAAGTGGTAGAATACAAGAATCTGCTTAGTCAACTTTCCACTACGCAACCACAACAACAAAGGATGATACCAAGAGGCGGTAGTGTCTATACTAGTATCCCATCTATAACTTTAGACAGCGATGAATCTAACAATAACTTATCTGAACATCCTAGATTTGATGATGATGATGATGTTTATTCAGAGATGGTCGGATTTAGAGGTCATGTTTGTGAAAAGTGTTCAATTATTAATATAGATACGATATTTCGCCATGAAGATGAACAAAGTGGAAAAATTGAAACGACACATACATGTAATTCCAAAAGATTATCTGATATTCAACTAAATCCTGGTAAAGATAAGATAATCAATAATCAACAGGAGAAATTGCTTAAAACTATGAATGAAAAAGTGAAATCATGGACCAAAAACTCTCCTTATTTGGTAGCGTTTGAAATGCCACCCAATGCTGCTGAAAACATTAGTTTGGAGATAGCCCCGACCGATGAAAGCCATTGGGCTGTGCGAGCATTGAAAGATAAACAAACAATTCTCAATGATAAAGAGCTTTCAGATTTCTTGTGCAAAGCAAGAAATGCTACCTATGCTTCTTTTAACGTCATTTCACCTACTTCGCAGCAGCAACAACAACAAAAATCCTCAACCCGCCGTTATTTGATGATAATTACTGATAATAAAATCAATCTTTCATTTGACCTCTTATTACAATACATAGCAGATCTTTCACGATAATGTACTATACAATCATAAAGATTAATAATCTAATATTAAAACTCGCATTAAACTTATTCAATAAATCTAGAATAGCTAAGCAAGTTCTGGTGAACAGAAAAGAGGACTGGTTAGAGTATTATCATTAACAAGATCGAGAAGGAAGAATTATGAAAACTGAACGGAACAAAGCTGAGAATCTTAATCTCTAAACTCTCAAAAGAGAATTGGAGAAATGCATAAATTCTAATGTAGTATGAAATAGGAAAGGAAATAATAATAATATCAGTCATGTGATGCGCATAATATTATTATTTTTATTATTATTTTGAATACAATTTTGTTAAATATTTTTCTATCAAAGATCTAAATAATAGCCTAGTGTGCTCTGTTCACTTAACGATTTGTAATTACTTTGTTATGATAACCTATGAATAGATTTAACCAATTCCACATATGTAATAATTTACAATTCTTCTTTCTGCAAGGGAAATAGTCATTATCAAAGCATTCGATTCTATCTTTTTTATGTACTGCATTGTTCTTTCTATATGATGACTTTCTCATAAGAGTAATAGATATGATGATGAGACAATCTCAAGAAGAACCTACAAGCCTGTGGATAGATACCAAGTACCTCCTCCATCTGTGGAAACTAGATGTTGTTGACTATCATGAATCCCAACTAAGCTTGAAATAAATCGTTCAGTTAAGAGCATATATTTCTCTCTTTAGATATACTAATTCTATGGATTTCCTTACTCTCAAGTTCAATAGCAGCAACCTAAAGCCATATCAATTCTGAACCAATTTTTATTAATGTTTCATCTATGATGATGATTTCCTCGATTTTCTTTTTCCTTCCTTTCAAATATCTTTTTGGGTTTATAGTTTTGTATCCAATTCCAGATTGATTGATACATGATTTCTCTCTTTATAAAACAAGACGATAACCTTTCGGATGTCTTTCTTAATGAAAGACCTGAAAAATAAAAATATAGACCATGGCCAATATATTCTGAAGATGTTCTGTTTCTTGTATTCGTAAAAAGAAGAGATAGGACACATCTTCAAACTATAGATTTATCGGTAAGTGAATAGAGCCATAGAAGTTGTCATAAGATATAAATACTATTTCTAGTACATATGACGAAATGGCAGAATCTAGGTATTATTGCTATAATAAACTTGTTATGGTAATAGGAGTGAAATGCTAATGGTAAAGACAACTTCTCTTGTATTATTTTCATTTTTGGCTATAACATTACTCTTATCTACAGTATTTGCAAGAATAGGTATAGCTAACGCTCAGGAGAGTACTTCAAACCAACAAATTCAGACTAGAACTGCTCCTCCATCACAATTTGATGGTATACAGGGAAACACATTTAGTCAAAGTAGTATATGCACAAATAATGCATGTCATGCTACAACTTGTATAGACAATCAATGCCAGACTACAGATAATAATGGTGGTGCTAGCAGTAGTACTTCAAACCAACAAATTCAGACTAGAACTGCTCCTCCATCACAATTTGATGGTATACAGGGAAACACATTTAGTCAAAGTAGTATATGCACAAATAATGCATGTCATGCTACAACTTGTATAGACAATCAATGCCAGACTACAGATAATAATGGTGGTGCTAGCAGTAGTACTTCAAACCAACAAATTCAGACTAGAACTGCTCCTCCATCACAATTTGATGGTATACAGGGAAACACATTTAGTCAAAGTAGTATATGCACAAATAATGCATGTCATGCTACAACTTGTATAGACAATCAATGCCAGACTACAGATAATAATGGTGGTGCTAGCAGTAGTACTTCAAACCAACAAATTCAGACTAGAACTGCTCCTCCTCAACAACAGTAAGGATAAGAACAATTTCAAATCCCATAATTATATAAATCTGAGAGTATACAATCATCACAAGAATATATTTTGTAATACCACTAGGCGAAATAACAAATACTACTACTGATATTATCTCTAAAGACAAGATATATCATAGCTGTATATTGTTAATTAGAAAGCATTCAAGATAGTTAAAATATAGATTATTATCAGATAAAGAAGAATATTTACAGAAGATCTAATATTGTTAAATTTGGCTGTATTAGATAAATTATAATCTCTAATTTCTTAGCCTATATGGAAAACGTTACTATCTCGTAGCATTCTTAAATCCAAAATTAATTAATTCTGCATAACAATTTAACCATAGTTAACTCTTAGGGTTGTTATGATGATGATGTATTATAGTAAACCAAGATGGAGCACTCTTAGATGTTCAGCCATACACCACTGAAATCCTGCCAGAAGTTAACATAAAAAGAATATAATTTAGAGATGTAAGAGTCATTTTGAATAATGAAGCTCAGGAGGAGACCTATGAATTAAAAGAACAACATCATCATCACCATCAGCACTGATATTTGATCAATGTATAGAAAATCCAAGTTTACCTGAATGTACATTATCTGAGCCAACATTCCCATCTGAAAACTTACTATACGTAGTGTAGATGGTACTGGAGAAGGAGATGATAGCGACGATAGCGGCAGCAGTGGAGATGGAGGAGATAGCAAAACTGACAATTGGATTAGTGGAGACGCAGGAGAATAAGCACCGCCATCAACAACAGATGGTAATAGTGGAGATACCGGCGATGGAGATGGAGTTGGTGGCGGATGAGAAAGATAACATAATTTCTGGCCGCACCATTAGAACGGTATTTACTAACAAGCAATAAAGAAAGAATCTAATCACATTATATGTCTACACAAAATAAAGTATTATTCATAGGATTAGGCATATTAGCACTTGGGATTGTAGTACTCGCCATAGGCCTTCTACAATCACCTGCGTTCTGGGATATATTATAATAGTCTAAAAAGTGAATCTAGAATGATAGTAACTATAATAAAAAATAATAAGATAGTAAAAAGAAATGTCGATGTTCAATATACTAGTATGATGTAAATCATTATCATTATATCATACATTTCAATAACAAACAATAGACAATTCAGAAATATTTAATTCTTGTTCTGACTGGTGTTTATGAATAATTTTTCTTTATCCTATTAATTATTGAACTTTTAAATACATAACATGACATGATTAAATCTGAATCAATATCTATAGATAACCTAGAAAGTGATTATAAGTTGCTTTTATTCAAATGTCACAAGAATCTCACCTGTCTTTACAGATTGTCCTTTGGAAGCTCTGATTTTCTTTATCGTTCCACTAGTAGGGGACTTTATCTGGATCTCCATTTTCATTGCCTCGAGAACTATTAGGACTTGGCCTTCTTTGACTTTGATTCCCTCCTCTGCAAAAACATCTATTATCTTGCCGCTTATAGGTGCCCTTACTTCCTTGAGTGATGTATGTGTTAATGATCTTTTTGAGACCAAATATGTCATGCCGTCTATTATCATTAGCGAAGATTCGCCTTCTTCTAGGTAATCTAAATGAAAGATCTTTCCTTCTATTGTAATTTTATCCTGGTTTGATTTTATTATTAGTTCTTTATCATTTACCTTTGCCTTTTCTCCAATGATTTCTACATCGTATATACTTCCATTAACTTCGATTTTCATTGACTCCACCTAGATGAGATATATTGGATATCGAAGCTATCAATCCAATCGAATCTGCTACTCATCCATGGATCCTCCTCTTTGATCCTAATGAATTCAATCCTCTTTGGAAGGAGAGATAAAATTGCTGCAGCTATCTCTCCATCTTTTGACGAAAAAGGTCTTATTTCATTAACAAACGACGTGTCGTAGATTCCATCAACGAATCTCCTATCATTTAATGATGATATATGGAAAGGTATAGTTGATGGAATGCCTGAAATCCTGAATGACATAAGAGAGTGCTTCATCTTCTCTATAGTTTCGTTCCTATCTTTTCCAAAGCATATCAGTTTAGCTATAAGGGAATCGTAGAAAATGGGTATAGAGTATCCAGAATATAAGGCAGTATCTACTCGGATACCATCTCCTTCTGGTGCAATGAATTTTTTGACAATACCTTGAAAGGGAATGAAGCTAATAGGGTGTTCGGCATTAATTCGGCATTCTATTGCATGTCCCCTTGATTTTATATCTCGCTCGCTTTATGGATAATCCATTGCCTAAAGCTACATGAATCTGTTGTTCTACTATATCCACTCCTGTAACCATCTCTGTTATTGGATGCTCTACCTGTATCCTCGCATTGACTTCCATGAAATAGAATTTCCCGTCTTTGAATAGGAATTCTACCGTACCAGCATTCTCATATCCTATTTCTTTCATTATCGCTATGGCCGTTTCGATAATTTTACTCCTCATTTCTTTTGTCAGTGCAGGAGAAGGTGTCTCCTCGATGAGCTTCTGATGGCGTCGCTGAATAGAACATTCCCTTTCTCCCAAGTGTATTACGTTAGATTTGTCTGCGAGAATCTGTACTTCAATGTGCCTAGGATTTTCTAAATATCGTTCAATATATAACCTATCTGAACCAAAGCTTATCATTGCCTCACTCTGTGAAGAGATAAAGGCTTTCTTGAACTCCTCTGAAGACTTTACTATCCTAAGACCTCTTCCACCACCTCCTTCTACAGCCTTCAGGATTACAGGATAACCTATCCTTTCAGCTTGTTTTATAGCATCACTTTCTTGTGAGACCTCGTACCCATCAACTACTGGCGCAACTTTTGAAGCCACTTTTCTTGCCCTAACCTTGTCACCTGAAATATGTAAGGCCTCGCAAGGTGGACCTATAAAAACGAGTCCCTCATCTTTGCAGAGATTGGCAAACTTGGGATTCTCCGAAAGGAATCCATAGCCAGGGTGTATAGAATCGCAGTCCAGTTTTTTTGCAGCATTGATGATTTTATCAGTCCTAAGATAACTCTCTGATGGAATAGAGCCACCTATGTTTAGTGCTTGCTCACAGCATTTTATATGAAGAGAATCCTTGTCTGCGTCAGAATAAATACAATATGGCTTTACATCCAGTTTCCTGCAGGTCCTTGCAACTCTTATTGCGATTTCTCCCCTGTTTGCTATAAGGACCTTCTTAGACATCATGGAGAGAACATAGAAAAGGCTTAAAACTTTTAGCTCAGCGGGATGTGCTTAGGGAAAAGATTGGTATTAGGAACGAGCAAAATCATAAAGAATGGAAAGAGGAAAAACACTAGCAAGCATCCAATGATTTATCAAAAGAGGCCAAGCAGCTATTCAGGATATTCTTCGGCTAAATGACATCAGGGTAATCTTAAGCATCTCTATTGCATAGCCTTCCAAGAAAAGAAAAAACTTCTGCTTTTCATTTTTAGTGGGCTATTCATTGAATGCTATAAACTTAAAATTCTTTTAAATCATCTTCATTATTTTTTAGCTGCTTTTTTTTATTGTTATTATAAAATATCCAAAAACTAAACAGGTATATTGCCATGCTTCCTTCTGGGTCTCTCCTCTCTTTTCCTGCAAATGGAGCTGAAGTGCAGAGATCAACCTTTCTCTAGTCTCTTTTGGTTCAATAATATCGTCTATGTAGCCTTTTGAAACTGCAATATAAGGATTAGCGAATTTCTTCTTGTAGCTCTCTACTAGTTCAGCTCTCTTCTTTTCTTGGTTCTTTGACTCTAATATTTCATGTTTGAATATTATGTTGCATGCTCCCTCCGGACCCATAACAGCGATTTCAGCGCTAGGCCACGCGAAGTTGCAGTCTGCTCTTATGTGCTTGCTGTTCATTACATCATAAGCTCCTCCATATGCTTTTCTTACTATAACTGTAAGCTTCGGTACAGTAGCTTCTGAGAATGCGTAGAGGAGCTTTGCTCCATGTCTTATTATTCCACCCCATTCCTGATTTGTTCCAGGAAGAAAACCTGGTACATCAACTAAAGCAATAAGCGGAATATTGAAGCAGTCGCAGAATCTGACGAAACGAGTCGCCTTATCGCAGCAATCTATATCTAAAACACCTGCCAGAATTTCTGGGTTGTTTGCTACAATACCCACAGAGTTGCCATTGAGCCTTGCGAATCCTACTATTATATTCCTTGCCCAGTACTTCTGAACTTCAAGGAAATCGCCGTTATCTATGATTTTCCTAATTAGCATTTCCATATCATAAGATCGGTTCGGATTGGGTGGGAGAATTGAATTTAGTTCTTCATCATGCCGCTTAGGATCATCCTGTGGAGCTATTCTAGGAGGATTCTCAAGGTTGTTGGAAGGAATGAATGAAAGAAGTTTCCTGAGGATCCTGAAGCATTCCTGTTCATCCTCCACAAGGAAATGCGCAACTCCGCTCTTTTCGTTATGGACCTGAGCTCCTCCTAACTCATCGAAGCTTACCTTCTCCTTTGTAACTTCTCTTACCACCTCTGGACCTGTGATGAACATATATGCAGATTTGGTCATGATTATAAAGTCTGTTATTGCTGGTGAATAAACAGCTCCTCCGGCACAGGGACCCATTATAAGGGATATCTGAGGGACAACTCCGGAGGCTTTTACGTTCCTATAAAAAATCTCTGCGTAGCCGGCGAGACTGTCAACTCCTTCCTGAATACGAGCTCCTCCAGACTCATTTATCCCTATTATAGGACATCCTTGTTTCAATGCAAGATCCATTATCTTGCATACTTTGGAAGCGAATGCCAATCCTAGAGATCCTCCTAAGACTGTGAAGTCATGTGAGAAAGCATAAGTCGGTCGGCTGTCAATAGTTCCATATCCTGTAACAACTCCGTCTCCAAGAATCCTTTTATTTTCCATCCCAAAGTCAAAGCAGTTATGTGTAACGAATGCATCGAGCTCTACAAATGTTCCTGAATCAAACAATATGTTCATCCTTTCGAACGCTGTCAGCTTTCCTTTCTTTCTGTGCTCTTCCTGCTTCTGCTCCCCACCTCCTAAAAAATGATC
>CAWIMJ010000025.1:0-128712 GCA_963837175.1 uncultured Nitrososphaeraceae archaeon
ACTCGGGTTCTTATACAACATGTACGTTTTATTCTCTGAATATCGGTAAGATAAAACTAATGGAATGATAACAAAATGCCAGTCAGATTATATACTATGTTAAATAACATCGAATGGGATGTACATAATTTAACTAACGTAAGCCTTATTAAAGAATTTTATCAATATATGAAAGATAATGACACTTCGGAAAGTTATCAGAAAAATACACGATGAGTGTTGAGAATAAACTCTTGCTCTGCATTCTTTTCTTTTGAGAGCGCAATAACAACTGATTTCTTATTCTTTTTCCTTTATCAGCAAGATAGAACTCTATATCCACATTTGCTGCAAGAATAGAAACGGAAAGTAAAGTTTGCATCCTGGTCTTCTATATTCACGTTCATCGTAGCATTATCATCATCATTAGTAGTAGTCATCATTTTCTGTGAAGAACCAAAAGGCATAGATAGCAATGATGGATGTTGCACCATATTTGAAGAACATTTTGGACAGATATTATTATTAGTCATATATAATTGCTGTAATGTGCTCCATATGATTTAAGTTATATAGAATATGTTGTGATATTCTTTAATCTGTTTTAAAACAAATATAATAACGATGACTAGATTTGATTTATAGACCCTATGGGCGAGAAATTGTGTTAATAACAGTTCACAAACGACCCGACCCATTGAACCCCATTTCATGTAATAAGCAATAAGGCGACCAATTTACTAGCCAGGTTCAAATCCCTCTTGAGCATTTCTGGAAATTTTAGAAAACCTTTAAAGCTAGCCTTATCATAATAGAATATAACCTACTTTTAGCACCGATATCGTCATGAATCCCTCTGGGCCCGTGTCAATCTTGTCCCTTTATTTAGGCTCAGACCATAATAATATATGAAGAAAATAGTTGTTGTCTATTACAAGAGAAGAAGAATAAGAGCGAGATCCAATGACGATCCTTATGTATTCTTCCTTATGTATTCTTTAAAAGGCAGCAGAGTCGAAGAAAATATACACGACGGTTCAAAATGGTGCTAGACTACTTAAATTTAAACAGAACTCTCAAAGAACAATCTAAAAAATTCTTAGTGAAAGCAAGAACCAATCCACATTGGGCTCAGGATAATTTGATACAATTTATAGCTTATCAAAATGAAATAGCTGACTCCGGGAGAAATATCTCCATCTACCATTCCAAATTATTATCGAGATACAAAGATGTTTGCCAAATGAATGCTAATGGTGTATATTATATTTGGAGACAATTTAAAAGAAATTCATTGCAATATTTAGTATACCTATAACCGCACTATAACAGGTAATCAAATCAAATAATGTACCTTGGTAACAGATGAAAACAGATGGTAGCAATGGTAGACGAAGCGGTAGCAATGGTAACGAAACTGGAAACAAATGGTAATAGGTTTAAGATAGTGCAAGTACAATTAGATATAGAACTAAAAGAAGATGCCAATATTAACAAGACAAGAGAGAGAAAGACTTGTATACAGCTTTACAGTCAAGGTAAAAGCACACGTGAGATAGCAAAAGAGGCTAGGATGTCATTTAGAGATATAGGAGTTATTTTGAATAAGGTAGTGAAAAAGGAGAATGAAGGATTAAAAGAAGCAATAAGACAACAAGATAATAATAATATAGATGCTGAGAAAAACCAAGAACAACAACGACAGCACACTATCCTTATCAACCCAAGCATACAAACTCTTCTCCGAAGGTAAGACCCCATTAGAAGTAGCTATTACATTAAACCTGAGAGAATCACAGGCAACTAAATTCTGTAGAGAATATTGGAGGCTAAGACAATTACACAATCTGAATACGGTTTATGAAGAGATTAAAGATGAAATTGCATCATTTCTAAAGTTATACAGATTAGCCAAGACCAAAGGTATGGGTGTCCAGCAAGTTGTTAATGCTCTTACAATTGCTAACAATGATTTACCCATCATTGAAGAGCGATATAAAAGGCTAAGAAATGATGTAAGTATGTCCAATCTCAAAAACATACATGCAAGAGAGAATTATACGATTTGAACAATCAAATAGCAACAACAAGCAGATTCTTGAGTTCTGTTAGTATTTCTTCTGAAAGAGAAAGAAGAGAGATAGAAAATCTCTACAATGAAAAGGCAATACTCGACGCTATTGTAACAGAATTTAAGAGCAATAATGAAGAATATCTTAAGATTAAAGAGACAGCTGAAGAGAATGTGAAAAGTGTCTTAACAAACAGTAAATTACTATTGAAATTTGCTACTTTCTCTGTAATTGAATCATTGAGAAGCAATCATGAACTATGTAATTTTATATCGTACAGTTGAAACTACTGTCTACTACTTATGGACCTAACTATCCTTCGTTAATGTCGTCAGGACGACAGCAACATCAACAATCATTTAATGATACCTATACTGCTTTGATATTAGAAGAGGCTGAAAAGCTTTACAATGAGTTAACAACAGAATTGACAAATAGAGTTATGGCAGCAACTGCAACTATTGGGAAATCATCATTACCGTTACCATCATATAATAACAACAGAAACTAATCCATGATATTAATAATACATATCAAAACCAAGAATCTAGATAGGTTAAGTATCTTAATTTAGATCTACAAATTATCTTCCGTCTCCTCATAAGTAGGACCATATTTGTAGATGAATAATTTGATACTTAACTTATAATCAAACAGAAATTTATAGCAATGTCAAATGAATGATAATAAAAGGTCCTATCATCAAAACTATCAATAGAAGATTATAATGCATTTCTTATACTAACAAAGATTGAATATGAAGCTGGATTGATTAAGGAAGAAAGTACATCAGAACTATTAATATTTACAATAGGTCACATACTAAATCAAGTTCATAATCAACCTGAATATCTTATACTCAAGCAACAGAAGCAAGTTCAAAACAATCAGCAGCAACAACAGCAACTTCATATTCAAGTTATTCTACCGTCTCCTCCTTCTACTTATTATCAACGTCAAGTTCCTAACATATCTCCCAGAAAGAATTTTGTTGGTCAGAAAATGACAGCGTGGAAATTATATGATTATTGTTAACCCAAACAAATCACCATGCATTATGGTGGTGATAATGTGTATAATTGACCTACTAGACTTTAAAGGCAACACCACATTTCTTTAGGAATCCTTCAAAGATATCAGCCATAGATGTCGTGGTTGTCCATTTACGAGAAAGATATATGTTATTCCTATATTATCTTGTATATAATACTATTTTATTAGCTAGATGTTAATAGCGTTCATTAATGAAGACGGCTGCCATAGAAAGACGACAAGAACAAAAACAAGAACAACTACACCAACGTTCAATATCTCACCTAAGCTCCTACCCTTCCTCTTCTTCTAAATCTAATCCTACCACCTCTAATATATTATTTGACAGAAAAATAGACCTAGTTACTGCAGGTCTAAGCGTATCTCAGAAGCTTTTAAGATACGAAGCTTGTCACGAGAATGCTTTGGTAATATGTAATTATATTATTTCTCTAAAGACAGAGATCAACCTTTCAGACAATTATAGAATAGTAACTATTGCGATAACAAAATGCCAGTCAGATTATCTACTTTGTTAAATAACATCGAACGGGATGTACATAATTTAACTAACGTAAACATATAAAGGAAAAGTAGTTAAATTTTTTCCGCACACTGAAACAGGGGAGTCAATAACACGTGGGCAACCTTGTCGAAACAATTCATTCAATCATGCAGATAGAAAAAACAACGACAACAAGGAAATTAAGGGACGTGATTTTTATAATTGAAAGATGACTTGCAGTCCTAACAAAACTATCCAAGTTTTATAATCAAATTCTTTATCACAATCTCTTTGAACATACCTTCAACTAATCCATCTTCCATCATACTTGGATGGTGTCTTTGAGTTATCGATGAGACAACATACCGGCATAGCCTGTGGCATATAGGACATTTAATCATTTTTTATATATTTTTACTTATGTGAGGTGTTGTAGTTTCAACTTGTTATTTCATTTATTTCTTTTACTAGGTCTTCATTATTTATTGGCATCCGAATAAACAGATTTCTATCCAACGCACGGTACTCTTTGTTTCTGAATTCCTCATTATATAATTCACTTGCTGTAAGAAAACAGATTTTAGCGTTGTTATCTTTCTTTTTGATTTCGTGATACAATTCAAAGCCATCCATTTTTGGCATTTTGATATCAAGAATTAATAGATCATACAAATCAGCTTTAAAATTTCCTAAAGCAACAAGAGGATCAGTAAATGAATCGACTTTGAATCCATTATCTTCTAAAACATTCGTTATTGTTAAACAAATATCACGTTCATCATCTACAATGAAAAGAATCTTCCCTTTCTGCATAGTTAATCAGTTTCCTTTGTGTCACCTTATTAAATTGGTGAGTTTATGTATAAAAAAGCTAGGATTTTTTTGTGTCATGATTTTTGAAAATGGGCTTATAAGGGTTACAGTGCAATTATATTATTGCAGTTTCTGATGAATTCCTATGATTGTGAATATATGTTAGAAGTTCAGCATTTTTTTCAGGGTTATTCGATATAAAATCCTTATATAGATAGAAAACCCAATTTTATGCATTTATTGACACGAAAATTCCTATCGACTAGTGGGGAGAAAGTGCAAACTACATCTACAACAAGCGGGAAAAGTGAGAGTGTTACCTTTAGAATCAACTCTAAAGTACTAAAGAACTTACGGCGCGAAGCAGAGCAAAGGGATATCAGTACCAACACGCTGGTAAATAAATTAATAAAAGATCACCTAAATTGGCATTCTAATGCAGCAAAAGCTGGTTTTATATCTGTAAGAAGACCATTTGTTTCAAAGGTCGTAAAATATCTACCTGAACAAGAAATTATTTCTCTAGCAGAATACGTGGCAAAGACCACAAATAAGGATTCTATACTACTTATGAAAAATGAATATACCATGGAATCAGCTCTAGATTTTTTAGAATCCTGGATAAAAATATCTGACTATCCATACAGACATGAAGAGACGAATAATGGTCAGAACAAGCATTCATACGTCATACAGCACGATATGGGAATGAAAGTGTCTACGTATTTGGCTAGTTTATTTCAATTCTTATTTGATGAATTAGGACAAAACAAGAGCATAGAATTTGATAAAACTGAAAATACATTAGCATTTACAATCAGTTTCTGACATATATAGTGGTGTATTGATAGTAGGACATAATCCAACAGTAGAAGATACAATACAGATGCTTACAGATTCATCCAACGTAGTAGCAATACCGTCATGTGCGCTAGCTCATCAGAGTCTATCAATAGAAAAGTGGTCTGATCTTAGTAAGAGTAAAACAGAAAAACATAAGGTGGTGCTAAGGAAAATAGTACAACCCAGATAAAGTTTCCCTGTTATTTTATTATTTGAGAAACGTGTTCGAATTCTTTAATAACTATTAGAGAATTAGTATGACATGACTATCAAGGAACTTAAGGAACAAATCGTAGTCTGCACTCTTCAGCCAAACTAGTTCAGCTAATCCAAGAATAGTGTTTGTAAATTCGAATCTAAAAGTTTCACGTCTGTTCCTTAAAGTATTGTTCGACTGATACAAAAGGAAATTCTCGGTCTTTCAAAAAGTTCGTGGCACGAATCACATAATATCAGATCATATTTTCCTAGGATAGAGATCATAACCGTAGCCTGTTTATTGCATAAAAAACCCAGTCGGGATAACTTTGATAGTCTTCCTTTTCCTCTATCATGTTAGATCTTCTCTATTATAACAGCTACTGTGTGGGGCTTCTATAAATTGATAGTGAATATCTTCGAGTTCCGTTTTTTCATTTGAAAGAAAAGATATTAACAGCATCAAGTCTTCTATAGCCGATTGTCTAAAAATTTTGATGGCATTACCTTGATTTAACCCCAATATTTTATAATTGGTTTTCAATCTTGTAATACAGGTTTTTATGTGCTTGAATTTGGAAATAAGAGATATAACTTTAAAACCGAATTACTTTGAGGCCTTTACTTATTAGACGGCATAACCTCAGGGCTGTTTATGATTATATTTGTCATAGCTACGCTCAATTCTATTAATCATAGGCTTGATAATAACTGGCACTGATAGCATATCGCTTATATCAAGAAGAAGAAGAGGAGAAAGAACAAAAAGAATCATCTTCTTCTTGTTCGTCTCTGCCACATTCTAATAAAACAGGAAGTTCATCCTGGACTTCAAATTCCCACTTTTCTTTCTTATCCTCTCTGTCCTCTTTATACTCCTGTCCTAATCAAAAGATCAACAAAATTGCTTTGATTTCTGGCTACGGTACATTCATCCTTTCATAAATCCAATAGTAAATCCAGCTGACATACTACCAGTTAATGGAATACCAAAACCAGTCATTGCTAGTGAGGCTGTTGCTGCTTGATCACTAGTATAGCCAAAAGTCGGCATCTGCACAATTGCATTAGAAAGTGTTGTAATAGCACCTTCAGACATCTGCTGAAGTTTATTCCAGTTTATGTTAGATATCTGATAATATTGTAGGTATGCTAAGCCAGCTAGAAATAATCCAAAAATTACAGCTACTAATTTGATTGCTTTCTTCAAGGCATATCCAATTAGAATACCTACAAAGAAGCCACCACCTAGAGTAGCTGCAGTTGGTATGAAACTCTCAATACTCATAAGTCTAGATGCTGCTTCTTAGTTTAGTTGTAATTATGAAATGGCTACTTTGACAGCTCTGTGGTGGTGTATTAGTCCTGTATATGGTAACGTTGATAGATATGAGCAGCCGCCAGTCTAAGTAATGAGAACTTATTATGGCATACTTCATGCCATCTGGATCTTCTATATCTATTTGCTTACCTAAGGCATTGACAATTTGTCTTTGTTGCAGCATGTAATCTATTTCTTTAAAACAAAAGCTATATCTTTTGTAGTAGACTTTTCTATCCAATATTATAAATGGATTTGATTATCTCCAATTATTACAGATAAAGATGGCAATATCACAAACGGAGTATCACACAAACGATGGCTTGTTCAGAGAGTGTTATCAAAGTAGGTTCTGAAAGTTATGTTAGACACAGAATACTAACTGTTATTTGGTAACAGGTGGTTGCACGGTAAAGATAGATTGTTATCTCTCAGATGTCTCTTAAAACTAATCCAAAGCAAATATTCTAACAGTAGCCTCTAGTGTTGCTCCAAACATGTATAGCCAAACCCTCCGGCATCATCTCTTGGTAATCTTTCATTTACCTATTAAACACTGATATGCATATGGGAATCGTTACTACAATTGTACTGTTGGGGCTGTTTAGTTTTCAAGAAAGGAGGATAAGATAAAAGATAATTAGATTAAGATTAGGTTAATTAGATGTATACATTGGCTTTAGTTAAATTTGTTAATGCTGTTAATACATCAGGTAGTGGTTGAATGCTACTCCAAACAATGAGAGTGTGATTCGCAGTCTTGTTATCAGGCCAGTATTTACCAGGGCAATCTGAACATGATGCGTAAGTAAAGTTATGTGTAGATTCTATCTTTAATCCGTTCCTTGGGAATTCCTGCATATAGTAAGCCAAATTACCTGGATGTGTACCGCCGTCATTATCATAAGGATTAGATGTCTGTTTAGTAGGGGTGTAGAATGTTCCAACTACGAGAGAAGAAGGTTTAGCAGCTTCAGAAGTTACCTGAAGAGAGCCTACAGCCCAAGGAGAATCAGCAACAGTTATCTTATGAATTCCTGGGGCTAGACGAAATTCTTGTGTGTTTGTAGCATAGTCTAAATTAGTACTGTTCTGAGTTCCTACAATAAATGTATGAGGATGTGGTATATCCCAAGGAGCGTCTGCGTTGTGTATTACTACACCAGTACCATTAGAAACAATTGTATTCTTTGGTACAAAATACGGATTTCTATCTGAAATAAGCTTGTGTTTCCCTGTCTTTATATCTTCATGCAGTTCGTTAGCAGCATATATTATGACTGTCTTTACTGTAGCAGGAACCTTCATAGTCTCTTTTTGATATATAGAAGATGCAGAAGGTAGGAGTGGTGGTCCTGTAGTAGCTGAAGGGTTTGAAGGAAGAGTATTAACAACTGGAATTGACTGCCAAGAAGTTGTATTAGATGCTAATCCTGCTTCTTGTGCTGCAAGAATAATCAGGCCAGCTAATGACAATGCAATAGCGATAATTATGATAATTCTTTTGTTCATTATTGTAATACTATGATTCATTTGATTATTATCTATTAGCGGCATGCTACTAAATACACAAGTTAATTTATTTCTGAATATTATACAGAGAAGACACAAGAGGATGAAGAACAACCTAAACAATGCCGTCAAAGCTTTCACACTTACCAATATTACAACAATTCCAAATTCTGTTAATAGTGGATTGGTGAAGAGGGATATCTTCTAGTACAAGAACATTGTTCTTTACCACGTTAAGGTAATATATGAGTTAAGCTATATATAACATAAAGATATGCAGCTGAGAAATTCAACTTCAGGATTAAGAGTTATTGTATTATCCATTATTGTATTAATAACCGGAATATCTTTTATTCCCACATTACAAATTGGAGTCCAAGGTCAACTGCAACAGCAAGATTCAGCCACTCCTGTTATATCACCTACTCCTACTACACCACCAACTAGTACTGCTACTACTGATTCTACTACACCATCACGACCCAATCCAAATGATAATCCACAACAAATACTAACTGGTACTACCGTTAATACTGTGCAATTTACCCAATCTCCACTTACTGTGCAATTTCCCCAATTTCCCCAATCTCCTCTTACTGTGCAATTTACCCAATCTCCCCAATCTCCCCAATCTCCTCTTACTGTGCAATTTCCACCAGGAGTGGTGTTACCGCTAAATCATCCTCCTCAATAATGTCTTCTTTTGGAAATAAAGTCATCTAATAATTATCAACCTCTTTTATACTACTAGTAAGAGGAAAACACCACCAATCAGACAGAGAGGTTTATTTATCTTCTTGAGGGGCCTGAATTATTATTGATGCGATTTTATACAATGACAAAGTATGTTCTGGGCCTATTTATCGTGTCAAATTTGCTTCACATCCCGACGGGCCCGCTCCATAATTGGTTGTTTTATGTGGGTCCTACTAAAAGGTGTAAACAAAGAGTGAAAGTAGAACAGTTAGAATCAGGCCCAAATCCTTGCACATGTATCTTTATGCCTTGAGATGGCCAGTTACAAGAGATAAGTATCAGAAAAGACGTGGCAATTTCTTTGACTTTCTTAAATTGGAAGATAGTACAATATAAGATAAAAGTAGAGTCTTTATTGAAATGGCAAGAAAAGATATCAATTGGACTTTTAGCAATATCTTAAGGTTTATTCAATTTCAATAAAGTAGGGTAATCCAAAAGGAAATAAGTGGAGCAACTGTCAGAAATTATGTAAAGAGCATTAAACTATTTTGCGATATGGCTGATTTACCTGTTGCATGGAAGAAGATTACTCGTGGACTTCCGAGAGGGAGGCGATATGCCGATGATAGAATATCGACACTTGAAGAATTAGAGCAGAGTACGGCTCGCATATCCGAGCTGGTAGGTGCTATCAAGACTTACTCTTATATGCATAAAGCACACATTCAGAATGTTGATGTGCATGAAGGTAATGAAAGTACTTTAACTATTCTTCAACACAAAATAAAAAACGGGATAGAAATTATCCGTAAATATGATCCTCTTTTACCTCAGATCACCGTCTATGGAAGTGAACTCAATCAAGTGTGGACTAATTTAATTGATAATGCTGATGATGCAATGAATGGCAGAGGTAAAATATGGATTAGAACAAAACAGGACTTATAATCATGTAATAATAGAAAATGCCTATGATGGTCCTGGCATTCTACCTGCTGAGATACAACCACAAATTTTTGAACCATTCTTTACTACAAAAAGATAGGTAAAGGAGGACTAAATTTGAACGTCAGTTACCGTATTGTAGTATAAGATCATAAAGGAAAACATCAGTTTCTCTTCCAAACCGGGAGATACTTGCTTTCAAGTTCGAATACCTATACATTTTTCATGATTCGAGAATCTTAAAGCACATAAGACAATGTTATAACTGAATAATTAAATTGAGTAACGTAGAAAAAGAACGTCATGCTACATGGTTGGAGCTTTTTTATGACCTAATCTTTGCCGTTGCTGTTTCTCAGATAGGTCTCAGTCTGGATACTAGTAATACTTCTATTACAGCATTCCTTGGAACGATATCACTGTTTTTTCCTGTTGTGTGGGCATGGTTGGGTGTTACATTTTATGCAACCAGATTTGAGACTGATGATTTAGTACATCGTCTACTGGTACTTTTACAGATGGTTGGAGCAGCAGCTCTTACTATTAACATACATGGCGCCTCAGGTGAGACCTCAGGTAATTTTGCAATTTCATACGCTGCAATCAGGGCTTTTCTCGTAATCGAATACATACGTGCAGGACGTAAAATACCAACTGCTCGTACACTTGCAAATAGATATGCACAAGGGTTTTCAATATCTACTATATTATGGCTAATCTCAGCGGCTGTTCCTATACCTATACGTTTTGTTCTCTGGGTATTAGCACTTGCCGTAGATGTTTCAACTACAATCTTAGTTGGACGAAAACACCTACGTTTAGCTCCAAATATTTTTCATTTACCTGAGCGAATGGGATTATTCACTTTAATTGTACTTGGAGAAACCATATTTGGTCTTATTAGTAGTCTATCAGGCCATAAATGGACTATAGAATCTACAATATCAATAGGAGCTGGATTGGGAATAGCTTTTAGCCTTTGGTGGATATATTTTGATAGAGTTGATGGCTCTCCAATTCGTGCCTTTCGTGAAAAAGGTAGGATTGGAGTTTATACAACGTGGTTATATATTCACTTTCCCCTAGTTGTAGGCCTTGTGACTACCGCAATAGGTATAAGAGATATAGTTTCATCTGCTGAAAATATACCTTTATCTTATACAACTCAATGGTTAATCTGCGGTTCCGTTTCGCTATGTTTATTCTCAATTGGTATTATCCATCTTTCTATAGCTAGTGCAGCCGGTGAAAGGAAAGTAACGATATTGTATTTTTATAGATTTATAGCCGGACTTGCAATTATAACTATTCCCGTATTTACAATTAGGATTTTACCATCGGTACTAATCATGATTATAACTATAATTTGCATGATGCAGATAATACTTGATTTAAGACATCATCCTCACCATCGCATTTTCTGAAATGCTACTCTAAAGACTAAAGCCAAAATCAGTTTTTACCAATAGCTATTTTTGATTTCTGGCTCAAAATCTCTCACTATGTTGATGGTAAGGAAAGTAGATAATATCTACATTATTTTCTTACTCTACTTTAGGTTGAACTTTGGGTTTAAGCTGCTAATACCTACTTACTCTAGAAATAAGATCCAGTTTCTCATATTGTTAAATCAATCAAAATTACTACCTGTATGTATCTTTCACTTCATGTACTAGTTTGACCTAAGGCAGATGTTCATTTCTAGCTAGGAGTCTTGTTATATGAATCACATCCATTACACTGGAATATGATATCCTGGATAACTACGTTGTCTCCCAGATTATTTGCAAGTATATGGCCACAATTACCACACAAAAGTCTTCTATTCTCATCTCTTTCTTCCCGTAAGTCCTATTGCGGACATATTACCAGCTAAAGGTACCAAAGTTCGTCTTTGCTAATGATCTCTCACAGCAGCATGGCTACAATCGACACTACTATTACCACCATTAATTCCTGGAACTTGCATAATAACTACATTTGAAAACATTGTATAGCACCTTTCTGATATCAGCTGAGGTTTATTACAGTTAATGATAGCTATCTGATGAAAGAGTAGGTACGCTAATTCAACTAAAGATAGCCGATCATTCCAGCTAGTATTTTAATCACTTTCTATAAGGAAATATACTTTTATTACCATCTATTTTTGGAATGGGATACTTTTCAATCATAAAGCTCTTGCTCACATAAAAGAAGATGAGTTTTATCACTTTGTTATTGCAAATGAATCAATCATCCTCTGTACAATCTGCAAATCGTTTTCGTAGTCTTCTTCTTTTGCAACGTATGTAATAATATATGCTTTGTCGTCTTTTATTGTCCAAACTTGCATTGTCTTTAGTCCTGCTATATTAGTAAATACTATTTTATACCCGGGAAGATCTGCAAGCGTAGTTCTATTTGATTGAAGGAGAATTTCTTCTGTGGGATTGATTTGAGTATTTGTATATTCTTCCAATGTCATGTTATGGAAAGGTAAATTCTTCACTTGTATCTTGAGGTTTTTTGCTAGTGACGTGTCGCTAAGAGGATAGAAATCAATATCAGCAGAATCTTGGAGAAAAGAGAGATCTAATCTTCCCCAACCAGAAGGATATTGGATCTGTATCCCATAAGTCGGATTTTCGTATAGGTTGAAAGTATTATTATCATTTGTTTGTGCTATTGTTATTGTTTGTTGATTTGTAAGTGAAGTTGATAATAATGAAGTTATCATGATTATTAGCAAACTAAATAGAAGAACTTTCTTCCCACAAGAGTTACAAAGTTTGATCATTATGTTATTTTATAAACTGTATCTTCCTATAAAGCTCGTGTTAATCTATTGTCCGTCAATATTACTATATATTAAGTGACAACAATTTATTCAGAACTCATGAAACATGACTTTTGACTATACACACATGCTCAGCGTCGGTCTGGAATTGGCTATACATTAGCTCTAATCGCAGTAGCAGCATATTATAACAATCTTTTAGCATATTTCTAAATAATTCTCAATATTCTTCTTTGAAGATAGATTGATTATAAAACTTGCTCATATTCAATTTCTTCTTTGATAAGAAGCTCTTGATTTGGAAATAGACCACTCAAATAATCACTTACAACTACTTATTACTACTTTTCAGAATCGAAGCATCAATCAAACAGGAGGAGTGATATCCTAAATGGCTAAACTATTAATTCCTGATATATAAAGGGTGTTTGTTAGTTATACGTTTCACACAAAGGAATGAGTATTATTTTATAGGCCACAAATCTATGTCAAATTTTATTTAAATCCAATCTATCCTATTAAATGTACAATTGCATCTCCAACTACATCTGAATGCTAGACAGATACATACACAAGGTAGAGAATAACGAGAAACTTTCTTACATTTCCATCAAAGCTTTCACACCAATATCGCAATAACTCCCGATTCTTTTAATAATGGTTTGGTGAAAGAGAATTATCATATATGAAATATATTAAATATAATATATAATTCAAAACAAATTCACCATCAATATTTATTACATATACAATACCATTACTACTTAATATTCTGCATTTAAATACCATGCATTGGTAACAGTTGAAAAGTGATGATAACGGAGGCAATAGAACTGTAGCAATGATAACAGTATTGGTAACAAGCTGTAACAGATTAAGCTTCTATTAAGTATGATTAGACCTAGTAATAAAATAAGATGATAATACTAACAACATTAGAAAGGACTGTTAGAAGTTCAGTTTAAAATGGAGTACCCTTTCCTCTTTGGTTTTTGAAGGCTCCAATAAACCATTCAAATTCATCAAGAAATCGTATGACGCTTTTGTTATACGTTGCATCCATTAATTTTCCATACTCATCAAAAGCATCTTGTACCCTTGATATTTGAAATGATGAAGATATAGATGGTGCTCCAAGCTCTGCGAATATATGCGGAGATGTTGTGCTCGCATTTATGCCACCAACACCTCTGGGCGAATAGGAGACGATAGCAGAAGGTTTAAAATAATATTCCTCTAAAAAATAATCTAGCGTATTTTTCATTGCAGCTGATGTACTATGGTTGTATTCTGGAGTCACAGAAAGGTAGCCTTCTGCATCCTTAATTTTGTTCCTAAGGTCTATTAACTTCTCTGAAGGGTTTACCATCTCTTTATACATCCTATCGAGTAAAGGCAAGTTAAGTTCTAGAGGATCAATAAAAAATACCATATGGTTACGATCTTTCAATTTGTCTTCCATCCAGCGGGCAACTTTGATACCTTGCCGGTCTCGCCTAACTGATCCAACTATTAAAGCAATTTCAGCCATTATTGTTTCTATTCTTGTTATTCTTGTTCTTCTAATATTCTATATATCTCTCCAAAATCAAACAAGTATCTCATTTATGCATTGAAGTTTTAGTCACATTTTTCCTAGGTATTAAATAAGATAATACACATAAAAATCCTAGATGAACAATGATATCCTCATATAAATATGGCAAATCAGCCGTTTTCTTTTTAACCTATTAAGTTATCGTTAATACGTGATAGAAGAAAGAGATAAGGATCTAAATAACATTGTATGTGAATACTGCGGTAAAGAGTTTGATAATAGCGAGACATTCAGGATACATATAGAGCAGGTGCACACTAGTAGCGACTCGTTTCACTAAAAAATATTACTGATATATATATGAATTATAAGATGATTGTTAATCTTTACTGAATGGTTAGCTTATGGCGGTGAAACTTAGATGGCTTTAAGTGAATATTTTCCAATTTTTCCTTGCAGAATTTTCCACATTGATTTTGTATAGTTGATGCTCTTGCTATAGATAGAATATAATATAATATCTCTTATTCTAACATTATACTCGAAAGAGTATTATGACATATGAAAGACTACGCCAGTGCTAGAGTAGATGCCTAACTAATCTCTCTTGCAGATATTCCCTATTTCACTTTCCTAAATAACAATATGAAGAAATACAGTGTCGTTAGCTGTATATTTCTCCTTAAGTTAATAAAGTCATTTTTTAATGCTTTTCTTCTTCTCTTTCAGGGCATTTTCAATGACATGCACTAACTGTTTGACAGATATTGGTTTTGTTATAAAGTTATCTATTTTAACAGTAGGCATCATTTTAGAAAATTCATTTTTATCGATCTCAAATGCGGATATTAAAATTGTTTTAATTGTTGGATGTTTTGCTTTGATCCTCCTAATGAGTTCATATCCATTCATTGATGGCATCCTAATATCTGATATAACTAGAATAAAATGTTCAGAATTATTTTGAAAATGTTCAAACGCTAACAATGGGTCTGTAAAAGCCAAGCTATTGAAGCCATGTTTTTGCAAGGATCGTTTAATAAGCGTAACAATGTCAAATTCATCATCAACTATCAATATTGACTTTTGAAAGCATCGTTCCTCGGATGCCATAATGACCCGAACCTGATTAAAAGTTTATGCGATATATAAAGAAATAGCACGAAAATAGACTAGCTTTGTTCAGATTAAGATTTTATCATATATATTGCTTATATATAATCGATTTACATGTTGTTATTTTATAATATCATTATATAATAATAAGTCATTTTGATACTATAATGATGGTAGTAATTTATTCACAACAATACATAAGAGAAGATGAGATATTATCATCAGATTACACACACCTATGCTCTGCTTTTTTGTGAATGGCATTATTCTGTGTATTTGCTTTTCGTCTCTATATATGTCTCATATCCTCTATCTGATTATTACGAAGATTATATATATTTGATACACATCTTCTTAGTGAATGAATTGTGCTAAGTGTTATCATACTCATTTAGCCCATGAATTTAGGGATACCCCCGACAAGATGGACTCCTTGATGCTAGTTGGAAAATGCTTGATCCTTGGATGCCACTGCCAACAATACCTGGATAAAATTGAAATAATAGATGAAGAGCTGTTATAACTGCTACTAATATGAGTGCTTATTTGCGCTGTACTCATGAACAAACTGCAGGTTAATATGCTTGACCATTACATGTGCGTCCAAGAATTGATAGCATAGTTTGAGCAGATATCTATATAACAGACGTCGTCCGCCATTACAAGAAACTTATTCAGAATATTATATTGTTTTAAGAAAATACAAATAGGTAGCTTTTGAAATCATTCTTAACATTTAAACGGTCCAACTAATATAGAAAAATTAAAAGTAACCTTATGATTTGAAGATCCCGTTTCCATCGAGTTAAATTAGTAGATACGCACCCCATTGTTCCTTTAGTCAGGCATACATGTATACATATAAATCAGAACCATAATTTGCTTTTTTAATTCTGTACATTTTTTTCCTTCTTTCGTTGTTATAATAGTATTCATAGTAAGAATTATAGACTAACTTACTCTGGATCCGAAGATGAAGATGCCGTGACTACAAGCCGTATAATAGTATTGTTAAAGAGTATTTTTGTGTAACAGTTATTGACTCTAACTCTATATTGTAACAGGAATTTTATGTCATATACCTTCATTTATCAACGAAGATATTAATTAAATCCTTGCATTATTTCTTTATAGGAGATTTCGTTATGATAACTAAAATATATAAAAAGCTTCTCTACGAGGCAATGAATTATACAAAGTCTCGGCTGATGTTTCTTTCTAGATAACAGTTCATATAGTGATAGTACACTTCGACTCTTGTACCGTGAAAAAGGCTTAATGTCAAGACAATGACTTGTGCTATTTTTAATATTATCACTTTAGAATAATGATCGCTATAATATACCCATTTTATCCTTTCTCACTTGATTAAGTCAAAGTATTACAAAAACATATAGATAGAACGCTTAGTGATGCGGATTAGCAGGAAGATACAACGCTTGAAAAGAGTAAGAAAACCAAAGGATGTAACTCGATTTTTTCAATATGCCATACAACTTAAGTATGTTAAAAGGACAGGTTGGATTTCTAAGGTTAAAGTGCAAAATCCTGAATCTGTAGCAGATCATACGTTCTCCATGTGTGCAATAAGCATGGTATTATCTGATATACTCGGATTAGACACTCAGCGTGTTATGAAAATGGTAATTCTCCATGATCTTGCGGAATCTATAATAGGCGATTACATGCCTGGTGAAATTTCAAAAAAGCATAAGAGGTTAAAAGAAAGGATCGCCATCAATTCTATTTTGCATTGTATACCTTCTAATGTTCGTAAAAAGTATACAAAAATATGGAAAGAATATCTTCAAAACAAGACCGATGTTGCTCAACTTGTACATAGAATAGACAAGATGGAGATGATACTGCAGGCGAGGCAATATGCTAAGGAAGGCTATCCTACCAAGTTACTTGCACAATTTTTTAAATTATGCTAAACGGCATTCAAAGGATCATAAACATTATTTATAATGTCTTGAACATAAATCCTTTAAAGCTAATGCCTTAAATGATAATGTAATGCAGTACTTTACAGCTTTAAAGATAGGTGAAAGGCGTGTAAAGGCGTCCCAAGACCTTTTGACATCATATACAGGCTATGCCATGCCTGCTCTTGCATTAAAAGATAACAAAAATGATAAATGGGAGCCAGTTGGAGAAGAAAATCTCTTTTCCATAATAAAAGAACCAAGTGGATATATGATCGCTTTTTGTGACAAGAATGGTATAGCAAAATCTATTGCCCAATGGTTTACAGAAGAAAAGAAAGACGAGATCGTTGCAAAAATAAAAATAGAACAGAATATGGAAGAGTATTTTGGTAAGGTATCTCTTCCAATATAATAAACCCATATCTTAAAAAGCGAAGTGTTACTATGTGATCATTTAATAGGATCATATAAAGAATAAATAGACCGTGTATTCTTCTGTAAAAATGAATTTAACCCAAGTATCCGCCGAAATTTGCAGTTAGCCTAAGACATTCAATGTTCTATAATCTAATAGGATTGATATTATAATTCTAAATATATTAAAGTATGATGTGATGCATGGCTTTTGATATATATTAGGTATTAGAGTGAGATTAAATTTAATAAAATTCAGAAATAACGAGCTTTTTATTGTCAAAGATTGTGTCTTATATCAATAATCTCCATAATCTGTGGTTGTACAAGCCGCCCTTTCCAGGAATTATGAGAGATTTTATTGCAACAATTATTGTTTAGTATGACATGATTAAAATTTTAATGTATGTGTCTACATATATCAGTCTGTTTTAACGCTTGACTGGAAAATATGAACAAGAAATTGAAGTGAAGGGTCATCTTATTGATTCACTGATATTAACAAATATTTTTGATAAAGTCATGGATCTTAAGGGTAATTTTCATGTTCTCGAATTCGATGTAGGAAAGAGAAAGAGAGATACAAGTTATGCTCGCCTTTTAGTTCGAGGCAAAAATCAACAGCATCTATATGAATTATTAGAAGCAGTGTATAGAGAAGGAGCGCAACCTATATCCATTCAACCAGTAATGCTTGAATCAGCTTTAAAAGATATGGTGATGCCTGACAACTTTTACAGCACTACCAATAATGCAACACAGGTTTACTATAATGGTTCATGGATAAAGGTTGAAAATATGATGATGGACAAATGTATAGTATTGGAGAGAGAAAAGATGAGAGCAGAATGCAAAATGATTCGTGATGTGAAAAAAGGAGAGAATATAGTTGTCGGAGAGCATGGAGTCAGGATAATTCCACACGAACGTCCCCGAGAAGGTATAGACATTTTTCAATTTATGAGTAGTAGCAGTTCAAGCGAGCGACCGACACAGCAAATTGCTCGAAAGGTCGCCAGTGATATATACAAGATTAAAGAATCAGGTGGAAAAATAGTAGTGGTTTCTGGACCAGTGGTTGTTCATTCAGGTTCTTCAGAAGCTCTTGCCAAATTAATAAAAATGGGTTACGTACATGGTTTGCTGGCCGGCAACGCTCTTGCGGTTCATGACGTAGAGAATTCTCTGATGGGAACATCACTAGGCATGCAAGTCGATGATGGAACTCTTGCAGTAAGGGGTCATAGAAATCACATGCAAGCAATTAACGAAGTATTTAAATTCGGATCGTTAAGAGCAATGGTTCAAAAAAAGGTCTTAAAAAAAGGTATAATGTATCAATGTATTATCAACGACATACCATTTGTCTTAGCAGGATCCATCAGAGATGATGGACCTATTCCTGATGTTGTGATTGATGTTGTGGAAGCACAACGAAAATACAAACAAGTACTTAAGGACACTAAAATGGTATTGATGCTGTCTACAATGTTACATTCAATAGCCGTAGGCAATATGCTTCCAGCAACCGTTAAGGTTGTTGCGGTGGACATAAGTCAGCCGGTAGTGACAAAACTTCTTGATAGAGGAACTACCCAAGCTATAGGAATTGTGACAGATATTGGAGCTTTCTTACCTATGATTGTAAAGCATTTAGAACGGATGATGGCATCAACAAGATTCTCTTCTATGCCTTCAATGCCAAAAATGAAGAAAAAATGAGTAAAAATTAATTTGACTCAGTTAATTTCCTTGTGATTAAATTAAATGCAATTTTTGGATCTGCTCTTCCTTTTGTCAATTGCATAACCTTCCCAAGCAAAAAATTAGCTGCATTCGCGTTATTTTTTGCATCTATCACAGCAGATTTTTCACGCAAAAAAATTGATTCTACAGCTTCAGAGATAACTCCAGCATCGTCTATCTTTGAGGCATTAGTCTTTCTTGCCAGTTGTGAGGGCAATTCGCCAGTTTTTATTATCTGTCTAAGAATCATTTTTGCCGTGCTTCTATTAATAGTATTCTCATCTACTAGTTTCGCTAGATCTGCAATATGTTTTGCTTCAATTTTTAATCCTGAAAAAATAGACCCTTTTTGATTTGAATCATCTATGAATGCCAATAAATCAGTAACAATTGAATTAGCAATCTCCTTTGGTGACGGATAAATGTTTACTGCGAGCTCAAAAAAATCAGAAACTTCTTTATTATCAATTAGCACCTGTGCTACATGTTCAGAAAGTTGATAATCAGTAATGAAGCGATTCTTTCTCTCATCGGGCAGCTCTGGCATAATAGTTTTGAGTAACGATAAAAATTCATTTCCCAAGGCTATTGTAGGGATGTCAGGTTCAGGAAAGTATCGATAATCCTGTTCTGCCTCTTTTGTCCTAGCCTGTTTAGTTATTTTTCTTAAATCATCCCAGTGTCGTGTTTCTGCTTTAATTTCGATATCATGTATGGACATAGTTTTTTGTCTAGTAATCTCATATGCAAGAGCTTTCTCTACTTCTCTAAAGGAGTTAACGTTTTTAATTTCAACTTTTTTCTTACTCCCTATTGAAACATTCGCGTCGCATCTAACTGAGCCTTCCAATTTTGTGTCGCACACTCCTAAATGTTGAACTATAGAAGAAATTTTATTTAAGAATATTCTTACATCCTTCGGATCAGTAAAATCTGGTTCAGTAACAATTTCTATTAGAGCTACTCCAGCTCTATTATAATCTATAAGAGTATAGAAATTCGTATCAATATCACTATTTTCATAAACCAATCTTCCTGGATCTTCTTCAAGCTGAATCCTTCGTATCATAGCTTTTTTTGATTCGTCATACTCTAATTTTCCCTCTGCACCAATGCTAGTGATTCCATAAGAGTTGTATTGGGTCACCTGAAAATTTTTTGGAAGATCAGGGTAAAAGTAGTTTTTTCTATAAAACATTATGTTATCTGGAACTTTGCACCCAAGAGCAAGAGAAACCATGCCGGCAAGTTCTACAGCTCGTTGATTTAAAAGTGGAAGGCTTCCAGGAAGCCCAGAACAAATGGGGCAGACATTATTGTTAGGATTCTTGTCCCGGTAATCAGAATAGCACGAACAAAATAATTTGCTCTGAAGAGCTGTTATTTGACAATGAATTTCAAGACCAATATTTACTGTCAATACCATTACAGCTCAGGACTCCTTTGGATATTAGTTGCTCTTTCAAATAACAATGCTGCATCAAGTATTGTTTGCTCCTGTAATTCATTCGCCATTATTTGCAAACCTATAGGAAGGTCATTTTTGAATCCTGCCGGTATTGATATCGCAGGTATTCCACTAAGATTAGCGATTACCGTGTCTATGTCAATTAAATACATCTTTAATGGATCATCTATATTATCACCAATTTTGAATGGCAGAAGAGGCATAGTAGGTGCTATCAAAATGTCATATTTTTTAAATAACGAGTTCAATTCTTGTTTTAATAATGATCTTAACTTTTGGGCTTTCTGATAATATTTTCCATAATAGCCTCCTGATAGAACATACGATCCAATTATAATGCGCCTTTTCACTTCTTGACCAAAGTTACTACGAACTTTTGAAAAATACCTATTCCACTCATAGCCGTCAGGATTTAAATCGAACCCATACCGAATATTATCATATCTAGCAAGATTACTACTAGCTTCAGCCATTGCTATTACATAATATGAGGGTAGAGAATATCTAATAGAATTCATCGAAGTCTCTTCACATTTAAAATCCAATCTAGAGAACAAATCCATAGCATTATAGATGCATTTGGAAATTGCTGGGTCAGCACCTTCAACCAATTCTTTCACTAAACCAACACGAATATTTTCTTTTGTAGGATTGAGCGAATATTTTGGTACCCATTCTAAAGTGGTATGGTCCTTATCATCCTTACCCGCAATTGCATTCATGACCATAACCACATCTGAGACTCTCTTTCCTATAGGACCAATCTGCTCTAAACTATTAGCATAAGATATAAGCCCATATCTACTAACGCTGCCATAGGTTGGTTTTAGACCTACCACAGAGCAAAAACTAGCAGGACATCGTATCGACCCGCCAGTATCTGATCCTAAGGATATGGCACATTCTAGTGCCGCAACACTTGCTGCACTACCACCGGACGACCCCCCAGCCACATAATCAATATTCCATGGATTGTGAGTTGGTCCATTCTTGCTAAATTCTGTGGTAGAACCCATTGCAAATTCATCAAGGTTTAATTTTCCAACTACAATGGCATCACTTTCTTGCAATCTTTTGACTGTGGTAGCATCATAAGGGGAAACATAATCTTTTAGCATTTTTGAAGCACATGTTGTTTTCAAACCATTTGTGCATATGTTATCTTTTATTCCTACTGCAACGCCTGCGAGGGGACCTATATTTTGTTCTCTATTGCGAATTTTCCTATCTATCAGTCGTGCTTTTTCCAATGCGCCTTTTTTATCTATGGTAATAAAGGCATTAACTTTAACATCGATTTTTTCTATTCGATCCAGAATTTGGCAAATATATTCTTCTGCAGAAAAATGTCTATTTTTAATACCTAAAGTAATTTGCTCAGAAGTGAGACTAAATAGGTTCGCCATTCAAGCCATCCTTGGCCCCTTTATAAAGCCATCCTTTCTATACTTTACATTTTTTAAGGCATTACCTTCGAATGGTTTGAGACAATCTTTTCTCAGTTCAGAAAACTTTTTTGTGGAATGTGTCGGTTCAATTTCGTTCAATGATAGGCTGTCCAGTACATCAAAATACGTGATTATTTCTTCGATCTGTGATTGATATTTTCCAAGTTCCTGATCTGATAATTCTAATTTTGAAAGCTCTCCTAGATGTCTGATTTCTTCTTTAGACACCATGCCCATTTGCTCCATTTTTCTTAAGGTACTAACCTGTCTATGTCGCGCGGATATAAAGTTAGATCGCGTATGTTATCTATTCTTGTAATAGCCATAAGCAAACGCTCTAAACCTAAGCCAAATCCTGCATGAGGTGGAACTCCATAGTCAAATACCCGGATGTGGTAATCGAATGCTTGTGTATTCAATCCCTGCTTTTTCATCCTTTGTAATAATTCATCTTTCCTGTTTATTCTGGTACTGCCAGAGGACACCTCTAAAGATCTATACATTAGATCAAATGATTCGCAGATCATTTCATCTTCGATATACTTTGGTTTTACATAAAAAGGCTTTAAAGAAGTAGGCCAGTCAGTAATAAAGTAAAAGCCATTCATCCTGTCATCAGATATGTTTTTCATCGTCTGAGGTGATAGATCATCTCCCCACCTAATGCGTTCGCCTGCGTTTTGTAATTGATTTATAATATTTGAATAAGAATACTTTGGAAATGGCATTTCAGCAGTAGGCAATTCAAGATCAAGGTATTGCAGATCATCTGTTTTCTTTTCTTTAATTGAAGCCATTATATGCAAAAGCATTCCTTCCAGCAAAGCCATCATATCAGTGTAATCTACAAACGCCTTCTCAACATCAATAGATATTGCTTCGGATAAGTGTCTATTAGTACGTGATGGTTCAGCTCTGAAAATTGGACCTATTTCAAATACATTTTCAAATGCCATGGTGAGTTGTTCCTTATATAACTGGGGGCTTTGTGCAAGAAATGCTTCTCGATCATAGTAGAATATTGGAAACAGAGCTGCACCCCCTTCTGTAGCAGTAGCTATCATCTTCGGTGTATTTACCTCAGTGAATCCTTCTCCCACTAGAAATTCTCTGCTGGCATCCAGAGTAGCATGACGGATATGGAAAATTCTCTGTAAAATATTTCTACGTAGGTCTATCGCCCTCAAATCTAGTCTTGTATCAATACCTACTGAGGTTTTATCTTGAACCATGAAAGGAGCAGATTTCTTCGATATAGAAAATATCTTCAATTCAAACGGAATAACTTCGGCACCATTAGGTGCTTTTACTTGAGATCTAATTTTTCCGCGTACTGCAAGTGTAGTATGTTCTTTTATCTGACGTATTTGTTCTAATAATTCATCTGTACATTCGCTTTTCTTTGCAATGGCTTGAATATCTCCATATCTATCTCTTATCATAATAAAAATAATATTGCCATGATCACGGATACCTGACACCCAACCCATAATTATTACTTCTTTATCATTAAGAGAAGAGTTAATTTCAGAGGAATAATGTGTTCTTCTCCACTGCCCCAGATCCTCCTCACGTAAAAGATTGTTCAATTTCAAATACCCGAATAATATTAAAGTTTGTAGCTGCAGGTTAATTTAACTTTTAATAAATAAGTATTTGTTGCAAGATAATGACTAGGCCTTTATCATTTTTCTCTACCAGACGAATCGAGCCTCAATATGTCATTATTTGCAATGATCAAAACATTCTGAATTCATTTTTAGTAGTTATCATCTATATCCTGGACGGTAAATAGACCCGATTGGAATGGTTATAGAATAATTGTCTATATGCTAATAAGTCTATAGCAACGTCTTGTGTCGAGCCTTAAAAAGGAAATACATTTAACCCTTAGTTGGATATTGATTTGAAATGACATTAAGCATAAACTGTAAAGATGCCGGCGATCCAGTTTGTACTCATACAATGTATGGAGAAACAGAGGAAGAGTTATTACAAAATGCCAAGAAGCACGGAATTGAAGTTCATGGCTATTCCGAAGAGAAATGGAATGAAGAAATTGTAAATAAAAAAGATGATTTCCGTAAGCTTATAAAGACTGCTTAATTTCTTTCTTTTTATTTTCCCTTTAATTTTTGAATTCAAACTCTTATTTTGCGGATGTTAGTTTCTAAGTGCTAAAGGAACCGCCAGGCCACTATATACATCTATGTAGACTATGTAGATCATATACGCTACCAATTAGTTCATGTCTTTTCTCTAAAATCTATGGGTAACCAAACAAGAAATGATTTACTACTAGTGGGCCTTATTGCAGCTGTATTTTTGGTGGCCGTTATGGCTACTGCCACTATGTCCATGAAAGTCTTTGCACAAGGTCAAATAACTCTTAACGGAGCAGGTGCAACTTTTCCCTTTCCCCTAATTGATACTTGGCGTGTTGAATACAAAAATATTAAACCAAATGTAAACATAAACTATCAATCGATAGGTAGCGGTGGAGGTGTTAAACAGTTTACTCAAAAAACAGTAGACTTCGGTGCTAGTGATGCTCCTCTTACTGTGTCGGAAATCCAAAGTGCTCCTGGTGCAGTACATATCCCTGAGACAATCGGTTCAGTAGTTGCAGCCTATAATATCCCCAGTATTCCGAACAAAGGATTAAAACTTACGGGGCCAATTCTTGCAGACATCTTCTTAGGTAAAATCACAAAATGGAATGATCCAAAAATCCAATCACTTAATCCTGATGCATCCTTACCCGCTGCAGATATTATAGTTGTACATAGATCAGATGGTTCAGGTACAACTTATGTTTGGACAGATTATCTTTCTAATATAAGTACAACATGGAATGATCAGATAGGAAAAGGAAAGTCTGTACAATGGCCAGTTGGAATAGGTGGTCCAGGTAATGAAGGTGTTGCCAATGCGATTAGGGGTTCACCTAACACAATTGGATATGTAGAACTTGCTTATGCACTTACTACTAAAATGCCGTACGCTTATATACAAAATCAAGCAGGTAATTTCGTAGAACCGACACTAGATTCTACTAAGGCGGCAGTAGCAGCTGTATCACAAAGTCTGCCGAAGGGCGACGCTTCATGGGAACATGTCTCAGTTGTTAATGCGCCTGGCACAAACTCATACCCTATTGCAAGCTTCTCATATCTACTTTTATTCAAAGAGTTGAGCACTAATCCAAACATTGATCAAGCAAAGGCAAAAGCCTTAGTCGATTTTATCTCGTGGGCTATTACACAGGGACAACAATTTGCCTCTGAACTGTCATATGTACCCCTACCGGCAGAAGTTGTTAAGCTCAATCAAGATACATTGAAGTCATTGACATTCCAGGGTAAGCCACTTCTATAGGATCAGTGGGTGCTCGCTGAATTTCTTGGTGCAAGAGTATATGCGTTTAAGCAATTACCTCCTTTTTCTTTTTAATGCTAAAATATTTTAGCATTTATTCCATAGATATGCATATAACGCTGTATGAAGACGTCCATTAGTAATATTTTAGAGGTGTTTGTTGTATTAATATAGAATCTAAGGAACAAAACAGAAGAATTTTGTATTCATCTTTATTGCTAAGTAAACACAAAGGAGATAGGCTTTTTCATATCGTAGCAGTAGCAGCCGCAGGTTATACTTTATTCATGTTAGCGGTTGTAGCGTTTTCAGTTGGCGATGGGTCTAAAGAGATATTTTCGTTCGAAGGTTTTGGCTTTCTTACTGGTACCGATTGGAATCCAGTGGAAGGCCGTGAATCATATGGTGCTCTGCCCTATATCATTGGAACTTTAATCAGCTCGGCAATAGCAATGATCATTGGCGTTCCAATAAGTTTAGGAATAGCTATATTCATTTCAGAGATGGCACCTCCTAGGATACGTACGCCATTATCTTTTGTTATAGAATTATTAGCAGCAGTTCCAAGTATAATTTATGGCTTGTGGGCACTATTTGTTTTTAGGTTCTGGATCAGAGATTTGATTGAGATGCCTTTGCATAACGCTTTTGGAGGATCAATTGCGTTCTTTGCTCAAACTCCATTCGGCTTAGATGTGTTCACAGCTGGAATAGTTCTTGCAATAATGATTATTCCTATTGTGTCATCTGTTTCACGTGAGATAATAAAAGCAGTACCAAATTCTCAAAGAGAGGCTGCATATAGTCTGGGGGCTACAAGGTGGGAGACAGTTAGAGTTGCCATATTTCCGTATGCAAAATCAGGATTATTAGGAGCCACTATTCTGGGATTAGGTAGAGCTGTAGGTGAAACTATACTCGTCACAATGATCATTGGAAATGTGGTAGGAATAGCCGCTATTCCTTCCTCTCTATTTGATCAAAGTCAAACATTATCTAGTTTAATTGCAAATGAATTCAATGAAGCATCATCGGAGTTGCATATTTCTGCTTTAATGGGTCTTGGAGCTGTTCTATTGATTCTGACAATAGCAATCAACATTGGCGCACGCTTGCTTGTTTCAAAAATCACAAAGGTTAGCCCAGGGGTGAGAGAATAATAATGCAGAAAAAAGAATTAAGACAAGAGGACAACAGAAAAAAAATTCAAGATATCATGTCAAGGCAGTCTTCAAAGAAAAAATTTATTGACAGAATTATGACTGGTTTTGCAATAATCTGTGTCATTTCTGCCCTTATTCCTTTAGGAAGTATCTTGATTGAAGTAGTAAAGAATGGTATTTCAGCTATCAGTATAGAATTTCTTACCCAGCCCCCAGGATCTTTTTTTCTAGGGCATGGCGGTGTCGCTCCTGCTATTCAGGGAACATTAATTGTAGTTGGGTTGGCGTCATTAATTGGAGCACCCGTAGGGATACTTGCGGGTATTTACCTTTCAGAATATGCTGGTAATGGAATATTTCCTTCTGCAGTCAGATTTTTCAATGATGTTTTGACAGGTTTACCCTCAATAGTAATGGGAATAGTTGGATACGTATCAATAGTTCTTTTACTTGGCTCATTTTCAGTTTGGGCAGGCGCTTTTGCTTTATCAATAATAATGATACCCATCGTAGTCAGAGTTACTGAAGAATCTTTTAAGATTGTTCCCAATTCATTACGTGAGGCTGCCCAGTCTCTAGGAATTCCAAAGTGGAAAATTACATTGTTTATAACTATGAAAAGCGCCAAAAGTGGTATACTCACAGGTATTGTGTTGGCTATCTCCAGAATCGCAGGTGAAACAGCTCCGCTTATAATGACCATACTTGGAACAAGTTTATTCTTTACAGGATTTTCTGGGCCAATCGATGCTCTACCACTTCGAATATGGAGATTGGCTTCACAACCATATGAATCCGCCCATTCACAAGGTTGGGGAGCGGCTTTAGTGCTCATAGTGATTGTCCTAATCCTAAGCATAGTCCTAAGACTTTTGGTTCAGAGGAAAACAGGTTTCAATTTCAAGAAAGCAACTTTTTGAATTCTATATTTACTATATTATCTATTTAGATAATATATAATAGTAAATAAACCACATAGCTCCTCAATTGAGTTCTAAAGAAAGTTTCAGTATCAATAATAGCAGGGGGGTTGAATCTTTGGACGACAATGTTGACGGTAAGGGTCCTGCTACTGTCAAACAATATAAGGTATCTATCAGAAACCTTGATGCATGGTATGGGTCAAAACAAGCATTAAAGAACATTAATTTAGACGTCAAGGCTAATACTGTTACTGCTTTTATTGGACCTTCAGGCTGTGGCAAGACGACTCTTATTCGCTGTCTTAATCGCATGCATGAGATGACTCCTGGCGCAGGCGCAAGGGGTCAAGTTATTCTAGATGGCATCAATATGTACGATAATAAGACTGTTGATCCGGTAATCATCAAGAGACGTATAGGCATGGTCTTTCAAAAACCAAACCCCTTTCCAACGATGAGTATTTATGACAATGTAGCAGCAGGGCTAAAACTTAATGGTGTCAAAAACAAGAGATTGATAAATGACATTGTTAAGGAAAGTCTGGAAGATGCGGCACTGTGGGATGAAGTGAAAAATGAACTTGACAAACCTGGAATGGGATTATCAGGCGGACAACAACAACGTCTTTGTATTGCTAGGGCTCTTGCAATGCAGCCAGAAATATTACTAATGGATGAACCTACGTCTGCATTGGATCCAACCGCATCTTCTAAAATAGAAGAACTTGTTTACAATTTGAAAAAAAATCTTACGATAATTATTGTAACACATAACATGCAGCAGGCCGCCCGAGTATCAGACTATGCTGCCCTGCTGTATCTTGGTGAATTAATCGAATATGGATCAACAAATCAGATATTCAAAAATCCTCAAAAAGAACTTACAGAGCGCTACATATCTGGTAAATTTGGATAGGATCTTTTTGTTTGACTAGACTTTTGGACCTTGGTATTGATCGCATTCATAATATTATTATGGATATGTCAAAATTGTCCGAAAGCTCAGTATTAACTGCTCTTGAATCTTATGAAGAAGGCACCCGATTAAAAAGACAAATTTTTGACTGGTCAGAAAAACTTCGAACATTACAAGAGGAAGTAGCAGATCTTGCAATAGAATTGATAGCACGTTATCAACCAGTTGCTACAGATCTCAGATTCATTAGATCTTGTATGGAGATATCATATGGATTTTCCAGGTTTGGACGGTATGCCTATGATATTGTAGATGTACTAGAAACTATGGGCTCAATTTCTGATTGCGACAAGTCGACTGTTTTGGAAATGGCAGGTACTGTAAGAGAAATGATACAGTTGAGTTTACACTCGCTTCGCTCACGAGACAAAGATGCAGCACAAAAACTCTACCAGATGGATGACACAGTTGATACCTTATATAGAAAATACTTACGAGAAATCATTACTCTAAAAACAAATCAAGGTAAAAACTTTACAGACCCACGTTGTTATATATCTGCCTTATTGATATTAAGATATCTTGAACGCATTTCAGATCATGCATGTTATATAGGTGACTCTGTTCATTATATCGCAACCGGAGTCTCAAGCCCTAGGCGTTAATGATTATTTTGAACATGAAAAGTCAGACTTGGCAGAGAAATCATAATTATGCGGGAAATGTAATTTTTGGATATACTCTGAATTTTAAGAAAAGTGAGAGTGAGATGAGACATCATAGGTTTCAGTTACAGAAATACAGAACATCTTCCTTCTATCTCGAATAATAGATTACTATAGCAAGATATTGCTCTAATATTAATATGTTTGATATCCGTTGCTATTTTAAAATAATTCCATATCTTACCTAACAAGGATAATGATTAGGTTTTTCTTTTCTCCTATTCAGAACCCTATATCCGATAACTCCACCACCAATTTTGAAGATTGCAGAAAAAAATTGAAAAATTAGCGATATTTTCCTAGTTAGATTATCGCCGTTACTATTACTATTACTATTACTATCGATTCGTTTTCTTATACCTGATTATTATTATTAATCTTCTCAAATCCTTAAGTAGATGATGAGGATGATGATCTCAGTTTACTTCCAAATCTCAGGATATATGGCGTCATAAAAGTAGATGCAATAGCTATTACACCCACTATAGGAAATATCGAAGATGAGACAGCACCAATATCTTGACCGCCTTTAACAACAACAAGTGATAGCTCACCCCTTGCGGATGACATTCCAAGACCTGTTCTTAATGCTGTAATATAATTATATTTTGCTTTGACGAGAATAATAGTTATTATCAAAAACTTTGAAGCAAATGAAGTCAAAAGGAGTATCATTGCGGGAGCTATGAATGATGGTATTAGCGATATGTTCATTAAAGCCCCGATTGAAACGAAGAATATAGCAGCAAATACATCTCTTAATGGGATGGTAATGACTCTTGCTATGTTAGCACTTTTTGATTCAGCAACTAACACTCCTGCCAAAAAGGCCCCGGTAGCAACTGACAAGCCAAGTCCTTTGGATACAAATGCCATCCCAAAAGCCAATCCAAGAATAACAATTAGAAGCAATGCATAATCGTTATTTTTTCCAATTTTATCTATTATATTAGGTATAAATTTTGAGCCAAGAATCAGTATACTTCCAATGAATGCTCCTACTATACCTATTGAAATCATTATTTTTAAAATAGATACTTCACCAGCAGGATTAACTGCTATTGATTGAAGAACTCCAAGAGCAGTAATAGCCACAATATCTTCAACAATACATATTCCAAGTATCAAAGTAGAAGACTCATCTTTAATCATCCCAAGTTCTTCCAATACTCTAATAGTTACAACAGTGCTAGTAATAGACAATGCTAGACCAAGAAACATAGAATCAAAAAAACTAAATCCTATTGTCTGAGCAACAAACGATACTATTAGCAATGTGCCTATTGACTCAGGCAGCGCTAATATGATAGAGATCCTTCCAACAGATCTTAATTTGGCTATCGGAAACTCCGTACCAATTACAAATAATAGCATTATTATTCCTAACTCTGCAAATACGTTTACAGTTTCTATATTATGTATCAGACTAAATGGTGGAGTATAAGGTCCAATTACCATTCCTGCGACAATATAACCAATTACCATTGGTTGTTTTAACTTGTAAGTAATGAGCAGCATTACAGCCGCAACTATCATTATTACCGCAAAGTCTTGAACTATGAAATCAGACGCTAATGAACCGGAGTTTGAGAAGAACCGAGGAAATAAAGAATCATTAGACTGTAAAAGAGAATTAGGATTCATATATATTGATAGATATAACATAGTACATAAAATAAATGATCAGATTCAATGTTTGAGAACAATAATATAATGATAAAAAATGTGGACTTCTATTGAATGATGAATTGCTACAAAATAGAAAGAAGTATTTTTAATAAAGCAAACAATAGCTTCTCCTTGGATCCTTTCAATATAGAAATAATGAGTGCTAGCTATTGGAGTAGTATCAATACGCCAAAGCATCTTACGCCTGATGTTATTTTGAATTAAATACACTATCAATATTCTTGATTGGAGGAAAAGAGAACATTTCTAAAAATCATGCCAACAATCAGATTCGGAAACAAACGCAATATAATTTACTCTATAGTCACTTGCTTATATATTCTCTATTTCTCTATTACATAACCATAATATTGTGGTAGACCACTATTGCAGCTGATTACACGTAAAAATGAACCTAATTTAATTGTCATTATAAAGAATAGGCTAATGCCTCGTTATAGTGGAGAAGGAGAATATAAAGTAGCCATATAGAAATACCATATTACAACTTTCTCACGTTTTAATATTTACTAACATAAGACCTAATGTCAATGATATCAAAAGAATGCCAAAACCTGCTGCAAGCAATGTCTCCTGAGTTTTTGTAGTTGACACCTGTCCTGACCTGTAAAGTAGAAAAGCTCCAACCATTCCCATAAATAGAATTATCGTTGTCACGATTGTTTCACCTAATGTTTGAACAGATCTCGAAGGTATGACGAATGATGCTCCTCTAGGAGTTCGCGGACCTTCTAGAATTGCATTAATTAAGCCAGACACCAGAGCGAAAAATATCACCAGATATATAACAGCGGCTATTAACACAATTCTAGAAGAGCTGAAACTCATGATAGTAATATTAAAATCTTGTCTCTAAATAAATTTTACCTGACGAAGCATAACTACATAATATATATTATGAGCAGAAGAAATTGCATAATGTAAATATCTATAATAATATTTAGCAGTTAGAAAGAAGGGATTCTGAATAATGAATGTATGTATGTATGTATATTACAATAAGGGATCAAATCTTATTCTAGATCAACTCAACCATTTTAATACTCACTTTCTTTGCAGCTAATTCTTGCACCGAGTAAAAGAAAAAGGCCATGATGAAAGAGTTATGAAAAAGTTAGAGACGTAATAATTAAGATTTATTATTGTATCTTCATTCTGTTTTTCCATTGGTCATTATGTATTTCATAATGGGATTGCTAACATTTTTTGATTTTCTATAATAAAGACATTTTTCTATTATCCTCTCTCTTGCAAATACACAAAGTCTACAAGGATAATGATATTATATTTATTTAAAGACGTACATTGACATGACTAGGAAATGTTCTGCTTGTTCACGGAGAGTATCAATAGAAAAATATTGTATATATCATGGCCAAGCCTTTGAAAAGCTGAAAGAGCATTATGACATATGGGTAAAAGCATATGGAAGTATATCATTCTGTGAGTATCTGAATAAACTGGTCAAGATGAATGACACAGGCATTTGGGTAAAAGAAGTGATCATCGTTGAACTAAAAAATAATAAGTAAACTATTATCTATACTACATATCTCCCATTCCACCCATTCCACCCGGCGGCATTCCACCACCACCAGGCGGGCCTCCTGCTGATTTACCTGAGGCAATTACGTCGTCTATTCTTAGAATCATCGATGCAGCTTCTGTTGCAGATTTAATAACCTGCTCCTTGACCGAGAGTGGTTCTACAATATCTAATTTTGACATATCGATAATTCTAGCATTCCGTGCATCAATTCCAGAGGTTTTGGAACCTTTGGTCTGCTTTGAACGTAATTCTGTCATAGCGTCGATGGGATCCATACCTGCGTTTTCCGCCAAAGTAAGTGGAATTACTTCTAATGCTTCGGCAAATTTTTCTGCGGCTAATTGTTCTCTACCGGAAAGTGTATTTGTCCAATCTCTTAATTTTCCTGCAGTATAGGATTCAGGAGAACCTCCGCCTGCAACAATTGCAGGCTTTTCAAGTACATCCTTTGTAACCATAATAGCGTCATGAATTGAACGTTCAGCCTCATCAACTACTCTTTGAGAACCACCCCTTATAAGTATCGTTACTGCTTTTGGATGTTTGCACCCTTCTATGAATACCCATTTGTCTGTCTCAATTTTGCGTTCTTCTACTAGATCAGCAGAACCCACATCTTTAGCTGAAAGATCATCCAAGTTATTTACTACTCGTGCGCCAGTAGCCCTTGCTAGTTTGGTCATATCACTTTCCTTGACCCTCCGTATTGCCATATTGTTGGCCTTTGCTAAATAGTGCTGCGCAATGTCATCAATACCCTTCTGGCATACCACTACATTAGCACCACTTGCTATAATCTTGTCAACCATACCCTTCAGCATCCTATTCTCTTCATCTAAAAACATTTTCATCTGATCAGGTGAATTGATGTTTATTTTAGCATCGAACTCTGTCTTTTCAATTTCAAGAGCTGAAGTAATAAGAGCGATTTTTGCTTTTTCTACTCTTTTTGGCATTCCTCCATGAACAACTTCTTTATCAAGAACAATGCCCTTGATTAATTTAGTATCTCTTAATGACCCTCCTGCCTTTTTGTCTACTTTAACATCATCAATATCTACTTTATAGCCGGAATCAGTTTTTTCGCTTATTTGCATCATAGCATTAACAACAATTTGTGCAAGCTCATCTGCTTCCTTTGATACTAGCTTCGTTTGCATAGAGGTCTTTGCAACTCTGATTAATTGTTGTTTATCACTTCCATCAATCTTCTGGGCAAGAGTGTTAAGGATTTCGATAGCCTTGACAGCGCTCTTCCTATAACCGTCGACAATAATTGTGGGATGAACGTCCTTTCCAATTAATTCTTCTGCTCTTTCAATCAGTGCTCCTGCAAGTATCACTACAGAAGTGGTTCCATCACCTACTTCATTATCTGTTGCCTTGCTGATTTCAACCATCATCTTTGCTGCGGGATGCTGGACATCAATTTCCTTCAAAATTGTCGCACCGTCATTTGTAATTGTAACGTCGCCAAGACTATCTACCAACATTTTGTCCATACCTCGAGGTCCAAGTGAGCTCTTTACTACTTCGGATATCAATTTTGCAGCGGTTATGTTATTTTTTTGGGCGTCTCGACCTTTTGTCTGAGTTGCTCCTTCTTTCAATATTAATACTGGCATTCCGCCAGCTGATCCTTGTTGAATTGACATTTTTTCATTCACCTTAAAATTATGAGATAACTGACGTAATTTGGGATATTTTAAACTTACTGCTTGCTAACCTTATCAACTTTTATTAATGCTGCCGTTAAGCGCTTCTTGACACTAAAGTATATAATCATGTTTGATCTCTTTACATTTTAGTACAAAGTTATTATGTTTTTCAACTAAAACAAATAAAAAAATGGTTATTTGAATAATTCGTCATACTTTCCTGCAGATATATCAGCGAAAACTTCCTTTGCAGGCTTCTCTTCAACTTTTACTCCACTACTTACGCAAGAACCGATCACTTCCTTTACTGCATTCTTTAGATCCTTAGAATAGGAACTATCAGCTTTCATCTTAGCAATTTTAATAGCACTCGCCATAGTTATATTTCCAGCAAAGTTTGTGCCAGCAGTACCTGATCCTTTTGTGATACCAGCCTCTTTGGAAACCAGAGCAGTAGTAGGAGGAATTCCTACTTCCACTGTAAATTTCTTAGTTTGAGAATCAACTTCGACTTTTACAGGAACTTTCATCCCTGGAAAATCCTTAGTTTTGTCGTTAATCATATTTACTACCTGGAGTACATTTACTCCTATTGGACCTAATGCTGGTCCAAGAGGTGGGCCCGCATTGGCCTCGCCACCACTAACTAGAGCTGAAACCGACTTCTTATCACCCATGTATAAGACTAGCCTTAAACCAGAATATAAACCCCGTCATTATATCTAAAATATACTTAAATTCTTATTTATTTGCTTCAAAAATCTAGAAAGACTATTTTATTATAATCCTAAAAAAATAGAGTATTGTTCAATATCTCCTCTTTCTTATAATGTGAAAGTTCAATTGCCATAATTTGTGCTTTGAGTTTGAGATTACAAATACTAATCACAGCATTGCACTAACAATTTCCAATTCCGTTCTGCTGACATGTATATTTCACTGTATATTTCAGTGATAACTCGTTCATCAAGAAATTAATTATTTTTAGGTTGTAAAATTATATACTAAATAAATTAAATGAAAAAAATGGGATTTCTAAAAGAACTAAAAAGAGAAATAATCTTCTTTCTAACCTTGGATGAAAGGGTATTTTTATCGAAAAAGGAAGCAAAACGACCTAAACAGATACCTTTACGTGATTATATTGCTGAGGTGAATAATATGTCCAAAAATACTATAAGGGGCTAATAATGGCATAAATAATATTATGCGAAGGTTTACAACTGAAACAGGTATTGATAGTTCCAGATTCCACTCTATCTAACACTAATTTCAAAGCCTCTCTCGTACATAGAAATTACTTTTTATGATCATATCCATAACTTCATCCCATCATTAGATGTCAATCCATTCATCTCTTTTGGTTCACCATCTAAGTCTACATTATTTTTAACACAATAATTCTTCATAACTTCATAATTTCGTCCTACATTATTGATATACGGAGGTGTTTTTGTGATATATCTCCTGCTCTAGGTAAAACTTTGTCTAAAACTGAATGTGAAACATCTTCAGCGTTGTAATTCTATCCAAATCATTTAGCAAATTCTGTTACAATCACCTTTTCAACACTCTTGCTTGAACCCTTCATCAGCACCGTTAGTTTTGGTTTTAGTTTGAACCATATTTTATCCATCAAGAATAGTGCATGCAAATATCTAGTTAATTGGAAGGAAGGAATATAATATGAATGGCCAAAAATACATCTACAATGTTATAGATATAGAGAAGCAAGTTTCATTTATTGTAATATTCATCCTTAACAAATGCAACCGATAACATTCAGTTAACCTGTACTTTTATTGCATCAACTTTTTCAAATAATTTGCATCCACTGTTACAGGTATTTGATATGGAGAATCAAGAAGTACTACCGTCGCTTCTTGCTTTTCATAATCAACTCTTGTGATTTTTGCTTTCATAGCCTTAAATGGACCAGCAATAACTTCCACCGTATCATCTATATTGAGATCGGAAACAACCGGCTTTTTCACAAGATATCCTTCAATATCTTTGAACGGTAACTCTCCACGAATTTGACCTCTGACGTGGCGAACCCCATGCAATGCTTCAAAGGCAACATTTGAATCTGGAGCCTCAACAATGATATAACCTTTGAAGTTGTCAAGCAAAAGAATTGAAAGAATTTTGATTTTTTTTGTGTTAATCTTATTTTGCAAAATATTTGCAACTACTTGTTCCTGGCCACCAGTTATTCTAATGGCATAGAATTTTGAATCTAAAGCAGGTTTTGATTCTTGTTGTTGTTGAATGATATTAGAGGGAATTTGAGAAGAGCTAACATTATGAAATTGGGAGTCAGGTTTGTCTTCCCCTACGGCATCATCAAATGTAACAGATTCTTCACTAAAGGAATCTTTATTATCAAAAATATCATTAACATCGGAAAGATTATCTTCATTTTCTTTGATACTGTTGGTCATCTTTTAAATTCAATAAACGATAGTTTAATGCATTTTATAAATTTATTCAGATTAACAATCAACAAAACCGCCCGATAATATATGAACAGTAGTCCAGTGTAGCAATTGTGTAAAATCATCCAACTGTAACTTGTGGAGCGCTAAGCTATAATATTTCTGCTTCTAATGTAATCGCCTAACTCTTGTAATTTTATATTACAGAAAAATATACAATTGAAACTATTTTTATTAATTTAAAAATTATGCATTTTTATTCATGTATATTTATATTTATAAATATGAATTAACAGATAAAAATACTCGTTAAAATTAGCGTTGTCTATGAGCTAACGTGCTCTAGAGGTCATGGTATAAATTAGCCATGATTAGCTTAGGGAAGCACTTTGTAGAGATAGACTATATTTTCTAAAATTATCAACTTATTTAATCCATAAAACAACTATATGATTATGACAGATGATGAGAATAATAAAGATGAAATAGGAAATGATACTTCCAATATTAGTGTACATCAAGAACAAGAACAGATGACTAAACTATTCGATAGTTGGTCTGAATTGATTAAGATGCCTACTATTGGTGCATTCCCTGCTTTTTCCCAAGAGTTTAGATCGTATTCTCAGGATCTCTTGAGAATGAGTCAAACTCTATACAATGCACAAACTAATCTTAGCGATTACTGGAAACAAATGAATATGGCATATGTACTTGCAACCAAAGAAGTATCTGAGAGAGCACCCAAACAACTCAGGTCAAAAGAGGATTTTGATGAGTATAGAAAAATTATAATAAATGCATTTGAAGATGCTTTTACGGGTTTATTTAATTCAAAAGAATTTTCAGTAACTTATGGAAAGGTATCAAGTGATCTGCTTGACCTCTTCAAACAGATGCAGAAGTTTGCAGAAAAGAATTTGAAGGTTTTAAATCTCCCCACAAGGGAAGAAATGGATGAAATATTAAAAGATATTCACGAAATGAAAAGAACAATCCATGACATGAAAAGATCAGCCTATAAAGGATGATATTCTAAAGGTATTTACTTATTAATCAGTGATATGGTATCATAGGCAGTACTATCAATAAAAATTATATCAGTTATGATTAAATAGAAATTATAGTATAGTAGGAAAAGATCTTAACATAAGAGAATGACTCTAATTTAAATAATCAAAAACATATTGAAAATTTCTAAATTTTCTTATTTCTCTCGCTTCACATAGAGAGTAATCCTCATTATCACATCATCAAAGCTTTAAGTAAAGTCCTTATATATTGTATATATATCCGTTCTTTTTCTTAACAGTGGCTCTATTCTTATAGGAAGAATAAAGTTGATCTGTTTATTGAGAAGATTCAGTCTAATACTGGCGATAAAAATCAAAGATACAAACAGGACAAAAGTCTCCAAAAGGATAACAGAAAACTTCAGCGTATTCTGCATTTCTAATTATTGAAAGAATATCATTTCTAGGAGATATAAAAATGAACAATATAAATTAGTTATATGGGTCATTTAACTATTCTATTAATCAATCAGCATCTTCTGCAATAAGCGGATGCTATTCTAACACTAATTTTTACAACAACAAGACTACTCAATATATATTGCAGGTTTGAAAGGCCTAGAATATTTTGATTTTTCTTTAGGATCGTATTTTTGTGTATCATCTTCTGACTGGAGAATAATTTCTGCTCGTGGATTCCCACTTTCTATAGATAACAGCATTTTGGCATCTTTGAGGGGAAATATTTCATCAAAAACTGTCATATTTAATCGTCTATTCCTCACTTCGAGTGGGTCAGATAGGATGTCCCCTACTATATTTCGTATCAGCTTAGGATCGTTTTTGACCTTTGCTGTTTCTGGATCCTTTATTAGTTGTTTCATGATATCTCCAAAGTTAGTCTTGTTTTCTAACATTATAATGGAAAGAATTTTTTGATAAATTTTCTTTTTCCATTCAGCTGAAGTATAGATAGTAATTTTAGCTGGGGAGATCTTGGTTACTTTAAGAATATTCTGAAGATCAGATATAAGATTGATAATTAGTTGTTCCGATTCCTCTGCTACCAAGTCTCTTTTACCTTCGTCTACCATAGGCCAGCCTGCAAAAATAATTGATTGAGACTTATCTCCTATTATCTGCCATACCTCTTCACTTATAAAAGGAGCAAATGGAGCAAGCATCCTGATTCGACATTCAAGAAATATAGATAAAGTAACTGCAATGATTGAATCTTCTCGCTTTTTGGCAGTTATTCTTTTCTTGTACCATTGCAAATCTTGATCAAACATATAAAGTATATCATGCAACGCTCTTCGTACCCTTAATTTATCCATTGATTCTGTAATATCTTTGATATAAATCTGCAATCTGCTTACGAGCCATCGATCTTCCATTTCCCTTTTTATTTCTGATATCTTTATTGAAGAAAAGAATGACGATCCAGATTTTGATTTAGCCTTTGAGTAGTTTATTGCCATGTTATAAATATCATCTAACTTTGACCGAATTCCTTTAATTGCATCAAATGAAAAATCTACATCTTGTAATAGTTCTGCTGAGCTCAACATTGCTAAACGAAGAGCATCGGCAGTATATTCTTTTATAGCAGCGCGCAGTGGGATAATGTTACCTAGAGATTTTGACATTTTCTTTCCTTCCATCAGGACAGAACCATTGACGACAATTTTTTTCGGCCAGTCATCTCTTTTAAAAATTGCCACGTGATTAAAAATAAAAAACGATAGATGATTTTGAACTAGATCTCTTCCTGAATGTCTTGCATCTAGAGGATAAAAATAGGAAAATTCATTCCGTATCTCCTCCAATAGCGATATAGAAATTTTGCACTCTGTAGCTACATGGGTAGCACTTTCATTTCCTAGGAATATATAATCAAAAAATGAATCATTTAGATTATCAACATCAATATCAGCAGTGGGATCTTTTATTAATTTACTATTTCTATCACCAATACAATTATTATTGGCATATTTTGCAAGTATATAGTAAGACATATAGATAACAGAATCGGAGAGACTTTCAATTATCCAATCCTGATCCATTGGTAATTTAGTACCCAGACCAGATTTCCGTGCACATGCTCTTTCTCTTAGCCAGTCGATTACATAGTTAAATTCTTGTCTGATCTCTTCTGGAACGACATCCATTTTGTCAAGGCATTCATGTGCTAGGTTTTTCCATTTTTTATTACCATAATTTAAAAACCATTGATCATTCAATAAATAAACTACACATTCAGTACCGCATCTACATCTAACGGGCTTATTTATTAGTTCAAACATTACATCAGCAGCGCCGCTTGAGATAATCTCATTTTTTATACTATTCTTTGCCACCGATACAGGCAGACCTACATACTTCTGAGTATTCTCCAGCATTTTTCCTTTATAATATTCTTGTGAGTACAGCTCATTAGTAGCCTTTTCCAGTTCCGGATCATGTTGATCTTTAACTTTGTATTTCATCATGATCCGCTCTGCTGGTGATATCAAACTGTTATTATTACTATCCTGTTGATAGTACTCCTCAGATCCGATTATCGTTATTGGTATTACCTCGACTTTTAAACCTACAAATTCTTTATGAAGTGCAACATTCTGTTTTAGATCTTCAATAGCTTGAAAATCATAGGGCGCATGTGCAGGAACAGACATTACAATTCCAGTACCGTTATCAGGTTCAACAAATGATGCAGGATACAATGGGATTGAAACCTTTCTAATCGGATCCTCTACGCATTTGCCAACTATTTCTTTACCGTATATGGCTGACTCGGTTATAATTTTATGGTTCAAAAATTCCAGCTTTCGCGCAGCCTCCTTGCTAACTAGCCATCTCTCATTGTCAATATGTATCCTTACATATTCAACGTCTGGGTTAACCCATAAGTTAGTGACACCATAAATAGTTTCAGGTCGGAGGGTTGCAGTTGGAACTATATATCCATCATCTAGCCTAAATTTTATTAGAGTATATTCAATAAAATCCGGTTCTACATCACCGATCGTATCGTGTTGGCTAACTGGATTTTGGTCTTTTGGACACCATCCGACTGGATGAGAACCTTGGACTATCAATCCTTTATTTCGCAGAGTATTAAATTGCCATGAAATGAACTTTGAATATAATTTATCTATTGTAGTAAATTCGCGTCTCCAATCTATTGAATAACCCATTTCTTTCATACCAAGTCTGATCTCATTATGGAAATAACTTGCGATTTTTACGGGTTCAATGAAGCTTTTTATTATGTCTTCTGCCACATGATAAACGTTTTGAAATGTTTCAACCAGTTCTTTATCACCAGCTGCGATTCTTCGCGACATAGCTAGAATAGGTGTGCCGGTGTAATGAAAACCCATAGGAAATAATACATTGTATCCTTTCATCCTCTTATAACGAGCATGAGCATCCGCAAGTGTATATGTCCTTCCATGCCCTATATGTTGAGGGGAGTTTGGATAAGGATAGGCAACAGTTATGAAATATTTTTTCTTTGAAAAGTCACGATCAATATTAAAGATCTTTTGCTCATCCCATGTTCGACGCCACTTTTCTTCTATTAAACTCCACTTTATCTTATTGTAATTGTGGTTGTTGTTGTTGCTGTAGATCTTATTGCTATAAATCATGTTTAGTATTACCCCAAGACCGTTTTCATAACTAATTCTTCTGCTGAAAGTAACGCCTCTTGTATTTTTGCTTTCAATTTCCCCCCACCTTGGCCAAATGTCTCACTTCCTCCTCCTGAGCCTCCAAGATGACTCGAAAGTTGTTTTGCAATAAGGCCAGCTTTGATTTTTCTAGCTCTTGCTTTTTCACCGACAAAGACAATTACGCGAATTCCTTGACCCTTAGAGACTAGAGCGATATAAACAAGCAATGGATCTATTTCGATAGATTTTTCCCCTACAGCAATATAATACTCCTCATCTAGTTCGTCATCATAAATATTGTAGAGTTTAATTCCTTGTGGTACAAGTTGTCGTCCCTCCGCAGAAATTGACTTTGCTATTAAAGGTGCAGTTTTTCGTAACATTATCTTGACCTTTTTCTTTATCTCTTCTGACTCCTCAAGGCTTTTTTGGAATGTCTCAACCACCTTTTCTCGGCTCGAACCTAAAGATCGTGCAATAACATTGAGCTGATTTTCCTGCTTTTGTATATAGTTCAATGCAGCTTGCCCAGCTGCGAATTCTAATCTTACTATGCCGTCTTGAATTCTTTCTGCTTTTATTATTTTGATAAGCCCTATTTCACCACTTCGGCTAATGTGAGTTCCTCCACACGCTTCGATGTCCCAGCCCTCAATATTTACAATTCTAATATTGTTACTTGGAACCGCGCCGCCTTGATAGATTCTAAATGAGTATTGTTGTTCAGCATCGCCGCGGTCATATAACTTGATTCTAACCGGCAAATTACGTCTGATTACATCATTTGCAGTCTGTTCAATTCTTTCAACTTCTTCCCTATTAAGAGCAGAATGATGAGTGATATCAAGTCTGGCGTAGCCTTCTTCCTTAAAGGCAGAATTTTGCCAGACCCAGGATCCAAGGTTAATTCTGGAAGATGTATTAAGGATGTGTGTTGCAGTGTGATGTTTAGTAATTAGATCTCGTCTTCGACCATTTATGGTTGCAGAGACGGTTTTTCCTTCAATAAAATCTTTTTCCCTTGCATCGTTTAGCTTATGAATGACAATGTCTGACTGTTTCATCACTTCGATAACTTTTATATCATCAATGTCTCCATGATCTGGTTCTTGGCCACCACCACGAGGATAAAAGGCAGTTTGATCTAAAATAATATATTTATTATCTATTATCTTGATGATCTTCGCAGTAAATTTACGGATAGTTTCATCTTCATAATATAATAGCCTCGTAGGTGCAAGATTTTCAAGACCGTATATGGGTTCTTGAGCCTGTGCTGATGCTTGACTCGTGTGAAGTTCGGCGAGCTTTGTATAAAAAGTAGAAGGAATGCTTTCTATTGCTCCTGATTCCATTAAAAAGTCTGGAGTGATACCGTCAGATTCATACATTCTAATGAGATCCTCAACTATTATTTTCTTTTTATTATTTTTTATAGCAGCAGCGATTGATTCCATTCTTTCTCTAGACCCTATGTATCTACTGGATTCAATCTGAAGAATTGTTCGAACATCTTCCCTATAATCTTCAAGTTCGGGATACATCTGTTTAAGATAATCAATATGAATATCAGCAACATCTTCAAGTTTTATGTTCCAACCGAGTCTATCTATTATTGAAAGCGCTCTTCTTAGTATCACTCTAAGATTATATCCTCCGCCCACATTTGACGGAAGAGATCCGTCTGAAATTGCAAATAATAACGTACGACTATGATCTGCAATAGTGTAAATTGCTTCGTAAGGAGTAATCATTTTTACAAGCTGATCCTTGGAGATTTCTAATTCCTTAGCAATGAAAGACTTCAATTCTTTGATATCTCTGTTCATATCGTCAACTTTACTAGAAGCTGCCTCAAAGTATTTGGATAAAAGGCCTGAATCTTCACAAGTGCCGACGGTTCCAAGTAATTGTTGTACAACTGGACCGAAAGAGCAATCATAACTTGTAGGTGTTCCCATTGTAATCCATGACAAGCGCTCAAGTCCCGCTCCCATATCGATAATCCTGTTTGACATTACACGATAGCTATTCTCATTTCCTTCAAATTCCGTAAAAACGGCATTGCCTAATTCTAGGCCACTTACAAAATATTCCAAGGAGTATCCAAACGCCCCAGCACCCATCCAGACGTCTTCAACAAAGGTAATTTCTTCTGGAGCTATTCCAAGACCCTTTGTAAGCATCCCGTAATCCAAATCAATACACTTATCTTTCCAATAACCACCAGTTGCATCGGCATTGCAAGTCTGTCCGATCATACAAAATCCTGTGTAGTGCCTACCGCTCAAACCTACATTTTCAATGTCGTTAAAACGTAAGCACATTTGCGGTACAAGCAGTGGATTTGAAGGCAATTCAAAAACTACTTTGCTTCCTACAACTCTTTGAAAATCAACAATTGATGCTATTGTAAAATACAGATCCTCTCGCCACCTACAGACAACTGGATAACGTCTAATTATTGAATGACTGTTTGAACTGAAATATTCTTTTACTTCCTTCCAAGCGTTAACGTAATCTAATCGCTTTCTTGTTGGAGGTTTGCCTATAAAACTATAGTTTTCATGAACAGGGCAAAATGTCCTTTCAACTATTGCCCAGAAGAAATTGCTACATATATTGCATTTCTGCCTAATGAATCCCTTTCTATTAAACAATGATACTCTATAATATTTGTCAGGATTAGATGAAAAGAGACTAGCAAGTTCCTTTTTTCTCAATGCTTGCTATCCGTGGCAAGTAACGATATTAATGCTTTTGTAGAGAATAAAAATAAAAGAAGGTAGCCATTGATATAGCAATTTAAGCCTTTGAAAGTGACTGTTCTATAAATTTCTGATATGCTTCTTTGGGAGCAGCACCTATTGTTCTTGCAATTTCCTTACCTGCTTTGAACAATAATAGTGAGGGTATTGACTGAATGCCGTACTTCCTGGCGATTTCTTGGTTTTCATCGACATTTAGCTTTGCTACCTTTATCTTGTCATTCATTGTTTGTGATAGCTGCTCGACAGCTGGCCCAACCATCCTACAAGGGCCACACCATTCAGCCCAAAAGTCTACTAATACTGGCAAATCTGAATTTATAACATCAGTCTCCCAAGACTTTGTTGTTACATGAATTACATTTTCACTTTTGCTTTCCATTATTTTCAGTTATTTGGATCCCTATTTGAATTGTATTGTAATATAGCAATCTAATATCTTTCAATAAATCCACTGCAACAGCTTTCGCCTATCGTAATAATAGCCACTTTTTAAGTCAAAGAGAAAACATTAACTTCGAATGTTGGTAACTAAAAATAGAGTAGGGTATGTCGTAATACTTGCATATATGACATAGAGAACCTTAGATTGAGGACTATTTTATATTCCTCACCAATAGTTATATAATATATCAATTTGATTTTATTATTTCTGAATTTATATGTCAAGACATCCACAAATAGACTCCTGTGATAGCAACTCCCGTTATTACTTTGCATTCAATGTACCACAAATATTATGATAATAGAGAGAACTTGGTTATAATTTTGCTCGAAATATTATGTTTTAATATTCAAAGGATAATTATAATTTATCATACAAATTGACAAGTGCAAATAATTTCGCATTAGAACAAGCAAAATCAACAAAAGCTATAGAGTGGATGAATTCATATGCTAAGATGAAAAATAAAAAATTTGAAGCTAGAGTAGAGGAATATTCTTTATCTACTTTAAAATTTGGTAATTTCGACGCAATATATTGGAAGGGTGATTGGTCAGCAGCTCGCTCCATAATCATTAAAGCAAGCAGCAAGTTAAATATGAAAGTTATAGAGGCAGGTTACCATAAAAAAGGCAATCTTGTGTCATTGCTCCTTGGTGGTAGGGATGAAATCGCCAAGGTATACAGCGGCGGAAACCTTATTGGCAACATAGTATTAAAATCAAAATCAGGTAAGTGGATTGTAAAATCAGAAAAACCAATTTAAGGATATACAAACGATTCAATATAATGTATAATCTAGTAACATTTGTTTCGATGATCAATAAACTATCTTTGCGAAAATTGTTCGACCTGCTTTTTTAAAGCGACATTCATTTCGCTAAGAGTATGTCTTATATCATTTTCCAATCGGTCACCTGCAAGATATGCTCCTACTCCAGTAAAAATTTCTCTATGAAAAAAAAGCACACTACTTCCTCCAATCGGGTCTATAGTAAAAATGCGTTCACCATTGAATATCCCTGGGAAAAACGATTTTCCGAACCAACGTAGTTCATGATTTGGTTCGAGCTTTGTGATAGTAGGTTTATAAATCCTGTTTTTACCGCTTCTAGTTCTAAGGTGAACTTCCAACTTTGTTTTAACCTTTGCTTCTCCCTTTATTTCAATAATAACAGGGTTCCATTTACTAAAGCTTGGGAAATCTGTAAGTACCTGCCACACACGTTCTGAAGATGCCATGATTTCAAGTTCGGTATTAATTTCTTTCAATAGCAGTCAGTTTCTAATTATTAAACGTCAATAGCACTTAAACGTATTTTGGTAGTACCACAATTAGCTCTTCATGTTTGTATCCCATTCATGAATTTATTCTCAATAATTAAAGAGAAGTTGTCTAAATCGCATGAATATGACTTTAGGTTTCTTCTACTACTCTCTCATTCTAGCATTTTCTAACATATTCCATAATTCTTAAATGTACATTTCAAATCTATACTTTTTTCTGTGGATATTCATCAATTCTTATATATTTCAACTGTCATTTGTTATTAGTCTATCTACAGAAGATTTGGATAAAATTATTATTATACATCTACTGAATATAATGAAGGATCGCTATCAAATACGGATACCTGATGAATACCAATTTCCATGTGATGCTTCTTGAAACACTATTATGACTTCTTTTTTCTCGACCTTAAGTATTTTCGCCACGTCCTCTGTAATTGCCTCTGCCAATCTATCTTTTTCTCTTTGGGTTCTACCGCTATACATTGCCACGGTGATTATTGGCACGGAGAGAATTGTCACAAGCAATAGATAAGAATTGCTGCTTTGTATCTAAATATTATATACCGTAATAGATATTACTAATTGTTTTGTGGTTAGATTAGAAGATGGAAATTCCAACTATTACACTTAGATGTCAGATAATATATTTCTACTCAAATGTGGCGTGTAAATCTAGTATATATACACAACAATTCTCTAGCAGGCTCTGTTCACTTAAGAACATCATCATCTCATTTTGAATAAGTTTATTATGAATATCCACAAACATACTCAACCAATTTATAACGTGATACAATTTGCATCTTTTCTTCTTCTTCTTAGTACAAGTAAAATAATAATCATCATCAAAACTTTCAGTCCTGTCCTTAAAATATTGTACTGTTCTTTCTTTCTATATATGATATACTTTTTTCAAATGAAGAATATATGTAGATGATGATGATGTTTTAATTTCAGAAATTTGCAGGCTTGTGGTGGTGGTATGATACCATGTACCACCGCCATCTGAAGATACTTTACTTTATGTTTTGCCTATTTTATTACTAAATGCTTCAGAAACTGTTCTGCTGCTACTACAATCATATTTCTTCTTCTTTCCAATGAAAGATGAATTCCTAAAACTTACTTCCTTATTTATTGGATGGTTCTATAATAGCAACCAACCCATAACCAGAAATAGTCCTTGCCTATTTGAATGAATTAGGGTTTCATCAATGATAAATTCAGAAATCCTTTTTCTTTTACACAGTATATTTTTTGAGGATTATAATGATGCTGCTGTAACCACTTTTAAATTGAAACATGACTTCTTTTTTTAACAAATGGAGATAAAGCTTTTGTGGACGTATCTCTAAAAGATAATCCTAAAAAATAAATATAAGTATAACCCATAACAAACGTACTTTGCAGACGTTCTGTTTCTTTTAAATAAATATGTGCATAAAAGAAGTAGGATTCATCCAGCTATAGATTTATCGCTAAGTTAACAGAGCCCCTCTAGCATGTAATCATCTCTATCTTCTGTATGTTGCGAGTTAGTCCATTATTCTTTTTAGGATTTCTTAACCCAATCTGAATTTTCATACTAACATGAAATCTTCGGATATTACAATGTTATTTCTTGGTTTAATAATACATGATATTCAGCTTGTCAATCGTTAACATTCTAGTAGTATAGATCTTTGACTGGGGTATAAGTGTGGTTTATTACTTCCGTTTTTATATCCTCCTCATACTAAGATGTCAACATACTTTTTATATTTTCAATTTGTTGCTCTTGTTAAATTTTATACTCTCAATTCTGTTTTTTTAAGTTATTACAACGAGGCTAAGTAAAAGATGTCCTCTTCATAGTTTTGCTAAAATTAGAATAAATCTAGTTTATAAATTTCTTTTATAAAGCAACAGTATTGCATTTACTATCGATGAGGCAACAGGACTACCTCCCTTTCTGCCCACATTGAAAATAGATGGAGTATTGATCTTATTAAGTTCTTCTTTGGATTCCGAAGCAGAAACAAAACCTACTGGAATCCCCACAACAAGTGCAGGTTTTGTCACATTCTCTCTAACCATCTTTATTATTTCATATAAAGCAGTTGGAGCATTACCAATGGCCACTATTCCACCATTAATTTCCTCTGCAGCATACCTCATTGCCATTTCTGATCTAGTTTTATTAAGTTTGCGAGCTTTATCGGTTACTATTTTATCAGAAATATAACATGCAGTCTTCAGTCCTAAGTCAGTAATAGATTTTTTATTCAGTGCAGATAACACCATATCTACATCAGTGACAATATTACATTTATTTTTAATAGCATTGAATGCAGAATCGATAGGATTGTTGTTGAATATTATTTTTCCTGTCCGCGCAAAATCGAAATCTGCAGTGGCATGAATTGCTCGACGTACAATAGCCCATTCTAATTCATTATAACTGTGAGAACCTACTTCAGAATCGATTATATCAAAGCTTAATTTTTCAATATCAAATGCTTTTTCTGACATTTCTCTTCCTAAGGCAGTTTGGATATTATCTTTAGAAGACAATTTTTTGTTCCACATCTCGCGTACGCTCCAGGTACAAGGTCGACCAATTTTTCATCTACTCCCAAATGCCTTGCCATAAACACATTTTTGAAGCTATATTTTTTTAATGCGGAATTGACGTCATTAATAACGTCGCGTTTAATATGAGCACCTTTATGTAAGAAGTATGGCAGCAACAAAATAATTTTTGGATTGTACTCCAACACATTTCTTATGCCATCATCTATATCTGGAGCGTCTAATTCAAGAAAACAAAAGGCAACTCTGCGATAATATGGTTTTAGGCTATTTACAGTATAAAGTAGTGCATCCCTCGCATTCTTGTCGCTGCTCCCATGTCCTATCACAAGAATATCACATTCAGAGTTAGGATAATGAATCTTTTGTTCATTTTTTAATTGATTAATTCTGTCAATTACCACTTCAGTCATCATAGAATGGTAGCTTAATGGCTTGGCTATCACCAATTTCAAATTTCTTATCCTCGCTATTTTGGCACTTTTCTTAACCGAATCTTTTAGCTTCATACCCGGATATAGAAAATAGGGCATGACTGTTATGAACTCAGCACCGTTCTCAACACATTTTTTAATTCCCTCTTCTATGAAGGGTGGCAGAACTTCCAGAAAGCAATAATCCGTATAATGATACTCTCCTTTGCGTTTAGCAATTGAACATATATGCCGAAGCTCTTCTCTCACATCTGCTTCTCTGCTTCCCCTATCAATGATGAGCAGTGCTCTTTTCAATTAATCAAACTTCACCCTAGATACGGCTACAGTGAGATTAGGTGGAAATTTTTGTTTCGGAACTATTAACTCACCTTTTGAACTTAAAATTGACGAAGCTTCTGAAACGCTAGGGGTACCTTCAAACTTTTGCACTATCTTGGATGGATTTGGCACTATGACTTGACCTAGTTTGCCTTTATCATATATTTCAACAGGAATTCCATACTTCTCAGAAAATTCTTGCAATCCCTTTATCTTTCCTTCTTTATTAATGGATGCTATATTGCGAATGCTCTTAAAGCTTAATCCTTTATCTTTCAATACGTTTATTACTCCAGTTTCAATAATATCTTTAGTTGTGTCTCTGTGAAGTCCTATTCCCACTACCAGACTCTTAGGTCTATATATTACTGACTTTTCCAATATGACTGGATCATCGACTATTTTATCTGAGATAATTAATGCTCCCTTGAAATCTGGCACTTTCAATTCACAAAGATCTTTAGTTAGGATTACGTTTTGTGGAAATGACTTTGGATGCCACCAATTCTTCTCACCTGTGTCCTGATAAAGACCTATTTTCTCTTCATTAACCATAAAGGCACTGACCTTTGTAACATTCTCATAATTTTCTATTTTCCAACCAAAGTCTCTTCCAACTAAATCGACTGGAATAGTTTCATTAACATCTGCAGCAGTTGTTATTACTGGCTTTGAGTTAAGATATGAAGCAATCAATCGTGTTAGAGCATTGGCTCCTCCAAGATGCCCAGACAATGTACTGATAACGAAATTTGCTTTATCATCAATTACAAGAACAGCAGGATCAGTCTTCTTATCTACAAGAATAGGTGCGATTATCCGTATAACTGCACCGAGCGAAAATACACATATTAATGCGTCATATCTTTTAAAGAGATTTGCAACCATTTCGGTAGTTTGCTTATCAAACCAATGTATATCATCCTCTGAATCAACAAGTTTTATTGGAGCATAGATCTCTGCTCGTTGTAGGTTATCCTTTATTTTACGAGCGATCGCGATTCCATGCTTTGTAATTGCTACAACTGCTATCTTCTCATTTATCAAGTAATATATAAGCTGCAATTCGATAGGGAAAATAATCTTTTGCATTATTGTATGATTTCGCTGAGTCAGCGGTTGAATTATATTGTCTGAAAGATAATTTCTTTAAATTAAGACTCTCCAACGTTCAAATAGAATATTATTAATATCAATACCTCTGATACTTGCCACGTTTACACATATTTGGAATCCTATAGGATTTCCTGATATTTTCTACGACGAAGGGATCTACATGCGTAGAGCCATGCATGTATTGGAAGGCTTTGGACCACAGGAATCATACTTTTACGATCATCCTTTCTTTGGACAGGTTTTTTTGGCAGCTACTTTAGCAATAATTGGTTATCCTGATTCATTGAACCCTGAGTCAGAAGATATCCGTTCAATTGAAATGCTATATATTGTTCCTAGAATAATAATAGGAATTCTTGCTGTTATTGATACTCTAATTATCTATATAATATCAGAACGTTGTTACAACTGGAAGGTTGCCCTATTTGCCTCTCTTCTATTTGCCGTGATGCCAATAACTTGGCTCACTAGACGAATATTGTTAGATTCCATCCTTTTACCATTTCTTTTATCTTCAATACTTTTTGCAATTTACCTTAGGTATTCAAATCACAAATTTGTTCCTATTTTGATATCAGGAATTTCTTTAGGATTAGCTATATTTACAAAGACTCCAATAGTTACAATTATTCCATTAGTAGCCTTTCTAATTTTTAAGAATAGTGATAAGAATGCAAAGATGCTTGGTTTATGGTTCGTCCCTGTCATCTTGATTCCGTTAATATGGCCTGCTCATGCAGCGTATTTTGGTCAATTCGATTTTTGGTTGAAAGATATTACATGGCAGACGCAACGGCACAATAATGGATTCAGTTCTATAGTTACTTCTTTTTTTCAGATTGATCCAGTCTTACTGATACTGAGTTCTGTTGGAATTGTGTTTGCAGCACTAGAGAAGAATTATTTCCTTTTGTTATGGATAATCCCATTCACGATATTCCTATCAGTTATTGGCTTTGCACAATACTTCTATTGGATACCAATACTGCCGGCTTGTTGCATCGCTGTATCTAGATTTATTATTCGTCAGTTAGAAAATATAGCCAATCCAAAATTTAGAAGAATGCTTTTGTTCGCCATAAGCTCAGGAATAGTAATTTTTGGATTAGTAAATAACACTATGTTAATAATGACTGATATCTCCGGCGGCCAGTTTCAGGCAGCAGCGTCTGCCTTCAAATACCTTCAAGGAAATGAGAATGACAATAAAAATAGCAGTTCCAATGTAACGTTGATTTCAAGCCCGGTTTATTCCTGGATATTTAATTATGTATTTAATAAACAGCACATATTTTCAGACTATCGAGATCTTCTTTATTCGCCTGTCCACACAAAAAAAATCCTTTTAATAGCTGATCCTCATCTTAAGTCAAATATTGGTTCAGGTGAACTACACGATATATACGAGAATACAACGGTCATTAAGACCTTCATAGGAGACGTATTGAATTTTGATCTCCATAAATATCCATATACGAGCATGGTCAAAAATTATGAGGGCAGTATAATAGAAATAAGAATAAGATCTTGAACTTATCATACAATATCTAAAATAAATATATAGTACATCTTCTTAAATAACTATAAGATTTTATAGATATATAATGAAAGTACCCCAATCAATTGAACTATCCTTTAAAGACCCTGCAACAATATCTAACGAATTACAAGACATAAGCATTTTAGATGACATCGAGATTCTATTTTTATGGGTACTGACCACATACATAACCGTCGAATTCAAACATAATCACTTTCATCTCCAGTTCCCTTTTAGAGTGTTCGTACATCTGCTGATAGACTCTTTTACATATTAAATCAAAAAATCCACTAACATTGTTCTTATTTATTATCTCAGATACATGTCTTGCGGTATTAGCTCGTCTTATGTCTTCAACGACTGAGTCAGGAGAATTACATTCAGCAGCAGTCTTTGCCATGAATTCCATGTTTACATGTGATCCCCTTACATGTGTTTGTTTGATTCCCATTGCCATCTTAGTTAATTTTCCAATAAAACCAGCTATGATAGCTTTTTGAATTTTTTTATTTGAACATTGCTTTATAGCATAACCAGCAAAATCACCTATCTGTATAAAGGCGTGATCGGGTAATGATTTTCCAAATATTCCTTTAGCGAAATCTTCACTACGGCCTCCTGTAGTTAGGACAACTGTATAGGTGCCCAATGCAACAGATACATCCAAACTCTGACGGATAGAGGCAGCAAAGGATGCGGTAGAATATGGTAATACAATTCCAGTAGTACCAAGTATCGATATCCCTCCTAATATACCCAATCTTGGATTATCAGTTCTTGTAGCAAGTTCAACGCCTTTAGGAACTGAAATGATTATACTAATACCATTTTGTTTCAAATAAGGCACAGAAGCGACCTCTCTGACAGCTTGTTCAATCATTTTTAGAGGTGTCGGATTTATCGCAGGCTTTCCAATCTCAAGCCCCAATCCTGGCTTTGTTATCCTGCCAACGCCTTTACCTCCATCGATGATTATCTCACCTATTTGATCGACAAGGGATACAGTAGAACAAATTTCAGCTCCGTCTGTTACATCTGGATCATCTCCTGCATATTTTATAACAGCAGACGTTACTGAATCATTTCCTTCAATTTTTGTCCTTGCAATTTTAATTATTGCATTTTTTTCCCTAGGTAAAGAAACTACTACACTATCGACAGTTTTGCCATATATCAAAGCTAAAAGTGCTCGCCTTTGTAGCTGCGGCCGCGGAAGTTCCAGTAGTATAGCCAGTCCTCAGCTTGCCTTGTTTTTGCTTTTCTTCAATTTCAAAAGGAAGTTCCTGCTCTTGTTCAGCTAAATTCAATTCTTCTTCTTTGTCACCTTCAATTTTTTCAAAGTATACCAAAAATAATCCCTACTCTAATAACACACGGCTATCGTCTATTACAATAGTATTTCCAGTCGTAAAAGAGAAATTACAAATTGCTATACACGTAGCTACCTTTGCGACCTCTTCTGGTTTTCCCCACCTTTTCATTGAAGATTCTTCATTAGCTTTTTTTATATCTTCTTGACTCATAGAATTGAACGTTGCCTCTGTTGCAATGTTTCGAAGCGCTAAAGTATAAGCACGAATATTATTACGTCCATACTCCAGTGCAATATGTTCCGTTAATGCTATAAGTGGAGCTTTAGCTAAAGTATAAGGCGGTCCTAGAACATGTCCAGATATCGCAGGGGTTGAAGATATATTAATTATTATTCCCCCCATTCCATTTTTCAGCATATGGTTAATAACTACTTTAGATAATCATACAGGTCCTTTTAAATCAACTTCTGGAGTTTTATCTAACTCTTCATCTGTAATCTGGTAAAATTTTTTATACTAAATTTCGCTATTGAATGGGTATCCTGCGTTAATTATGAGTATACATATTCTACCGTGATTTGAGAGCATCTGCTGCAAAAAACTTGTCGCGCTTGCGTTACAAGTTATATCAATTTCTGCAGGAAAAGCGTTACCGTTGATTTGTTTGGCTACTCTCTCTGCTTTTTAAATACTCTAGAACAGACAATGACTGTTATGTCATTATTTTCTGCATATTCTTTTGAGATAGCAAAACCAATGCCTTTAGCGGATCCTGTAACTACTGCTGTCTTTCCTTTAAGTGACATTTTAGTCATCTATTCTTCGATTATAAGTATTTTTAGGGTTATTGATATCGATATTTCACAACCATTTAATTAAGAAAAGCATAGTTATGATTAGATTTCATGTCCTCTATAGAAATTGCAGCCAGCGTGGTCAGAATTTTAGAGTTGGAAGATTTCAAGCTGCTTAAAGTTTTTGCGTCAGGCATGAAACATCATGAATCTTTAACTAAGGAACAGATAACTAACTATTCAAAACTACATCGAACCTCTATCAACTATCGAATAGGACGGCTGCATGAAATGAAACTATTAGGTAAAAACGAATCTGGATATACTCTTCTTATGGCAGGTCTGGATGCAATTGCACTGAAGATTTTTGCAGATAAAGATATAGTAACTGGTGTTGGTAGGCCCATAGGTATTGGCAAAGAATCAGATGTGATTAGAGCAATTACTCCATCAGGAGAGGAGCGTGCAATCAAATTCTTTAGAATTGGCAGGATTAGTTTCAGAGATGCAAGGCGAAAAAGAGCGTATGGGGATAACGAAGGTATTCATAATTGGCTGATGATGAATATCGAGGCAGCAAAAAAAGAATACGACATTCTACAAGCACTTCGAGGCACAGGAATAAGAATTCCAACTACGTATTATCGTGCATTGCATTCTGTTGTAATGAATAATATATCTGGGTCAATGTTAATAGATCTTAAAACACTGAATGCGCCAGCAACCACTTTACAGAAGATTTTAAATGATATTCGAATCTGCTACAATAATGATATCATTAATTGTGATATTAGCGAATATAACACTGTATTAGACAATAATGACAATATATGGATAATCGACTGGCCTCAAGCAGTCACACGAGAACATCTAAATGCTAATGATTTAATAAAAAGAGATGTTTTTAATATTGTGAAATTTTTTAACAGGAGATTCGGGACAACTAAAGTTTTAGAAGAAGCTTTGGAGGAAGTAATTACTCCGCAAGCTATTTGAGTAATGTCAAAACCATATCTATTTTTTCCCATGTAAAGGAGGGTTCGTTTCTACCAAAATGTCCGTATGCCGCGGTTTTTCTGTATATTGGCCTTTTCAGATCAAGCATCTTAATAATTCCTGCGGGTCTCATATCAAAGGTGTTTGATACCTTGGATTCTATTAATTCCTCAGGTATTTTTCCAGTACCAAAGGTATCTACCATTACTGAAACTGGTTTAGCCACGCCTATAGCATACGCGATTTGGACTTCACACTTGTCTGCTAATCCTGTTGCAACAATATTCTTGGCTATATATCTTGCCATGTAGCATGCAGATCTGTCCACCTTGGATGGATCCTTACCAGAAAAGGCACCCCCGCCGTGTCTCCCTATCCCGCCATAAGTATCAGCAATAATTTTTCTACCAGTTAAACCTGTGTCACCGGGTGGTCCGCCAATTACAAACCTTCCTGTAGGATTAACAAGAAATTGGGTTTTATTATCAATCCAACTGCCGCAAACTGGTCTTATTACTTTGTCAATAATCTCTTCTCTTAATTGACTCAAACTTATATCCGGTGAATGCTGTGTAGAAATTACAACAGTATCGATTTTTTTTGGTTTAGAATCTTCGTAGACAACAGAAACTTGAGACTTTCCATCAGGCCATACCCAGCTCAAATCTTTATTCTTTCTCACTTGGGATAATTTCATAGTTAGTTTATGAGCTAGGGTTATTGGCAGCGGCATTAATTCCGGAGTCTCATTTGTTGCATAGCCGAACATGAGCCCTTGGTCTCCTGCTCCTTGTTCTTTGTTATTTCCTGCATTTACTCCCATAGAAATATCTGAACTCTGTTCATGTAATGAGACAAGCACCGAACAGCTGTTGTAGTCGAATCCGTATTCTGGTTTAGTGTAACCTATTTCTCGAATGGTCTCACGCACAATATTTTGCACATCCACATGCGCTTTGGAGGTGGTTTCACCAGCAACAAATACAATACCTGTAGTTGTCATCGATTCTACTGCAACACGAGAGTCAGGATCCTGTTCCAAAAATTTATCAAGGATCGAATCAGAAATCAGGTCACAAACTTTGTCTGGATGACCTTCGGTAACGCTTTCCGAGGTGAATAGATATTTTCTGACCATTTCTGTTACTTTATCCTCGGAAGCCACGAGTTAAAAGACTCATCATGTACGTTAGAACTCTTTCTCTAGCTTTATAAACAACACATTATTACCTCTAATTACAACTTTACCGTAATTTGCTATAACATCTGTACCGTTATATTCTTCAGCATCCATAAGTATAAGATTCATATAGGAATCGACATTGTTCATTCTACCGCGGTATTCTATTTCACTCTTCAATCTCACGGCAACCTTCCTATTTATATAACGCTGTAAAGTAGACAAAGGCCGCTTTGGTTGTTGCTGAGATGATGATGAAGATGACACTTCAATTAATCACTTTGCAATTCAAAACATCATGGCTAGAATAAAAAGGTTCCTCGAATATCCTACTGGATTTATTATAGATAATAGATCAAAGAGAGTATTGCCTATAATTATACCTACAGGCTCATTATCGCTTGATCGGCTCTTGGGAGGCGGTATCCGTACTGGATTAGTTACGGATATTTACGGACAGAGTGGGGCTGGAAAATCTCAATTGTGTTTTTCACTTTGTGTCAACTGCGCCAAATATCTTAAACAGAACGAAATGATAATGTTTATTGATACCGTGGGTACATTTAGACCTGAGAGAGTATCTGAAATCGCCAGACAGGATACCAATAGTAAAATCCTTGACAAAATTTTATATATCAGAGCGTTTTCTACGATTGAACAGATAAAAGCAATCAAGAAAATCCCCGAAATTAATCCCCTGTTAATAGTAATAGACACTGCGACATCACTATTTTCGTACGAGTATAGAGGTGTCGCCAGACACCTCGCGTTAATGAAGCATCTTCATGAATTATCTTTTGCCGCGATTAATTTTGATTGTGCAATTGTAATAACTAATATGATTCGTAGTGTTCCTCTTATTAGAACGTTAACTACTCAACATGACAGTAATACAGCAACTAATTCATACCAACAGCGCGAATTTATGGGAACATCGGTTTCAATTTATTCTCATATGAAATTGAGGCTTGAAATTGTTAACTCAGAGAAGTCGATAATTAGAGCAAATCTTATGCATCCTATACGTAGAAATCACGCAGACTTTAGGATAGTATCAAGAGGCTTTTCAGATCAATTTATACAATAAAACAAACAACAGCAATAATAATCCTCTATTTTGAATTAGATATGAAATCTCCTATGTTGGCATTCAGATTTAGAATCAATACATGTAGGTGTAGTTTTTGTTTTTAGTGTTTAGTATAATAGTTCGATCATATTATTCAGAAGTGCACTGCAGTATTTGAGAGAAAAGATTTCCTAGTTCTCTTCTAAATTAGCAAGGATAAATCTTGCCTGGGTAAGACTTTATCCTATATGCTATAGAGATTTAATTATTGTTCATCTGATAGATTTCTACGCTAAATTCTTAAACAGCTAGAGAAATAGAAAATATCAAAGGTAATATTGAGTATGGACAAATTGGAAATGATCTTCGAAATGCAAAGAACATTAGCCGAATTTATTAAATCTCCCCGATATCCAGCAGAGAAAGAACAGCGCATATGTGCCCTTAGCACTGCCATTGTCCATGAGGCAATAGAACTTCAAAGACTCACAAATTGGAAATGGTGGAAAAAACCGGTTCGATTTGATGAAGACATGGCAAAAGAAGAGCTAGTTGATATATGGCATTTTTTAATTCAAGCAACCCTTGAACTTGGGATGACTCCTTCTGATGTTTTGAAAGAATATACCAAAAAAAATCAGATTAATAGAAATAGACAAAAAATGGACTACTGACAAATTACAAAATGATTCTTTATCATAGTAGTGTGTGTGTATGTATATATCACTATGTTTAATTGTGACGGGATTCAACATTTAATTCTTCAAATGTTTTATTATCCTGAGGAATATCTCAGTAGATGTTATATAATATTAGTGTCGAGAATCAATATATTTCTATACTTCATATTCACGGAAGAAAAATCGCACTTGTCCTGGTATATCTCCCTCGATAACATGCAGATTAAAACGATTTTACCTTTCGCTAGATAATATTTATTTTGACTGCTATTAAACTATCATAATCTAGTAGTGTTAATGATAATAATTAATTATCCTCTTATCTTGAGAATGTGAGATGCAGAATTTGGCTTTGACAAAATCTCGCTAATATTATTATTATATTTTTTGATTCTATTTTTGCTCCAACTATATAATCAATATCACTATCACTAGTTTGGATTGCCTAATCTTAATTGAAGTTGCGATTATCTTAAGTTACTGTTCAGTGTACAGTAAACAATAGTAATGTGTTTATCATTAGAGATGACGTCGCGACCCTTAAGATCATTATCACCAAGCTGAGATAGTTTTGTCGATAAATTAATTACACAAGCTTTTGTTATATTTATTGTTAATAAATAATAACTTTAAATATAAAATGCAGTGGATAAGATTTGGCTATTTTCTATTTTTTTTACAATCTCTATAATAGTGCAGATTCTATCATCATGATCTTAGATACATGTTTTAAAGATAATACTACCTTTATATCACATCCAAAAACTATCATGAAACGATATCAACAATATGTCTTCAGAAAAAGGGATGGTTATAGTTTATACAGGCAGAGGAAAGGGTAAAACCACTGCTGCATTAGGAATAGTTTTACGGTCAGTGGGTCACGGGCACAAGGTTGGAATGATTCAGTTTATCAAGGGCGAGTGGTACTATGGCGAACTTTCAAGCTCGAAGAGACTAGAACCCGAATTTGAAATGATAGCAGCAGGTAAAGGATTTGTTGGAATTATTGATGACGACCACCCCACAGAGGATCACCAAAAAGCAGCCAAAGAGGCTGTTGTACTGGCAAAGAGGAGGCTATCATCTGGCGAATACGATATAATTGTATTGGATGAAATAAACTATGCTGTAAAGTTAAATTTGATATCAGTAGAAGATGTTCTTGAGCTAGTCAAAATGCGGCCTAAAAGAACTAGCTTGGTTCTGACTGGTAATTATGCTCCAGAAGAGATTATTGCTGTAGCGGATCTCGTTACTGAAATGAAGGAGATAAAACACCCATACCGATTAGGTATCAAAGCCAAAAAAGGAATTGATTATTAATTCATTTTTATAATCGTATTGCTTTCCTTGCAAGTCTTGAAAATTTTCCAATTATATAATTACAATCAATTTCAATTTATGATGTTAATGGAGGGCAACCTTAAAGTATCTCATTTGTTCGGTTTACCTTTACAAATGGCTACTGCCGAGATTAAACAACTTCCTGATGCCGGTGATATTGTTGTTGCAACTATTAAAGAAATTACAGGTCACGGAGCTTATGTTATTCTAGATGAATATAACGGTATGACTGGCTTTCTCCACATATCTGAAATTGCTACAGGCTGGATACGTAATATTGAGCGTTATGTAAAACCCAAACAGAAAGCAGTATTAAAAGTAATTAGAGTAGATAAAGCCAGGGCAGAGGTAGATCTTTCGCTCAAGCAAGTATCCGGGGAAGAGCGAAAATCCAAATTAATAGAAGTAAAAAAGACTGAAAAAGCCTCTGCTTTTATGGAGATTATAAAGGTAAAAGCACAGGTTAACGATTCACAGATTAAAGAAATTGAGGATAAAATACTTCAAAAGTATGATTATGTATATGATGTTTTTGAAACAGCAGCGAGAAAGGGAATTGATGCAATTCAAAATCTAGATTTACCCGAGACAGTAATAAAGGCTATCGAAGAGGAAAGCGAGCAAGATACAGATACCCCGGGTCGAAATTAGAGGAATATTAGAAGTATCTTTAAAGAAATCCGACGGCATTGAAGTGATCAAAAATATATTATCGGCTGCTGAAACAAGCAAGAGCAATGCGCATATCAATATTTCGTATATTGCTGCTCCAAGATATAGAATAGTAGTATCAGCAGATAATTTTAAGGTAGCCGAGAAAGCATTAAATAATATTGTAGAGAAGATTCGAAACGCTATTGAGAAACAGCGAGGCACTTTTGGTTATATCCGTCAAGAATCTAAGAAATCCCATCAAGGATAGAACAAATGAAACATCTTATCCGAAAGTGTTGTGGATGTAATAGATATACCCTCAGAAAGCAATGCCCAATATGCAATGCACCTACAATTGATCCCCATCCTGCAAAATACTCACCAGATGACAAATATGTTAGATACAGGATTGCAGATCGCTATAGTCAAATAGACACTGACTATTCTACTAAATTACAGGATGATCTTTAATATATAATATTTTTTGAGATTTGTCGATAATTAATTAGAATATAATCTTAATTTAAGTACCAAAATGGACCCATAGTTGAGAGGATTTTATATTTATTTTTTGAGTATTATGTCGACAAAGTAGTGCGCAATAAATTCTTTGATGTCGAAGGTTGAAAGCCTAAATGATATAATACAAGTTCAAGAAAATTACAAAAATATTCGTATGAGTCGAAAAAATTAGAGATAATTTAAAAACGAGGCAGATTATAAATTATGATTATCTATTCTAATCAATATGAATAAAAGGGAAATTATATTCGGCTACAAATAGAAAATATAACTTACTGATTTGTGTTGTTATTGCCTACAGTCGTTGTATTGGTCATATTAGTTGAATTGTTACTTGGTGTAGCATTAACGACATATTCTGTTGCTGTGCTTGTGGCCTCATCTCCTGCATTGCGTGTTATATTTAGCACAGACCCAAATATTGGATTACTACTAGTCTGATTAGTTGCCATTAGATCAGTTGCATTTGTCATTTGAGTTTCTTGTGCCGAGGCCTGTTCTTCTAGGAGTGGACTAATAGCCAAAAACGATAACGCTAAGATTACTGCCAAAGAAGTAATTCCAGGAAAATCTACAGAGTCTGTACCATATTTTTTATTCATCAATATACAAAGACTCCGCATGAAATTTATAAATTTCTACCTTCTATTCTAGGTGAAAGTATTAGACACAATGATAATAAGAGTATTTCTTCTCAATGCATTACATTTACAGTCACATCACATACTGATATATAACATTCTTTTATACGAAAAATTTAACCTCTTAGAGACCGACTTAGCGTATTAATAAAAATATGAAGGATGTATCTGAATTTAAATTAATCCAGACACATGCCAGTAGTTATTTTATCTTCCTATACACAGTCCACTAGGATTGCTTGTTTCACAATTGTTGTTAGTAAAGGCGTTTGAATTGACGTTTGTAGCTAAACCGTTAGCATTGTTCAGATCAACTGTGTCTTTAAGGACATTATTGTCGGCTATTGTATTGTCACTGCTTTGGGCGTCAATAAATATTCCGTTCTGGCTTTCTCCTACATTATTCGTCGATATGATAGATTTACCAGTATTTACAAGTGTTATTCCAGCCAGTTGATTGCCAGTTATAAGATTTTCTCTCAAATTAAGAGCCTTGCTTGAATGTGCTGCAAATCCAATCTGATTACGTGTGATTATATTCTGCATTGCTTGCAAACCATCTGTACCTGTAGAGAAAAGTGCAATTTGATTATCCGTAAAGATCACTTGTGTTATAAATGCTTTATCAGCACCTGATGCTAAAATTCCTGCTTGAAATTGCTCTATTGTTCCTGGACCTTCAATTCTTACATTACTCGCTGAACCTAGAGATATGCCTACTTTTGAACTGTCTGGACCTGGACCTGTAATTGTGTGGCCATTAAGTCTTATGATTGTATTGTCCTTTCCTACGATCAGACCGTCTCCTGTGCACTGTAGGTTAGATGTCAATTCAACAACTCCGCTAACAACTTGTCCGCAAGCAGCAGTAGTAACTGGCCCTGTAGAACCACTTTGTTGATCTTGTTGTCCTTGTGTTTGTTGTACTTCTTCTTCTTGTGCCATTGAGGATAATGGTTGCATTGTTAGACCACCTATCACTGCAAATGACACTATTGTCGCTACCATGTATGCCATTATTGTTCGTTTCATTCAGAAGACTATTTTGAATTAAACTATATATGCTATACTCTTATTTCTATTGTAACTAAGTAGTTACGCTATTTATTGTAACTAAGTAGTTACGCTATTAATTGTAACTATCTATTAGTATAACTAGTCGTTCTACTACAGTATCTATCTATCATAATCAATACTAACTTACTTATAGTGGTAAGTTCGATGAACCACGACGCACCTGATCTTTCCTCAATCACAGAGAGAAAAATATAGATATCATCATTGGATATTAGACAGTCATTAACTGAATTGATTATTACCATTCTACATTAACAATTGGGTTGATAAATATTAACAATATCGAAAATTGTTTTTTACATAATTACTGTTTAATTATTCTGAATATAAATAACTGCGCTTATAGGCTATATTATTAAATAAAAAAAGGTACAGCATTATTAGTGTATTGAAATGAACATTATAGTTGACCTTCTTATATTTATATTATCTTTATAAACCTATTTATATCTATATATATTTCATATACTAGTCTATTTTATCTCGACTTTTTCTGGAAACTCTGAAGCAAGAAGAAATATAAAGAAAACAAGAAAGGATAAGAAATTAGATGAATATTGCCATTGTTGGGGCAGGGGTGGCTGGTAGCTATCTTGGACATTTGCTGCAAAAGCGAGGTCATATGATAAGAATCTTTGAATCATCAAATAAAGAAAACCATTGGCCTGTATGCGCGTGGGGAGCATCTAGAAATGTTCTTGCAAAGTTTTCAGATCAGGCTGGTCTTAATTTCGACGATTATATTTTTCATGTAGGAAAAACACTGAGGATGGAGCTTCCAAACGATAAAAAAGAATATTTGGATTTGAAAGGTTTAGTTACATATAATAAACAAAAATGGGAGGAAGATCTTTTAGAAGGAATTACAATTCAGTATGGTGTCAAATGCAGCCCAGACTCGTTTCCCTTGGATGAGTATGATTATGTACTTGATTGCACGGGACTACATCGTACACTTTTACCAAAATCAAAGCAAGATTTCCTGATACCTGCATATGAATATCTGGTAGAAAACATTCATGATGAAGAGGATTTTTATGTGATAGGATATAAGGGAGCAAGAGGTTATTTCTGGTATTTTCCTCTTGATCATAATAGAGGGTACATAGGAGCTGGCGACATTGATAGGAAATACTACGGTATTGCAGAATTTTTTATTCAGCAGCCTGAAGTTAAAATTGTAAAGAAAATAGGAAGACCCATACGCCTATCTCCTCCCAAACGGATGGAACCATTCTACCAGGATAATGTAATAGGGATAGGCGAATCTATTGGATGCGTTTTCCCTATGTTAGGAGAAGGAATAATTCCTTCCTTACTATGCTGCGATATTTTCCTCGAAGTCTTTGACAATAGCAAATACAAATTCGATTTCAAGCAGTATCGAAAGAAGGTGCTCCATAGATTTGAATATTATGATAATGTTTACAGAATTGTGAGATTAAAAATGAACGGCACGTTAAGTACAATCAGGCATGTAAATTTGTTGATGAGTATGTATAGGAACATGAAGAAAGAAGAACGGCGTTTTGGTTTTGAAATTAGCTTTGATAAAATGAATAGGCTTCTTAATGCATTATAATAATGCTTATTATCTACTAATCAAATATTCCCTTATAATAGTAATTAGCTCTTTTAGTTTCAATTTCTCATTAGGCTTTCGGTGTATACATATACAGTATATTTTTTATTCTCTATATTATAATTTATCTACTCTTTAGGTCGATATAGAAATTTATATAATTAAAGATTCACTGACTATAACTAATTAAGTAATTAGCTCCGTTAAAATAAAATGATTAGAGATCATATGTATGCTTTAAATCTCAAGGCAAGGCTGATTAGTCATGAGAAATATGCAGTTTTATTTATTTTCTCGGTTGCTTCTCTAATACGAATCGTTCCAGAGCTGCTTGCGTATCCTTATCCGATAGGATACGACGTTATCAATTATTACATTCCAGTAGTAACGAATTTTGATAAATTCTGGCCAACGATCTCTGTGCAGTTTCCATTTTACGTTTCATTGCTTCATGTTGTTAACACTGCTTTATCTATTTCTCCTCATTTTACTGTTACAACATTTGCTATTATAACATATGGTATTTTCGGAATTTCAATTTTTTATATTGGACGCAAAATTTTCAAAATTGACATCAGTTACAGTATTTATTTGGCATTCTTCATCGTATTCCAATTAACTGTACCTAGAACAACATGGGATCTTCATCGGGATTTATTCTCTCTCTCAACTATGTTTCTAATGTTTTCGCTGATTTACGAGAGAAAGCAGACCAACAATAGGATTATTATTGCAGCCTTGATGCTTTCCGCAATTACAGCAATGTCTGATAGAATGGTAGGATTACTATGCACAGTCTCTCTACTAATTTATACTTTTACCGTTAATAATCGATTAACAATTCTATATTCAGTAGTTTGTACATTTTTCTTTGCCCTCTCATTAATTCTTGGATATAGTTATCTCTATAGTAATACAATAGAGTCACTCAACATCCTTCCGCAACCTATTACGCCTACATTCTATAATCCAACGAATCTTTTAATATTATTTCTTGTTTGTAATGGCTTGGTTACGCCAGTAGGAATAGTTGGCTTCAAACTTGCGAAGAATAAATTACTTAAAATCCCATTGCTATTCTCTGTTACAGGAGCATTCTCTTGGTTAATTTTCCAAGATACAGAATTGTTAGTTGCTGACAGGTGGATCATTTTATGCGGCATTTTTATCTCTATTTTTGGTGGCTATGGCATTATTCAATTAACTCAAAAGAATACAAATGTTGCAAAGATATTAGCGGCTTCATTTCTTTTTATTGTTGTTGCAATAGGAATAATATATGCAGTAATGCCTTATGATGGATTTTCTGTGTATGGTATTGTAGGAAAATATATTCAGAGCTTTGTACCACTTACAATGCAATTTAACTCACTAGATATCTCTCATAATGATAATCTAATAGATCTGATTTCTTGGGTAAATAAGAATACAGATCCAACTTCATTAATTATAGGAGCAAAGCACTGGCGAGGCTGGATGGAAATTAAACTACAAGATAAAAGGGTTTACATATCATCAGACGATTTGTATGGATTATCTAGAAGTTTAGCGAACAAGCACAAAAATCTCTATATGATAACCCCCAGTGGAACACAACAACAACCATCTGAAACAAAATTCAAGAATATAGAAATGGTTTACTCAGATCATATATTTAATTTGTTTAAAATTAAATAATTGGAGCGAAGATAGTTTAGCCCTTGTAAATTAACGAGTGCTCTGGAATTTAAAATTATAGGATATGAAGATATCCATCATTGCCTTACGGTATAAGGCAAAAAAAAGGGATTCTACATAAATTCTCTACTGATATAAAGAACAATATTATTCATTGAGAATATAGGTAGATCAATATACTAAACGTAATCGTTTTTAGGATATGTATAATAATAAAGTTGTCTCTTTTAGTGTCTGTCGATTGGGAAAGAGGAGTTTTATCATAGATGAAAAAAAATATTATCAAAACAGAAGTAATGCTTTCTCAATTATTACTGGGTGGTTGGTTTGTCACTTAAGGGTCTTACAGTTGCCATAACAGCAAGCCGTAGAGCATTAGAACTAGCTCACCTGATAACGAACTTTGGAGGCATACCATATATTTCACCAACAGTTGGTATCGAGTCAAATATGGATAAATCGAAGGAAACTGAGGAATTCATAAAGAAAATAATAGAAGATAAATTAGATTACATGATTTTTATGACTGGGCCAGGAGTATACTCTCTTATGTCCGCTGCCAAAAAACTACAAATGGAAAGTAATGTCATTGAGGCTTTGAGACAGACAATTATTGTTGCTAGGAGTTTAAAGCCAAAGATCGCCTTGGCTAATTATGGTATAAAGACTGATATTGTGCCTGACGAAAATACAGCCGATGGAATAGCGAAGATGCTAAAGAGTAGCGGCATACAGGCAAAGAAGATTGGCGTCCTTTGGCATGGCTCATATTTTCCTATCTTAAGGAATGAGATGTCTGCAGCAGGAGCAAAAATATTTGAATGTTCTACCTACACATACTCTTTTGATCTCAAAGCGAGCGGCGCCAAAATTCTGGAGGAAATGGGATTCAATTACGTTTATCCTGATGAAGATAAAGTGATCAAGCTCATAGAGGCTATAAACAAAGGAGATATTCATGCAATAACATTTACAAGCCCACCGTCTGCTAGAGACCTTTTCAAGATAGCGGAAACTCATAAGATGAAAGAGCCTTTGCTATTTTCACTTAATAACAATGTCATTGTGGTTGCAATAGGACCATCTACTAAGAAAGCACTTGAAGAGTACACAATTCAGGTGGATGTTATGCCACAAATATACAAGATGGGTCCTATGGTAAAAGAATTAGTCAATTATCTTAGTCGTTCTCCTATTCCAAAGAGAATTAGAAAACCCGGATAACATAAACGACGACGATGACGACTCTGTTAGGTTAACATAACAATTACTTTTTACGGCTCTGTTAACTACGCAATCACTTCTTTATTATGATAGTTAACAAACAGATTGAGCCAATTTCTCAAATGGATTAGTCTACACTTCTCTTTTCTGCATGGAAAGTAATCATCATCAAAACATTCTGTTCTGTCGTTAATGTGTTGGATTGTTCTTTGATAATACTTTTCTCATATGTGGAGTGAAGATGATATCTTAACTTGAGGAATTTACATGTATATGGATACCATGTACCACCATATCAGTGTTGAAAGTGTATATTTTCAATAATCTTTTATCAATCAGTTTAGAAATTTCTCTTAACAAACATGTTTCTTTCTGCTAAGAGATAAACATCAAGAATTGATTTTTCTGTCGGTTCAATAGCAATCCAAATCCAAAAATACTTATTTTCTACCCTTATTTGTGTTTCATCAGTTATAAATTCAAAAATCTTTCTTCTTTATAGCTAATTCTTCTGGGTCAATGTCTTTGCACCCAATTCTATATTGAAATATAGTCCTTTTTGTAGCTCTTGATGATAATGTTTTAGCTGCATTCTAAATGAAAGACCTACAAAGTACAAGTCATAAGCGATATCTTCAAAAGATGTCCTATTTCTTCTTGTTTTAAATATCAGGAGAATACAATATATTTAGCCAAAGATTTTTCCTTAAGTTAACAGAGCCGATTATTTAATGTAAACGTGAATAAAGCATCAAGATTGTCAAGGGCTGGGGGGTTTGTGAACTGTTATCGACACAAATTTGTAACCCAAAGTGGATGTGTGAATCAAATTTTACACTATTATGGTTCCCACCTATAGGCTCTTAATGTATTATTACATAAGCGTTGGCATGGGGTATGTGGGATGTAATACACTAGTATATGTAATCCAGTTGCGGCAGTGTAAAATGATTAGTCTAAGAGCTATTCTAGTTTGTTTTTCAAATCGAAGGTATAGTTTATCTAAAATTTAGGGCTCAAGTTTATTTAAATAAAGTTTATGGGATAATTAGTAATGGAATAATGCTATTCTATGAGGTCTTCTGCGTTGAAAGCAAACTTAACCTACCTTTTTTTACCAAAAAACCACCACAACAACAACAACCAAAACCACCACATGAAAGAAGGTTTGAAATCTAACCTTTTAAGAGTTTCTTCTCATTCTTCTTCCTCTTCTGTTCCTTCTTCTCGTGTTGTTGTTGGCTAATATATATATTCTCGTAAATGTAATTATCGAAATATGATGTTATGAGTAAAATGCAGTTCCATTCCTCTGGGAAGGATCTGATGCTGCTTCCATCTTCATAGTATACTTCGAATGAATTGATAAAATGATAGTCTGACAGCAATTAGAGTTATCAGAATTCTTCTAAAGTTTCTACGTTCAAGCAAGAAAGAGAATTAATGGCCGGATTCAGTAGGATTAGGTCCCGCATGTAGAAAGGTTCTGTTGGTTTTCTTATTTAGCCTTTTTCTTTTATATTATAGGGTTTAATTTTAATTTTGAATATGCAGATCATTCTTTTTATCTAACGAAGACACTGTCTCACATATTCTTTCTATATCACTCATGCAATAGACTAAAAGTTAATTTTATATGTCATTGAACACTCTAAACAGACGTGCACTATATTGACGGCGAAGGCAGTATTATTGTGCCTAAACCCGTCAGACCTATAATTGATTATAAAGAAACATCATTAGGCAATAAGAAGGGAGCCAAAAGAGAATTTCGTTATGGAAATTTGCATATTAGAGAATATGATGATAATTATACTGTTCACAGGGATAATATAGATCCAAAGGAGGATGCACTAGGACACTTATTAGCAGATGCCCCAGAGTATTTGGCCGGTAGCCTTTCCGCGGCATTTGTTGGATATAAAGTTGGTCAAGAAGTATATGATAGAAGCAAAGCAAAAGGGAAGAATCAGAGAACTGCTTTATATCACGCAATTTTGGCTGGATGTCTCGCAGCTTCAACTGCAGGCTCAGTTTCTTATATTGTCAATAACACCATTAGAAAAAATAGGAGAACCTAGACCAAATGGAGAACCCAGCTCAAGTCCCAGAACAAATTTCTTCTTTAAAGGAGCATTTTAGTGAGCAAACTGAAGTTATTCCAAAAGAGCCATCAAAAATCCGCATTGCAAGAGTATTATTTAAATTGTTACCAATAGTAGTTAACTTTAGAAGAGACAGGCGTAAATGGGTCAAACAAGAAGGAAAAAATATCGATGAGAAAAAATTCAGAAAACATGCAGAAAAGGCCCTTAAAACTTTCATTGACCTTGGTCCTTCTTACGTTAAGTTAGGTCAATGGCTCTCAACACGAGCCGATATTTTGCCACAACCTTATCTTGAAGTGTTGGCAAAACTGCAAGATGAAGTCCCACCAGCCTCATTCTTAGAAGTAAAATCGATAATAGAAAAAGAATTAGGAGATATTCGAAATTTATTTGACACGTTTAATACCTCATCACTTTCAGGTGCAAGTCTTGGACAGGTTTATCTTGCACGATATAATGGCAAGGATGTTATTGTCAAGGTAAGTAGACCAAACATTGAACACATCGTAGAAAAAGACATATTCTTTCTAAAAAAAATACTTCCCCTCGCTACACGCTTTATTGATCCCAATTTGCGTTTTTCAGCCGAAGGTATGCTATCCCAATTTATTGAAACAATTCATGAAGAAATGGATTATAGAATAGAAGCTGAAAATCTTATCACAATCAAACATAATCTCAGAAACGATAAGATGATAATCATTCCTAATGTAATATTAGAGAGAACATCAAAACATGTACTTACTTTAGAATATATTCCAGGTATTAAAATTACCGATATCGAAAAACTCGAAGCTATGGGAATTGACAGAGAAAAATTAGTAATGAAGATACACCGTGTTTTCTTCAAAATGTTATTACGGCATACTATTTTTCATGCTGATCCCCATCCAGGCAACATTTCAGTAGCTCCTGATAGTGGTGGTGCAATAATTCTGTATGATTTTGGAATGGTTGGAAGAATAGATAATGAGACTCGCATTATGTTGATCAGACTATATCTTGGATTGATCGAAAAAGACGCTGTCAGGACAGTCAATGCCCTAATGGATCTCAAAACATTAGAGCCAACAGTCAATCGTTACGTTGTTGAAAAAGCTCTAGAGATGAGCATACAATCTCTACATGGAAAACAAGTAGACAGAATGGAAGTTAATGCATTTATGGAACTTGCCAACAAAACCTTGACTCGATTTCCATTCAGGCTGCCAAAAAATCTGGCATTGTATATGCGAATGACATCCATCCTTGAAGGCATATATCATCATCATAAGGTAAAGTTCCATTTTGTAAAAGTGTTAGCAAATTTGTTAGAGCAAGAGCAACTTATCAAAGAAGCTTATAAGGAAGAAATAAAAGAATCCATAAAGAGATTTACAAAAAATATCGAGGCATCTATCTATGTTGCACCATTGCTGAAATCTTATCTAGAAACACATCAACACTACTCCTACTATACCAATCCACAAAGAAATAACAATAATGTTCTTGCAGGAAGCATCTTTGCATCAGCTTTGTTCATCGGATCCGTAATAATGCTACCACATAGTCCTAATTTGTCTTACGGAGGTTTTATTGCATCTGCATTAATATTTGTAACAACAATAGTATGGAGAAAAAATCGATTCTAGATTATTGTTGTTGTTGTTGTAATGTAACTCGTAGATCTAAAGAGGATTTAGTCTTTGTTGTTTCTGTCTACGAATTTAATCGTACTTAGCAATTAAATATCCTCTATAATTATACTTGGCTTTAGCGCGTTAGCTGTGTAAAGGAGAAGTAATCAAATGGAGAAGTTTCACAGGATCATATTTATAGATAGTGTCTGTTTTTTATTAAATTCATATTTTTGATTAAAAAAACAGATATAGAGAGAGCAAAATATTGATCAATACATCTTTGCATGATAAGATCTAGAGGATTTAATTTATCAAACCTTAATCTTAACCATGGATTCGAAAGCACATTTCTCTTTTTATATATATATAGAAATAGCCGTATCAAATTATCCTAACAATTTTTGTAGCGTCCATCATTAAATCCAGAATTTTAGCAGTCATCAAATAGAGTATATTAAATTAAAGAACAATAGAAGATAGTTACAAAAGAACACGAATCTCTTTCCTAAGTTTTTATTATTCTTTGATAATCATCTTCAATTCTTACTATATCATTTTCATCAAATTTACCATACGATATCTCAAGGATAACACAGTCATCATTCACTGCCTTAACTCTATGTTTTGCTCCTTTTGGAATAACTACATTTTCTTCTTCCTTAACTTGAAGTATCTTACCATCCAACTCTACTTGAGCAGTGCCCTTCATTACTTTCCAAAATTCCCATCTCTCTTTATGATACTGAAGACTGAGCCTAGAATTAGATTTAATATAAATTAGTTTAACTGTAGATAGTTGATTCTCATGGAATTTTTCAAATCTCCCCCAAGGACGATCTTCACTATAAACATCCATCTATGCTTGTAGTGCATCAAAATAATTTAAAAATTATGGTGTAATATCCTGTTGATAATAATAATAGTAATAATGTCAAAATAACCTAAAATATTTTATACTACAGTGAATAAGTCGAATAAGTGTATTCACGATGAACACGGTGTATATGAAGGAATAATACGCGAAATAAGAGGGATGCAGAACAATAAAATGTGTACTTGTTCGTGTTTTAATAATATGTATCAGCTTATAAGGAAAACTCTAGCTTTGGTAAATCAAAGAAATACCGACCTAGTTTATGGATTTCCGGGCTTTTAATGCACTTAAATCATAATAATATTTTAGTTTTACTATACATTTACAAATATGCATTAGTACAAAGGGTGAAGCATATTTAAACTCCCAATCAGAGACTAATAGATTTTGATTGACATTTTAATGGACAAAAAGTTATTAGAATTACACATAATAATAGACTAAAACCGAATAAATCTAACAGGTTGTCTTCTAATAATAATATACTTATTATTCTATTCCAAGTTTTCAAGACATTGTAAAAGAAGATTACGACTCCTTTTCATAACCCACGCTGGAAATTCATCTAACATAAAGACATATTGCTGCTGAAATGTAGGAGGAATGAATCCACCATAAGTATAAACCTGAACAATAGCGTTTTTCTCACTAACTGTAGCGACTTCTTCTTCTGCAGCTGCCTCATTTTCATCCATAATGTTTCTGTATAATAAAATAGGCTTGCCTGTTCGACTAGCACTAACAGTTGCTTTGCTAAGTTTTTCTCTTAGCCGTTCAACCAGCCACTCATCCAATGTTACTTGCTTTTCATCTAAAGTTACCTGCTTGTTAGCCATAGTCTATTAACTATTATAATTTGTATTTATAATACTATATGACAAAAATATTTAACATATTACATCTATTTAGTCTACATTTCCCTACTAAAGTTATTTTTGTTAATTCATTTCTCTATAACATTCTCTAATATAATTATGTTACTAGTATAGTTATGGGCATAATTTACAAACTTATAAAAAAGGTCGCATTTTACTGTATTGAAATATAGAGTTTTCGGCCTTCAAGATCTATTAATTTATAATTTACTTTTTCAGTTACATCTTTTGTTAATACAATAGAATTCACTCTTACAAGATACTTCAATTCCTCCTTCAATGGAGAAAGGAAAGAGATTTCTTCATCAGATAAATTTGCAATGAACGCTGTTGAAAGTGTGTCTGTTGGATTATAACCACTCTCCTTTCGTAATTGCTGTAGATTTCGAGCCAAATCTCTCAAGAAGCCTTTAGATGTCAATTCCTTGTCGCGTTGCGTAGAAATAAAAACTATAAGGTCATTTCTCTCTGACATAACATATCCATCTGAGGCTAGATATGAGAGTCTTAAATCATCTGCTGAAATAGAGGTATCTCCACCTTCATATGCTAGCAGGAATGTTCCAGATGAATTCAGAGATTCGAGCAATTTTATCTTGTCGACTTTTTCAAAGGCGAGTTTTACTTTATCAGTATTCTCCTTTACCCTAGGTGCGATTTTTTTCATTATCAGCTCAATATCGGGAACAATTGGCAATTTATTTTCTAAGAGACTTAATAGTTTTTGTAATGCTGTACCGTCATGGATCTCTATGAGAGAGTAATTTTCAACATTTAGTTGGCTTTTCAAGATATTCGAAATCCCAGACACAGAAAGAAATCTTGGATCAGAAGTGCAAATCAAAGCCTCCTTCATTGGCCATCGTCTCTTAAATTGAATTTTCATTCTTGCGGCATTTGCAAGAGAGATAACTTCTTTTAATTTGTCGAAAGCTTCTTCAACCGTTCTGTTAACAAGTTTTCCTTCATATTTTGGCCAACGTTCAAGGAGAATACTCTTTAGATATGGAAAGCAACTCAAGTAGAGATACTCGGTAATAAATGGCGAGTAAGGATGAAGCATTATATCTACTTGCGTGAGTGAATAGGCCAATAAAGAATAGATTGTAAATCTGCGATTAAGTCCATCTTGGCTGTCGTCCCAAATATCATTTCTGGTGACAGGAATATACGTCTGGCTTAATTGATTAATTATAAATTCTTCGATTGCTTTTGCTCCTTCATTATATCTACATCTTTCAAAAGCTATTGTGACCTCGGATACAAGACTCTGCAACTTTGATAAAAGCCATATCTCGGGTAAACTTAATAAGTTATTGTCCATCACCCAGCCAAGACTATGATTCTTCTCTTCAAACTTGTCAAAGCTGCTATTCTGTTTAAAATAAGTATGTAAGTAATACAAGGTACTCATGACCTGATAGGGTCTTCTTTCCATTTCTTTAAGGCTAAAGTTCAATGATTCGATTGGAGATGCTTTCCACATAAAATAAAATCTGATCAAATCTACAGAATTTTCGTTGAGTAAGTTATTTGCATCAATTACATTTCCGAGACTTTTGCTCATTTTATTTCCTTTGTCATCTAGCACATGCCCTTGAAATAAAAACGATTGAAAGGGCGCAATAGCACGTTGTTGCAATATCACATTTTCCATTAACAGAGTGTATGCCCAACCTCGTGTTTGATCTATTCCTTCAGTTAGGAAGGAAGCAGGAATTAGATTCTGATATTCTTCATCGGTGAGTGAAGCATAGGGCGCTGCACCACTATTATGCCATGTATCCAGAACAAAAGGCTCTCGTTGCGTATCTTCTCCACACTTATCACATCTTATCACAATCCTGTCAATCCACGGTCTATGAAGTTCGAAGTTGGGTCCATCTGGAAGAATTCTTGCCTTTTTTATGATTTCATCTCTTGAGAATAATGGATTTTTGTATCCACACTCAGGACACGACCAAATTGGAAGAGGGGTTCCCCAGATACGCTCCCTGGATATACACCATGGCACCTTTTCTTTTATAATTTCAAAAAATCTATTTTTTGGTGGTTCGTAAAAATATTCTACCTTTTGTGCTGCTTCTAGTGGCATATCACCAAGGTTCTGGATGATGTAAAAATATTCTCGTCTTGCAAGCCAGACCAACTTGTGACGGGAACGCCAGCAAGTTGGATATTGATGTTTTATTATACTTGATTTAACGGCAGCACCTACTTCTTCCATTGCTTTGATTACCATGCGATCAGCATCTCTGACAAAAGTATCTTTAAATTCACCTGCTTTTTCAGTAAAAAAAGCTCTATCGTCTATTGGTACAAATATTGGTACATTTCTTTTTGTGGCAATGTCAAAATCTACCTCACCGTTTGCAGGAGACAGATGAACTATGCCGCTACCGGTTGCGACATCTACAAACTCTTCTGCCACAACAAAGTGAATAGATCCTTCTTTTGCTAAAGTGCCAAGTTCTGGAATCAAATGGAGTAGAGGATGTATATAATGTCTGCCATCAAGATCTTTACCATAAATAGTTTTTTCGATTTTGAATTGATAAATCCCTAACCCTTTCATCAAATCCTGCAATCGGATTTCTGCAATAATCCATTTTTCACCGTTGACAGTTACATACACATATTTAGCTTCAGGATTGACGCCGATCATTTCATCTGTAACAACTGTAAAAGGCATGGTTGTCCAGACTATTAGATAGATATCTTCAGTTGATAATTTTACTTTATAATAGAAAGAGGGATCCTCGACTATTTCATATCCTTGGTTAACCTCAGCATTACTAAGAGAACTTTGGCATGATGGACAATATGCAACAACCCTAAACCATTCCTTTAGTATTCCATTGTCCCAAGATTTCTTTAAGTACTTCCATTCTCTTTCAATATATTGGTCACAGAAAGTCCAGTATGCTTTTTCATAATCAAGGGACATACCAAGTAATTTGTCTGCACTAAGCCATTTGTCATTATAATGTTGTATTAATTTCTTACATGTTTCAACAATTTTTTCTATCCCGACTTTCTTAAGATTATCTATTTTACTTCCTGTTAATCCTAATTCCTTTTCAGCCTGCAATTCTACTGGGAGACCCTGAGTATCCCAGCCTGCTCTGAAAATCACCTTTTTCTTTTGAAAAGTATTAAATCTATACCAGACATCTTTTATTATTCGTCCTCTTAGATGTCCTGCATGTGGCTCTCCGTTCATTGTTGGAGGACCCTCAATATAACTAACTATATCGTTATTATCAAAAATTTCATTTTCTACAAGAGATTTAAGATTGATCCTATCTAAATAACTGCGAACCTCATTTTCGACTGCCTTAGCATCGAATTTGCCTTGAAGTGTCATTTATACCAAAGCCACTCTTATGACCTGCGTTTATGTTTTTGGCTAATCTATTACAAAGCAATAATACCAATAAAGACCGGCACAAATACTATTGCTACTGTATTCAGTAACTTAATTACAGTATTTAGAGCGGGTCCTGCTGTATCCTTGTATGGATCACCAATCAGGTCTCCAACTACTGCCACTGCATGGGCTTCGGTCTTTTTCTTTCCCAATAGTTCAACATATTTTTTCGCATTGTCCCACGCACCTCCGCTGTTTGCAAGATGATATGCCAGAAATAATCCACTAACGACAGCGCCCATTAACACGCCTGCTACAGCAGTCGGTCCTAACAGAATTCCTGTAATTATTGGTGCTGCTACGGTCACGAGTGCAGGCTTCCATAACTCGCGTAGACTAGCGCTAGTTGCGATGTCTACGCATCGTGCATAGTCAGGAGTTTCTTTTCCATCTAAAATACCAGGCTTTTCTTTAAATTGTCTTCTTATCTCATCGACCATTTTTGCTGCAGAGTTGCTTACACCTGTAATTAGCTGACTGGTTACAAAGAAAGGAATCAGCCCGCCAACCAATAGACCTATAATCAATCCTACATCGGATAAAGAGTACAAGAATTCTTTTGTCGGAAAGATTTTGTCTGCTTCATGTTGAAAGGCCTGGATCATAGCTAATGCCGCTAGACCAGCACTGGCAATAGCAAATCCTTTTGTGATCGCCTTTGTAGTATTTCCAACAGCGTCTATCTTATCAGTGATAATTCTGTTCTCTTCTCCCATACCCGTCATCTCAACTAATCCTCCAGCATTATCGCTGATAGGTCCGAATGCATCTATGCATAATACGATGCCTGCTAAGCTAAGCATGGCTGTAGCAGCCATTGCAGTACCATAGATACCCATCAAGGGATCTCCAGTAACGCCAAAAACAATCCCATATGAAGTACCCAATACTACCACGATAGCAAGCATAAATGGACCTGTAGATCTCATTCCCATTATTATTCCAGTCAAAACATTCGACGCGTATCCCCACTTTATTGAATCTGCAATTTCTCTAACTGGCTTATACTTATAATTAGTAAAGTAATCGGTGATCCTCTGAATGACAGGAACCAATATTACACCTACAACAGTTGTAGCAAAGAGAGCGTAGGCTAAAATTGTATTTCCAAAGAACATAGTAGTCATAAAAAAGTTTAATACTATTGCTATAATGGCGCTGATTATGAAGGCTATATTTAGAGGTTTCATAGGATCATTAATTTTTCTTGAGGTAATAGTCATTGCTCCTATAATCGATGCAATGAGACCTGATGCTCCTATTATAATTGGATAAAGAACTAGTGGATTCACTGAAATATTGACTATTGAAAGGTTAATATAAGAAAATGTTTCTCCTGCAAGATGTTTTAAGCTATCTGGAATAACCAATGCCCCCAAGAGCATTGCTCCAAGTAGAGTGACTATGAAGGATTCATAAATATCTGATCCCATTCCTGCTGCATCGCCGACGTTGTCGCCGACATTATCAGCTATTGTTGCTGGATTTCTTGGATCGTCTTCTGGAATTCCTTCCTCCACTTTTCCTACCAGGTCTGCTCCAAGGTCAGCTGCTTTAGTAAATATTCCACCACCAGCTCTAATGAATAAGGCAATTAAGCTTGCTCCTATTCCTACTCCAGCTATCATCAATGGTTCAGGAAACACTAGGTAAAGAACCGTGATAACGATTAAGGCCATTGCGGGCACGGATAACCCTACTGTGGCTCCTCCTCTGAAGGCAGTGGCAAAAGCAGGGCCTAACCCACGAGAAGTAGCTTGAGCCGCCCTTACAGCTGCTTTAACTGTAATCCTTAACGACAATAATCCCGAAAGACCTGACATCGCCGCTCCTACTGCAAAAGCTATTCCATTAGAAACTCCTGATGTGAAACTAATTATTATTGTCAAGGCTATAGCGATTGGAATAACAATTTTAAATTCGCGTTTTAGAAAGGCCATCGCACCTGTTCTAACAGCAGATGATATACTCATCATTCCATCTGTTCCTCTATGCTGTTTTCCAATCCATACAGCAAGAGCTCCTGCAGCAGCCATCGATGCTAATGATGCACCAAGTGGAATTACCTCTTTCAATGCAATTAACACGAGTTATTATGAGAATATATATACGTACTGAGTAGTCAGCAATTAAAAATAGTATAAATTATAATGCTAGTTATCTGCGGCGGTTTTTTGTAATAGAATGTCTTTTTACTTATGAAATTGTTATTATTAGAATATTATATTATAATATTAAATTACATAAAGGACTATTAATAATTGTTAATTAATTTCGCTCTTGAAATACTAAAAACTGGTTTAAAAAGGAAATAGAATCGTACTTATGAAATAGATACAGAAACGAGGATTTTTTGGCTAAAGATAGATAGTGGTATCTGTTGATAATATTGGTAATCTCCACATATACAGTAGTTCAATTGTTAGTCAAGATACTAGTCCTATGCTAGACTTTTGATAGGATGAAGAAGTCTGATATAAAAATCGCTGCTCCGATATCAAAAATTATGACCTTTTTTGTCATATTTAGAGTGACAGCCTTCGGGGTCTATTCATACTGATATACAGCGGTTCTCATAAGATTACAAGGAAATTAGGATGATGACATATTAATTTAGGTAATAAGAGAGCTGAAGGATTTTCAAACAAAAAGATATCTAATGAAATAGATAGATACAAACCATTAGCTGAAAACCTCAAAGCGCCTTGAATTGATCACTCCATTTCATATATGCTCTAATCATCTCTGAGGTAACGCTTGGTTTTCTTATTTTGAAAATTTCCTTAAAGTCACTTGCAATAATCGCTCTTGGAATTTGCTCTACATCCATAGCCTTGCCACTTTCAAATAATTCATTTACTACTCTTAGCTGGGCTGATTGGCAGATATCTTTGATATCACTTGCACTGTATCCTTCCGTAAACTTTGCAAGTTCTTCATTTTTTAACGTCTTTTCTTTTTTTAATGGTGTTGTATACTGATTAAATAGATTTATTCTTGAAGCAATGTCGGGAAGTGTAACATAAATTCTTTTTTGAAATCTCCTAAGAAAACCCGCTTCTAAACTCCACGGTTTATTAGTTGCTCCTATAACGTATAGTTGTGTTTCTTTTGACTTTCCATTGATTCCGTCCATTTCGGTCAGGAACTGGTTTTTTACCCTAACTTCACCTCCAACTTCACTATTTCTAGTTCCCAATAGCGAATCGATTTCATCAATAAAGAGAAGAACGGGAATATTTTCATTTTCATTTAGTTTTCGAGCCATTGAGAATAATTTTGATACATTTTTTTCTGCTTCGCCCAGCCATTTACTCATCATTGAAGCTGCATCAACGTTGATAAAGTATCCATCTATCTCGGCAGCAGCAGCTGCAGCTAATAATGTCTTACCGCATCCAGGGGGACCATATAATAATATTCCCCTTGGCCAACCTAAAGGGAATAAATCAGCTCTCTTAGTTGGGTATACAATGGATTCTCTCATCGCACGTTTTGCATCTTCCAGACCAATAACCTCATTCCAAGAAACGTCTGGTTTTTCTTTCATTACAAGATCATCAAAGTCAGCATTTAGACTCTCCGCACTTTTGGTTTGTTTTAGTCTATCCCTCTGCATATCCGTCTTGCCGTTACCATTTGTTGGATGGAATTTTTCATTAGTATGATTAACAGTGGAGGTCTTTTCATCATCAAGACCATGAGACATTTGTAATGATTTAATTCTATTTTGATAGGCACTAGCCCTTTCCATATATATCTTGTTTAATTTGTATTCAGGGTAGATCTCAATTAATTTAACAAGAGCCTCAATAGCCCGTTGATACGATTGGACAGCCATGCCTCGCGAACCTTGGGAATCTAATCTGATTGCCTCGGCGGCATATTTACTAGCACTATTTTCTAATTCTTGTGGAGCCAGACTCATATGTTTACCGTCCAAATGGATTCTGATTCAGCTTTGAATTACTATGTTGTAAATCTATATTGCGTAAAAAACAAAATAGTTTGCACCAACTACTAATCTGCACTTTTCAAATCCTATAGGATCATTTCTTCAATTGCTTTTAATATTATTATCTTCTTACATATCTTCTATTGGTATATACGATAAATTCAAATCTCATATTATAAGTTGAATTAGCTTAGATATTTAAAATCTTGTCGTGAATAAATTATATATTTTTTGTCAAAAGAAAAAGATCTTCATTCATTTTCATTTAGATACTATTCAGAGTAATAATTCATTTGTAGTATGGGTATAATTTTCGATGGATAGCTCATATGACTGTAATTGGGACTTGATAAAAATGGAGATAATAAAATGTTAGAAAACACATGTCATTGTGTATCTAAGAACGTGGCCACAATAGGGGCCTATGATACTGATATTGATCACATATTATATCAATAAATATATTTTTTAATATTTTGTTCTGCCATTAAAGATGCCTCATTTAGCAAATGTACAGCCTCCTCATTAGCTGTTCCAAAGTTTATCGTATACGCCCCTACCTGACCTGCGTCTAGTAGAATGCATCCCAATAATTCAGAAATATTTCCTAATTTGTCCTCTGATTCAGGTAAGCTTGGATTAAGTGACGCTCTAATGTTTTTCACAACTGCCATAGCCGGTGCCAGTACAATGACTATATCTTCAAAATTAGATATTCTTAGTAATTTATTTTTTAATATCTCAAAGGCTATTTTTGATAAGAGTAATATTTGTATGATTCTTCTTCTCGAATGTACAATATCCACTGAAGGTATCATAGAATATTGAGAATCGTTTTCCTTTATTGACAGCACCTTACCGGTTAACATCTTATCATCAATTAATTTCAGATCTTGTAGGATATGATCCCATTCTACTATTTGAACATCTATTTTACATACCAAAGAGTCAACCCTAGGTTTTATGGATACGCCCCGAGATATTGAATTAGATCTTCTAGGACTTTGCAGATTGCACTCTGCTTTTGCCCATTCTGATGTAAATTGTATGTTATTTTCACCTGCGCTTTATAATCTGCTTACAGATTAATATTAAATAGAGACGTTATGATTTTGTAACCACAGTGACATAGCTTTATTGTAACAGCTTAGCATTTTTTTTAGTTTTGATACAATCTAATTGACTAATACATTTACTTTGGTAATATGTTAGTCTTCAATACTTTCTATGCAATATAGAAATAATAATAGTAACAATAATAGTAACGATCTTGTTGGAAGTTTAGAGGAGTTCGGTTTATCAAAATATGAAGCAAGGGCTTACCTCACAATGATCGGTAGGGGTTCGCTTGCTGCAAGTGAAATAGCATACTATGCAAATTTGCCCCGTACAAAAGTTTACCCAACGCTTAAGAAGCTTGAGAAAAAGAGGCTTTCAGTAATCTCTCAAAAAAAGCCAGTGATAAGTAGTGCAATACCTCCAAACGACGCTTTCGGAGAAATAGTCGAACTTCATGAACGACGCGTAAAAAATATGAAGAAAATTGTATATAAGTTGCAGAAAATAAGTGAGGTAGGTCATAGGCCGAGAGGTTCTGAAGAAAAAAGATACTTCGTACTTGATCCCAATCTTGCGGTTGAAAAGATCGGGAATCTTATTAGCAGTTCTAGATCTTCAATAAATGCTATTCTTGATGTATGGGGACTAAGGCTAATTTCGGAATGTAAATCATCTATTATAAGAGCAATTACAAACGGGGTAAAAATCAGGTTGCTTTTACCAAGTCAGTGCATTGGAAATGAAAATCTGTCTTCATTGCCTACAGAAATTGATTTGAGAATTGGCGATTTACCTTATAACATAATAATAATAGATTCTAACAACATGATATCAATAGACAGCACCAACGGGAAAGCGGCAGTATTTTCTTCCATCGATGTTTTTGGAATATCATATATTAGAACCTTTGAAAATGAATGGAATAATGCAATGCAGGTTAACCACATAATCGACACAGACCCCAGTATTGCAGCGATAGCAATCCAGCTAGCAAAATTAATTGAAAAGGGATTATCCATGTGTATATTAGACCATACAATAAATCCAGAGGCTGATTTCGGTACTCATATTATCAGATCGATCGAAAATTCAGGAATAAAGATATTTGAGATAAATATTAACGAACTATTCAATATCATTGATTCTGCATTAAAAATCAGTTATTCAGGCAACTTAAAACATGACAAAACCAACAATGTAATTAGCATTCACTCAAAAACTGATAGCAAATCAGTTTTACCATGGGCATTATTACTTACTTCATATTTCAAATACATCGGCTATGAGTCTAAGATAATGCAAAATTCTAACCAAATTACAAGCACTGAAACCATTCATCTTAAGCTTTCAAAACCTATTCCTGAACTGAATCAAAAGGTTTCATCGCATTAGGCAAACGATCTAGCAAATCTGTCGCTACCATATGTAAACCCACTTTATCATATGCCAGATTGCCTGCTACTCCATTGAAATAAACACCCAAAATTGATGCTTCATATGATTTCATTTTTGTTAATATACCCGCTGTCAAGCCAGATAATATGTCCCCTGTTCCTCCTACAGTCATTGCACAATTATGGATCTTGTTTATAGCAATTCGATCTCCATCTGAAATTATATCTGTTTTTCCTTTGAGTAAAATAGTAATATTGTATTCTTTCGCATGCTTGTAAACATTAGATATTTTTTCTTTTTCATCTATGCCTGCATCTTCTCCAAAGATTCGTTTGTATTCTCCTGCATGTGGAGTAATGATTGTGTCAGTTCCACATATTTCTTTGAGAACAGTGGGAAATATAGACGAAGCATCTAGTAGTAACCTTGTACCATTGGTTTTCAGATCCTTAATCATCGAATGTAATGCCTCTGGCCGTGCTATAGTCATCCCCATGCCAATAGCAGCTGCATGAGGTTTTTTTGGAATCATTGCAAGCAGTCGGTTAGCCGAACCCATAGTTAATTTATCATCCGACATTGGGAATGCTATTATATTTGGAGAAAAGGATCTGACTGCTACAATGTTGGATCTGGGAACAGCCGTGTAAACAATATCTGTCCCGGATCTAAGGGCAGCCATAGAAGATAGAATAGCTGCGCCATGGTAAAACTTGTTTCCTCCTACCACTAGCACGATACCATTATCACCTTTTTTGGACGAGACTAGACGAGGAACGATAAGTTCTTTAACAAGTTTGCTAGTTACTGTAACCGCTTCTGGCAATTCAATTCATAAGATATTGTAATGACGAATAAACTTTGTCAATGTGGCAATGAGAGAAACAGATAAAAATTTAGGTATATAACAAAATATATAGATATATGCAATCTTCAATGTTCTCTTTTATAGCAATGCATGATCATACTTTTATAAAGAAAAAAGTGGTCAATTAAAGCCAATAATACAAGGCTCGAAACTACGCTATTATAATTTGTTTAACCCTTGTAGATCATTGGTTGGCATTTGTCAGATTACCGTTTCCTTATTACAATAGATTCCAATCGAGTCTATATAAATAGAATATAGATTATATGAATTCATGTACCAGCGAGCCAAAAGACGTGTGAAACAAAATTGACACGATAATTATACCGACGATTGAAAATCTTTCAGTCAATAATGACTTGGCTTTTATTTTATCACATTCATATTTTCTTTTTTAATATTAGCAATAATAATTTCTTTCCATTACTATTATTATCATCAAATGCAAAATCCTAATTTAGTTTGCTATCCTCATTCGTAAAGTCGTTTTACTATTATTGCTATCAATATTGTTGATCTAAAGATATGATGCGAGTTTTAAATAACACACACTAGTAGGATATATGTATGCCTCTAAAGGATGATAAAATGAATCATACTAAAATAATAAACAAAAGAATTATCCTAATTATCATTGCATTATCCTTATCTGAACTAATTGTTCTTGCAGCAGCATTAGCACCTAATATTACTTCTGCGCAATCAATTCCAGTTGTCATTCTACCTCCAAGAAACAATAGTAATTCTATCTCATCGAATCAAGGGATTGCATTTCCTGGGCCCTTTCCTGCACAATTCGGACCACCACCATCTTCCGAGCTAACTGCAACTGAAATCAGTTCGTCAACAAACAAGAAATGCACATTAACACCATCATTAATCGAAGAAGGAACACCGCAACAAATTGAAGGCCCGTACTTTGTCGATGGGATGCCCAATCGTTCTGACATCAGGTCAGATCCCTCAGATGGTTCAGTGCAAGAAGGCTTTCCATTGCTTCTTATTCTTCACGTCTATGACGTAGATAATGGTTCATGCGTTCCTCTTAGTGGAGCACAAGTAGACATCTGGCATGCCAATTCTCAGGGCGTCTATTCAGGCGTTCAGGATGCTGGTACTATGGGAAAGAAGTTCCTTCGTGGATATCAAGTGACAGACGATAATGGGAGTGTTGGATTTACTACGATTTATCCAGGCTGGTATCAGGGAAGAGCCATTCACATACACGTTAAGGTACGCAATTTTGAAGGATTAGAGAAAACTTTGAAGTGGACATCGCAGTTTTACCTTAACGATTCTATCAACGAGCAGATACACAAGCAACCTCCATACAGTGACCACGGACCTCCCGACATAACGAATGAAGAGGATGGGATTTACAGAGGAGCCTCAACAGATGGATTGGTACAAAGCAATACTGGAGAGAATCTGATGCTCAATTTGACTAAAGACCCTGAGCAATCCTCCTACCTGGGAACATTCAATATTGTGCTAAAATCAGGTCAATATGGGTAGTAATGCGTACGTCTTATACGAGATTCATCAACATAACGAAATTGCTGACTATCAGTACACATTGCCCAAAATTCAAATTAATATGATTGTTGTTACGACCATGACAATGCATTGACATTTCATCTTCCTTCTTACAGCTGCCACATATGTGCTGAATAACCTCCTTGCAATCCGAACAGTATTTGAATGCAATCATCTCCTCCCCACAGGCTCTACACAACATAATTTGTGTATCGACTTTATCGCTTTTAAGTGATAAGTATCATAATACATCCTTTGAGTAGCATTTCTAAGTATTGTATATATGGAAAACACATCTAATACAGACAGGTGCTATTCTAGAAGAAAGTGACAATATGTTCTAATGATCTTGTTTTTGTCAGTTAGTATTCCATACATAACCCTAAATTATACATTCAACCGTAACTGCCTTTATGGCTAGAATAAACTGCAGGCATACAAAAAATCTGATAAACAAACACACAGCAGATATTGCATTGTAATATCTCAGTTCGCCTTTTTAATACCCAATTATACTCTTTATATTAGTATTTATTGCCTAATGATGACAAGAACTAAGCCAAGGAGCAGTTTGTAGAATTAGGAGTTTTTAGAGTTTCGGACCCACAATACTTACTAATGCAATTATCCTGATACAGGTATTAGCAAATCTAGTAGCGATGACCATGCTGCTACGACAGCCTCATCAGCAATGACTAGCTTTGGTATCCCGTTAATTGGTAAAATGCCAGCTGGATTTTCAATTGAATCTATGAAAGCATAATAAACTAAGTCCTATTGAATAGATTTTGGTGTAGTATCCACTAAATACATTATCGAAGAGGTTCGAAGATAACATTTTCATAAGACATTCTTATTCGCTTGTTCTGTTGATGAAACGAGCCTTTCAGAAGATCCTATTATTCCAATTATATTTACATTCACTGACAAATAATACTAGCCGTTAATAAAACCCATAATAATTAAATGGAGATTAACGATGTGTTTTCGTTTATATTAGCATAGACATATTTGTCTCATGTATCGCATTGTGTTTCCTTCAGAATGGAATGTGTGCCTTGTTCCCGGCTACAAACAACCTTATTTGAAGGTCTGCTATCGCAGTGCGATACATTTCATTTTACTATTCATTTCAGGAAAAGACAAGAAAATACATTCAATTGATAAACAGTACCTCTAGAGATGCATCAAGGTATAAGCCGTATGTATATTTTATATTTCCTTTCTTGTACTATATTATGCGTGCAGATGAATCATCGAAGAAAATAGCTTGCTTATTCTTTCTTCCTAGCTATGAAATTTCTCTCCTAACTATACCATGTTAGAATTGATGCATACATACGCTGCTATCGAAAGTGACCCTAACCAATCTATAACAATATGTCTTACTGAAGGAGTAATTCATAAGATTATTGATAGTTGTTATTCATATAATAGAGATTACATGGCTTCCTAGGTCTTGTCATCATCATATAATCTTCATTTATCATCAGAGAATCAACGAATATTATTTCCTAGTCAAGATTCAATCAAATATATTTCCTTGAAAGTCGAAACATGTGAATTATCGTCGTTACTATCTTGTGATTATTCCATATCCCAATAGATCGTTTTATCATCATCGTCTTCTGGTTGGGGCTCAGGCTCTGGTTGGGGCTCAGGCTCTGGTTGGGGCTCAGGCTCTGGTTGGGGCTCAGGCTCTGGTTGGGGCTCAGGCTCTGGTAGAGGTTCTTCTTTCTGTTGCTTCTGAGTAGATGGTGATGAAGGAGGTTCAGATGGTGTTATTGGAACAGAAGGAATTGATTCTGGTGGTGTTGTTGTTGCGGTTTTAGTATTATTATCATTATCTCCCCTGACAGAAGACGAAGAACGAGATCCTACTATCCCAGTAACATTTATGTTATAATATTTTGTTAAATAAGCAGCATTAGTATTATTATTATTGTTATTATTTTCATTATTATTCTTGTTATCATCATCTAAACACGATATTTGTGCAGTCAACTCGTTTGTTCCGTTTGTAATTACGTGATATGTAGGGGTATACGTAAAAGTCCAAGAAGAATAATCCTTGACTCCACCTGGACCTAATGCTTTCACAATCTGAAGTGGATTTTGGCCATCCCAACCAGCATACACTGTACAGTTAGTAGCTAGATTATCTGATGAATGTCCCGCAATCGTGAAATTTCCAACAGGAATTTCTTGTCCAGATTTATGTGATGTGATATTTACATTGACTCTGTCAAGAGTGAAATTATTTGCAATTAGAGGACTTGGAATTGAAGTTAGAGAAGAAATATTGTCTTTTACTATTACTCCTCCTTCTTTTACTACTCCTGTTTCTTTTGAAATAGCATTAGCAGTATTGTTGGTGTCTATGGTAAATGATTGATGTTGATCTTCTTTTGCAGATGTTATAGTAGTCGTATTATTCGTAATCCTGGCTGCTACTCCAATTACATTTACACTATAATATTTTGTTAAATTGACAGTACGTGTACCATTATTATCATCAAAACACGATAATTTAGAAGTTAGATTGTTTGTTCCGTTTATAATAAGATGATATTTATCAGTATACGTATAATTCCATTTAGAATAATCATCTACTCCTCCAAGACCTGCTGCTATCGCTTTCTGAAAGGGCTTCGTATTATTCCAATCAATATATACTGTACAATCAGAAGTTGCATTATCTGTAGATATTCCTGATATTGTAAGCTGGCCAACTGGCACTTGTTGGCCTGTACTTGGTGATGTAATCTTTACGCTTATTATTGGCGGCAAATGCTGCGGCTGTTGTTGTAGTTGTAGTTGTGGTTGCGCTTGTACATATGAAGCACCATAATAATCTGGATGAGTAGAATAAAGTAGTAGGATTATTAGTCCAAAAATAAATAAGATATTAAGTTCTTTTGTCAACTTTACCTGGTTAGACCTTGTCATACTTTATACTACCTATCTATGACAATATTACTGCTACAATAATAGAGTTAGGAATAGAATGGGGATGGTCCTGTTCAATGGGTCTATGGATCTCTTTGACATGTAGAGATGAGTTTGATGCTATTTCCAAAGGCCATTATATGAAACATTAGTTCCAGTTTTGAACCCGTTAATGATATAGAACTTTAACATATGATAAACTACATTACTGTCATTATATAATTTTCATTTTCTAGCCAATCGCTCAATCTTTTGCTCGAATTCATATCTCCATCCTTCTGGCAGAGCTTCTATTTTTGTTGCTCGCCTCATAGTTTCAATGTCTTCGTCGTCTCTAACATAAAGGCGCACAATGTCTTTTATCGTGACATTATTTTCATCTTTTCTAATAATACTTATCTTATCACCTGCTTCGACTTGTCCTTCTTGTAATACCTTAAAATAAATACCTGGACGATCACTTGCCATAAATCTTCTAATGACATCCATACGTCCAAACCTAACGCCAAGTTTGTAACATGGCATTCTAGGCTGGGTTGCAACAAGTTTAGCTGATCCAATCTGAAATTTATTACCGATATTAACAGTATCTTCCATTAGTCCTTCAGTAGTAAAGTTCTCTCCAAACATCCCCCATCTAAGATCCATATCAGGAAACTGCTTACGCCAAAAGTCATAATGTTCTTCTGGATAAGAATATACTGCCTTGTCTAGCCCTCCGTGGACAGTTAAATCTGCTTGTCTGTCACCATCAAGGTTAAGCTTTCGCAACATTATTGGACCTTTGACTGGATCCTTGAAGATAGAAGTAGTTACAATTTGCCCATTAAAGACCACTTGTCTTGGAAGCCCAACATTGACTGAAAGCACTCTCATTGTTATACAAGATTGAATGCATAGTTTATAATTGATTGTAGTTACAGGATGAAAATAAGAGGACTAAAATCTGTTTATCTTCATTTGGTTGCTTTTCTCCCTCATGGAAGCCCACGAGATATTTTCTTCCAATTTAATACAATATCGTGCATTACATAAAGTAGCTTGGTTGCCTTGTAATAATTGGTATTTGTAGATTCAGATATTTCTGCTCTTCTAAGTCTATCTTTTTGAAACTCTGAATGACATAAGGATTTCTTGAGTCCACCGCTGATTTTCTCTTGCCTTTAGGACAAATTGTTTAGTCTATTCTTCTAATGTTCCTGAGATTTATAGAAATTCCAAGAAATATTGGAACCTACGGAGGTATTGGCTTTTTATATCAGGTGCTCGTAAGCCATACATAAAAGTTGCTAGAACGTCTCTTTCTTTTAGAATGAAGAATTTATATGTATATAATTGGAAGGTGGGCCTAAATAAAGCGTCAAGATTGACTTGGGCCGAAAGGGAGTTGAACCCTCGACCTTTCGATTATCAGTCGAACGCTCCACCAAGCTGAGCTATCGGCCCGTTGATTTGTTGAAAATTAGCGATATTTAATCGTGTGGCTTTTGAAAATGAAATCCATTATTATTCATCATCATAGACGTGTACAAATTTTATATGATAGAATTGTCTTATAGTACTTGCAAGGGATTATCGTAATCTAAAAATACTCGAGTCGAGAATATCATTAAGCGAACTTTCACTATATATTTTATTAAGCGAATAAGAGCGCATGCAAACACCTATCTGTCGCCAATGAACTAAAATGATCTATGCAAATCTTGATTCATGGATTTTGATCATAATTACTACCCTTTTATTTCTTTCATTATATTTGGTGTCAGTATATAAAATTTTCATGACCATATATAATTCAGTAGTAACTTATAAAAAAAGTTCTCTCCGACTGCGTGGCTAGCTGTATTCTCTTTATCCAATCCCATTTAATGATTTGTTAATAATTGTTAATTGGAATACTGAAAACAAAAGTTGCTCCTTTTCCGTCTGCATTATTTGCAGCCCATATATTTCCACCATGTCTCTCTACTATGCTTTTAGAGATATACAAACCTAAGCCAGTTCCCTTTTCTGATTTTGTAGCAAATTTTGAAAATAACCTTGGTAGGATTTCAGAGTCTATTCCCACACCTGTATCCTTTACGGTAATTATTACATCTTTGCCTTTCGTTTCCGTTGAAATTGAAATGTAACCTTCTTCAGTGAATTTTAGAGCATTACTTAGTACGTTGGAAATGACTTGGGAAATCCTCTCTTTATCTGCTGATACAATAACATCATCGGCTTTGTAAAGTACTTGCAAAGAAGGATTATTTCCAATATTTTTTGCGATATGATCTCTGAGATCTTGTACTGTGGCTGATAAAACTTCCTTTAGATTAAATCTTTCCTTATTCAACTTAAGTGACTGGCTTTCAATTTTTGAAACATCAAGGATATCCGATGCGAGTCGATCTAACCTTTTTGCATTCCGAATTATCAATGAAAGTTGTTCCTTTTCTATTTCAATAGTTTTCCTCTTATTATTGAACTGATGTTCAATAAACTCTGCTTCGCCCAGAATTGGCATTATTGGAGTTCGTAATTCATGAGCTGCGATATTGATAAACTCCTTCTGCATTTTGTCATGAACTTTCAACTGTTCGTTTGCTGCGGCTAGCAATTTATTCGACTCTATTAACGAGTCGTTTACTTTCTTGAGCTCTGCAGTCCTACCATTTACTGCGGTTTCCAACCTCCTGTTCCAAGACAAAATTAAAAATGCAATGCCAACTGCTATTGCACCAATTATAATGACCATGAGTGTGCTAAAGTTTTTTTGTTGCTCTATCACATTCCCAACGTTGCTTGTGAGCTTATGCGGAGAGCTAATGAAAAGTGTCCATAGGTTTTTTCCCTCAATTAGTACTGGCTGGTATGATATTGTAGTCATCTCATTATCAATTGTAACATCTTCGGCGTTCGCCTTATTTTGCAATGACCGTTTCAAAATTGTATTATATTGTTCTTTTATCTCAGGTGGAATCACTGATTGAAAATCTTTTCCTAAATAATCTTTACCTATAAGGGATTGATTTCGAGCATATAAAATTACTCCATTTTTGTCCATCAATCCCACATTGCTTGCAAATTCCGGTGATATTTCATTTTGCAAAAACTTTCCCAAAGTGCGTATATCTATTACCGCAACGACAACTCCTTTGAACGTTCTCGATCCACCATTCTGAACTCCAGCATTAATATCTTTTTTCTGATTATCCAGTATTGGAAAAGAAATATAAAGTCTAGGAATATTATTGGATGACTCTACTACGCTACTGTAATATGCTGAATGCTTGTCTTTTGGCATGACAAAGTATTGTGTATAGCTCAAGTCCACTTTAGTGCCCATCGGGTATTTTGTATCATTTCTATTACTCCATGTAAGTAGTAGACCATCTTTATCAAGCAGGTAATATGCATTTGTCAATCCACTCGTCGAATTTTGGGCGGTATTTAAAAGAATTTGCGACATATCCGTTCGATTATTTTGGATGGTCGGAGAATTAACAAGAATTCTCAAATTAGTTGTAATAGAGTCTATACCATGAACTAGGATACGCGATAAATCATATGCTTGTATCTTAGCATTTGACGTTACATCTTGTGAAGCAATTTTGGATATTTCACCTGCCGTAAAAGAAGAATACTGATAGGAAACCACAGACAAAGCCACACCGACCGCAGCAATTATAAAAAGTAACGCTATGTTATGGTTTGAGAGTGCTATTTGTATCAATAATTTATATTAATTAGATTGTTGTACTTATAAATAAATCACACCAATACAATATTCTATAAATTTGCTTTGACAGACAAATGAATCCAAAATGTATCCATTTGTTTTTAACCGATCACTTTGAGCAAATAATTAATTTATAGTATCTTACCTCAAATAATTATTGTCATACTCATCAAGAAAAACATGAAATGTTTAAAAAATGCCGAATCATAGCCTAGTTTATTGTTATCGATAGGACTTGTATATAGAGCTCAAACTAAAATGTTCTTGAAACGACGTCTCAGATTATTTCCACAAAGCTCACATTGGTTAATATTTGGCCCATATGCTTTATTACATGCACTACAAAAGTTTATCCATCTTCTAACTTTTGTTATGCCGTTATTTGCAATACTCCTGACTGGAATTTTTAAAAGGGCGGCAGTATTCTGTACTGCATAATCGTCTGAAATCAATATTGAATTTAGCTGAAGGGCAAGAGCAAGAACTGATAGATCGGCAGTCGAAAGTCTTTGGTAATCGCCAGTTTTTTTTGCTATTGTAACAACCTTTCTGAGAAATTCTTTGCTGGGTTCTAATATTTTTAATTTATCTGAATCTATCAAAAATTCTATTGCACCATATCTTCGGTTTAGATGTTTTATTTCACTTAAAATTGAATTCGTAGTGTAGCATGTTGAAACAGTTAGAAAAGAAACACCCGAGTAAAAGGCACTTGCATCTATAACCAATTTCTTAGAAGCCAAGTTTTGCAAGCTGCCTCATACCCTTTTTACGAAGTCGAATAAATTGCGCATCAGGATAAAAACGAGAAATCTTTACGCTTTGTCCTGCAAACACCTTGAATATTTCCTGTCCATCTATTATTAGATTTGCATCATGAGTACTCTTAATTTCTACTTCCTCAGTAGGAATTACTAGCTTTGGCAATCTGTTAACTGACGCAATTGGACTGAGCATTAAACAGTTCATCGCTTCATGCAGAACTGGACTACCGATGGAAAATGAGTGACCCGTTGACCCTGTTGGAGTTGAAATAAGGATACCATCCATTCTCTGTTTGATTTCATCATTCATAAATCTTAGAGATATAGTGGGTGTTCGTGTCAAATTTATTCTCGTAAATAGAAAGTCATTCAATGCAGCTGAAGTCGTCGTACCCTCTACTGAAGCCTGTATTCTGAGTCGAGAATCATAAAAATAACGTCCTTCCACTATTGCACTAATAGCATCATCTATTGAATCTACTCCCAGCTCTGCCAATATACCCCTATTGCCACCGATATTCATACTGAATACTGGTATTTCGCAGGGAATAATTCTGAATGCTCTCAAAGTAGTGCCATCTCCTCCTATTGCAAAAATAAGATCAAGATTAATTGTTTTTAATTCTTCAGGTGACTTTGATGTACTGTATTCTTCTAGTATCAGTGGATAAACACAATAAACTTTGATCTCTCTGCTAGTAAGTAACTTTGTAATCCTTCTTGCAGCCTCTTCAGCCTGAATACTATTAATTTTTGTTATTACGGCTACATTGCAGATTGCACCAGCCATTTAACTGAGATACTTATCAGTTGTCTTAGTCTTAAATGCATTTAGATCCATTTTGTAATTACTTTTGAGCATATCTACGCGCTAAACTATCATAATAACATTATAAATCTGTAAACACGGATTTACATTATAAATTATGGTATATCAAAAAATAATTTATTTCATTAGTGCAGTCTATTTCGCAGAGTAAACACGACGATCCTCTTGAGTTTGATTAAAATTATATCAAGTATTTAATAGTGATATGTAAAATCTGTATATCAAAGGTTGAGGATCTAATACTAATGTAATTATAATGATAAATTCTCTAGGGATATTAAAAATACGTTTGCTAGCCAAACATATTATAATCTTTGCCGTATAATGGTTAGAGATTATTCTGACCTAATTTTTATATCACGAACACTAATCATAATCCATACTACTATGACTCAGTCTAATTTGAAAAATGATGATTCAGAAACAAGAAATTTTTTTCTTGTCGTCTTTTATGCATCTGCTGTGGGAATGATACTCATTACATCTTATGGTCTTTATATTAGTGCTGGAGAATATTTTAATTCAGGTAGAATCGTTATTGGTGAAGTACTTGTCGATACTGACGTTCCTTTTTCAGGGTTTCCAAAACTAGTCACCTATCTCATGATTCTTTCGGTCATCACTTGGTATTGCGTAACTAAAATTGGTGGCGAAAAGGCGATTAATATACCAAACTCAACCAAATCTATTCTTCAGCTATTCGCGATTGGAATAGCTGTGATAGCACTGTATGAATTCCTTTACAATTTTATTATTTGGAGTTCTCTTATTACAGATAATGCACTAAAAGGCATAATAAATACAGATCAGATAATTATACCTTATCCAAATCCAGAGACCCCCTGGAATCTTGTATTTGCAACAAAAATGAATCTAGCTGCGTTTCTTATATCTGCACATGCATTTTATAAGATTTCGAAATTCGGTGAAAAGAAAATACAATTCTGATATAATAGAATTTATTTAAACTAAACATTTATGATTTGACTAATCACCATACGGTGGATTATTCCAAAATAAATTTTTAAAATGATCGCTGAATACAGTAGTATGTGTTTTATGTTAAATTTTTGTCACTATAACATCATCTGAGGCGATTCAATAATTGTACACTTTCCTACAGAAAGATCAATTTGTAATTTCAGGATGTACCTAGGCTTCTAATAGCATTAGATCTGCACATTTTAATGAAGAGTAAAGGATTTGTTGGCAAGATATCACCAAAACAATATTGACACATTCTTTGGTTGGGCTAATATCAGGCTTACTAGATATTGTATTGCATGACAAAATAGAATATATTACTTTTTATTATCGGATCAAATTTCTATTAAACTATATTCCAATTTCTCATTTAATCTGAATACATCCTCATTTCAATTCAATCTTGTACCGATTCTCAGTCCATTCAACTAATGATTGTACATCCTTGGTAACGTAATCTGCTCCAGTAGTTTCTGAGAGTGAGAGCAGCTCAGTTGTACTCATTAATACCATTTTAATTTCCGCTTTCAATTTTTCTTTAATTGACTTTGTAGCGGCAGATAGAAAGCGCAAGGAGCTCTCTTCAGATGAATAAATGAAAATGATCATCAAACCCTTCTTGTTATTCCACACTTTAGCAACATACCGTTGGAAATCAATATCAAAGAAAGGATCTATAAAATGTTCAACATTGCCAATATATGATGAATCCCAACCCAATATCTGCAGTGATACAGCTCCAATCTTAGCATAACAAATTTGGTCCTCTGATCCGACAACACTTATTGCATGTGCATTTGGCTTCATTTTATCTGGCCGTATATTATGTTTTAGTAAATCAACTAGCTCGGATATGATATTTAAAAGCGAAATTCGTTCTGTCACTCCCATTCTTCCCCTATTATAAAGTTCGTTAAGAGTATTAACGCTGGGCAAAACGACATCAGTTAATATTCTAATCTTTTCTATATCTGAATTTATTATATTTATTATAATTCTATATGCTTGATTTTGATCACCAACCAAGATTGCATTCATAAATTTTTGCTGCACTTCAAGGTAGTTAATCGGAAATTCAAATTCTGTTACGCCTGTTTCTAGAAACCACACATTTACAGAGCCTACCTTTTTTTTCTTGATCAGGCCAATTGTATACAATACATCGAGATATTTTGTTATTGTCATCCTGTTAATCCCAGTTTCGTTAGAAACTTCAACTCCCGACAGACCGGTAACATTACTTTGCAAAACATCAATAATCTTGCGTTTTACTTCCTCCAATGTGTACCGTCTGTACATGATCTCGTTAAGATTTTGGCATAATAAAATCTTTATCAACATTTTTTTGAAAAAGCATGAAATAGATACTAAATCAGTTATTGCATAAAGTAATCTACATGACGTCAGCCATTTTTTACGCGTACTATAATATCCATATATCACGAGATGTTCTCTCCAACAATGTTTGATGTTCTTGAGCTAAGTTGACTTAAGATGATGATTAACTGTCCATAAGTTCTCTTTTTCTATGTATATGATGGAACTGTGATTTATCCAGATTTAACTACAAAGCTCATCTTATAACCTATTTTAGGTCATCATGGACCAAAAAATTATAAATGTAGTGTAATGAATGACAGCGCGTACTATTGGTAAAAGAAAAAGTAGTTTTGGCATTTTCGGGTGGACTTGACACCTCAGTGTGCGTCAGATATTTACAGATCATTCATAAAGTTGGATGTCATAACTCTGACTGTAGACTGTGGACAAAACGAAGATTTTCAAGAAGTTGAAATAAAAGCAAAGACAATCGGTGCCGTAAAACACATTTACATTGATGCCAGAGAAGATTTTGCAAAAAACTACGTAATCCCAAGCATCAAAGCAAATGGATTGTATCAGGGTAAATATCCTTTGGCAACAGCTCTTGCTCGTCCTTTGATTGCAACCAAGGCAGTAGAAGTCGCAGAGAATGAGGGTGCTACTGCCGTTGCACATGGTTGTACAGGAAAGGGAAATGATCAAATAAGGTTTGATGTTACAATGCGAGCCTTGAATCCAAATTTGAATATTATTGCTCCAATAAGGGACATGAACCTTACAAGAGATATTGAAGTGAAATTTGCCAAAGAGCAAAATATTCCTGTTGCCGACGAAGCAAAGAAATATAGCATAGATCTCAACCTTTGGGGACGAGCTATAGAAGGAGGAAATATAGAAGATGCTTATTTGGAGTCACCAGAAGACGCATTTCAATTGATAAAATTCAATAATACTGATGTCGGCTATATGGAAATAGAATTCGACAATGGTATTCCAGTTTCAGTAGACGGAAACCAAATGCAAATTAAAGATTTGATATATTACATCAACAATAAAGCAGGCTATCACGGAGTAGGAATAACTGATCACATAGAAGACAGAGTAGTTGGAATAAAATCAAGGGAAATTTATGAAGCTCCTGCAGCTACCTGTATACTCGAGTCTCACAAGGATCTTGAAAAGTTGGTTTTGACCAAGCATGAACTCCGATTTAAACAGATAGTAGACGAACAATGGAGCTGGTTAGTTTACTCTGGTTTATGGCAAGATCCACTTCGTTCAGACCTAGACAGATTTATAGATGCCACTCAGAAAAGAGTTAGCGGAAAAGTAAAATTAAAAATGCATAATGGATCCCTGAGAGTGGTAGGGCGAGAATCAAAATATTCCCTTTATAAAAATGATTTGGCTACCTACGCAATGGGCTCTACCTTCGATCAAACTCTTGCGAAGGGATTCATTGAACTATGGGGTTTACAAACCATAACTGCAAACTCAATAGCATCTAGCATAGATAAAACAGGCGAAAATCTAAAATGAAGATAGAATGCCATAGACATGGAGCAGAAATTAATAATCTAGGGAACATAATAGTTGGCGAATTGGCTCTCATATGGACTCTAGTGCTGGTGATGATGATGATGAGGATGAGGATGTCAACAACATTAACCCAAGAAATAACAATAACAAAAGATAAAATGGAATTTAAGCTTGCTGAAAAGGTGGGCAAACACTGGGGACGATAGAATGGTGGAAGTCTGCATTATCTATGATAAGATGCGTTTTGAAGAAAAATCACTCTATGATAAAGCCTTGAAGAAAGGTCTGAAGGCAAGGATCGTTGATGCCAAAACTATCACAATAAATACACAAAGTAACAAAAAAGACTTACATTTAGGAGATGTAGTATTACAACGGAGCATAAGCCACTACAGAGGATTATACTTGACAGCATGTTTGGAATTTTTAGGTTTAAGAGTAATCAATAAATTCAAAGTTGGTGAAATTTGTGGAAATAAATTAATAACATCTCTCACACTTGCCAAACACAATATACCAACTCCTAAAACACATCTTACGTTTAGTGCCGATTCTGCAATGGAAGTAATTAATAAGATTGGATTTCCACTTGTTTTAAAACCAATTGTTGGATCATGGGGAAGAGGCGTTTTTCCACTGAGAGATGAAGAAGTAGCAAATATGATTGTAGAAATGAGAGAAGAAAATGATAGTCCACTTGCACGTATTTATTATGTCCAGGAAATGATTAATCGACCACCACGAGACATTAGATGCATTGTGGTCGGTGAGAAGATTGCAGCTTCAATTTATCGATACTCGGCGGAAAATGAATGGAGAACAAATGTTGCTAGAGGAGGAAAGGCAGAAGTCGCTCCAATCACAAAGGAACTTGAGGATATAGCTTTGAAGGCCGCAAGAGCTGTAGGAGGTGGGATTTTAGGAGTGGATTTAATGGAAGATGAAAAAAGAGGCCTTTTGGTTCATGAAGTAAACAATACCGTCGAATTTCGAGGTGCGGCTAATGTTTCTGAAGCTGACATAGCAGGTATAATGATAGACTATGCTCTAAATATAGCAAAAAAATAAGATCCAGTTCTCTGATTTTACTCTGTAACTAACCTATACTTGTATATATAAATAATACTAGTTTGAGCAACTTTCTTCACAGTAATTACAAAATTATAATAAAATTCATAAGCTCCACCATATACCAGAGAAGATCAGAAAGCATAGAAATGAAGGTTGGCGTAGTGGGTGCCTCTGGTTATGTTGGTGGAGAGCTTCTGAGATTACTTGTTGTACATCCAAAAGTCGAAGTCAGTATGGTAACTTCAATGCAAAAGGCAGGAGAATACGTTCATCGAATTCATCCAAGTTTAAAAGGATTCATTGATCTTACTTTTTCACCGTTGAATATGGAAAAATTGACAAACTCTTGTGATATTGTATTTACTTCAGTTCCTCATGGAAAATCGAACAGAATTGTTAAAGATCTTTATGGCAGAGGAATGAAGGTTATAGACTTGGCAGCAGATTTTCGTTTGAAGAATCCGAAAGATTATATCAAGTGGTATGGCTGGGAGCATCCTGTTCCTGAACTATTGTCCAAGTCTGTGTATGGAGTTCCAGAATTACATCGTGAAGAAATCAAAAAAGCACAATTGGTTTCATGTCCTGGCTGCATGGCTGTTACTTCATTGCTTGCACTCAAACCACTAATAGAACATAATTTAATCGATACAGAACATATAATAGTAGACAGTAAAATTGGCTCCTCGGGTGCTGGTGCAAAGGCAAATGCTGGTACTCATCATGCCATGCGATACGGAGTAATACGCCCATATAAACCTGCAAAGCACAGACATACAGGTGAGATCGAACAAGAATTGGGACTTGTTGCTAAAAAACCAATTAGAGTGAGTATGAGTCCTCATGCTGTTAATCTTGTTAGAGGTATACTTACCACTAACCATACTTTTATGACAAGGCCCATGTCTGAGCTGGAGATCTGGAAAATATATAGAAATTCCTATAATGGTGAACCTTTCCTAAGATTTATTCGCGATAAGAAAGGCTTATATAAATTTCCAGATCCTAAGTTTCTGATTGGATCGAATTTTTGTGATATAGGATTTGATATAGATGAATATAACCAGCGACTCGTCTCACTTTCCGCATCAGATAACTTGATGAAAGGTGCTGCCGGATCTGCAATCCAAAACATGAACGTACTCTATGGATTCGACGAGACGGAAGGACTAAAATATACTCCTCTGACACCAGTATGATAGTTATCAAGATCGGCGGGAGTATAGTGGATGCCTTGCATTCTACTACCTTTCAAGATATCAAAAAAATATCTGAAAACAATAAGTTGATTCTTGTACATGGCGGTGGTAATGAGGTAACCAATACAGCAAATAAACTTGGAAAAGAGCAAAAGTTCATAATATCTCCTAGTGGTGTGAAGAGCAGGTATACAGATAAGGAAACTGCTGAAATCTATACGATGGTTATGTCTGGCAAGATAAATAAAGCAATAGTATGCATGCTGTTACGTACAGGTATTAAGGCCGCTGGGATTTCAGGAATTGACGGAGGCATTTTGAAAGCAGAGAGAAAAAAGAAACTAATAATAATTAATGAAAAAGGAAGAAAAATGGTAATCGATGGAGGATATACTGGAAGAATAAATTCAGTCGATCCATCTTTAGTTAATATATTAGTTGGAAAAGGATATGTTCCTGTTATTTCACCTATTGCATTAAGTAATGAATTTGATTTTCTAAACGTGGATGGAGATAGAGCAGCGGCATATATTGCGGGTGGAGTAAAAGCGCAGTCAGTCATTTTTATAACAAACGTAAATGGCTTGATATTAGATGATAAATTAGTTACAAATATGACACATGAGCAAGCAAAGACAGCGATATCAAAGATAGGTTTTGGGATGCAAAAAAAAATCCTTGCCTGTACCGAGGCATTGGAAATGGGAGTGAAGGAAGCAATAATTGCATCAGGAAAGATAGAGAATCCTATCTCTGCATCAATGGCACATTATAATTGTACAGGTGATCAGTACTAATTGAATGGAGAAGACGAATACCTTGGCAAATTATATCAGAGATTCCCAATTAACATTGCACGAGGTAAAAATGCAAAAGTATGGGATATTTCTGGTAAAGAATACATCGACTGCATGGCAGGTTATGGAGTGGCTCTAGTAGGACATTGCAATGACAGAGTTGTACGCGCTATAAAGGACCAAGTAGAAAATCTTATTGTATGTCATATCTCAGTTTACAATGATACTAGATTGAAATTCCTTCAGAGGCTTGCTGGAATTGCCCCCGTAGGGTTGAATAAAGTTTTTTTAAGTAATAGCGGTGCAGAAGCAGTAGAGGCCGCGCTTAAGTTTTCTCGAAAATATACTCAAAAAACAGGAGTAATTGCTATGAAAGGAGGATATCACGGCAAAACATTTGGAGCATTGTCAGTGACCCATAATGAAAAGTACCGAAAGTCATTTATGCCACTTTTAGAAGGCGTTAAATTTGTTCCTTACTCTGACCCATCAAAAATAGAAGATGTGATCGATAATAGCATTGGAACATTAATTTTAGAGCCTATTCAAGGAGAAACAGGAATTATTGTGCCACCAGATGGATTAATCCAGCATGTTAGAGAAATCTGTAATCAACACAACTTGGTACTAATATTTGACGAAATTCAAGCTGGTCTAGGCAGAACAGGAAAAATGTGGGCTGGACAAAATTGGTCCACAACACCAGATATCATGTGTCTTGCAAAGGGCATCGCAGGTGGTATTCCGATGGGAGTAACATTCGCAAAACCGGAAATTATAGAAGCAATGAGCACAGGAGAACACTCTTCAACATTTGCAGGGAATCCTCTTGCATGTGCAGCCGGAACAGCTACTATTGACGCTCTTACTGAAGATAAATTAGTTGAAAACGCCGCAAAGGTTGGTAGATACTTCAAAGAGGGTCTTTTAAGACTAAAAGATAATCACAAGGTAATTAGAGAAGTTAGAGGTCTCGGTTTGATGCTTGCCGTCGAGTTACGTTTCGATGTGAAAGATTTGCTTTTCGATGGAATAAGGAATGGATTACTTATGTTATATTCAGGAAGAAGCATTCTCAGATTACTCCCTCCTTTGGTGATTGACGAAGAAAATGTTTCCATTATTTTAAAAAAAATGGATGAATTATTTACGAATGAGGAAAGAAGAAGAAATGTCATAATAATAATAATGATATTGATTCGCTTGATGATCAGATCATAAAAATTTTACAAAGTAATTCTCGCAAATCATTTGTAGAAATTGCTGATGAAATCAGATTGTCTGAGTCTGCGGTTAGAAGGCGTGTAAAGAACCTTATAGACAGTGGCATAATTAAAAGATTTACTATAGAACTGGAAGCCAGTAAGAAAACAAGTGCAATAACTCTGATTTCGGTAAGTTCAACTGCAGATACATCTGTTGTATCCTCAAATCTAATGAAACTTAATGGAGTGGAAATAATATATGAGATTACTGGCCAATATGATATTGCCGTGATCATTGTTGCTCCTACTATAGCAGAAATTAACAAGTATATCGATGAAGTACGTAAGATAGAAGGTGTATCAGATACTAATACGGTAATTATTCTAAAAACTATGCGCTAGCTATGTAGATTATTGCCAATATATCTTTCTATATATATAAAATAGATCATTTAAAGTATTTCTCATCAATAATAGGTATTAAAAACGTTATATTCTTCTATTTTTCTCGCGATAAAGTTTATATTAAGTGCGAAAGGAGTATCTCTTTCTTAAGAAATGTCACTAAAAACGGATGATCCAAATTACTTTGCGCATTTTTATAACCAAACAGACAAAGATAAAAAAAACATTAGAATCCTTGACTCTACTCTTAGAGAAGGGGAGCAACATCCTGGAGTAGCTTTCACTACAAAGCAAAGAATTCAAATCGCATGGATGCTAGATTCTTTTGGAGTAGATCAAATTGAGATTAGCCCCGTAGTATCGCCGGACCATTACCAGGCAACAAAAACTATAATAAAACAAGGTTTAAGAGCCGATATTTTAGCACATGTACGGGCAATAAAATCTGATGTTGATGTTGCCATCGATTGTGGAGCGACATGGGTCGCTACATACATGGGTATTTCAGATATTCATCTTTCAGCAAAATTAAAAATTAACAGAGAAGATGCAAAGGCAAGAGCATTGGAAGTTGCCGACTACATTAAATCCCATGGATTAAAGTCACGATTTACTATGGAAGACGCAAGTAGGACTGATCCATCTTTTTTAATCGATATGTGCAAGGAGATGAACAACCGGGGGATTGAAAGAATTAGTATTCCTGATACTGTAGGAATAATGAACCCTCGTGGAATGTATAATCTAGTCAAAATGATTCACGACAATATAGATCAATCAAAAAGTTCACTTGATGTTCATTGTCATAACGATGTTGGATTAGCGTTAGCAAATGCCTTAGCAGGATGCGAAGGAGGTGCAGATCAAATTCATACCACAATAGATGGATTAGGAGAACGTACAGGTATTCCGGCCTTAGCTGAAACAGCAGTTGCACTCAATCTAATTTACAAATCAAGTAATGATTTTCGACTTCATATGCTAAGAGACTTGTCAAAAACAATCTCAGATTATAGTGATTTAGAAATCCCAGAATCAAAACCCGTCGTTGGAGACAGTGCATACAAGCACAAAGCAGGTACTCATCTTGCGGCCATTCTAAGGAATCCATCAGCATATGAGATCATAGAACCAAAAATAGTAGGTAACAGACGTAAAATCGTATTCGGAGAACTCGCTGGAAAAAATGGCGCATCTTATTTATTATCATTACTAGGATTAGAAACCAGCCAGCATGAAGCAGAAGCTATGGCCCGTGGCTTAAAAGAACTTCGTATGGGTGACATTTTGGAATTATACCTAGATGACAGGCTAGAGAGAAAGATACTTAATAATGCTTCTCCGAAAGTAAATACAAAGGAGTAAATAATAAAATGGTCAAATGTCCAGAATGCGATGCTGAAATTAAAATTCCCTCTGACTCGATCGAAGGTGAAATTGTAACGTGTCCAGACTGTGGTGCAAGTTATGAATTACTGAAAACAGATGAAGGATTTAACATTAAACCGGCGCAAGTAGTAGGCGAGGATTGGGGGCAGTGACAGAGGGGCAGTCAATATCCTCTCTTACTATTCTTTATGATAATATTAGATGGGAAGAAAAGGCACTCTATGAAGCTGCTAAAAAGAAAGGAGTTGAAATTAATAATATTGACTGTAAGAATCTTTCAGTTGATCTAAATAATAAAAATTCAGAATATTTGAATAAAATCATCATTCAGCGTACTGTAAGCTATTTTAAAAGCCTTCATTCGACTGCTGCGCTAGAAGGACTAGGAGCACATATTATAAACTCGCTCCGCACTGCTATTCTTTGCGGTAATAAGTTATTCGCTCATATGGAGCTTCAAAAGGCTGGAATTAAAACTCCTAATGCATTTACTGCATTTTCCCCAGAATCTGCTATGTCTGCCCTCGATAGTATTGGTTACCCTGCGGTTATTAAGCCTACAATAGGAAGTTGGGGGAGATTAATTGCCCTTATACGCGATACAGATGCAGCCAAAGCCATAATAGAAGATCGTGAGCATATGTTTCCACTCTATCATGTATATTTCTTTGAAGAATTTGTCAAACGTCCGCCAAGAGATATTAGAGCCATTGTAGTAGGTGATACAGTCATTGCAGCTATCTATCGTTATTCTAGTCAAGGAGAATGGAAAACGAACATGGCCTTAGGAGGCTACGCCAAAACTTGTCCTATTACGAAGGAGTTAGAAGACGTATGTATAAGAGCCACAAACGCAGTGGGTGGAAATATAGTGGGTGTTGACCTTATGGAAAGCGAAGAGAATGGTTTGGTTGTTCATGAAATTAACAACACGACTGAATTTAAAAATACAGTTAGAGTGACAGGCGTGGATGTTCCAGGATTAATGATTGATTATGCTTTAAAGATGTCAAATTAATAAAGGATAGAATTGGTTTCCTCCATCTATGCAATTGAATTCTTGAGAGAAGCTCTTGAACACTATACACCATCTAGATCTGAAGCTTCGCTAGCAAATCTGATAAAAGATAAATGCATTAACGAACTTGGGTTTGAACACGTCCATATTGATAATGTAGGAAACGTGATCGCCGTTAAAGGAAATGGTGAACCTAAAATATTGCTTTGTGGTCATATGGATACAGTCCCTGGACAGATTCCTGTTAGAATAGAAGATGGATTTCTTTATGGCCGTGGTGCATCTGATGCAAAGGGTCCACTTATTTCTATGCTACTAGCGGCATCAGAATTTCCAAAACAAACAGGGACAATAATTTTTGCTGCTGTGGTCGATGAAGAAGGAAATGCAACTGGGATAAAGCAGTTAGTGAAGGAAAACCTTTCGATAAATTATGCAATTTTTGGCGAACCAAGTGGTATAGAAAACATTACGATTGCATATAAGGGCCGATTAGCAATTAGACTTACCTGCGATGTGGGCAGTAGCGCACATGCAAGTGCTCCATGGTTAGCTAAAAATTCAATTGAAGAAACATATGATTTTTGGAATGCAATTAAATCAGAGATAGAGATGCTACATGTAAAAGAAAACAAAGCAAATTCACTAAGCTGTAGTCTAACAGAAATTACAGGAGGTTCAAGCCATAATGTCACACCCCAGAAATGTAGGATAACAATAGATATCCGAATACCTACACATACTACATGTGAAAAGGTTCTTAACTTAATAGAGGGCATTATTAATAAAGTTGCTGCAAATAAAGGAATAAAAGCAGTTTACAGAATTGAAGACATTACAGAGCCTTTTGAAGCGGACCTTACTTCTCCGTTGGTTAGAGCCTTGTCACTTTCAATTCAAGATGTTAAAAAAAAAAGACCAATTCTTTTAAGAAAGACTGGCACAGGCGATATGAATATACTAGGAAATGCATTCAAAATACCTGTTGTTACTTATGGACCTGGTAACCCGCACACCTCCCATACTGTTGATGAGAGAGTTCAGATTGACGAATATGTTTCAAGTATTGATGTTTTTATTAGGGCCTTATTCCATATGAATAGATTTCATCACAACAAAAATTTGAACAAGAACAAAGCCAAAATATAGAGGTGCGAGAACACTTCTTTGTATGCTGTGGCTGATCGGAATTGGTGTTACAGGCTACAAAGGTGTTAGCCTTCACGCCTTGGATATTTTGAAGAAATGCGATATCATCTACTTCGAACGGTTTACAAGTCCATTATATGAAGACGATTTATTTAATTTGAATTCTTTGATTGAAGGATATAATAAGAGAAGGAAGATAATACCTGCACAACGATGGTTTATAGAAGATGGAAAAGAAATAATTGAACAAGCTAAGAACGGGAATGTTGCCTTGATATCATATGGTGATCCACTGATTGCAACAACCCTAACAGAATTGGAGGTGCGGGCTAGAAAAAACTCAATCAATGTTGATGTAATACACGCTGCTTCTGGAATTACTTCCTTAATCGGTGAAAGTGGTTTACATATATATAAAATTGGAAGAACAGTCACAATGATGTCAAGCCCGCAGTCAGCTATTAGTGTATATAACGTAATCTTTGATAATTTACTGTCTGGAAATCATACTTTGATATTGACCGAATACAACAGTGATCATAATAAATCTTTTTTCCTAGATCCCATTCAAGTATTTAAAATGTTATTTGAAGTGGAAAAAGACATAAGGTACAATGTCTTTTCTGATGAAACTTTTGTAATAGTTGCTTCTAGAATTGGTATTGAACAGAAAAAGATAATATCTGGTAAAATTAAATCTTTGATTGGGATGAGTTTTGGAACTGGTCCCCATTCCATAATACTAACTGGTTCTATCCATTTTTCAGAATCAGATGCAATCCGAACTCTTACTCTTAATGTAGACGAACCAATAGATAATGCGGAGAATATTCAAAAGGTCTCTGTTAATATGATCAAAAAATATACTCCAAAAGCTAAAGAGGCTATGAAACAAATGAGAGATATCATAATCGGAGAGAACATGCCATCGCTAAACAAAGGATCGATTGAAGTACTTGAAAATGCAGAATTGTATATTGATGATGCCGAAAGATTTCTAAGACAGGGCAAACACGAGCTCGCTGTTTTAACTATTGGTTATGCAGAGGGATTAATTGATGCACTTCGTTTTCAAAAAGGGATTAATCCATGGTTATGATAGCTAATTTTAAAACAAATACTCTAATAATATAAGAAGATCGTCACCATAATTTTCGAAATTAGAAATAACTGATTCAGGATGAAAACTTAAATTCCCTTTTCTCCGCTCTTATAGTAGGAAGAATATACTTTGTTTTTAAGCTGCTGGAATTATCGTCATAGGCTTTCTGCATCCATCTCTGGAATAAGTAATAGTATAAATAATTATTATAATCGATCAAGAGGGACACTTTGTCATATTCAGTTTAAGTATCCTAACAGCAGGATGGGAATCCATGTTAAAGCCATCGATGATTAATAATCGTCCTAAGCAATCTGCCATTATTCCTCCTGAGCTAATGCAATTTGTTAAATATAATACATATTCGCTTCTTATCAAAGGTTATGCGGGAACAGGTAAAACCACACTTTCCCTTACTATCCTACGAGTATTAAATATTAAAAGTAATTTTTTTTATATATCTACTAGGATTTCTCCAAAACAAATTTTTGTTTATTATCCATGGCTCAGCAAATTTATTGATGGATCCAAACTGTCCAATTCTGTTGAAAATGGGTATAACTTATCAAGTTTTGAAGATGCACGTCTAGATGAACCTGAATCGCTTTTTGAAAGAATTACGAATCAATTAATGGATGTAAAAGCGCCAATAATTATTATTGACAGTTGGAATGGAATTGCATCCTTTATGGATAAGGAAGCCAAGCTAAATAATGAGCGAGTCTTGCAGACATGGCGAGAAAGAGCAGGTGCTAAACTAATATTTATTAATGAAGATCCGAGGGATACAACACTTGATTCTCTTGTCGATGGAATAGTAGAACTAAAGCAGATTCTTTACGATAATATCAGAATAAGAGAGATTCTCCTTTCAAAATTACGAGGAATTAGGATAAACAGGCCCGCGTATATTTATACACTCAATAACACCATTTTCCGAAGCTGTGCTCCTTTCCGATCGACAGAATTTATTATTAACATAAATACTAAATCAAAGATAGTTAAGAAAGGACAACAAAAACTTGGGCCACTTTCTACAGGCACATATATTACTACAGGATACCAAAAATTAGATAACGAACTAGGCGGAGGCTTCCCAAAAGGAAGTATAGTATTATTAGAAACTGATTCAGATGTAAATAAGCAAATTACAATGGCATTCTTGGCCAAAATTATGTATAGCTTCATTGGTACGTCTAATCCAATTTTATTTGGACCATTTGAAATATTCGAACCTGCCATGGTGATTACTTACCTGAAATCATATTTACAGAAAGACCCCAGAGAAGGACTTGTTAAAATTCTATGGCCTGCAAATATGGCCAAGAATCCATTTTCTGAATACATTATTCCATACCAAAAGTATAATAGCAAACGAAGAGTTGAATCTTTTCAAGATCAAGTATTTAAAGTAAAAGAAGAGAATCCACGGAAGTGTTTGCTAAACATAACGGGTTTGGATATAAGTAAGAAAGTAGAATGTTTTGAAAAAGCCGATGAAATTGAAGAGATATTATCTTTTATGAGGAACAATATAGATTTATCTCTTTTTGTTACCCAATGTTCAGCAAACATGAAATCGAATTTCTACGGTGAATATGATATTCACATGCGGTTAAGAATAGTAAATGGCAGCTTGTTTTTACAGTTATTGAGCACGAATTCACCTCTATATGAAATGATAAACGATACTTCGTCTGGCTATCCACAAATTAAATTGGATCCTATGGTTTAGCTATATTATGTACTGAGATGATAATACTCTTCTACAATATTTTCTTCTATACCTACAGGCAACAATTCTCTCAGTTGGTCATAGTATGCCAGGAACTTATTGCCTTTATGTGTAATTCGATAGACCATTTTATTTCCAATGTTGACCTCTTGGACAAGACCACTCTGAAGTAGAGAATCAAGGTAAACTTTGCATTGGTCGTTGCTCAGCATAGCTTTGTACATTATTTTGGTCCTTGTTTCTTCTTTACTAGCAGATTTTAGAATTGCTGCAATTACTTCATAACGACTACGGTTCTTCATTGGTACGATACAATTAAACCCACATTTCATTTAATCGGAGTGGAACTATCAGATAGAAATATTGTTCAGCCGAGAGATAATAATTTTAATTAGTATATTATCAGATTTATGATATATATAGTATGTGTAAATAATTTTTATCTAATATCCCTCGATTGAATCGAAGGTGTGTTCTGAACTATAACGATATGTGACTTCTGAAGATATATAATACTATTGAATCAATATATCCTTCTAATTGTTTGAAACAACACTTATAAAATCCTCAGAACACGGAACACTTTAAAGTCTATTGTTACCATAAATTCTTATGCTATCTTCAAGAACCGGTGTTAATGTAATATATTCGTCGAAGGATATACCAGATATACATTCTCCATATTTGATTTGTGGATTTCCAGGTAGTGGCTTTGTAGGAAAGATAGCAGTTGATCACTTGATTCAAGAGCTTAAAGCAAAACACCTAGCAGATATATACTCCACATCATTTCCACCTCAGGTTTTGATAAGGGCTGACGGAACCGCAGACCTGATGAAAAATAGTATTTTTTATTCAAAAGACAGCGATACTGACATACTATTGTTAACGGGAGATTCTCAACCAGTAAATCCAGATTCTGAATATGTTCTAGCTGAGGAGATTTTAGATATAGCCGCAAAATTTAATACAAAACATGTATTCACATTGGCTGCATATATAACAGGAGTATTTGTTGACAAACCCAGAATCTTTGGAACGGCTACTGATACTGATATTGTAAAATCGTTCTATGAAAAAAATATATCCACAATGGATGTTGGTAGTATAACTGGAATGAACGGGCTTATTATCGGAATTGCTAAGCTCCGTGGAACGAGAGGAACATGTTTGTTGGGAGAAACATCGGGATATGTAGTTGACGCTAAGGCTTCTAAGTCTATTCTTGAGACGTTGCTTTCGATAGTCGGAATAAAGATAGATATGGCAACGCTTGAAAAAAGAGCAAAAGATACTGAAATGTTAATCAAAACTATTGAGCAACAAATGGCAGGAAGATCAGGCAAATTGCTGGAAGGCCAACAGACGGCTCCACAAGCTAAATCGCCTAATATGGGATATATCAGCTAAGCTTGTTTCATCATATGTGATCTAAAATATTATCAATTTGAAGATATTTCTTTAAAGGACTGACCGAGGGTGAAACAAAGAACAATTTGTCTTTATATGAAAATATAAATATAAATATAAATATAAATAGATAGATATAAGTCCAAACTGCATGAAAATGAAATATTATTTTACTGTTATTTGAATCAGGTTGTTAATCGTATGTCGTTTGTTTTATTTAATATAATTATCATATTAAGAAATTAGAAATTAAACTTTTTTTAAATTTCCGTATCTACCTATATTTAAACTACTCTCTCCACGAAATGCCTGAGTATATCCATTTTCAACAGAAACCCGGTCCCCTTGCTTTACCATGTTAATCTGATCATCCCATAACGAAAGTTTTATACTTCCTGTCTCATCCGAAATAGTAGCGTCTGCGACTTGAGCAGTCCCGCCCGCTCTAAGATTCACAGTTCGCGGTTCAGTGAGGCTATCTATTGTTCCCTCAACACTTACCCCTCGCATTCCTGCCTTTAAGTCACCGATATTCATTTCTCTTAGAACTTCAGCTATTTGTTATAATAAAGGTTCCTGATTACATGTTGATCTCTGTCATTGTTTGACCGCAATCAGTACAAACTAGCTTTATACCTGTAATACTCTTTTCCCTTACTTCATGAAGGGTTTTTGAATGACATTTTATACATAATTTTGAAACTGTTTCTGGTTTAGCCATACCATTAAATACACCATATTTATTTAATTTATAAATAAAACATTTACTCTAACTTTAGCCAAAGTCATCGAAGAATGGTACATTTTTATTCGATGAATAGTAATCAGCAAATAAGGTCCATAAAGCGCATGTTATAATGGAGGGGTAGCGAAGCCTGGTCAAACGCGCAGGACTCAAGATTCAAGCACATTTTCGACTTAAATAGGGATTGCATATGGGTGATCCCGTCCCTTAGGGGTTCGTGGGTTCGAATCCCACTCCCTCCACCATTATAAAAGCTAAGTAGGATGAAAATTATGTCCATTAATATGACTTGCAAGTACAATTCAAAGGCTAGAGAAATTCAAATAAATATTGTCTCCATTAGATATAAGCTTTCTGAATGTATATAGTTATTATCACGTCTTATGGAAAGCAAGCAGGTGTATATACTCAACTAGGAAATGACTCTACTAAGACTATTTCTACGCTCGAATCTATTCATTATGCTATCCAACTGACAATTTTTACAAAAGCGACATATCTTTCTACAGTTATATCACGTGCGAAGCCAAATTTTAATATCCATTCTTTCAGAAAATGCTTTAACGTTCACATAGCCCGTTATCTAAAAATAATTTCAAAACAAGAGTAGAGTAATTAATTAATCCATTACCTAGTTGTATATAAAATGTAATATTGTTGTTTTAATAAAGTGGCTTAGGCATCCTAATGCCTTTATTGCTGACTAATGAGTATAATTCTGGTAAGGAATATACAAATCCAACGTGAACGCAATCTCCTCTTTCATCTAAAAGACATTGTAGTTCTCCATTTTTTAATAAGACCTCCGCGATCCTATTTCGCTTGTTGTCTTTTACGATTACACGATTTTGATCAATAGCAATTTTTTCCATGAGAGGAGCATGTTTGGCAAATGCTTCATATTTTATTATCATTTCCTCCATCATACTCGTGAGATAACCTGAAAAACTTGTAATACCCTTTAATTCTAAGTCCTTTTTGCTTCGCATATAAACATCAAAGAACTTTTTATAAACATTTTCACTTACAGTGATGGATTTGAAGCCTGCTTTTGGCATAGTACAAGTACGGTAATGGACGGAACAATATAAGATTTATCATCGATGCATTGTCAACTATCTACATGTCAACAAAGGTATGTCAAATATGCATGCTAGCAATCAGCGAGCGTTCTAAATGAACTTGTAGTAATAAATATAAGGTGAACACGAATTCATGTCAAAGTTATACTCGAAGATTATTTTCATGAGATTCTTTATAAATAAATATAATGCAATCTATCTTAGTCTTATATCCCCTTTGTATGGTATATTATGCGGGAGATATGATATGGGCGATAATTTATTTAGTAATAGGCATATCATTCCTGTAATCTTATTGAGATTCCTGTTAGGCATAACATGATAGATAAAATTCTCATCCATAAACAAGATGCAGTATATCTTAGATCCAACTACTCTGGAAGATCGAATGAATAGACAGATGAAATTAAAGGTAGAATAACTGTTGAGATAGTCCTCAACTAGTAAGGTCTTACCAATTTTGGTTTCCTTTAAATAACATACTCCCGGAGATATGATAGTCAAAAAAGCGTGATTATTTTACTATTAGTGAACTAAAATGCGAACTCCTCTCATTCTATAAGACCTGTAAAACCTATCGAGTACGGCTAGATCGAAGTAAAGTCATATTAGAATTTCTAAATGTTTAGGCTTTATCATTTTTATATTTCTTATTATTTCCATTAGCAATAGAATTTCCTAATTTCTAGAAAAACTATGGATAATAAAAGAAGTCTTTCATGTTGTTCTAATGGAACCCGCTGAACAACAAATACCATCATCAAGCAAATCAAAGGATCTAAATGGTGTATCCTATTGTGATCAATGTAATAGCGAGTGTGTTATTTTTGATATGGTCTCTAGTGAATATGTCTGCAGCTCTTGTGGTTGTGTCGCAAATACTGAAATTTTTACAAGTGAACCCGATAGTAGCCATTCGTCGCAATCTACGTATAGTGATAGATCAAGGACAGGTATGCCAGAGTCTCTTGCGATTCATCATAAGGGTTTGTCTACATTAATTGGAATTGGAGATACTGATGCAAGAGGAAAGGCCCTCGAACCATCTCAACGAATCAAAATACAAAGGTTAAGAACATGGAATAATAGATCACAACTTAATGATTCGATTTCGAGAAATTTAGAGAAAGCTTTAAAATTTCTCAATAACTTTGGAGATAAGTTGTATCTCAGTCAGGCAGTTATGGAAAGTGCTGCATATATTTATCGAAAAGCTGCATTAAAAAAACTTGCAAAAGGTAGATCAACTCTTGGCTTAGTCGGCGCTGCACTTTATGCTGCCTGCAGAGAGACAGCCACTCCGAAAACAATTTCAGATGTAGCAACTGTTTGTAATTTATCCAGCAAAGATGTAATGTCTCACTACAAATTGATTCTCAGAGAGCTGTCTTTACAAATGCCTGTTCTTCATGGACCTGATTATGTAACCCTTATCGCAAATAGATTAGATTTAAGCGAAAAAACAAAACGTGAAGCTTTGAAAATTTATTCCAGTGTTCAGCAAAATAGGATTTCAATAGGAAAAAATCCAAGGGCCCTGGCCGGTGCGGTGATATATATAGCTTCACACAATTGTAACGAGTTTCTGAGGCAGGTTGAGATCTGTCAGGTAGCAGATATATCCACTGTATCATTGAGAAAGCGTTGCAAGGAAATAAAAGGAACTCTTGAAATCTGATTTACATAAGTTTTAGGATATAACGCGTCAGATCTCTGCCTGTGCAAATTGATTTCCACTGACTGGCCGTGATAGACAAGTAAGCTGCCTCGAAATTTGGATATGCCTCTTTACACGAGAATATGGTCACAATCATGCCATCATGGTCGATCTTGTAACCTCTACAAGGCTCGTGTCCTCTTATTATCATTTTAGTCTTAGTTAATCTCAACCAACCTTTAGAAATATTAATTCCGAAGTGTCTTCCAATACCTCTCCTAGAAGGTTCCCATTCTCGATGATTTTGGATGTGTTGTCGTGGATCATTCCATAAAATTTCCTCCATCCACCCATTATGAATATTTTTATCTGCCGTGGCTATGGAATTTTTAATATCTGTCATGCCTCCTATACATCGTGTAGGAAGTCCACCATGAACAATCAGAACCTGACTTCGTATCAAAGTCGAGAGAATCAGTAGTCGAAAAAAAGGCAATATTTTCTCATTATAGATTAGTCTTCCCTTCTCTCCATATCGTTCTACAAATTTGAAAGGTAAATCGTGTGAAGAAAATGGGAATTCACTGGGTGCTTCATGATTTCCTCGCATAAGTATAACAGAATTTGGATATTTTTGTTTGAGATAACAAATCATATACAACACTGCAATTGATTGACTCCCTCTATCTACATAATCACCCATAAAAATTAATTTGTTCTTCGAGTTAGCAAGAAACATTTCAAAATCTATATTCTCCAGAATGTGAAACAATGAGTTTATATCACCATGAATGTCGCCAATAATTACAACATTTTGCGGAATTTTCAATTCAGCAAATCCAGATGTAATGGATCCTCCCGGAATGTTACAATATTGTCTTTGCCTATCCATGCTAGCGGTAGCAGCATCAATAATTCTAATAAAATCAGCAGCATTTGCCATAATTGAGGATCGGTATAATTTATTTAAGTACAATAACAAAATTTAGAGGTTAATAATTATTAACAATTATTAGAAAATATAGGATTAAGATAATATAGAGACAGGAAATCAGTAATCTATATTTTCCCGTACTTATCGACATATGATTGACAAGTTGATGGAAGTCGGGATCATATACAGGGTTTTATCCAATATACAGATATAGAAATGTTCTATGTTCTTTTTGGATTAAAAAGTATGTTTATCATTAAAAGCAATGGATCGAGAAATACTTTCAGTTATAATTGCCACTTGATACAACCGGTTGGAGCAATAGGGGATGGTTAGAGATAATCGAATTTATTCTTTCAATGTGTGAAAATGGTGCAAGGAAGACTCATGTGATGTACCGAAGTAATTTGAATTCCAAACAGATTAATGAATATCTAAACTTTCTTCTCGCTTCCGGAATGCTAGAAAAGATGCAAGAACGGCCAAATTCAAAACGTTCTATTTATCGAACAACTGAGATAGGAAAAAGTTTTATAATTAAATATAAACAGATTTTAGAACTATTTAGTCAGCGTACCTCTGCATAAATAAAATATCTTAGAATTAATTATAAAAAGTAAATTCTCCTTATAGTCTAGTTAGTTATAGAATGAATATATTTTATTATATTTTTAGATAATCTAACCAAACTGTTTTCTTTATATAATATATATCAATAAAATAGAAAAAATTTCTGAATATATATTATATATAGTAGGTACTAAACTAAATACATAATTCTATTGCATATAAAAATTTAATAACTCCACTTTTAGGAATCGATTGTAATAAGAAATGCTAACAACAGCTTTTTGCTTCAATGTCGTATTGAACAATATTTATCTATACAAATTAAAATCTTGATCACTGAATAAAATATTCTTTGCTCTTTGTCAAGTGTGGTAGTACTTTCTTATCAATAATTGCTTTGACATCGGAATCTGGATCAAATGATAGAAGTAGATAGAACTTTTTACCTTCATTTCTACTAAATAGTATAGGAACAGTTGCACGTATTAACCTTTCATATTTGCCTATTGAATACTCTAGCTTTCCTATCTTTGATTCAAAATCTTCACGTATAGCGGCACGAAGAACTGCTTGTATTGAATATTGCGAAGTTTCTTCTTTCGTCATTAACGGAACCAGATTCTCTCTATATACTGTTACAATAAGACTGCCAAGATGATTTGCTATACCTACAAATCTGATTGATTGATTACTGGCTAGTATTTCCCTACAAAAACTTTCAAAATAATCCTTTTGCATTGTTTAGATATTCATGATAAATATTTATAGATTAAGTTCTAGAAGCTACCTGTAAGACGTCTCAGTATGAATTAATCATTGCATATGATTAAGCTCTACGATAATATTTAAGTGAGTCTAGCCTCTATCAGTATTTTAATGGCCTATAATCTATTCAAAGACTACTTCTAAAAAATCCCTACTACTACTATATATAATTTAATTCATTAGAAAGACAGGTTCACAATATCGCTTGACGCAAAGAGTGCCGGCAATCCTAACGCATAGACTAAAGATTTCTGGGATGTGCGCAAAACAAAATGTACTAGCAGCTAAGAAACCTTGCGTTAGCTTTGTTAATAATCATATAATATCCTTTTCTCTAAAATGATAAAACTTCAATGAAAGTCTAAAAGAATCAAATATGCTGCTATTGTTAATGGAGTCAACTATTTCTACATATTTCACAGCAGGTGTTCCATATGATGATGATACTCCTAGGAATATTTAAAGACTTCAAGGATTTTTGCAATCAATCATTGGAATGTCAACGTAGTATTTTTACTTGTCAATTTGAAATTTACGATAATATCACGCAATTATTAATATTCATATTTTATCGTATCCTCCGCTAAGTATACTGAGTAACTATGATGTATGAGATGAATAGTAACAATGAATAATCAGGAGTGAGAAAGGTTAGTTTGAAGAAGATATTGAAAATGTACTATCAGGTATTGCACTAAAATACTGGATTTGAGAACAAAGCTGACTGCGTGATAGAACATTTGTAAAGCGAAAGAATCCTGTAGCAAGATATCCAACAATGAGAAAATAAGATAAAAAATAACTATACAGGCTATGTATTATTATATCTATGAATAAAAAAGAAGATTACCATTTTCTGGTAATATAGTAGTTCTTGTTCTATCTTCAACTATATTGTATCTGCAACACTGAAATAATACATCTATCATCCTCATACCCCGCTGTTGCCAACGATTTCTATAAACCTACTTTCTGGGCCAAAGATAATAGTCAACGTTCTGTCTGTATTTGTATTTCCAGTTGCTTTGAAAGTATTGAAGATATTAGGACAGGTTCCAATACATATGCCACTTGGCTCGCCACTTATCCGCTGACCATCGATCTTTACAAGATATGAGGCATCCATACCCTGAGTAGTTTTGGCATCTAGTGCGTTTCTAGGTAAGGCAATCTCCAATGCTCCCCCATTGTTTCCAGGAGTAACGACAACATACAAGGCATGTCTTTGAGGATCTCCTAACATTCCGACTACTGCACCGCCTATTATATTATAATTGATAGGGGCAGTAATTCCCTTGTATGTGACATCATACTTGTTACCAAATCCTGGCGTTGCAAGAGTTTGAATTACAGTACTAGGAACCTGATCACTCTCAGTAGCATTTTCCAGTTGTACTGTGACATTCTGCGCCTTTACTGCTTGAAAGGGCAGAAGTATTGTGGTAGATAAGATGATGGCTAAAACAAAAGATACAACCAACAGTGGTGATGCAATCTTTGTATTATTCTTCAGCTTAATAACCAAACTTTTTTTGACCATTTATAATGAGCACGAATACAATCTATTTACGAGTTTCTATGTTTTTATTATTGACTAATGTTCTACTTGAATGGTAACAAGAAGAAGAACGTGATAAATTCCAAAAAACTAAGTTATGGAGAAAAGTAAGAAGAAAAACAACAGAAAGAACAGCTGAAGCACAAGGATAACAAAAAGCTGCAGAAGGTTATAGACCACTATGCTGGGGAGCGTAAAGACATGGTAGTTCTCCGGCCAGGTAAAGCTTGAAAGCGTCAAAAAAAATGGTGTTTTTATTGGGTTAGGTTAGTTAGTTGAGGATTGGGCATAAATCAATTTTTCCATCTTTCTCTCTTCATCTACTTATTGATTAGCTACATAACATGTGTGTTTGATTGCTTTTGGTTGTTGATGTTTGGTTTTTAGATTGTGGTAAACAAGTATCTGATATAGGAGCACTGATAAAAGTACTAGTCCAGCAGCCTTCTGATATCCTCTTATTGGTAATGGATCTACTATTATGAATACTTGTTTTAGATGTTCTATTAATACATGCTGCTTCACGACGCCCAGAAGTAGAAAGAGAAGTATTACAGGCACAAAGCGAACATAAAAAATAATACCATATTTTCATAGAGGTGTAAGCAAAAATGAAATAAAGTGGGATTTAGGCAGGCTTCAGGGAATTGAATTTGGGACGATATTTGAGCTGCGCAGATATCTTTATTCAAAGATTACAAAGATTCAAAAATAGTGTCTCAGGACCAAAAAAAGAAGAAGAAAGCAAATAAAATAAAGAAAATAATAAGAAAGGAATACAAAGTCCCTATTAATCAGTTATTTGAAGTTATAGTGGGGATATTAGCTGCTTAATTATCTGGTTAATCAAGTCCTATCTGGTTTTGTAGTATACACTTCCGAAAGTTATCTATATTTTAAGATATATTACTCTAGAAAAAATACAATTATAATAAAAGTTACTACAACATCAATTTAGCATTTACCTCGAAAGGCTTGGAAAACATAAGATAAAGAAGAAAAGAATGTGATTCAGCATTGATCTAATTTCTCTACTATTTTCTATCCTATATTCAGTGATAATATCTCCTTTGATAGCAGTTTTTTTCTGTCTTTATCTTTTCTTCTTTCAGCTTATCTTATTCTCGACATTGTGATATAATATTATGCATGAAAAGGATTCATAATTAAGTTGCTCCATTATATTATAACGAGATTTTAGGCTCAAAAGTCAGGTTGTTATTATAGATATCTGTACAGCTATTATGTAGTATGGCGCTCTTAAATATTACATTACAAGTATAGCTTTCAAGTTAGACATTAAAATAATGCAAACATGAGCCTTTGGCAGGAATTTTGAAGCCCTTGGTTATCAAGACTTGTCATTTAGTCATGTCTAACCATGGCATCGGCTCCAAATTCCCGCGAATTTTTGTTCTTCTTAAAAATATACTAAAATATATAACAAAAGATATATTCTCTGACAGAAGAATTAAAGATCATTCGCCATCTGTTTTGCCTATATTACATTTTATCCAGTTACTAACTATATTTTCTAACTTGTTAGTACTCTCTCCTTTGCTTTGATCGAACTGTAAAAACCTACAAGAATAAGGAGTGAAAATAAGGAAAATTATCGATATGTAATTTAGGAATGAGCGATCAAAGATTCAGAAAAAACTGTAAAATACTCATTTCCTTACTATGTTTTAGTAGAAATTTCGCAAAGATTTCGAAGGGTATGCAATACTGGAATTACAAACTACTAATATTGGATAATATTTGTGATTCCTATATTCTTATACATGTAGTGTAACCTTTAAATTTTTTAAAAACCTATGGCGCAACTTTCTGCATCGTCGCCGAACGCTCAAGATATTTCGCTATTTTAAGAAGGTCTTCAAATGGGGTATTAAGTCTTGTATTATGGATAATCTCTGAAGCTGCCTATCTTTTTTCTTGCTTTAATGGCCTATATTTAACAAGATGTGAAGGTGGAGTTTTTGTCTCGAGTTTCTCTAAATTTCCTCTTTTTCTTTTACCATTCATATTCATAAAACATTTCTCGGTTTTTTGTTGTCCTATTTCATTAGGATCTTTTCCATAATGAATATGTCCATAACAAGATGGAGAAGGGATTATGAGCCTATCTTTTCTCTTTCGTCAGGATTATAAGCCAATTCATTTAGAACATAGAACATAATGAATCATCCTGATGCAGCTTATAGGAAATCATATTTTTGATATACCTTCAAAAATGGTATGCTAAAATAAATTATTCTTCTTTATCTTCTTAATCAGCGACTTTTATTTCATATAACAAGCAAAAGGATAAAGACAATCTGAAAATTATTATTGCATGACAATGTTACATTTATCCACTGATTCTTCACTTTACTACCATTACAGGACATGTTGCGTAAGTAACTACTCCCGATGCAACACTTCCAAGCAACATCTTTTTGAAGCCTGATCTTCCTCTTGTTCCTATTATTATTAAATCGACTCCGTGAGATTCTGCATACTCTACTATTGCGGCCTCAATAGACATTTGACTGTCAATAATTTCTGTTTTTAATTGGACATCGTTTTGTTTTGCAATCTGGATAAGCTTCTGAAGCCATTGTTTAGCTTCAAGTATCTCTTCTCTTTCTTTTGGATGGCTTAATTCACCTTGAGGGGTAACCAAACCATACGAAGACAATGGAATACGTATGATAGTTAAAGCTATTAGTTCGGTGCCATCTTTTTTTGTCATCTCTATTGCATAATCTGCCGCATCCATTGATGCTTGGGAACCATCTATTGCAACCAGTATTTTTGAAAAGTTTCCTTTAATTTTAGAAGTCAATTTATTTATTATCAGTGTTTAATATACACGGGCTATTTAATAAGTCTCAAATAAAATAATAATAGTGTTTATTAAATAAAGATATCTACTATAATAGAGCTAGCAATAATATTTATTTTAATAGAATCAGATAGGAATGTAATCTCATGTTATTCTACATATGATTTAAATATCAATACAAAATAAGCATTATTATAGAGTTCCTATAGCGGTTCCAGCAACAGCATTGCCATCAATAAGTAGTACATCATCAACAACATTTAATGATATCAGCACAGATAAAAGAGAAGTATTCAAAGGACCTATTACAGTTGCAGGTGTTGAAGGAGATTGTGGAGAAGCAAAAATAGCAGTAACGTACAAAGCGCAAACATTGGATCTGTGCGAAGATGACGAAAGACCATTTTGAAGAACCAAGAACAGATCCAATAAAGTCTCAAGGATCAGTATGAATTGTAAAAAGGGCAAACTGGAGTCCGAGAATCCTATAACATTTGTTAAGTTTCTGGAAAACCACAACGATGCAAGACAATAGAAAATTCCTATTCAGCAATGGAAAGTATCTCCAACTATCAAATATGAAAATTAGTGGCAGAATTATACCCCATCCTTTATCAATATCATTATAAAAATAAAAATAATAATAATAATAATAATAATAATAATAATAGTAATAGTAATAATTGCTTACAGAAGACATCTCAAAAGAGCTCGCAAAACACATATGCGTTTAGGTAGCATTTTCGAATCAGAATCCCGAGACCGCCAGCTTCAATTAATTGCCTACATGTTTTGTCTCAGAATCTTCTATTTCTTGGCTATAGAAGATGTCTTCATATTGTCGCAAAATATTGTGTTCATATGGTGTACTTTGAAATCAACAATTTTCTTTGCTTTTCAGTTCTCCTCATTGGTAACGTTTGCGTCCATCGGAGAAGTGTAAAGCTTACTCTATATTAATAACTTCGCTAAAATAAAGTGCGTGTAAAAATCCGTGTAATAATTTTAAATTCGTGTAAAGCGTTGTATTACTGGGCTACACTAAATAATACTTGAATATATAGCTTATTGTATCACCGCAGTTTTCTTGTACAAATCTAATAATCTCTGGACTACATATGACATAGAATCTCTATATTTAGCCATTTCTACTAGCTCCCTTGTGTATGCGGATCTATTCTATAAACTTGATAGATTTTTCTGGCATGTAGTACTTTGTAATACATCATAATACATAGTTTACGTTATAATATACGGTAAAGTTTATGTCGTTATATATGGTAAACTTTAGATTGTAGAGTTATGTAAATTGGCAAAGAAAGAGGGATGGATATGAGCAGGTAGTTAATGTTATAGATATTGCTGCTAATAAACTTCCACAGATGGAAGGTCTCTATAGACAAGTCAAAGATGAGTTAGATAATATGTAACGCACGGGACAATATTTATCAAACGATATACAAGCTTTGAAGAATAAAATTTCAATATTAGATAAAACCGCATTCTCTAGTGAACAAGAGTGTAGGAGCAAAGAACAACAATCACAACCTCTTACTATTCAAAAGGATAGAAGATTCTGATCGAACTTTTGAGTATAAAACAAATAAGCCTTGGCCGGGATTTCGACCCGGGACCTTTTCCTTACCAAGGCTGTATAGGCTTCTCCAACCAAGGTAATATAGCTGGCTCCAAATCCCAACCAAGGCTCCTATTTACTTCCAGCTCCACTTTAAATAACGCATTACCTCGTAGAGCTTTGTCAGATCCTTCTTTCTGGAATAAATTTGAAAACTATGTTAAGAACAACCTTAGCCGCCATACAGCAAAATGTAGAATATCGTATGCTAAGACGTACATGCATGTTCTGATAGAAGGAGATGCTCAAGAGCTTTTGACATTATCTAATGACAAAAGAATACACGTTATGAAAGCTTTGGCAGCGTTATCCAAATACTTAGGCTGTTACGACCTATGGAAGGATATCATTGAGCGGTATAGTCTAAAATGGTCAAATGAAGATGCAATTCAAGTATTTCAGAATATGACCGATGTTGACCATGATTTTAGTTCAATGATAAAATGGCTCAATGATTCATATTCAAAATTACCAGCTTCATATGGAAATATCCTTTTATTTAATGCACTAACTGGTCTTAGACCGGAAGAGGCTATCCAAAGTATCAAGATATTGCATACTGAGCCAAATAATTATCTTAAAGACAACACCATTTTAGAGCACTACAAATACCCATCTATTTTTATTAGGAGGACTAAGAAGGCTTACATAAGTGTAGTGAATAAGACAATTTTAAGTCTAGCAAAACAAGCCGGTGATCATAGCTACAATGCCCTTAGATTATTGATAAAGCTCAAGGGACTTGATATGAATATGGCTTTTTGCAGAAAGATATTTGCTACTCATCTTAGAAATAATACTATTGAACAAGAAAATATTGACTTACTGCAGGGAAGATTACCAAGATCTGTATTTGCAAGGCATTACTTCAGACCTGATTTTAATTACGATAGAATAAAGGATTTGGTAAATTCGTTATATCATTCCCTAATTCTTCCTTAATATCTGCAGAATGACAAATGTGTGATTTGAACCCGCATTGTAGTTTAAATCTTTTGGCAACTTATACCAACGATGTAATCCTGGATGCTCTATCGACTACTCTTCGGATCGTCTATAGACGGATAGCTTAATGTTTTCTTATTTCTATAAAAATACACGGAGTATTAATAAGATATATTTATGTTCGACTTAATCCCAATATAGCGCGGACTACCACTCTTTGAAACTCCAAAGAAAATGTTGCTATTTAACGATATTTGGAATTGCGTCATTTCTATGTTTATCCATAATAATGATGCCACATTACATATATGCACAAGAAGTATCTTCAGATTTGTCAATATCTGCTATTGGCGAGATCAAGGTAGGTAAGACTCCCACTAATATAGTTGTTAATACTAATACAGATACGGCGTATGTCTGGAGCTATCTTATAAAAAATACTTCTATCTCTGTAATAAACGGTACAGAAAATAAAGTTGTAGATATTATACCAGTTAGGGAATTAGTTGATTTAGTTTTCAATCCAAAGACAAACAAAGGATACGCAGCCAGTGAAATTAATAATACAGTAATAGTAATAAATGGTAGCAACAATAACATTATCAAAAAACATCTTAATTTATCTGGAAGTAAAATAAGTTCCCTATCTGTTAATCCAAGTGCGAATGAGGTTTATATCCTTAATTCTACTTATGGAAAAGGATCAATCGATACCATATCTGTAATAGATAGTGCAAGTGATGAGGTAGTAGATCTTATTCGAATAGACAAGGGTTATGATATAATGGCGGTTAATCCAACACTCAACAAGATTTATCTTACCAATCAAGATGATAAAACAATATCCGTAGTGGATAGAAAAACAAAGAAGATGTCGATTATTCCAACATCAGGCAGTTTATTAGCCATGTTAGAAGTAAATCCAGCTAATAACAAGGTATATGCATCCTTTCACGAAGCCAACAGAATCTTAGTAATTGACAGCAATTGGGATACTTTCGTCACCACTTTTATAGCAGATAATAAGACTCCAAATTTTAGTTCAGCTGGCGTTTTAGCCATGGGAGTAGATCCTAAATCAGATATTTTGTATACGGCAAATTCTGATACAGATAGTGTTTCTGTAATAAATGGATCGACGGGCTTGGTTTCAGAGATTCCTGTTGGAAAAGATCCCAAGGATATAGCTGTCAACCCAATAACTGGCAAAGTCTATACGGCTAATACTGACTCCGATAGTGTCACAGTTATTAATGCATCTATTTCTAGAATGAAATCTCAATCCAGCAATACCTCTGTAGTTGATATCCCAGGAATAAAAGTAGGTGCTGCACCACGTGATATCGTTATCAACCCAGTTACAAAAATGATTTATGTGGCTAATCTTGCATCTCATACCGTGTCTGTCATAGATGGATCGAATAATAAAGTAACAAGAGATATACCCATTATAAAAGACACACTAACAGGTACACCATTATTGGATATATCTGTTAACCCAGTTACAAATACGTTATATGCTTCAGGAGAACAAAATGTTAGCATAATTAACACCTCAAATTACACTAAAGTAGATAACATTATAAGCACAACAACGGACATCGACGTTTCTTCTGGAACAAATAGAATTTATTTAGGCGAAGAAGATCTTATTCGTGTAATAGACGGAACATCAAACAAGCCATTGGCTGACATACGGCCAGATGATTTTATAGCAGAGGGCCAAGGTTATTTTAGGGAAATAGGGGCGGTTGCATTTGATAAAGATTTAGAAAGAGACAGAATATATGTTTCTACTATCCGCTATCTAGAGAATAAAGAACAAGAGACGCTTTATATAATAGACTTCGATCCTGAAGATAAGAATAATAATAATATTACTCTTGAGACGGCGGGTAGAATACCATTAGAAGAAGAACCTTCCGCACTAGCTGTTAACTACAATACTCAAATGGCCTATGCGGCGAATCAATTTTCAGATAGTGTTAGTGTAATAGACTTGTATTTTCAGAAAGTAATAGCAAATGTTCCAGTAGGAAATGGTCCAGTAGATATAACAATTGATCCGGATACTAATCTAGTATATGTTGTTAATCAAGATAGTGATAATATTACTGTAATAGATGGCTTTCATAATAAAGCTGTAACAACTATACCTGTGGGGAAATCGCCTTACAATATAGCAGTTAATTCCGATACTAATATGATCTATGTGTCTAATACTGACTCTAATACTGTCTCTGTAATAGACAGTTCGATAAATAAGGTCTTATTACCAGGAAACGTATCATTTAATATCATTCCATCTAACTCAGGTCAGATAAAATGTAACCATAAAGAATATCCAACAAAACAGTTATTTAGAATAGCATTTGCTTCACAATGTGTAGCTGAAGCCAATAGAGGGTTTCAATTTAGCAGCTGGACTGAAGATTTAGGTAACAATTCAACTAAAACAATATCTGGGTCTATGGTTTCTGATGCTCCTTTTGATGTCCTTTTGAGGACCTTTGAATTTAATCTTTTTGACAAAGGATCATTGTTAAACATGACTAAAAGTGGTTATTTTACGGCTAATTTCAAAGAAGTGCCACCACCCATACCACAACAATATATGATTGGACTATATACTCTAGCAGTAACAGTTTTTACGGGATGGCTTGTGCCGAATATAGCACGTTGGGTAAACTCAATATTACAAAGAAGACATATGATGCAATTTCTTACAGATATAGAGACATTAAATAAAGATAAAAATGGCAATAACTATTTACAAAAATCAGAAGGACTCAAAAATAGAATTACACATGCATATGCAAAAGGAAAGATAAATGAGCAACATTATAATTTACTAAACAAGAAGATTTCAGATTATGAGAATAGTAGCCCTCATACAAATAAAACCTAATTTGGCATTCGTAGAACAATGTAACAAATTTTATTTTGTAAAAAACAAAAAATAGCAATATCTGCCAGAAAAAATATATCCCTAATTTCTAAAACTATTACCTGACGTCGACCATCTAACACAATCTACCATCTCTTAAAGACACACGCTTAGAGAGACTTTTTCCTGGATTATTCAAAGGAATGCCAAGAAAGGCTGCAACATAGAAGACAAACAAAGATATGCAGCTTAGAACAACAGCTCAAGGAAGTCGGATTCAGATTATTGAATATTTCGGTAAAAAATATCTGCAAATAATACTATAATGGTCGAATATACTATCGAGACAAATGCAGAAATCCAAGAATATAGCTGTACATTAATTGTTCATACACCTATAGATAATATTCTATAATTACTTTTGATGATTGAGACAGTATATATCAATGCATTAATGGCAAAGAAGAATGATGCTTTCTCTAGAACGAACTCAATACATGACATTCTTTACTAAAAGTAATTAATTGCCTACTTTGCAAATCTTTCCATGAGTAAAACAAGATTATCTTTTACTTGTAAAAATTCTTTCTTAATTTCTTGGAGTTCCTTAGGATTAAATAATTTCTTAAGCCTACTTGTACTTTCATCATTTAATACCCGTTCGACATTAAAATCCCTGCTTAATATTGATTCAAATAACGCCTCTAGAAATCCTTCTTTAATTCTCTCTTTTGATATGCTCGCCTTCTAATATTGATCTATTTTTATCTTGGAACGAAACAGCTGAGTGCACATAATAATTTCTCACTATCTTAAAAAATCTCTTTTGTTGTAACGGATCAGAAATGGCAATAATGGAGATAATGCCAAGAGCGAGCATTATAATATTTCAAGTTACTGAGAACATGAAAAACATTGGGATTAAAGATTTCATTCTCAATAGATTTGACTTTGAAATTACTCTTATAAGCGGCAGAAAATGTTGTGTGTTATTTTCGTCAAAGAAGACATCGATATCAGAACATGCCAAAAGTATAGAAAAAAAATTATGGCATGATACTAACGTTAAAACAGGAGAAAACGCCTTTGGATCTGCAATAGCAGATATCGAAGATCAGTTGATCCGTAAAAGAGATGAGCTGTTCAAGATCTCAACTGAAGGTCATACGGCCGGAGATGTAAATACAGAGGATCCTTCAAAATCTAAGTTCAAAGAAGATGTTACTAACCTAAGGAACCAATTCAAACAATCAGGTACAATCTTCCAGGACTGGCAATCAATAATCGCAGAAAAATATGAAAATTTACGAAAGATAACTGTCAAACATTATCCCGAAGCATTACCGTTTTTAGAATCCTGCTTAGCAGTAAAATCGATTCTAAACATTGAGCACATCACGCTGCCATTTATCGGTGTAATACTGGCTGCGCCAGCATCAATGAAGACAATGGTTATTCAGCTTTTTAGAAAGTATCCTACTTCTTTTTATAGTGATAATTTTACAGCCAATTCACTTGTTTCCCATAATTCAGCATTTACAGAAGAGGAGTTGCAGAAGGTCGATATGCTTCCTAAAATGAGAGATAAATTAGTTTTAACTCCAGAGCTAGCTCCAATATTTACATCCAAAGAAGATGATTTGCATAAGATACTTGGCATAATTACGAGAATTCTTGACGGAGATGGATTTGAAAGTGATTCTGGTGCACAAGGTCATCGTCATTATGGAGATACAATGTTTGTATGGATTGGAGGAGCAGTGGAGATACCATTTAGAGTTTGGAAGGTGCTTGGCAGTTTAGGACATAAGATCTATTTTCTAAGACCTCAATTGTCTGAAAAGACTATAGAACAACTCAAACAAATAGCAAAGACTAATGATTTTGGAGCTAAATTCAGAGAGATTGAAGAAGCTCTACTTGATTATCTTAAGTATTTTGACGCTGCACCTGAAACTCTGCGGGATACACTGACAGATAAAAATGGAATTGTAAAGATTAGATGGAACCATGAACTTGAAGGCGAACAAGACAAAGCAACCGGATATATCGCAGAAGTTGCCAAACTACTTGCACATTTACGTGGAAGTGTATACATTTCAGCAGCAAAACCAGCAAAAATAGGTCGTAGATATGATAGCACTAGTGATAATAACACTCAAGAGCAACAAGATAGTAGCAATTTAGTTCAGATTGAAGGTCAGGACTACAATACAGACCTACCTATAATAGAAGGTCCATCAAGAGCAGTAATTTTAGAGAAACTTAGCAATTGGACATGCAATTTCACAGGGAAGAAATTCTATAGGTTTGCAAGACATTCCTATGGTTATTAAGGTCGCCTTATCAACAGCGATGGTTTCTAGAGTGAAAGTTTTTCATTTATTACTGAAGAATAGAGGGGAGCTGAAGACTACTGATATTACAAAAGGACTCAGGGTTTCAGAGCCTACTGCCAGACGTACGATGAGAGAGTTTTACGCCTTAGGAATCGTAGATATCTCTGCAATTTCAGAGTATAGTAATGCTGAACTGAAAATATCCTTAAAATGTGAGTATGATTGGTTCAAGAGCCAAGGATTTGAAAAGCTCAGAGACGGATTTGTTCCAGCTAATAATGATGGAGCAAATAACAATGATAGTAACGTTATAGATTCATCTAATGGCAAGGTGAACGATGACAATAATAATAGTGCCGCATCAGGTCAAATAACAGTTTTATCTTATGAAACAGATGATAAACAACAGCAATGAGATAATAATCAGAATTCAGGAGCATTTGACAGTCACAGGCTGAAAGTGAAATCACCTCCAGAGACAGAGCAAGAAAATAATGATAATTCAACAAAATGTGACCGACCATTACTAGAAGAAGACAAGAACAACAGTAATGACGAAAGCTCCTCTCTAAATATTAATTCTACTTCAGTTAATTCAAAAGGAGAAGAATCCGATAATAAAATAAATGATGATTATAGCTCAGATTCAATTGTTAGTAGTAGTAATTCTGAAGGAGGTTCTAATGATTATAATAATTGTGAACAGTTATGTAACAACAAATCAATAGAAGATAATTCTCATAGCGTAGAAGAAAATAGTGCCTCTCTCTGGGGGGCAAATCATTTTCAGCCTTTGACTCAGTTACACGATCACATACAATCATCACCCGACGAAGGATTGAACGATGCTACAAAAGGAGAAGAAGAAAGTAAGGTACTTGAAGAAATTGTTGCTACGATAAAGGAAGTTAACGGTTTCCAGATTGCACTTAATAGTGCTATACAATCTGCATATAATAGAAATGAACAGGTAAGAACCTACTTAGGAGACAAGCTAACACAACGTGAGAATAAGAGCGTAAAAAAACTGTGCTTGAACATAATTAGACATCCGAATATAGAGGTAGTCAAACACAAGCCGCAATTAGTTGTAAGATGGTCTTCGCTGTAGACAGAGCAACACAGTCATGACCAACCTATCACAAGTCACGAAAGTGAAAGAGCAATAATTCAATGACTGCTACTGCAAAAGCCATTTCTCAAGAATATATCTCACATAGAAATGAGCTATTAAATGATATTTATGCAGCTATAGATATAGAATATAGAGTAAATGAGAATGAAAGTAATAACCTAAAACCATACACTATTTTTGCAGTAGCAATAGTCGATAGTCTTGGTATTGTGAAGGTAAAACATGAATCAGATTTTGCTAATTGTAAATATCCAGAAAAAGAGCTTGTACAATGGGCAATGTCTGAAATATTAAAATATAAACTTACAATCGGCTGGTATAGCAAAGGAGTTAGACTGGCATAAAGATAAGACCTATCTATGGCCAAATGCTGTTCCTGTGGTCAAGGTATCAATTCAACATATATCAGAGAAGGCTCAAAAGGCTTAATGCGAAAGGTTGGATTTTACTGCTCTTATTGCGATATTTATTGTGATTCAACATCCGAAAAACTGTACACAGTTAATACTAAAACCGTATACAGTAATATAGCGACAAAGTCAGAAGAGCAGCCACTAACCAAAAAAGTGAGCATAAAACAACCA
>CAWIMJ010000026.1:0-19629 GCA_963837175.1 uncultured Nitrososphaeraceae archaeon
TATAATATATCTCCTCTAAGATATTTAAATGAAAAATGCAATGTTCAATCGAACACATCCTACAATAATCTGGGTGGCATATTTGAGCCAAATTTGTCCTGCATCCAATGAAACCGCACATGATATTAGTTCTCTAAAGGGACTCGTGAGAATAAAAAGTGAAACCCAAAGTTGACAGACTACCAGGCTCAAAAAGTAGAGGAAACTGGAAAGGCTATAGATTTTTACAAAAGAGCGTTTGGTGCTAAAGAAATCTATGGTAATTATACTCCTGATGGAAAGAGCATAATCCATGCAGGGATTAAGACCGGTGATTCAGTTCTAATGATATCCGATGAATTGCCACATATCTACTGTTAATTATTGATAGATTTGCCTTTTAATGGAAAGTACCTGTTGTGTGTGACAGACAGGTAGGACTAGACGTTTTTCTTGTTCAATTTCATTTGCCTTCTATTTTTTGCTATTATGATACTACATAGAATTATGAAAGCAATTTGAAAGAGTTCTATTGCTATATCTAATTGACTTACTGGGTACCCACTTCCTGGTACTGCAATGAGGTACATTATTACCAGGATAACTGTTCCACCTATGCCTACATAATACCAAGTTTTGATCCACCTCTTAATGACAGGTATAACCCAGAATATTTGAGTTAGACCTGAGACGATAAAGAATATTGTAATGTCTATAGACATTTGTGTAAAAAACATTGGAACAATTGCAAGATGTAATACACCAGCTATAAACGTGGATGAAGCAGCTGCATAAAATAATGCTTTATTATTAGTCAAGATTTGATCCTGGACTATTATTCCTTCCCTGAACAATTAGGAGTATATCGTTGCACTGTAAATCAATAATGATGTTTTTTTTACTTTTTCTTTTTTTATTTGTTCTGGACATATTCCTTCATCCATTAGATATACAAAGTCTAGACCTTGAGGCGGTTGAACTCCCCCATGATGAAGCCGGTTCCTGGACTGACGAGAGCCATGGACCGTTGCCATAGTGTACCCATTCTTTCATCATTTCGCATTTTTGCACCGACCTCATCTTTGTGCTCACGAATCTCTATAGAATATTAGCTCCATCCAAACTTCTTCATTTTGAGTAGCTGAGATAATTTTGGCTATGTTAGTGATACCCTCCATTGGTGCCTCGGTGTTGTTTAGTTGGAAAACTAAATGTGTAACTCTATAATTCCTTATTATGTCGCCAAATTCTTTACTGAGCTCACTATCGCGTCATGGTTCTTTTTTGGTACTCTGTAAACAAAGTGATCGACCTCACTGCCAATCCCTTGTTCTATTTCTGCTATGGTTGGTTTACTCATGGCTAATACTATAAAGAGTGTAGTTTAAAAATATCTAAGGAAATAAAAGTATAGTAATTGCAATCGCAATATATCAAAGGTCAAGAAGAGGAAGAATAACTAGCAACTACGAAGGCATGATCCTACTTCAAGATTCATCAAGTATCCAATTAAGACTAGCCTAGGAGTGCTGGGCAAGAAGTGTGCCATACTGATAACCAGAGATATCGGCTTTCTCAAGATTAAGCGTTTCAATCGGCTCATAGAATCTATTCAAGCCTTAATCCACTCTTAGACTAATCATTTTACATCACGCAAGTGTCCATTTGAATCTTTACTCTTTATTTAGGCCTTATCTTGTATATCTAGAACCATAGTTATTCATTACTGAAGAAAAAGACGAATCTATCCAAATTATTGTCAGTACCTTTCCTTTTTTATTAATAGCTTATACTTGTAATAATAAACAATATTGCTGATTTGTTAAAGTGAGTTTTGATTTCTAAAAAAGATTGCTTAGAATAATAGTAATACTTGCCAAACGAAATAAAGATGGATATGTTCAAGATAACAAAATTCAACATCTGCATCATCGGAATGCTGGTAGGAATAGGACTTATTTGTCTCCTTCCTTTTATGGGTTTAACATGCAGATGGGGCTGTACTCCTGGCAGTTAGGAAGATGAGGTATTAAAGTATTCATCTTCCTATTTTATGCCTCTCTTGGGTACATTTGTTTAAAACGTGTATCGCTGCAGATGAAAATTCAATTGAATAGCATATTTTATTTTGTTTGTAATTTTGAAAGAATCAAAAGATAGAAAATAAAATGTTATTAAAATTAATCATGTATAAATGATGTTGTCCTAAGGATGTTCTAGTTCGAATAATAATAATAATACACTATCTCTATTCTTGTCATATTAAAGACTAATCATATTTCTCTTCATCTTCTAGTTCTTGTTCTTCTCTTGATGTCTCTTTATCTTCTTTTTCCTCTTCTTGTTGGTTACTCATAAGTAGAAGGCCTAATAGGAGCATTGGTATATAACTATTATTATTTTGGATTATGTCAAGTCTTCGGTGGTTGATTTAATGTAAAATCATAATTATAAAAATTCGGTTGGTAGATGAGATTATTTCGGTGGTATATCTTTAATTGATGATTTGAGTTCGACTCAAGTTATAACTCCTCATTGGTTACTACCAACTATCAATAGTCATCCTTTATGGTTTTGCAAATGGAGCAGGTCAAGTGGGATTTGAGCTTTTAGTGGTATATGAGGGTTCAACACTTTTTTCTTCTTATATTCCATTCTTGATATTGCAGTTAAAACATAATTCGTGACGTTCAATTAAATAGTGAAATAATAGTAATATTTTTGTCAGGAATTATCATTATTGACTCCTATACAATACATAAATGCAGCTAATGCACAGGAGCAGAAAAAGCTTGTTCCAATATTTTGGCACCTATAAGTGCATATGGAGACAATGTATATATGACATGGTGGTACAACAAGACTCGTACTAGAAAGGTGTTTTTCAGAGGTAGTACAGATGGTGGAAAAACTTTTGGTAAACCATTATAGTAAATAGTACTAGTGATGGAGCGCTCTTAGTATAGAAACGAAAGGATGTAAAATAAATTGACAGCATAATTATACCCAAGAAATAAGAATTTTTTCTATGTGAAGTATATATAATATATAACTAACAAACACCGCCAGCCATGGGCCAATACGACAGTATGTCTTGGCAGATCTTTATTCATGGCTTGAAGCTCATTCTGGGTTTACATCTTTCACTCCTTCCTTCTCCTCATCCCACTCTTCCTCTACTACAGCTCCAGGTTAGCACTAGTTCGATGGAATGTAAGACAGATTTGACGTCAGGGTTTGGCCCACATTATGCAAATATAGAGACTTCAGAACAAAAGAATACATCTCGTGGAGAAAGAGATGACAAATTTCATTATATTTATCTACTATCTCTAATTATGCGGCAGTCGCAACATTAGGCTTTACATGTAAATGTCTAACTATATATTCCAGTATAATAATTGAATACAAGAGAACATGCAACAAAAACAAAGACCTCTTGGTGTTACAATAATAGCAATATTGATGATAATTAGCGGAATAGCATTGCTTAGGTACCTGGAGCAATTCTTTTAGTGGTTGGAATCGGTGTCGTACCTATTGTGTTAGGTATAGCATCTTTTGTTATGGCTTATGGTTTATGGAAAGGAAAAGGATGGGCATGGACTATAACTTTGATAATATCAGTGATAAGCATTATAAGCGCTATAGTTTCAATAGCATTTCATGGTTATGGAGCAATAATTAATATAATTATAAATGCCGTAATTATCTATTACTTATACAGACCAAATGTCAAAGCATATTTTGGTAAAGTATAATCACCGGCAGTAAAATAGGACGCTCTCATGATTGTATAGGTATGTAGTGCAAACTTGATGCTATAGTAGTTGATGATGCTATAAGGTTTGTATACCCTAACAGGAAGGAAGAAAGAAGCAAACGGAAAACAGTTCCACTATGCTTTTGGTACAAAACCTTCATTTTCAATGCTGATCTAGCGATAATAATGCTTTCAACAATTTGTAAAGAATTGACATTATAAAGAAATTGCAATTACTCATAAATGCTACAGTAGCACAAAATAATAATAATTGTTTTCTTAATACTATAATACTATATAATTATCATCAAATAATACGAAGTGAAAACGTCCATTACTCAAATTACTCCTGAACAAACTGCGGAGTCTATAAAAAATATTGCCAAAACTATTCATGAAGCTTCAGATAGAATGGGAGAAACAGTACTAACCCTACGTCAAAGCGGCGCAATTTATAAATTACAAAAGAAGTTCATGAATCTGCCTTAGCGGCACGTGATACTACAAAAGATTTGAAAAGAACGTGGAGTTATCAAAAGAAATAGCGAGTGCTGTAGAAGAAAGAACTATGTAGCATATGAAACGGTACAGTCAGTCAGAGATGTGGTTAGGGAGATAGCAGAAATAGCTCCTCAGACAGTTATACTGTAAAAAAGGAACAGAACAAGTAAGAAAGAAAGCAAGGAAGACGACATCAGAAGAACAAGAAGCATTAACTACTGAAGATGTAAAAAATAATAATAATAATAATAATAATAATAATAATAATGGTGATTGAATAAGCAACTCAATAAAAAGCCTTTACAAATTGTTTTAGAATTAATGTATATAATATTTCTTGTATTTGCCGCAATTCTGTAAAAATAAAAATATTTTTACAGTAATATAACTAACTGCTGGATTATACTGTGGTAAGGAATTATCCATGAAAAGGAGAGGTTACATCATGTAAGGATAGAACATGAAAAAAGAGATTAGATATCGATATACAAAGACGAATATAAGCACAAGACACTAAAAGGTCTTCAAGGAGTAAATGAGCACATGAGAAACCTTGGTAATAAATTTAATAATTTATTATTATATTTTCCATTATATTAAAGACTTTTAAAGAAATACTAACTTTAAGTAGAGTATATTTAAATAGATATCAGGAGTAATAGTAGAGTCAAATCTGCTTATATATTCTAAATTCGACATTAAAATTACAAGCTGATAATGATAATCTTTTAATCTCTATTAAGAAAATAAATGCTATTATATGGATGCTTATTATCGTGTTACTATAATTATTTTAGTTTCTATTGTTGCAATAGGTTTGGTTGCAATTCCCTTTGGAAATCCCAAATTCATTGATAGGGCAATTATTTTGGAATTATCATTTATTACACTGTCTGTTTTAGTATGGAAAGGATATAGTAAAGCACTATATCCTTGTATTCCATTAGCTCTTTTAGTCATTGTTGGAAATAGTCTTGCATCACCACATGTTAATCTTATGATGACATTTTCCAAACCAGTAAATGCAATTGTGCTGATTGTAGGTGGATATGTATTGCAAATAGCTTTAATATACACTAGTTTAAGATCCATATTGAATATAAGTTCAAAGAGACTAACTGCAACACCATGATCTTATCTATATCCTATTGTCTTTATAAATAATAGGAAGAATGAAACCACATGACCAATTCAAAAATAGGTGATACTTCTCATTATGTATTTGCTGCCAATATATCAGATATACAAGCTGCTGGTGGATGTCTTTCTGTACAGATTCAAAAGTATACGATTGCTCTTTTCTATTATGATTTTAAAGTACATGCAGTCGATAATAGATGTCCTCATATGGGTTTTCCTTTAAGCCGTGGCACTGTTAAAGATAGTATTCTTACTTGCCACTGGCATCATGCACGTTTTGACCTTACAAGCGGAGGAACATTTGATCAATGGGCTGGTGATGTACGTTCTTTTCCCCTAGAGATTCGCAATGGAAATGAGGTATGGATAGACGTTTCTTCATCTTCATTGGATCCTCTTTCTTACCATCAAAAGCTATTACAAAATGGACTTAAACAGAATATCTCCTTAATGATTGCTAAGGTGATTATTGCAATGTTAGGGGAAAAAAGGAAAGATAATGATGTAGATAAAGAAGATAATGACAATAAAAGATATTCAGGTATAGCAAAAGCATTTCTTACTGGGCTTGATTTTGGTACTCACTATAAACAATCAGGATGGGGACAAGGATTAACAATACTCAGCTGTATGATGAATATTCTATACTACCTTGATATCAAAGATAGACCCCATGCATTATACCATGGTCTTGCTGCTGTTGCACAGGATTGTGCTTCCATGCCCCCCAGATTTGAATTATCTCCTTTACCGTCGTCTTGGCTTGACTTGCCCACACTTAAACGCTGGTTTAGACAATTTATCGAATCCCGTGATGCTCAAGCAGCTGAGAGATGTATTGTTACTGCCGTATGGCTTGGTGCTGATAGCTGCCAGATGGCTGATATGCTTTTTGGAGCAGCCACAGATCATCGTTATCTAGATATTGGACATGTTCTTGATTTTACTAGTAAGGCATTAGAAGCACTTGATATAGCTGGATGGGATAATAAAGAATTAGTAGAATCTGTATTAAGTAGCCTTGTGTATGGGTATGCCAATGCTGAAAGAATGGAAGAATCTAGTTCATGGCGACATCCAGTAGACTTGATAGCAATTCTTGAATGCGCCTTCAGAGATCTCCCATCAGTATTAGAGAATGGCAGAAGCAAACAAACGAGAGAAAAAAAATGGAATGGCAAAGATCAATTAATAAAGGTGTTATTATCTGATGATCCACAATCAATATCTAATGAATTATTAAATGCCTTGAAAGAAGGAGCTAGTGAAGTGGTATTGGCAAGTACTGTAGCATATGCTGCAGCCTTACGTATAGCACAATTTAATACACGTAATGAATTCAGTGATTGGGATACTGCACTACACACGTTTACTTACACTAATGCTGTACATCAGGGATTAAGACGGGTTGCTACACAAGAGCTAATAAGAGGCGTATTTGATGGTGCAATGAGAGTCTATCTTAATCGTTTTTTGAATGTACCTGCTGTACACGTCTGCCAACGCCGACAACAATAGAAAACAATAACAGTGGCAGTACATTTAAAGATCCTGAAAATTTGCTAAAAGAGTTTCCATTACTTTTGGATAAGCAACAGCAGGTAAATCAAGCAGGACAATTAGTAATAGATTATCTGTATAATTATGGAAATCCAGATCGACTTTTGGTTGTCATGGGAAATGTTTTACTACGTGAAGACCGCAACTTTCATTCTGTTCAGATGATTGAAGCAGGTTTTCGACAATATTCTCTTCTATCTGTTCAAGATGCAGATGAACAGACGAACATTTTGATAGCAATAGCTAGATACCTAGCATCTCATACGCCAACTATGCGTGTACAAGAACGAACATATCAGATAGCAAATCAACTTTATCAAGGAGAACGACTGTTTGAAGATCAACAATAGGTTAGATTTAAAATAAAATCATAAAAATTATGTCTTTCAAATTTCGTTCCCACTCTACCTCCCAATCCCATCTTAAATAGTGGAAGTATTTTTGCAAGTATACCTCCTGCAGCGCCCAAGACTATTCCTATTCTAATATTGATTACTCAAATTCCTGTTTGTTTTGCTGCTTCTGTGGCGTTTTCCCATTGATAGCAAACTTCAGACAGAAAATCAAAAGAGTCAGCTGGAGGACTGTTGTCTTCAGATAGAATCTCGTCTCCTATATTATTGCTGCCATAATATCCTGTCGCAGAAGCTGATACCAGCACTATAGGTGGTTTATTAAGAGATGCTAGAGACTTGCATAGAAATTTAGTGCTTTGTACTCTGCTTAATAGAATTTTTTTCTTTTTCTCTTTAGTCCACCTTCCATAGATATTTTCTCCTGCAAGATTTACTACTCCATCTACTCCTTCTATTGATGGTAAATAAAGAGAACCTGATATAGAGTCCCAGAGAACAGTGTGGAGAGGGAGATCTGAGCAAACGTACTATTTTATTTCCTCCTGCAGTAAGAAAGGATGCCAAAGCTGAACCAATAAATCCCGTAGAACCTGTAAGAAGATGATCATAGGAATTATATTATTATTATCCGTCTTCCACCTTACAGAATTATTATGAATAGAAATATCCTGATTAGTTATTGTATCTCTATACTCAAATATCTCCTTTAATTTTTTCTTGACCATGGTTTGAGAAAATACTTTACCAAGAATTCCCAGAGGTAAAGAATATTCTATTCTATCTTCTAAGATAGAAGAGGCAGCATCTTTAGATTCAAACAAATGAGTATGGCTCCATGAAGAAAAGGTCCTGAGATTTAAATATCACGAAATTGTTTACCTTCTATGTAGTCGATATGTTTTAAAACCCACGTAATACTGATAATATGTTTAATTAAGGGCATTTGAATAGTAACGTAACCACCGGTATCAATCTGTCCTTTTCTCTCTTTAACAATGAAAGGTTGCCATGGTGGATTAAGTCGTTCAAAAGCACCGTCTCTACAATGCCAACCAAAGACTTGAGTTGAGGGAGCCGCAATACTACTGCAATAAACAAATAGTTCCAATATGCTGTATTCCTAAATAAGGGAATAAAATAGTAAGGGTTAATTACAGTATAGATAAATATTTATTTTATCTTAGTTCCATAGCTACTTCTGGCTTCAATCTCTTTTTCTCTATCTCTTGTCTTACTAAGAGAGCTGTGACCATTGCCGATCCTCCGAGAATAACACTTGCTATTCCCATTATAGCTGTTCCATTAAAAGCGCCTGCGATAGTTATGCCCGCTGTACCCATTACCAAAATCCATGGTATTTTATTTTTGATATTCATACTGGATATTAAATACTCATAATATATAAAAATAGTGGTAATAAATGTATCTAGTGCTAACTTGACTAAAAGATCAAGACTTCAACTTAGCAAATCATGTAGGACCGATTAATAAAGATAATTAGCATATCTCCGAACACTGACAATTTAGTTTAGATGGTTTAGTTTATACATCATACTCATCTCGTGTCTCATAGGATGATATTTATTCGGCCAATTTACCTATGTAATATCTAGTAACGATTTTATCGCATATCATTTTATATACTCACGAATTTAGAGTAACTAACGTTATGCAACAAAGAAAGACTTTACTTAAGAGCCTATCCCAAAAATAGATAGGAATATAGCTTGTGGGTTTCTTATCATATTTGAGAATGTTTAAGAATAAAAAGTATGTTAGAACAATTATACATATTCCAGATGATCTTTGGAATGAAATTAAAAATATTTTACCAGATAAGAAACCAGAGAATACAATAGGCAGACCAATTGTTCCTTATAGAAAAGTATTTGATGGTATCATGTTTATCCTGAGAACTGGATCTCAGTGGAAAATGTTACCTAAAGAGTATGGTTCCGGTTCAACATGCCATAGAAGATTTCAGGAATGGAGGCAATCTGGTATTTTTGATAGACTATGGACCAGATTGTTAAAAATATACAATCATAAAAGAGGAATAAAATGGAACTGGCAGTCACTTGATAGTATATCAGTAAAATCACCTTTAGGGGGGCGATGACTGGACATAATCCTACAGATAGAAGCAAATTAGGAACCAAAAGACATATTCTTACAGATAAAAAAGGTATTCCACTATCTGTTATTATAACATCTGCAAATACTCATGATGTCACTGTTGCAATTGAAACAGTTGACAGCATGGTTATCAAAAGACCATCATCATCAAAACCAAAGCATAAACAGAAAACAGAACCTGTGCGTTGATAAAGCATATCATTCCAAAGAAATAGAACAAGAAATTGTGAAGAGAGGATATATTCCACACATATACGACACAGAAGAGAAGAGGAAAGAATATTTCATAGAAAACATCCAGCAAGAAGATGGGTTGTAGAAAGAACAAATTCATGGCACAATAGATTTAGGAAGTTATTTACAAGGTATGAAAAGAAGGACGAGAACTATCTGACTCTTGTAAAATTAGCCAACTGTATTATTATCTACAGGAGGATAATTTTGGGATAGGCTCTAAGTCTACCTCCTATAGATATATTTCTAATAATAACAATACTGAAATTGAAGGGAATAAATGTTGGTATTATAACTAGTAATAGTAATGACAAATCTGAACAAATATTAACTCAAAAGGGAGAGAATGAAGCTCCATTTGTAAAATTAAAACCAAGCAAAAAGGTGAGCTGGTGGTTTTTAGAAGAATGAATACGTCATATGCGAAATTTTCAAATTTTTATAAGGACAGGTATTTTGAATGACTAAGTGAATCAGCGAATTGTAATTTTAAAGAAAATTACTTTGTATGAGCTCTGGCATAACTATGAAATGAATCCTAGTACAGAATGAAGATGATTGGGATATTATTGTCCGTCCTAGGAGATCAGCAACAAGAGAAAACATAATAGCGTTGACAAAAGATGATAGAAAAAACTTCCGTTACCAGAATCTTAGCTTTGATTTTAAATATTTCAAAAGTATAATTAATGTCATCGCCCTTAGATTTCCCTCTATTTTATGACCTGTTAAAAACAAGCCAATTGCTATTGGAAATAAAATAATGCCAATTATAGGAGATAAGATATCTAGACTACCAAGATAATAACCTGCAAGTAGAGTGAATCCAATAGCATAAAGAGATAATCCTATAAGATGCAGGACTCTACTGATAGCATTTCTATGGGTGCTTTTTATTGCCTTAAATAGATTGAGTTGCATTATCGTTATATAATATCTCTTCTAACTCTCAATATAATAAAGCTTGCCTAGTAATTAAGATAATCCAATTTCATTCGATGGTGCCTACTTCATAACATCATTTACTAGTTTTCGTATCTTTTTCCATACAAAAAGCCATTGACTAAGGAAATTTCCGTACACTCCATAGTTTTCCATACAAAACTCCGTACAGTTTTCCGTACACTCCATAGTTTTCCATACAAAACTCCGTACAGTTTTCCGTACACTCCATAGTTTTCCATACAAAACTCCGTACAGTTTTCCGTACACTAGTGGGATGTGGAAAGTTGGTATACCTATCTTATATCTAGTCTACTATACATTATAGCTAATTATATAGTATTTTCTACACAAAACACAAACTGGATAAACAAAGAAGAACTAAATATATCATCAACACAACTATCGATAGAATATTATAATGTCTTTTCATGCTCGCTAGCCAAGCTTAATATCAAGCTGGATTGATTAAAGAAGAAAATACATCGGAATTACTTAGGTTTACAATATATCATATGCTATTTCAAATTTGCAAAAATCCAATATATCTTCTACTCTGATAAGACTAACAACATAAACCTCAATACGATCAGCATCAGCAGCATATTCATCATTTACACTAGAGTTTTGAGCTACTTATTAATATCTCACGATGGACAGGATTTAGAGCAGAATTACCTGCCCACTATTGAAAATCGTGTTTTGTCAGATCATTTGTCATCTCTGTATTACAATATAATCACACAATTATCAGAATGTCTAAAGCGACAGGTGCATTGATTCACAGTCTTCAGAATTATTAGAGACAGAAGGAATTCTCTATCACAGTAGTAATAAAGTGTCATTATTCTAATGAGCGCATCTTCTAACTAATGTCGTATATATTGCTATGGAAACATCCATCATATTCATTATAGTGTCGTGAATTATATTTTCTATAATACCGTTAAAAACTTAAAGTTGAATCAAAAGGCATAACTATAATTTTTTTCTTGCAGCAGAGCATAGTTTAATAAGACTCTGTTAATGGGATTCTTGTTATTTTTATCGTCTATCATTTTCATTTATTAGCAACATAAATATCTATGCTGTTCCCTACAAAATACCTTTAACTTTTTGGTTTCTTGTTATTTCTTTATTATAGATCGGTGTCAATTTTTGTAACTCATTTAGATATATAATGTATCTTTTATTAAACCCATTACCATCTGCATCAAAGTATACATCTATATTATTTGGCTCTGTAATTCGTGCAAGCAATGTAAGAAGTTGTCTCACATCATTATCATACTTTAATGAGCTTTCATTCACGATTACAGATAGCAATTGAGTGAGTCTTCCATGCAATCCAAGAAGATAAAGAGAATGTGTAAGATATAATTTGGCATCCAAGATATCTCCTTCTAATGCTGCCAGACAAAAATCAAACAGAAGATTCCTTAAAGGCAAACCAGATCTACCTATATTTTGTATTTGTTTGTACCGTTGTTTACCTATTATCTCTTCTACCGATGCATCTTTTAAGAATTTGTTGAAAAGTTTTACAATGTCTTTTAAGCTAACTGTATTTCTTCCTACTTCAATTATACCTAATCTTGTTGCAACACCATCTATGTCTTGGAAGTGAAACTGTGAATCCATCGTTGTACCTTTTGAAAGTTTACTATTGCTTAGAATACTACTATCTATAGGTATATATTCTATTAACCTCTCTATCTCTTCAAAAATTGCTAATGTCATAAAACCTTCCCACATTTATGTTAGTTTTATATTCATTTATTCTCATATTTCTCATTCTGAATCTCCTGCCTTGAATTATCTATCTGTAGAGAATATGTTATGGATATATTAGCACTTTCAAATGTGCAGATTTAGAAGTTTGTATGCAAATATTTCCACAAACCAGAGAATATGTTATTCTGACACCAAATTGCACAAGATATAATATTTTTCGATATTATCATTTGTTTCTCTAACGGTACTTCCTTGACTAACCCAAAGTATACGTTAAAATTGTAAAATATAGGCAATAGGTTACATTTTTCTTTGTTTTGCTTATTTCATGTTAAAATTATGCAATACTCGCGTAGATTAAGCATTTTTGTCATGTTTTTTAGAAAGAATTAACTATCTGCAGTATGTAGTGTCCTTCAATGAATTACACTAAACTTCAAAATCCAAAATACCAAACATGCATAGATGTCTGCAATAACTGTATGGAAGCCTGCGAAGCTTGTTGTACAGCTTGTCTTTCTGATGCAAATAATGTTAGCATGATGACAAGATGCATAATGATGTGTCGTGATTGTGCTGATATGTGTATGATGACATCTACTATGATGTGTAGAGGCAGTGAATATGTAAGACAGATGTGCAATATGTGTGCTGATATGTGTGATGCTTGTGCTATGGAATGTGAAAAATATGGTAACAAGATGGAACAATGTAAGCAATGTGCTGATATGTGTCGTGCATGCGCTCAAGAATGTAGGAATATGACACGCTAATTCTTTTCTTTTTAATTTGTGTTATGCTTTATAAGATCCGATTAAATAATGTAGATAAACTCCAGATATTGTGTTTTTTGATCTATCAATCCCAACGTCTTGATCCATCAAAAAATCATATTTGAAAGTAATCGTTATTATTAGTATATCTACATCCCATCGCATTGGACTGGTTTAATCTTGCTTCTTTTAGAATATTTCTGATGGATATTTAATTACAAATCACTTAATAACATGTTTAAAAGAATAGTTCAGGTTATGAATATCCTAATTATAGTTTATTTATCATTTACTGCAAAAAAGGCATGTAATATGTTTACATTGCATATTTGAATCCACTTATATCCTGGCAGCATATATACATATGATTAATGTCTGTCATAGAAGCACTACCACCATCAGTAGAAGACAAAGAACAAATAAGAAAAACGATAAGGACTGTAGAAGAACAGAATGAAAGAAGAAGGAGTGATGCTACAACAAGACTAAACGTTCAAAATGTTATAACACAAATACAATTCTTATTATGTCAGTCTTGTTTTTGGTGTGCATCTTATATTGGTTTATCAAGCAACGTAAAGACAGTCGACTTAATTAAATGTCTAATTTGCAAAAATGGTAAAATAGAATCATTACCAATTGCAAATAATGAACGTTACAAATTTGATCACGATCAGAATTATGGAGTGATGCTACAATTCCTCAAAAGATAAAGATAAAAGATAAAGAGAGTAGATGATGATTACTAATATTAGTTGTATCAAAGACAAAGGAGTCTGATCAAACAAATTTAAAGATATATTTTATTTTATTTTTCTATGGTATTATCAACTATTTTTCCATATTTTGACCAAGAGCCGCCATAATTCTTTATGTGTGTGTTTCAAATAAATATTTTAGAATAAACTAGGTACGTGAAGACTTTGGTTTATTCTGCAGTATGCGATGACTTCATTGCTATGAGTTGTTGGTCTAGATTGATCTTCCATCTCCTCTTTGGTTTAATGCGCCCATCAAAGATGATGGCTTGTCCTCAAATTATGCTTTTTCTGCTCTTGAATATGTCATCCAATATGAGAATATTATGTCGCATATTCCGGTGAAGTAAAGATTTCTCCGGTAAATTCTTTTTGGTTTCTAACATCGACCAATAATCTTTGTTGCTAAGGATTTCTTTACCTATTCGAGAAAGACTCATCTCATATTATTATTGGTTCTGCGGCCTTGAAATTCCTTTGGAATAAGTTGGAAGGTCTTTGATAATTGGCCAAACTTCTTCCAGCCATTTCTTTTTCTTCGTTAGTCAATCTTTAATTCTTATAGATATAATACTTGAATACCCAGAATGTAATGCTGCAAACCAATTGTTGAAATCTCTAGACTATTAACATTGCACCATTGCTGGCATCTGAACTCCAATAATTCCTCACATATTTATCTACTCAGCACAATCATGTTAAGCAGTTCATTAATTTCTTTTTACTACTCAAATAAAACAGCTTCTGGATCATTACCTCTTACCTTATAATCTTTTATGTGATTCTCTGCCTACCCTATTAATCTACCAAACTTTGCATAGTCAGATGTAACCTTTCTGCTTGATTATGCTAAAACTGACATATTGATATGTATATCGGATTTACAATATAAGCTAAGTCAAAAGATGCAAATAAGGGAAAACCATGTAATTTCTTGTTTGGTCATTCTAAAATTGATTTACGCAGCTAATAAGTGAACATAAATAAATGGTCTGGGATGGTAAACAGAGTTGCTCTAAACACTGAATTAGTATATTCATGTTTTTCTATGCTGCATTCTCTATTATGTTCCCAATCGTCATTAATTGTTAAAGAACACTATCAATATCTGTTTGTTCTTGTCCTCCTCCACCAATTGTAGGTAATCCTTTTTCGGATAATACTTCGTCTAATAGTTTCAAATCATATATTCCTGATAAATCAGGTCGTGTTTTTCCTAAAAATCCAATATCAAATGCGCTATTAGCTGATTGAAAGAGTGATAATTTAATAGGGTCATATGTTAATTCTAATCTTGCTAAAGATTCTCTTAACTGATCCTCAGGAATTGCCTGACCGGTAAGTTTTTTGAGCTCGACATTGAATGCTTTTATTGCTTCTTCTTTATGGCTGTTGATCCATTCTGTTTCATCTACATGTGCTGCCAACAATTTCTTTATCACATCTGGATTGTTTTGAAGATAATCTGTCCTAGCAACTATGTTTGATGTTACAAACTGTCCGTTTGGTGGCCAAAGATCTCTTTCATCTAAAAATAGTCTCGCATTTGCTTCTTTTATTAACCGTGCACCCCAAGGCTCTGGTACCCATGCACCATCAATCTCTTTCTTTAACATCAGAGTCAGTATATCAGCAGGTTTTGCAGGTACTACTTCTACATTTCCTCCGTTTTCTTTTGTTTTGTATCCATTATTTAGTAAGTATTTTCTAAGAGCTACATCCTGAGTATTACCAAGCTGTGGAGAAGCAAATTTTTTATTTGCAAAATCTTTGGTTGATTGTATTCCTGAATCATTTCTAACTACGAAAACTGCTCCTCCACTTGATGCACCAGAAATTATTCTAAGATCTTTTCCTTGTGAAACAACATATGCATTGATTGCAGGATTGGGACCAACATATGTTACGTCAACTTGCTTTGCGAATAATGCCTCCATTGCTGATGGACCTGCGTTGAAAACAAATGTCTTGACCTCAACATTGTCGCCTAAATCTTTCTGAAATGTACCATTCCCCAAACCTATTACTGCCTGTGCGTGATTGATATTTGGAAAATAGCCAATCTTCAAAGTTTTCTTTACTACACTGCCTTTTTCTCCACTAATACTAGAGTTATTAGTTTGCGAAAATGCTGGTGTAGTAGTAGGTATAACAATTGCTGCTACAAGAATAATTGCGGCAGCAGTTATAGCAGATATTGTTTTTATATGCATATGACGATAATAATTTAATATCAGTGTATATGACTGCTTTCAAATATGCAAACCCTGAACAATATGCGCAAAAAACTATCATAAATAATATATATTTAGCACGCTTTGCTAGTATCGCAAGTTCAATATATGTCATTTTAACACATATTATCAATTGCTTGACGACCTAGCCATAAATAGAATAGATAAAAAAAAACCTCGAAAAGAAGGTTTAACCTTTATAGTAGATAAGATGCAAGGGCTAGATAGAGAAAATCTCGAAATATTAGCACCATTGATAGACGTGGTAAAGATTTATGGTGCGTATCCATTATTAATGTCTGAATCTCAGCTAGAGAGGAGAATAAAATTTTATCATGATTTTAATATTTTGGTATCGACTGGAAGTACTATTACAGAATACGCTATTACGGAAAGCACTCTTGAGAAATTTGTTAGAGAAGCTGCTAAAGTTGGATTTGATATAATAGAAATTGGCGAAAATAATATTGATCTAAATATAGAACAAAAGAAAAGGATTACTGATACTATATTATCTATAAATCTTGATTCTCATTGGAAAATAGGCAAAAAGGATCCTCGTCATCAGATTGGAATAGATAAAACACTGTCAAAGGTTGAAGAAGCACTAACCATAGGTACTGACAAGGTAATACTTGAAGCTAACGAAGGAATCAATGTCGGTATTTATGATGAAAAAGGATTAATAAAATGGAATTTTGTAGCAGCGCTTACTTCAAAATATCCACCAAATAGATTTATTTTTGAAGCACCTCTGGAGACTCAGCAATCTGCTTTAATAGCAGAATTTGGTCAGCGGGTGAATTTAGCTGAGGTTCGTCATGATATTGTTGCATCTGTGGAATCCCAGCGAAGAGGATTTTTATCTAAAGCTTCCTTTGGTGTATCGATCCTTCACAAGGAACCAGAAGGTGGACCTGCTTCAAAATTCATTTATTATATAATAAAGACAAAACATCCTATAGAACAAGCAGAGTTGATGCGGCTAACTCGTCTGCCTAGACGAACTGTTCAAAGTGCTGTAGACGAACTAAAAGAACAAGGATTGATAGCAGAAAAAAGCAGTCTCGAAGATGCTAGAAGGAGAATTTATTATCCTATTCAATCAGACTGGATTTAATTGCATAAATATATGACACCACAATAGATACGTGTAATGCCATGAAGTATAGGTATTAGGTTTTAGAGTACTAGCTTATTAGAGACACACTCATAAAATAATATGATGTCAGATTCAGGATGTAAACATCTTAAATTAATTCAAGAACACGTAAAGCCTAGTGCAGATGGCTGTGAGGACTGTCTTAAAATTGGTGATTCTTGGGTTCATTTGCGTCTTTGTCTTATTTGTGGCCATGTAGGATGTTGTGACTCGTCAAAGAATAAACATGCGACTAAACATTTCCATTCAACAGAACATCCGATTGTCCAATCTTTTGAACCTAATGAAAATTGGAGATGGTGTTTTGTGGATCAGACATTTCTTTAGCACACACCGAAGGTTGTAGATGTCCTGAATAAAAATCCAAAATTCAAGATTTGGAATCTAGGTCTTGGTGTCATAGCTTTTGCTGCACTTTTTAATTACTTGTTAATTCATTCATGCATAGCACAAAAATTTCCCAAACCTGGAGTACCATAACTTTGCATTTATTATCATGCAAAGATAAAATCATACTCACCGTCACTATTAGCGGTCTCCTACTGAAAAAATCATTATCATCACCACATGCAAGAGCCGACCATCTGGTGTAGGAATGGAGGAAACAAATGCAGACCCTATCCATAGATATACAAACAAAGATTCTCAATAAGTTGGATGAAAGAATACATTGACTTACCCAGACTATGGTTGAGCGACCAGAACTAATTAATTAAAGTAATAAGCAATATCCAGCAAACTATTCTTCACCAGATATATCATTTTCTTATCATATCCTATACACATTTGCACATGTTTTCCATATGCGTCAAAGAGGGGTTGTAGGTATTAATGAATTGAATGGATGGTTACGGCGGATTAAAAGCGTCTTTAAATAAGGCATGATAGCAGATATTTGGAAAACTATAGATGCAGAGAAATGATTTGATGCTGCCTTTGAGGAATTCATTAATAGGGAATTAGCACCTGTGGCTACTAAAAAATACTCAAACCCATAGTGACAGATACTATTTTACAAGATTTTATTAATCGTATTCATTGATATTTATTCAGCTGAAGTTGAACCTACTTCTTGATTGTTCGATAAAGTTTTTTAAATTCTTGATAAGACTTGGAATCTCTTTCATCTACTTATGCAATTTTCAGGAATGTGTCTTCGTAATATTTGACTATAGTAGGTTAGATGTGTTCTATCATCTTCGTATCACTAATCACTTTTTCATTGACTATAAATGAAAGCCAGTTCACACTATTAAATGTGCGAGAATACCATTGACTCCTAGCATAGTCATATTGAGATCCTAAAGGTAATTTAGCGAGCTCGCGATCCAAATCTCTAGATTATTGAAAATATTATTTGACAATGTAATCTGATTTAGTCTTTTCGTAAGCCGAAATGTTACGATAGTATAAAATAATGCTATTGCGTATATTCCAGCGGTAATAATCTGAAAGTATTCAGAAGGTATTACCATGTGTGGATTTAGAGAATAGCATGATTTTAGATTTAGGTTTTTTAATTGACTACGTCTTTATCTGTAGCGGAAGTTCAGTATCATATGAATCAAACAGTCTCCAGAAATACCTTTACTAGGATCGTCGGATCGGTGAGCACATTTAGATTGGGTTGAGTTATTCTTGGATGATTCAAAGATAGTGTTTTCTTACTACTGCTATTATCTTTCGCTAAAGAACGCTGCGAGCTGCTCAATGACAAAATCTGGCTGCTCTTCTGGAATCCAATGTCCTGAAAGAGGAACCGTGAATCCCTTTACATTTGTAGCTAATGATTGTAACGAGCTTAACGCAAAATTTCCAGGAAGATCACCACCTAATGCTGGATAAATATCACCACCTAATGCTAATACAGGCATTGTTATCTTAGCCTTAGCTGATTCTTTATTTTGCTCTGCATCTATTGGGAAAGCTCTAAAATGTTCAAATGTGCATGCATTCCACCAGGAGCCGAAACATGACTTGCAAATACATCTATATCTTCTTCTGTAATTGCAGATGGATTATAAGCCAATCCTTTGAAGAACCATGATATATATTCCCGCTCCTTACCTTCTACAAGAAATTCTGGTAAGTTAGGCACTGATGAAAAGCAAACCACCAAGGTCCATTCTCACCAAATTCTGGAGGTAAAAATCCTGGGAATGGAAAATCCATGATCACTAATTTATTTACATTGTCAGGATGAGCTGCAGCATATGAATAAGCTGTCTGTGAGCCTACGTCATGTGCTACCAACAAAATTTGATTAAAACCTAATTGAGATGTCAATTGATAGATATCTTCTGCAGTAGTCTTACCGTCGTAACCTGTAACTGGCTTTGAAGAATCACCAAATCCTC
>CAWIMJ010000027.1:0-28407 GCA_963837175.1 uncultured Nitrososphaeraceae archaeon
ATAGTTGTTCGTTACTGAAGAAAAAGACGAATCTATCCAAATTATTGTCAGTACCTTTCCTTTTTTATTAATAGCTTATACTTGTAATAATAAACAATATTGCTGATTTGTTAAAGTGAGTTTTGATTTCTAAAAAAGATTGCTTAGAATAATAGTAATACTTGCCAAACGAAATAAAGATGGATATGTTCAAGATAACAAAATTCAACATCTGCATCATCGGAATGCTGGTAGGAATAGGACTTATTAGTCTCCTTCCTTTTATGGGTTTAACATGCAGATGGGGCTGTACTCATGGCAGTTAGGAAGATGAGATATTAAAGTATTCATCTTCCTATTTTATGCCTCTCTTGGGTACGTTTGTTTAAAACGTGTATTGCTGCAGATGAAAATTCAATTGAATAGCATATTTTATTTTGTTTGTAATTTTTAAAGAATCAAAAGATAGAAAATAAAATGTTATTAAAATTAATCATGTATAAATGATGTTGCCCTAAGGATGTTCTAGTTCGAATAATAATAATAATACACTATCTCTATTCTTGTCATATTAAAGACTAATCATATTTCTCTTCATCTTCTAGTTCTTGTTCTTCTCTTGATGTCTCTTTATCTTCTTTTTCCTCTTCTTGTTGGTTACTCATAAGTAGAAGGCCTAATAGGAGCATTGGTATATAACTATTATTATTTTGGATTATGTCAAGTCTTCGGTTGATTTAATCTAAAATCATAATTATAAAAATTCGGTTGGTAGATGAGATTATTTCGGTGGTATATCTTTAATTGATGATTTGAGTTCGACTCAAGTTATAACTCCTCATTGGTTACTACCAACTATCAATAGTCATCCTTTATGGTTTTGCAAATGGAGCAGGTCAAGTGGGATTTGAGCTTTTAGTGGTATATGAGGGTTCAACACTTTTTTCTTCTTATATTCCATTCTTCATATTGCAGTTAAAACATAATTCGTGACGTTCAATTAAATAGTGAAATAATAGTAATATTTTTGTCAGGAATTATCATTATTGACTCCTATACAATACATAAATGCAGCTAATGCACAGGAGCAGAAAAAGCTTGTTCCAATATTTTGGCACCTATAAGTGCATATGGAGACAAAGTATATATGACATGGTGGTACAACAAGACTCGTACTAGAAAGGTGTTTTTCAGAGGTAGTAGAGATGGTGGAAAAACTTTTGGTAAACAATTATAGTAAATGGTACTAGTGATGGAGCGCTCTTAGTATAGAAACGAAAGGATGTAAAATAAATTGATAGCATAATTATACCCAAGAAATAAGAATTTTTTCTATGTGAAGTATATATAATATATACTAACAAACACCACCAGCCATGGGCCAATACGACAGTATGTCTTGGCAGATCTTTATTCATGGCTTGAAGCTCATTCTGGGTTTACATCTTTCACTCCTTCCTCCTCATCCCACTCTTCCTCTACTACAGCTCCAGGTTAGCACTAGTTCGATGGAATGTAAGACAGATTTGACGTCAGGGTTTGGCCCACATTATGCAAATATAGAGACTTCAGAACAAAAGAATACATATAGTGGAGAAAGAGATGACAAATTTCATTATATTTATCTACTATCTCTAATTATGCGGCAGTCGCAACATTAGGCTTTACATGTAAATGTCTAACTATATATTCAAGTATAATGATTCAATAAAAGAGAACATGCAACAAAAACAAAGACCTCTTGGTGTTACAATAATAGCAATATTGGCGATAATTGGCGGAATAGCATTGCTTAGTAGTGGAGCAGTTCTTATAGTGATTGGAGTCGGTGTCGTACTTATTCTGTTAGGCATAGCATATTTTGTTATGGCTTATGGTTTATGGAAAGGTAAGAGATGGGCCTGGACTATAACTTTGATATTATCAGTGATAGGAATTATAAGCGGTATCTTTTCAATTACAACTCGTCACTATGAAGTAATAATTCATATAATTATAAATGCCGTAGTTATCTATTACTTATACAGACCAAATGTCAAAGCATTTTTTGGTAAAGTATAATCACCGGCAGTAAAATAGGACGCCCTCATGATTGGATAGTATGTAGTGCAACCTTGATGCTACAGTGAGTATGATGTATAAGGTTTGTATACCCTAACAGGAAGGAAGAAAGAAGCAAACGGAAAACAGTTCCACTATGCTTTTGGTACAAAACCTTCATTTTCAATGCTGATCTAGCGATAATAATGCTTTCAACAATTTGTAAAGAATTGACATTATAAAGAAATTGCAATTACTCATAAATGCTACAGTAGCACAAAATAATAATAATTGTTTTCTTAATACTATAATACTATATAATTATCATCAAATAATACGAAGTGAAAACGTCCATTACTCAAATTACTCCTGAACAAACTGCGGAGTCTATAAAAAATATTGCCAAAACTATTCATGAAGCTTCAGATAGAATGGGAGAAATAGTACTAACCCTACGTCAAAGCGGCGCAATTTATAAATTACAAAAGCAGTTCATGAATCTGCCTTAGCGGCACGTGATACTACAAAAGATTTGAAAAGAACGTGGAGTTATCAAAAGAAATAGCGAGTGCTGTAGAAGAAAGAACTATGTAGCATATGAAACGGTACAGTCAGTCAGAGATGTGGTTAGGGAGATAGCAGAAATAGCTCCTCAGACAGTTATACTGTAAAAAAGGAACAGAACAAGTAAGAAAGAAAGCAAGGAAGACGACATCAGAAGAACAAGAAGCATTAACTATTGAAGATGTATAATAATAATAATAATAATAATAATAATAATAATAATGGTGATTGAATAAGCAACTCAATAAAAAGCCTTTACAAATTGTTTTAGAATTAATGTATATAATATTTCTTGTATTTGCCGCAATTCTGTAAAAATAAAAACATTTTTGCAGTAATATAACTAACTGCTGGATTATACTGTGGTAAGGAATTATCCATGAAAAGGAGAGGTTACATCATGCAAGGATAGAACATGAAAAAAGGGATTAGATTATCGAACCACAAAGACGAATATAAGCACAAGACACTAAAAGGTCTTCAAGGAGTAAACGGGCACATGAGAAACCTTGGTAATAAATTTAATAATTTATTATTATATTTTCCATTATATTAAAGACTTTTAAAGAAATACTAACTTTAAGTAGAGTATATTTAAATAGATATCAGGAGTAATAGTAGAGTCAAATCTGCTTATATATTCTAAATTCGACATTAAAATTACAAGCTGATAATGATAATCTTTTAATCTCTATAAAGAAAATAAATGCTATTATATGGATGCTTATTATCGTGTTACTATAATTATTTTAGTTTCTATTGTTGCAATAGGTTTGGTTGCAATTCCCTTTGGAAATCCCAAATTCATTGATAGGGCAATTATTTTGGAATTATCATTTATTACACTGTCTGTTTTAGTATGGAAAGGATATAGTAAAGCACTATATCCTTGTATTCCATTAGCTCTTTTAGTCATTGTTGGAAATAGTCTTGCACCACCACATGTTCATCTTATGATGACATTTTCCAAACCAGTAAATGCAATTGTGCTGATTGTAGGTGGATATGTATTGCAAATAGCTTTAATATACACTAGTTTAAGATCCATATTGAATATAAGTTCAAAGAGACTAACTGCAACACCATGATCTTATCTATATCCTATTGTCTTTATAAATAATAGGAAGAATGAAACCACATGACTAATTCAAAAATAGGTGATAATTCTCATTATGTATTTGCTGCCAATATATCAGATATACAAGCTGCTGGTGGATGTCTTTCTGTACAGATTCAAAAGTATACGATTGCTCTTTTCTATTATGATTTTAAAGTACATGCAGTCGATAATAGATGTCCTCATATGGGTTTTCCTTTAAGCCGTGGCACTGTTAAAGATAGTATTCTTACTTGCCACTGGCATCATGCACGTTTTGACCTTACAAGCGGAGGAACATTTGATCAATGGGCTGGTGATGTACGTTCTTTTCCTCTAGAGATTCGCAATGGAAATGAGGTATGGATAGACGTTTCTTCATCTTCATTGGATCCTCTTTCTTATCATCAAAAGCTATTACAAAATGGACTTAAACAGAATATCTCCTTAATGATTGCCAAGGTGATTATTGCAATGTTAGGGGAAAAAAGGAAAGATAATGATGTAGATAAAGAAGATAATGACAATAAAAGATATTCAGGTATAGCAAAAGCATTTCTTACTGGGCTTGATTTTGGTACTCACTATAAACAATCAGGATGGGGACAAGGATTAACAATACTCAGCTGTATGATGAATATTCTATACTACCTTGATATCAAAGATAGACCCCATGCATTATACCATGGTCTTGCTGCTGTTGCACAGGATTGTGCTTCCATGCCCCCCAGATTTGAACTATCTCCTTTACCGTCGTCTTGGCTTGACTTGCCCACACTTAAACGCTGGTTTAGACAATTTATCGAATCCCGTGATGCTCAAGCAGCTGAGAGATGTATTGTTACTGCCGTACGGCTTGGTGCTGATAGCTGCCAGATGGCTGATATGCTTTTTGCAGCAGCCACAGATCATCGTTATCTAGATATTGGACATGTTCTTGATTTTACTAATAAGGCATTAGAAGCACTTGATATAGCTGGATGGGATAATAAAGAATTAGTAGAATCTGTATTAAGTAGCCTTGTGTATGGGTATGCCAATGCTGAAAGAATGGAAGAATCTAGTTCATGGCGACATCCAGTAGACTTGATAGCAATTCTTGAATGCGCCTTCAGAGATCTCCCATCCGTATTAGAGAATGGCAGAAGCAAACAAACGAGAGAAAAAAAATGGAATGGCAAAGATCAATTAGTAAAGGTGTTATTATCTGATGATCCACAATCAATATCTAATGAATTATTAAATGCCTTGAAAGGAGGAGCTAGTGAAGTATTATTGGCAAGTACTGTAGCATATGCTGCAGCCTTGCGTATAGCACAATTCCATACACGTAATGAATTCGGTGATTGGGATACTGCACTACACACATTTACTTACACTAATGCTGTACATCAGGGATTAAGACGGGTTGCTACACAGGAGCTATTAAGAGGCGTATTTGATGGTGCAATGAGAGTCTATCTTAATCGTTTTTTGAATGTACCTGCTGTACCGCTCGCCAACGCCGACAATAATAGAAAACAATAACAGTGGTAGTACATTTAAAGATCCTGAAAATTTGCTAAAAGAGTTTCCATTACTTTTGGATAAGCAACAGCAGGTAAATCAAGCAGGACAATTAGTAATAGATTATCTGTATAACGATGGAAATCCAGATCGACTTTTGGTTGTCATGGGAAATGTTTTACTACGTGAAGACCGCAACTTTCATTCTGTTCAGATGATTGAAGCAGGTTTTCGACAATATTCTCTTCTATCTGTTCAAGATGCAGATGAACGGACGAACATTTTGATAGCAATAGCTAGATACCTAGCATCTCATACGCCAACTATGCGTGTACAAGAACGAACATATCAGATAGCAAATCAACTTTATCAAGGAGAACGACTGTTTGAAGATCAACAGTAGGTTAGATTTAAAAATAAAATCATAAAAATTATGTCTTTCAAATTTCGTTTCCACTCTATATGCATATGGTTAGCAGATATGATCTTTTTACCTTCATTATGAATATTATTTTTATTTATCTCTAGAATTGCTCATACTCTTTTACTACGTTACTGGCTTGCCTCTTTATTTTTTTGAAATTTTCTCGATTGGTATAATATACAGTTTCTACAGAAGCTTTTATATGTCGTATTTCTACTTTGCCGCTTAGAATTTTTTGTTTATTGTTATATGAGTTAATAGAAATATGTTAGTGTTATTGATACTAGTTCTAATCAAGAACCAACCACACTGTATTGTTGGGTACACACAACCTTAAAATTGAAAATAGGTGAGCGATATAATATCAAGAAGAATTATAAATCATTGAATTGACTTCTTTTTTGCAGTCTGGCATTTAGGACACCAATATGTTACACGGGAACTTGATTGCCTATCAATAGCAATCTTTGTACCACAAACCCAACATGGCCGACCTGTTCTTCGAAAAACCCAATGTCTAAATTCCCATTTATTTGATTCATCTCCTTGTTTCTTAGGTCTTGTACGGCCTGCACTCATATAACCCATTTTCAATACAGAAGGAATTTCTTGTATTAATTTTTGTTCTTCTAGTGGAGACAGATTATTTGCAAATCTAAAGGGATAAAGCTTTCGTAAAAACAATATTTCTGATTTATACTTGTTTCCAATACCTGCAACGAAGGTTTGATCTAATAACAAGTCAGCTAATTTCATCTCACCTCGTTTATGCAACCGATTTCGAACACTTTCAATATCGAATGTTGACTTTAACGCATCAGGACCGAGCTTTGCAATAGAAGTATGTTTTGATGGATCATTCATAGTGAAATGAAGGATAGGTCCATTAAATTGGACAGCTACTTGAGCATGAGTGCTTAGGATAAGCCTTACTCGGGAGTCATTTCGAACATCTTTTACGGTTTCGTGAATTAATGATGATGAGGTGGTGTTGTTATTCAATTTGTTGTTGTTATTTTTTGTTATTTTCTGGTTTGACCAAACGATACGTCGAGGAGGTGGTTTTGATTTGCCATCATCAAATTCTTTTTTATCATATATTCGCCATTTTCCCCACATCATCATATGATTGTGAAGGTATACTCCAGATGTAAAGATGATAACAATATTTTTGCCATAGGTATCTATGGATTTAACTTTGGAATCAATTATATTTTCTTTCATATTATCTTTTAATGTTTTACAATAAATATCTACAATCGTTTTTCCCAAAATAGCCTCAGATATTTTATCTGCTGTACGTTTTACTTCTGGTCCTTCAGACATTTTTATTTCTTGTGGTCTTTGTTTATTGTTGTTTTACCTAATGTATGTCTGAGAGCAAATTCTAAATTGGAAAAACGGAACTGATAACCAGTCTTCTGCAGGATGCGACTTGGTACTACTCAGGTACTTGCAAGTAGAGATGCATCAGCGAGATCTCCAAATACTTTTTTAACAATAAAGGAAGGTATGGTAAATTTTGCTGGTTTTGATAGAATAGCTGCTAGCGTATTTGTAAAATCGGCATTAGTTACGGGATTTGGTGCCACTGCGTTAATTGGACCTTTGATTGATTCATTATTAATAGTATGTAAAATAATTCCTAAAAGGTCATCTAACGAAATCCAGCTTATCCATTGTTTACCACTCCCTACTTTACCTCCCAATCTCATCTTAAATAGTGGAAGTATTTTTGCAAGTATACCTCCTGCAGCGCCCAAGACTACTCCTATTCTAATATTGATTACTCGAATTCCTGCTTGTTTTGCTATTTCTGTGGCGTTTTCCCATTGATAGCAAACTTCAGACAGAAAATCAAAAGAGTCAGCTGGAGGACTGTTGTCTTCAGATAGAATCTCGTCTCCTATATTATTGCTGCCATAATATCCTGTCGCAGAAGCTGATACCAGTACTTTAGGTGGTTTATTAAGAGATGCTAGAGACTTGCATAGAAATTTAGTGCTTTGTACTCTGCTTAATAGAATTCTTTTCTTTTTTTCTTTAGTCCACCTTCCATAGATATTTTCTCCTGCAAGATTTACTACTGCATCTACTCCTTCTATTGATGGTAAATAAAGAGAACCTGATATAGGGTCCCAGGGAACAGACTTTTGAGCATTGTTCTCAAATTGTGGAGAAGGAGATCTGAGCAAACGTACTATTTTATTTCCTCCTGCAGTAAGAAAGGATGCCAAAGCTGAACCAATAAATCCCGTAGAACCTGTAAGAAGTATGGTCATAGGAATTATATTATTATTATTATCATCCCTCTTCCACCTTACAGAATTATTATGAATAGAAATATCCTGATTAGTTATTGTATGTCTGTACTCAAATATCTCCTTTAATTTTTTCTTGACCATGGTTTGAGAAAATACTTTACCAAGAATTCCCAGAGGTAAAGAATATTCTATTCTATCTTCTAAGATAGAAGAGGCAGCATCTTTAGATTCAAACAAATGAGTATGGCTCCATGAAGAAAAAGGTCCTGAGATTTGAATATCACGAAATTGTTTACCTTCTATGTAGTCGATATGTTTTAAAATCCACGTAATACTGATAATATGTTTAATTAAGGGCATTTGAATAGTAACGTAACCACCGGTATCAATGTGTCCTTTTCTCTCTTTAACAATGAAAGGTTGCCATGGTGGATTAAGTCGTTCAAAAGCACCGTCTCTACAATGCCAACCAAAGACTTGAGTTGAGGGAGCCGCAATACTACTGCAATAAACAAATAGTTCCAATATGCTGTATTCCTAAATAAGGGAATAAAATAGTAAGGGTTAATTACAGTATAGATAAATATTTATTTTATCTTAGTTCCATAGCTACTTCTGGCTTCAATCTCTTTTTCTCTATCTCTTGTCTTACTAAGAGAGCTGTGACCATTGCCGATCCTCCGAGAATAACACTTGCTATTCCCATTATAGCTGTTCCATTAAAAGCGCCTGCGATAGTTATGCCCGCTGTACCCATTACCAAAGTCCATGGTATTTTATTTTTGATATTCATACTGGATATTAAATACTCATAATATATAAAACTAGTGGTAATAAATGTTATCTAGTGCTAACTGACTAAAAGATCAAGACTTCAGCTTAGCAAATCATGTAGGACCGATTAATAAAGATAATTAGCATATCTCCGAACACTGACAATTTAGTTTAGATGGTTTAGTTTATACATCATACTCATCTCGTGTCTCATAGGATGATATTTATTCGGCCAATTTACCTACATAATATCTAGTAACGATTTTATCGCATATCATTTTATATACTTACGAATTTATAGTAACTAACGTTATGCAACAAAGAAAGACTTTGCTTAAGTCTACCTCCTATAGATATATTTCTAATAATAACAATACTGAATTTGAAGGGAATAAATGTTGGTATTATAACTAGTAACAGTAATGACAAATCTGAACAAATATTAATTCAAAAGGGAGAGAATGAAACTCCATTTGTAAAATTAATACCAAGCAAAAAGATGAGCTGAGGGTTTTTAGAAGAATGAATACGTCAGATGCGAAAATTTCAAATATTTATAAGGACAGGTATTTTGAATGACTAAGTGAATCAGCGAATTGTAATTTTAAAGAAAATTACTTTGTATGAGTCCTGTCATAACTATGAAATGAATCCTAGTACAGAATGAAGATGATTGGGATATTATTGTCCGTCCTAGGAGATCAGCACCAAGAGAAAACATAATAGCGTTGACAAAAGATGATAGAAAAGACTTCCGTTACCAGAATCTTAGCTTTGATTTTAAATATTTCAAAAGTATAATTAATGTCATCGCCCTTAGATTTCCCTCTATTTTATGACCTGTTAAAAACAAGCCAATTGCTATTGGAAATAAAATAATGCCAATTATAGGAGATAAGATATCTAGACTACCAAGATAATAACCTGCAAGTAGAGTGAATCCAATAGCATAAAGAGATAATCCTATAAGATGCAGGACTCTACTGATAGCATTTCTATGGGTGCTTTTTATTGCCTTAAATAGATTGAGTTGCATTATCGTTATATAATATCTCTTCTAACTCTCAATATAATAAAGCTTGCCTAGTAATTAAGATAATCCAATTTCATTCGATGGTTCCTACTTCATAACATCATTTACTAGTTTTCGTATCTTTTTCCATACAAAAAGTCATTGACTAAGCAAATTTCCGTACACTCCATAGTTTTCCATACAAAACTCCGTACACTCCATAGTTTTCCATACAAAACTCCGTACAGTTTTCCGTACACTCCATAGTTTTCCATACAAAACTCCGTACAGTTTTCCGTACACTAGTGGGATGTGGAAAGTTGGTATACCTATCTTATATCTAGTCTACTATACATTACAGCTAATTATATAGTATTTTCTACACAAAACACAAACTGGATAAACAAAGAAGAAACTAAATATATCATCAACACAACTATCGATAGAATATTATAATGTCTTTTCATGCTGCTAGCCAAGCTTAATATCAAGCTGGATTGATTAAAGAAGAAAATACATCGGAATTACCTAGGTTTATAATATATCATATGTTATTTCAAATTTGTAAAAATCCAATATATCTTCTACTTTGATAAGACTAACAACATAAACCTCAATACGATCAGCATCAGCATCAGGAGCATATTCATCATTTACACTAGAGTTTTGAGCTAACTTATTAATATCTCACGATGGGCAGGATTTAGAGCAGAATGACCTGCCCACTATTGAAAATCGTGTTTTGTCAGATCATTTGTCATCTCTGTATTACAATATAATCACACAATTATCAGAATGTTTAAAGCGACAGGTGCATTGATTCACAGTCTTCAGAATTATTAGAGACAGAAGGAATTCTCTATCACAGTAGTAATAAAGTGTTATTATTCTAATGAGTGCATCTTCTAACTAATGTCGTATATATTGCTATGGAAACATCTATCATATTCATTATAGTGTCATGAATTATTTTTTCTATAATACCGTTAAAAACTTAAAATTGAATCAAAAGGCATAACTACAATTTTTATCTTGCAGCAGAGCATAGTTTAATAAGACTCTGTTAATGGGATTCTTGTTATTTTTATCGTCTATCATTTTCATTTATTAGCAACATAAATATCTATGCTGTTCCCTACAAAATACCTTTAACTTTTTTGGTTTCTTGTTATTTCTTTATTATAGATCGGTGTCAATTTTTGTAGCTCATTTAGATATATGATGTATCTTTTATTAAACCCATTACCATCTGCATCAAAGTATACATCTATATTATTTGGCTCTGTAATTCGTGCAAGCAATGTGAGAAGTTGTCTCACATCATTATCATACTTTAATGAGCTTTCATTCACAATTACAGATAGCAATTGAGTGAGTCTTCCATGCAATCCAAGAAGATAAAGAGAATGTGTAAGATATAATTTGGCATCCAAGATATCTCCTTCTAATGCTGTCAGACAAAAATCAAACAGAAGATTCCTTAAAGGCAAACCAGATCGACCTATATTTTGTATTTGTATGTGCTGTTGTTTACCTATTATCTCTTCTACCGATGCATCTCTTAAGAATTTGTTGAAAAGTTTTACAATGTCTTTTAAGCTAACTGTATTTCTTCCTACTTCAATTATACCTAATCTTGTTGCAACACCATCTATGTCTTGGAACTGAAACTGTGAATCCATCGTTGTACCTTTTGAAAGTTTACTATTGCTTAAAATACTACTATCTATAGGTATATATTCTATTAACCTCTCTATCTCTTCAAAAATTGCTAATGTCATAAAACCTTCCCCCATTTATTTTAGTTTTATATTCATTTATTCTCATATTTCTCATTCTGAATCTCGTGCCTTGAATTATCTATCTGTAGAGAATATGTTATGGATATATTAGCACTTTCAAATGTGCAGATTTAGAAGTTTGTATGCAAATATTTCCACAAACCAGAGAATATGTTATTCTGACACCAAATTGCACAAGATATAATATTTTTCAATATTATCTCGTATTGCAATAGTATATAATTATCTTCTTAGGTAGATTGCCAGTGTGCGTGTGTGTGTGTGTGCGTGTCATCGAATGAAAGAAAGAAAGAGAGGGGATAATAATAATAGTGTTTAATCTTCTATGATTATTACAACAACAGGCAGCAGCCAAAGGCAAAATAAATAATAAAACTAGAGAGACAGGAAGAGGAGGCAATGAAGAGGAAAATATAGAAAAGTTTGGCCTTGAACTTTCACAAAAAATAGTTAATGCAACTGAAGGAGGTCTGTTTGTATTCATACATAATGCAATGATATCCGATATCAAATTCAGTATGTTAAGGAGCATTATAGGAAGGTGAAAGTAGTTAAGTTAACACAGCCAATAAGAGCGACAAAAAACCTATAAGAAGATCATTGTATTCTATTACCCCAAAAGTTAAGAGATTGTTAAACTGTTGGATGGCATTCGTTTCTGCATTATAGAATATCCTTCGTCCTCAGATACCTGTCATATTATCATTATTTGATGATCAGATAGCAATCATATCGTAATCTAATGTGAGTGGGATGGCTTTCATAGAAGTCGTATATGCATACACGACGTTTGAATTTTAATCACTCATCATTATCAAATAAATAATGCAAAATTTTATCGTGCGAAATTGTAAATTATATGATACTATGAGAGCAAAAATTGCCAAAATCAATTACGAACATGTCATACATTATTATCTACGGAGGAATTTATTAACGCATTCATCAAATGAATGAAAGATAGACCTGCTGATAATGTGTCATATGTGTGTGCAAATATTATATTATTTACGAATATATGATTTAAAAGATTGAAATATCACTTGCTGTGACACAAACAGAATCATTGGAATTATCTCCAAACATTGGGTATCTTCAGATAACATTGACGCAAAGCTGAATTTTGCAATTCCCCCAATTCCTTAGATTAGCTTGCTGTTGTTGTTGCCACCTTCGATGCAGTTGAAGGATCCAACAGGAGCTTATCTGCTAAATGTCTGTTGCTGTTAAAGTCAAACATATTTGTAAGCAAACCAGCTTTTTCATCAAAGGATTGGTTACCAATACGTCCTAGATTCCAGTTATCTTCTATGAATCGAAGGATTGATGTCTGGTCAGTTATTTGGTGGTCTATAAAGTTGACTTTTGCATATGGAGATATTACCAATAATGGTAGACGCGGTCCATACCCACAGCGGTCTTGATATGCGTCTGCTGGAGCATGTCCACAGAGCTCGGTAGAGCCAAGAAGAGCATCATATTTAGGGTCATTTGATTGGCTAACTATTGGAGGCATGACATGGTCATACCAACCATCTGAATCATCATAGGCTATTATTACTGCAGTACTATTCCATACTGGTAGGCCTTGCAACTTGTTGGTGGTATTAACAAGGAATGCCTGTTCATCTATTGGATTGGAATATCCTGCATGTCCATCTTGATACCTAGAAGCCTTCAAGAAGCTTACAGATGGCATGTTTCCTGCCCGCTGCGTTCCAGAAATCACTCAAGTCATATTGATGATTTGCTTGGTCAGTCTTACCAATCATTGCAATAGAAGTGGGAGGTAGATGATGAGGATTTGCTGTTGATTTGTAATACTGAAAAGGTTCGTGGTGGGCGCTGTAATCTTTTTGAATCTTGTTAGCGATGTTCTTGTGAGTGGAATCACAAATGGCTTTGCCATCAGCTGTCTTACTAGTTGGTTTGAATCCTCCTTGAAACCATCCCCAATCTATGTTTTTGGCATTTAGAAGATCACCAATATTCTTTCCTTGCATCATAACCTGTGCTTTTGAACAATCGTCAAACTTGGGATATGGGTCTTCTATGATGGTTCCATTTATAACATTATCATCAGCAACATTGGGTGGGATTGCACCATGTGTTTGACCAGAAATTAAATTAATGGCACCTGGTGTTGATGGTCCAAATGTAGAGCTATATGAGTTGTCACTCATTGAAAAGTGCTGGGCATAATTCCATAGTGCTGTTACAGTATTGCCATCGTAATATCCCATAACCTGCTTTGGGTTACATCCAGGATCAGTTGAACCGGTAAATTCTACAAATTTATCTACCAGTCCTCCATGGTATGCCTTCTGTTCAGCCAAATAATCATGATTCATATCACAAGTTACAGCTTCTGACCTGCCTAGTCTGAATGGGTTGACCGAGAAATTGCCGTTAGGGTTGTTGGTCAAAAGAGCTTTTGTTAATCCGTTAGCCGAAGGTGTGTTAGGATCAGCACTAAATTTAGGTTCTTGTTGTGAGTGGTTGGTTGCATTAGGATATGTACCAAAGTAGTGATCATAAGAGATATTTTCCTGAAAGATGACTACAAGATGCTTGATAGGTGTAGTTGTTGTAGTTGCTGAAGGCGCCAAAGAAGAGCTTCGGCATTTATCGCCCCACCTGTAACAAGAGACAATATTAATGCAAACGATATAGACGATGATAATACTAATATTGTTTTCATTGAATCAGAATAGTTAGACTGACATTTCAGATAATAGTTACTACATGTAAATATATGAGACTGGGACATAATTGATTTTCTAAATTATACAATATTTATATAGATTAAGCATTTTTGTCATGTTTTTTTAGAAAGAATTAACTATCTCCAGTATGTAGTGTCCGATGAATTATACTAAACTTCAAAATCCAAAATACCAAACATGCATAGATGTCTGCAATAACTGTATGGAAGCCTGCGAAGCTTGTTGTACAGCTTGTCTTTCTGATGCAAATAATGTTAGCATGATGACAAGATGCATAATGATGTGTCGTGATTGTGCTGATATGTGTATGATGACATCTACTATGATGTGTAGAGGCAGTGAATATGTAAGACAGATGTGCAATATGTGTGCTGATATGTGTGATGCTTGTGCTATGGAATGTGAAAAATATGGTAACAAGATGGAACAATGTAAGCAATGTGCTGATATGTGTCGTGCATGCGCTCAAGAATGTAGGAATATGATGCGTTAAAAGCCAAAAAAATTAATTAAAATACACACATATACACACAAAATAAAAGAATTATCAACTTCTTTATTCCCAATTTATTATAACTTTTTGTTGTTGATGAAGGTCAGATTATGCATGTCATCTAGGTTTACAGAAAAAAGAATTAATTGATGCTTCATATATATGCAAATTGTGCATTTTTCATGGTAAATTAGCATATTTAGATTTAATTATATTGCCAATGTATCATATATACAATACTCATAGAAATGTCTCAATTCCTTAGCTCAAAAGCACTGCCACCACAACAAAGAAACAAACTGTTACCATATGTCAGATACAAAAAGGAAGAACAGCAACAAGGTAATGAAAGGATATTAGTTATGTACAAATATTTCCTATCCTGCAATTCCTGTGCATGGAACATATCGTATTGTGAATCTTCCGGATTGCTAGATGTTTCTGAGGAATTTGTAAACTGTCCTATCTGCAAAACTGGTAGAGTAGCATCATCCAAACACCTGCTGTAGGTAATATTCCTTGATGTTGTTCATTGGATCTTTATATTATACTAATGCAGAAAATAGGATAGTTGCATTGATTTGGGGCCGAAACTAGTAATCTTGGCTAAACACTAGCTCTGTTATAGTAGTGATATATTCTCTATAACATCTATCAGAAAAAGCGCAAGCTATAATAAAATGATAAGATTACCATCAAATACAGAATGATATGGTAATTTTTGATGTGATAATTTGATGGTGACAAATCATTTCCTCTAATTATATAATACAAATAAAATTATTGGATATATTATTATTTTAGAGGCAATGATGCTGATACATAGTGACAAGTTCGGCAATAACATCTATTGGAATTATCGGGACGATATTATAGAAAAGAAGAACCAGAGGAGTTTTTACTTGAAGAAAAATGTAGAAAAGATGTATTGCAGAGCGTTACAATAAAAGAATATTGATAATAAATCTGATTTTATATTATTTGTTTTTATTCTGTAGTGACTTATCATTCATCACCAATAGTATCATTAAGCAGCAAGCATTAGTAGTCGCTGATCACTTGGTAGAAGTATAAAACAGATGATCACATAATTCAGATACCCAATAAAACCTGACTTGTACTCATAATTATATACTCAAATATTCATGAAATATATGCAAATTTATAAGACTAAGAAATTCATTTTTGTTATAGCCTTAACTATTGTTGTTATTGTTGCTCTTACATTCACCTTCATATCTATAGATAACCTATTTGTCACTGCACAAACAAATGACCTGCTCCTCTCTTATTCCTCCAATCAAATCATCTGTGCTGCAGTAATTATCTATATTCCCAAACCCGTTTAGCCAAAGTGATACATACCGAATAGAAGATTCAATAAATTATCATAATAGTAAAGGTGATATTGCTGATTGATTTAATAAGAGCAGTATTAGTTTCAATGTCATATTACTATATTATTCATCATCAACAATTAGTATTCTTTTCATTAATTGCTGCTCCAAAAATTACTTGCCGATTAATTATTTATTATTGCTTCTGAAATGCTAATTTCAAAGTTTACATCCACCTATTATCACTAACTTGAGTAAATTAATTCAAAGATTAGAAGATTACACCTATTTTAGATGGAAATAACAAAACAACAAAAAGGTATTGATAATAGGACATATTAGGCTGGCAACATAACTAAATCCGAAGTATGCAAAATGGATGTGATATATGCATTATTGACATGATTTGAAAATGAGCCGATATGTAGTGTTGAATATACAATATCTATTGATACTGAATACAGGTAACAAATACCTATAACCTTAGTATTTTGCATCTTTAAAAGCGGATATATGTAGAACATTACAAAATAATAAGATAATGTCATATACAAAACATTACCTGACAATTGCAGCATTGATGATGTTGCTATTGGCTGCAGCCATCGTAACTAATCCTATAAATGTTGCAATTGCACAGCAACCAACTACAACAACAACAAATCAATCTGACATAAATGTAGACGAGAAAATAGATGAGTTGAAGGCAAAGTTTCCAGAATTAAATTCACCTCAAGGAAATGAAGTGAAGGATTTAATTCAAAAAGTACTGAGTTTAGACAAAGAACAAGCCCTCAAGGTGTTAGCGGCTTTCCACATTCTGAGAAATCTGCAGGAATACAAAGAGATTTCGTCTGGAGGTACTAATAGCACTAGTTGATTTTCATAAGTACCACACAGATCATTGAAATGAACTTTCCTATCCTATTTTTTGTGATTACAAGTAATGTTAATTCAGAATAGATGTTAAAATATTTCATTTTTCTAAAAGATTATAATTGACAAATTCCATTCTCTTCTGTCTATTTTATCATCAGATGCAGCGGCTAAAATATTATTATTAGTAGTAACTCTATCTTTGAATTTAAATTGAGACTTTGGAGAATTGATTCAAACATACTATTGCGTATTGTCCTACCTCTATTTTTTCCCTTTGGTTTTGTGGATTCTTTAGAATTTTTTTCGATATTGTCATCATATCTATCTATCTATACCAATTAGCATAGGTTTTCTAATTGATTTTTGAAATAGTTCTTCATATTCATGTTGAAATGTTGGTTCTGAAATACTCATTTATTACTTTTGTAGATTCTGTGAATGATGATTGCATCCTTTATACAAATATTCAAAAAAAAAACGATTCACAAAGTTTAGTCTTGTTATGTCAAATTTATTGTTTATTACCATTCCTACTAATATTTGTGGATAATAGCGGAAAGCCTGAGAGACAATGCAGACTTTTACTTAACCAACATTTTAAGAGCCATTCTGTGTGTTTTTCACTTATCTTTCCTTTATTTGATATTTTGGAAGTATGTTGATATCTATCACAGTATAATGTGTATGTATCAAGGGATTATCTAATATTATTTTTAAATATGCTATTTCGGATTCTATATACTTTTTATCAATTTCATTATTAATGTTGTAATCTGTGGCGTATTTTAAAAGCCTTTCACACGCATTCAATTCTTCAAATATGATTTCTCTTTTATCAAGACATACGTTATGATATGAATCAACCATTCTGTAAGTTATTTTCTTAGTACTACCGGTTGTATTGCACATTACATATATCTATATGATATGCTTTTTCCAGATTTGCGGACTTATATCTGAGTTAGATGTGTTTCACATGCTGTACAAGAAACTGGGGCAATTCTTAAAGTCTTAAAATTATATAGCAAAATCATATAATTTTATTTGAGGAGACTATTTTCATTTGCCATTACATTTCGTGTAATTGTTATAATGTTTTTTTAGCTGTTGTAATATAATCATTATATAAGTATAATTGTGTGCGTGTTTTATGTATATTACTTCTATCACATACGCATCTTTGAAATGATATGTGCAAATATCGAATGCAAAATTGCTAATTTGCATATTTGATTATATAACTAATTTTGATTTATGCTAAGGTTGCATTTTATTTGTTAAAATTACACATTTAAAATGAGTTATATCAAACCGTTTGTATTATATACAGTAATGTCTGTTACCAAAATGTCGTCATCATCATCAATAAGAAAGATGAATGATAATGATGATATTACTGCAAATCAAAGACCACCAAAGATCTTTATTCTTGTAGAAGGTAACAGAAAGGAGGCTGAAATATGAGGTAAATAAATAACAAATAGACCTAGACTATGTTTTGTTCAAAGGTCAAAGGGGTAAAGACAAAATTAGATAGAGGATGAACGAAGGAGGTCAACTGTTCCTATAGTAGAGTTATCTGTCATGTCAGATAATAATAGTATAGCAGTGTTATTCATATTATCTTCTCCGGAAATTGTACCGGTTGTCATATAATTCACCTATCTCTCTCTTCCTCTTCCCTCCTTCTCTACTACTTCTCTTTTGTCAACTAAATTAGTATATTATTCAAAAATATCTATTATCAAGCAACAAAACCAATGATCCTCTACAATAATGAGGATCTTTTATTTTTCATTATTCTCCACATCATTTCACTTTAACATAAAATGTATATGCAATTTTTGCATGTTATATGTGTATTTAGATCACAATATTGATATTTTATATGCTAATATTGCATATTTTTGATTAATTTTGCATACTTTTATATACTATACTTTGGATGGTAATGCAATGAGTAATAAAACAACTACTACTAAACTTCAAAATCCAAAATACCAAACATGCATAGATGTCTGCAATAACTGTATGGAAGCCTGCGAAGCTTGTTGTACAGCTTGTCTTTCTGATGCAAATAATGTTAGCATGATGACAAGATGCATAATGATGTGTCGTGATTGTGCTGATATGTGTATGATGACATCTACTATGATGTGTAGAGGCAGTGAATATGTAAGACAGATGTGCAATATGTGTGCTGATATGTGTGATGCTTGTGCTATGGAATGTGAAAAATATGGTAACAAGATGGAACAATGTAAGCAATGTGCTGATATGTGTCGTGCATGCGCTCAAGAATGTAGGAATATGACACGCTAATCCTTTTCTTTTTAATTTGTGTTATGCTAAGATCCGATTAAATAATGTAGATAAACTCCAGATATTGTGTTTTTTTGATCTATCAATCCCAACGTCTTGATCCATCAAAAAATCATATTTGAAAGCAATCGATTATTAGTATATCTACATCCCATCGCATTGGACTGGTTTCATCTTGCTTCTTTTAGAATATTTCTGATGGATATTTAATTACAAATCACTTAATAACATGTTTTAAAGAATAGTTCAGGTTATGAATATCCTAATTATAGTTTATTTATCATTTACTGCAAAAAAGGCATGTAATATGTTTACATTGCATATTTGAATCCACTTATATCCTGGCAGCATATATACATATGATTAATGTCTGTCATAGAAGCACTACCACCATCAGTAGAAGACAAAGAACAAATAAGAAAAACGATAAGGACTGTAGAAGAACAGAATGAAAGAAGAAGGAGTGATGCTACAACAAGACTAAACGTTCAAAATGTTATAACACAAATACAATTCTTATTATGTCAGTCTTGTTTTTGGTGTGCATCTTATATTGGTTTATCAAGCAACGTAAAGACAGTCGACTTAATTAAATGTCTAATTTGCAAAAATGGTAAAATAGAATCATTACCAATTGCAAATAATGAACGTTACAAATTTGATCACAATCAGAATTATGGAGTGATGCTACAATTCCTCAAAAGATAAAGATAAAAGATAAAGAGAGTAGATGATGATTAATAATATTAGTTGTATCAAAGACAAAGGAGTCTGATCAAACAAATTTAAAGATATATTTTATTTTATTTTTCTATAGTATTAGCAACTATTTTTCCATATTTTGACCAAGAGCCGCCATAATTCTTTATGTGTGTGTTTCAAATAAATATTTTAGAATAAACTAGGTACGTGAAGACTTTGATTTATTCTGCAGTATGCGATGACTTCATTGCTATGAGTTGTTGGTCTAGATTGATCTTCCATCTCCTCTTTGGTTTAATGCGCCCATCAAAGATGATGGCTTGTCCTCAAATTATGCTTTTTCTGCTCTTGAATATGTCATCCAATATGAGAATATTATGTCGCATATTCCGGTGAAGTAAAGATTTCTCCGGTAAATTCTTTTTGGCTTCTAACATCGACCAATAATCTTTGTTGCTAAGGATTTCTTTACCTATTCGAGAAAGACCCATCTGATATTATTATTGGTTCTGCGGCCTTGAAATTCCTTTGGAATAAGTTGGAAGGTCTTTGATAATTGGCCAAACTTCTTCCAGCCATTTCTTTCTTCCTTCGTTCTTGTCAATCTTTAATTCTTATAGATATAATACTTGAATACCCAGAATGTAATGCTCCAAACCAATTGTTGAAATCTCTAGACTATTAACATTGCACCATTGCTGGCATCTGAACTCCAATAATTCCTCACATATTTATCTACTCAGCACAATCATGTTAAGCAGTTCATTAATTTCTTTTTACTACTCAAATAAAACAGCTTCTGGATCATTACCTCTTACCTTATAATCTTTTATGTGATTCTCTGCCTACCCTATTAATCTACCAAACTTTGCATAGTCAGATGTAACCTTTCTGCTTGATTATGCTTAAACTCAGACATATTGATATGTATATCGGATTTACAATATAAGCTAAGTCAAAAGATGCAAATAAGGGAAAACCATGTAATTTCTTGTTTGGTCATTCTAAAATTGATTTACGCAGCTAATAAGTGAACATAAATAAATGGTCTGGGATGGTAAACAGAGTTGCTCTAAACACTGAATTAGTATATTCATGTTTTTCTATGCTGCATCCTCTATTATGTTCCCAATCGTCATTAATTGTTAAAGAACACTATCAATACCTGTTTGTTCTTGTCCTCCTCCACCAATTGTAGGTAATCCTTTTTCGGATAATACTTCGTCTAATAGTTTCAAATCATATATTCCTGATAAATCAGGTCGTGTTTTTCCTAAAAATCCAATATCAAATGCGCTGTTAGCTGACTGAAAGAGTGATAATTTAATAGGGTCATATGTTAATTCTAATCTTGCTAAAGATTCTCTTAACTGATCCTCAGGAATTGCCTGACCGGTAAGTTTTTTGAGCTCGACATTGAATGCTTTTATTGCTTCTTCTTTATGGCTGTTGATCCATTCTGTTTCATCTACATGTGCTGCCAACAATTTCTTTATCACATCTGGATTGTTTTGAAGATAATCTGTCCTAGCAACTATGTTTGATGTTACAAACTGTCCGTTTGGTGGCCAAAGATCTCTTTCATCTAAAAATAGTCTCGCATTTGCTTCTTTTATTAACCGTGCACCCCAAGGCTCTGGTACCCATGCACCATCAATCTCTTTCTTTAACATCAGAGTCAGTATATCAGCAGGTTTTGCAGGTACTACTTCTACATTTCCTCCATTCTCTTTTGTTTTGTATCCATTATTTAGTAAGTATTTTCTAAGAGCTACATCCTGAGTATTACCAAGCTGTGGAGAAGCAAATTTTTTATTTGCAAAATCTTTGGTTGATTGTATTCCTGAATCATTTCTAACTACGAAAACTGCTCCTCCACTTGATGCACCAGAAATTATTCTAAGATCTTTTCCTTGTGAAACAACATATGCATTGATTGCAGGATTGGGACCAACATATGTTACGTCAACTTGCTTTGCGAATAATGCCTCCATTGCTGATGGACCTGCGTTGAAAACAAATGTCTTGACCTCAACATTGTCGCCTAAATCTTTCTGAAATGTACCATTCCCCAAACCTATTACTGCCTGTGCGTGATTGATATTTGGAAAATAGCCAATCTTCAAAGTTTTCTTTACTACACTGCCTTTTTCTCCACTAATACTAGAGTTATTAGTTTGCGAAAATGCTGGTGCAGTAGTAGGTATAACAATTGCTGCCTACAAGAATAATTGCGGCAGCAGTTATAGCAGATATTGTTTTTATATGCATATGACGATAATAATTTAATATCAGTGTATATGACTGCTTTCAAATATGCAAACCCTGAACAATATGCGCAAAAAACTATCATAAATAATATATATTTAGCACGCTTTGCTAGTATCGCAAGTTCAATATATGTCATTTTAACACATATTATCAATTGCTTGACGACCTAGCCATAAATAGAATAGATAAAAAAAAACCTCGAAAAGAAGGTTTAACCTTTATAGTAGATAAGATGCAAGGGCTAGATAGAGAAAATCTCGAAATATTAGCACCGTTGATAGACGTGGTAAAGATTTATGGTGCGTATCCATTATTAATGTCTGAATCTCAGCTAGAGAGGAGAATAAAATTTTATCATGATTTTAATATTTTGGTATCGACTGGAAGTACTATTACAGAATACGCTATTACGGAAAGCACTCTTGAGAAATTTGTTAGAGAAGCTGCTAAAGTTGGATTTGATATAATAGAAATTGGCGAAAATAATATTGATCTAAATATAGAACAAAAGAAAAAGATTACTGATACTATATTATCTATAAATCTTGATTCTCATTGGAAAATAGGCAAAAAGGATCCTCGTCATCAGATTGGAATAGATAAAACACTGTCAAAAGTTGAAGAAGCACTAACCATAGGGTACTGACAAGGTAATACTTGAAGCTAATGAAGGAATCAATGTCGGTATTTATGATGAAAAAGGATTAATAAAATGGAATTTTGTAGCAGCGCTTACTTCAAAATATCCACCAAATAGATTTATTTTTGAAGCACCTCTGGAGACTCAGCAATCTGCTTTAATAGCAGAATTTGGTCAGCGGGTGAATTTAGCTGAGGTTCGTCATGATATTGTTGCATCTGTGGAATCCCAGCGAAGAGGATTTTTATCTAAAGCTTCCTTTGGTGTATCGATCCTTCACAAGGAACCAGAAGGTGGACCTGCTTCAAAATTCATTTATTATATAATAAAGACAAAACATCCTATAGAACAAGCAGAGTTGATGCGGCTAACTCGTCTGCCTAGACGAACTGTTCAAAGTGCTGTAGACGAACTTAAAGAACAAGGATTGATAGCAGAAAAAAGCAGTCTCGAAGATGCTAGGAGGAGAATTTATTATCCTATTCAATCAGACTGGATTTAATTGCATAAATATATGACACCACAATAGATACGTGTAATGCCATGAAGTATAGGTATTAGGTTTTAGAGTACTAGCTTATTAGAGACATACTCATAAAATAATATGATGTCAGATTCAGGATGTAAACATCTTAAATTAATTCAAGAACACGTAAAGCCTAGTGCAGATGGTTGTGAGGATTGTCTTAAAATTGGTGATTCTTGGGTTCATTTGCGTCTTTGTCTTATTTGTGGCCATGTAGGATGTTGTGACTCGTCAAAGAATAAACATGCGACTAAACATTTCCATTCAACAAAACACCCGATTGTCCAATCTTTTGAACCTAATGAAAATTGGAGATGGTGTTTTGTGGATCAGACATTTCTTTAACACACACTGAACGTTGTAGATGTCCTGAATAAATATCCAGAATTCAAGATTTGGAATTTAGGTCTTGGCGTCATAGCTTTTGCTACTTTTTTAACTACTTGTTAATTCATTCATGCATAGCACAAAAAGTTCCCAAACGTGGACTACCATAACTTTTCTTTGTATTTATTATCATGCAAGATAAAATCATACTCACCGTCACTATTAGCCGGTCTCCTACCGAGAAAATCATTATCATCACCACATGCAAGAGCCGACCATCTGGTGTAGGAATGGAGGAAACAAATGCAGACCCTATCCATAGATATACAAACAAAGATTCTCAATAAGTTGGATGAAAGAATACATTGACTTACCCAGACTATGGTTGAGCGACCAGAACTAATTAATTAAAGTAATAAGCAATATTCCAGCAAACTATTCTTCACCAGATATATCATTTTCTTATCATATCCTATACACATTTGCACATGTTTTCCATATGCGTCAAAGAGGGGTTGTAGGTATTAATGAATTGAATGGATGGTTACGGCGGATTAAAAGCCGTCTTTAAATAAGGCATGATAGCGAAATTTGGAAAACTATAGATGCAGAGAAATGATTTGATACTGCCTTTGAGGAATTCATTAATAGGGAATTAGCACCTGTGGCTACTAAAAAATACTCAAACCCATAGTGACAGATACTATTTTACAAGATTTTATTAATCGTATTCATTGATATTTATTCAGCTGAAGTTGAACCTACTTCTTGATTGTTCGATAAAGTTTTTTTAAATTCTTGATAAGACTTGGAATCTCTTTCATCTACTTATGCAATTTTCAGGAATGTGTCTTCGTAATATCTGACTATAGTAGGTTAGATGTGTTCTATCATCTTCGTATCACTAATCACTTTTTCATTGACTATAAATGAAAGCCAGTTCACACTATTAAATGTGCGAGAATACCATTGACTCCTAGCATAGTCATATTGAGATCCTAAAGGTAATTTAGCGAGCTCGCGATCCAAATCTCTAGATCATTGAAAATATTATTTGACAATGTAATCTGATCTAGTCTTTTCGTACGCCGAAATGTTACGATAGTATAAAATAATGCTATTGCGTATATTCCAGCGGTAATAATCTGAAAGTATTCAGAAGGTATTACCATGTGTGGATTTAGAGAATAGCATGATTTTAGATTTAGGTTTTTTAATTGACTACGTCTTTATCTGTAGCGGAAGTTCAGTATCATATGAATCAAACAGTCTCCAGAAATACCTTTACTAGGATCGTCGGATCGGTGCGCACATTTAGATTGGGTTGAGTTATTCTTGGATGATTTCAAAGATAGTGTTTTCTTACTACTGCTATTATCTTTCGCTAAAGAACGCTGCGAGCTGCTCAATGACAAAATCTGGCTGCTCTTCTGGAATCCAATGTCCTGAAAGAGGAACCGTGACTCCCTTTACATTTGTAGCTAATGATTGTAACGAGCTTAACGCAAAGTTTCCAGGAAGATCACCACCTAATGCTGGATAAATATCACCACCTAATGCTAATACAGGCATTGTTATCTTAGCCTTAGCTGATTCTTTATTTTGCTCTGCATCTATTGGGAAAGCTCTAAAATGTTCAAATGCTGCACGCATTCCACCAGGAGCTGAAACATGACTTGCAAATACATCTATATCTTCTTCTGTAATTGCAGATGGATTATAAGCCAATCCTTTGAAGAACCATGATATATATTCCCGCTCCTTACCTTCTACAAGAAATTCTGGTAAGTTAGGCACTTGATGAAAAGCAAACCACCAAGGTCCATTCTCACCAAATTCTGGAGGTAAAAATCCTGGGAATGGAAAATCCATGATCACTAATTTATTTACATTGTCAGGATGAGCTGCGAGCATATGAATAAGCTGTCTGTGAGCCTACGTCATGTGCTACCAACAAAATTTGATTAAAACCTAATTGAGATGTCAATTGATAGATATCTTCTGCAGTAGTCTTACCGTCGTAACCTGTAACTGGCTTTGAAGAATCACCAAATCCTCGAAGATCAGGTACGATTACAGTGTAATTCTTGGCCAATTCTGGCATAATAAGTCTCCATTCATACCATGATTGTGGAAATCCATGTAATAGTACTAAAGGATCTCCTTGACCGCCTATTACATAATGCAATTGAATTCCATTAACAGAAGCCATATGATGGGAAAAAGTCATGTTATCGATGTCAAAAGATGCACCTAGCAAATTAGGCTGCTGTTGTTTTAGAACAAAAGATGTTTGGTTAACTTGTGATTGTTGCTGCTGTTGTTGTGCCATTGTAATCTGAGACTGATTTGAACCAATTTCAATTAGAGATATGCTAGATGCAATAACAATGAAAACGACGATTACTGTAGAGCGTGATGAATGTACCTATGGAGTTTGTCCTACTACTCATCGAAGATTGCTTAATGATATTATATTTAAGTATATCACAACTTGGAGGGTTGTTGGTTAATTCAGTTTAACACTATCCCTGCTATCTGATTGATCTGCATTTTGTTTCCTCCTGGATAGGTTCTGATTTGGGATTTCAGTAAACTGAAAGTCCATAAATTTCATCTATTTTCTATACGATCAGCAATATTATCAAGTTAAAATCTTGACTTCAAAACAACCACTGATAGTTTACACTAAATGACCAAATGGGTTCTTTACAATGCTGATAACCTTATTCTGGGTATTTGTAGCCTGACAATAAATACATAAGTATGAGGCTATATATGAGAATATTGCGTATAATATTTCTAATCTGCATATTTGTAAGCGGTAATATGTATGGCCTACTTTTTTTATGATAGATGAATGCAAAAGGAAAGTTAGTAATAGCATTTGGAATAATTGTTGCAGTTATATTATCATCTATATTTTATTCTGATTCATCCTCGCTATTTGTAGAAAGTGTTAATGAAAGTACCTCAAAATAGCAACTCTTCACAAATTCTTAGAATTGGCTATTTTCCAAATATCAATCACGCACAGGCAGTAATAGGTTTGGGGAATGGTACATTTCAGAAAGATTTAGGCGACAATGTTGAGGTCAAGACATTTGTTTTCAACGCAGGTCCATCAGCAATGGAGGCATTATTCGCAAAGCAAGTTGACGTAACATATGTTGGTCCCAATCCTGCAATCAATGCATATGTTGTTTCACAAGGAAAAGATCTTAGAATAATTTCTGGTGCATCAAGTGGAGGAGCAGTTTTCGTAGTTAGAAATGATTCAGGAATACAATCAACCAAAGATTTTGCAAATAAAAAATTTGCTTCTCCACAGCTTGGTAATACTCAGGATGTAGCTCTTAGAAAATACTTACTAAATAATGGATACAAAACAAAAGAGAATGGAGGAAATGTAGAAGTAGTACCTGCAAAACCTGCTGATATACTGACTCTGATGTTAAAGAAAGAGATTGATGGTGCATGGGTACCAGAGCCTTGGGGTGCACGGTTAATAAAAGAAGCAAATGCGAGACTATTTTTAGATGAAAGAGATCTTTGGCCACCAAACGGACAGTTTGTAACATCAAACATAGTTGCTAGGACAGATTATCTTCAAAACAATCCAGATGTGATAAAGAAATTGTTGGCAGCACATGTAGATGAAACAGAATGGATCAACAGCCATAAAGAAGAAGCAATAAAAGCATTCAATACTCAACTTGCAAAGATTACAGGCAAGACTATACCAGAGGATGAACTACATTCAGCATTATCAAGAATGGAGCTAACATCTAATCCTATAAAAGAATCACTCTTTCAGTCAGCTAACAGCGCATTTGATATTGGATTTTTAGGAAAAACACGACCTGATTTATCAGGAATATATGACTTGAAACTGTTGAATGACATACTAGCAGAAAAAGGAAAAGAGACAATTAAATAAAAATACATAGCATACATGCGTTTTTGATATATATCCAGAAGAATGGTTTGCCCTTTATCTGTTTATCATGATATTTACCATTTTCAATAGATCTTCATTTCCTATAGGTTTTTGAATAAAGCAATTTTCACCTACTAAATCATATATTTCTTTTCTAAATGGTTCATAGTACTTTTCGCTAGCAGTGATAAAACATAACTTAACCTTTTTATCTATCTTTCTCATTTCTTGATAAAATTCAAGACCATCCATTTCTGGCATTTTAATATCTACAAGTATTAAGTCGTACAAATCAGGTTTAAAATTTTCTAATGCCAATAGAGGATCAGTAAATGAATGCACTATATACTCACTATTTTGTTCCAATATGATCTTAAACAATGAGCTAATATCTGGCTCATCATCAACAATTAAGATCCTTTTCTTCATTGTATATACAAAATTGATCTATTCAAGCTGGTATTTTAGTACTCTTAAAGACTCATTATGATTTTTAAAAAGATATAGTAATAAATAAGAATTATATATGATTATTCTACTTGCTAACTATGAATTTGATATTTACGATAATATTGACAAAGTTTTACAAATTTCCTTTTATCTTGTTAAAGGTGGAGGTATATTATTATAGCTCATGAAATACATCATATTATTCTTAATTATTTTCATAGCTTGATGCAGACAAACCTTGTGTTTATTCTTAGATATCTGATTGAATGTTATAACTCTGAGTCTTTTTTTCACTAAATTATAAACTGTTTTTTTAAATAAAATATTTTGTTT
>CAWIMJ010000028.1:0-10264 GCA_963837175.1 uncultured Nitrososphaeraceae archaeon
TGAAATTGGACAAGAAAAACGTCTAGTCCTACCTGTCTGTCACACACGACAGGTACTTTCCATTAAAAGGCAAATCTATTAATAATTAACAGTAGATATGTGGCAATTCATCGGACATCATTAGAACTGAATCACCAGTCTTAATCTCTGCATGGATTATGCTCTTTCCATCAGGAGTATAATTACCATAGATTTCTTTAGCACCAAACGCTCTTTTGTAAAAATCTATAGCCTTTTCAGTGTCCTCTACTTTTTGAGCCTGGTAGTCTGTCAACTTTGGGTTTCACTTTTTATTCTCACGAGTCCCTTTAGAGAACTAATATCAGTGCGGGTTCATTGGATGCAGGACAAATTTGGCTCAAATATGCCACCCAGATTATTGTAGGATGTATTCGATTGAACATTGCATTTTTCATTTAAATATCTTAGAGGAGATATATTATAGATTTATGGATGAATGGGATCCAGCCATTAATGATTTTGTATTAAGATGCAAAAGTTGCTGGAAAACAAACAAGTATATCAAAATTATCCATACATCCCGGGAAAAATATTATTATGAAAAATGTTTGAATATATATAATAATCTATGCCATTGCTAAATCCAAAGAATTGGCCTAATTCTATTAGAAGATTACGGATCTGGAGGGATTTGAGGCATGTTGGTAGGCGGATTCAATTCTATTTGGTCATTATAAAAACAGTTCAATTGGTCGAGGAGTTTGTGAATTGTTAATGACACACATTTAGGTCCACAAGTTTGTGAATCAAACATTGATATACTTTATGTACTAAAATGAGTAGTCAAAATGTTTTTTCTCATGACGATATGATTTCTGTATAAAAGTAGGATTTCTATTATTTGACTCTAAACAGCTGTGATCGTGACTTTGATATTATTTTTCTCTTACGCACCAATCTTTTAGAAGTCTTTAATCTAATCCTTAACTTTTCCTTTACTTGTATTTTTCTTGTAGCTATTTATAAATTGTATATATCTACCTAAACACCAGGACCTACAGCAGGATCCCAATCTGGATTGCCGTCTCCATCCATGTCAGAAGAACTGTCTACACCTTCGTAGTCAGGTTCATCTTCTTCTCCTGATAGTTCTTCTTCAGATCTTTTTGTTGTTCTTACCGGCTTTTCGTCCTCCGGTCTGACTATTGCTTCTTTTGGAACATCAGGAAATTCTCCTTTTTTACTATCTTCTTGGGTAGCTGCATTGTTAGTATCAGTATCTACAACCATATATCTCAGTGATAATACTTTGTACCCTACATGATTTAACAATTTCATAAAGTGTCAAGATTGGAATGGGCCGGGTCGGATCCAGAACAGAATTGACATTATATTTTGGCCCAGGGAAATGCAAACGAAAATTCATTTGAGTATGGTCACTTGTGAACTGTCATCGACATAAAATATTGGTTCAAGGATATTTGCGAAGGTAGGTTTTAAATTAAACTATTAGAGCCAGAATAAAAGCTTTCTGCTTGCCGTCTTAAGATGGAAAAGGATGATCAACTACATATATACACGGATGGAGAAGAACTTTGTTTTAAAAAAGTTGAAATGCCAAAAATATAATTATATTAAAATAAGAAATAGTTTATAGATGTGTGCATACATGTATTTTGCGTACACACATTCGTTATGAATATGCAAGTCCAGCCTGAACAGATACAACAGCAACAATCGCAGCAGCCGGTGCAATCAAAGCAACCAAAGCGCCAGCGGCGACAAAGGAAGAAGAATAAGAATACCATTACCGCCGCTGCTGACAAGCAACCGGAGATTACCGCAGAAGCAAGGCTTAGACTTCATACAAAAAGGTATGCAGATCCGATCATCATGAATAATTATGATTCGCCTATAGATTCTAATGGGCAGCGCTTCTTACTCACAGTTTTTGCGCCTAAGAACGTAGATAAGCAATCAAGACCATTAGAAACACTCCTTGAAATGAATTAGAAAATGACTCTGACATCTGGACGGTCTTAGAGTGACTTTAATTTTCAATAATTATTATTTTTGTTAATATCTCTTATTTTGCAAAAACAAATCCAGTAGTTGCCTTTGCTTCTATTAGACCCTTCAGCTGCTTAGACAGATCGATAGTTTCCTTCCTATAGTCTGCTATCTTAGCATCGTATCCTCTTAACACCTTACTGGCAGTTTGTTCATCTACCTTGTTTAAAATAACTGATTCTCTGAGTTGAGCTGCACCTCTAAGAACTCTATTATATCTATCTATAGCCATGTCAAGTTTCAACATAGTATACTGAGCATTGGAATACACATCCCAAAAAAAGGGCGAGGATATAGCAGCTTTTAGAGCGCTATTATACAGTTCCTCTATTTGTACATACAGATTACTATTACCATTATCGCCGCTGCTGCTTGACGAAGGTACGCTCTCCAGCAGCTGGTCATTTTCTTTCAATTCTCTGAGGACATGCTCAGATAAATGAACGGTATTTCTTTTGTGTCTCCGACCTTGTCTAAACCCGTTAATCCAATAGAAGATTATAAAGGCGATTATCAATGCCGCAAGTGCTACGATACCGGCCATTGCAGCAACTATAGCAGGTATTGCCATAGCAGCGATCTTCATCTAGTCTAGTTTTAATACCTTGTAATCTTGAATCTATCCTTTCTTCTACAACGTCAACTACTCTCTCTACCGATGAGCTGAGATTGGTAGTCAAAATACTGGGGTCTCTGAGGATCGAAAGTAAACCATCGCCAGACGAAGGAGTATTAGTGGGGGCGGTGGTGGTAGTATTGTTTCGTCTTTGTCCTGAAAAAAGCTGCGCGTCAACCGTTGTTGATGTCAATGCAGGAAATACCAGAAAATAAGTTAATAACATACAAGAATAAATTGTAAACAAGACATAAGCCCAGCTGTTTCTTGTAGATGGTAACTTTGAAAAAAATCGATTAGTCCATGAAAGATTCATATCGTAACAAGCAATGAAAACTTATAATGATTTATAGTTTTTGGTTTAGAATAACGATGGATGATCAAATGCTAAAAAAGTAAGTAGGTCCTGATGGTTAGCTCTATGTTGTTTCACTTGGTCATGGAGCAATATGTAAGATTTTTCCAGCTACTGAAGTAGTTTCAATAACTGATGTAGAAGCAGACATAGAAGAAGAGGAAGAAGATAGTGACAAAGATTAAGAATAAAAAGAACAATCTCTACTAGCAACAAATAAAGAAGAAGAAAAACAAGAATAACTTTTTCTCTCAGATATACATATGCCTTGCAATGGGACTTTAGCTTAGGATGATCAATCTCTTTGAAATGCCTTGTAGCATGCAATAATCCCTCAGACGAATCATAATATCCATCCAACATTCCCACAAGTCAAATATAGTCAGCACATATGTCCTTGGCTTGCCTCTCATATTTTATTCTGGATAACGGTATATACCTTTTAGTTCTTCTGACGATAGGATTGTACTAGCGTAGACAATTTTGCCATTATTTCATCTCAAACATTTATTTTTCTATCCCGCGTGTTTTAAGCTTTCTATAATAGCTTCAGAAGAATTTAATGCATACATAAATGAGTATAGCGGGCCGTGTTGCGTTATGCATTCTTTTCAACGGATAATATTGTAAATGATAACATTGTAACATGTCCTTTTCATGGAGCAAGTTTTGATATTATCTCTGGTAAGAAGGTCAAAGAGCCTATACTGACACCTTCGCAAGAAATGGAACCACTACCAAAAACGTGGCAGATGTATTTGGAACATGCAGGACAACTAATGGCTCATATTAAGACATAGATAAGCAAATCCACTGAAACTACAATTAGAAGAGATAGTGGTAATAAAGGGATTAAGTTATTGTCTTTTCAGGTTCTCAAATGTTGCTTCATACTGAATATCTATCCGAAAATCATCCATCTAGGATTCTCTTTAACGAATTAAGAAATATTAGGATATGATAAATATTATAATATTATAATATAAATAGATGTAAATTCTACGGGTTCGGTGGGATTAGGTCCCCGCATGTATAAGGGGTTCTGTCACTTAGGTTTATTTAGCTTCCTTCATCATCTCTACGGCCATGAAAGACGCACAGGAGTGAATCTGAAGTCGCTTTTATATAAAAAAAGTGAAGTGGTTAACTGCTTTCCATATCTAGTCAGATAATGATTACAATTCTTGCAGTAAATCCAAAGATTACAGTAGACTTGCGTTCTTAACAATCGCAGAATATTTTTTTATACTATCCAGCATCCTTCAGTATATTGGTGTTCAATAAAGGACAACATAGAAAAGTAATTATGATCACTAATACAATTAATGAAAAAAATTATCCTAGGTTTACTTTCTCTATCGTTAATTATTGGATCTTTAGCCTTGCCGATGAGCATGGCCAACTATAGGGTGATACCATTTGCATATGCTCAAACAAATGCTGCTATGTTGACTGCTTTAGCAGCAAATAATAACAACAATGATAGCAACTTTATAAATAATACCACAGTGTCTAGCGCTACAGCTAATACCATTACCTCTAATGATAGTAATACTACTCAAGGCTTACAAATCAAAACAGGACTCAATTATTTTGACAGTAGTTTGGGTTATCTCGTGTACCCTTCATCTACTACTGACAAGAAATTTCCAGCAGTAATAATGATTCATGAATGGTGGGGCATAAACGACAATATACGAAGTATGGCCAACATCCTTGCTAAGCAAGGCTATGTAGTATTGGCAGTTGATTTATTCAAAGGTCAGTCAGCTAAAGAGCAGAACCAGGCTATGCAACTAGTAAGGGCAGCCAGTAATAATCCTGAACAGTCTATTTCTAATTTAGAAGCAGCAGTAAAGTACGTAAGCTCCCTTCCTTTCGTTGATGGTTCTAAAATATCTTCTATTGGTTGGTGTTTTGGTGGAGGACAATCGCTGCAACTAGCATTACATAGCGAACAACATCCATTAGTCGCAACTATATTATACTATGGAACTCCATTGGTCACAGATAAACAAGAACTCTCAAAGATAAAATGGCCTGTGCTTGGAATATTTGGCGATAAAGACCAATCTATTCCATTGTCAAAGATACAACAATTCAAAGCAGCACTAGATGGTACTGGTATATCAAATGAAATTCACATATACAAAGGATTAGGACATGCATTTGCAAATCCTTCCGGAGGTAATTATGCTCCAAATGAAACTGTAGATGCTTGGCAAAAGACATTGGCATTTTTGAAGAAATACACATAGTAACCTCATTTTTTCATTTCCTTCAGAATTTACGGGTTCGGTGGGATGCAATACACTAGTGTATGTAATCTACTTGCACAATGTAAAATGGTTTAGTCTAAGAGGGTATTTAATTTGCTTTTAACAAGATATAATTATCTTTGAATTTTGATTCGGCAGCAACGGCATAGACCAATACTTCAGTTAGCCATCCTGCGAACATACAATAACTTTTTTTCAAACTGTCTCATTACCAATGAAACTAAATGCAGCACATCGTGAATATGGGGTAACTTTTCCTATGAAGGAAGAATGGTATTTTACTTTCTTTAGGCTCGAAACATTGTAATGACAAGTCTGACGTACCTTGATTCTTATATTAGATATAGGCTGGGATCATCTTACAAAGTTTGTATGAAAGAAGAGTGAGAAATATCGTTGCTTCCTAAAACCCTTTTGCATGGTAAGATTTTCTCTTATAATTCAATGTTATAGTAGAATATAGGTGACATCATCATCTAATGAAGGTGTTATAACTGTAGTTTGTATGTATATGCAAATTCAGTCTTTGTCTTAGCAGTATTAAGATCTACAAATTCTTGTTCTTTTAGTAAGGAAAGATAAAAATCATTTGTCTTCCTTACTAAAGAGAGTGGAAATTCCTCCAAATACAAATTTCCGTTAGATCTATTTGCTTTGTTTACGTGTTTTACATAATAATCAAAAGAGAATTCTACAATTTCAGGAATTACTTTTTTTTCTTCATCTAGCAAATACCAAAAACTAAGAGATAAATCATCAGTAGTATCGTTTTTGTCCAAAGATTTGATCATTCCAAGCTTGATGGAAATTTCTTTTACTTCAAAATTATTAACTTTCTGCAATTCAGTATCAACATCAATATTCAATACATTCAAACCTGGAAAAATTGATAAAAGATCTGCTATGGTATTTGGCTGTAGTTCCTTTTTAGTATGAAATGATACAGAATGAGAAAATTTGCTAGCAAAGTCTGGAGAGTTTGAATTTGTACTTTCAACTCTTGGAATTATGTCTTCTTCAAATTCAAATTTAGCTTTGAGTTTTTCTTCTTTTTCTCTTATGTTAGGTGAAAGGTCATATGATGCTGATATATATCTATCTGAATTCCTACACTTCAGATCAGTTACATAATCGTCATCTTTCTCTTTTCTTATCCTAACTAAGAATTTATTTTTTTTATAAAGCTCAAAATTTTGGGTATCTAAATACCATACTCTTCTCTTTTTTTCTCCATTGTCATGCTTCTTGTCTTTCCTATCAAAATATACTTGTTCTCCTTCTCTTTTTCCTTCTTTCACATTCAGTATCTCAATTTGAGATTTTATGATATCCAAAAAATCCTTTATGCCCTTGTCCCTTTCTTCAAATTTGCTTGTTCTGAGCATCAGTTTGTATTCACGTCCTGTTATAGGTCGATTAGCATAGGTCATAATGTTCACTCTGTCTCAGTCTATTTCTAGACTTTGCTCTATATAAGGAACAATTAATGAACATATTAAATCTGTTTTTAGAATAGATCAATTACCCGTAAGAGGCTATCAGAAGGCTGCTGGAATAGTACTCTTATCAGTACTTCTATACCAGGGTACTTGTCTATTACAATTATAAAACCAGACATAGTCAACGACCAAAAGCAATCAAACACATGTTATGTAGTTAATATGTCACTAAATGATTGATGAAAAAATGTAGAATTGAATTATGCCCATGTCTCAATTAGTTAGATTACTCTTCCTTTGACGACAGTCCTTGAGATGACCCAATATGTTAGATGTCTTTGGAAAAACCAAAATAACTAACTGCTGCCGATAGGCTATGCAAGATGAAATCACAGCAATCGATATACCTAAAATAACTAGGTTATTTATTATCTATTGTCGTCTAGCCAGTGATGATGCAAATGCGTTTTCCCGTAGCCACAGCATCCATAATCACATTAAATGCTGTAATTTTTGCCATAGGACTGCTATCAGGTTCCCAAACACAAACTATTCAAAATTATGGCTTTATTCCTAATGATCTTTTTTATATGAAGAGTAATGCAAATGATGATGGCGGGAATAATAATAATAATCCTGCTGCTGACAATTCTCAGCAAAATCCATTGTCTTCTTCTCTACCGCCGTTGCAATCGTCGTCAGAACTACCACATATCATTATCATCACTACTGGCCGAATCCTTAACAAGATTATTCACATCTATGTTTATACATGCTAACATTGCGCATATTGCATTCAATTTATTTGCATTGGCTTACCTTGGTGGATATGCAGAAAGAGCAATTGGAGTTGCCCGATATGTATTGGTATATCTTATATCAGGAATTGTAGCAGCTTTATTTCATGGTATTATAGCGTCTTACATCTTACACAATGGAGATGTAGTACTAATAGGTGCGTCAGGAGCTATCTCTGGTGTATTAGGCATAGCAGCTGCAGCTGGCAATTACAGGGCCTATTATTGGCTGGTGATACAAATTGTATTTGCAGTGATTGGTTCTGTAAGTGCTCTTCCAATAGCATTTTCTGCTCATGTTGGTGGATTTATTGCAGGTGTATTAATGACCAAGGTATTAGTAAAGTTAGAGCAGACAAAAAGAAGAAGAAGATATTTTCTGCAGTCCTGATAGAAAAGAGGTGGTGGTGCTTGCCACTATCTATCAGAGGGTAAAAGATCAAAGAAAGAAAATTTCCCTCATTCAAAATATCCAGTATAATAAAAGTAAAAGAATGAAAGTCATTTAGAGATTCTCTTGCCAAATCAAAGAGAAAGATATTTGAGGATATGTTTGCTATTTCTCATTTGTATAACTCTGCATGCTCTTATTCTGCCAAATATGTTAGAATAAACCCTATTTTCATGTCTATTATATTTCATCATTATAAACAACTTACAAAGGTGAATATTGAAGAATGGGAATATGTGCTATGTATTGCGTCAAAGACAAAATAGATGGAAAGTGTTGTTGTTGCTATTGCATGTCATATAAATAACAAGACATTTTTGATGGTCTTACAAGGTAGTATTATTATTATTTTACTTTCTTCTTAACCTTCTACTAGGTTGCATTAATTCCATCAGCTGATATCCATATTCTAAATTGTGTTTAATATGGTTAATCCCATGAGAACCATGTAGTATAAATTTATTATCAAGAACATTTTCAATATAGGATCTTGCTTTTCTTAATGAGGTTATAGCATGTTGGAGTTGATAATCAGTCAGATTTCTTCCAAGCTCCTTTTGAAGATCTACTTTAAATTTCTCTTCAGAGTCTCTTATTATCAGCTCACAGTATTTTTGTAATTTACCGTAGTTAAAACAAAGATCTCTCATTCTTATTGTATCTGCAAGCTGCAATTCAGCAAGTGACAATTCTAATGCTTTTTTGCTTCTGCCAGTAATCTGATTAAGATTTTCAATTAATTTACTTTTTTCCTCTTCACTAATGTTGTTGTTATAGTAGTAGTAGTTTGATGATGGTGGTGACGACATGGGTCTTGACTTGAATATATTGTTTGAATATCCTTTTTTCTTGTGTATAGTATCAAAGGTTGTGACATGGGCAGTAGTAGTAGTAGCCTTATCAATGTTTAATTTTCTATATTGATAATAACTCTTTATACCATACGTAGTTATTCTCTTACCTTCAGTATCTATTCCTTTAGCAAAACCTGATACAACATCAACAATAATTTGTGGATAATTTGTTTTTAACCTCTCGTTGGAACTCTGATAATTTTCCATAATATCTTTAGAGATTTCAAATATTGTAGCTTTTACTATTTCTGATTTTTTTTCTAAGTGTGCTGGTGTTGTTGTTGTTACTTTTACTCCGCGTATTTTATCTTGTTCTTCTTTTCCTCCTTTCTCCTCCTCCTCATGAATGCTCATTGGATAAAGATTAGCAGATGTTGCTGCTATAATTAAAAAATCATTTATTTCTGATTGGGAAAAGATATGCTTATTAGTTGCACACGACTCTGCTATTACCTTCATAGCTATAATCCATTTTCCATAAGTGTTTATCTTCTCAACATTAATCTTTTTGATAGATTCAAAAGCTTTTTTACTAATTTGGCTATTGTGCTTTATTTTTAACCTATCCAGACATTCATCAAGTACTCTCTCTAGAGGAGAATCTGTAACTACATTCTCCTCCTCATTTTGTAATGGTGGTGATGATGATGGCGAGTATTTACTATCTTTCATGGATACTTTTTGATACCCCTATAGTACTGTTCTTTGGATGTTTACAATGACAAATATGACTATTGAGACTGTGAAATGAAAACTTGTGATGGCATCTATAATAGTTACATATGGGTTCTGACTCTTGACCAAATACATCAATTACCTTTGCTGGTTCTGATGATGATTGTTGTTGTGCTGTTGCATTGACACTGACTCTCCAGATTGAGGTGTCGTCGTCATCATCATCGTCATTGTCTTTGTACTTGATGATGGGATGGATGAGTAAGAATATTTCACTTTAGTTATTAATGGTTTGGATTGAATTTTCTTCTTCTTTTCTAGTTCTTCCTTCTTCCAATGGCAGCTATAACAAAAACCACATTTTATGCAGGTAAGTTCGGTTCTGTTTCTACAGGATTTACATTCTTGATATCTGAACGATAATGTATCTCTCAGATATTCATGGGATGTTGAGGGTGTACTCTTCCATATATTTTGGACAGCCATTGCCGCTCTATTGATATATAGAACTAGTAAGGTTAAAAGCATTCTGAATGTTATCTATAGTTTTAATGTTATCTATATAGTCCCATGATTCCATTAGTATAATTATAGAAACTCATTTTTGTCTATGCAGAGGCCAATAATGTCGTCTTCATATATAAATATATGTACATGGGGTTAGTATTGCCTCGATGTTATGAGTCAGATAGGGTCTATTGGAATGAAATTGAAATGTTTGCTATATGTATTATGACTGGAAGCTATTGATGCTAGTTAATACCATC
>CAWIMJ010000029.1:0-29023 GCA_963837175.1 uncultured Nitrososphaeraceae archaeon
TCTTTGATATTGTAAAGTAATCTATTGCATTATTTTTATCATTTACATTAGAAGAGCTTAGTTGTTCTATTTCATTTGCATAAAAAGTTCCTTTCAAAGTTTTACCATTAATATCAATATTTAAAAATCCAAAATGTTGATCATCTTGTTTTGCAATAAATGGTGCTTGTTGTGTAATTGCATAAAGGGATCTGCCCGCAGTTCCAGTTGTGAGGTAGATAACTCCTTTATTTTTATCCTTATTACTATTATAATTATTAGAATCTTTACTTACTATAATAGGATTGGCACTATCCTCGCCCTTGCTATTATTATATTTTAATGGAAATGTCCGTTGATAATTGTGATTGTCACTAGTAAAAACAAGATCTACACCATATTTATCAAATAAAGGATGATAAATATCTCTTATTGTAGCATTACCAGGATGTTTAGAAGTTGAAGTATATATAGGTGGAGATACCACAACAAATCTCCAATCTATTTTTGGATTGGTAGAAGCAGTTTTCAAATCATTTTCAATTAATTGATATTGAGGAGAGCCAGGTTTATAATCAATATATGGATCTATAAAAACAAAATGAGTATTATTCATATCAAAAGAATAATATGTTTTGTTTAGATTCAAAGGTTTCAAATAATCATTTGTTACACCTGTTGCACCACCTGTAGTATCACTATATTCATGGTCTCCCAAGGCTATCTTTATCTTTGATTTAAATGGTTCAACTATTTTAAACCAACAATCTGCTAATTTACCATAACTTAGATCTCCACCTGCTATTACAAGTTCAGGATTCTTTTCTTGAATATTTTCTGCTGTTTTTGTAGCATTTTTACCACATCCCCAATCTGATGCAATTGCAATATTAAAGGAGGAGGAAGAAGACTTGTTTTCCGATATTGTAGTCTGGTTATTTTTAGAAATGGTAGTGTTTGATTCTTTAGCATAAACTATTATGTTTGCATTTAGAATTAAAGTGGAAGAGGATACTACTACAAAAAGAAATAATATTATAATTAGATATTTCATAATCTAAATCTCACTTTTTATAATTTATTAATTATAAGTAGGGTATAAAGACTATTCCTTCTACAATCGAAGGTGATTCTTCTTGTTGTTGTTCTTTGCTTTTGGCCAAATTAAGCTATATCCTCTATTCATTAGATAAATTACCTCCTGACTTTAACCATTTCTCTTAAAAAAAGAGCCATTCTGCAAAAAAGCATTTAGACTACATGAAACGATATACACACAATATTGCGGATTTTCTCTATAAATGGTACAAAACTCTCTGAAGTAAGAGAGGAGCAATTTCCATTAGAGAGTGAAATCCTGCGGTTAACTGAGTCGAATCTGCATGATCTATTTGAGCTTGATTTTGTAAAATCAGAGTTTGAACTTCATGGTTTGAGAATAGACACTCTTGCATTTGATGAATAATCTAAAGCTTTTGTTATAATAGAGTACAAAAAGGATAGGAATTTCTCAGTTGTAGACCAGGGTATGGCCTATCTTAATCTTATGCTCAATAACAAAGCTGATTTTATATTAGAGTATAATGAAAGCTCCAATTCATCTCACAATTTAAAACGTGAAGAGGTAGATTGGTCGCAGTCAAGAATAATTTTCATCTCACCAGAGTTTACAAAATATCAACAACATGCCATAGGATTCAAAGATCTTGGAATTCAACTATGGGAGGCTCACAAATACAATAATGGGTTGCTAGTATTCAATGAAGTAAAATCTCCCTCTGCTAAAGAACCTATCACGGCCATTGCAAAAAATAATGCTATTGTCAAAAAGGTAACTGAGGAGATTAGGGTCTACACAGAAGAGGATCACCTCACATCAGTTGATGATGGAGTTAAAGAGATGTATTCAGAATTAAAATCCAATATCCTTACTCTAGGTAAAGATATAGAGGTAAGGCCTAAGAAACTATACATAGCTTTCCGTCGGAAGCAAGCATTTGTGTCTATTGTATTTCTAAGATCAAAACTTAAAGCATATCTTAACATTGAAATGAATCAAATTAATGATCCTTTAAAGAAAGCAAGAGATGTCAAGGATATAGGTCATTATTCAAGCGGTAAAACAGAAATAACTATTAAAGAAAAAGGTGAGATCCCTTATGCATTATCTCTTATAAAACAAGCATATGAAAGAAGTTGATTTTATTTTGGTTATCTTTTTTGCAGCTTAATTGGTAATATATACAAATTAATATGCAAATCTAAGATGCAGAGAGCATGATAAATAAGATAATGATACTGTTATGTTTGATTGTTCTACAATTCTATAACGGCTTAGTTTCCTTTGAACCTGTATACAGCCAAGGACAGAATATCAGTGACCCTTCTTCCTCTCCTTTTTCTTCTTTTTCTTCTTTTCAATCCAAAGCCGCTTTTTTGGATAATATGCCATCACACAACGTTACTGTAGGTGACATAGATATTGCATACAAACAGATAGGTGGGCCAAACGCTAAACCAATTATTCTGATCACAGGAGCTAGTGCAACTATGGATATGTGGAACCCTCTGTTGTTAGAGCAGCTAGCATCAGCAAACTATAGAGTAATTATTTTTGAAAATAGAGGAGTTGGTGAATCAACTGTAGGGACGAAAGAGTTCTCAATCAGTCAGTTCGCAAATGATACATTGAGGCTGCTTTGACGCTTTAGGAATAAGCAAGGCCGATGTCTTAGGCTGGTCTATGGGCGGATTCATTGCTCAGCAATTAGCGGTAACAAACCCAGACAAGGTAGACAATCTTATTTTATACACCACAAGTTGTGGCGGTCCAAACGACAGGCCAACCCCTCCTGAAGTAATGCAGATTGTTACAAATACTTCGATGTCTCAGGAAGAGCGGATGCAAAAACTTGCACCTTTGTTCTTCGCACCAGCTAGCTGGTTTAAAGCGCATCCAGATTACCTAAACTACTTTCGAATTCCTAAAGAATTTCCAATTCCTCAACAAATACATCTACAACAATTAGATGCAGCGGCGACCTGGACTGGCACCTGTAATGCTCTTTCAAATATTACCCAACCTACTCTGATCATAGTTGGAACGGATGATGATGCTGCGCCGGACTCATTAACCTTGGCAGAAAGAATTCCTGGATCGTGGCTCATACAAATAAGAGATGCCGGACACGGCCTCATGTATCAGCACCCTGATGAGTTTAATAGAGTTTTAATGACCTTCTTAGAAAGTAATCGTTGAATTCTTGAAGGGGTTACGGTGGGCCTATATGTAATATTTTAAGGATAAGTGATATTCTTGCCAAACCTCCCAAAAATGAGTATTGCTTTGTCTGAGGGGTATTTTGACTGGCCTCACCTTCTATTTATATAGACATGACCATCAAACTCATAATATTATATCGTTAATCTGGGTGGGAAAAATGAGTCAAATTTGTCCCACATTCCACCGGTACTAACAATCATCTAATATTATATTTATTACGAACTGAAATCAACAATCACGCTAAATTTGATTCACTTCCTATTTGGGGCCAGGTGATGTGTTGGTTTTCTTCTGTATTCTGTAGATACTTTTTATATTGCTGACTCAAGAATATCTCTAAAATATCTAGAAGATTAATAAAGATAAGTTACCTTAAAGGTTGTTATTATGAATAATCAATCAAATGCTATTACGTTTGTGGTATTAGCAGTAGCTATAGCAGCAGTTTTCATAGCAAGCAGCTTGCTTGTAACAACAGAAGCAGAAGCCAAGAAAAAACGTAAGGAATTAGCGGAACTAGCCGTCAAGGCACCTATAGCCCCATCCGGTGACAATGTCTACATAACATGGTGGAGCAATAAGACAGGAAATGAAGAAGTGATGTTTAGAGCATCAACAGATAATGGTGCTACATTTGGAGATAAGATTAACTTAAGTAATACAACTGCAGCTGATTCAGATGATGCAGAGATAGCTGCATCTGGTGATAGTGTGTATGTATCATGGTGGGAGAGAAATGAAACAAGTGATACACCAGTAGCAAGAGTAAGTAATGATAATGGAGATACATTTGGGCCTGTATTGATGCTTGCTACTAATGGTACTATTGGAGAAGGAGAAGGAGGATAAGAAAAAGAAATAATCTTTTTTCTCCTTTGGAATTGTTAGGAGACAAATCTAATAGTATGACGGCGTTCGCGAGCAGTATAGAGCAATAGGTCCATGATATCGTTACGTATAAGTGGTAATACTATGAAATATTGTTGCACTATTAAAAGAAGTTTTGTGTATATTTATATCAGTAATAGTCGCTATCACCTATCGATTTCTTTCTGGATCTTCTATTCATATTTCTGCGCATTTAGAACCTAAGTCACATATCAATTGAAGAATTTGTTAGTAACCCAAATTTTGGAGTAGATGCAGAGAATAATAGAAAATATATATTTATTTATTTTTTATAATAAAAGTTCTTTATGCATTATAAAACTAAAGTATTTACATTCAGAAATAGGAACTGATAGGTTGCAAAATAGTTAAATATGTCTTGTATTCTAGCGAAACCACAAATTTTTATAGCAAGCAAATTAGATGTGTTATAGTAGATTTACTCTTATTAATTTATAATATCTAGTATTGATAACGAAACAATGTTGACTGTCTCATGCCGTGAAGAAGGAATGGACTGTGACTACGTTTGCAAGGGTGAAACAGAAGAAGAAATTATGAAAACTGCTGAGGAACATGCAATGAGATCATGGATATAAGGTAGACGATCTAATGACTCCTGAATTAAGATCCAAAATAAGATCACATATTAGAAAATCTTGATTCTATTATCTTTTATCTTTTCAGGAATTTGAAATAGTTCTAAACTATGTAATGAATCTAGAATAGAGTTTTGAATTGCAAAGAGTCAAATCTGTCTTGCATTCCATCGAATGTACTAATGGTTACTGCTGATGAAATTTTATTTGACTAACAAAAAATGGCTTGTTGAAGAGTAAGAATAAAAACTAAAGATTAAACTGTTGAAATGAATTAAATATTGAAAATATACTCTAAAAAAATTTAGAAAGAAGTTAGTTTTTACTGCTTGGAAAATCGTTGCTGTTGATCCGTAGAGAAGGCTGTACAGGCCTTTGCTAAATTATTGCTAAATTCTGTTGCTGCATCTACTGCTTTACTACAGACTTTCAGATTCTCTCTTGCTGCGTCTACTGCATTGATTGCTAGCTTATTGTTAATGTCAAGTGCTCTTAATGTGTTGTTAGTAATTTCATTTGATTGTCTTGTAAATTGCTGTGTGTATGGCACTGACATTGGGATGTTAAAGTTTCCTACCAATTGCTTTTGAGCTGAAATTGTATTCTCTATTACATTCTTTGCCGCCTGGATATAATCTAGCTGAAGATTAGAGATTGCTTGTGCATATTGTGGTTGAACACTTGATATCTAATCTACTGCTCTAACAAAATTTTCTCTTACTGTGTCAAATACATGAGTTGCACTATTTGATCCTACAGTGCTGCTTTCATTTTTTGATTTATCATATTCCATTTTAAATACACTATTAATGGGTAATAGGGCTATATAAAGTCTGGTAGCAAATGGTAATGATTACCATACAAAGCCTCTGAAATATAACAATGATTTGTATTGTATAATCGCCGTCACCCATTATCAGCCAACCTAATCAAAGTGATATCTACGGAATAGGAAGAGCCAGAAACTTATCATGTAGTAAGACGAATTGCTGAGTGGTAGAATAACACCTAGCTAGTCCTTTTCTCCATCTCTAGGAGGGAAAAACGACGGATTCATCGTTTAGATAATTTTTCAAAACACCCATCTCCCTACCCTTTTTATTCTAATCTTCGTCACTATCTTACTCTTCTTCCTCTTCTACTCCTTCGATATCCTTATTTTCTTCTCCTCCTGCATTAGATGTTGGAATTACATAGGCAGCTGGAAGAATCTTGTATATTGCTCCATGACCAAGCGAAACAACATAAAGATAACCATCATCAGGACCTACTTCTAGATCAGTAACTCCACCAAACCCTTCTGCAAATAATATATTTTCTATACCAGTATCTCTTGTTTCAGCGACTTTATCTGCCAGCAAGCCGGAAAGAATTAGCTCTGTTCTGTCCTCATTTAAATCAAAATGATAAATTCTTCCAGTAACTACATCTGTCATAAACATGTCATTTATATACTCTATTCCCAATTTATCTGAATTAAGAAACTTTAGTGCAGTAGGTCCTAAAGTAAAAGTCCATTCAAATTCGGGATCACTGTTACTTTCCTTTTCCAGTAAAGCTAACTAAATCTTCATCAGGATTAAATCCATCGTCGTCATCGTCAGTAGAAGAAGATGATGGAAAACCTGTAATTTCTAACCATCCACTGTTAAATCCAGGTTCTATCAAATTAATCTCATCTCCATAGCCTGGACCATTCTCAGTATCCCATAAATTACCAGTTACAGGATCAAAATCAAATCCAAAGCTGTTTCGTATTCCATATGCATAGTATAGGTTAAGTGGATAAGTATTACCAAGAATGCCAACAGTACCAGCACTACTTATTACAGGTTTACCATCCTGAGTAATTCTAAGTATACCGCTAGTTCCATCAGGCTCTTCTCCAAATTCTTGATTCTGAGCTTGAGTTAGATGACCATCAACATCTCCAATTATTACATATACATTATTATCCGGACCTATTGTAACTACACCTCCATTATGACGTGGTCCAGGTATCGCTGGTAAGTCTAGTAGGAGTTTAGGATTTACTAATTGATCGTTTATCCATTGATATCTATAAAGACGATTACCTGCAGGCTCACTACTACCATCAGTACGTCTGCACTTCCACCTGCTTCAGTAAAATACAAGAAAACATATACATTCCCCTTGCTATCATTTTTTGACACAGCAATTCCGCACATACATCTTTCAACTTCAGTTGCAACATTAACGGTAAGAACAGGAGTTAGTAACATATTACCATTTACAATTCTCTGTACTGTACCTTTTTCTTTCTCTAAAACCAATATATCGTCTGGACCTAAAAATGCCATAGAAGTAGGGAATTCAAGTCCTTTGGAAACTAATTCTACTCCTAAATTAGGATCTTTGATATATGGTAGTTCTTCCTCTTCTTCTTCTCCTCTAATAGAAGCATTAACACCTTCAATCTCTTTCTGAGCATAAGTAATAATAATATCATTATATCCTATTGGCGATGTTAATAGTGAAGTTAGAATAATGATGAGGTATAGTGTAGTTACCCTAAAGACTGATAGCAATGCAAAAGGGAAGAGAGGCATTTCTTATCATCGCTCTACTATTATTACTACTATCTTTATAATATAGTTATACAGATTATGTCAACAGAAAAACTAAAAGTAAATATATAATCTCTATTTAATTCTTATTACTTTCTAACGAACAATTATACTCTTTTACCTTTCAATATGCAAATATACTCATAACAGAGATTAGATTAAAATAATTCTACAATCCAAGTTCTAGTTCTTGCTAATATAATAGACTAAGTGCTTGATTGTTTATGATGATGAATCTACCTCAATTCAAGCTTGCTTCTTTTAGCTATCCAAGGAAAAGAAAGAATTATCTTTTTATTTGTTATCAATTCTTTAAGCAGATCAGAAGAAGCAAATATGAAACATCACTATTGCTAGTTTTAATTTTAAACTACCTTGGAAAGATAATAATTTGCTTTAATTGCCAAAGAGTGTAACTATAATAATAACAATGGAGTAAGTAACTATAGAATCTGTACCTAAGTCAATATATTAGAACTAACATCCGTCAAAGAAATATTTTGCTACTGGCTATACCGCTAGTTTTATCAGCATTTACTCATCTTTGAAATCCTTTAGGATTTCCCTCTTTACATATTGATGAAGGTCACTATATGCGAAAGGCAATGTCTATTTTGGATGGTACAGGGATAGACCCATTAGCACGTTATGCAGCTCCATATTTTGGACAAATTTTCTTGGCAGGTGCATTGGGAATTGTTGGTTATCCAGATTCCTTGAATCTTTCTGATACTGGTGATAATATACTACATTCAGTTGAGATGCTTTATCTTGCTCCAAGGGTGTTGATGGGAATACTTGCAGTAGCTGATACTTTTCTTATTTACAAGATAACTGAGCATAGATACCATAACAGAAATGTTGCTTTAATTGCAGCTATTCTTTTTGCAGTAATGCCTTATGGTTGGTTTTTTAGAAGGATATTCTTAGAGACAATTCAAGTGCCTTTCCTTCTAACCTCAATACTTTTGGCAATTTATGTAAAAGACTTGAAGATAGAAAATAACAATAACGCTGCCAGATATAAATCAATTTCTATGATTTTACTTTCTGGCACATTTTTAGGATTGTCAATCTTTACAAAAGTTCCAGTCTTTACAATGATTCCGCTAGTAGGATTTCTAATTTATAATAATAATACTAATGGCCATAAACTAAGAAATCTTGGACTATGGTTTATTCCTGTTATTTTAATACCACTAATTTGGCCTGCTCATGCCATGATAATTGGAGAATTTGATAATTGGAAACATGGTATCTTATGGCAAACGACTGGGAGACCAAGTAGTCCGTTAAGTGGAACACTACACACCTTTCTTCAGTTAGATCCTATCTTGTTTGTGCTTAGTATGGCTGGCTTGATTTATGCAGCAGTAAAGAGAGATTTCTTTCTTTTGTTGTGGGTTATTCCATTTCTCATATTTCTTTATTTTATAGGCTATGTATCGTCATTTCACTTGATGCCACTAGTTCCTGCATTTTGCATTGCAGCATCTAGGTTTCTTGTAGAGCTACCAGATAAAATAAGAATAATTATCAAGAAGAAATATTATTATAAGATTCAACAAATATTGCCATTTGCTATAATTTCAGGAATTATAACTTTTGGGTTGGTATCTACTACTATGCTAATTACAACAAATGTAAATTCTACTGTGTATAAAACGCTGGCTATACTTGTTCAAAAGTTACCAAATAAACAAGATGATGATACTAACAATACCAATCCTGTAACATTGGTAGCATCTCCAATATATTTCCCGATGCCCAGACACGGCTTTGACAAGGTCTTTTATGAAAAAAGCTATTTCAACGGAAGGCCGCTTGAAAGTGAAAGATATATTGTTGTTGCCGACCGGGGATTTATGCGTATCATGTCAGGAACTAATGACAGACCTTCTACCGCTATAATGAAATCACTCTATGAAAATTCACAACTAATAGATACACTTGTTCCAGATGACAAAACTAAGTATAAGTTGAATAGTTACCCCTATTCAAGTATGCGACAATCCCCTGCAGCGAAAGAAATTGAAATTAGAAGCAGTATTGCTAAGGCTCAACTTACAACTGAGGTCAAACCCATTACAAATACAACTACAAGTGGCAATTCAAAACAGACTGGAACTCCAGATGATGATAATATAAGAGGTTCAGGTAAAAATGATGTTATAGTAGGTCTTGCTGGAAATGATATAATTACAGGACAAAGTGGAAATGATAATATTGATGGCGGCGAAGGAGATGATTATATAATTGGTGGCCCAGGCAATGACGCTCTTACTGGCACAGTTGGAAACGATGTAATTGAAGGTAATGCTGGAAATGATAATATTGATGGCGGCGAAGGAGATGATTATATAATTAGTGGCCAAGGTGCGGATAATCTTAAAGGTGTAGCTGGTAGCGATACTCTAATTGGTGGCCCAGGCAATGATACTCTAATTGGTGGAGAAGGCCAAGATAACTTTCTCTGTGGTCAAGGAAAAGACTTCGTTTTAGATTTTAATGCTACTGAAGGTGATATTAAATCAAATGACTGCGAAGCTACTACTTTTGCTGCCTGATGAAGACCTACAACAATGAATGAACAAAAGAAGTAAGAGGATATAGAGATATTTATCACCGCAATAATAACAACAAAGTCAATATTAACAAGGAATTACTTTCTCAGCTACCATAGCAGCTATTTCATTATTTAATTTACTCTAACAAGTCTTACAAGTAGAATCCTTTCGTGTACATCAGCAGAATCCTTCTCCATTTTACAGGCATTATTCAAAAGTGTAGTGGAAACAAACAACATTGTATGACTAGACTAGCAAGCTAAATCTATCGTGAATAAAATTATTAGACGGTTGTATGAAATTATGTTAGAGAGTATAGCATGCCTACTCCTATGGACAATACTTTCTTTGGTGTAGAAACCTTGATTAGGTTCTTCATTTGTTGATTATTAATAATATACCAATAGGCTCACCTACAAGTCCGCCAAATAGCCACATTAGTATTAATATATGTGATTATTCGTCTGCTTGTACACAGTAATTTACTACATTTTAATGAAAAAAGATATCTATAAGTTGGGTGGCAAATTTGAGTCAATTCTGTCCTGCATCCCACCGAACCCGTGGATTAACTTGTATTGCTACTACTACTGCCGCTACTTCTTCTAATCCTACATCATCATTACCAATCGTCGACATTCTCAAACACAATCAAAGTGATACCTGCGGAATGAATGAAGAGTCCGAAGATTTTCATTATAGTAAAGGCGATATTGCTGATTGATTTTACAACAGCAGTCATAATTCATTTACAATATTTGCTGTTCAATGTAGTTGCTATATTAAAGTAAATTATATCCTTGCTTTTAGCGGATAGGAAAAATATGATTGTGGTAGTAAAAACTGTCGATATTTTTTAGAAACTGAATGTTATCGTGACGCCATTACTACATTCAGCGGAGTACTGCTTGACGATTGATATTGAGTATGCAAAATGAACGCTCTTTAAGAATTACATCTTCGAACTACTAGAGCTTTAATGCATCTATAAACTAGACTTATACTTTTTATTGACCTACTAAGTAACTTAACTAATTCAATACTGTAAACACGAAGAAGTAGAAGAGAGGCATCATTCTACTACTTTACTATGATTAAAGGATGTATTGCATAAGTAAACTCCTTTTGATGCAACGTTTCCAAACAGGATATATATATGTGGCGCTGCTTATCTTTTGTTTTCAATACTATAAATATTCTGATATTTATGATATATTATGTGCCAAAAAATATAGGGAGTTTAGTTTCAGTTTTTACTATTATTATCATTGCATTTATAACTATTATAATTGGATTTCCTGTACCAGCTAAGACATTTGGCCAGTCATTAGATATTCAACAACAACAAAAAGATAGTAATAGTAACAGAGTAGTTATTCTAACTTTTGGCAATGCACCTAAAAGTCAATACACATATGCCAAACCAATTTTGGACAAATATGGATTTAAGGCTAGTTTCTTTGTTGTATGCGATTGGATACCTTCAGACAAAGAAGAAGACGATGCTAATTCAGAAGATATGACATGGCAAGATATAGAGACATTGCATAATGAAGGACATGATATAGAAGCGAAATCTTTTGACCATAAAGATCTGACTCATCTTTCTATTAGTGACTTGGACTTTGAAGTAGGAGAATCAAAAAGGTGCTTAGCTGATCACAATATTAATTCCAGAGTTTTTGGTACTCCCTATGGCAAAGGATGGGATAACTCAACTGTGATTGATACTATCGCAAAATATTATGATTTTGCTATTACTGGTTTTTCTAATCTAATGTACTTGAATTGCGATGGATGGAATAAGGATCAGGAAGAACAAGACTACCAATCCAATATCCAGACTGATTGTAGAACATATTTTGATGATGGTACATTAACTTATGCAAATAGGTACTCCATCAGAGAATGGAGCCATGATTCTGTAGATAAAGAAAACCAAGATAACGATCAGAAAACATTTGAAGAGTTTGTGAAAGTTGTCAACAGCCAAGATAATTTTAATAAAAATGGAATTATAAACGCCATTCCTATAATAGCATATCATGATTTAGATTATGGTGAAAGAATACCTGGAAGTACTGATGTGAATTTATTTGATGCAGAAATGAAATATTTGTACGATAATGGTTTTACAGTACTTACTATGGCAGATTTGGGGTATGATGAAAATACTAACCAATTATATATAAAACACAACCCTGGAGTAACAACGCAAACAGAACCAGGACCAGCTGATGATGACGACAATGATATAGAAGTTGATATGAAATTAGAGCCATACAACGATCCCAATATCTGGTTTGGTAATAGTGAGGAAGGTTATGAAAATGATAGCAATGAATTCTCAGAATCTAGCACTGCAGAAGATAATGATGGCAGTGGAGTATATAATAACTATAAATAATGTCTTACACCTAGGAAAATATACAAGTTAGACTGACCTTATAGCTGAAAGATCATTAACAAGATGATGGTAAATGAGATATCACCGGTTGATAATAGACCAATAACAACCAAAAAAGAGAATAACTTTGATTAGATATTGAAAATGTAGTTATTTTAAAGTATTTTGAATATATTATAACATTACTTGACATCATCATCTGCATTTGTCTTGATTGATTGTGATTTTCCTTTTTCAGAAAACATCCTTGAAGAACTAAAAAAGATACCAAAGATTGAAGAATTCTATAGAGTTCAAAGTATTTATGATATAATTGCAAAAGTTAATGCAGATTCTGAAGATCAATTAAATGAGATTGTCATGAGGAAAATAAGAGAAATAGAAGGAATTAGGAATACTTTAACCATGATTATTATAGTCTCAAAAGAGACAAAAAGAGACAGAGAAAGAAGAGAGTAAGCATAGTTATTTTTAAGCCTTTTTTTATCATTACATAGGAATGGCAATTTCAAATAGCATCTTCATCTAACCAAGCATCTTCAAGTGCAAATATCTGATATCTTTCATAACTATTGTGCACTGGCCATAATAATAGATTTGATTGCCTTGAAATGATAATCGTAGTCGGTGCAGGCTTCTTAGACCTTTAAAAAGGGAATGAGGTACCATCTATTCCATAAGTAAATAGATATTTCTAATTTAACATTGAATCCTTTCTATTTTATTGTCTGTTTGTTCATATGTTTTCCTCAACTTTAATCTGCTCCTGTGTGTGTGAGTTGCATAAGTTGTTTATAATGATAAAATATAATAGACATAAAAATAAGGTGTATTCTAATATATTTGGCAGAATAAGAACATGCAGAGTTATACAAATGGGAAATAGCAAACATATCATCAAATATCTTTCTCTCTGATTTGTCAAGAGAGTTTCTAAATGACTTCCCCTATTCTATAGAGAAGAATATATTTTATAGATTGATCCACCATAAGTAAGAACATATAAACTACCATCATATGGGCTAACTTCTATATCAGTAATTACACCAAATCCTTTTCCAAATATTGTTTCTTGCATTTCATCTGGAGTATCTGCAATTTTATCTGCAAGAGGACTACCAGCAGCAAACAACAATCCTGTTCTTTCAGGATTTAATTTAAAATTATACAGCCAGCCAAGATTAGTATCACCTATGAACATAGTATTTTGGTATTGTTTTCCTAATTTATCGGAGTTGAGAAATTTAAGTGCAGTTACACCAAGTGTTGCAGTCCAAACAAACTCTGGATCGCTATATTGGCTATTAGCACCAAAATTAACTAAATCAGTAGCAGGATTTATTGTTTTTGCTGTTGCTGCTGCTGTTGTTGTCTCTGATGAAGAATCTTTCTCTGAATCATCCTCTGAAACTTCTGTAATTGCATCTTTTACAAAACCTTCAATCTTTGAATATCCACTATTAAATCCTGGTTCAACTAGGTTAATTTCATCTGCAAATTCATGACCATTCTCTGTATCCCATAATTTTCCAGTTATAGGATCAAAATCCATTCCAAAAGTATTACGTATACCATATGCATAGTAGTAAGGACTCATTGGCTGTATGAATCCTAGTGGAGGATTTAGTTGTACTTGACCATCCTGTGTCACTCTAAGTATACCACTAGTTCCATCAAGTGGTGCTCCATCAAGAACATTCTGAGCTTGACCTCTATGACCTATAACATCACCAATACCAACGTATACATAATTATCAGTAGGGCCGATCATTACCTTACCAGCATTATGCGCTCTTTCAGCATTTTCTCTACCTGGTGGCGGGTCAGCTGGAAGATCCAAAAGTAATTTTGGATTTACTAACTGATTATCTACTAATTCATATCTGTAAAGACGATTGCCTAATACACTTTCTTCTGAATCAACATCATCACCGTCTGTTGCGCTGCTAGATTCAGTATAGTATAAGAAAACATAGGTAGTGCCATTTTCATGTTGTGATACAGCAATTCCTAGCATTCCTCTCTCAGCTAGATTAGCAACACTTACATCAAGAAGTGCTTTTGGATTTAATTGACCATTTATGATTCTCTTTACCATACCTGTATTTTTTTCTGTCACTAAAATGTCATTTGGACCTACAAATGCCATACTGGTAGGATGGTCAAGTCCAGTAAAGATCTGTTCTAAGTTTAGATTAGCATCATTAAGTGTAGGTCCTTCTGGGAGAGGTTTAGACTTTGTATTATGAATTGTAGTAGGGATATCATCTGTAGAACCAGTACTAGTGCTAGAAGAAGAATCAGAAGAGCTAGAAGCTTGTGCTAGATTTATTATTGGTAGGAAGCTTAGTATTAAAATTAAAACTAAAAGTAATAGAAAAGATATAATGATGTGACCTTTTATATCTCTCAACGAAAAAGATAATGTCTTCTATGATTTAAAGTTATAAGACAAAGAAATATTGTTCTTTATTATATATATTGGTGTTACATGGCAGCGCCTTGGTAGCTCAGGCTGGCATAGCGTTGACTTTAATAGAAAGACATAAGGTCAAAACCTATCTATGGCCAAATGCTCCTCCTGTACCGAAAAGATAAACATGAGCTTCTAAGAAAATGAATATCTTAATGGCAGAGCAAACTCACCGCTCTATTAAACCATCACTATTAAAAAAGACTGAAATGGACTGGTTTTCAGGAAAAACTCAACTGTCCACATCTTATGAATATAAAATAAAGAGCATAATAAAGAGAAAAATAAAAGCATTCAATGAGTTTGAATTACCTTTAATTTTAAAAAGTGGCTTGTTTCCACAGGCAGCAAACGTTGCTATGTTTAAGAACCATAATGAGAGCATTGATAATTCGTCTTTTGATTAATCTAATTTAAGCCTAAAAGAAGAAGAAGAGATTTGGGCGGAATTTGGACAAGGAAATTTGATTAATGAATTAAGACTTGGTAAGGCAAGGTCCCGGGTTCAAATGTTACAACATCTCATGTCAATGCACCAACATCTTACATCCAATAACGAAAATAATTCTTATGCTGGAACGTTATTAGGTTTCAAGCAGCCTTAAATAGGCGGCAGGTGAACCCCTCTAATGCAGGGACCTAATCCCACCTAACGCATGCCAATTTTGTCCCTTCACATATAAATGGTAAAATGAGCAATCTATAAATTTTATAATTTTTTATATTATTGTGAGTTGTCTTCAATGATAATAGAGCGATATCGGAAAGCCTTTAATTCTAGCATTACTAATCTAATTTAGAATCCTTTTTTCATAGTGATTTCATTGCGGAGACCGACGGGCCCGCTAATTACACGGGTTCATGTTATTCTGTTCAAGATTGTATAATTGCTACTGTAGCTAGATGTAAAAGGAGAATGACAAGATAATGAAATGCCAACTAGATTAAGTACCACAATTAGAAATATTACAACATTGATACCTAATTCATCTAATTCGAAACTTGCCAGTGAATTTTCTGAATATATGAAGACTAACTACAAATCCGAAAAATATCAAAATAATAACCTAAAAGCAGTTATTTCTTTTGCCAGATTTCTGGGTTGAGATATTACTTTCTATGATATTCAGAAAAAAAGACCAAATTCTAGCATTTCTAGACACAAAGATAAAACGTTCAGACATAGATGCAGACAGAAAATGGATTATTACATGGAATGATTATCTTGGAGGAATCAAATATTTTATGCGATGGCTTTATAATCAAAAAGGCAATGATAAGAAAAGGCTAAGAAAATGAACCGTTAGCACCTACAGATTGGGAAACTCCTTCATTTATCAGAATTAAGAAAAAAAGGACGTGGATTTTTATCTTTCTTTAGTTTTTTTTGATACGAAATAAATTCCTTAACTGTAAATCCAGGAATGACTGTATAATAGCTATAGGTTTTCTTTTTTGTTTTAGGATCCTTGCGACTATCCAATATTCCGATATCTTTTAAATCATTAAAAAGTGTTAGAGTGGTATTATTATCTTGCCTGAGGTCTTGGATTTTCTCTAAGTTCTTTATTGAAAGACCAATTTTCCTTAGGAATGTCCCAAGATGTTTCTCTGTCAAAAGAGGCCTTCTCTTATATGGATTGTAAAATATCAATAGTCGATACAACCTCTTACGCTTTTTTTACCTTCTCATCGATTCTAAGGATTCTTGAGAGAATATTTTGTCTTGGTTTTATCTGTTAATGAAAAATATACTGCTATGGTTTAGGTAACTTTTATTCCTCTATTAAAGAGCCTACAAAGGCTCTTGAATTCTACGATAAAGCTATAGAGTTAGATCATAATAATGCTTTAGCTTGGAATAACAAAGGTAATTTTTTTAATTATTTAGAATGATATGACGAAGCTATTGAATGTTTAGATAAAGCTATTGGATTAGATCCTAGAAGTGTTCATGCATGGTATAACAAAAGTATATCCCTTTATGGTTTAGGCAAATATTATGAAGCTAAGAAATATTATGATAAAGCAGTTGGGCTAATTAAAAAAGAATTTTTCTTCAAGCTATACAGGAACACAAGAGAAGGAAATTAAGTGGTATACTGCTGATGGGAAACCAGTTTATGAATAAAATGACCCTTAATTTAACTACCTATCGAAAATATACTGAATCCATTACCAGCAGGTTCGAATTTTCTGGCTAGTTGATCCATTATTATACGATGGGTTAACATGAATCTCATATCTATAGAATTGATACTCTCAGTGGTGCCTATTATTTCTAGGATGATCGTGATTCTAAGAAACATGTCAAATTTGTTTTAAACGCCACTGCCAAGCATTGGTGTAATTTCTTTGTTATGGTTCTAAGTACAGTAGCTTAAACAATTACTTATGTATAAGTATGCGCAGTTATCGTCTAACGATATAGGAAAATACCTCCACTATCTCCACTACCTCCACCACAACCTATTTTGTGCTCAAAATTAATAGAAAATCAGTAAAGGTATTGTTCCGCGCTTCATACGATACCTCCACCAGCAACAAATACGTCCACTCTGCGCAAACCGTTAACGCTGATGGAGATACTTCAATTATGAAGGTGGTACAAGTTTGTAATAACTCCACCAATAGACGTTCAAATCTTGCTCCTTTTGACAAAATAAACAAAAGTGGAGATGGTGAACGTAGGAGGTATTTTGAGTACTCTTTATTTTTTCAATCATCCTGCATAAAGGATTATGATAATGTTTATGGCGTTCATGTGTATTCTAGAGATATTAACAATGTAAAATAGAAGGTTACTACCTTTTGCTGCTTTGCAGGTGAATTTGTCAAAGTCTTACAATCTCACAAGATATCCTAGATTTCAACATAAACATCAAATGACATGTCTGAGATGCCATCGGATCAGCTTTTTATTCTTCAGACAGTCTTTCATCTCTTTTCGTATAGTTGAAATACTTCTGAATTCTATGATTCTGCTATTACTTTTATTTACTCTCTCCCTACATAATTGAATACTATAATTGTAAAATCTTAAAGGTGCTCACACTGTATTGTTTTACGAAGAATACTATAAAGAAGAAAGTAGATGGTAATAAAGGAATATAGATGAAAGCAAATGGTATCAGAATCGTTCCCTTTATAAGGATCGGTTATCTATAATAGAAGTGCAGATTACAGAAGATAGAAGAAAGCGGGTAATAGATCTATATTTTAACCAGCACAAGACTTATGCTGAAATCGCAGAAATAGAACACATCTCACCCCGTGACATATATGCTATCGTAAAGGAAGAGAAAGATAGACGACTGCAATATCAACACCAACAACAGCAAGAAGAAATATCTAGTAAGGCCTACAAATTATTTTCTGAAGGTAAGAAACCTGTAGAAGTAGCCATAGTACTAAACCTAAGAGAACCAGAGGCAACTAAATACTATAGAGAATACTGGAGACTAAAACGACTAGATAAACTCATTTTCATATTCAAAGAGACAAATGGTAAACTAGGCCCATTTTTGAAAATATACCGCCTCATAAAGGAAAAAGGTATGACTATAGACCAAGTAGTTAATGCTGTAGATATTGCTATTCATAAACTTCCTTATATGGAAAGTCTCTATGAACAACTAAAAGAGCAGGTAGATAACATGCAACGTACAAGGCAACAATCGGAGAACTATTTGCATAACTTGAAGGAAGAAATAGCAAGCTCCAAGGAATTACTGAAGTCCTATACCAACTCCTGTGAGCGCAAAAGACAGGAAGCCAAAACTCTCAATAATGACATATCAAGATTAGAGACTGTTATTAGTCGATTCAAGAGCAATAACGAAGAATATCTTAAGATCGAAAAGACAGTTGAATAAAAGGTGAAAAGCGTTTTAACAGATAATAAACAAATATTGCAATTCGCTCTTGCATCAGTAATTGAAGCAATAAGAAGAAACCCTGACAAATACAATAATCTTCTAGCCATTAATATATCATCATCAATAATACCCACACAAGAATCGCTACCATTGCATAATGAGGATTATAAGACCATGATACTAGAAGAATCTGACAACCTTTACAATGAGCTAATAAAAGAACTGGTAAATAGAATTATGTCTGCTGTAAATCCTCCTAAGACGTCTTTATCATCATGATCTAACTACAAAGACTACCTGATTCGCCCGACACATTTAGAAAAGAACAGCTATATAGTGCAACAGGAATTTACGATGACAAACAGAATTTTGATGCTATTAAATAGATCTTAAACCTATCGAGGTACCAAACATCAAATACACAGACCCATCCCAGAAACCTAACCTTCAGGTCTGTGTTTGTTTATAAAGTATCACTATACAGTGTTATACAAATTTAATAAGATTCTTAAATGATTATCATAAAGACGTATATAATTCTAGTTATTTTAATCTTTTAATGAAAAATGTAACATTCATAGGTGTTCTATCGTTGCTAGCTTTAGCAGTAGTCGAAACATTAGGAAGTATAGCAACACCTACATTAGCGTTGGTAGAAGATGACGAAAAGCTGAAGTCATAGACAACAAAGATTATGACAAATACAGCGACGATGTCTACATAAAGCTGAAGTGCAAGATCATAGAAGATGAAAGGCAATCTGAACTATTATTAATCAATTTTCCATTGTTTGATAATTGTTATCGATCAATATGACATCATGTAAGGCTATTGCATCATAGTAAATATTGCATTCACATTCACACATTTAACCAATATATCTTTTGTTCATAATTTGGCATATATTTATGGACAAGGTCTTAATAATTATAAGAATACTCCTTTATTATCAGATGACATAGCTCATATAATATTATATAATCCATAATAACACCTTTTGAGTCTTGACTTACTTTTCTAAGGATCACTATATCCCCTGTAAAGGTGCCTTTAAAGATATGCTGTCAACTGACTGCCATTTCCTTTTGATGTCTTTGGTATCATAGTATATCTCCAATAATCTAATCCACAGTTTATGATATATATTCAAAACAAGCCATTCCTGAAACTATCTGTATATTTAGAAACAGAACCATAGTTCATTTGGAATATGTCTTATTGTTCCAAGCTTTTTCCTTTCCTGTAAGCACAAATCACAGTTATAACAAAAAAGCATCAAGCTATATACTTATGTGCAATTACTTCTATTGTACATATATTTGGGATAGGCTCTTAGTTTAGTTGTAATTATGAAATGACTACTTTGACAGCTCTGTGGTGGTGTATTAGTCCTGTATATGGTAACGTTGATAGATATGAGCAGTCGCCAGTCTAAGTAATGAAAACTTATTATGACATACTTCATGCCATCTGGATCTTCTATATCTATTTGCTTACCTAAGGTGCTTACCTAAGGCATTGACAATTTGTCTTTGTTGCAGCATGTAATCTATTTTCTTTACAATAAAAGCTATATCTTTTGTAGTAGACTTTTCTATCTGATATTAGAGAGGATTAGATTATCTCCAATTAATACAGATAAAGATGGCAATGTCACAGACGGAGTATCACACAAACGATTCCTTGTTCTGAGAGTGTTATCAAATAGGTTCTAGAAGTTATGTTAGACAGAGAATACTAACTGTTATTTGTTAACAGGTGGTAGCACGGTAAAGATAGATAGTTCTCTCTCAGATGCCTCCTATAACTAATCCAAAGCCAACTATTCTAACAGTAGCCCTAGTGTTGCTCCAAACATGTATAGCCAAACCCTCAGGCATCATCTCTTGGTAGTCTTTCATTTCCCTATGAAACACTGATATGCATATGGAAATCGTTACTACAATTGTATTGTTGGGACAGTTTAGCTTTCAAGAAAGGAGGATAAGATAAAAGATAGTTAGATTAAGATTAGGTCAATTAGATGTATACATTGGCTTTAGTTAAATTCGTTAATGCTGTTAATACATTAGGTAGTGGTTGAATGCTACTCCAAACAATGAGAGTATGATTACCAGTCTTATTATCAGGCCAGTATTTACCAGGACAATCTGAACATGATGCGTAAGTAAAGTTATGTGTAGATTCTATCTTTAATCCGTTCCTTGGGAATTCCTGCATATAGTAAGCCAAATTACCTGGATGTGTACCGCCGTCATTATCATAAGGATTAGATGTCTGTTTAGTAGGAGTATAGAATGTTCCAACTACGAGAGAAGAAGGTTTAGCAGCTTCAGAAGTTACCTGAAGAGAACCTACAGCCCAAGGAGAATCAGCAACAGTTATCTTATGAATTCCTGGGGCTAGACGAAATTCTTGTGTGTTTGTAGCATAGTCTAAATTAGTACTGTTCTGAGTTCCTACAATAAATGTATGAGGATGTGGTATATCCCAAGGAGCGTCAGCGTTGTGTATTACTACACCAGTACCATTAGAAACAATTGTATTCTTTGGTACAAAATACGGATTTCTATCTGAAATAAGCTTGTGTTTCCCTGTCTTTATATCTTCATGTAGTTCGTTTGCAGCGTATATTATGACTGTCTTTACTGTAGCAGGGACCTTCATAGTCTCTGTGCGATATATAGAAGATGCAGAAGGTAGTAGTGGTGGTCCTGTAGTAGCTGAAGGGTTTGAAGGAAGAGTATTAACAACTGGAATTGACTGCCAAGAAGTTATATTAGATGCTAATCCTGCTTCTTGTGCTGCAAGAATAATCAGGCCAGCTAATGACAATGCAATAGCGATAATTATGATAATTCTTTTGTTCATTATTGTAATACTATGATTCATTTGATTATTATCTATTAGAGGCATGCTACTAAATACACAAGTTAATTTATTTCTGAATATTATACAGAGAAGACAGAAGAGGATGAAAAACAACCTAAATAATGCCGTCAAAGCTTTCACACTTACCAATATTACAACAATTCCAAATTCTGTTAATTGTGGATTGGTGAAGAGGGATATCTTCTAGTACAAGAACATTGTTCTTTACCACGTTAAGGTAATATATGAGTTAAGCTATATATAACATAAAGATATGCAGCTGAGAAATTCAACTTCAGGATTAAGAGTTATTGTATTATCCATTATTGTATTAATAACCGGAATATCTTTTATTCCCACATTACAAATTGGAGTCCAAGGTCAACTGCAACAGCAAGATTCAGCCACTCCTGTTATATCACCTACTCCTACTACACCACCAACTAGTACTGCTACTACTGATTCTACTACACCATCACGACCCAATCTAAATGATGATCCACAACAAATACTAACTGGTACTACCGCTAATACTGTGCAATTTACCCAATCTCCTCTTACTGTGCAATTTCCCCAATTTCCCCAATCTCCTCTTACTGTGCAATTTCCCCAATTTCCCCAATCTCCCCAATCTCCTCTTACTGTGCAATTTCCACCAGGAGTAGTGTTACCGCTAAATCATCCTCCTCAATAATGTCTTCTTTTGGAAATAAACTCATCTAATAATTATCAACCTCTTTTCTATTACTAGTAAGAATGAAAGCACCACCAGTCAGACAGGGAGGTTTATTTATCTTCTTGAGGGGCCTAAATTATTATTGATGCGATTTTATACAATGACAAAGTATGTTCTGGGCCTATTTATCGTGTCAAATTTGCTTCACATCCCGACAGGCCCGCTCCATTATTAGTTCTTTTATGTGGGTCCTACTAAAAGGTGTAAACAAAGAGTGAAAGTAGAACAGTTAGAATCAGGCCCAAATCCTTGCACACTGTATCTTTATGCCTTGAGATGGCCAGTTACAAGAGATAAGTATCAGAAAAGACGTGGCAATTTCTTTGACTTTCTTAAATTGGAAGATAGTACAATATAAGATAAAAGTAGAGTCTTTATTGAAATGGCAAGAAAAGATATCAATTGGACTTTTAGCAATATCTTAAGGTTTATTCAATTTCAATAAAGTAGGGTAATCCAAAAGGAAATAAGTGGAGCAACTGTGAGAAATTATGTAAAGAGCATTAAACTATTTTGCGATATGGCTGATTTACCTGTTGCATGGAAGAAGATTACTCGTGGACTTCCGAGAGGGAGGCGATATGCCGATGATAGAATATCGACACTTGAAGAATTAGAGCAGAGTACGGCTCGCATATCCGAGCTGGTAGGTGCTATCAAGACTTACTCTTATATGCATAAAGCACGCATTCAGAATGTTGATGTGCATGAAGGTAATGAAAGTACTTTAACTATTCTTCATCACAAAATAAAAAACGGGATAGAAATTATCCGTGAATATGATCCTCTTTTACCTCAGATCACTGTCTATGGAAGTGAACTCAATCAAGTGTGGACTAATTTAATTGATAATGCTGATGATGCAATGAATGGCAGAGGTAAAATATGGATTAGAATAAAACAGGACTTACAATCATGTAATAATAGAAAATGCCTATGATGGTCCTGGCATTCTACTGCTGAGATACAACCACAAATTTTTGAACCATTCTTTACTACAAAAAGATAGGTAAAGGAGGACTAAATTTGAACGTCAGTTACCGTATTGTAGTATAAGATCATAAAGGAAACATCAGTTTCTCTTCCAAACCGGGAGATACTTGCTTTCAAGTTCGAATACCTATACATTTTTCATGATTCGAGAATCTTAAAGCACATAAGACAATGTTATAACTGAATAATTAAATTGAGTAACGTAGAAAAAGAACGTCATGCTACATGGTTGGAGCTTTTTTATGACCTAATCTTTGCCGGTTGCTGTTTCTCAGATAGGCCTCAGTCTGGATACTAGTAATACTTCTATTACAGCATTCCTTGGAACGATATCACTGTTTTTTCCTGTTGTGTGGGCATGGTTGGGTGTTACATTTTATGCAACCAGATTTGAGACTGATGATTTAGTACATCGTCTACTGGTACTTTTACAGATGGTTGGAGCAGCAGCTCTTACTATTAACATACATGGCGCCTCAGGTGAGACATCAGGTAATTTTGCAATTTCATACGCTGCAATCAGGGCTTTTCTCGTAATCGAATACATACGTGCAGGACGTAAAATACCAACTGCTCGTACACTTGCAAATAGATATGCACAAGGGTTTTCAATATCTACTATATTATGGCTAATCTCAGCGGCTGTTCCTATACCTATACGTTTTGTTCTCTGGGTATTAGCACTTGCCATAGATGTTTCAACTACAATCTTAGTTGGACGAAAGCACCTACGTTTAGCTCCAAATATTTTTCATTTACCTGAGCGAATGGGATTATTCACTTTAATTGTACTTGGAGAAACCATATTTGGTCTTATTAGTAGTCTATCAGGCCATAAATGGACTATAGAATCTACAATATCAATAGGAGCTGGATTGGGAATAGCTTTTAGCCTTTGGTGGATATATTTTGATAGAGTTGATGGCTCTCCAATTCGTGCCTTTCGTGAAAAAGGTAGGATTGGAGTTTATACAACGTGGTTATATATTCACTTTCCCCTAGTTGTAGGCCTTGTGACTACCGCAATAGGTATAAGAGATATAGTTTCATCTGCTGAAAATATACCTTTATCTTATACAACTCAATGGTTAATCTGCGGTTCCGTTTCGCTATGTTTATTCTCAATTGGTATTATCCATCTTTCTATAGCTAGTGCAGCAGGTGAAAGGAAAGTAATGATATTGTATTTTTATAGATTTATAGCCGGACTTGCAATTATAACTATTCCCGTATTTACAATTAGGATTTTACCATCGGTACTAATCATGATTATAACTATAATTTGCATGATGCAGATAATACTTGATTTAAGACATCATCCTCACCATCGCATTTTCTGAAATGCTACTCTAAAGACTAAAGCCAAAATCAGTTTTTACCAATAGCTATTTTTGATTTCTGGCTCAAAATCTCTCACTATGTTGATGGTAAGGAAAGTAGATAATATCTACATTATTTTCTTACTCTACTTTAGGTTGAACTTTGGGTTTAAGCTCCTCATACCTACTTACTCTAGAAATAAGATCCAGTTTCTCATATTGTTAAATCAATCAAAATTACTACCTGTATGTATCTTTCACTTCATGTACTAGTTTGACCTAAGGCAGGTGTTCATTTCTAGCTAGGAGTCTTGTTATATGAATCACATCCATTACACTGGAATATGATATCCTGGATAACTACGTTGTCTCCCAGATTATTTGCAAGTATATGGCCACAATTACCACACAAAAGTCTTCTATTCTCATCTCTTTCTTCCCCGTCTCCAACAAGATAAGGTTGGTCCCCTAGATGTTCAGACTTTTCGTATACGGTAACGGTACCAGATTCAGGCTTGGGAACAACTTCTAATCTTATTTCTCTCATAAATATCAATATTATAGCTTGAATTTACAGGTTTTGATTTGTCCATCAACCGAAATGCTGGATTCAAGATAATCAGCTAGATTACCAGTAGATCTTATTTTTAAGCATATAATTTATATTAAAACTTCGAATAGATATGGTTCACTTCCCGAAGCTGATTTTGCAAGGCGTTCCATTTTCTTGCAACTACTGATCAATTTTTTATGGGCAAAATTAGCTTTATGATTATATGATTTGAATCATAAGGAACTAATCTTATTAATTATCTTACTAATATCCTAATATGGTATATTTATTACTTCATGGATAAAGCCATGGTCTCAAAAGTCGACTCAAAACAGGTATTACAAAATTAGAGAGCAAAACTGCCCGAATTGCAATAAAAATGATGCAATTAGCTAGGAGTGATAATTGCCGCATACTACTTCTAGTTTCAATTCCAAACAAATTCACAATGTGAAACAAGTGGCTTTGCACGCTGTGTGAAGTCTGGTGCAATAACATTCAGATCGGGAGGAAGCGGGTGATCATTGAGTAGCTGATGATTAACAATACTTCATTATATGATTATATGTAAAAGGCATAATAACCAAAATTCCTCAGTTTTATTTCTTTCTGTGAACATTAGATATCGCAATTATATTTATATGAAGCAGGATAAGAATTATAATACTTTTCAGATAACCAATTCTATTTTCAATTGTTAAAAGTTGAAGAATGTCTAATGAAAATGTAACCTTCTAAGTATGACAATATTGAGTATATACAACAAAATCCTCATTTGGATTTACTCTCTCTTGTCATCCTTTCCTAAATCCATAGTAAGTCCTATTGCGGACATATTACCAGCTAAAGGTACCAAAGTTCGTCTTTGCTAATGATCTCTCACAGCAGCATGGCTACAATCGACACTACTATTACCACCATTAATTCCTGGAACTTGCATAATAACTACATTTGAAAACATTGTATAGCATCTTTCTGATATCAGCTGAGGTTTATTACAGTTAATGATAGCTATCTGATGAATGAGTAGGTACGCTAATTCAACTAAAGATAGCCAATCATTCCAGTTAGTATTTTAATCACTTTCTATAAGGAAATATGCTTTTACTACCATCTATTTTTGGAATGGTGGATACTTTTCAATCATAAAGCTCTTGCTCACATAAAAGAAGATGAGTTTTATCACTTTGTTATTGCAAATGAATCAATCATCCTCTGTACAATCTGCAAATCGTTTTCGTAGTCTTCTTCTTTTGCAACGTATGTAATGATATATGCTTTGTCGTCTTTTATTGTCCAAACTTGCATTGTCTTTAGTCCTGCTATATTAGTAAATACTATTTTATACCCGGGAAGATCTGCAAGCGTAGTGCTATTTGATTCAAGGAGAATTTCTTCTGTGGGATTGATTTGAGTATTTGTATATTCTTCCAATGTCATGTTATGGAAAGGTAAATTCTTCACTTGTATCTTGAGGTTCTTTGCTAGTGACGTGTCGCTAAGAGGATAGAAATCAATATCAGCAGAATCTTGGAGAAAAGAGAGATCTAATCTTCCCCAACCAGAAGGATATTGGATCTGTATCCCATAAGTCGGATTTTCGTATAGGTTGAAAGTATTATTATCATTTGTTTGTGCTATTGTTATTGTTTGTTGATTTGTAAGTGAAGTTGATAATAATGAAGTTATCATGATTATTAGCAAACTAAATAGAAGAACTTTCTTCCCACAAGAGTTACAAAGTTTGATCATTATGTTATTTTATAAACTGTATCTTCCTATAAAGCTCGTGTTAATCTATTGTCCACCTATATTATTATATATTAAGTGACAACAATTTATTTAGAACTCATGAAACATGACTTTTGACTATACACACATGCTCAGCGTCGGTCTGGAATTGGCTACACATTAGCTCTAATCGCAGTAGCAGCATAATTATAACAATCTTTTAGCATATTTCTAAATAATTCTCAATATTCTTCTTTTGAAGATAGGCTGATTATAAAACTTGCTCATATTCAATTTCTTCTTTGATAAGAAGCTCTTGATTTGGAAATAGACCACTCAAATAATCACTTACAACTACTTATTACTACTTTTCAGAATCGAAGCACCAATCAAACAGGAGGAATGATCTCCTAAACGGCTAAACTATTAATTCCTAATATATGAAGGGTGTTTGTTAATTATAGGTTTCACACAAAGGAATGAGTATTATTTTCTAGGCCAAAAATCTGTGTCAAATTTTATTCAAATCCAATCTATCCTATTAAATGTACAATTGCATCTCCATCTACATCTGAATGCTAGACAGATACATACACAAGGTAGAGAATAACGAGGAACTTTCTTACATTGCTATCAAAGCTTTCACACCAATATCGCAATAACTCCCGATTCTTTTAATAATGGTTTGGTGAAAGAGAATTATCATATATGAAATATATTAAATATAATATATAATTCAAAACAAATTCACCATCAATATTTATTACATATACAATACCATTACTACTTAATATTCTGCATTCAAATACCATGCATTGGTAACAATTGAAAAGTGATGATAACGGAGGCAATAGAACTGTAGCAATGATAACAGTATTGGTAACAAGCTGTAACAGATTAAGCTTCTATTAAGTATAATTAGACCTAGTAATAAAATAAGATGACAATACTAACAACACTATAAAGGACTGTTAGAAGTTTAGTTTAATATGGAGTACCCTTTCCTCTTTGGTTTTTGAAGGCTTCAATATACCATTCGAATTCATTAAGAAATCGTATGACTCTTTTGTCATACGTTGCATCCATTAATTTTCCATACTCATGAAAAGCATCTTGTACCCTTGATATTGGAAATGATGAAGATATAGATGGTGCTCCAAGCTCTGCGAATATATGACGGAGATGTTGTGCTGCATTTATGCCACCAAAACCTCCGGGCGAATAGAAGACGATAGCAGAAGGTTAAAATAATATTCCTCTAAAAAATAATCTAGCGTATTTTTCATTGCAGCTGATGTACTATGGTTGTATTCTGGACTCACAGAAAGGTAGCCTTCTGCATCCTTATTATGTTCCTAAGGTCTATTAACTTCTCTGAAGGGTTTACCATCTCTTTCTACATCCTATCGAGTAAAGACAAGTTAAGTTCTAGAGGATCAATAAAAAATACTACATGGTTACGATCTTTCAATTTTGTCTTCCATCCAGCGGGCAACTTTGATACCTTGCCGGTCTCGCCTAACTGATCCAACTATTAAAGCAATTTCAGCCATTATTGTTTCTATTCTTGTTATTCTTGTTCTTCTATTAATATTCTATATATCTCTCCAAAATCAAACAAGTATCTCATTTATGCATTGAAGTTTTAGTCACATTTTTCCTAGGTATTAAATAAGATAATGCACATAAAAATCCTAGATGAACAATGATATCCTCATATAAATATGGCAGATCAGCCGTTTTCTTTTTAACCTATTAAGTTATCGTTAATACATGATAGAAGAAAGAGATAAGGATCTAAATAACATTGTATGTGAATACTGCGGTAAAGAGTTTGATAATAGCGAGACATTCAGGATACATATAGAGCAGGTGCACACTAGTAGCGACTCGTTTCACTAAAAAATATTACTGATATATATATGAATTATAAGATGATTGTTAATCTTTACTGAATGGTTAGCTTATGGCGGTGAAACTTAGATGGCTTTAAGTGAATATTTTCCAATTTTCCTTGCAGAATTTTCCACATTGATTTTGTATAGTTGATGCTCTTGCTATAGATAGAATATAATATAATATCTCTTATTCTAACATTATACTCGAAAGAGTATTATAGCATAGGAAAGACTACGCCAATGCTAGAGTAGATGCCTAA
>CAWIMJ010000030.1:0-41808 GCA_963837175.1 uncultured Nitrososphaeraceae archaeon
TGTAAACCTCTACTAACAGTATTAGCCTAGGCTAACATTTATTAACTGTGCTATCAATTATCATCTTATGCTACGTCCAAAAATAATTATCATCATGATTTCTGTAGTTTTAATCTCTGTGATCTCAATAGGATATGTTATTTTTTCTTCTCCATTTAATCAATTTTCTGTTGTTGCACAGGACAATTCCAAGCCAAAAAAAGTAGGTGAACATATGCCTGGTTCTAATATATTAGAAACAGCAGGAGACACTTTAGATCCTATATCACTAAGTAGCAGCGCCAGAGCGGTAGTAGATCCTATGAAATATTTACGAGAATTCAACTATGGTAGGATATCTACCTTATCTAATGGAACTGTACTTAGAGAATTTACTCTTATTGCATCAGATGACAAAGTAAAAGAAATATCACCAGGTGTCTTCTATAATGTATGGACATTTAATGGAACCGTACCTGGACCGACAATAAGGGCCACGGAAGGAGATCTGATTAGAATTAACTTTATAAATAACGGTTCAAAATTTCATACAATACACACTCACGGGATACATAAAGCAGAGATGGATGGTGTCTTTGAAAGTATAGCCCCGGGGGAAAATACACATATGAATTCACTGCAGAACCATTTGGAGTATTTCCTTATCATTGTCATATACAGCCTTTAGAAGAACACATATCCCATGGTCTATATGGAGTTTACATTGTCGATCCAAAGACACCAAGGCCTCCCGCAGATGAAATGGTAATGGTGATGAATGGCTATGATACAGACTCGGATTCAGAGAACAATTTTTACACAGTCAATGGAATTCCATACTACTATATGCATAACCCTATACAGATTGAAAAGAATCGTCTTGTACGAGTATATTTAGTAAATATGTTAGAATTTGATCCTATAAATAATTTCCATCTTCATGCAAATCTATATCAACTCTATCGAAGTGGAACAAGTCTGGTACCTAATGAATACACAGACATGGTAACTATGAGTCAGGGCGAAAGAGGGATACTTGAATTCACATATAAATTTCCTGGACAATACATGTTCCATGCTCATAAGACAGAATTTGCAGAAAAGGGCTGGATGGGATTATTTTTTGTTAAAGATTCGGCTGAACCAAATGTTGTTGTTGCATTGAATAACAGCAAAACAGCTAATTATCCGACTGAACTAGGTAATAATAATAATAATTATTCTCATACTGAAAGTGCTAAAACAATAGCATCCCATTCTAGAGATGATGGTTTTGTACAATATCAATCAGGAGTAGGTAGTTAAAGAGAAATGGAGATAGAACAAAATAGAGCGGACAGAAATACAAAGTCCAGCAGAAAAAAAATAATCGCTATTGCATTAATTCCATTATTGGTACTGGGTGGAATGATTATATTTCTTTTTGGCCCTGGTCAGTCGTTCCTTAACAAAGGAATATCTTTGCCTGAAATTACTATAGAAAGAACAGAATTCCAAGAAGGTAAAATTATAGCTTACATCCGTAATACTGGTCCCGAGGAGATCGAAATTGCACAGGCTGACATAAATGATCGAATAACCCCTGCTGCAATAGAACCTGGTAAGACCTTGTCAAGGTTGGCCGAAGCAAAAGTTATAATACCTTTTTCTTGGACGCCGGGGGTACCATATGAAGTAGGAGTAACTACTTCTGAGGGTACAAGGTTCAGCAAGGGCATCGACGCTGCTGCCTTAGCGCCAGTTCCAAATGTAGCACAGGCATCATATTTTGCAGTAATAGGTGTATACGTAGGAGTTATACCAGTGTTGATAGGTCTTCTCTGGTTTCCATTCATAAAAAGACTGAGTACAAACAAATACAATTTCTTCCTCAGTCTTACTGTAGGATTGCTGGTATTTTTGGGAATAGATGCGCTAGTAGAAAGCAACGAAATTACCACAGAAAATATTGCAGGAGCTTTCAACGGTCAGGTGTTGATTGCCATGATAACAATTCTTTCGTTCTTAGCGTTGTTATATACATCTGAAAAACTCATTCAACGGGCTATAATGAAATCTGCTACAAACTCGAAATCTCCTTTGCTAGTATCATCCTCCTCCTATTCTCCTGATGCTACTACTACACAGCAGCAACAACAACAAATGATAAAACCTGTTGCAATAGCGTTGATGATATCAATAGGAATAGGATTGCATAATCTTGGAGAAGGCTTGGCAATAGGTGCTGCTGTTGTACTGGGAAAAGTTGCACTCAGGTACTTTTCTAATAATTGGATTTGCATTACATAATACTACGGAGGGTTTGGCAATAGTAGCACCAATGGCCAAAAGTGGCAAAGTCATGATACGAAAACTAGTAGCAATGGGCTTGATAGCTGGCATTCCGGCTATAATAGGAACATGGATTGGAGGATTTCTGTATTCTCCCATTGCCGCAATAATATTCCTGTCTATGGGTGCTGGTGCAATATTTCAAGTGGTATTTTCTATTGCTTCTTGGATGACAAAAAATAAAAATAAAAAAATAATAATAATAATAATACTGCTGTTGACGGCGGAAGAAAGACATTGTTAAGTACATCTATGATTGCAGGATTTGTAGTAGGAATGGCAATAATGTATGTAACGTCGTTGCTGGTATCATAGTCTTGAGTCTTGATAGGTGCTATGATCAGATAATGGATATTGTAGTGAAATATTATAATAGTAGGTGAATGAATTATTGTTAAATGAGTTGAAAGATGAATCGAATGCAAAAAACCATCGTCTTGAATCAATTCGTAATGCTCATAATAATGTAAAGAAAGAAGAGGGAGTAGAAGAGCGTACAGATAGAATGGAAGACTATCTTGAAGTGATTTATGAATTAGTACAGCAGAAAGGCTATGCTACCATTATAGATATTTCAAAATGTCTCAATGTCAGTTCTCCAAGTGTCACTAAAATGCTGCAGAGGCTAGATGAGAGCAGATATCTAGATTATGAAAAATATAGAGGAATCCGTCTGACTCATCAGGGAACTGACGTTGCTAAGAATATCCATAAAAGGCATAGTGTATTGGCTGAATTTTTGAAAATGATTGGAGTAGACAAAGATATTGCAAATAGAGATGCTGAGGGGATTGAACATCACTTGCATTCAGAAACTTTAAAAAAATTAGAAGAATTTGTAAAGACTGTAAAGAAGAACCCTGAATTTATACACACACATAATGAGTGTAGTGTAGAACCGAAATAGATTAATGCAATTACATTATCACACACAATAAGTAGTGTGTGAAAATGATATAGTAATAACAGGAATTACAGACATTTATTTTAAACAATAATTCTACTTTAGAATATAATCAGATTCCAATAACTGTTCATCTTATGGGTAAGAAAGTTCTTGGCTTAATGATAAATTCAGAAAAGACTGGAAGAAGACTGGAAGACATTTTGCTAGTTCTAATGAGCTGTTTGGTACTTTAATTACTGGAACAGGATTAAGAAGACACAGGACTTGAGGATACAGAATTATTACCACTACAAGATGACAAAAGCAACAACAATAACAATATGGAGATGAATGAAACGATGATGATGATGGCGCCTCATAGTTGAGATGTGTCATTCTCTTTTTCTAACTATAACTATCAATTTTTCCTTAACTGTTGGAATGCTTGTTCTTGTTCCCCTGATAACTGCCGGAAGATTTTCGTCATCTTCTAAAAGATGTTTAATAATGATGATGTCTGTATCATTTAGCTGATATGGCATTGCCTAATTTACCTATACGCTGCATAAATACGAATATCTTCATTATTAATCAATTTTACATTTGTAAAGTCTACTTATAATAAATGATAATAACAATCGATACTCAATATGTCTACAAAAGTACTCCAGAATCAAAAATATCAGAGTTGTATAGATGCGTGCAATGGCTGTGCCGAATCCTGTGAACTATGTGCTACCTCTTGTCTTAGAGAGCAAGATGTAAAGATGTTAGAAAGGTGTATTCAACTAGACCGCGACTGTGCTACTATATGTTGGGCAGCTTCACAATTTATGTCAAGAGATAGCGAATATGTGAAGCAAATCTGCAATACTTGTGCAGAGTTATGTGATGCATGTGCTGAAGAATGCGAAAAACATCAGCGTATGGCGCACTGCAAATTATGTGCACAAGCATGTAGGACATGTGCTCAAGAATGTCGTAAGATGAGTGGCTAAAGTCAAAAGGTTGGGTTAAGACCAGCTAACATTTCTATTTCTTTTTTATATCATAGCCTTATAGCAGACATAAGCTTGTTTGATAAAAATAAAAAATAATATTTGGTTTTTTAAGATCTTTGTTTCCCTGTTTTGATTCTTTTTATTATATGCTGATGATATTATTATAGACTACCTTGAGCAGCCTGTGCATGCATCTTTGCACCTTCAGTATCGCCAGCTTGTAGAGATTTCATTGCCTCATCTACGTGCATCTTTGCGGCTCCTTCTGGTAGAACCTTATCAGCTTCACTCAAGTGCATCTTTGCACCTGCAGTATCGCCAGCTTGTAGAGATTTCATTGCCTCATCTACGTGCATCTTTGCGGCTCCTGGATCTCCTACACTACTTGCTGCAGCGGATAGGGGTGATGATACAAAAGCAATAGGGCCGCCGCTATTTGTCATTATCAGTGTCCAAACTCCAAACAATACAGCGGTAATAATACCTACTGTATATCTTGTTCTAATACTTGTAGTCATCATATAAATACAGAACACTATTTGATATAATGGTTATAACTATATTCTTTGATATGGAAGCAAGACTGAGATAATTGGGCATATTAGAATCTGTTAATGGTGCTGCTGGTGATAATAATAGTTAAGAGAACATCAAATCAATCTTTTTTTGATAGTTGTATTATTCTTATCTTTTAATTGTTCTTTTACTATTTCAGCCAAGTCACCTATTGGTAGTGGCTTACGAGCAAAACATTTGACGGTTACGTTAGGATTTTCTTTCAAAAATTCTTTATACTCAGTATATTTACTGGCTGTTAAAAAACAAACCTTGACCTTATTGTCTCTCTTTTTTATTTCTCTATAAAATTCAAAAACATTTATTTTTGCCATTTTAATACCCAAGAGTATAAGGTCATAGAAATTAGATTTAAAACTAGATAATGCTAGTTAAGGACTATCAAATGTATCACTTCAAATCCTTCATCTTTTAGTGCAACCTTCACACTTACCAATTTGAATATCATCTGTGCTATGCTTTGCATAACTGACAGTTTGCAGAAAATCTCTAAGTGATGCTGTTTCATTCATTCATCGTTAGTATAATTCCAAATTATTTAAGTCTAAATGTATTCTATAATTTCAAAAGGTAAGAAGGGACTGTTAAACTGTTGGCTGGCTTTCATTTATGCGTAATAAACTATTTCTCGTCATCAGATCCTTGTCAAATGGCCGTCAGATACCCATCATATTATTATGATTATATAATATAATTTGCAAAGATATTTTTGTATAAAATAACCATGAAGAATGTTGTCGTTAGTATTGATGGAATTATGTCGATATGCGATGGATTTGGTATTGAAAAGCGACTTTTAAATTATCCAGGCATACAAAGTATTGAAGCCAACTTCCTTTCTGGCACAGCTACAGTAAAATATGACGGGTCAAAGGTAACATTGGAAGAGATCAAAAAACTGCGAAAAGTAAATATCTGGCGTAAGACATCAACAATGCATCAAATAAACACAGACTATGAAGAATATGGCTTTAAGCTTTCAATTACGCGAGGTCTAATGAATTACTTTTTGGCTTTTTTTGATTTTATTAGTTGATTTTAACAAATAAGCTAGTAAGACTACTAAGAGGATTTCTATTATTATAGTTATTATGCCATTAGGTTCTAGTTCGTTTATTGGAGCTGCCTCACTCGAGAAGGGTGGCGTAATTAACCTGACCAATACAAATATACCAACTAATAAGGCGTTTCCGATAATTCCAAAATAATACAATATTGACTTATTAATTGGAGATAGTTTCCCACCCATTATAATAATAATTATACCGAAAATTAATTGAGCAATTCCACTAATTAAGAAAAATATTCCCCACATGAAAGCTTCTTTCATATGTTCTTGTATTAGCAATAGATGAATAATACCAGCAGAAATAGACAATATTGCTATTGAAAGGTTGGTAATACTAATGCTTCTACTTTTAGAATAAACAGGCTTGTATCCCAAGGAAGATACAAGTCCCACAGTTATACCTAGCGCAAATACTCCTACCCATTCAGTTAAAGGGGAAATTATATTATCTTCTTTCATGGGGCTCATATTAGTATTATTATTATTCTCGTCATTTTCACTTTGAGCAAAGGCATCATGAGTACCAATAAAAGTAGTGATACTAGTAGATAAGAGAAAGGGGATTTGTGGTAGTAATAATATTAGTACTACTAATGATACTAACAACTTAATGTGCTTGTTATCATCCGGTGCAATATTCCACCCAGCAAAGTATTTGATACTGCTCATGGTGCTAATAATGCATTCTTTTATATGAACTGGCATATGTTCTGCTACTCAATTGTAAAATTCCTCCATCAGGGGTCGCAAGGATTTTCGTTATCTGTATTAGTATCATTAACGTTAAGACAGGCTGTTTATAAACTATATTTAAAGTGATGTGATAATATGTATAAGATAGAATATTAATACAAACGAAATGCTTTTGACAGCATTATCTTGATAAACTCTAATCTATGTTGAATTATCTTATTAAAGAATGTAATTATTAGTAGCTTCTATATTAATAAATAATTGCTGATAATAAAATACTGCCAATTATTTTGAAAAAATTAGACAGAACCACGTCATAAGTCGTAGTTTATCCCAGCAACTGATAGCCGTTGTCTAATACACAATCTGAGACAATTACAAAGGTGTGGCAAAAGAATTTTTGCTTCGCGTTCTTCACCGAACCCATCATCTATTGCTTGTTTCTGATGTATTGATGATAATTTATAAATCATAAACATTTTGCTACTAAATCAATGTTAAAAAGTAGTTTTTCTATCATAATGATCAAAAATACCGATCAAAGGAGATTTAGTTATTTTCCGTTGTATCATATGCGATAATATTTGTCAAACTACTTAGTTAATGTTCAATATTTCTTAGTTAATAACAAACTGACGATATATCCACTACTCTTCATACCATTCTTTTCACTTCCTTCTCTCTTCGTACTTCAATTCTTATCTTTGATATGAATTTGTATAACTTTATCTGTAAATAAAATAAATGACTCAAGAAAAAGGAGAAGCGACAATACTATATAACAATCCAGCAGCTCAGCTAACGATATTGTAATAGCATTATAAGCAAATGACATTGCTAAATTCTGTTTAATCTTTTTGAACGAATACTGTCCTGTTTTCAATGCAGAAAGAATATGACGGAGGTCGTTTTTCAAGTATTATATGTCCTGATGACATGGCAACATCTATTCTTTAGCGTATATCTGAAAAGAAAAAATCACGAAAAAAATTTTGATATTTGATATTTGCTGACTTATTTCTTTTTGAACTGTTAACATAGATTGTTTTATTATTTGGTATTTGAAAGACTCATCATCATAGTTATTTTTTGTCAGTCAATATCTTGCAATCTAGTTTTATTGCATTTGTGTTTATCGAAGTTGTCGCAATCAAGAATCTTAATTGTAATGAATTTGAGAAAACATTAACAGATTCATGTAGAGTATAGCATACACACAGATAAATGAGACATTCAAAATACCATTAATGAACATGTTGCTAAATGCAGGTATTGACAGACTACCTCATGTCAATAATAATAGACTTGAAAGATTTAACAAACTTTAAGGAAAGAATTAGAGTGTAGATGTATGGAAGAAGAAGAAGAAGAAACGCACATACTTTACCATTCGTAGATGTCCATAGAATAAAATATAACTTTCTAAAATGACCATGCTTTAGAAAATGAGACACACACACCTGCTAAGAACACTGGAGTAGAAGAAATTAATGGAAACAACACATGATTGAACTTGTTAGAATCATCTATTAAGAAGGTTAATAGCTAGAATACATATATACTTCCTACGTCTGGCACACACACATGGAAGATAACCAAGTTGGGATTTATCTAAACAACATCATCATGCCATCATAATCGATTGGGGTGGCGTGGATAAGTTTGATTTGGTTATTTCATCTTGGCTCTACCTCCCATGTGTATTTACTATATTAGTTTCACAGAATACAAATTTAGCGTAAAAATAAGCATATAGGTTACTACGTGAGCATTTAGTGATGGTTTTTATTTTCTCTATTACTACTTATCAACTCCTATGTGACTAAGACGGAAACACATGCCTGGTGATAATTTTAAGGGTATCACTTCATCACCATCAAAGCGGCTTTAATCAAGCTACGGATACACTTTTTCATCAAATTAGAGCTTTGGCTAATTATATCTTCTTCTTTATCATTTTTAGTAAAGAATTTCTATAAAGACGCAGTCATTTACAACTAATTCCAAGGGTTTATACCTAAAGTCAACAGAACTGAGTTTTCTGATCAATATTGCTATCAAAGATAAATATTTTATTGAGGTTAAATTAATTAATGCTAAATGTCTACTTATATTCATACAATTGTAATTGTCTTTAGTTTTATGGCAAATAAGTTTCTAGTAGAATAATGCTAAATAAAATCAATAATAATATTTCGATTGATAATACATCTATAATGTCAAATCATAATCCTATTACTCTAGATTCTATACCTTTAATATTCTGGAAGTATATTATATATCACTAAGCTATATTTTTAAATGCAACATTTGTTATTATTGTTATTTTTATTGATTGATATATATTGATTATCTATAACATAATATACTAATAGACATAGTATACTTTCATAATCTAGTATACATTTTATGAATCAATATTAATTAAGCACTTAAAATTTGCGGTCATGTAAAATCTCGTGTAATTTTTTAAATCTAAAGTCGTGTAATTATGGGCTACACTAAAGTCCACTGATTTATATAATCTTTCGTCACTTCTGATCTTTTTCTGCGTTCTGACTAGCAAATTCAACAGATAGTATGAAAGAGCGATGATAATTGAGTAATTCTGACTACACCAAATACTGCCAAGTAGGCAAGCATAACAATACAGTAGCCAAGTTCAATTATCAAGAAAAGAAGTCAACATACAGAAAATAAACCTACAACAAATAATAGTTAAAATAATAGATGAATTTTAGTCAGTTTTTTTAATGTTAACAAAAATAGAGAGCGAACATGTTCCTTGATTCTTTATTTCTCTACTTCTCTCTTTTTTTGCTCTTTTCTAATCTACATGCTTCTATGGTGATGTTGGTGATTGTGCATCAAGCAATTGTTATTTTTTCTCCATTAAACTTAGTGAAATCGAAGGTATGTTTCTCTTCATATATAACTTGTTCTTGCCTAAGTAATTCTATTGCAACCTTCTCACCAAGCAGGATGGACTCATAAAAGTCGCTCCAATAGTGAACACCCGCAAAATTCCTACCAAGGCCAACGTTACCAACTAGCTTGTTTAGTTCACCACCCACTGTTAATTCGTCTTTGTCTGAGCCATGGAATCGTTCAAGCCTTGTACCGGCTTTACTTGGTATAAAAGCATTGGGGAGGACAAATGTCTCGTCAAAGTATGCCTTTAGGATTGTTGCCATAGCGCCAGAGGCAGTAGCATGACCTGCACCATAAGATGGATGAGGCGGACAGCCTTGAGGAAACGCCATAGGTAGCAGAAATGAATCATTTTTCTTAATCTCTGATTCATCAAATACATTAGATTCGAGTAATTCACGCTTGATTGGGTAGTCTTTTTTACCAGTCTTCTGATTATGAATAAGTCCTCCAAATTCCTCAGGCCTTAGTCTTCTATGTACATAATATTTTTGGAACCATACTGCCCTCATTGCAAAAGGTAACACTTGGTTGATAGCGAAAAGAGGAGTAAAAGGTCCAAAGTTAAACAATGCATCCTGGGTACGTGAGTCTTTGTATGGGTCACCGGCATGAAATGGAGCACTGCCTCCTCGAAGTATGGCTGCTGGATCAGGTACTACTCTCATACAAGGAACTTCTTGATGTAATAAGACCCAGGTTGCGATTGTAAATTCCTGGGAGGGAAGATCGTCGTATTGAACCCAATTGGCTAAATCTCGTCCATAACGCATAAACCGTGGGGTAGTATCGTATTCATTAGAACAAAATTCACCGCTTCTGGGATCAAAACCATTTTGTACTCTTAGCCATTGCTTAAAGTCAGTAAGATGATCACTTCCTTTCTTTAGGGTTAAAATTCGTTGGTCCATACGATTACCCCATCCAATTATCACCCATCCATCTTCTGGCTTTAGATCAAAAGCCGGGATCTTGGTTCCCTGCAAAGCAAATTGAGAGACGTATGGCCCCTTTTGTGTTCCTGGCAAATTAGGACGGAAAATGGTATCTGGAGTGACTTTACCGTTTCTTTTAGGACCATGGAAATTACGAAAAGATGACAAGTCGTCTGCTGCCTCGTTCAATCAGCTTGCTATCTTCATATTCATTGGTATTTATATCCCGCGCTAGTGCCATCCAGTACATTTCAGCCATTTCGCCTGCACCCTCGATTGAATCAATTCTAGGAGCAGGTGGTATAGCTAGTCCAAATGGATCAGGACCCTCTAGAGGAAAAGTCAATCCTCCAACAGGATTAAAGAGCTTGAGACCAGAGGCCCTAGACTCATCAGCCAGCTTGACCCTTTCCCAATCTTCAAACTTGCCACTCCTTGCTGCTCTGAGGAAGGTTTCATACGCTTCTCTATCTACCTCACCTAATTTGTTATGAGGTAACGCTTTACTATAATTAGCAATGTAGGTACGATGACCATTCTCACGATAATCATCTTCCTCACCGTTGTTTGGGTGATCCGGCCATGGTATACCATAGGTCCTTTCAGCAGATCTTTTACGTATCTCAAAGCCCATTCTTTTACGCTCTGATTCACTCATTGGAGGGGTACTTGTAGAGCGCCCTCCTCCCGATGCAAAGGCAGATTGAGTATTACTACCGCCACCACCATTTCCTCCCATCTTAAAGAAACCCATTCCACCGAGCGCTAGACCTGTACCGCCCCAAAATATGGCTTTTAAAAAGTCCTTACGTGTAATACCGTTACTGTCTGTTGTATTACTATTGTCGTTTGATGTAATATTTCTGTCTGACACTCCTTTGACAATTCAATAAATGTTATAAAAGCGTTGTTATCGATCGGTAATATCATATTTCTTCAAACATATTAACAAGTATATGGCATAAACACTAATTACTATCCTTTTTTTAGTATTGTTTCCAAAATAGGAAACATCTATAGTTTTTTCACATTAGGCATAAAGTAGCCATGAATTTTCATAACAAAAATAATATTACAATGAGGATCAGAAAATAACAAAAAAATTAAAGTTGTTCTTATGCTCTAGTGTGGCTTTTATTAATTTCTGTTTCAATGGCTAATCTGAGCTGATCATCGTCTTTATCCGTATAATCAATTCCTAGAGTATCGGCAATTGATTCTAGCTTTTCTCTACTTGCACCTGCATTTGTAGTAGATGAGCCGGATGTTCCCGCATTTTTCATTTCACGAAGTTCTCTTTTTGCTTCAATTCTAGCCTTTTCAAATTCTGAAGTAGCTTTACCGAAACCTCTTGCAAGATCTGGGATTTTCTTTGCACCAAAAATGAGAACTACAACGATTATAACAATAAATATCCACTCAAAGCCTGAAGGTATCTGCATCAACATATTTATAGGTAATATTTCCATTCAACATTCATATTAAAAGGAATAATTTAAGGCTTTTCCTTTAATACTTTTCCTTTAATACACTTCACAAAATCTCAAGAGTTTTCTTCTTCTCTCTCCTTCTAATTGCCAGCATACCTAGAAGATATATGATAATCATAGGCAATGCGAGAAACCACATAGTAATTCCACTACCATCTGGAGTTATCAATGCACCAAAAATCACCAAAATTATAACGGCATACCTAAAGTTCTTTCTCCAAAATTTTGAATCAACTGCACCTGTCAGAGATATAGCATACATTACAACAGGAAGCTCAAAGGCAATTCCAAATCCTAAGAAGAATTGCAATACAAAGGAGATAAAATCGTTGATATTAAGAAACGTCTCAACGCCTATGGCGCGACCGTAATCATATAGAAAATTAAGAGTAAATGGAATTACTATAATATAAGAAAATAAAATACCTATTATAAATAAAGACACAGTAGGGACAAACACATTCATTATTCCGATTTTTGTGTGTTTTCCAATCGCAGGTGAGATAAATCCATATATTTCTTTGATAATTATTGGCATCGAACCAATAATGCCAATTAATAGTGAGACATACACATTAGCAAAGAATGCTTGCCCGGGAGCTGTTTGGATTAGTTTTACCTCTGGTGGAAGCAGTGTATTTTGCATATATTTGGTAAGCTGAAGAGCAAAGTTTCCAAAGGGATCAGGATAAGGATAATACAATTTTAGAGTGATGGCATTGTTATTGTTATTGTTATTACCATCTAAATCAATTGTAATCGGTTTTATACCTATACTCATAGAAAAAATGGTAATAATTACAAGAGAAATTACAATATGGAGTATCCTTGAGCGTAGCTCATTAATATGCTCAAATATAGACATCTCAGTAGACATAACTTCGTTTAACAAACAAAGAATATATTATGAAATATAATAGTGTGTCGTTTGATATATCATTAAAATAAATTAACTTTGGCAATGATGTTATAATTAATATAGTTCTAGAGTCTTTCTTGATACACTCTATATTGTGAAAAAAAGAACCTATCTTCTTGACAGAACCCTGATATTTTCACCATGAGTTATCATCGTGTATCTTTCTCCTTTTCTTCAATCTGACTTAATATATGAAAGGCTTCACCTGACAAATTCAGGGAGCAAATCAGCTAAACATAAACTTAAAAAGATATCAGGTAGAAAAATGTTTCAAGAAAGATACAAATCACGTTATATCAAAAGCCATTATCTCAAACGCTAAAGGCACAACTAGAGATATAGTGTCAGAAGACTTGAAGAATATTCGTCAGAGTTTAGAGCAACGGTTAAGGATAAAGCTCACAGACATTCAAATTGGGCATTTTGATAACTCGAGATTTTATAGAATATAAAGCAAAAATTAGAGTTCCTTTGAAGATAATAAGTTCAAAGAATACTTCAAGAAATGTCCTCAATGTAGATACATAGACCAAAGAAATAGAAAGACACGTGATACTTTTGAATGTCTACAGTGTCATTATAGCGAAATGTCTGATTACCTGGCTCGCTTTGAATATAAGAAATCGGGTTCTAGTCAACGAGCTTATTGTAACACCTCTTTTCCCGGTAGTTACAAGCCCCTTTGCCTTAGCAGGGGGTTAGTTGACCTGACAGCAAATGAAAATAATATGATAGATGCAATTACAATATATTTAGTTACTTTCCCCAATGTTTTCTATTATTATAGATAATAATATTTGTCAAGGATTAATTATTACTCAATAATGCTTTACAAACTAATATTAGATACATTCTAGTATCATTGCAATAATACGCCATAATAATAACAGTCAAAGATTATAAGTATAATAGAGTCAATAAGCTTCTTTGTTTTAACAATGTCATCAACAGTATCATCTAACGAAGATGCAAACATTACTGATAATAGTACTAATGCTCAACAAGATAGTGGACAAACTACAACAGCAGGACAAGGTTATACAGTTAATTCAAAAGCCAAACACAAAAAACAACAGCAACAACGACCACAAGAAAACGAACAACCAGCAAACCAAGAGTAAAAGATACTTTCTAATTCTTTTTTCATATCTCACGTTCTTTAATCTAGTCATTTGACATAAATTCATCAATGCGTGAGTGAGTATACCAGAAATTGAGTATAATTCATCAATCCCATTCATTCAGTGAATATACGTAATTGACGTTGGAATTTTTCACGTTGATGTATACATTTTTCATACTTTTGTATCGCGCCATTGCGATTGCAACACATTATTTGAAAATTATCCTATCCTTATCAGAATATCCACCCTTACTGCGGAGCTTGTGGTAAAATGATATCCCTTCATTGCATCTAAGTAGTTACAATGTGCCACTCATCATTATGTATAGGGAATAAGAAGACCACAATAGCAAGAGACATGGAAAGGTTTGCTAATATCACTAAATGAATCAGAGAAATCTAACACTCTTCTGGCTAATTTGGATAGGAATACTACTCGTATCAGTTAGTACTCTAAGACATGCGTTGCATATATCTCTCTGATTTATTAATATAAAACTGTTAGAAACAAGATTATAGAGATTTAAACCATTCAATTAACTATAGTTCTAAGAGATAGTTTGATGGTTCTAACACCTATTTTAGAAAGTCTTAACTACTAGCTATTAACCATTAGATTATTGTACAGTAAGAGTAAACTAACACTTTTGTCTACTTTTATGACAATAATAACTGTTTCAATGTTATTGGTTGCTCTTCCTCATAGTACTGACGCTATTACTCATCAACAACAACGACAAGCATTAGCACAAGCAAATGATAATAATAAGAATGATAAGAATGATAAGAATGATAGTATTTTCAGGATATATGAAAATCCTGCTTATGGAATACAAATTCAATATCCTTCTACTTGGATAATATATGCAGGTGATACGTTTTCCGATAATGATGCTTCTATTGATATTGTTTCATTCCTTGGTCCAGTAAAAAGTGACACAAAAGAATATGCGCCATCTCTTTACATATCTATAGAGAATCCACGACCACCCAATCTAAATTTAAACTTGAATGAATACCTTACTAGAATTACTAATGATTATGAGGCTAGACTAAAAGAGTTCAAAGTCATTGAATCTAATTCAAATAGTATTCTTGCGGACAAGCCTGCATACAAATTAGTATTTACTGATGAAGAAGATGAAATTTACTATAAAACTATGGATATTGGAACAATCATTGGAGATAAAGTATACTTACTTTCATATACTGAACAAAGAGAACAGTATCCAGATTACCTACCAACAGTACAAAAGATGATTAATTCATTGAATATAACTACATCTAACAATGGATTGGATACTGGGGCTTCTTCCGCTGTATAAGATTTAAATGAAATAAAGAAGAGGCTGTGCTGGACACAGAAATAATTAATGGTGTCTCATTCGGAGCCAAGGTATTACAGTTTCTAAAATATTGCAGTAACCAATTCAGCCAAACGCCAGCAAGCAGCAAGATAATTGTTACTTCTACTATTCTGTACTATAGTCTATGAATGGTATCTCAGAAACTGTAATACCAATAATAGTATGAGTTTATCTATTATTAACTTTAATTGCAATTGTAAAGCTGACCAGGTATCGACGGTAAATAATCATGCAGTATATATTATGTTTATGTAAAAATTGTTAGAATAGAACTACTAACTTTCGCTCTTGTCATCGTCGTTAGAACTAACAAATAATAGTACACTCCTGTTAGAATCAAAAATAGAACTTCTACTATTTATTGAGGTATGCTATGAATATTATACATAATAGTATATTACAATATTAATTATAGACATTTTTATTGTTTACTGATAAGAAATTGAATAATAAATTCTTATTCCCTTACTGTGATTAGTCTATTTACAATCATCATCAGGCAGCAATATCAATAGATGATAGAATCATGCCATAACTCGTTGTCTGTCTCACGTATATACATACATCCAAAAAAGATAACAATAAAAGCGTGGCGAAGAGGTTTCCTTGAGATTCTAACCCTACCATCGAGTTCCTTGTTGTTTTTGCTGGTGATGGAGGTATTTCTTTATAGCTATTTAAAAAGCATTTTGCTACTACTAATTCAAAGTTAAAAGGTAATAGTTTTTCTATTATAATACTCAAAAACAGTAATTAAAGGAGATTTAGTTGCTTTCAGTTGTATCTTCTATTATATGTAATAATATTTTGTCCAGTTGCTAAGACGACAACGACGACGACAACAATCGCCATTAAAGCAAAATAATAATAGTTAAAATAAACAAGAGGAAAAGAGAAGAGTTAGAAAAACTTAAGATGACAAAAAACAATTTTGTAATATGACAGACTAATTGATTCAATTTTTCTCCTTTCTATATTACAACTCTTGCATACCATTACTATGAAGTATACGTTCAATTCTCCTGGCCGAAGGTCTTATAAGGACTGGCTGCGTGATGTACAGATGTCTAACAAAAAAGAACATCCACAAAGATATGGCTGGTGGATAAGCGAACTATCTTCTCTTGGAATCAAAAGAATGAGAAGAAATGATATGAGGGATAGAAAAGAAATTACTGACCTTACTGAAAATATAAAGCAGACTCTTTTTCAAGAATATAAAACTGTTTATAACAAATAGTAAATCATTTTCTCTATACTTCGATTAATGCATATTAATAAACTGCTTTTCAAGAACAATAGTTAGTAATCTAACGAGGATACATGAATTAATGTTATTATTACTATATGAAATACCGTAACAAAACGAATAACTGGTTTTTTGAACACCAAAACCAATTGCAATTATTATATTGTATTTTTTGTATTTCATTTATCTTTGTGGCCATATGCTTTGCTATGATGAATCCTATCATAGCTATCACTAATGCAAATCTGCAGTCATTGTAGGAAAACTAAGTAATTGTGGTAAGCCTATACCAACTCCTACAAAGAACATTATGGAACCAACTACGTAAGTTAAGGAGCATGTATATATGGACATAAGGATTCTTCCTCTTTATTACATAGTAATCATCTTTGCCATAGTCTTTCTCCACATAAAATAGCAAGGATTCCTTAATAAAGGCAGGATTTACTACTATGTACTTCATACTTAACAACAACACTACAACAGACATTTTCTAAAAAACTTGGAATAGATCTTTATGTAGCCCAAATTATTTTTGAAGAGGCTAAAAACATGAGATGTTGTCACCCCTGCTGCAGCTTTGCGATCAATAAAGATAATTATTACAATAATATTCGTTATTTGCAATTATTATCCAATGAACAGAATATAATTGCATAACTTATTCATTTAATGTTATAATTATAATGCTGGTAACGGGATTCAGTAGTTTTACATATCTATACATTCTGTGGTTCAGTCAGAACTACTAGATGCTTAGCTAGTATTTTGCAATAATCAAACATCTTCTTTATCTAGGTCCATTTAGAGTTTATTTTGAAAGCTGGAGATAAGGATGCTGTTTTAGATCTATAATTTTATTTGTAAATCACAAATTGCAGCCAAGGATTTGAAAATAAACATATTTGATGGCATACCAAGGAATGTAATAATGAAAATAATACTATCTTAATAGATCCTAAATGGTTTCATTATTGTGGTACATCATCTTTTTGCTTTAGCAAAAATGAGAATGTTATTGCTGTTGTCACCACCAGCAGATGCAGAAGAAGATTCTCTTTTCCCCTCTTCCTTCTTCTATTCGTTTATATTTCATATAGACTGAATAACATAACTTAGAGGCTGTCTGGGTTTAAACTTTATTAATTCCTCCTCGAATCAGTAATTAATGGAAAATGAAAAATTACCCGTAGATATCATGAATATTGACCCAAAGATTCGATTGGTCACTATTTGTGATATCAATGGCAAAGTAATGTTCTCTAATCACCGCCAAGGTGTAAAGAATTTGCTCAGTCCGGAGGAAAGCAAAGAATCACTTGAGTTAGCTGTTAATTCATGGAAAATACGTAGCAAACTTGCACCAAAGATTGGAAAAGGAAAATACGTATTGGCTGAATATGAAAAGATTAAACGTATCACTATGCCGCTAGGCGACGATCATATTCTCTATGTTACCACAGAACCGGAAGCTGATCATTCAAATATAATCAATAGGGTTCATAGCTTAGAGGCTGGGTTAAAGTAATAAATATTATGACAATCAGAGATTTTCTACAGTTGTAGAAAATAAAATAAAATAAAATGGTAGTTCAGACAAAAGTTGGGAAAATGCTGCGCAAGTTGCAGTAGATGAAACTAAAAAGGACAATACATGGAATTAGAGGAATAGAAATATCAGATATATGACTGCAAGAATAGATCCTAGTAGTGGCGAGATTATAGAATATCGAGCCTGTATTAAACTCTCATTTGGAGTAGACACTAAGGGAAAAAAGCATAACTTTTCACTTTAAGGTCATGTTAGAAACTGTCGATATAAAATCAATGAACCTTCATAAAACTTATAGAGACGGCTTCTGGAAAGAGATAGATAGATTGAAACATTGCAATGAATATTTTCAAAGTATCTTAGTATTAGAAGAATTAGTATTAGAAGAAGGTAACATGGTATGTGATACTATTACTAATAACCAGTAACAACAGAAAGAGAGAAAGAAAGGATAGAACACAAACTTCTTATTCTGATAGCGATATTGTTGTTTATTTGTTTGAAATCGAAAGCCTTATTCATCAACCAGATAAATGGACATGATGATGGAGGAGGACTAGGGCAGAGAAGATACTATATACTACAATCGTTTTTTATTATAAAGTCTAGAGTAAGTTGAACAAAAAATGATTGAAGAAGAAAATAAATCATCGTTATCGTCATCAGAGGAAGAAGATGATACTACTAAGGCAGAAAGAGTTGTAAAGTATAATGAGAAATTTAATGTTCCAGAACAAACTGAAGAAGAAGAAGCAGAGACTCATGAAAATGCTGAAGTAGAAAATTTAGCAGATAATAACAAAATAAAACGTAGAAAAAGTGGTCTCTAGTTTGCTAAATATGACGCTAACTACAAGATAGGGCAACAGAAGATAGAGGCTTTGAATTACTCTGGATAAAAGAAGGATATGAAGAACTATTTATTACAGTTTATCTTGTGTCTAGCAGGAAAATATGAAGAAATTTTAACAAACTAGTTCAACGCTTAGGCAGCGGACACATCAACTATAATTGTTATGATGACTAGATAATATCATAGAGTCTTAGTAACAGAAGACTGATAGCAGGCAGAAGAAGCGGAATTATTACTAGGGAAAGAGAGGAAAGATAGCAAAATAGATTATAGATCTCTAGCCGATGTCTATCTTAAAGAAGCTCTGTCTCTAAGGTGTTTAGTAAAAATTTATAAATTATATCAAAATGTAAAAAATTTATTTAGAAATCCTTTTAGTTCCGATTACTATTACTGTATGAAATATCGTAGCAATATTGACATAATTATACATATTCTAGGAATCTGTTAATAGTCGTGGGGTGATACCGGATTAACTAAGACGAAAATCATGTACAGCGTATTTCTATCTTATGTCCAGCTGCAAGGATATCTGTCTGATCTAGTGGAAAAAGACTTGATAGAGGAGTACCAAAAATAATTGGAAGAAGAGGAAGAGAAAAAAAGGAAGAGAAAAGCAACGACCTTATTATTATTATTATAGAATAATAGACAAGAGAACACGTTTCTTATATATAGAGATCTTTATGAAGTGGCTACATAAGTAACGATTATTATTATTACGTTTAACCATTGCTTAAAGTAGAAGCTATGGTGTTTATTGCTCGACTATCTGGTTAATTATATCCTATTTGGTTAATAGTATACACTTGCAGTAGATATATCTATACTATACTCTATACTTTTCTAATTCTCCAAAGTTTAGGTTCAAGAATACCTCTGCACCATTGAATCCACTGACCTGTGACTTTGGTATTTTGTATTCTTTACGTGCACCATCAGTTATAACTACTACTGAGTCTGCATCTACTGCATCAACATTTCCTGCATCCTGTCCATCACTAGACCTTACATTCTTATGCACGATTCTGTCCCAATCCAGTACTGCTGGTTCTGACATTAGTAATATAGGTAAGATGTTTTATATAAATCTGTAACAAATCATCATACTAAGAGGATAATCCAACAGGAACAAGAGATACACAAACTCATAGCAGAGCTGATACTAATAGTGTTTGAACAGAGATAGATAGATAGAAAGATTGCAATGGTCTTGGCTTGGATAGTTACGCTGCTACAACAATCACCATCCTTATCATAACCAAAGTACATCAGCCTATTGATTGATTCAAATTCAAATTTTTCTTCCCTATAGATTCCGGCTGTCTTTTTCGCCATTACTATGAAATGTACATTCAATTCTCCTGGCCGAATGTATTATAAGGACCAGCTGCGTGATGTACAGATGTCTAACAAAAAAAGAACATCCACAAAGATATGGCTGGTGGATAAGCGAACTATCTTCTCTTGGAATCAAAAGAATGAGAAGAAATGATATGAGGGATAGAAAAGAAATTACTGACCTTACTGAAAATATAAAGCAGACTCTTTTTCAAGAATATAAAACGGCATACTTTCAATAAATAATCAGAAAGAATTCCTAATAAACATAACCAGTTATTTATTGTAAAGGAAGAAATTAGTTTACATTTCTATGGTTGGTTGGCCCATAGATGACGACGAGCATAAAAAATCCAGGTTTCTAAAGTTTTTATAATGGAGTTATCTCGTAAAATACTTGTTTTGTCCAGAATTTTATACAATTTATACTCACTAAGATAGTTTAATGTAAAATATTCAAAATATCCCTTTTTAGACACTAATAATAAAATTTACCCTGTGTTTAAATAGCTCAATAATAATAATATAAAAAGTTGAATAAAAGTAAGTCTCCGAGCTGGATGCGGGCTGCTCAAATAGGGCTCGGCGTATTGGCTATCATTTTGTCAATTATTGCTTTAGCGCTTCCCGGTCTGACATTCTTATCATTAGTTATTCTGCTATCTGTAGTGCTTTTCTTCGTAGGTATTGAGAAGGTTATAACAGGAATATTTATAGCTCACAAAGCTCGTTTCGCTACGATAGGCTTAGGAATCTTGACAATCATATTAGCTGGGTTGGCGATGGCCTATCCTGTGGCAGCAGCAATAGTGGTAATATTCTTGTTGGGATTTGCACTAATGATGGATGGATTTGGACGAATAATAGATGGAGTAACAAATAAAGCTAATAAAGGCTGGGTTAGAGGTTTTACTATAGGAGTAGGAATTTTGGCAGTTATAATATCTGTTATGATAGTGGCATCACCAATCTTTGGTGCTATATTTGCTGGGCTGATAATAGCAATGGCTCTACTAATAATAGGTATACAAATGGTAGCGGCTGGAGTATCCGGAAGAAGGGAATCACTAATACCATCATCAACATCTCAGTTCAGAGAATAATAGAAGAAGATGCAATTTGCACAAAGCATGTTATGGGAAATACAATTTTCATTATTTGTGCATAACACCATTTTAAATATATGTACATCTTTCAGATAATGCAAGTAATACATGATTTTAAGAATCATGGAGTTGCATTAATTTATAGATGACTAAATTTAAAAAAGAGAGACGATGGAAATGATACAAATAGATAATATATTTTCCTAAAAAAATGAAAAAACTGTATTTTGAAGTAATATTTGATGAGGATCAAAAGAACTCAGGAAAATATAAACTGCATGACACAGCAAATATGAGATAAAAGATTCTTCAAACCACACTATAGATAAATACTCATTTTTACTATGAGAAGGTTTTCATAAACGTCGTCTTTTCTAATAGGCTTTTACATTTCTCAGGAAAAATAGTACCATCTATATTGCGTTCCTTACCAACTATTAGTTGGTTTAATGTTTGATCACTTGAAGGATGCCAGTATAATAGTTGGTTTTCTTTATCCCAATTCATCTTTTTACTAGTGGCCCATACTCGGAATTCTGGCGAATAATGAAAATGATAAGGTATGTATATTATAGTAGGAGCATCTACTACAGCTCCCTTTAGAATTATTGCACTATACTTACTTTCTATATCAAAAAAAAGTAATATTGGTTCTGCTGAGCTTCGGATTGGATATGGACGTGCCATAACGTCCAAATTTCGATGTGTTCTATTCGGTCCAAGAATAGAATAGTCTTCTAAATTCCAATTATCCTTTCCATCTGCCGTATGATACAGATCATAGTTCCAGTAAGTTGCATTGATTAGATATTTTTCAATTTGAATAAAATGTAGATTTATGTATTCTCGTATATTTGTCGATTCTTGAAACCCACCGAATTCTGTTAGAAATGGAATAAGTTCACGTTGAGATGCAGCTTCAACTAATTGTGCAAATATTTGTGGAAATTCACGCTTAATCCTGTACAAATTCTCAGGTATTTTTAAAAATGATCCGGCTGTGGACTCAAGATTATAATAATGAAATGATAAGACTCCACGATGTCTAAGAGTTTCAAGCGAGGCAGAATCGCTTGGTAGAGAGCTATGAAGCTGTATACTGTTTATTTTACCTTCAATCATAGTATCACGTATGACGCAAGTGGAATGTGCGCTTTATATCGAAAAGCGAACGTCTAGATCCAGATTTATCACCGTCAGTGGAAGATACGGTCCAATCAACTCTTGGTTCAATGAACAAAAATATATTTTTATCATATCTTCTTAGTTCAGATTCTACATTGGTATAAAATTCATAGAGAAACTCCCTCAAATTTGTGAGGAGGTATTCCCACGGGATGCGGCTCGTTGAACGGTTCAATACCCAGTATGGCAGGATGTCCAAGACGATTATTAAAGGATTTGAAAAACTTTACTGTCTGACCGATAGTTTTTTCTAGATGAGTACGAAGAGAATAATTTGAAAGTCCAGCTTCATGATTTGTTAAGTCATTATTCCAAAAAGATCTTTATAGTTTTTCATAACTTTATGATGATGCTTAGTTAGTTTTTAGGCAAATTCTTGAAATCGACAAATTATGCAATTTCGATATTATATGATTTTTACACATTTTTAGACTAAAAGAGTGAGGTTTTTAAATTAAAAAAAGGTAAATTATATGCTTCTTAATAGTTAAATTGGTTAAGGCATTCTTAAATATGGACTGCTACCTTGGATAATATGGTGATATTAAAGGTTTGAAGACGAAGGCATCGTTCTTCTCATCATCATCGTCATTATTATCTTCTTACATCTTTCGTATTAATCCGACTTTAATTAAATATACAATTGTACCATCCATACCTTTAATAATTATAGCAATTCTATCTACCAATCCTAATACTTGGGTAGCATCGGATATTGATCATTTTTATTTTGAGATCATTGCAGTAATATTTGCTGCAATAGTGGCATTCTACTGCATAACGCGTGCTTATACATTAAATGATAAATTCACTCTTTTTATTGGTATAGGATTTCTTACAAGTGCTTTAATTGATTTGATGCATGCCATAATCTCGTACAATGCTACGGATGATCCACTTTTTCTCGGATACTTTATACCACAGACTTGGTTTGCAGGAAGGACATTTATCAGCGCTATGATGGTAATAGCAATCACAAGATTTGCCGTAATACCAAAAAATTCCGAAGGGTCGTCCCGCAGAACATTCATAGCTTATTTATCTTTAATTGTGATTTTGGCAGTAAGTGTATCTCTTGTCTCATTTCTTACAATTTTTCCAGGAGCATTAATTGATTTTCCTATACATAGACCATACGAAATTCCTTCGCTAATACTATTTTCAATCGCTTTGATATATTTTTACAAAAACCAGCTTCATCGCAGAAATGATGTCTTTTATAAAGGAATTCTAGGTTCGCTAATAATTGTTATTTTCAGTCAAATTATAATGTCTTATTCCCTTTCATTTTTTGAGTCTGGACACAATGTATCCCACATACTCAAAGATACAAGTTATTTTGTTATAATTATTGCTCTTGCATTATCAAGTATACAGTACAATAAGAGATTGAGAGAAAGAGAGAAAGAAATTCGTGTTCAATATGAAAAACTAAAAAAAACAGACAAGGCCCAGAAGGAGTTTATCAATGTGGCCGCTCATGAATTACGAACTCCTATACAGCCAGTACTTGGCCTGTCAGAGATTCTTCACTCTAAAATAAAGGACACCAAACAACGTGAATTATTAGGTGTTATAACTAGAAATGCAAAACGATTACAGCGTCTTTCAGATGATATATTGGATGTAACAAGAATCGAAAGTCAGTCACTAATACTAAACAAGGAGCAATTTAACCTAAAAGATGTATTATCAACTGCGATACAAGATCATAAAATTGAAATTGAAAAAACTAATAGTAACTTAAAACTCTTATACGAAAATGTTGATAATAATGATGACAATATTTTTGTTGTAGCAGACAGAACCAGGCTGATACAAGTTATCTCTAATCTGATAAGAAATGCCATTAAATTTACCAAAGAAGGTGTCATATCGATTAATGCAAGAAAAGAAACAACTGATTATGATAATGACAATAATAATAATAATAACCAAGTCGTTATTAGTGTAAAGGATACTGGTTCTGGTATAGATCCAGATATTTTGCCAAGACTTTTTTCAAAGTTTGCTACAAAGTCTTTTGAAGGTACTGGACTTGGATTGTTTATCTCAAAGAGCATTATTGAAAATCATGGTGGCAGAATATGGGCAGTAAATAATGCTGATGGGAAAGGAGCTACATTTAGTTTTAGTATTCCAATAATTTCGGCACAACAAGCAAATATAAAATTAGTTGATTGTTCATATGACAATATGATATAGAAAGAAGAAAATTTGCTGATAGGACTACTCTATATGATATTATGTAGTGATGTTATTGGCCTTTTTTAAAACTACTGGCGAGTATACAACTTGCTTTAAGATGATTTTTTTTATGTTGAATAGGTATTTTTCAGTTATTGTATCAATAATATGGTCTCAATCATATTTTGTTCCCTGGCATCAAATCACATCTTCTTTCTATCATTTTACCATCGCTTGTATCATTATCATCATCATCATTGATTTGATAGAGAACACTTGAACAAAAATTCAAAATATGTTTGCAAATTGACATTCGGTTGTTGTATTATCTCTGAGTCATCATTGCTCATTTGAGGAAGGGGGGAGGGTGGTGGTGGATCTTTAGGTCATTCGTCCCCTATTGATAATCCAACTTTAAGGTGAGTATGATTCCATTATACTATAATATTTTTAAACTTAACTCACGATACAATTCTTAATGTTGTTACAGGAAATTGATCATTTGTCTGTTACAATTTTAATGGATAATTATACTGATAGACTTCTGCCAAGCTTCTTACCTGCAATTAGGCCGCCAATGATAATGCATGGAAGATTTCTTACTGCTCCAATTGCAGAACATGGCTTTTCAACTATTCTCGATATCAGATACAATGATGAAAAGAAGAAAAATATATTTCTCTTTGATACTGGTGTAAGTGAAAATGGAATAATTTTTAACGCCGATATTTTTGGAATAGAACTTAGGAATATTGAAACAATTGTCTTGAGTCATGGTCACTTGGATCATTGTTCAGGACTTTTAAATGTGCTAAAGAAAGTGTCTAAACCGATTGATGTCATAGCTCATCCTGATGCATTCCTAAAACGATGGATAATATATCCTGATGGGAATAGAGCAAAGATGCCCGTGCTTGATGAAAAGGATTTGGAGAATCATGGAGCAACAATACGCAAGATTAGAAACATAAGCTTTCTTCCAAATAACAATAATGAGGGTGCTGATGATAATGTTGATGGTAGTATCAATTTACCACCACCACTTATGATTACAGGACAAATTCCTAGAAAGACAAGCTTTGAGAAAGGTTTCCCGCTACAGTATAAGGAAATAGAAGATGAGAAAGAACTTGTCCCTGATCCGTTAGTGAATGACGATCAAGCAGTAGTAGTAAATATTAAACAAAAGGGATTAGTGATTGTCACAGGATGCGGCCATGCTGGAATTATAAATACAATAAATTATGTTAAAAAGGTCACCAAAATAAACAAAGTATTTGCGGTTTTGGGAGGATTTCATTTGACTGGAGGGATATATGAGGAGTCAATAGAACCGACAATCAAGGAGCTGGAAAAAGCAGATCCTAAATATATTATACCTTGTCATTGCACTGGCTGGAAAGCAACTAATAGAATAATTGAAGCGATGCCTGAAAGATTCATACAGACAAGTGTAGGTACATCATTTAATTTTTAATGATCTATCTATTTCATTCACAAAATTATTCGTGAAATTGGGTTCAATCAATTTTTCTCCTTCCAATGCCCCTTCTTCTTTTTGGTGGCAATACTTCAGAATCTCTATTTAGCATATCTTGATTTTCATCATATATGAATAAACTCAAATCTTTTTTGTTCACTATTAGAGGATAGGTGGCAGCCTAAAATGACTTCATAAGAAATCTATAGTAGTATTTAGAAATATTGAATTTATAAATTTATATATAATATATTTTTTTTGAATTACTATGCCAATGTAAGGATACTATTACTAGTTTGTTATTTCTCCATTTGTTATTGTATTAAAAATATCTGCTTTAATTTATTTAATTTAATTTAACTTTATTTTATTTTATTTTATTTTATATTTTTTGAAAAGCTATGTCTCTCTCGCTCCCTGACCTTTTAGTCTTTCATAAAACCAAGTATAAAATAATTGGCATCATAATACTATTGTCTCTCCATGGAACACAAAAGTTAACATTGCTAGTACTAACGCGTGTATGTCAATCAAGTTTTAGTAGGTTATTATTATTACCATTCAAAATAAATAAAATACTAATGGTGGTAATGATCGCATGTATGTGTGATCACTCTGAGTGGATATACATTCATCTACATCCATGTTAATGAAGTGCTCCACCGCTTGATTTACTAATTGTGGCATGTGCTGTTATTACTGCTGAATAACCACCAGCCTCAAAGCTTAGAGTTTGGTTAGATGTATTTACTAGAGCAATATCGGTTATTCCATTAGGTATCTTGCCATGATAGAAACATGAAGATCCTGTAATAGATAACTCTATATTTTTACCATCAAGAGTACCATTGTTAATAGAATTGCCTACATCTAGTGTTCTAAAGTTAGGCTCTACACCGCTGATTATGGTAACCAGTGGTTTACCATAATTGTCACATGGAACCTTTATTGCAATATGACCTTCAGCAGTAGTGTTAAATGGAGCAAGGTCAATCAAATGAAGGTAATCTCCATTCTCTAATTTTCCAGTTAAAGGTATATTTTGTGAGATAAACAGGTTTTCTTCTCCTTTATATTCTTCTCCTTCAGTTGCCTGGGTCTGATTAGTAGTTGTTGCTGCTGTTGTTGCTGCTGCCGCTAGGCCATATGCATTATCAAATCCTGGAAGTGTAGCTACTAATCCGCCTCCACTTCCTCCTCCTATTACTGATATTGTTGCTATTGCGACCATCAATAACAATAGTGAATAAACATTCGTATTATTATTCATTGCAAAGTGATAAATTCCTCTTATAATTAGATGTTTGGTCAAAAAAATCAGCGTATTTATCTGTTATATAGGTGAGGATATGTGGTGATATTAGAACTCTAAAAGGTTCATACATCTAACTATATCTATACTATATGTCATACCCCCAATAAGTGAAATTATAAAGCTAAGAACAAAGCTAATACCATGTGTACACAGAGGGCTTGTAGTCTTTAATAAATTCAGGAAATAGTTAATAATACTATTTGACAGTATTAACCTGTAATAATTAACTAGTACTATCCAACAAATCTTTGATATGGTGTGTTATGTTTATGAATGGATTTTTATTTTATAATGCATTATATGGCATAAAATTATACTAATATTATTATCATATCAAAACAAAAAAGCGAGAGTAGAATTTGACTAACTAACCCAATTAGAAATAGAAAAAATACATTGATCTGAAATGACCTTCCACTGATTACTGTTTACTAATCATACTTGTAGTGTGATCTAACAGGATGATAAATTTTTTTATCAAAAGTTATCGCCAAAGTTTCTCATGTGCTCGTTTACTTCTTCTTGAGGGCCCTTTATTGTCTTGTGCTTATATTCGTCTTTATGGGTTCGATAATCTAATTCCTTTTCATGTTCTTCCCTTGCATGATGTAACCTATCTTTTTCATGAATGAATTCCTTACCACAGTATTGGCATTTGACGATAGTGTGATGATGTATATGGACTGCATGTTTTATTAGATCATCGTAACTTCCAAACTTTTCACCACATTGATCACACACATTTTTGTTATGATGGAACAGATTCATTTAGAATTGTAGTGGGTCGCACTGACTATAAGGATTTTTTGGTCAATGTTAGAAAATGGATTTGCATGTAATTGTCTATTAAAAATAAAATAAAAATAACTTGGATTTTTCTTGAATTATATATATGATTATACTATAAGATCAATTAGGAAGTAAATGGAGGTGTGTTGTTGTGCCTTTTTTTCAGAAGACTATACTACATTACAACATATTTTTATTTTCAATATATGTTTCCTTTCTCATATTGATGTTGATCCTTCGCTTTGATTACTCCTAGTTCCAATTATGTCATGATTCGCCATAAAATACTCTCATCAGAAAGTTACCCTTTTACATGTGGAGCATTAGTGTCATATCAGATTTCATCCATGACACCTATTCCTGAATTATGGGAGGGTATATAGTATCTGCAATTTCAAATATCTATTATGTGATAATCCCAGGTATTCACACTCTAGACTAAGATTGATTATGAATCTAGGATTGAATGCTGAACAAGTAATATTTGCTGCTATTTTCGACTTTTACTTTAAGAAGACAGTTATTACATAGTACACATAATGTAGAAGAAAGCTAATTTACATCAGAAATTTTTTTAATAAGCTATGGCTTTACATTTTTTAATGAATTATGAAGAAACAATTAAGGAAATAGAGCAGACATTTGGAACATTACCAGGATTTTTTAAAAACACCCCAAAGGATATTCTTCCTCAGATGTGGCCTTTATTCAAAAAATATCAGATCGGCGAATCTGCAATACCACAGAAATATAGAGAAATGATGACGTTAGCTGCTGCAGCCGCAACAAAGTGTCCTTATTGTCAGACATATCATAAAGAAGTATCAAAAATGTGGGGAGCGACAGAGGAAGAACTAAATGAATTAGCTGTAGTTATAGGACAAACTGCTTTTTGGAGTAACGTCTTACATACCCAAAATTATGATTATAATACCTTTGTCAAGGAACTAGAACAGATTAAGGATTATATGTCTAAGCAAAAATAAGAACAACGAAGACTGAAAAAACAGAGTATAAAAATATCTATGATGGTAATTGAGTAGCAATAATCTCTATTTGCATATTTTCTGTCTTAAATTTTTATATTCAATCAATAGATGAACGATCTTGTTGTGAAAAGAATAATAACAATATAACTACTCCTGGTAGTGGTATTATTTATGTTGAACTAGAAAATCAAGAGACTTTAGGTAAGCTTGTACAAAACTATAAAATAGATAACGAGTATAATAACAATCCATAACAGCAAATATTATTCTTCCAAAGTGACAGCTTGCCAATGTTGTGTGCTTGATACTACTAATAATAATAATAATAATATTAATAACAAAATATTTCTCTCTTTCTATCTATCTATTTATTTATCTGCTTCCTGTCGAATGGCTTTAATCATAGCAATAAATGTATCAAAGTCTTTCTGGTTTAACTTTTCAATCATATCTATTTTTTACTTTATTATTGTTTTTGCTTCTCCTACTATTCCAGATAGAGTCTTTTGTAATCTTGCAGAGATTAATTTAGCCCCTAATGTAGATATGAACGTTCCAAGAATCCTATACCTGCAAATATTAGGAATGTAGTTACTATCTTACCTTCTGTAGTAACGGGATAAACATCTCCATATGCTATAGTTGTTACTGTTCCTACTGCCCACCACAAGGCATTACCTAAATTATTTATGTTGGCTCTTGGGTTTCCTGATTCTGCAAAATAGATCCCTATGGAACCAAGAATTATGGTGACTGTTGTGAATAATGCTAGGAAAATAAATTGTGTACTTCCAAAATATGTTAAAAGTCTATAGAGTCTAACAATCTAAAGAATACAATAAGTCTCAGACCACGTATAGCTGCTCCAACAATGGTTGGAGTGTCAAAAGCAGCATACAATAATAATGGCAGCATAGCTGGAATCTCATACCAATGCTTGATAATGAATTTGAAGGCTTCCTTTGAAGCTTTTAGTCTAACATAGTAATCAACTACTATACTGCCTAACATAATTTCGTATATCTTTTAAAACCAAGTAAAAGGATTTTTTAAGCATAGTAAACCTTACATACATATTAAGAAAAATCTGTGAACGAACTTTTGTTAGTTAGTATAGCAAAATTATCACTACCAAATTGAAGAAATAAATAACTAATCTTTGATTTTCTGATAGTGGAACAAAATAATCAATTAGTATTAATACTAATAGTGCTATAATTAATATGGCTACAGATAACTCTATCTCTCTGTGTATAATTGAATTAAAAGGACAGTTCTAATAGCAAGTAAAGTTTACCAAACATGATAGATTGGAGAATTTTCCTTAGGCTGTTTTTACGGTAAATAGAATGATCTATATGGTATGTACTCACTAGTGGAAGAAATTACATTGTTACCTGTACTAAATGAAGATCGAATGAGAGACAGAAGAACACAATATAGAATATATACGATTTTATTCGCTTAACAGAAAATAGAAATATAGAAATGTAATATTGAAACTAACGACAAGTCCATTTCTAATTATAATCCTTCTATTCAATAGTTAGAATTACCAGTCAGTTATAAAATAATACATAACTTTGGCTTTCTGTCACATTTATAATAGAGGGTATGAATTTCTATTTTCCATGGCAAGACTCGTTAGCAAAGAAGATAGGGGACCTATGGAAGTCAAAGTTGGAAATGAAAGTAAGTGGATTTGTATGTGTGGATTAAGTAAGAACCAACCCTTCTGCGATGGCTCACACAAAAGGACCGCAGATGAAGAAGCAGGAAAAGTTTATAGATATAATCCTGATGGATCTAGAACTGAAATTCAATAGAAATAAAAATTTGAAAAGTCTGATCCCTACATTATTCTATTTTTTGTAATAGTAAATAACTTTGATTTTCATACTTTTAGAGAAGGAATATGAATATAAATTACAAATGCAACTGTAGTGTTGCTGATGTTATTGACGATGATGTTACAGGTTTATACCTTAAGTTAAAAGTGACAAAATCTGAAACTGCTCCTTGGCTTAACTATCATAATTAATTCGTCTAGAGGAAATCATCAATGGCTAGAATGAAGGAAGAACAATAAATCGGGTTTTTTGTTATCATCTTTCTGCATACCTGTTCTTTTTATTTATACTTGGAATACGTGGCACAAGGACTGCAAATGCAATTGAGATTATTGCTATAAAATAATAATTATATCCTATTGCCATTCCTATAGCTGCTGAAAACCAGATACTTGCAGCAGTAGTTAAATTAATAACCTTATTATTATCAGTTTGGCCTTTTTTACTATCATATTCACCTTTAAGTATTACACCTGCACCTAAAAAACCAATTCCTGTGATAAGTTGGGCGGCAATCCTTGATGTTGAGCTAGGATCAACTAATGCAGATAAATAAGTAAAGATCATCGAACCTGCGATAACAAAGGAATGTGTACTTATTCCAGCTGGTTTGCCTCGAAACTCTCTTTCAATCCCAATAAGAGCGCCAGCAATTAGTGAGAGAGATATATCTAATAAAAAATCTATTTCATAACCTCTGAGAAATTCTTCAAACATGGTTACTTTTTGTTGAAATGACGTTTATAAAGCGTGACTCTATGTTTGTTTGCTTGCTTGTTCCTAGCATATAGGATTATAGAGACAGTTGGGAAACTCCTCATACAGCAATGGCATCATCATCATCCTCCTCCTCCTCTTCTAAGATTAAATAGTAGATAGATAATTGTTTCATCTATACTTCCTAGAAATCTTTCTATTAATAGCAGTTCATCATATTACTAAAACAAAAAAAATAGAAAGGTGGATGAAATGCATTGTTATAAGAAAAATATCAGGTATGGATCTAATGCCATCAGTCAACAAAATTAAAGGTTTGTTTGTGTTAATTGTTACCAGCAATTCAAACAGAAATTTCTACTCATCTCAAAGATTAGTGCATCGTCACCATAGCGGCCATTCTTTCAGATGTTGCTTATTACTTAAATACTTCAAATTGGCTATGCACATTATAAGAATATTATTATTATTATTAGTTTTTATTTTTACTACTGTGATAGTACCATTACTTGATTGACTTTCCTAGTCCACTGAGCTACAATTACGTCACCTAGTCTTGTACTATTTTTTGATGTTAACACCTTACAACTTGTCCTTAACATGAAAAAGCTTGGCATTGATTTGCTTATTTGATATAATAACGGTTCACTATTAGAACCACAAGAAGTATGGCAATAAATTCGGTAGAATTTTTAACATCAAATAGTGAACTTAGCAAATCCAGATCGGTTATCGTAAAGCCTCTTCATTCTTTTGGAATCCAAAATAGCATGAATGGCACATTTTTTTACCATAAATTACTCCTCTTTTGTCACATTTGTTACATACATTTTCGTAATCGATGGTCGAATCTAATGATTTAGCCTTTTGAATACATTTGCCGCATATTGGGGCTTCAAGATTGAAGCTAGAAAGAAAGCCAAATCCGCATTGGAAACATCTAAGGCTATACATTTTTCCTTTTGGTTTCCAACGTCTAAATATGTTAATCATTAGAATCCCACCTTTTTCATCTTTGAACCACATTTAGGACATTCAACCTGTTTGTGTTGTGTTCCGCAACTCATACAATAATATTTTAATGCATTATCTCCAAACATTGAAGAAGAAGAGGAGGAGGAAGAGGACATTGAACCAAACATTCCTACTCTTCCTCCGCCCATTCCAGCTCGTTGCATTGTTCTCTTTCTCACATAGAAACTAATCAAAATGAATACTCCTATTGTAGTAACTAATGATATTGGAAATGGCAATAATAGAGAAATAGCAATACTGATGCCTAAAGATATTCCCAACCACATTATTTGGTTGATGAGAAATTGTTTATTGTTGTTAAAACTCATCTTGTTTACGTCTTATACTATTCATTTTATCTAATTAAATACAGTAGTAATTGTTTACTAATTTGGTAGTTATTTCCTTACTTACTACTACACACGATAGTTACCCAGATATACTAGGAGTTACTGAATCTGCTTCTACTGTTGATAATGATAGTATCAGTTGAAATAGGTGATGATGTAGTTATTTGTGTAGTAGTTGTAGTAATAATGATGATGAGATTCTGAATATATAATATATAGACAGAGTAGAAAATACTATCAAATGAGATAAAAATAAAAACTGTCATAACACTTAACTGAGTAGACAACTCCGTTTTATGAGTCAACTATTAATTTATGCTTCAATTGCCATAAAAACATATTACTTGATATTGTAGATACCTGAACCTAATACATAATATAAGTATCAGTTCTGCGAGCTAATTTTTCCTGTCATACTACCACCCTTTTCTTCAAATGCTTCTTCAGAAGCATTTTTTAATTGTTAATAATTCTACTATAACATATATGTTATCAAACGATGAGATAGAAAAAAATATTGTAGAGTTAGATAGCGGATGGGAATTAAAAGATGGAAAGGTTGTTAAATCATTTCAATTCTCCAGCTTTATGAACGCTATTGAATTTGTAAATGAGGTTGCAAAGATTGCTGAAAGACTTGATCATCATCCAATTATTACAATCAATTGGAAGACTGTGAAACTTTCTTTAAAATCATTTGATGTTGATGCAATAACCAGACGTGATATTGTTCTTGCTAAGGAAATAGAGAAATCAATTAGTAAAAGGTAACAAAACACTGGTTGACAAAATCAACACTCTTATAACTGGATTGGAGAATAACTCTAATTACCCAATACCAAAACAGGAAAAGTTACCTATTTTTATTTCGCATAAATTCTTTCTTTGATTGGAATAGATCATAAAATTAGTACTTTCTTCTTTCATACTTTCTTTCCATATCACAAATTTACTATTTCTTTAAATTGCAAGTGGCTGGTCATTTCTATATGACCTTCAACACCTGTTTCACACAAATAAACTGCATCACATATTTTACATATATAGAATTTTAATTCAACTCACAGCCTTTATTATATAGATAAATTTTACAGCCTCACTTGCTATTCAATGTTAGTAAGCAGTGTTTATGATTTATCCAAACTGCTGCTTATTTAAAAATAGTAATTAATCGGAATTCAATTATATACTGTTTTCTATAGGCTATAGATAAGGGTAAAATTTTGCAATGATTACTTGGCTGTGGACTAACTATGTTAAGCATTGTCTATTTAATAGACTCCAATATGACGGCTACATCAATACACAACAAATGTAAAGGTGATCGATCAATAATAAATAAGAGAGTCTTGATAGTAGACGATGAACCTGATGTTATTTTAGCTATAAAGATAGTTTTAGAAATGAATGGATTTAAAGTCGATTCCTTTACTGATCCTTTGTCGGCATTGGAGAACTTTAGAAAAGAAGCTGGTATATATGATTTGCTTATGCTTGATATTAAAATGCCAAATATGAATGGATTTGAGTTGTATAAGCATATTAAAAAAATAGATGATAAAGTTAAAGTATGTTTTCTGACAGCAGGTGAAATGGATTATGAGCAGTTTAGAAAAGAGTTAATTCCTGCATTAGATAAAAATTGCTATATTCAAAAGCCAATTGAAACTGAAATACTGATAAGAAGATTAAATAGAATAATAGCAGATAATAGCATCATCAAATTAAACTTAACAATAATAACTTAACTGAAATATCAATATTAGACACAACTGTATTATTTAGTAAGCAAGATTGCAAGTGAAAAAAACAAGTACATGCACTTATTGCTCAAAAGGATAAGAATAAAAAAGTTGATCGTGAATATATTGAATAATGACGATAATGATGATGAAGATGACTATTCAAAGCTAAATCACATCATTAAAGAAAATGTCAAAGCCGTGTTAGCAAAAAATAAACAAATGATATCAGTGTAATTTGAAGCATTAATTCAATAGCTAAAAGCTAATCCACAAATGGGTAATTTAATTTACAATCTATCCAGCACGAATAATAACGAACAGAAAGGTAATAACATCAATACTACTAAGTACCTTGAATTTAATAAGAATAGCATATTAGATTTGGATGAAAAGAATTACAAAAACCCTTGTTGAGGTATTGACAAATAAAGCTTTAGACACTGCCGCTTCTTCTTCCAATCCCGTATTATCATTGCCGGAGTCTCATCTACATTTCTAAATATATCGAATGAAAGTGATATCTACAGAATAGAAGAGTCAGAAAGCTTTCATAACAGTATAGATGATATTGCTGAATGATAAATGAACCTTCGTATAATTAGTAGAGAATTTCTTATTAAATTTAATTGACCAGCCAATATTATTGGCTGTTTATGGCTAAATTATTTTATCTATGTTTGCTTGTTATTTCAATGAATCAATTACTGTTTGGGCATACTGCAGATATTCTCAATATTTATTTGGAATTGAATTTATTATGGAACATTTCAGTTTAGTGTTGACATTGAAATGTGTATACAATTATATACCATGTATAATAATTTTATCATTTGCTTTGAGCTTATATGAGAAACTTAAAGTAAAGACAGAAGAACTAGATTCAAAGACAGAAGAGCTAAACAAAACAAACATGGCTCTTGCAATAGCTAATCAGCAGATTGAATCAAAAATATCAGAGCAAAATGCTTCTAATAAAGCGTTATTTGAATCAAACCATGAGCTTGCAGAAGTCAATAAAGAGATTGCAAAGAATAACAAAAGATTTGCATTAACAAATAAACAATATGCAGAGCTCAATAGAGAATTGACAGCAGTCAATAAAGAACTATCGTTAGCTTATCATACAATAGAACAACAGAATAAAATTCATAGAGAATTTATCAATATTGCAGCTCATGAGCTAAGAACACCTATTATGCCAATATTAGGAACAGCAGAGTTATTAAAAAGTGAAATTGAAGAAAATTCTTATTTTAACAGGCAACGTAGTAATATGATAATAATAGCATTCAAATTGAACAAATAAAAAGTAGGATTGAAGTCATTATCAGAAATGCAAAAAGATTAGAAGGGCTTGCAAATAGTATATTAGATGTTTCAAGAATTGAAAGTCAATCATTGATATTAAATAAAGAGCAGTTTAGCCTAGAAGAATTACTATCAAGTTTAATTAGTGAATATAATGAGAGTCAAGAAGGGAAGAAGCTGTTGTTTGAGTTCAAAGAACACAGAAGAAGCATAATCGTTAAAGCAGATAAGTATAAGATAGCTCAGGTTGTCTCTAATTTAGTAAACAATGCTTTTAAATTTACAAACAAAGAACAAGAAGGAATTATATCTATTAGCTGTCAAAGAAAGGAGGAGAAGGATGGCCATAATAATACTAATGACTGTGTCCTTGTTCGTGTTAAGGATACAGGCGAAGGAATAGATCAAGAAATATTTCCAAGACTATTCTCAAAGTTCACTACTACTTCCAAGTCCTCTAATGATGGAATCGGTCTAGGATTATTTATTTCAAAAGCTATTGTAGAAGCGCATGGTGGCAAGATATGGGCTGAGAATAACTCAGATGGAAAAGGTTCCACCTTTGCATTTAGTTTACCAATAGATTAATGAATAACAAGAAGCTCTCCAGATTTACAAAAATGATATTATATAGATTTCGGAAATATTTATTTTGTCCATACCTCAGTCTTTGTATTCTGGGAATGTATTTCTATATATAAATAAAATGAACCCTAAGTGACAAAATAGGGTCAAATCTGTCATATGCCACCTCATGTAGTCCAACCTGTCTTTTACATTCCACCGAACTGGATCAACGATTATCATTTTATAGTCATCAAGAATGAGGGCTCAAATATGGCTCATAGTTGTTCAGATGCATTGCAGAACGATTGGACTTTTTTAATATTAATTCTGTTCTGAATCCGACCCGGCCATTTTACACTATATGTATCTTGTCATAATGGCCTAGCTTAATCAAATAAGAAAAATCAACAACAGGAAAAAGAATAGATATGGTTTTTTTTGCCTTCAATTCATAATTGATTTCAAACATATTTAATATGTTATTTAAATTCTCATGTGTTCAAAAGTACAGGTTATTGTATGTATGTATGTATCTGTTAAATATTTTATTTGTCTTTATTATATAGATATGTCATCAACAACATCATCATCAGCTGAGTTAACAGATACGGCATATGATATTCTAAAAGTTCTGGGCAAGGATGCAGACTTCCTGTATGATACAATCGAAACTTATATCAAAGATGCACAGAATGCCAATAAATCAGATTTGGTACAAATATGGCAAACAATTAAAGAAGAAAGAAAAAGACATATGCATATGCTCAAAGAAGCTTTAGAAAAAGAGATTCACGGGTAAATCCTCCCGTGAATATCTAATATCATGTCAAACTTGTTTGTTAGTGATTGGCTGCAAATTATATATTATATTGTTGATAACAGTTCACAAACGACCTGACCCATTGAACCGTTTTTACATAACAACCAAATAGAAACAAAACCCGCTTACCAGCCAGTAATCTATTGAATCATTTACAGAAGACTAAAGCTTTAGAGTCAGATCTTAGCTGTATGAAAAGAACAAACAATTGCCATATTGACTGGAGGAAATTTATCAAACACTGATGCCATAACCACTTTATCAGAGCAAGTATCTAAATTAATGCACGAAATAGAGGCTGTATAAACAATAAAATCTCCTCTACTTATTAGGTATATTGTCATAGAGATCTATAGTGTATAAGATATGAAAAGGTCTAGCCAGTTCAACTTGACAAAAGAATCTATAGTATTGTTTACTTTTGGACTAATGTTCATTCTTTATTCTGCTCTTACAGGTGACTATTACGCTACTTTACATGTACAAGCACAACTATCGCAACAGCAACAACAACAAGAACAACAAAACTCCACAGTATCAGATGTTATGTCGGCAAAGGAGGAGCAGGGAGGAGATTCTCTTTCTCTTAATAGCATATTCAAACAGGTAGAGAATTCTGTAGTTCAGATAACAAGGAAAGTTCCTCCACCTAGCAGCATATTACCACCAAGTCCAGAATCAGAAAATGCTACTGCATTAGGATCTGGATTTGTTTATGATAATAAAGGACACATAATTACTAACAACCATGTAGTAGGTAATGCTAAAATAGTTGATATAACATTAGTAGATGGAAATAGATATACTGCAAATGTAACAGGAACTGATATTTTTAATGATATAGCAGTTATTGAGATTGTTGGGAATCTTACTCAACCTCCTCCTGCGCTTAAGCCTCTTATAATTGGAAACTCTTCTGCACTTGAAGTTGGAGAGCAGGTAATAGCTATTGGCAATCCGTTTGGTCTTGTAGGAACAATGACTACTGGTATAGTAAGCCAAACGGGCCAAATGATAGAAGACCAAGAGACTGGATTTTCCATACCAAATGCAATTCAGACCGATGCTCTAATCAATCCTGGAAATTCTGGTGGACCCTTGTTAAATATGAATGGACAAGTTATTGGAATTAATACAGCTGGCTTATCAGGGATAGGACTTGCTATTCCATCTAATGCTATAACACGCATAGTCCCTGCATTAATTGAAAAGGGAAATTATACTCATCCATGGCTTGGTCTTACTGCTGCCACATTAACTTCAGATTTAGCAGAGAGTGTTAAAGGTTTAGAAAGAAATTTCAAAGGAGTATTAGTAGATTCAATTGTAAAGGATGGCCCTGCTGATAAAGTAGGACTAAATGGAAGCAGTACAGATCAATATGGTAAAAAACATGGTGGGGATATAATAACAGCTGTTGATGGACATAATGTTATAAAAATAGAAGATTTTATCTCCTATCTTGAGGAGCAAAAGAAAGTTGGTGATAAAATAACCTTGACTATATATAGGAATGGACAGTTCCTAGATTTAGAGATAATCCTTCAAGAGCGTCCTTCTCCACTTCTGTATTTGACAGAGATGCCTTCTTCTCCAGTTCCATAATTTCTATTTATTCTATATTATATAATATTGAGCACACGTTTTAAATACTTCTATTCCCGTAGCTTAACCTCTGAAAAAGTGTAAAGGAAATTAAACATCGGTCAGATGCACAACTCGTAAATTCTGTTTTTTGGGAGGAAGAGGAGTACCGAATGCCGCATGTAGACGGAGATGATGACGGCGTAGGATATGGTATATTTGGCCACAGCCCCAGCGGCCATGGTGAGAGGGGGTTAACCGGAAATGCAGTGTTTAACCCCGATGGCAACCCCAACGACATTACCGACGTAGGTGTGTTTGGCAAAAGCGACGACGGAACGGGTATGCATGGCAACAGCAATACGGGTGTCAGCTTGGGTGGCATCTGTCACAACACAAGTGGCAAAGGTGTACGTGGCCTCAGCAATGAAGGCACAGGTGTGCATGGCAGGAGCGAAATCGGCAGAGATGTGGAAGGCTTGAGCGATTCCGACTTTGGTGATAGTGGAAACAGCATTAATTTCATAGGTGTGTACGGAGAGGCAGGGAAGAGGGGAAAGAATATCCAAGTGATAACCGGCCAGTAGGTGTATTAGGCATCATCCTATGCCAAAACGCCATATGTGTGGCTGGCACCGCCCACCGAGCGGCTATGCTACGTTACCACTTTTATTACTCCCTGTTAGCCTCTTTCCAATTGTTACCATGATTCTACATTATATCGTGTTATTTCTTACAAGTTGATTTTAGGCAGCCTATATGTTTCTTGTTAACCATCTATATAGTATAAACTTATGAAAAGTAAGAAATCTGACAATAATAATATACAAAAAGAAATAGAACCTCTAAGGCACATAGAGGCAATGCTACTAGGACCAGGAAAGCGGTAAAAAGAAGACCCAGAGTTGGCAAAACACAACCTTTAGAAAAGGAGAGGAGGAGCAAATAACTGTTAGAAGATCAGCGGCCGCAAGGAAAAATTTGACACAAATCGTATGGCACAAACTGTAAGTAGGTCAGGAGTTCCATTTTTGATGGCAAGGGATATTGCAAAAAAAGTTTCAGGTAAAATAAAACAGGAAGCTCATAACCAACAAAGCAAAGGTAAGGATAATAATAATAGTAATAATGGTAATAAATCAAATGCTACACAACTAAAAGAAAAAACTGTAACTGGAAGTAGGGTGAGAAAGTTGGTAGCAAGTGAATTACGTGATAGAAACCGAGGCGATATCGCCTCATCTTATTCTGGTCAAGTTCCAGAAAATACATTACAAGAGCAAAATCTAAAAGATCAACAACCTATCACAGATACTGTTTCAAACAGGAATAGAGTATTGCACGACACGAGCAAAAGGGGAGGGGGAATAATGACATGAGTTTAAGAGAAAGAACGAGAACGATGAAAGAATAAAATAAAATTAACGTGACAATCATTTACTTTTTTCTGATATATGAGACTATTGCAGATAATAAAAAGAGTTTATATTTGGAAAAAGTTGGTCTCTCTTGTGTTTATAATAGAATTTTAATTTAGAAGTGGTGGCACACACAACTGTTGCCGCTGGCGTTACTAGAACCCGTCTATATTCGTCGAAGTAGTACCATCGGATCCTTAAATCTTCTAATATTGATCAGGCCGATTATTGGGTTTAACTATGATATAGATCATAAATACCAAAACACTGTTCACAATAATATTTTTCCCTTGGGGTACGGATAATTTTGACAGGCTTATTTGTTTATTCTCCAGCAGCTGTTACATCTCAGTACAAAATCATTAATGGCTGGATCCCATTCCTCCATACGTTCTCTAGTATTATTTGCTCAGACATATATAAATGAAAAATGCAATATTCAATTGCATATACAATAATCTGGGTGGCATATTTGAGTCAAATTTGTTGCACATTCCACCGGACCATGACCAAATAGTCTTGACGTATAATCTGAATACATATTACTGCTTGTACTTATTTTATAGAAACTATAGGTACTGGTATCTCATGAATACACAAAAACATTCTATAACATAATGATTCATATTCATCTGTGGTAAAAGTTCTTTCTCATGTAATGAGAAATATCAATGAGTTTAACATACCTGCGGGAGATACACATGGGTATGAGATATTGTATTTTGGCGTAAACTTGATACTTATGTTTGATTATAGATTGTCGTTTGATATACAAGTAAAGAATTCAGATGGTGACAAAATAGGAGTTTTTATAATTAGTAGAAAAGATATTCTAGCCTGGAAAATAAATGGTAGTAATCAGGATGTAAAGTCGCTTTATAGTAATAGTGGAGAAAGAATTAATGATATCTTTAAACCTTTAACAAGTGATGCATATGCTTTTATTTTAAGCAATAGATTCTCTTCTATGAATAACAACTCTGAGACAAAAACAGTTGAAGTTACTCTTATCCATACTTGGCAACAGGAAATAAAAGAATCACAATTAAAAAATATGTAAATAATGGGTTATCAAATGTATGAACGATA
>CAWIMJ010000031.1:0-14193 GCA_963837175.1 uncultured Nitrososphaeraceae archaeon
AAAGAAAATGTCAAAGCCGTGTTAGCAAAAAATAAACAAATGATATCAGTGTAATTTGAAGCATTAATTCAATAGCTAAAAGCTAATCCACAAATGGGTAATTTAATTTACAATCTATCCAGCACGAATAATAACGAACAGAAAGGTAATAACATCAATACTATTAAGTACCTTGAATTTAATAAGAATAGCATATTAGATTTGGATGAAAAGAATTACAAAAACCCTTGTTGAGGTATTGACAAATAAAGCTTTAGACACTGCCGCTTCTTCTTCCAATCCCGTATTATCATTGCCGGAGTCTCATCTACATTTCTAAATATATCGAATGAAAGTGATATCTACAGAATAGAAGAGTCAGAAAGCTTTCATAACAGTATAGATGATATTGCTGAATGATAAATGAACCTTCGTATAATTAGTAGAGAATTTCTTATTAAATTTAATTGACCAGCCAATATTATTGGCTGTTTATGGCTAAATTATTTTATCTATGTTTGCTTGTTATTTCAATGAATCAATTACTGTTTGGGCATACTGCAGATATTCTCAATATTTATTTGGAATTGAATTTATTATGGAACATTTCAGTTTAATGTTGACATTGAAATGTATATACAATTATATACCATGTATAATAATTTTATCATTTGCTTTGAGCGTATATGAGAAACTTAAAGTAAAGACAGAAGAACTAGATTCAAAGACAGAAGAGCTAAACAAAACAAACATGGCTCTTGCAATAGCTAATCAGCAGATTGAATTAAAAATATCAGAGCAAAATGCTTCTAATAAAGCGTTATTTGAATCAAACCATGAGCTTGCAGAAGTCAATAGAGAGATTGCAAAGAATAACAAAAGATTTGCATTAACAAATAAACAATATGCAGAGGCTCAATAGAGAATTGACAGCAGTCAATAAAGAACTATCGTTAGCTTATCATACAATAGAACAACAGAATAAAATTCATAGAGAATTTATCAATATTGCAGCTCATGAGCTAAGAACACCTATTATGCCAATATTAGGAACAGCAGAGTTATTAAAAAGTGAAATTGAAGAAAATTCTTATTTTAACAGGCAACGTAGTAATAATAATAATAATAGCATTCAAATTGAACAAATAAAAAGTAGGATTGAAGTCATTATCAGAAATGCAAAAAGATTAGAAGGGCTTGCAAATAGTATATTAGATGTTTCAAGAATTGAAAGTCAATCATTGATATTAAATAAAGAGCAGTTTAGCCTAGAAGAATTACTATCAAGTTTAATTAGTGAATATAATGAGAGTCAAGAAGGGAAGAAGCTGTTGTTTGAGTTCAAAGAACACAGAAGAAGCATAATCGTTAAAGCAGATAAGTATAAGATAGCTCAGGTTGTCTCTAATTTAGTAAACAATGCTTTTAAATTTACAAACAAAGAACAAGAAGGAATTATATCTATTAGCTGTCAAAGAAAGGAGGAGAAGGATGGCCATAATAATACTAATGACTGTGTCCTTGTTCGTGTTAAGGATACAGGCGAAGGAATAGATCAAGAAATATTTCCAAGACTATTCTCAAAGTTCACTACTACTTCCAAGTCCTCTAATGATGGAATCGGTCTAGGATTATTTATTTCAAAAGCTATTGTAGAAGCGCATGGTGGCAAGATATGGGCTGAGAATAACTCAGATGGAAAAGGTTCCACCTTTGCATTTAGTTTACCAATAGATTAATGAATAACAAGAAGCTCTCCAGATTTACAAAAATGATATTATATAGATTTCGGAAATATTTATTTTGTCCATACCTCAGTCTTTGTATTCTGGGAATGTATTTCTATATATAAATAAAATGAACCCTAATTGACAAAATAGGGTCAAATCTGTCATATGCCACCTCATGTAGTCCAACCTGTCTTTTACATTCCACCGAACTGGATCAACGATTATCATTTTATAGTCATCAAGAATGAGGGCTCAAATATGGCTCATAGTTGTTCAGATGCATTGCAGAACGATTGGACTTTTTTAATATTAATTCTGTTCTGAATCCGACCCGGCCATTTTACACTATATGTATCTTGTCATAATGGCCTAGCTTAATCAAATAAGAAAAATCAACAACAGGAAAAAGAATAGATATGGTTTTTTTTGCCTTCAATTCATAATTGATTTCAAACATATTTAATATATTATTTAAATTCTCATGTGTTCAAAAGTACAGGTTATTGTATGTATGTATGTATCTGTTAAATATTTTATTTGTCTTTATTATATAGATATGTCATCAACAACATCATCATCAGCTGAGTTAACAGATACGGCATATGATATTCTAAAAGTTCTGGGCAAGGATGCAGACTTCCTGTATGATACAATCGAAACTTATATCAAAGATGCACAGAATGCCAATAAATCAGATTTGGTACAAATATGGCAAACAATTAAAGAAGAAAGAAAAAGACATATGCATATGCTCAAAGAAGCTTTAGAAAAAGAGATTCACGGGTAAATCCTCCCGTGAATATCTAATATCATGTCAAACTTGTTTGTTAGTGATTGGCTGCAAATTATATATTATATTGTTGATAACAGTTCACAAACGACCTGACCCATTGAACCGTTTTTACATAACAACCAAATAGAAACAAAACCCGCTTACCAGCCAGTAATCTATTGAATCATTTACAGAAGACTAAAGCTTTAGAGTCAGATCTTAGCTGTATGAAAAGAACAAACAATCGCCATATTGACTAAAGGAAATTTATCAAACACTGATGCCATAACCACTTTATCAGATCAAGTATCTAAATTAATGCACGAAATAGAGGCTGTATAAACAATAAAATCTCCTCTACTTATTAGGTATATTGTCATAGAGATCTATAGTGTATAAGATATGAAAAGGTCTAGCCAGTTCAACTTGACAAAAGAATCTATAGTATTGTTTACTTTTGGACTAATGTTCATTCTTTATTCTGCTCTTACAGGTGACTATTACGCTACTTTACATGTACAAGCACAACTATCGCAACAGCAACAACAACAAGAACAACAAAACTCCACAGTATCAGATGTTATGTCGGCAAAGGAGGAGCAGGGAGGAGATTCTCTTTCTCTTAATAGCATATTCAAACAGGTAGAGAATTCTGTAGTTCAGATAACAAGGAAAGTTCCTCCACCTAGCAGCATATTACCACCAAGTCCAGAATCAGAAAATGCTACTGCATTAGGATCTGGATTTGTTTATGATAATAAAGGACACATAATTACTAACAACCATGTAGTAGGTAATGCTAAAATAGTTGATATAACATTAGTAGATGGAAATAGATATACTGCAAATGTAACAGGAACTGATATTTTTAATGATATAGCAGTTATTGAGATTGTTGGGAATCTTACTCAACCTCCTCCTGCGCTTAAGCCTCTTATAATTGGAAACTCTTCTGCACTTGAAGTTGGAGAGCAGGTAATAGCTATTGGCAATCCGTTTGGTCTTGTAGGAACAATGACTACTGGTATAGTAAGCCAAACGGGCCAAATGATAGAAGACCAAGAGACTGGATTTTCCATACCAAATGCAATTCAGACCGATGCTCTAATCAATCCTGGAAATTCTGGTGGACCCTTGTTAAATATGAATGGACAAGTTATTGGAATTAATACAGCTGGCTTATCAGGGATAGGACTTGCTATTCCATCTAATGCTATAACACGCATAGTCCCTGCATTAATTGAAAAGGGAAATTATACTCATCCATGGCTTGGTCTTACTGCTGCCACATTAACTTCAGATTTAGCAGAGAGTGTTAAAGGTTTAGAAAGAAATTTCAAAGGAGTATTAGTAGATTCAATTGTAAAGGATGGCCCTGCTGATAAAGTAGGACTAAATGGAAGCAGTACAGATCAATATGGTAAAAAACATGGTGGGGATATAATAACAGCTGTTGATGGACATAATGTTATAAAAATAGAAGATTTTATCTCCTATCTTGAGGAGCAAAAGAAAGTTGGTGATAAAATAACCTTGACTATATATAGGAATGGACAGTTCCTAGATTTAGAGATAATCCTTCAAGAGCGTCCTTCTCCACTTCTGTATTTGACAGAGATGCCTTCTTCTCCAGTTCCATAATTTCTATTTATTCTATATTATATATACTGAGCACACGTTTTAAATACTTCTATTCCCGTAGCTTAACCTCTGAAAAAGTGTAAAGAAAATTAAACATCGGTCAGATGCACAACTCGTAAATTCTGTTTTTTGGCAGGAAGAGGAGTACCTGAAATGCCGCATGTAGACGGAGATGATGATGGCGTAGGATATGGTATATTTGGCCACAGCCCCAGCGGCCACTGTGAGAGGGGGTTAACCGGAAATGCAGTGTTTAACCCCGATGGCAATCCCAACGACATTACCGACGTAGGTGTGTTTGGCAAAAGCGACGACGGAACGGGTATGCATGGCAACAGCAATACGGGTGTCAGCTTGGGTGGCATCTGTCACAACACAAGCGGCAAAGGTGTACGTGGCCTCAGCAATGAAGGCACAGGTGTGCATGGCAGGAGCGAAATCGGCAGAGGTGTGGAAGGTTTGAGCGATTCCGATTTTGGTGTTAACGGAAACAGCATTAATTTCATAGGTGTGTATGGAGAGGCAGGGAAGAGGGGAAAGAATATCCAAGTGATAACCGGCCAGTAGGTGTATTAGGTATCATCCTAGGCCAAAACGCGATATGTGTGGCTGGCACCGCCCACTGCAGCGGCTATGCTACGTTATCACTTTTATTACTCCCTGTTAGCCTCTGTTTCAAATTGTTACCATGATTCTACATTATATCGTGTTATTTCTTACAAGTTGATTTTAGGCAGCCTATATGTTTCTTGTTAACCATCTATATAGTATAAACTTATGAAAAGTAAGAAATCTGACAATAATAATAGTACAAAAAAGAAATAGAACCTCTAAGGCACATAGAGACAATGCTATTAGTACCAGGAAAGCGGTAAAAAGAAGACCCAGAGTTGGCAAAACACAACCTTTAGAAAAGGATCAGCAGCAGCAAATAACTGTTAGAAGATCAAGTGGCCGCAAGGAAAAATTTGACACAAATCGTATGGCACAAACTGTAAGTAGGTCAGGAGTTCCATTTTTGATGGCAAGGGATATTGCAAAAAAAGTTTCAGGTAAAATAAAACAGGAAGCTCATAACCAACAAAGCAAAGGTAAGGATAATAATAATAATAATAGCAATAATGGTAATAAATCAAATGCTACACAACTAAAAGAAAAAACTGTAACTGGAAGTAGGGTGAGAAAGTTGGTAGCAAGTGAATTACGTGATAGAAACCGAAGCGATATCGCCTCATCTTATTCTGGTCAAGTTCCAGAAAATACATTACAAGAGCAAAATCTAAAAGATCAACAACCTTTCACAGATACTGTTGCTGCAAACATGAATAGAGTATTGCACGACACGAGCAAAAGGGGAGGGGGAATAATGACATGAGTTTAAGAGAAAGAACGCGAACGATGAGAGAATAGAATAGAATAAAATTAACGAGACAATCATTTACTTTTTTCTGATATATGAGACTATTGCAGATAATAAAAAGAGTTTATATTTGGAAAAAGTTGGTCTCTCTTGTGTTTATAATAGAATTTTAATTTAGAAGTGGTGGCACACACACAACAGTTGCCGCTGACGTTACTAGAACCCGTCTATATTCGTCGAAGTAGTACCATCGGATCCTTAAATCTTCTAATGCTAATCAGGCCGATTATTGGGTTTAACTATGGCATAGATCATAAATACCCAAACACTGTTCACAATAATATTTTTCCTGTGAAGTACGGATAATTTTGACATGCTTATTTGGTCTCCAGCAGCTGTTACATCTCAGTACAAAATCATTAATGGCTGAATCCCATTCCTCCATAGATCTCTAGTATTATTTGCTCAGACATATATAAATGAAAAATGCAATATTCAATTGCATATACAATAATCTGGGTGGCATATTTGAGTCAAATTTGTTGCACATTCCACCGGACCATGACCAAATAGTCTTGACCTATAACCTGAATACATATTACTGCTTGTACTTATTTTATAGAAACTATAGGTACTGGTATCTCATGAATACACAAAAACATTCTATAACATAATGATTCATATTCATCTGTGGTAAAAGTTCTTTCTCATGTAATGAGAAATATCAATGAGTTTAACATACCTGCGGGAGATACACATGGGTATGAGATATTGTATTTTGGCGTAAACTTGATACTTATGTTTGATTATAGATTGTCGTTTGATATACAAGTAAAGAATTCAGATGGTGACAAAATAGGAGTTTTTATAATTAGTAGAAAAGATACTCTAGCCTGGAAAAGTAATGGTAGTAATCAGGATGTAAAGTTGCTTTATAGTAATAGTGGAGAAAGAATTAATGATATCTTTAAACCTTTAACAAGTGATGCATATGCTTTTATTTTAAGCAATAGATCCTCTTCTATGAATAACAACTCTGAGACAAAAACAGTTGAAGTTACTCTTATCCATACTTGGCAACAGGAAATAAAAGAATCACAATTAAAAAATATGTAAATAATGGGTTATCAAATGTATGAACGATACGAACACGAGTTGTAAAAAATAGCACAATCTACAATGGATAAGACGCATGGTCTAATACTAAACCTTGGATCTAATGGTATAATAGGTGATGGTGGTGTTTATTACAGCGAGCAAGATTTTTGTACTAACTAGCTACGAGTTTCAAAACTACAAGATTTCATATGCAGACGACTCTGAACACCCATTGTTTCATGAAAATGAATATTTTTACAACGTCTTTGTTCTGAGAGAAAATCCTCAATTCTACCAGAATACTTCACTATGCTATCATGTTTGAGTAAGTCTAGCTGTACATATTCACTTACATTTGCAGCATGTCCTGAGTCATAATCAATCTCCCATAGCTCAGATTCATCATCATTTAAAATCACATACTCTAAGCCATGTTCTTTTGTCTTTTCCTTGACCATCGTATATTGTTCATAATCATATTCTGTTATTTACTGTTAGTACCTACCATGATGCCGCTCTTCATGTTTTGGACTTAATGCAAAGCTAGGATACAAAGTCATACCACCATCTACAAAGAATGTGGTACCTGTTACATAGCTTGCCTTATCTGAAGCTAAGAATTCAACTACATTAGCTACTTCTTCTGCTCTCCCAACTCTTCCCAAAGGTATCTGTTTGAGAACATTTTCTAATTCTCTTTTATCCTTTTTAAGATCTTCGTTCATATCAGTATCTATAGCTCCTGGAGCAACAATATTTGCTCGGATATTGTCTTTAGCCAATTCTAATGCCATAGTCCTCGTCATCATCTCTATTCCTGCTTTGGATGTGGCATATGGAATGTAATGAGGTTTGGGTATTGTTTGATGAACAGATGAAATATTTATGATACAGCCACCTTTGGGGTTCTTCTGCCTTTTCATAAATTTTACAGCTTCTCTGCTACAGATAAAGGGTCCTGTAAGGTCAACTCCTATTATCTTGTACCATTCTTCCAAATTTGTTTCTGTTAAGGGCAAATCTTCTTGAACTCTGGCACTATTTACCAATACATCTATTCTTCCAAAATGGTTGTTAGTTTCTTCAATTAATCGAATACAATCACTTTCCTTTGAAATGTCAGCCTCAACAGCTATTGAATCAGGTACCTATTACCAGAAAACTTTATCTCCTCTGAAACTCTCTGAGCTTCTTCTTGCCTTCGTGAGTTTGTTACTATGCCAGAGTAGTCGTTTGATTTTGCAAATGCTATTGCTATTGCTTTTCCAATTCCTTTACTCAATCCTGTAACAGCTGCAATTTTCCTTGTCATTTGGTGCTTGTCACCATATATTCTTATTCTTCTTACATATCATATCTAACTTTTAGTAGCCAGTAAACCATTCTACTTTTATGTTCTCTTTTGTAATTTAGAGTTCATTCTAAATCAAGTTTTCCATCGCTTTAAATATACTGAGGATATAAAAAATCTTATATGCACTATATTAGAATAGCAAGTAATTTAATACCTTGAACATTTTTTATTATAGTACATGACAGAAAACGAAGAAATAAAGTGGAGACTAAGTACGGAAACTGGCCAGGAAGAAGAAAAAGCATCATCAGAAGAAGCAGCAGGAAAAAGAGGCATTACAACAAAGAGTACAAGGAAAAGCAGAAGATATAGCTGGTGGAGGAGAAGCAAGCCTACTCACTAAGCCAGAAGAAGAAGTACCCATTACAGACAAGCAATATCAATCCACAACCAAAGCAAAAAAGAGAAAGAAACCTTCTAAGGCAAAAGTTCTTACAAAGAAAAAACAATCTGACAATGCTAATTTGACAGGCATGTCAAAACAACTTGAAAAACAATCAAACCAACTGGTTAAGATAGAAAAGCTGCTTCAACCATTACAAAAGTCTTTTAATAAAATAGATAGACAATCAACTACAGTAAAACAGCTATATTCAGTGGTAATTCAATTACAGAGAGAAATAGATTGTCAGAAAAAAACAACAATAAGCCACTCAAAAAAAAGCAAGAAAGAAAGGAAAGGTTAGTGGAACTAATAACTGAAATAAGAAATAAGCAATAACAATAATGTGTAATAACTTGATATGTATTAAATTTATATTCTTCACATAAAGCATAATAATACTCTGAACCTTCACTCCATTGAGAATATTATATATTATTAGTTTTTTGGCGAAATAATAACCTATAATGAGATGGTAGTGATCTCAAAATAATTATTTATAGTTCTCTATTTATAAATTGGGATTATGAACTCAAAAAATAACTAATGACCTTGATAATAATAGTAGTAATAGTAGCGCCACTAATAGCAAGAACTACAGTAAAGACGGAGCAAAACTCAAAGACTTTATTGGAAAAATAGTAAATGATCTTGGTGCAACATCTATACTAACTAACATAATTGTCATACTTACACAGATAGGTGACATTATTTAGTTACCTACATAACTAACACTTTTCTGCTTCGCTTCAATACTATTAGTACAGTTTTATTGAATTGTTTGTATCGATTAACGCTATTTTAAATAGTGCATACAAGAAAGAAAAAGTTGCAAATATCAAGGAAAGAATACTACTTGTAAAACGTTGTCAAGATTTAGACAAACAAGAAGCATCATCAGTAGCTAGAACATGAATCAAACAGATCGAGATGGTGGGCTTACAAATGGTCTACACAGATTTGATAAAGAGGGACTATACGGATTGAAAGACCAACCAAGAAGTGATATGACTTCTAGATGTACCTAGAAGACGTCATGATACGAATAAGAAAATGGAATTAGTAGACAGTAATACTGGATGTGGATTACGCTCTAGAAAATGCATTGAATATTTACAAAAAGACAGAGTACAGATATCATGATGTACATGTTTATCGTCTATTACACAAATGGGTTTTCAAATCTAATCATTATCACAGAAAAGGTTCTGTCAAATACTGCCTCAGCAAAGGACATAAATGAAATTCAAAAAAGAGTAAAACATATTCTTTGAGAATCTAAAATCAGACTGGTCACTTTTCTTGAACAGTGATCTAATACAACTTATGATGTAGTTTCATTGATTATGTAGCAGTGTAGATAGAAAGAACATAGGATTTCTAAATACAAACTGTCCCATAATAACTGTAAGATGCTTCATAGAAAGATCGATTGTACTTTGGCTGTCTTAATCTTACACTTGGAGGTGTTAAGTACATGACTACTTCAAACAACTATGATAAATCGTTATACTAGCTAAGGGATATTTCTTGACTTTTTAGTCTGAACCAGATTCTATTGCAACCAAGATCTGTTCAGTCGTAAAATCTATGATTGTCTCTTCTATTTCCGTGATGTTACCTTGTTCAAAGATTACAAGACGAGTTGCTCTTGATTGCGACATAAAGACCTACTATCAGATTAGACTATTGTACCTATTGGATCTCCTGAATCTAATGTAGTATGTACTTTGCTGGATACATCGGATTCTTTACAAATACTAGTGACGGTACTTACTAGACCATTCATGTTGATGAATCTAAGATGATACTTTATTTCGTATTATCTATATGAAATACAAGATTCCAAGCTAGATATTGTGAACCTATATCTGTTGGAGAATAATTGATTAGCGAAATTATGTCTAGTCAGTATAGTACTGTTTTAGTAATAATTGGAGGTAAACTTGGATTATACAAAGCTATGGTAGATTCTAAACCAGTTACAGCTGCAGAATTAGCTAGCCGGTACTGGGACTACTGAACGCTATGTAAGGGAATGGCTATCAAATCAAGCTGCTGGAGGATATATTAGCTATGATCCAAATACTACGAAATATACACTTCCCCTGAGCAAGCAATGGCTTTAGCTAATGAAAATAGTCCTTATTTTCACTTGGTGGTTTTCAAGCTACTATGGCATTCTTTAGAGATGAGCCAAAAATTACTGAGGCCTTCCGTACTGGAAAAGGAGTTGACTGGGGTGATCATGACTCTAACTTATACGAAAGGTACTGAAAGATTCTTGGATGATTGTAGAGCCGTTTGCAAATGATAAAGTAGAAGATAATCTAAATCCTATTGGACGTATGTATTATGCTGCATCTAGTTTAGTTTGTGTACCTGCATCTTTAGCTCATAACTGATGTGCATTGGGAGCACAAGCAGGTGAGCGTCGTATCTATGAATTAGTAAAAGCTGCAGGTTTTAAACACTTTAAACGTGCTACTCAGACACCATTTAATTTAATATCCGAAGCTAAACCTTGACTTTTTTTATTCTTTTATCAATGCTCTTCTTTTCTATCTAGGGATATAAGTGGACACTATATCATAATAATAATTCAAACTATAGACTATTGCAATTAGATAAATTTGGGGCTCAATCTTAAGAGCCGCATTATAACATTCATTCTATTGCCCATTCTAGATAAATTAAATAATGTCATCCCTCCTTTATCATTCGAATATTTATAGTTAAAAAAATATAATGTAAAAAAATAATAATAATAATAATAATAATAATAATAATAATATGAAATGGATAACAAGAGAACATGCAAAAGTAGATCGAATAGCCTGTCCTTGGCTTATAAAAAATTTCATTGATAAGGATGCAGAATTTCTTTTTGTAGCCGCACATAAAGTAATTGAAATATCCAAAGAACAAAATGCCATACCTTTTGACATACCAAATGTTGAGTTAGGTCATCATGGTGAAGAATGCTCTTTTGATGCTATCTTAAAAAAATATGGATTGGATAAAAAAGAAGAAGAGCCTGCACTGCTTGAATTAGCAAAGATTGTTAGAGGAGCAGATACTCCTAATAGGAGTCTAACTCCTTACTCTGAAGCTCTGGCTGCATTAGCTAGTGGTTTTAGTATTATTTCAAAGGATGATTACGATAATATGACAAAACAATTCTACGTATATGATGCACTTTATGCATTTTGTAAATCTGACAACAAAGAAAAATTGTTGACTTCTAGACACTAGTCACTTAAATCTTCTTATTGTCTTATTAATGAAGTTGCATATACATAGCTGAGAAATATGCACATCTTTGTTGTTTTTTATAGATAGAAGAAAAACTAAATAATGAAGTAACAGAACCCTTATACATGCAGTGACCTAATCGTACCGAATCCGCTACGATATTGGTGCTTTAAGTTGGTTTCACAAATAATATAGTGAATTAAAAAATTGGAAAAATCAGATTTAATAATAACAACAACCTAACAGAATTAAATCCTTGGTCATTGCATATTTAATATGAAAGAAAAGTTCACCTAACTGTTATTTCAATGCTGGAGATATCTCTTTAGAAATTAATTTTACTAGCTTTTCTCTGTCTGGACTAGAATTTGTCAACACAATTTCTGTAAACCCTAAACCCACATATTTCTCAAGTTTCTTTATTCCTTCCTCTGCATTACTAATTACTAATAACATCTTTTCTAATGTATCATCACCAATTACTTGAGCATTTTCTTCAATCTCACGAGGATCATGTACATCTACATCAAAAAATGCCTTTATCATAGCACCTCTCCAAAATCTAATTGATTGTATTGCCTTTTCTTTATCTTTATCATATGAGGCTGGTATAAAAAGTATTTTTTCTAATGTATCAAAGTCTTTTCCTGACTTTTTTGTCCCCTCTCTAAGTGCAGGAAGCAATTTACTTTTTATTGATTCTACATTAATTTCATTTGTTACAAAGCCATCTCCTTCCTCTCCTGCCAATCTAGCTGTTTGAGATCCAATAGCTGCAATATACAAAGGAATTGGTTTTTGTGGTTTAGTATATAGATTAGAATCTTTCACCCAATAGTATTCTCCTTTGAACGTTATCCATTCTTCTGTCCATAGCTTTTTAATTAATGTTATTGCTTCTTTTGTTCGCTGAAATCTTTCTTGAGTTGGAGGCCAATCATTACCGGAAGTTACTTCATTGAGAGATTCTCCTAAACCAACTCCCAAAAATACTCTATTAGGAAACATGTATCCAAGGGTTGCAAAGACTTGAGCGACTACTGCTGGATTATATCTAAGTGTTGGAGCGGTAACACCAGTACCTATTACTATATTGTTTGTTTTAGCTAAAGCGAGCACCTATCCATGGCCAGGCTGCAGCACCAGAAGCTCCATTATGCCACCAGGGCATATAATGATCACTTGACCAACATCGTTCTATACCATTTTTATCCATAATAATGACATCATTTAGTAAATCAGTAGGGTTTACTTGTTCATGAGCTGCTTGAATACTAATTTTTACCATATCTATCCTTTAATTCTTTAGAACAAAATACGATATAGCAGTTTTGTATATTGCGGTTTATGCAAATAAAAAGTAAACAACTACTCTCTATTTTACATTGTGTAAGTGGATTACATAACCTAGTGTATTGAATCCGATAGAACCTGATCACAAAAGTTTACCTTCTTCTATATCAAACTTCATTGCTTCTTGCATGTACTCTGAAAAAGAAGTATAATACATATCACAGTTAATTTTTAAAACTTCATATTGATCCTTTCTTGGTTTTATCTTCTCTGTTATTGTAATAAAATCATCTTATTTATTGTTATGGGTAGGAGAGATTTCTGATTCCGATTAGAAGACAATGTTTTCGTAATTTTATTCATTAGTGATTCTCTTATTTATTTGATATTTAGTTAGCTATATGCTATGCTTTTCGATTATTATTCCCAAAAGCATTTACAGTGAATTATTCAAATTAGACATTTTTACTATAGCAAGATGGATGTGTTTAAAAGATAATAGTGAATTTAGGCTTTATTCGTTGAAATTGTACTGGCATCTAACTTACTTTTGTAATTCATGTTTTAGAATAGTGAGATATATAATTGATGAAAAGAGAGAAGATAATAACTTTGTGCAAACGGAGAAAACTTTAAAGTTAACATATTTCTTAATATAGCAGAGTCTCTTTTTAGAACTGCTATTGGTGCGAGAACCACCTAACCCGTGACAATATTGTTCCTTTATTACCACCCGCCTTCTAATAATATATGTAGTTGGATTTGTTATCTATAACAGAAAAAGGAATACCACGACAAAGCTAACGAAGAACCTTATGATAAATATGAAAATATCGAGATTATACTCTATCTCTCATCCTATGTATTCTATATACGGAATTTTCTTTTAGTTATGAAACGAAAAAATACGGATTGTGGCAGTAAGACCTGCCAATGTTTTTATTCGATGCCGAAGTTTATTTCGCCGTAGTTACTACATTCAGCAGAACCACTACATCTATTCTTTTGTTCTTGTTCAAAACTGAAGTTTGTATCGCCTCCATCCTCTTCATCCATTAATAAGTTTGCACTAGCTTGTTGTACAGGTATTATACTTAATCCTGCTGACAGCATTGCTACCGCCCCTAAGATTCCAACCATTAGTAAAGTTGAGTTCTTCTTCATATAACTTCCTATAGGAGTGTTTGTACTAATAGGTTATTTATTTTTAAAAAGTTTATACTGAATTTATGTAATAGATAGAGATACTAGATGAATTGTTTGATTGATTTAATAACATAGCACTAGTAATTCCTTTTCACTATGCATCATCATTCAATATCATATGTA
>CAWIMJ010000032.1:0-12952 GCA_963837175.1 uncultured Nitrososphaeraceae archaeon
TATTTGACTACCCCAAGGATTGAGTTACATTGACAGTTACCAAATCCTTATTACTTTTGCATTGTCTCTATTGGGATATCTTTTTCTCTATCTATTCTTACTCTTGCATTCACTACCATTTCATTTTTGAGGTCTTATTTCCATAGACAGTCCTATCAAAACCAAAATATCCAAAGATTGTTTTTGCCGTATCGAATTTCATCTCCTATATTTTTCCTTTCATAATCCTGTTTTCTACTTTTATATCCAGTAGAGTCCATGCATAATTTGTCTTGCTTGTGCTGATTGTTGTGTCATTATTCCTTCTGTTATTATTACTGTAAGTAAAGCCGCTAATAGGGCAACATAGAATACTATTTTAGTTGTCGTTTTTATATTCTCTATCTATCTAACGGTTATTTGGATGTAGTAAATAAGTGAGCGTATTCTCCTGTATACCTATCCACATATCCATCACAATACAGATATTATACGTTTTTTTCTTTCCTCAGTTAATTGCAAATTAATCTCATAATATAAATAAGCACTTAAAAAAGGGAAGGAAAATAGGACATATCAGACAATGAAGCAGCATATATAGACACCAGAAAAAATAGTGTTTTCTTTCTTTTAGTCATGATGAATCTTCTATTTCCTGGTTATAGAAAATGTCTGCATAATGTCGTAGTATATTGTGTATATATGGTGTTACTTTGAATACACCATCTTATTAGGCTTTGTGTTCTCTACATTGGTAACGTTATCGACCATTGAAGAAGACTAGAGCCTATTGTGTATTAATAACTTTTTTGTGCATTAAATTAGAGTGGTGTAAAATGTCGTGTAATTTTTTTAAAATCGTGTAAAGTCGTGTAATTCTGGGCTACACTAAAATGCACTAAAATATATAACTTATTGTGTGACCGCAGTTTTCTTGTAGAAATCTACCAATCTCTATCACATAGGATAAAGTATCTATATATCATAAGAAGCGAGTGGTAATAAAGGGACGAAATTGACACGAGTTCGGTGGAACCCAAGACAGATTTGACTCAAATTTACCACCCAGAAGAAAATCTTATATATTATATTTTAGTACGACCTAACATCAGTGTTATAGAGTCATATGGTATCATCGTCTGATGAAAGAAGAACAGGAAGATAGTGACTAAGGTTAGAATAAAAAGGAGAAAATCTTTTCTGTCGGCTGTATGTCTTGCAATGGCTATGAAAAATACTATAAGCGGTCCAGTAGCAGGTAAAAATGTAACTGTTACTGGCAAATGGATTTACAGATCTTGAGGGGTCGTCAGGTCTTCACAGCTGAAATGAAATTCATCCTGTTACTAGAGTTGTAAATGCAAAATAACTTTACTGAATTTGCGAAACTGCATAAGCAGGAATATGATGAATTGCTCTCCATTTTATTTTGCATTATTATTACCTCATTATTCTTCTTTCTAATTCAGATATAATTGCAGAATTTTAGGTTTTAGGGAACCTTATATATTGCTCTTAGATGTAACAGCCATGGACAAACAACAACCCTCCCACATGTCAGAAGAAGAAGAAAAAAATGAAGCGTTAGCTCTTCGTTACCACAATGACATTTTTTCAAAAGGCAAACTAGAGGTAGCAGATGAAATTCTATCGTCTGATTTTGTTTTACACAATCCAGTTCTTCCTGAAGAATTACGCAAAGGTCCAGAAGGAATAAAGAAATATGCAGCTGCAATAATAGCAGCTGTACCAGATAGAAAACTTGTACATGACGATATTTTTTCAAAAGGAGATAAGGTACTAATCAGATGGACAAATAGTGGAACAAATACAGGGCCATTGTTTGGTAATCCACCTACAGGCAAACCATATGTTGCAACAGGGTTTGATTTGTTTCGCATTTCAAATGGGAAAATCATGGAGATGTGGCAGCAATATAATTTTGCCAGCTGGTCATAAACAACTGCCGACTCATAGATAAAGCTGAAAATCTGATTCATAGGATAGGAATGGAAGAAGCATAAAAAAAGCAAGAGTAGAAGAATAGATAGATAGTACCTACTATCGTTTATTGTTAGTTTTTCTCTCTAGATACGTGTGTCAGCAATTCATTCTTTCCAATTTTGAGTTATATCAAAGCAGGATTTAAACAAGAAGAATAATCCGCAGTGGTAGTATCTATAGAATTTAATTCACGGGTTCGATGGAATGTGGGACAGAATTGACTCAAATATACCACCCAGATTAGTATAAGGATGATATTATATAGTAATGAAGCAGGAACTATTCACACAAAATAATGAGATCGATATTATCTGAATCAATAAGCTGGCTTAAAGGATGTAAATATGGATATACTTACAAGGATAAGATTGTCTTATTTTTGTATATATTAATGCAATCATTATAATAATTTTCATTATTGGTATATTTGGTAAGAACAAACTCATAGATACATACTTTAAAAGAACTTATCTGTTAAATTGGATACCTGTAAAATCTGTTCTAGTAAAGATAGATGGCGCCATACTCTCCTTACCTATGATTCTTGATTATATCATTCTTGTCAAACCGGATTGGGAAGAAAAAGAAAGGGAATTTATGACTCAGTTAAACTTGAATTATAATAATAATGCCATAGTTATGGACATTGGTGCAAATATAGGAATTTATACAATATTATTGTCATACATCTATCCAAAGGCTAAGATTATAGCCGTAGAAGCATCTCCAACTATATTTGAAATGCTTAAATCAAACTGCAAACTAAATAATCTTCTTTTTCCTTCAGGATCACATGTTCTTTTGATAAATAAGGCTATATCAGATAAAGATGACATAATAACAGAATTTTATGAGAAGCATAGTATGTCTACAATGCTTAAGGAATTTCTTACAAATCTAAGTTCAACAATATTAACCAACCAGGATGAATTGAATAAGAAATTAGTTAGAACAGTAACAATAGATAATTTAGTTGAAACTATAGGCATAAATGAAATCTCATTACTTAAGATAGATGTAGAAGGTGCAGAAGTCTTAGCTTTAAAAGGTGCAATCAACACATTAACCCATAAGAAGATAAAGAATATAGTAATTGAGTACCATTCACTTGAAAATTATAATTATATAATTAAATTATTGGAGGAGGAGAAGAAGGAATTACGATACACAATAATCGATTCACAAGAACGATTTAATAACAAAGAGACAGAATTCATTAATGGCCATATTATGGCAATTTTGCAAGAATAATATAATCATCATAAAAAAATTGGTCTTATCTTCATCCATGTTATCTTCTGCTTCAACTGTTACTAAGGGAAGGTATTTGATTTTAGATGATATTGTACCAATTTAATGTGTTTAAATAAGAAAAGCAACTGCCAGTATCTATCTCATTTTTCTGTTGTTTGTTCTTACACAATAGTCAGATTTGCCTTTTTTCCACATCGAACTTCTAATTAACAACAATAAAAATTATTTATCTTTCCGATCATCGTTCCGCTTACTTTGTCTCTGAAAATTGTTGAACTTTTTGGGACATACCCATTAGGTTTAACAAGATAAGGAGTACCATAAATGTCAGTTAATACAAATTCATAATGCCATAAAAGGTACTTTTCTTCTTCTGTCATTAAGCTTTTTAGTACTAAAGTAGGATCATTATATCCTTCCACAACTTTTGTATTATTATGCCAAATAGGATATTTCTCCCAAACAATATGCGATGGCTCTGGTCTATTTCTTATATAGAGTAAACCGGGCTTGTATCCAATAATTATGCTAAATACAATCATTCCTATTCCTTGGAAGAAATAGCCATGAGATGCATTGAATATTGACTGCTCTGTTGCAAAGCCGTAAGATGATCTATAATGGACTTCTCTGACCATATTAACTGAATATATGGGAAAAAGAATTCCAATGGATGTTAGAGTAAGTCCTATAGCACATATTGCTATTGGCGCTATTCCTTTCCAGATTACCGAAATTGCTATAATAGAGATTAGAATAATGGTTGTTAGGATAACAAATTTTTCAGCGATAGATCCTAGAACAATTTGAACCGTTATAACGGTCAAATGAAGAAGAAATAGTAACATAATACTAACGACGCCAAGTGTTAGTAGCAATGACTTTTTTCGATTGAACCATTCATTAATTACATAATACTTGGGATGCCGACTATCTTTATGTGAATTATGAGATCTGGATTCTGATGTTGTGGCCACTATAGTTTAGTAGAATTTTTACCTTATAAAATGATCAAGTTCTCATTAGTTTCTAATTTAACTATATTATTGATTTGTCAGCCTCAGATAACATTATTGCACATAACCAGTCAAGAAAACGCTAAATTTGACTTTGTTTCATGTTAGGGACATTTTGTGTTATTTAGGGACACTCCTAGGAGTTTATGCTCCGTATTTAGCACAGGCTAATAATCACTGATATCGTAACAGGTTAGGTGGTATTAGGTCCCAGCATGTATACGGGTTCTGTTGTTTTGTTAATTTAGCTTTTCTTTCACTTACAGAGTGTGAACTAGGAATATCTAGTAGAGACTTAATTCAAAGTTTGCAACCCACTAAAATTGGGCTTACTATTATTTTTACAGATTCTAATGGTACTAAATCAGGACCAACTATATGTCTTGTTGTTCTTGTATCATCATGTGTTGCTATGTGAGTGAAGTGTGTGCATACCAAACTACAATATCCTTGTTCTTAATAAGCTCATGATTCACAAAGTTATCTAGTTGAGCTTCAGAAGGTGAACCTAGTGCCACAATTCCATCATCAAACTGATTTAAACGATTCTTTAAAAACCAGATGTCTCTTTTCCCAAAACTATCGGCAATGCCATCATTAGCACCTGGATTGATCAAATAACCTTTACTTGTTTGTTGGTTTTGGATTCTCCATTTTCTGTTACTTGAAGGATTTCTTAGCCTCTTAGTTTCATATTTGATCAAATGCCAATTTGATGAGCCTGATATTGGAGGATCATTCGTACTCTTCTACTACATTCTTTTTTGTATTTCCTACATCAAAGTTGAGTCTCCAGTATACATGGTGGTGATGAGGATTACAAACACAAGAGTCAGTGACAGCACTAAAACCAAACCGTGGTTTTATAGTTCCATTTGCATGAAGACGCCATTCACTTATGTAGCGATACCATCCTGCCTTCATCTCACTTGCCAGTACTATTTCTTCTAGTCCATCTACATAAACGGCTACACCAAGAAAGTTTCCCTGATTGCTTCCACTGGCAAGAATTGTTTTAGCTGGAGTGGGACATAATCGAAAACCTGGTATGACATCATCACCATTTGCTTCAATCATACTTTCTTGCCATTGCCAATCTCTGAAAGGACCGCAAGCATCATGATCATACTGTACGTTTAGGATTGGAACATTTGCTCTACGAAGAACTCTTTTTCCCTTATAGTTTACATATTGCAGTTCTATGCCAGAACCGTTTGTTCCTGAAGAAGCAGCTGGTCTTGTTACTATGAAATCCCATAGTAATGTATTTCCTTGAGTAACTGTCACTTTGGCACTTCCTGGTGTTCCTCTAGCTGCCGTAGGTTGATTAGCATCAGGAGAGCCACAAACTAATTCTTCAGCTCTAGAGTTTGCAGGTGCTCTATTATCAAATCTAACAATGGCTTTGTTAATCATATTTACTGCCACAATCTCATGTTGATATTTAGAACTGCTGTTACTATTACCACCACCACTATTTGTAGGTCGAAGCCCAACACAGAGCGTCCTTTCTATATCTCCATCAGGAGTTTCTTGTATAAATAGAGGAGGCATTGGTTGATATGGCTTTAAAATGTTGTTCTGTATTGATTCGCCTATACTTGGTTCGCTTTGGCTAAGTATTCGCAACGCCTCCTTCAAACTCTTCATCATTTGGCAATGGTTGTTGTTTTGATTCGATTATTTCTGTAGGATTGCGTTGACCAAGCTTACCTTTAACGGAAAGACAGCAATTATTCTCATAATCATAGTATTTAGCTAAATAGGATTTTGGTAAGGCAATACGCTTGGTGGCGGCAGTAGCAACAGTTTCTGGAAGGAGCTCAACAGATAATAGCCTAGGTGTTTGTTTATTTCTTTTTCTTTTCTAATTCTTCACCACTTATACTTTTAAGGTAACTTCTGACCTTTGGACGATTAAGAAGTTTACTTGTGAGAGAATTAATATTTCTGAGACGTGGGTCCAAAAGGAATCAGTTTTACAACTATTTTATCTTGAGAGCTATTCCCATTATTGGACAATATCATCTTACAGTATCTATGTTCTTAAAAAGTATTTTTGATTCTAACAGCACCAAATCAAGAAGGCCATCAGGAGAGCCATTATATTATAAATTATTATAAAATACCTATTCAACTATGTAAAGTCTACGGCCTCGGTGGGATGTTGGACAGAATTGACTCAAATATGCCACCCAATTTCTTACATTAATTCCTATTCAAGTGAATATGCTTGACCTTTGTTTTTATTATCTGTTAATTCAGCTTTGGTATCTTCTTCCTTACTAATTACTTAAAGTTCCAGGCACACCTTTCTGTTGTTTGCTGTATATTATTAAAATTATTTTATTAATTGTGTATTTTCTATTTTTATACTTAGCTTAGAGACATGACAAAATATGGCCTGTTGTTTACCAAAAGTTAATTTTACAAGACTATCTATAGTATTCCTTATATACTCATTATCATGCTTTTCGGATGTTGTTCCTGAAAATAGTAGCGATAGTTATTTCTCTTCTCTATTCTATGTCCTCCTTGTTTTATGCTACAACTCTCACAGTTAATGCTCAATCAGACTTACAGACAATAAAATATAGAAATTTAGTTATAGATTTAGGTAATGGTTTAAAGACTAATGCTAGGCTAAATCTTCCATCTATTGGTGACGGTCCATTCCCAGGTGTCCTTCTTGTTCCTGGCTCTGGACCTGTTGATATGAATGAAACTGCAGGCTACGTTCGTACAGATAACGAAACAGGCTCAATTATTTATCCGCCTGCTAGACCGTTCTTTGATATAGCTAAATATCTTTCAGAAAGAGGCTTTGCAGTTTTGCAGTATGACAAAAGGGGCATAGGTGCAAATTTTACAATTTTGGATAGCAATGTATGGGGGAATGCTACATTTGACGATCTAACACAAGATGCAGAGAAGGCGCTCGATGTTCTTGTACAGCAACCAGAAGTTGATTCTAACAATGTAATTCTAGTTGGACATAGCGAGGGTAAATGGTTGTCCCAAGAGTTGCAATCAACAATCCAGGTATAGTAGATAATATTGTACTGATGGGGGCAGTGGCCCAGAACTTGCGTGAAATAGGATACTCTCAAGGTGTTAGCACTCCAATACTCTACGCTCAACAGGTTCTAGACCATAATCACAATGGATTGATATCAGGTACAAGAAGCGTCAGAGAATCCTGTTTTCAGCTCTTTGGTCGGAAATCTCACTCTAGTTCTTGCTCAAAATATTACTACTGTCAATGGGACAGCCGAGCAACTCAATTCCCAATATAATTTAAACAACGACACGTCCATAAGCATTAACGGTGGGATGCAGACAGATTTGACTCATTTTCTCACCCAGACTCATTTTCCAGGTATAACAATGCTGATGCACACATTTAAAGGGTCAAATAATGGGGTGTGAAGTATAGTTGCCGTCACAGATGGAAAATTAGACTTTGGTCCATGAGACTAGAGATATTCTATTATGGAGAATTTGATGGTCGTAGAAATAAGAGAGTATTAGTGAAAGTAATTGGTGTTGATGAATAGATCTCATTATCTTTTCTGTCTTGATAATGCAGCAATTATGGGAGCATCATTGTTACCAACTACTTCTACTAATTCAGACCAGGTTGCTGAAGAAACATAAGGAATCTTCTTGACTTGTTCTAATATATTGTATAATTCTGATGAAGTGTTGTATATAATCTCAGTTATAACGTTATTTACGTCATTAATACGTGTAGATGAAGATATCGCATTACTTTTATTTCTTTCAAGAATGATTTTTGCTACTTCTTTAGCCTTTCCTCTTTCCACATTTGCCAAAATAATTCCAGTTCTCAAACCTCCTTTCTTTATGTCTATGAGATATTTCTTTTCTAATATGGAGTCCACAAGCCTTTTTCTTCTTCTCTGAATAGTAGATATAGGAACCTTATATTTAGATGCAATATCTGCACTTCTGATATCAGCTTTAGCTAGTAATTCTCTGATTATATTAATATCAATAGAGTCTAAAGGAAACATTTGACTGTCCTTTTCGTTAATTTTTTCACTTCCAATTGTAGGATTACTTAATTTTCGCCTCATATTTTCAGTATACCAGCAATAATTACTCTATACTCAGCAGTATAAGAACCCCTATATTAGCAAGTTCGATGGATACATGACAAATTTGACCATTTGCAACTCGAAAAGAGTAGATTATATCATGCATATGTTGGTAGTGATCTAACAACATTCCTACAGCTTTAAATAAAATTAAGAGATTGTAGGAAGAGGTAGGAGAAATAATTATTTAGATAAATAATAATACCTCTGTCTTATCTTATCTTATCGTTTCTTCTTTTATCAAAGTTTTACGTGCTGTAGATATCAAATATACTGACATGCCAATCATTATTACTTGAAGTGCTTTACTAACCATGTCTAGCTTGCCTATGTAATACTCTACTCCCACTATTGGAACACCAATTGTTCTAGATGCTACATACGTTGCAATTAATATAACAGATACTGCTGCTACAACAATGTATGGAATCTTACTTCTAATCTTTGTCTTAAGGATCCAAACAAATAATCCAAGATATACAATTCCAGCGCCTATAAAAAGAGTCATTTCAACTTGTTTTTCTTGTGTTTCACCTTGGATACCTACTTCCAAAAATTCAAGTAAATCGCCATATTCTTGTGATGCAACTATAAAGTAGATTACAGCTGTTGATACTATTAGTGCTAACAAAATATACATTATAATAATGGAGCAAGAGGTGATAGACATCTTTCTTATAAACAACTTATCATACATCTTATTTAAATACTATAATAATAAACATCACTAAGTTTATTATTAAAACCAAAAATCAAACTAATTCTTGGTATTAAAACCGAATTTATGGTACACATATTAAGATAATTGGTCAGTAATGAGATTGCACTCATTTAATACATATGTGATCTACTGGGTGATTATGGCAAACGTTCAATATGAAACAGAAATAAATGCACCAGTTCAAAAAGTATTTGAATATTATACTAATCCAGATAATATCAAAGAAGCATGGCCACGTGATATAGTCAAAGAATCAGAATCACTTTCAGGTTCAAAAAGTGAAGAAGGCTCTGAAATGAAAGTAAAAGGAGAATATATGGGGAAAGAAGAAGAAATGAGATTAGAAGTAAAAGATAAAGAACAGAATAGAAGACTGGTTACCAGACAAACAGAGGGGCCATTTAAGAAATGGGAAAGTATTCAGGAATTCCAAGGAAATGGAAATAGTACACATATTAGACATTCAATTGATTATGAATTACCGACAACTGGAAAAGTTGCAAATATGCTTTCTGGTAGTCAAGCAGACAATAAGATAAGAAAAGGATTAGAGCAAGTCTGCTCAAACAGTAAAGCAAAAACTAGAATCATCTGGTAGCACCTAGAGGAGAAAAGATTGGACAAAGTTCTAGAGGCAGTTCTCAAACGACAAATTCCCTTTATTATAGGTGGTACTATAACAGGTATAATTATGACATATTACTATGGCTTTTTATTTAGTATTATCATAAACAGTGCTATTTGGATGTTTATCTCTTTTATTGTCAATAAGTATTATTGGAAGTCAACAGGATTTAAAGATGAGAAGTATCTTATGCACTATGCATTGAAAATATTTACAAAACCATTTATTCTTACTCGCCTGAGAGCTGTTCACCTTTTAGTAGTAAATGACCATTGTTTAGCTGAATCTAATGCATTACCTGCTAGATCTTCTGCTCCTATATCTATTGCAGCAACATATTTAGTATTTGGAGAAAAGTCTTGCGTAGAATCAAATATAGCAGTTTTACCATCTGAGCTAAGAGAGACTATACCTGTTATAGCGGTAGTCTCATCTGCCTTTTTTACAGTGAATGTATTTGCATTAATAGACGGACTGCTCATAGGCTCACTAAACGTAGCGCTAACAAGCGAGGTAACTGGAACTTCTGTGGCTCCATCCGCAGGCATAGTATTAAGTCACTTTTGGTGGTACTTTCTCGCCAGGTGGTTTTGTAGCAGAAGCGAGCAGCTGCTTTCTCTGTAGCAGATTCTGCTCCTCTCATTCCAAAATAAAATGCAATTATTGTTGCTAATGCTGTTCCAAGTATTGTACCAAGGTTCTTTAGTATGTCAATCAAAGATTGAAGAACAGGGCTTGTTGAATTATTGATATTTAGAGTAATTAGAGCAAGAAGATAAAATATAACTGTTCCAACTAATACTATAATTCCAAACGTCATTAAAGATCTATATAATCCTGGCATTCCGACAACTCGGCTATTATCTTTATCAGTACCTATCCTTAGGTTTTTTTCTATAGGCTAGATACATATCAAAAACTAAGGGAATAATTATGATAAGAAAAATTACAATTATAAAAAGAGCTGGAAGATTATTATCAAAGATTGAATTTATTACTTTAGTAGCATTAACTGCAGTTGCATTAGCAGTAGTAGGTAATGGTCTAGCAGCAGCAGAAATACTGGAAATATTTTGTAAAGCTTGTGTAGCGTTAGTTAATGCAGCTGTTGCATTTGCCAAAGCGCTTGTAGTATTCTGGGTTATATTTGTAGCATTTTCTAAAGCACTTGTAGCATTTGCTAATGTACCAGTAACGTTTTCTGATATGGCATTCGTAGCATTCGTAGTATTAATTAATCCGCCATCAATAGTTGTCATGGATTTACTGGAATTAGGAACGGTTGAAGAGAAACTAGCTATTACCTTCCCTGAAGACAAATTGTCGATGAATAATAGAGATACGAGCATCACTGCGGAAATTGTGTTTACGTATACTCTTTTCGTTTTGCTCGCAATATAACAATCGCTAAATCTTTTAAGCTTTTTATTGTGAGTGTTCTATAAAATATTTCAGGTTCTATATACTTAAAATCAAGCGTTTAAAACTGTCATAGAAATAGATTACAAGAAAATCTTCCTATATTATTATACTCATGGTTTGCCTTTATTCTTGTGTATATATGGCACAATATCCACATAGAGGAAAACTTTTTTCATGTTTTAGAAGGCAGATTATTCATTGTTGCAGTTGTGTAATAAATGTGTACCTTTCATAGCTTCTAAACAATTCTTTAAGATAATTCAGCAGATTTATCATCCCAGTTTAGAATCACATTCTTTATTATATAGCCATCTGCACCTACAGCAGGAATGGATTTGAAAAAATCTCCTTCTATTAATTTGGAACGAGAAAGAATATCATGGATGTTGTCTCTATTATTATTCTTTGAGTTTGCAGATTCTTTAGCATATATTTTCTTGGCACTTTCAATTGCATGAGGTAAATCAAATAATATACCATGAAGATTGGGATTATTCTTTAGAATAGTTAATAAAAGCATTCCTTGTCCTCCTCCAATATCAATAATAGTATTAAATTGTGAAAAATCATACATAGAAGAGATTAATGAAGCGTGTAAGGAGGTAAGCGAAGCCATTACGCTGTTAAATATTTGAGCCTCTTTTTGATTTTGCTCAAAATACTCATATATTTCCAAGCCGTTTGCATGTTTAAATGAATTCTCCCCAGTTTGTATGCTGTATAAAAGATTATCTATAGCTTTCTTAAATGGTTCTATCAAAACAATAAAGCAAAATTTCTAATTGAATCTTTTGCTTCAGATTGAAGAAGAGATGCCATAGGTGTTAGCTCAAATCTTCTTATTCTTGTTTGATTAACTTGTTGTTCTTGTTTTTCTCCTTCTTTCTCTTCTGCTTTTGTTTCACCAAATATACCAATGCTAGCTAGCATATGCAATAACCTATAAAGAGAATCAGGATGAGTTTTGGTCTCTTCTGCTAATTTCTCAAGGCTTTTAGGACCATCTTTTAAATAATCAGTTATTCTTAGCTTTGCAACAATGTATATAGCCTGAGTAGTTAACTGGTCGCGAGCAAGCATCTCAAAAATTTCTAACCTGGAGTTTGCATAGATAACAATTGATTTTGCTGTAATAATATTATTGTTTATAGTATTTGACTATGGCCATATATACAATATCATATAAAGTATAAACTAAATTGAACAATTCAATTATGTTGCCTGCGATTGTTACTGTTGTTATTATTGCTCTAATGCTTGTCATTATCAGCTTGGGAATATCTCTTCCAATTAACATCACAACATATGGTCAACAGGAGCATAAGCTCAATGATACAATCAGTGAAAACAGTAAAGTGGTAATTCTAACTTTTGGCGATACCCATAAAAGTCAATTTACTACAGCCAAACCAATCCTGGATAAATATGGATTTAAGGCAAGTTTTTTTATTACGTGTAGTTATGCAGAGGATTGAAAGAAAACACAGCATTTGAGCTGGAATGATATACTTACATTACAAGAAGATGGACAGGATATAGAGTCCAAAGGTATGACTCCAGTAAGTAATCCCCAAATCATGTGTCTTCAAAAGCTTTGGATTTTGAAACTGCCAATTCTAAACAATGCTTGGAAAATCACGGTATCAAAACACCAAACATCTTTGCAGCAAAATATGGTAATGTATGGAATAATAAAACTGTGATAGATGCAATATCCAAGTACTACGGCTTTGCAGACAATGGAATTGCTTCATTAATGTATTTGCATTGTGATGGATACAAAAACAAGTCTCCAAGTCAAACTGATTGT
>CAWIMJ010000033.1:0-10423 GCA_963837175.1 uncultured Nitrososphaeraceae archaeon
TTCAAGCCCAGCAGTTATCTGTACAAGTAATTTAGAGGAAAGTGGACTAGTAGGATTTATAGCCTTTGTTCGAGTTTTTTATCATGACTTCATCATTCGGTTAATATACAAAGTACAAAATAATCTATACTGATAGACAGAATCAAATATCAATTCTCAGTTCTACAATAAATAAGTTGACATCTTTCTATAGAGAATATGAAGTTTCATAAATCTTTTTCTAGTTGACCCAATTTACACGTACTTTATAAGGACATAACGCAATTCTATAAGGTAGGAAGTCTTATACCCTAATGCAACCCATTGTTCCTCCTATAACATGTTACCTATGCCTTAAAGATGAGAACGTTATCACAGACGTTGAATCTGGGGAAGTAATTTGTGGCAATTGCGGTACGGTAATCACAGATAAGGCTCAAGATACCAATAGTCCAGAATGGCGTGCATTTACAGTTGAAGAAAAAAATAATAAAGCAAGAACTGGTGCTCCAACTTCTTTAGCTGTTCACGATATGGGACTTTCAACCATTATTGGAAGAACTAACAGGGACGCTAGTGGACAGATCCTGGATGCATCTATGCGCTCTACAATAGAAAGATTAAGAACATGGGATGCTCGAATACAGGTTCATAATTCTGAAGGCAGGAATCTTAGGCAGGCTTTTCAGCAACTTGATACGCTAAAGGACAAACTTGGTCTATCAGATGCGATAGTTGAGAAAACAGCTTACATATATAGAAAGGCCTATGAAAAACAGTTGCCTCGCGGTAAGACGATTGCTGGAGTATTGACTGCAGCCATGTATATTGCTTGTAGAGATATGGGAATACCTAGAACACTCAAGGAAATATCTACAATTAGTAATATAAAACGTAAAGACATTGCAAGAAATTACCGAATGCTTGTGTTTGAGCTTGATATTATAATTCCAATAGTGGATCCCATGAACTGCATTATAAGAATTGCAAACAGAGTGAAGTTGAGCGATAAAACTAAACGTCACGCAATCAGAATGATGAACAACATTGCTAAAGAGGAAATAATATTGTCTGCTGGAAAAAATCCTATGGGATTTGCCGCATCCATACTTTATCTAGCAAGTATTATTACAAAAGATGATGATAATGTAACACAGATGGAATTGGCTGCTGCCTGCAGGAGTGACAGAGGTGACTATAAGAAATATATGCAAAGCTCTGAGAAGATATATTGATCTGACTAACTAATTAATTTCTTCAAATAAAAGAATAAATCTACTACAATAACCTTAATTCTATCCATTAGTATCATTTATCATGCCAATTATAACAGTTGCAATGTATAGCGGAAAGACACAAGAAGAAAAAGACAGAATAGCCGAGGCAATTACTGACGATGTAGTGAAGATACTGGAAGTAGAGAAGAAAGATATTATAGTGGTATTTCAAGAAGATCCTCATGGAAATTGGTATTCTTCTGGTATTAGACTTTAATAATAATGATAGGAATATGTGTGATATTAGATAATGAACGATGAACTGGATCTATTTGTTAGATGTTCGAGGTGTCAACATCAAAAGGTTGACCATGATAGAACTACTGCCAATAGGGACAAGATGAAATGTCTTATTGGTAATTGCACTTGTAAAAGCTTTATGCCAGATAGGAAATATTACAGATCATCTAAAAAATGAAGATAAAGAAACATGTACTTCATTATATCGAATGATGAAGTTTAACAGTAATATTATGACGGCTGAGCTACTTTTTACGGTTGTGGAATAAATGATTAGAGAAATATCTGCGTTGTTGCATAACTCATTAATCTCTATGCGGCGTTACTTTTTGAAGCTATTTTCTTGTAATAAATGTATTGTATAATAATGATGCTTTTAGCATCATTTCCTTAACCATGTTTGAATATTTCCTTGCTGATACACATTTTCCAAACATCCTTTTAATGGATGAAAGAGAATACTACTGTCTCTGCTACTACCCATCTGTATATCCACATACATACATAACTAACACTATCCTTTCCATTTTTCAAAATTTTTCAGCTGTTGTAGGACAATAATATTTCTTGGATGAGAATAGGTTATCTTGTCGGCAGACGAATTCTTCCTTCCTTACCTTGATTGCGGCAGCTTCAATGCCATTATTTATCAGAAAGATATCTGAAATTCTCATTATTATTATAAGCCCTTCATCTGCAATCACTCTTTTTTTTACATTATTATTCTCAGCAGCATTTTCTATCAGCTATTCTTTATTTAGCACCATCATTCCATCATATGTACTTCTTTGGTTGTAACTTCTAAGGATACAATTTTCTTTTTCTTGATATCTACTGCGACATGTGTATTTTGAGGTATCCTTTTCTTATATTCCATTTGTGAGCTAGCTAACCACTCTCCTCCTCTATTAAAACAGTACTCTCAGTTGCATCAAGATCATTTATTACTTTCCCCATAAAGTCTGAGTTTTGCTTCGTCTATACTGTAGTTCTTCGTAGTGGCGCTATTAGTATTAATTACTATTATTATCATCTGTTTTTATTTTTGAGTTCGTAAATCCTTATTAAAGAAAGAACTATAAATAATTAGAGATTACATTCTGCTTTACAAATTGTTTCGCCAAACTAGAATATAACATTCCCAAGCGATGAACTAAAGGCTAAGTATGATGATTTAAATAAAGACAACAGAATATTGTTAACAAATGTTAAGAGAGCGTCAAGACAGTAAACACGAAGAAAAATTATGTCATGGACACGTATGGTAATATTTAGACAAGTTTACTATTCTTTGGAATACGTCAATGGCTGTGTTAATATAAAGTAGTATAACTTTACTATAGGTTTATCTAATATATTTTCTAAGATAAAGCAGATAGATACCTTGGAATCTCAGGCAATTGTAAGAATAAATGGAGTACTGCCAGACATTTCGATATTAGGTGACGTAGAAAAGTCGGAAAGAGCAGCTGAGGTAAAAAGAACAGGCATGATGGCAAATACCTCATGTTCAATATTCGTTAAGGATAAGATGACGACGACATCTTCATCAATAACAACAAATAACAATAAAGTTTTCCATTTGCTAGTAGATATCGGTGAAGGCGTAGTCAAAAGCCTTGAAAAAATAGATCTATCTCCTTATGGTGATTTTAATGATCTTACTATCAAATCTGCTGCAATTCACCTACCAGATGCTATACTTATAACTCATTCACATGATGACCATATTAAGGAATTACCTCTACTCATCAATAATACAAATCAACAATCAAGAGCTTTGAAAATATTTTGTACTAAGGAGTGTCATGATCAAATTGTAAGTAAATTCCCTGAGGTTTCTAAAACAAATAATAATAAAGTATCCTTTAATATAATCCAACCAAATCAACCAATTGAAGTAGGCTCTATCTCAGCAATACCTATTTTGGCATACCACGGTGATAATTCTCCACCAGGTTCTGTCATATACATACTTAAGATACCAAATAAGAGAAAAATAATAATTGGATGGGATTTTCTCTCATTGCCAGATGATGATGTTGATCAGAATTTATTCTGGAATCCTGACCTTATTATATTAGGTACTCAAAGTTATAATCCTCATCCTGAAACAGGATTAATATCTGTTAGTGATGCCATTGAACTTGTAAGAAGATGGAATGCAAAGGAATGTTATATAGTACATTATAGAGGCTTGATGGATTTTGAAGAAGCAAAAAATCAATGGTTCAGAGGACCTACTAAAGCTATGAATAGTGAAGAGCTTCAAAAAACCATAGATGAAAACCTTAGAGTAACAGGAAGGGAAGGGAAATTCAAGATTACCGTAGCTAAGGAAGGAATGATCTGGACTGCAAAAAGTCAAGAACAAAAAGTAGAAGGACAAGAACAACCAAGACAATTATCTTCTATTGGTAATGTTATTGAAATCGAATCCCTTCAAAACTATATTCTAAGATTTGAAAAGGAAGATAGAAATGATATGCTCAAACTTATGATAGAAGACAGAATTAACAGATTCGACCTCAAATTCACAAGTCCACATATAGATAGAAGTAATGACGATATTTTATACGCTCAAGGAGAAAAAGAAATGTTTTCAAAGGGTCCTGAATTGAAGATGGAAATAGTTCCATCATCATCAGAATCTCTGGACAAAGTAGAAGAAGCCTCTATAGTAAGAATAAATGTGTTCAAGGGAAAGAAGAGTATCTTCAAAGATGACATACTGTTAAGCAAAAAAGACACTGGAGAACTAAGAAGGTATATTAGAGAAAACTTTGTTGCTGAGATAATTACATAAAAAACAATAGGCTCTTTACATTTGCGCAAAGCCCAAAACATATAGCATTATATCAAAAATTTGACTTTTGGCCACATTTTCTTACAGCAGTTATGTCCAAAGATGTAATCTCAAAGAAGAATAATGGTATTAGATCTAATTTGAAATGGTCAAGGTATTCTAAGTTAATTGACAAAAAAGGGGAGTTAGTTAATACACGACAACAAGAAGAGAATGAAAAAAAGAAAGAAAATATTTGGATATATGTAGTAAACTTACCAATGCTATTTATGATGGATTAGATGTAAGGCTTGAAATTATGTCTGTTAACAAACAAGAACTTGGTGACACAGTATTACTTTGGGATGATGATAATCATAGTAATGATGGTAACTATAGCAGAACACTTGTAGGATTTGGAGTGTGCCACTGTGGTCCAGGCTCTGAAGCTGGTAGCAATACATGTTATATAAAATTTGGTGCAGTTAAGCCAGGGCCTACTGCTGGAAATAATTTTGACAAATTGCTAGATGCTTGTGAAACATTCGCAGCAGAAGAGGGAATATCGCGTATAGTAGCTGGTGCCAACACAGGGCGTTATGAAGCCTATCGCAAGATGTTATCTAGAGGTTTTCAGACTGATTTGCTGGGAATAGCTATGCAAATATACAATGAATCAGGTTATAATAGATCTAATATCTATGTTATAGATGATTGGCGCTAGAATCCACTATATGCCTAAATTATGTCATCTAAATTCGATAGTATCACTGCAGCAATTAAATCATCGGCAAATAGCATCTTTGATATATGATAAATATTCCTGACCCTTCTATTGTATAGATATCACTTAATTGTATGTGTCTGGGAATATTATGAAGGCTATGATACTATGGAATTGGACGAAGAATAGATAGTAGTTATAGAATTTAGTTAGCGGGTTCGGTGGGATGCAATACACTAGTGTATGTAATCCACTTGCGCAATGTAAAATGATTTAGTCTAGAGGTTATTCCAATTTGTTTTTAATGCAAGATATAGTTCATCTAAAATTTCTTCAGAAATCCTAAAAGCCAGAGCAGAAATAGTACATGATGGATTCACACCTAAAGGACTAGGAAATATTGAGCCATCAACAACGTAAAAGCCACTATATTTAGCAGTTCCTGAATTTCCCCTGAAAATTCTACCCATGCTATCAACTACACCATCAGAAGCGTCCTTTCCCATAGGACACCCTCTTAGTGGATGTAGAACAAACTGTGTTTTATTTGCTGTACTCCAAAATGGAATAGCCAAACTATTTTCACCATTCCTTCCAATCTCTTTAGCAAGTAATTTCATTGCATTTATTATATCACTAAAAATTGGCTGATTCAAGTCATATGGATCTTTGAGAGTAAGACGATTACTATTATTTTTGTCAAGAACTAACTGAGCTTTAGGGTCATCTATTCCAATTCCTCCAAGCATCAACATATGATAAACACGTTCTTCAGGAGATTGTGACCGTCTCTTCTCATCTAATGTCAACCTTCTTAGATCTGTTATTATTTCTATCACCTTGTTTGTTAAAATATTTGATGACGATATATCAAGGCATTCTATTAACTTAAGTAACCTATTCATAGTATCTGGATTGTTGATTCTACTGATAATTACCTCATTGAATCTATCTACAAGATTCTTATTTGGAACTAATGAGCTTCCCTTTTGCCAGGATATTTCATCAAATAGTGTTGCAAATACTTCTGCATTCACAAGGATTGCAATCCTTATTTGGTGGTCTTACTCAATTCCAAAGGAAAAAAGATGGAATTGTTTTTATTCTTATCCTCCTAAGCCTCCTCCAATAGTACCATTAGCAGCAAGCCTCAATAATGGCCGGTACGCCACATATCGCCGGAAGGCCTGTAACGTGTCTTAATTCAAGATCTTATTTTCTCTCTTAATTCAGAAGCCATAAAGTCTTCTGGTTTATATCTGTACTTGTTCTTTTCTATGTAGCATTCCTAATATATGATATCTCTTTTTCCTTGATTTGCTGATGAAATATTGGAGAGTTTGCCCTTATGTTTACCAGCATATACCTCACAATGTCAGATTTACAAAGCTAGTTGCAATAATATCATCCTTAATCTTTAGAATATTCTTAACGATTACAAAAAGGGCTTTGTCAAGGTGTTACAGCAAACTCCCTCTCAATACAAAGTCTTGGAGCCTCTTAATTATTGTTGCTTTTCGTCATCTCGTCGTAATTGATTATTGTTGTTGTTATTCTTACGTAGAATGTTACCCGGAACAAAAATCCATTGTCTTTTCCAAAACATATAGAATAAAATTGCAGAAATAACTGTCATTGCAACCAGTAATATTGTGAAGCCTTCTGGTATTGAATGAATATTGTTCAAATCAAATCCTTGCATTCCAAATATACTTGTAAGAAAAGTAAGTGGCAGCAATATTGAAGAAAAAACTGTAAGAATTCTCATTGTATCATTTAGCTGTAAGGATACACTTCCAGCATATATTTCCCGAGTTGAGTTTATAGTGTCTCGGTAGGATTCAACTAAATCAATTAATTGATTGATATCATCATATACTATTTGCAAATACTTTATGTCTTCTTTATCTTCCTCAATGTGAGTCAAGAAATTCATAACATGTCTTGCTTGCCAAAAATGTCGTCTTAAAATTATGGCCTGTTTTGATAAAATATCTAAATTTCCAAGTGTTCTTTTACTTGGCCGGTATAATGACTCTCTCAAATTCCATCACTTTAAGTTCTATTGCAGTTAAGAGCTGCTCATATTTTCCTACTATGCTAGATAATATACTATAGTACAGAGCATCTACAGGAGATTCTAAAATTCTCTTATTCTTTTCTGCAAACATCTTTCTAACCCTCGTTATGAGATCTACATTAGAAGAATGAATGGTTATCAACCATCCTCTTCCAAGAAACAAGTATACTGCTTCAGTATCTAGATTATCTATGCTTTTATATTTCATATTAAGAAATATAGTGAAACTATGGTCTTCTAATACTCTTATCTGAGGCTTCTTTGATTTGTTCTCATAGCTTTCTAATGCCTTATTATCTAGATTAAAAGACTGCTGAAGATTAAAAAGTTCTGATACAGTAGGATTAACAATATCAATCCATAGATTATATCCTTTTTTGATGTCTTCTTTTGAACCTTGTCCTTCTTTTACTTCCCTTTCATTGTAACAAATAATGTTTTGCATTAATTGGTATTCTCAGTTAGCAAATGCACTATAAAGGATAATAATAGAATATAGTAGAGGGATACATTAGGATGTTAGACAAGATAGGCAGTAACAAGCGCCTAAAAAACAGATTCACTCATGGTCTCAATATTTGGTTTACTATGCCAAAATATTCGGCTTTGCAGGTATGGGTTTGATGATATATTACGGAAGGTCAAGAAAAAGTAATCATGAGTGAACTGTTAAAGTTTAATCTATAGTCGGCGGGTTCGGTGGGATGCAATACACTAGTGTATGTAATCCACTTGTGCAATGTAAAATAATTTAGTTTAAGAGGGTTATTCTAATTTGTTTTAATGTAAGATATAGTTCGTCCAAAATTTCAAGGTTATTTGAATAATAAATAACCTTTATGATATACTTCATAGAATAGAAGGTTTTCTTTACACATTGATATTATTATCATGACACTTTCTGTATTCCTGTAGATACCAGTCATGATTTCTATTAATGACACCTCCTCAGAGTTCCAAGACACTACCAAGAGGTCTTTTGATATTGTAATTATGCGGGGTTCTTCATATGCTATTGGAAATCGAAAGATCATAATTTTTGGTTGTCTTCACTTACACCTTAAATAAAATCGAAATCTGTCCAATAATCAGCAGCATTTTTAACAAATCAGAAGGTTAGTGTAAGATAACTATTATATCTAACATTTTCTTTTAATTAGTTAGATGGCACAGAGATTACAGACCCTTGAAGTAGGAAATCACGTAATTGCAGTTTACCGGGATAAAGAAGAAAAATTTAATGAAGCCCTTGCGTTTCTAAGAGATGGCCTGCAAAGAAATGAGCTTATTATGCTAATAACTACCGATCTTACAAAAGATGAAATCTGTGCCAAGATGAGAAATGAATGGAAAGTCGACATTACAAAACTTGAATCAAAAGGCGATATTGTCATTAAAACTACTGAAGAATGGTATTTCCCCGATGGTATACCAAATATTCAGCGAACAATGGCATTATGGTCTACTTTAGTAGAAAACTCACTTAACAAAGGTAAAAGAGGATTACGGGTATTTGGAGATATGGAGCATTTTTTAAGAATGGATTTAGCAAAGAATTATTCGATTATGAATTATGTTTGGAACAAAGATTTAACTTTCCTGCTATTGGCATATGTGCATATGATTCTAGAGATATCGATAATATGACACTAGAGCAAATAAGACAACTACAACAACACCATAACCCAGTCTGGATGCAAGATTAATAGCATTAATAACGGTAAATATAATTTACCCTATAATAACATAAACAGAAAAATCCTATTATATATACTGTTATTATTAAGCTGCTGGAAAAATCATTCCAAATGTAGTTCCCTTAGTGTAGTCTTTGTATACTCTATCTCCAACCCAAATCTTTCCTTTGTATCTTTCAACTAATGCTCTTACTATAGATAAACCTAATCCGCTTCCTTTTGCTTTAGAATAAAAACGTTCAAACAAATCTTTTTTCATCGAATCTGGTATACCTTTGCCATAATCAGATACGGTTATCATCCAATACTTTGCTTCACCAATAAAATAATCCTTTATCATTACATCAATTTTCACTTCTGATGAATCTGTATATTTTACAGTATTAGAAAATAAATTTATGAAAATTTCATCAAGCAAATCCTCAGCCTTTATATTTATATCCGTAGGATGACCGTGTGCCATACTTATAGAAATTTTTTTACCATGAGGATTATTATCGTATAACGTTTGCTCTACTGTAGTATATGCATTGTTAATTGTATCTGGAAGGTTCCTTAATACCAATTTTAAATCCTTTTGTCCATAAAGTCGTTCTAGTCTCCGTATGTTGTCTACAAGTGACTGGCTCCTCAGAAGGGCATTTTTTGCAGTAGTAAGATAAGAAAAAATTTTTTCGCTGTCTTGTGGTAAACCATTTGTTTTATTTTTCTCAAGAAGATAAATTACAACTCCCAAATTACTTAGTATCAGTTGATGATAATTTCCTATATCATGTGTGATTACATCAACCAAAAGCTCAGAATGTTTTTTTTCTTCTATCATTTTATCATAATTTTCTTTTTCTTCCCATACAACATCAAAACAAGAAACTGCATTATTGACTATAGAGATATTTTTTGAATACAGCCAATCATTAACAGAAAAAATACTATTTTTATTTTTATTCTCATTATAATCATTATTTTCTTTGTCATATTGTTGTATATCAATTGAAAAAGAAAAAATATCCTTCTTATCTCTGATAAAGAGTAAAGAACTTGGTAATGTTGCTGATGCTATTTTATGCGATGATAATTTTATAGATTGGTATCCAATAAAAGGGACTATCTGTTTTATTAACTTCCTACTATTTTCATCGAAAGGGCATAACATCTTAACGATGATATTCTTGCTAAGTTTATGTGATATCAGATAGTCAATTATCTTGTAGTACGATAGAAATCGTAAGGATGCGGATTCAGGCAGTATTATATCCATTTCGGATTCAACTGAATGTATAAATTCAAATAATGAGTCAAGAAATTTTTTATCTATTGTTTGTGGGTTATTATTACTAGATTTCTTAGCATTATACATTTTTTATATTTATTCTCAAATGTTGTTCAAACAAATTGTTCTTTTTTACCAATAAGCAATGTCAAACCAACTGCCTTTTGAACGATGTCAACTACAATACAATTCTTCTGTTTTAAATTTGTGACTATATTGTCTTCAAGTTCATAAGCACTTAGTAGAATTATATTTGCGCCATTTAATTCTCTTATTTTGCAGACAAGATCATCACTTAACATATCACCTAATCTATAATCAAATAGCACAACATATATTTTCTGCATTCTTTTTACTCTCTGCCTGGAATT
>CAWIMJ010000034.1:0-193054 GCA_963837175.1 uncultured Nitrososphaeraceae archaeon
ATTTAGAATTAAACTATATAATCGATTAAAATCATACAAACAATATTCTTATAAAATACTATCTTTTTCCCATATACTAATTGGAGCAACATAAAAAAGAGATATACAAAGGTAAGGAGATAATCTACGAGATGCCTGCTACAGCAGAAAACAATATTGGTGAAATACATGTGACAATAGATAAAGAACATATTCACACTACAAGGATGGAGGATGGCTCATACGGTACTCATCTTTTGCCATTTCAAAATTATGGTTCAGTAGAAGAATTGACCAGAGATGTTATAGACAAAGTCCCACAATTCAGAAAAGGATTATCAAAAAAATAATATAATAATATAATAATATAGTGTGAGTATTATGACAGGCAATGATATAATCAAAAGAAAGGATGTTCGTTCTCTTTCGCCAAATGAAAAGCAAAATTTTGTTGATGCTGTAAAAGCATTAAAGGCCAACACTAAGGATAAGAAACTAGGTGATAATCGATATGACGATTATGTGATTTGGCATGCACAAACAATGATGATACCAGCAGGAAATGATGCTAACGCCGGTATGCGTAATCTTGCACATAGAGGTCCAATATTTTTACCTTGGCATAGAGAATTTATTCGAAGGTTTGAATTGGATCTTCGAAAAGAGGTCCCGGGTATATCACTTCCCTATTGGGATTGGGCTTTTGATGCAACTCTTCGTAGTAGCGGTGGAGTTCCGGCTTGGAAACAATCTCCTGTATGGCAGGAAGACTTTATGGGTGGAAATGGCGATCCGGATAATGATAATATCGTAATGGACGGACCCTTTAAAGATTGGATTACACAAGAGGTAGATATGAATGGAGAACCTTCATTAAAAGATAGACTTAGGCGGAATTTTGGAAGTGATATTCCAACATTGCCTACTCAAATAGATGTATATAATGCATTCAGTTTTGAATTTTTTGATACTCCCTATTGGGATATATTTAGTAAAGGGTTTAGAAATGCTTTGGAAGGTTGGCCTAATGGTCCTCAGCTTCACAATCGTGTTCATGTCTGGGTTGGAGAAACAATGGAACTCGATACTTCTCCAAATGATCCTGTGTTCTTCTTGAACCATTGTAATGTTGACCGTCTATGGGCGCTTTGGCAAGACATCAGATTTGATTTAGGTTATCCTAGAGATGGTACAATAGTTGATAGGACTTGTCAAAGAATAGATGGATTTAATCTAAATGACAAAATGCATCCATGGAAAGATGAACAAGAGAGCAAAACAATAGCAGATGTCTTGAATTATAGACAATTGGATTATATATATGAAAAGTGACCAAAGGGGATCAATTTGATCAGACTTGAGCATAAAAATGTAGACATGATAATGCAATGAATCCCAGTAATGACGAAAATGATAAAAAATATATCAGAAATTTCTTTGTTTCATAAACATGAATTCATCAATATGATTTGGAACATGACATTTTACTACCATAATTCATATTCACAATAATCTTAGAAGTTGGAAATTCAGCTAAACATTGCGATTAATTGAGTTACGTAATAAAGCATCAGAAATCACTAATTCAATCCACAAAAATGACAAATCAAAAATGAAAGTCAGGGATAAATTAAAGACTAGTTAAAGGAGTAAAACCTCGACCTAATTATCATGTCAAATTTAATTCATACATAAACCTCTGGCACTACAATATGTTACTAAGTATTAGTATCAAAACACATTTATTTCTATAAATGACATTTGCTATTGATTAATTTTTTGAATTGTTAGCCGAACCCTCTTAACTATAGGGTTCAAGCAAATATGAATTTTTACCAATAACTCACAGCAAGATAGCTAAACATCTGTTATAAATATCAAATTCTGTTTGCTTATATTGACTTGAAAAAGAAAAAAAGCCAGCATATTAACATAAAATATCATAGGGTTGGAATAAATTTAATGTATCAATCATATAACGTCATATATGAAATAAGATGAAGCGGAGGTTTTAGTTGTTCGTTTCGAATCTGTTAGTGTTAGACATTATGTATCAAATAATCCTTAAAATTATCAGGCAAGTGTATTTCAGCTTAGTAAAACTTTGAAGTAAATATTTCTGAAAATATCTGAAGATTAGATCAAGTCAGTTACGACATCTGAATATTATATTATTTTTTGGATATACATATCTGAGTTAATACCTTTGTCATATCCAGCAATGGATAACCTTATATATTTACCATAATATTTTCCAAAATAATTGGTAAGAAAACAAATGAAACGATAATTCAGATGTTCCTTGGGAAAGAATCACAAGAAATTATAAATTTATAGAAGGTGCATAAATGTAAAGCTGCTCTGTTATACTATAACTTTAGCACAATCAAAAGAACCATTAAGCACAATTCAAAATATCAGAAAAATAGCAATTAATTCTAGGAGTCAGTTATTCAAAGTTTTGAAGCGCTCAAAGATTCACTAGAGAGAATAGATTAAGAAAAACGAGTTATGTTGATAGAACTGACATACCTAATAGCAAAAAGGATAAAAAACCCATTAGAATGACTTTACTCTATAACACCAAAAGGCTCTGTTCACTTAACACTATAGTAAGTAATCATTCTATTATGCATATGGATGAACAGATTAAACCAGTTTGTGATTATCAGAGCTCATGCTAACAAAAAGATACCCTCAATACCAGATTACAGTACGATTAGCAGACGTGTCAACAAGCTTGATATAAAAATCAACGAAAAGGTTGGTAATGACATTGTCATAGCATTAGACAGTACTGGCATCAAGGTATCTAATAGAGGAGAATGGGTACGTCACAAATGGCATGTAAGAACAGGCTATCTAAAGATACATGTAGCAGTTGACGTAAAGAAAAAGAAGATTGTATCACTAGAAGTTACGAGTGAAGTACATGACAGTAAAATGCTAAAGAAGATGGTAGACAATGCTTCTAAAAATAATGTTGTGAAAAGAGTATTGGCTGATGGTACATATGACAGTACAGACAAACTTTCAGTACCTTCATGATAACAGCATTGAAGCAGCTATCAAGGTAAGAAAGAATTCTACTGGCAGGTCTATAGGATGCTATACTAGGAAAATTGCAGGTACTGCAGCAGCTCAAGGATTTCGGTAAATGGAAAGATAGCGTAAGATATGGATACAGATGGATGGCAGAATCTGTATTTTCATCCTTTAAGAGAATGTTTGGAGAATATGTGTCTGCTAAGGAGTATCCAAACATGGCTAAGGAATTTATGCTAAAAGCATTGCTGTATAACATCTTCGCATCCATAAAAATGTAGATTGAAAGAAAAGATAAGATAAGAAATGAACTATTTATGCAACAGAGCAGAACCAATAAAAAAGAAAATACACATGTTTCTATCTGGAAGTTGATATAAAATTTACAAGGCTGTCAATTAAATTTTTGGCACTAGGAAGACAAAAGAAGATAAGCCGTTTGAGCTGAAGAGAAATTCAAAATATTTGAAGAAAAATCATAACACTTTAAGGATGTAAGCTTGGACTAAACGGAGTATACTATACTGGAAATACAAGTAATTAAGGAATATTTATTCTTTACCTAATCCTAGTTTTAGGAATTTTTATGATCTTATACACACCATGAAGATGATTGATATTAGACTTAAGTCAGATACTTCATCTACAAAATTTATAATAAATAGGCTTGCAGATTAAGTTTATAATATTGATGATTTGGGTTGCCAAGAAAAGGAGCTACTATTAATATTTACAGAATTATATTACAAGTTCAGGTCTAATAATGAGATAATATTATTTGACTAACCTGATATGTACTTCAACAATAATATGAGTACAAAAGAAAGAATATGCCCACAGTGCTTAGAGACCTTGGCAACAACAATCAAATTTGAATAACATGGCATTCGCATAGAACTATAATAATTCCTTCTGAATATAACAACATATTATTTACAATTCAAAACTATTTGAATAATTAAATAATAAAGTAGTGATCTCGACCAAGCATGTAGATTTACTTAATTTCTTCGATTAAAGTTAGAGTGAGGGTAAATTAAAAAATAGCGATATGGTGGATAGTGAACTAGTTTAAATTATTGCATTCTACTACTACTAGCTTTCTTCTAACATAACCGATATAGGTAGATGATCGCTGAATCCATTTTCATTTAAACTATTATTAGAAGGTCTTCCAAATTTGATTGGAGCCTTGTATTCGCCTTTTACCATTTCGGGAAATGCTATAATCTCGGTTGAGTTTTCCTTAACTCTAATTTTCTTACCTAATATAATTCCCTTAGACACCATAAATTGATCCAGAAAGTTTGGAAAATTGTTGAAATAAAAAGTTCCGACTCCCTTAGCCATTATAGGCCACATTAGATTGTATAGTCTAGGTGCTTCTTTAGATAGTTTGACTTTAAGTATACTAGTTGTAGCCAATGCATAGTCTGTTATAGACCTATTAAATGGTTCATCATTAAAATCTCCCATGACTAGAATTGGGGTATTTTGTTCTTCTTCTTCTCCTTCAAAATCTTCCTCCTCCTTATTTTCTTCCAAAATGCGTGTATGAAAATAACTGAGAGTTTCACCTGCCACTATTCTATATGGCTCTGATTCATACTGTCCGCCACCCCTTGAGGGCCAATGATTTCCAATCAATACTAGTCTATTACCTAATGGTTTTGTCTTGAAATTAACTTGTAATATATCTCGTGTAGCCTCTCTTTTTACAATGAAATAAGAAAATATCAAATCTGCTCCTGTCTGTCGATCTTTTTCTACTTCCAACTTATTGCTATCGTATATGAATGCTACATCAATACCTCTTTCATCCTTTGTATCTGCATGAACTATTTGGTACGTATGCTGTCTGCAAGTTGCTTAGATTATTTACCAATTTCTCAACAACTGATTTATTCTCTACTTCGCAAATACCTAGAATATCTGGTCCATTGCCATTATTCATCTTAGAAATAATCTTTGAAAGCTGACTTATTTTCTTGTCAAGTATTTCTTTGGTCCAACCTTTTAATTCATTTTTGAGTGTTCTTCTTAGTTTCTCGCTTCTATTAGGATAGTCTTCTACTTCAAAAAGATTTTCAACATTCCACCATGCTATGTAATATTCATTCATTGATATAACCTATGTTGAGATATGTTTTTTGCTCAATCATAACTTATGAGTTCAACCAAAACTTATATAACTTTCGTAAAGGTATTATGATTTCTGAAAAGTACTGTTTATGAATATTATATATATTATTGTTGATGATTTCAATGAAAGATTAGTTAGCAATCAATTAACAACTTTCTAGATTAAAGTTCCTTATGTAATCTTAGTATGAAATACACTGAGGTTTGACTTTCAAGGATCTGAAGAAGAGAATAAGTAGCAATCAGGATTTATAATTACAACTAACCAAACTTAGATAGAGATTACTTAACAAAACATTGAGCTTGCAATGTTAGATATTATAAATCAAAAGAAATTGAGAGATTAATTATAATAACAAAACAATATAGGGTTCAAATATACGATTCAATTTAAGAGAATTATGAAATGTTCCAATGAGCCAGATTTGAAAAATCTTCATACTTCTTTTAGCTCTTGACTATTGAGTATAACATGAGTATCTGAAATAAATGTTAATTATTCAAAGGCCAAATATTCAAATTTTCTGTGACATTAAAAAATCTAGAATATCGATTTAAGCCACGAAAAATTATATGTTTATAATATTAATAGAGCAACAACATGACTTAATCAAAAATTTGAGCTATCAAATAATGTAAGCTGCTATCCTTTGAATAACAAAACGTTTACCTACTCTTTTTTTATCTAACCGAAACCTTCCTATAATTGTGACTAAAAATGGATATAACGCTTCCAACAACCATAGCGAAGATTACCGCAAAACATGGACTAAAAGCACATTAAGCATAGTTATTGCAGTGGCTATATGTTATGGTATATGGTTTAATCTTCTAGATTCTCTAGCTTATTGTCAGCAATCAGATAACAACAACAACCAATTTAGCCACACATGCACTTCAATTGGAGCAATATTTGGAGGAAATCAGTTATATCAACCCTGGAATATAATTGGACATTTTTTGCCAGGTTTATTCATGGCATTACTATTTAAAGAAAAAAAATTAGAATTATTTGTTGCGGGAGCTTTAATATCTACAGTGGTAATGGACTCCCCATTGTGGGGTGCTGAAAGAAGATTCTTTCATGGCCTACCTTTATGGGAAGGAGTGGATGGACCTAATGGAAACCACACACATGTAACTGCCTGGCGTGTTGGAGATTGGATTATGTATTATTACAATCCAGTAGGATTCTACAGTGTATGGGATTATGATTGGTTGTTTCCTCATTTCCCAAACGCAGCAACAATATTTTGGAGTATTGTTGGCAGAATAGCGGCTGCAGTATTACTAATATGGTATCAGCATAAGGTAGAATCTAACAATGAATATTTTTCATTAAAAAAACTACTGGTTAGAAAGTAACTTATTGGAGATAATATGTTATATTTTATCAAGATATCGATAACAAAAGAAAGAGTTTGACATATTTCACATTAGAATATAGGTTGAGGATTTGTGAATAGTAGTTGAATGTAGAAGATAAAAAAGTTGCATATGCAATTAAGATCGAAGGATTGGCTTAAGATAGCAAAGAAACTACTTTATAGTCCTTGCAAATACATTGATATCATAATATGTTACTCTGGCCTCTCCAGCACAGATCACCTAAGTCGTGCATAAGCACCAGTAGATACAATGTCAAACGTCAAAATCAGGGTAAACTCCCGTCAGAGGTATTTTAGATAATCCAACTTTTTTTGTGGCCTCTAAACCAATTGATAGCAACCATAGAAAGTCCATTATATTTATTGACTACAAGCAGGAAAAGTTATCTTAGAGAGTACGTTTTTTTTGTCGATAATGACGTAGCATTTTGTTAGAAAACATTTGCTATTAGCAAGACATTCTCTATTTCTGGAACCACTTTGCGTTCTCTAATTGCTCGTTACTAGGTTTTTCAGCCAAATCAATTATTTTTTCTCTTGCTTCCTCTAATGGTTTTTTAGCTGCATAATATAGTCAATTAATGGTATATTTTTCTATATTCTTCAAGATCCTTCATAGTCACATTGTAATGTTTCAATACCTGAAGTTGTTTTACTTATGTGTCTTCTGTTTCTCCTCTCATTTCCTCTAGCTCTAATTCTTTTTGTATGACATAATTAGGCGATTGAGATTTTATCTGATTCTCTTGCAATAGTAGAGAAAAAACCGACGAGGAGAAAGTAAATCGTAAATGTAATAGTTGCGATGAAGAAAATGAAAAAGAGAAAATGAAACTCAGTAGAAAAGTGTGTGTTCTGATGAAATGAACAATTTACAAAACATCAGAAAACATTGTTGTCTTTAACAACTAGATCAAAATTTATGGTAGTCTGCACTGAGAATACTAAACTACATGACTAATTTAACATCCACTAACATTAAATTCTTGAGCACTGTAGTGGCTGCTTGAGCTCATATGTAAGATTCTCTATTGAGATTCTATGCCGACTGCTAGGTCTAAAACTACTCCTATGGGCATCGCTTTCTACAAAAGTGTTAAACCTTGGAGCAACTTTGTTTATATTGAAAAATTTATACAATATATGAAATACTGTATTAGGTATACCTAATAAAATGAGTCTTTAACTATAAGTAATACTAAGAATTTAAACCTCATTGAACATTAAAGTATTGGTTCAACTTATGATGCTTAAAGAAAGCTACTTGGTACCAATCTTGGTCCTGTCTTGGGATCACGCATTAAACTCACTCCGCTTACTCATCCCATTGGAGTTAGAAACTTCTGCTATTACTAAAATTGTAACTGTTTTCGTATCTCACGTAGCACAATGCGGCCGATCAGTTTAGGCAAAAAACTTAACAAAATATAAGGTCCACCAATAAGATCTACGGTAAGCACAATAAGCTGTAATAACGATTGTGTATTAATATTGCCATTCACAATATTCTGAATGACTTCGATATAAGTACCACGGTCATCATTAACAACCTGCCCGCTGTAAGACAAGATGATATGATAATAGAAACTGGTCCTCCAAATACAATCATACAAGGTGTACCGACTGTCTTAATAGGCTAATCAGTAAAGCTTTAACTCCGAAACTAAGAAAGACTTTTCCTTTATTTGCAATGCTTATAATACTTTCATCCTGAGCGTGTAATCCCTTTGCAATAATTTACAAATGGACTTTCAGCCAATTTTTTACGTCCTGACAATTTTTATGAATTTAATCCAACTAATATAAGCATTATACAAGAATTAGCTTAAGGATAGAGGCTATAAAAAAATAAGCACTATGAAGAGCAAGATTAAAGATAGTGAAAGTAGAATTTTATTAAATAATAAATGTCATCAAGACAAGTACTTACAATATTTCAAAAATTACCTTGAGTATGAACAAGGAGTGTTATATAATGTAATTGTTATATAATGTAATAAAACCAGATATAAGCTTTAATTCGATTCATAATCAACCGATACCAACTAAACAAATGAATGCAATATAGCTTGTCTGCAAAGAAAATGTGGAAAATCAAATCAGAGAATTGATATTAATAGGCCATTTAGAAATAAAGTCTATGAGATTCTTCTAAACCTAGATAAATTTACAACTGATGAAATTTTGCCATCAGTAGATGGTGTTTGTAAATGTAATGAAGAAGAAGAAAACGTGAAGTTAGCCTATCACGGAATAAAAATACATAGAAATCCAAAGGTCCCCAAAGTGGGTTCTGACTAATTTAATGATTTCTTATCATCATCAAAGGAATATCAAAACTTTATACAGTATTATTTCGGAAATAAAGGATAGGGATTTAATAAATAAGGTCGCCATAGACACAGTGCAATGAATAAAAAATGGTATTTTAATGGGGTTTGGAACCGTTTTTCCTATCAGTGACCAAAGTACAACAGCAATACAGTAAATTATAGATGAGAAAGATATGATATTGTTATTTTGATTTCAAAACAAATAACGTAGAAGCAAAAAGTAGAAGAAAGGAAATTAGTCAATAGTGAAGATTTACTTTTCCCAACTGCTTTGATGGAGAATTATCGTAGTTCTCCAGTATAGGAATAGAGACTGAGACTTCAACAAAGTATAAGGATTCTTCCACCGCGATTGTCCGCTTGGAATTTAAAACTTAAATCTCGAGACATTAATGATCTGTTCTTTGTCGTTCTTCATTTGGTTATTCTCTATATGAGGAACACGCTTTGATCTTTGCCTGTTTGTCATCCTTTTTTTCTACACCAATCAGCAATCATATTGTGGTAATCATCTGAAGGTGAAACAATGGAAGCATCATAAAGATACTGTAGTCGCTGTCCTCCATGAATAGAGGCTACACTTGAATAATTGTAAATCAGAAAGCAAAAGAGAAAAAAGGACTTTCTCATTTCTATAATATGATGTCTTAAATATTTAAGATAACTACTAGCAATTGATATGTGCTATTGAATTTTACGTTATCCTTGAATATTAAAACAATAAATTACATAAAACAAAATTAAAATGAATAATAATTATATTAATCAACTATATCATCTGTAAATTTATTTAGTATGCTGAGAATCAGTAAAGTACCAATAACATGCCTGATGATAAACAAGTAACAGAAGTTGAAGACCAGCAGGTAAATAGATTATTAACAGCACGTGATGTTGAGCAGAATTTTCTAAACGCTTTTATCAATTTTGGAATACAATTAAAAGCTCTTACAGATGATCTGAAAGCACTTGAGATTGTAACTGCAGCAGGGCCAACCACTGCTGATATTGAATCTTCTGGTTCAGATTTAACTAATCTTGCAAATGGCAAGGCATCACATGTTTCAGGTAGCTTGAGAGTTTTAGCAAGAACTAAGTTTGGTTTAGATGGAGATCTTTTAGTCATATTACGAACCAAGCAATCTGCTAAAAATTGCACAAAAATCATCTTCTTCTAAGATTGAGCCCGGTACAGGTACACAGGAAAATCAGCCTATACAGATAGATACTGAAATATTGAACTTACACAAGGAGAACGTAAAGTTGGCAATAGATAATCTTCAGTTTGTATATGGTAAAGTTATGGATATTGCTACAAAGTTTATCCAAGGTAATAATAAAGGTAATGTGTTTAGTAATTTGCTTAAAATTTAATAAGATATCTTAAAATGTATTTCATAGTGGTCAGTAAGGCTAATTATTTGTTTGTTAACGATTTATTTAACCAGCTAAATTTCAAAATACCTAGTTTTCAAAATCAATACGGTTATGTTATGAAAATTGATATAATTAAATCTAAAAACAACCAGATCGGTTTCTCTGTCAAGTTCTTAAAAAACAACCAAACAGTTAATTTCAGCCAAATAGATGCCTCGAACATTCCTTTTTTTATTAGTGCATATAAAGAGTTTGTATCCAGCATTGAATTTAAGCAACATAAACACTTTATTAAGAGAATAAAATTTGATTTAAGCTCAATAAGAGATATACTAAAGAATAGAGAATTTTCTGTTTTTCTTTTTTTTCTAAATCTAGTTTACCAATATTATTCTTTTCCTTTGATAAAATATATAGTATTGATGGATCCAGTGGAAAATATTTTGGTGAAACTTTGATTAGAGGAGGAAAAATAGAAAATATTTTTAATATATATTATTCAACAATACAATTATCTTATTTTCATATTCTAAATCTAAACCTGCTTTTTAGGTTATACATACTGAAAAGTAAATATTCTTCCCAAATAATTGATAATCTTTTATTTTATTTGAGGATCATAGTTTTAGCTGGAATAGGCACTTTTAATATATATTTGTATTCAGATATATACTCTAACTTCAATCAACCGTGGATTTTTTTTGATGTTTTATGGTCTTTTATTTCTTTAATAGGCATACCTCTTTCTAAATGGCTACCCAAAAAAATACTTTATTATCTTATAAACAGAAATATTTCTGCTTTCTTCACTCCTAATAAAGATCATAACAAAATGAAACTATCTACATAACATGCCTGAAAAGCAATTTGACTTTTTATCATATTAATCATAAATTTTAAGTAAATCTAGAAGACCGGCGATTATGTATCTACACAATATCATAAAGATCTATGTAATTTTACATTTAATGCTCTATGATATTCCGAAAGGTATTAGCTTACAAAATACATAAAAAAGTATAAAAGAAAAAGTCAGGAATAGCATAAACCCGGAGAAAGCATGCATTTGTAATTAATGCATAGTGTGGACATTTGATCTATATGCACATAAACTTTCACTATCTTGAATGCGATATTTGCTTATTGATGGCCTTGTATCTCAAGATCAGCAAGAACACAAAAAAATAATTAAATCAGATGCATTATTATGTATTCCTTAGACTTGATTCTTTGGACTAGACATTACTTTTTATATTGTTAAGGGAAAGAAAAGAATACACTACCGCATTTTTAGACACGAAGATAAAAAGCAAAGAATAAGATCCTGATAGAAAATGTGAAACTCTACTACATAAAGTCATATATAACCATACCTAATTCTATCGACTCCAGGTATGCTATACACATATCGTCATTTTACGGAATAAGAGAGGAAATCTTATCTACTATCAGTCTATTATCTCTCCTATTGGGAACTTTTACTTTAAAGGGAAAAATAATTTCAAAAGACCAACTTCCATTAAAAGATTTGAAACTAGAGGCCTATGATGATGATCCGCTGCTGAATCCACACGATCTCCTTGGAGAGACAATTACAGACTCACATGGATTATTTAGAATTGACTTTGAAGAATCAAAATTTAAGGAATTGTTTGAAGTACTTGAAGGAACGCCTGACGTGTATATAGTATTAAAGGATAATCGAGGAAACAAGATACTCACAACAAAAGTAATGCAAACTAAAAAGGAAATAGAATATCATATCAGGATAGTTGATAATATTCCAAATCCCAACGCTATAGACATCTATTCTGGCAATGCTCGACGTATGATAAGTATGTTAAACGAAGTTGGAAGTATAATTGGAATAGAAAATAGGATAGACCTAGACATTCTGAATAAAGGTCATCCTCCTGAAGAGGTTAGAGAGAAATTACAGAATTTCGTTAACGGATATGAAGAGAGGAAAAATAACTTTAATCATTTTAGTGTAATATTGAGTACGTTAGTTGATTCATTCTTTGAAGAATTACATATAGGAGATATTGGATATGATGGACCACAGATACCAAGACAGCCAAGAAGGGAAGCGTATAATCAAGTTATTACGTGGCCAAGACAGGAGGAGTTTAAATGGGCATAATCTATGGAATAGATCAGCTCACAGACAGACATGAAAAATACGGAGTTATTAAAAATGATATTATTGAGAATGTAGATGTTTGCATTATTGGATCTGGAGCCGCTGGTGCAGTTCTTGCAAAGGAGCTCGTAGAATCTGGCAAGAAAGTTGTTTTAATTGAGAGAGGTGGATATCATGAAGGAAAGGATATGAATCAGCGTGAAGTTGACATGATGCCTCTTCTTTGGAAAAATGCAGGCTTTAATTTTGTAGATAGCCTCAGAATAGCTATAGCCCAAGGATGTTGTTTAGGTGGCTCAACTATAATTAATGATGCTGTTTGTTTTGATACTCCTCCACGGGTGCGGGAGGAATGGAATAGACTTGGTGTCAATTTTACCGATGATGAATGGTTATATCATCTTAAAAAGGTAAACAGCACTCTCAATGTGACTAAAGTAGCGGACGATGAATTAAATAGAAACAATTTGATGCTCAAGAAAGGCGCAGAAGTACTTGGACTAAGAGAGCATCGGAATAATTCTAGAAATTGTGTTAATTGCATGCAATGTGGATTCTGCCATATAGGTTGTCATTATGAGACAAAACAAAACGTTCTTGTAACATATATCCATGAGGCGTTAAAGAAATCTGACTCTGATATGAGAATCTATTGCAACTGCTATATCGAAAAAATCATCCATAGAGATGGCATTGTAGAAGGTGTGGAAGGCAATTTTCTTAATATTGATGGAAACAAGACTTATAGAATTAGAGTTAATGCAAAAATATTCATATTAAGTGCAGGAGCTATAGCATCGTCAAAGATTCTTCTCCAAAACGGGATAGCGCAAAATACAGCAGGAGTTGGTTTATGCTTGCATCCAGGAATTGAGGTCATGGGAGACTTTGATTATGAAATAAAGGGTAACCAAGGAATTCCTATGGCATATACAGTACATGATTTTGGCGTAACCAGAAGTACAGACGAAACAAGAAAAGAGTATAATTTTGATGCTGGAGAGTTTCTAATTGAAAGTATCTTTCTCCCATTACTGCAATTTTCTATTGCACTTTCAGGTAGTGGCATAAGTGAGCATAGAAGACTCATCGAGAGGTTCAATAATTATGCAATGGCCGGAATTGTAGTACGAGATGATAACATTGGAAGGGTGACTCTTACATCCACAGGAAGATCAAGTATTAGCTATGAGCCAGGAGAAAAAGAGCTCAAGATACTTGCAAAGGGTGTTGAAGTATTAGGAAAAATGTGGTTTGCACTTGGAGCTAGAAGAATAATTATTTCTCACAGAAATATGAGCATCATAGAAAATGAGTCAGATATTCCTAAACTCATTGATAATATACTTAATGATCCAAAGAATCTGCTCTTAGGTTCTGCACACCCTCAGTCAGGAAATAAAATCGGTACAAATCAGGCTGACTCTGTAGTAGATTCATATTGCAGAGTTCATGAATTCAGAAATCTCTTTGTCTGTGATGCAAGCGTATTTCCAACATCAGTAGGAGTCAATCCACAAATCACTGTAATGACAATATCTTCTATAGTTGCATCAAGAATAATCAAAGATTGGAAGGATAAATATGAGGGTATTTCTTTAACCAAGAGTTTAGGACATTCATGTGCAATATCACAACCAATGTATTGTCTTAGAGATAATTTATCAAAACTATTTGATTCTGCAAGTACTCAATTTGATACACAGATGCTTGTCAATGCTACAAATGATAAAGCAGAAGAAGCAAATTGGAAGTTCGACCCTGAAACCCTTACAATATCAAATAACTCACATTGGAAGGGAATATTTCCTCGAGATACTGACATACAGAATACCTTAACGATTTACTATGGTGGATTTTGGAAACGATTTACAAAGAATGCATCAGGAGACATTATTGGAACAACTCATCCATTTGAAATTCCAGTCTTTGCCAGAAACAAAGCTACTGATAAAGAGTTGGATGGATTTGGAAGAGGGATATTGCTAGAGTATCTAGATCCTCCTTACAATATATTTTGTGATGCCTTGAAAATAGTGGATGAAAACACCATACTTGGTAAAGCCTTTCTAGGTAAACCCACCCTAGGTAAAGAAATCCTGACATTTTCAATGTCAAGGAAGTATCCTTTTGAGTTCATGACTGAAGAAGACCATCAGATGCTATACAGTAAGATGAAGAAACCTACGTTGCAATCAATGGTAGGAGTTTGGGAGGGTCAACTTGTTTCAGATTCTATATGGAGTGAAATTGTATTCAGATTCAAATATTATTTTGATAAAGACGGAAAGACTTTGAAGAATGACTATATATTTAGTAATGTCCTTGCAGGTACTGCTATAGTTAACGATAAAGAAGATCATGTAGAAATGCAGGATGCTACTGGCGGTATTTTTCATGATGAGATAAGACAAGTTAATGATAATATTTTGATAGGCAAATATTATTCGGAGCGCAATTACTTACTTCGCTGGCTTCCAGATGGACTCAGCTTTCTACATGTCGACTCAGCCAGACAAAGTGTTTATCTTCCTTACATACTAAAGAGAATCGGAAAAGAATCTGCGTTTAGAAATCGAGTTGGCTAATGTATCTTCATTTTATGATACCACTTTACTAACAATAAGTGCATTAGCATATAGAATAGCATTTTATATTGTTGAGAGAAATAGAGATTAAACTAATCTTCTACCATAAAGATAAAACAATTTCATTCTCTTTTACTATCAAATATCTACTTGGTTTTTAATCTGTTTTTTGTGGTAATAATAATATCACTTATCCCTTTAGTGTTTTTTGGTTCCATAGTCTACTTCAAAATCCTTCAGTCCCTTCTGTATCAGGATTAAATATAAGATTACAAGACCTCACTGGTTGTCGTAAATGTCACGAAAAATATTTAAAAGTATGATTGGACAACTTGATTAAATTGTATCTTAATTATCTAATATTATTCAATTGAAAATGCACTCACCTAACTAAGCTCATATAGTTATCCTAGAATGCAAGTATATTTTGTTTAACATTATTGCAATCAGTTTTGAAGTTTTAGGAAATGCTTTATTATCAACAATTATTATTTCTCATATCTATATTATCTTCTGTACTGGGTTTTCTGTTGCAACACATATAATTCATTTACACATTAGACGAAGCTCATATAAGGGATCATAAAATAAGATTGTTATAGATGATATATATAAATACATAGTCCAAAAGAAAACATATAAGATAAACATAAATATGATTCTATTCATTATTATTTGAAACTTATTTCTTCTATAATCAATCTCAATCATAATAATATGTTCATAGTGAATATATCCAACTACTTTTAACAATTAGATATTCTAAATTTGTGTTTGTTGTCAATAAAAGCTTATTTACTCTAAAGTGGTATTACCTTCATTTGGTATCAAAAGAAAAGTGTTCCATTTCGCAGCCTATGTATTGTACTGTTAAGAAGCTAGATACATTATTCAACGAAGCAAGAAATGAACATCCTATAGAATTTCTGATAAATGCTGCTGATGATAGTTCTGCATCTGAAAATAAATGGTCATTTGATATCGACACATTAAATATTTATAATAATAAATATTGGAAAGGATTTTTCCCCATAGATCAAAATTTTGATGCCATTCGCTATTTTGGTGGATTTTGGAAGCGCTTTTATAAGGAAGATGGAGTGATAAAAGGAGTTACACATCCATATGAGGTACCTTCAGTATTTGCACCTAATTTACCCCAGATGCAAGATAATCATAGAGGACTAGGACAAGTTATATATCTTAAATACACAAGTCCAGAATACTCACTTTTCTACGATATATTAAAGATAGTTGATAAAGATGTTATCCTTGGAAAGGCATTCTTAGGTGTTCCTCCTTTTAGTATACAAATACTTAATTTTAGTATGTCACGAAATTACAGTGTTGACTTTATGACTGAAGAAGATCATCAAACAATCTATCAAGAATACAGTAAGGCTCCAACTGCTAATGAAGTGACTGGGCGATGGGAAGGCAAATTAGTCTCTGATAGTGCCTTGACGCCTGTAACACAAGAATTCAATTATACCAAAGATAATACTGGAAAATTGCAGATGCAATATACTTTTGGAGGCTTATTAAGAGGAATTTCTAAAGTTGTCCTTACACCAGAACAAATGAATATGTATGACTTTACCAATTGGCATGATGAGGTAAAGATTGTTAAAAATGATTTTATGATAGGTAAGTGGTGTTCTCCTTGGACACAAATTCCATTGACATTTGGGCCAAGTTTCTTGAGTGTAGAAAAGGGCTCTGAAGGAAATAGGTTCTGCCTGAGATTTACATTATGGCGTAAAATACAAAAGTCGACGTTACAGAAGGCTCGAAAAGAAAAGAAAAGAAAGTAACAACGATAATACCATACAGTAAATATTCTGAAGACATCTGGAAGATATAAAACAATTTGAAATTATGGTGGAGGATACATATGTACAAAATAACTATCACTCTTGAGGAACTTATCCACACACTTCTGGAATAGATTTTCCATAAGCTGGTTTTAACCATTCTTTACAGGAACATTAAAGTTGATTACCTGCAAAAAGAAAATACCATAAAGATAAATAGGCACGAACATCAGGGCCATGTACATACGGGCAACTAATCCAACTTAGTCCGTATTTAAAAGATCTAATGGTATAGTAAATTTTTGTATTGAGGATATTCAACATGTGTAGGAAAAATAGGTAAGCCAAGAATACTATTCACTGTATGCAAATAATAATGATTACAATTCCATAGAAGAGAAAAACTGAAGACAAAATTTCATTGCTTTCTGTTTGACATATTTATTCTCCCCTTAATGAATAGATTGTTAAAATAAATATAAAGTTAGATATACTTTTGATATTACATTCAGATACGTTGAGGAAAAGTAGAATAATAGTTTAATCCCATATTGATAGTCAAAAGCCATTCATAGATCTAATGTAAAAAACCCTGCATTTTATCTAATCTCTTGGCCAATCTCTTACTATTACATCCATAGCACTATTGTCAGTGAAGATAGAAAAAGTTCTCTAAAACGATATATCCACAATCACTACTGCCTGGAATCATTATCTCAATGATATCAAGTATTTCTTTAGATGGCTATATAATAACAAAAAAACAGAGAATAAATATACTGAAAAAGATGAATTGCATCGTCATCATATCACCACATATTGACCTCCATCCTTTGTGAGAATCAAGAAAAAGAAGCGTGGTAAGACATAGAGTATCTCTAGCTATACTAACCAACAAAAGTTCGTTTACATATTTTTCTTAATATATGAGGTTTACTAGGCTTAAAAAATCCATTTTCTTGCTTTTAAAAGATATACAAAATTATGGGCTCTGTTCACTTAACGATTTGTAATTGTTTGTTATGATAACCTATGAATAGATTTAACCAATTCCACACATGTAATAATAATTTACAATTCTTCTTTCTGCAAGGGAAATAGTCATTATCAAAGCATTCTGTGTTCTATCTTTTTTTATGTACCGCATTGTTCTTCTTTCTCTCTAATGATGCTTTTCTCATAAGATAAATGGATATATGATGATGAGACAATCTCAAGAAGAACCTACAAGCCTGTGGATAGATACCAAGTACCTCCTCCATCTGTGGAAACTGGATGTTTACCATGAATCCCAACTAAGCTTGAAATAAATCGCTCAGCTAAGAGCATATATTTCTCTCTTTAGATATACTAATTCCAAGGATTTCCTTACTCTCAAGTTCAATAGCAACCCAAAGCCATATCAATTCTGAATCAATTTTTATTAATATTTCATCTATGATGAATTCCTCGATTTTCTTTTTCCTTCCTTTCAAATATCTTTTTGGGTTTATACTTTTGTATCCAATTCCAGATTGATTGATACATGATTTCTCTCTTTATAAAACAAGACGATAATCTTTTGGATGTCTTTCTTAATCAAAGACCTGAAAAATAAAAATATAGACCATAGTCAATATATTCTGAAGATGTTCTGTTTCTTGTATTCATAAAAAGAAGAGATAGGACATATTCAAGCTATAGATTTATCGTTAAGTGAACAGAGCCAAATTATGTTAGGTAGTATATAAATAGAACTTTGCTCCAAAATAAAGTACGTCCTCTTCTAGATAAATATCACTACAAGACAGAATGAAGATACAGACATATTCTTAAAATATGGAATGAGCTGGCTTATTTTTGGAACTCAATCCAATAGACAACGTAATCATGAATACAATATTAGTATACATATCCAACAAAAGAATAGTATCCTCATTTCAACTAATATAAGACTTTAGCTGACAAATTCTATTTCCATTTAATATATTTTTTTAATTTTGTAAATAGTGATGGAAATTCTCTATCTATATCTTTTCGAGATTTTGTACCAAATTTAAAGGGTCTTTTTTTAGATTTTATAAATGGAATATATTCCCATTTCCATAGGTCGTGATTATTATCACTTTCAGACATTGCATGATTTGAAGTATTAATAAAAACAATTGGGTAATAGTAATCCATAAAATAATACTTTACATTTCTTTCTGGAGGAAGAGGATTGCCATGAATAGTATCATATGTAATATCATAACCATAACTATATATTTTTTCAAAAGTAAAATATTTTTTATTATCACTCATAATTTCTGAGTTAATATGAATTCTAAATGTTTCTATATCTTTAACTCTTCCATAATATAAATGTCTATACATTTCATATATTTTATTTAAATATTTGTATCTTCTTAGATGTTCATTCTCAAAAATTATTGATATTTCTATTTTATTTTTTTCAATAGCTGCACAATGAACTTCACGAACAAAGTTTCTTAATGAATCAAACGCCGGCTGATAGATTATTGGAACAATTTTATTTTTAATATCATTTTCTTTTTCACTTTCTTTAATATCTACATCAAATATATTATTGCCTTGTAAAGATCTGATGTCATCAATATCTATTTCTTTAATAAAGGAAAGTATTTGATTATATAATTTGTAAATATTAGTTGATTTTATATCTGTGCCCTTTTTAACCCATTCCCAAATCCAGTATCTATCATCTAATTGAAATACGTATCTTTCATGTGGCTTTTTAGCAATAGATTTTGGTAAATTTTTGGCTGATTTTGATAATTGATAGTATTTAGTACAGATTTCTGACAGATGGCTTATATCAATACCTAGCATAAATCTTAATCTAATGGGCTTGTTACCCATATAGCTGCTATTCCTATTTGTTTTAGTTCTAAGAACAAGCCTTGTTTTTCCATTAGCCAGCCTACCAACAAGATTGACAGTACAGTTGTCCCAATCCAAGATTATTTTCTTTCTTTCCTTTCTTTTTACACTTTTCTTGAGATATTTTTTTTCATAAATATTTATCTCATGAGAAAACCAGAACAATGATGGTTGCTGTCTATTACTCAAGTATTACTTTAAATTATTAACAAGTTAAAAAGTTTTGAGAAACAGAACCTTAAATCAAAATTGTATTTGTAGTTTAAGTTAATAATTATAATAATTTGTAATTTGCAATTTTGATTTTGTTTTCCAAATTAAAGTTTTGATGCATCAAATTTTGTGTCGATAACAGTTTACTGTTGACTCTTTCCAATGGCGTAACAACTTTTTGATAATATCATTCATAGTTTCTTCATATGATCCGATCTTCATAAGCTCGCGATGTGTTTGGTCACTAATTCTTAGTGTCTTCATGTTTTATTGAATATATGAATTCGACCATCAATATTATATATCTGTTATGCAATTTACGCAATATATATAAGTTATATTTAATATACTAATAGTAATAAATTAACAGCAAACAAGCAGTAATAGCAGCAGCAAATCAAACAATAAAACAAATATTCAAAAGAGGCAAGGATTTTGAGCGTATGTTGCTTACATCTGATTCTTGATCTTGCCGTCGATAATAACTACTTTATTCTAGATAAGGATTATAAAAAGAGCAGGAAGATCTGCAAGTAAACTAGCTGCTAGCGCTGCGGCAGTAGAAATAACGACAATAATAATAATAATAATAATAATAATAACTTTTCTATCGTTCTCTAACAAAATAATCTTGATTCTCAATCATCTGTTTAACTAGATGACGATGACAGAATTCACCTTCCTTTTCAATACATAACAAGGTGACTATTTTTTTATTATTTTCTTTATTTTTATTATTATCAATCGCTTTATCTCGTAACATTGCAAGTAGTTTCAGAGCATTTTGATTCTTCATTATTTCATTGTTAAATCGTGTTATATATTCTTCTTTAGATATTCTCCTTTTATTCTTGTCTTTAGGATACCAATCTCTATGAAGTTCCTTACTTGATGCTAAGTCTCTAAGCCAATCAACAATATGCAATACCTTCTTTGACTTTGGTCTAGCCCAATATCGCATTATTAGATATCTTTCTCCATCTTCTTTATCATTAATTGGATCGTTATACGACTTTGTTTTAACTGGCATATCTTCTATGACATTCCATGATGATTATATCTCATACTCTCTTTCTTTTTCCTCTTGCCTGTAACTGTCGCTGTTTGTCGTTATACAATGCCCACCTGCCACTTTGACTCTAATAACACCAAATAAATTAGTTTCAAATTGTTCTTTGAATTCTTGTATAGAAAGCTCTTCTAAGGCTCCTACTAATGCATACCTAGCATTATTAACTAATACATCTATTGTTTCTTGTTCATTTACTATCTTCCCAATTGCTTCTTTAACAGATTTGTCATTAGTTACATTAAGCTTTAAAACTTCTAAAGGTAATTTTTCTTTTTGTTTTAAATCGATAATTGCGTCAGATTTATCAAGATTGCGCATTGAAGCATAAGTAAAAAATCCATTTTTTGCTAATAATGCAGAGGTTTTAAATCCTATACCAGAAGAACTATTAGTTCTGGCCTATCAGTATGAAAAATAAATACATCAACAAATAAATATGTTTTAAGATATAGATGTGTATATAAAGCGAGAACTTCAGAATTATTACCTTTCAGTTTATCTTTGCTATTTGATGATATTGTAGGTAAGCTAATCCAGCTAAGAATAATCCAACTATTATAACGGACGCTATTTTAATTACTTTCTATAAAGCATAACTGAGAAATATTCTAGCATAGAATCCACCACCAATTGTAGCTACATATGAGCTGATATTATCATGATTCATAATCTTTTGTACCAGAGCCAATTATAATCAGAACAGCTAGAAATGGTGTGTTTCCAATAGCAGGAATGATAAGTTATGCATTAGTCTTTATACCATTGCCTAGGTCTATAACTATATTTCTATATTTTATTGTCTGTAAATCTGATTAAGCATGAACTGTGAAAATACTCCCAACAACATATAATAAGAAAGATGTAGAATAACAGAAATGACTATCGCTAGTACTTTCAACAGGTAAACTTAAAATTTTTTGATAATAGAATGGTTATAGAATCAACCGTAGAAAAGGGATTCTTTGAAGTGCTTTTAATAGAGCTAGCAAAATAAAAATGCATCAGCAACGATTTAGGTGGGATGAATGGATAATACATAACGCCTATATTCTATCTATTGTATCAGACTATCTTGGCATCCTGACTATATACTAATACAAAATATCCAGATCTATTATTCAAGCATGTTACTAGATTTGCTGCTTTAGTAAATCTTTTTATGGCGTTCCGGATGTTTGGTTATCCATAGCACAATTGCTATATGTACAGGTTACACTTTCAAGGTATCTGATATTACCGTCAATTAGGGCTCCTATTTTTACTTGATCTGAGGGATTCTTTACCACATCATCATCAGGTGAACCTCCACGAACTGAATCCATAGTTGATAAAGTACGATTTAGAGTAGATATGGCCGCATCTATATTACCCGACGCTACAAGATCTCGCACATTATTCTCTTTTTCTGGAAGAGTATTATTGCCAAAAAACGATTGATTGCTTACGCCTAGCACCTGACGGAATTCATCTTTTATTGCATTTGCCACAACTTCTTTTTCAATTCCCGCTCCAGATATGCTACCAAGCAAGGATGCAGGTGGCCCAAGATCATTCTGAGAAGTTTTGTTAATCGCGTTATCAATTACACTATTTCTATTATTAATCTGTTGTTTAATATCATCCATTGTCATTTCTTTAAATTGTTGGCCAAATAAGGTATTATTATAAAATGTAGTTATATTATATTCGTTTGACGTGTAATCTGTTACATTACTTCCCTCCTTATATGGAGCGCCTACAAGATTAAATTCTCCTTCATTGACTCTAGTTATGTATTTTAAATTATCCCAATCGTCATAACTAATCAATTGTGTATATTTACCATCACAATTAATATCTCTTTTAATATTTATATCGTCATAATCACCGTCACCATTCCAGTCAATAGCAGAACCTGCTGTCTCAATTGAGGGTGGACAATTGATAAAAGTTAGCAATTCAGGTGGACAGCTTTGACCAATACCTTGCCGCTCAATAAGATTATTCTCATCAATGGGCGACAAAGCACATTCTGAATAATCTAAGCGCCTATTATCAATCTTAAATGAAAATTGAAAATCATAATTCATTACGCTAAAATAATTTGCTTTACTATTATTACCATCATTACCTCCATGAAATAGACCTAAATTATGACCGAATTCATGCATAAGAGTTCCTTCTTGTAGATCAGGTGTCCCTATGTGATGTTTGGTAGTCGGATGAATAGGAAAGTTGTTATATCCAAGTGAAACAATAAAATCCATCGCTGGAATTCCGCGAGATATACCTGAATTAGGCTGATTATCAAAAGTGTGAGCGAATATACAATAATGATAAACCTGTCTTTTTGCAGCTAATATATTCATAGAGTTATCGGCGTCTGATCTTTGAGTAATATTACCGAAGTATGCATTTTTGATTTCATCGAAACCATGCCATGTCTGTTTCCATTCTCCATTAATTTTCTCAAAAACTATTATTGCATCCTTATGGTCAATTTGATCATCTAACTGTACGTGCAAATTAATACCTTTAGAACCATCAGGGTTACAAACTGGAGCAACTTCAAATTCACTGATAACATCAGGAATTACGCTAGAATACGGTTTATGATACTTCATATAATCTACCTCCAAAAATAAATCTTTGTGAACTGGACTGGCTCCAAGAGCTGCTAAGTTAAGATCTATTTTATTGTCACCGTTTATATCTATTCCTTCTACTTCCCACTTATTTGATATTCCATCTCCATCAATATCGTCAGGATCATTAGATATACATAGCTGACCTGATGCCAATTGTAAAGGAGTAACTGTAATAATAATAATCGCAATAAATAAACACAATAAACTAAATCGGTAATTTTGTATTGTTTTCCAATCTGAATGGTCTATTGCTTTCAATCTCTCTAGACAGAGCAGCGATAAATATAAATATTATCCTATAATGGTAAAAATTGTTAAGTGTATCTTTTTGATATAACATTGAAAAATATTTCTATAGAACCTATAACACTTGATGAAAGAATGCTATGAGGTATTTTGTGTATTTCCAATTTCGTAATGTCAAATTTAATTTCATTAATGTCACTATAACTGCTATTGTTAACTAGGTAAATAATATTATTTGGGATATCCTAACTTAAGCACTCACTTCCTTATTATGATAGTCAACAAAGTGAGCGAATTTCTCAAATCGATTAGTCTGCACTTGCCTCTTATACATGGAAAGTAATCATTAAAGCACTCCGTTCTGTCCTTAACGTATTGGACTGTTCTTTCGATAAAGCTTTTTTTTAAAGGTAGAGTGAAGATGATGTCTTAATTTGAGTAATTTACAAGCATGTAGATATCATGTATTACCATCTGTTGAGATTTGAATTATTCCATAATCTTTTACCAATGAGGAGTTTAGAAATTTCTCTATAACAAACATGTTTGTTTCTACTGAAGAAAGATAAACATCAAGAAGAATTGATTTTTCTGTTGGTTCAATGGCAATCCATAACCATACCTATATTGATTGCCAACTTTAAGTAGTGTTTCATCTATCTATATAAATTCAGATAGATACTTTTCTCTTATTCTAAAGTATCTTTTTTGGTTTGAAGCATTGTTGAATCCAATTCCATACTGAAACATGATTTTTCTTTTTATAATGGAAACAGATGTTCTGATGCCCTTCTGAGTGAAAGACCTAAAAAGTATAGATGTAGTGTATAGTAAATATACTTTGAAGATGTCCTATTTCTTTGGGATAGCACAATAGAGATAGGATATACCTTCAGCTATAGGTTTAGCGTTAAGTGCACATAGCTCACTTGCATAATTAAAAGTTTTTTTGTAGTTACCAAAAATTAGTATCTAAAAATTCTTGAGATAAATCCTAATCCGTTGCAAATACAATATCTTTATATACATACCTTGGATAAACTCGTTTAGAATGTCTTTAAAAAGCCAAGAACAAAACAACACACTTAGCAAGATTATAGTGGCATTTTTTATTCTTATAATGCTGACTGGTTTTTCATTTAACTACAATAGTTCTCCTGCATTGGCTCAGCAAAGTCTAGAGTCTAATACAGTAAGTGGAAATGCAACTTCTCCATCTAATCAAAATATTACTGGTAGTAATATAGTTAATCCCTCTGTTAACCTGACCGGCGTCAATACTGTAGAGAAGATAAGAACTGTTAACCTACCACAATTAACAGGAAAGCCCCAAGAATTCGGATCAATAGTCCCAGGGCAGAAGATCAATTTAGAAGAAATAGAAAGGACACGGGTCAGCCCAGAGGTCTTTGAATCTTTAAAAAGTCGATCCAATGAAACAGGTACCCTAGGATTTAGTCCCATAGGTACTGCAAAACTAATTCTATTTGATTCCAAAAATATTCAAAGAATGAATTTTACGACTAATACAAATTCAAGTGGTGGTGCTAATTCATCATCTTCTAGTGTTAACTCGCCATTATTGAATAATAGTGGAATGGCATCTGTAAATCAAACTATAGCTAGTAGCAGAGAGCCAGGACCATTGTTTTCTAGTACAAATGTTGGGTTTGAGGGACTTAATATTAATACCGGATGTGGCGGTGGGTGCTTTCCTCCAGATGTAACTGTTGCAGCAGGACCCAATCATGTAGTTGAGATGGTCAATGTTGGAATGCAGATCTGGGACAAAGCTGGTAATTCTCTTTCAACAACATCGCTTTCAGATTTCTATGGCACTGGTCCAGATTTTATCTTCGATCCCAAAATAGTTTTTGATAAGCAGAGTAACCACTGGTTTGCCGCAATTGCAGATGCAGGCGATAGAAACTGTAATCCTCAATGCAGCATACTTGTTGCTGTTTCACTTACAGATGATCCAACTGGCACTTGGAATATCTACTCTTTTCCATTTGGCATGTTGTTTTCAGATCAACCTATAATTGCGACTAGTGATGATAAGCTTGCTATAAGTGTCAATGACTTTGATCCCATTGCTGGAGGATATGTCGGCGCACAGGTCTATGTTGCTGATAAGAATGCCATGATCAGTGGATCTTCTGCTACCTATACTCCTACTACACCTGATCCCACTCTATTCTCTATTCATCCTGCGCAATCACTTAGCTCAACTCCATGTCTATATATGGTAAGCGTTAATGCTCTCGGGTACTAATGCTTTACAATTGTTCAGTGCATGCGGACCTCCAACAACAGGAGTTACCTTTACTCGTATGGGAGATATCCCAATGGCTCCTTCAAGCGTACCTCCATCAGCCACGCAGCCCGGTCCTACAACTGTAGACACTGGTGATGGACGATCACTAACTGCAGTTTACAATGGAGGTACAATTTGGCATGGCTTCAATGATGCTTGTATTCCTGATGGCACAACCGTACAGTCATGCACAAGAATACAGAAATTAGACATCAATAATTTGAATTCGTTGCTAGTAGACACAAACATTGGAGCGGCAGGTATGGATACATATTATCCTGCAGTAAGCATGAATGACGCTGGCAATATGCTTCTTGTATTTGGGACTTCTGCTTCTGGTACACATCCAAGTCTTATAGTTGGAGGAGATGATTGGAATTTTGCTTCCTTAGCAGTAGGCTCCTCACCTATTACAGAAGACAGATATGGTGATTACTTTGGTGTAGGTACAGAACCAGATGGTAAATCTGTTTGGGTAGCAGGAGAATATGTTAATCAGGTGATACCAAATAGCTGGTCTACATTCGTAGGAAATATTTCCTAGGTTGTAAAGGAATTGCAATAAAGAACAAAACAGCAAGTTAGTGCATAAGCACTAACTTAATTATTTAAAATTCGTGTAAGGCAAATCCAACAAAAAAATAAAATGAGATTATTTATATTTATTTTATTTTTCCATAAATTATAATAGCATATATTTCTATATAACTCTCTTATAGTAAAGCTAACTACAGTATTTTTATAATTTTCTGCATTAAGATCTATATGTCATTTTTATTATTAATCTCTCTATTTAGCGTATTGTTAAGTATCAACTTCATTATTGCAACTTCATTTGCTGAAACTTGTACACTTTGCAATGGAATAAATAGTGCTTATGGCAAATACAATCTGGTATTTATGGATAACGACAATGAAAATAAAAGTGAAGATAATAGTAGCAAGCTAATTCCAGTAGAATCCGTAGAAAGCAAGGGAAAAGTAAACGTTCAACAATTGCCAGCCTCTAATGAATCCGAGTCCTCAAATATGCAAAAGGAGAATAATATTACTGCTATACCATTACATTCCAAAATACCTCCGGAAGAGCTTGCTAAATTGAAGGAACTTGTAAAAAACAGAACTATTGACAATATTAGTTCTACATCTGACATTGCCGACAAATCTTAAATTTTTTATTATACAATAATGGGTAAAGCTTCTAAAGTTCAAGTCGAAGATTATACGGGGAAATAAGCGAGCGACTATTTGTACATATAAATAAGAATAACAAACTACACCATCAAAACAACTATAGTCGTGATGGTTTCAATGTATATGTTGACAGTATGTGGCATGTTTTTCCTAAATGGTTTGTTTCTTATAGAAGGGTTTACAGTCTATTTTATGGTATAATCATCTAGCCGAACGAAAGACATTATAGCCATTACTTCATAATAAAAATGATTGCTCCCTAATTAAGAAACCCCTCATAATCCTTCCCATATAATAGTGGCTCTGTTCACTTAACGATTTGTAATTGTTTGTTATGATAACCTATGAATAGATTTAACCAATTCCACACATGTAATAATAATTTACAATTCTTCTTTCTGCAAGGGAAATAGTCATTATCAAAGCATTCTGTGTTCTATCTTTTTTTATGTACCGCATTGTTCTTCTTTCTCTCTAATGATGCTTTTCTCATAAGATAAATGGATATATGATGATGAGACAATCTCAAGAAGAACCTACAAGCCTGTGGATAGATACCAAGTACCTCCTCCATCTGTGGAAACTGGATGTTTACCATGAATCCCAACTAAGCTTGAAATAAATCGCTCAGCTAAGAGCATATATTTCTCTCTTTAGATATACTAATTCCAAGGATTTCCTTACTCTCAAGTTCAATAGCAACCCAAAGCCATATCAATTCTGAATCAATTTTTATTAATATTTCATCTATGATGAATTCCTCGATTTTCTTTTTCCTTCCTTTCAAATATCTTTTTGGGTTTATACTTTTGTATCCAATTCCAGATTGATTGATACATGATTTCTCTCTTTATAAAACAAGACGATAATCTTTTGGATGTCTTTCTTAATCAAAGACCTGAAAAATAAAAATATAGACCATAGTCAATATATTCTGAAGATGTTCTGTTTCTTGTATTCATAAAAAGAAGAGATAGGACATATTCAAGCTATAGATTTATCGTTAAGTGAACAGAGCCTATAATAGTAACGTGCAGAATATATACATCTAAAATTGAAGAACTCCATCATTTCTATTTAAGTCTCTTACTAAAAGTATATTGAGATCATTGCCATCATATATTGCCCACAAGATATCAATTGCAGGTATTATTGCATAAAAAGATAGCAAACATCACCATCACGATACTCAAAATTGACATTCCAGTAAATTAGATGATATCAAGGGATCTTCTCTCTATCCTTCTTTTTTTCTAAATATGGTAGAATTGGCGCCTGTATAAGAATCCAACCAAAGGCTTCATTTCTCTTCCATACACATAGGCAATTTACCATTGTGTTTACTGCCATATTCGATTAGAAGCTGTTCCTTAGATTTATCAGCTGAATCTGTTATAGCATAACTGAATCTTCTGGCCTTGCTTGTACAAGGATCTGAGAAGCAATCAAGTAGAGATTGTCTAAGGTTTTGATTGTCGCTTCCTATATAGAGAATCTTCATACTGGCATGTAGCTTGTAAACACCGGATATTTCTGGAACAATACTAGCAATATTGGATCGATCAAAATCTAGCCATTCTGACCAATTCAATGTTTGTTCTTCTACATTATTAGCACTCACAACAAGTAAAGATGTCTTTTTACATATATATTTCTGCATTTAACTTATTGGTCAGAATCTGAAAACTCACAACAATATTTTCATAAAGGAGATGTTGCACAAAATAAGCTCGTCTGCGCATAATTAAAAATTGAAGGAATCTTTTTTCTTCATTAACATTTACCGTGATCTAAAAAAGACATTGTGTTTGTTCTTATTACAGCTTCTATTAATTATTCAGTTGTACGATGCAGTCACACCTTGATCTTGGGGCCAATGACATTGGCCACCGCATCAGCGATTTGAATACCGTAACACTTGCGAGCCTCCTCAGTTTGTTCAATTTGTACACCTATTGTGCCAAGGCGGTTTACAATGTTTTCCGAGTCATTACCGTTAAAGTTATCTGGACACAAATCGCCACCCGTGGCTACTATTATCCCAGAGCCGCGGACGGCATACTCCATTTCCTCTTTAATTTTCTTCTTTAGAGGATCTGGCATGCATCCTCCAAGGCAAATTGAATCAGGGTCCTGATTGTCTTTTTTGGAATATCCATGGAAGGCAACCGCATATTCAAATCGACGCTCAATAACCGTTTTAAGATTTGGGAACGATTCCTCGCTGATATCCGTCGAAGTAATGTGCCAGCGGTCAAAGGCGCCACCGCCTCGTTTAAAACCTTTGCAGACCCATACAGAAACACACTAGGATGAAAGCTGTTTGCCGACGTGTTCGGCTTGTTCATCTGTGTATTGTTCGATATCGCCGCCATGCGGGGCTATGGCGATTAGTCCGCTATGATGGCCTTTGTCATCTAGCTGTTCAATAAATTCACTGTTGCATCTTGCCTGAGAAACAGTAACACCGACGGCTGTGACCTGAGCATTAAGATTACCCGTGAAAGTATATGTACTCGAGGATTCATCGCAGAGTTCCAAGCGATCGCACAGGTCCTTAGGTTTACTGTAGCCCACAAATACAACATCTGGTTCTTCTTTATGCGTATCAATTATCGTGTAGAGCGCGAGTGTTGTCCCGTTTGCTGTGGGCCTTTCTATCCGAACTTGCTGACCTAGCTTTAGCCCTATCATATCAATCTGGTTAAGATTTGCTGAGCAATGCTCCTTACGGTGAGATGGGTCGAATCTGTCTTTATCCGGTATAAATTGAGCGGTGTAGGAAGTTTTTGTTAACATTCTCCTGTATCTTTTCAAATATTATTCTCGATGTATATATACTAGTTCTTTAAACCATATTAGATGAAATCCCATAATAATAAAGGCACCAGGAAGAGTGAATGGAATTTAAAATGGACACTATCTATTCTAAACCTTTGAGCATAAAAAATTGCCAATTCTTAAGACGGCTTTGTGTCTAAAAGCATAGTTTGCGATCGGGTTTCCAGATTCCTAATTTTTTTAAGGAACAATTTTGGCTTCTTAAGAAGAAGCTATAATTACTTTTTTTATAATCACATCTGAAAACCATAACGCTTATTATATATCATTATACTAAGTAAACACGCTTTATTAGTACAAGATAGAAATGCAGATGATATGGTTGATGCTTTAAGAGGAATAGAGGCTCAATTAACAGATATCAGATAGTATAAGGGGTTATCTTTCTGATGACAAGCCTCTTTAATTCCACGTTCTTTGGACTGCTGCCGTCGGTTCTAACCCAGATGTAGCTCTTATCGCCTGAGCCTTCATACCTGTTTCTATCAACCATGTAAGCAAAAGGATTGTTGTCATTGATGGTAATTATTGGTGTGAATGTTCCATTGCCGTCATAGTCTATCTCTATCTTGTGTACCACTTTCTTGTTTGCATCGTCAAAGACAGAGAACCTAACAGTATAGCTCTTACCATTCTCAAGGTTCCTTGGTAGTGATGTGTCATTCTTTATGTTTGTGTGGTCATTATGGAAGTTTTCTCTTTGTACTTTGAATGTGCCATGTGCAATACTACAGCCAAATCCTCCAAAACGATTTTCATGTGGATCATACTCATTATGTCTACTTCTTAGCCTAAGTGATAGATTATCCAAAGTGGAGTTCATGACAAAAGTTACCTCCATCTGTGCATCGTAGTTGTTTACATGAGTGTATATTCTAGCGTTAGCGCCTGATAGTAAAGCTGTTCCATCTCCTTTAACTTCAAACCTTCTGTCTAAAACTGAACCTGCAGCCACTTCGGTTGTGGGATCATCTGGGTCGAATTGGCGAGCTAATGTTATTACTCTACTATGGCCGTTATTCCAGTGGCCGTTTGTATTAGAGTCCCAAAGAACGTCACCACTTGGCGGTACTGCTCATCATCAGGAACACATTTCTGCTGAGCCTCATCCCAATGGAATCTTGGATCACAAGGTGGTAGATGTCACTACATCTGGCTGACATGATTGACTTGATTCATCCCAATGGAATCCGGCTGGACATGCATGATATGGTGGGGTTACTGTGCCTGTTGGATCTATATCCCTAACATCTATCTTCTTAAAGTCAATGTTCTGGTATTCATTGACTCTGAAGGTTGTAATCTTACCTCCCCACCAAACTAGCTGATTGTATCTTCCTGTGTCTTGACCAGTGTCTATCCACCCAAAGTATTTTCTCGATTTCTGATTGTTAATAGATCCATTAACATTGTCATTTGGTGTGAAGGGATCTTTGTTTATCCAAAGCTCATTTATCACGGATTTGTATCTGGTGCATTTTTATTAGTGATTGCCTTTGTATCAATACACCTGTTTATAAAGTCAGCAGGATTGATAGTAAATAGCTTGTTGACGTCGATAAAATCATAGTTCGGGTGATCTAATTCTTCTTTCTCCATTAATTCGGTACTATCCGTGTCTACTGCGTCTACTGTTGATAGCTGAATAGCTATAGTATACATGTTTTATGATGCGTCTTTCAAGAGAAAGGACAATTATTGTATGTTATCAATTATTGAGACAGATGCGGGAAAGATATGGCAAAAAAGTCATTTACATACAGATGGTGCTGCTATACTGACTAACATAATTTCGCTAATCTATTGTTCTCATCAGATATTTCACAATATCTAGATTGAATCTTGTAGTTCTGTAATAATACGAAATTGTATCTTTTAGAAAATCAAACAATGGATAATAAGTAGAAAGTATATGATACTTTCCTTGTCTCCAGCATTCTTCTACTGCATCAAATTCAGGAGATCCAACAGGAAAATATTCTAATCTGATGGTATCCTTATTAGAATCAAGGAATCTTTTTGTAATCTTTGAACAGTGTGGTGTAGCTCTATCAACAAAAATTACAATTTTACCAACAAATCTTTTCTGTACCTGTTTTAGATAATTAACAAACGTCTTGCTGTTAAATTTATCATATTGTTTGAATAGTTGTTTACCGTCTAAAGATAGACAGCCAAATACAATTGTTCTTTTTCTGGAACCTGTTACAGTTATTATGGGACGTTTGTATTTAGAAATCCATTTCTTTCTTCTGATTGTATAATCATATACAAATATGGATTCATCTTTACAAGTTACAGTCCAGTCTGATTTTAGATTTTCAATAATATGGTTTACTCTTTTTTGAATTTCATTTTTTCCTTTGCTGAAGCAGTATTTACAAACCTTTTCTGTGGTACTTTAGATTTGAAACCCCATTTGTGTAATAGACGGTAAATATGTACCTCATGATATCTTACTCCTGTCTTTTTGTAAATAAGATCCATTACCTGTCTGAAATCCCAACCGGTATTACTTTCAGCCAATTCCTGTTTATTTTTATCATTACACCTTTTGGTACATCTGGAGGTCTACCACTTCTTGGTTGATCTTTTAATCCATCCAGTCCATCTTTATCAAATCTATGTAACCATTTGTAAGCCCACCATCTTGATGTGTTTAATTCATGTTCTGCTACAGATGCCGCTTCTTGTTTGTCTATCTTGACACGTTTTACAAGTAGTATTCTTTCCTTTACATTACTGTCTTTTTCTTTCTTGTATGCATTATTTAGAACAGCGTTAATCGATACGAACAATTATTAAAACTGACTATATATTAGCAAGCTAAATTGGTTATGGTAAAAATAATTAGGTAATAGTATGAATCTATGTTAGTTAGTATAGATGGTACAATAATTCACGTAAATAGATTAGGATAAAAAACACCTTGTCTATGAATACTGGATTTAGGAACTTGATAATGGAAAGATTTGTACAACAGATAAAGGATAAGATAGAAACAATGTTTTGATGATCACTTTTCCTATACAAAAAGGATAGAGGTGGAACAGATATCACAAATGTCTCTGTAAAAATCTATTGGAGTCAATGTGTCCTTGTTGTACATACAGTAATTGTTGTAAATGGATCAAAGAAGGATAAGTAGAAGAATTCAATTGAATTCTAAAGTGTTGCAGACAAAGAAGTTTATATATATAACCTTTGTGATAAAAGTGTGAAGTCAAAAGCGATATTAATTGGAACGATGACAATTCTAGCAATTTTCGTGGGAACCTCGGCTTTTTCAAATAGTGCATACGCGGCGACCATACATGTGGCATGTGCAACTCCGCCTAACGAAAATCCAGCACCATCTGACGGAACCTCGTTGGTTTATGCAATAATAAATAACAATTTGATAGATTTTACTGAAGTAGTTGCTGATGATGTGTTCGGCCATTCTATAGGATGGGATCCAAATGGAGCGGATACATCTTTCATAGTAGACGTACCTTCTTTTGCCAGTAGTAATTCAGTAATTGCGGTAAGCACAAATGATCCTGTTAATATTAATGTCTGTGGCGTAAATCTTGTTATTCCTGAAGGTTTAGAGGCAAATATTACAAAGTCTATGAACACGACAGCATCCAAATAATTTTCTTCCTTTTTTTTCTTTGATTAAGGTATATTTACACAATTATAAAAATATAAATCCCTCTTCTTCTATTCTTCAAATCTATTTTACGTATAAAGCATTTATATTGTATCATTAGTTTCCCTCGGATCAAAGGTTTGCGGATCTATCTTGTATGTACTCAAATCTCGGATACCTTCCTTCTGAATTTAAGATATTTATTTACCCCGGCTCTTATGCTAGTTCGGGGTCAAGCTGATCTTCAGTGGTCTCTGCTTGCATTAAACCTTTGTACCCTTTCGTACCCTTTCCGGTATTTGGATTTCCTCCTGATTCCGCTGCAATGATGCCTCTTACTAAATAGGGATTTATTCCCACCTAATCTTCTGATTCTCTCTATTTATGCTTAGATTGAAATCATACAGCGCATAATTAGGTCTAGACTGAGGTGACCTTTCAACATTCATTGTCACGTTGATAACTCTATAAGCTTGCGCTCAATAATCGTATAGACTTGCTGTAACCTTATCAGTTGGTTCAGAGGTCATAAAAAAGCTATTTCACTATTTTGCCAACCATTATGAGGGAGCAATTCAGATATATTCCAAGCTTCTATAATATTGATCTTGACATCCCCTTACAAGCTGACCAAAAAAATTGCGAATATTATGTTTGTAGAATTAAGAAAGCTACACCATAATGTCATGAGAAGAAGCATGGATATGAACGAAGCTGATATCTTGGCTGGTCGTGCTAAATCAGTTTCTGCTAAACATTATGCTATGTATGAGCTGGATAAACTTACAAATTCATATATGCAGGCTTGGAGCAAGTTTGGGTTGAAGTTTTCATGAGAAATCTTGATGTATATGCTATATCCTTTCCATTAGCCAACAATAACAAAAAGAATTGGACAAGATAAAACAAACAAGATTCAATTTATTACGATGTATCTATACTGCCTAACATAATTTCGTATATCTTTTAAAACCAAGTAAAAGGATTTTTTAAGCATAGTAAACCTTACATATTAAGAAAAATCTGTAAACGAACTTTTGTTAGTGAGTATATTCTAAAATTAACACAAATAATAAATGTTATCTTTCATAAGCATTGATACTAATTCATAGGACTGTGGTCAGATAACTTATTATTTCATGGTCAGATGATCCTTATATGATCGTCAAATTTACATCTGATTCTATAAACCCTGACATGACATTGTATATATAATCATTGAACATCATCGAAGAAAGGATACAAAATCTTATGAAGTAAGAAAATGTAAAGACTAAATAATCTATAGCAGCAAAAATCGTAAAATCAATTAGAGAACAAGTCATTAAGCAATGACTTCAAGGCACTTCTAAAGAGAAAATTGCTAAAAATAATAGAACAGGAACTCGAACTTTAAGTTGTATTATAAGAGACTGTAATGAAGGTTTTCTAGATATTAGCTTCTTATTTAGAGGAGTCGACTTATAAGGTGACTTACCTTCATGTACTTTCATAGCGTGTTTCTGATAAGTATTTAACAGTTAAACCGTTACCATATAGAGGAACTAAATTATAAATTTCAATCCTATCTTAGTTTCTAACTTATCTTATTTCCCTCATTCACTAGCTTCTTCTTTATGTTTCAATCCTATCTTAGAGCCTATCCCAAAAATAGATAGACATATAGCTTGAAGATAATCTGCTTATAGATGTGACGTATAAGAGAAAGAAACATTTTCCAACTATCAGAAAAATTCCAGATGATTTATGGGAAGAGATCAAGCTAATACTTCCTCCAGAAAAATCAAATAAAACTATAGGGCGCCCTGTTGTCCCATTTAGAAGAGTTCTTGACGGTATTCTATATGTTTTAAGAACTGGATGCCAATGGAAGATGTTACTGAAAGAATATGGTTCTGGTTCTACATCTCATAGGCGGTTTCAACAATGGATAGTATCTAAAGTATTTCACAGATTATGGATTAGACTATTGAAAGTTTATGATGATCTTAGAGGTATTAAATGGACATGGCAATCGCTTGATAGTGTATCAGTGAAAGCTCCTTTAGGGGGGACATGATTGGTCCAAATCCTACTGATAGAGGCAAATTGGGAACTAAGCGTCATGTACTGACAGACCAACGTGGCATTCCAATATCTGTTGTCATTACATCTGCAAATACACATGACATGAAGGCTGCAACAGATACACTGGATAGTGTGGTAGTTGAAAGATCGTTAAAGAAACAGAATCTGTGTCTTGACAAAGGATACGACTTTCCAGAAATAGAAAAAGAATCTATCAATAGAAGGTACATCCCGCATATCCGTCACAGAGGAGAAGAGAAAAAAGGATTGATAAAGATAGGATACATGGCAAAGAGATGGGTTGTAGAAAGAACTAACTCGTGGCATAATAGGTTTAGGAAATTACTAGTAAGGTATGAAAAGAAGTCAGAGAACTATCTTGCACTGGTTTGTTTAGCTTGCTGTATTATTGTCTACAGGAGGATAATTTTGGGATAGGCTTTTAGTCAGTTTCTAACTTTCTTTCTTTCTGATACCTCTTAAACCGATTGGCTGTCCTTTTACTGGCAGTCTGCTGTTCACCAAAAGAATTGTGTTGTCCTAAAGGCGACTGCTGTTCAATTAATGAGCCATGGTCTTGCTGTCTTTTTCAGAGAGTTGCTCTTGTACTCCAGAGGCTCTCACTCCATTGCTTTGCTGTCCTCCTCTAAAACCATGGTGTTGTCCTCATGCTAAAGGCGGCTGCTGTCCAATAGGAACGGAATGTTGTGAAGGCTGCCTGCCAAATTGAGTGTCCAGAAGGTACTACAAGGTGTCAGGGTAGGGAATGCTGTAAAGAGTATGAAAGTTGTTGTCCTGATGGCACATGCGCTTCATACGGCTGTTGTGGGAAAACATGTCCAACTATTGATGACCCTCCCAATTACACAGTTTGCTGTCGTGGTGCATGTCATCCAGAGGGTTCAGTATGTTGTGGTAGTGATTCTATGTGTTCATCAGATGAGACATGTTGTGCTGATAATCGCTGCGCTCCTCCGGGTAATCCATGCTGCGATAGTGCACGTGACTGTCCTCCTGATAATCCAGTCTGTTGTGGACACATTTGCCAAGAAGCTGGTACGACAATTTGCATATTTGATGGAAGAGAATTTTGTTGTCCACCTGGCCGCACCTGTTGTGTAAGTGCGAACCGCTTTGATTGCTGTTCATCGGGTGAGACCTGTTGTGGTGGGGAGTGCTGTTCATCAGATGAATTCTGTTGTGATGGTAGAATTTGCTGTCCATCGGATGAAATCTGCTGTATTACCGGAAACATACGGTGGTGCTGCCCACCAGATAAAACCTGTTGTGGAACATCTTGCTGTTCACCGGATGAATTCTGTTGTGGAGAGAGTTTTTGCTGTCGATCAGGATTCAAATGTTGTGGAGGGAAATATTGCTGTCCACCAGATACCAGATGCTGTGAGCAAGGCTGCTGTAGGATAACAATATCTGCTGTAGCCCGGAGTAATGATGTGGGCCTAATGGCTGCACCTTAATTGCTTAGGAACTTTGCCATGTGGATCCATATTTTATTTGCACTTTGAATCTCAAATCTGAATGTACCCTCGGGCCCTACTATTCGTGCTAACTTTTGCTGCTCAACGCGTCGCTTAACTCGGTAATAGGTCATTCTGCTTATTTCATGCCCATTTGATTTAAGATAATGAAGAGCTTCATTTTCTCTTAGACGCATAATTGTACAATTCACAATCATTTTTTAGTATCAGATAGCACGCTCAAAATGATACAAAAAAGTATCAACAATGCACTTAGCTTTATAGGTTATGCATATCTATTTTCCATCGGCAGAGGCAGGCTTTGATGAAAGAGAAATGGATGGCTTTTATAATTATTATTACCTACTTTTACGGGTACTTTTGAGCGTAAATTGTGAATGTATATGGATGCTATGTCTCTCTCCCCCTTCTCAGGGTATATATCACGGCCATCCATTGCCCATATACATTTACTGGGCTTCCTCCAACGACACTGATTGATAGACATTTTTGATATACTACAAAATTTAAATAAGTTGTATAATGTATTTGAAAAGAAGCAAAAGACAATGTCAAGTAGAAGAAGAAATACGATTACGACTGCCTATACGGCTACCTTTGTAGCGAATAATGACAAATTCCCCTCCCTTTCCCATCGTGAGCATTGTGCAGTAAGCAGTAATCAGATTGAAAAGATAGGGCTAAGTCAAGGTCAGCAAATTCGCATATTAAGGCCTACAGCAAACGGAACAAAACTTGCACTTTACACAATAACAGATGTGCATAATGGTGATGGCGAGTACTCAGAAGACACTGTACTTGTGGGCTATGGAGATCAAGATGATCTTCAGTAGCGTTGCGGCTACCCCTGGGGGAACACTTTTTCAAGGGCGAAATTGATGTTCAGGCCACAGCTGAGGGTCTTGATGATGATAAGGCAAAAGAAAATAGTGAATTTATTGAACACCTTTGTGACGGCGGCCAAAATACCGGTCTAATCGTCATCGCTCCGCACGGAGGCGATATCGAAGCACATACAGACGAGCAAGCGCAATATGTTTATGATCAGCTTATTCTTTCATCGTCCTATCGTGTTTCTACATGGATCTGCAAAGGTTTCAATAAAAGAGAAGACGGTGGCGCCTTTAACCGTTGGCACATTACTTCAATTGATATCAGCGATAAATCATTTCCAAAGCTTAAGACAGTTTATCAGCGCGGCTTTGAATATGCCGTTGCCTTCCATGGATTTAATGATGAAAAATATCCAAAGTCCGTTTGCATTGGAGGATTAGTGGACAAGACTCTGAAGGAGGATATAAAAACGGCCATCAAGAATGAAGACTCTGAGATAGATATATTCATAGATAGCCAGTGCCCAAGAAACATTAACGGTGATAATAAGTATAACATTGTAAACCGCCTTAGCACAAATGGTCTGCAAATTGAACAAACTGAGGAGGTTCGGGATGATTTGCGATTTATAATCGCTGATGCAGTTGTCAAAGTCATTGGTCCCAAGATAAAGGTCTGACTGCATGTCAATGTTAGATGAGCCGAATAATACTCTATTTACATCAAATGCAAAAAAATTTGTGGATATCTATTATAATTATTATTACCTACTTTTACGGTATTTTTGAGCGTAAATTGTGACTGTATATGGATGGCTTAAAAACACTAGTCAACTCTGGTTCATTCGAACCAACCTTTTACAAAAATATAAACTTGGATGATATGCTCAAATATCTTTTAACTATTCGAAAGCTTGACAACAAACATGTAAAAGACATAGTGAGTTACTTTAGACGTTTCCGAGATCTATTCTTTGGACCTCAGCCTGAGGAGATTCTCAAATTCAGCCCACCTAAAAGAGGATGGATTATACAAGCTATGCGTCATTTCGGTAACTATTATTATTATAAAACTAATAATCCAGAATGTAAAGAACTGATTGAGAAAATTATCAATCGATATGGACTAAATATTGGTTTGGATATGCATCAAAGGATTTACATTGTAGATGACAACTTCGTTAGTAATAATGTTAAGGTTCTTCTGGCAATTCAAGGTGATATAGGTCAAACAGTCAAAGTTGGCTTGTTCACTGGTTTAAGAGAGGATGAAATTATCTACATTCATAATAAAGAACTATATAGTAATCTCGGAGGTTGTTCTTGTAATAAACTCCATGCAGTCACCAAACCAAATGGTCTAACTGTTGTTGTCATCAATTGGTTTAGGGGTCACAAAAAATGCTATTTCACTATTTTACCAACCATCATGCGGGAGCAATTCAGAAACATTCCAAACTTCACTCATGTAGATATTGATATTGCTCATAAACTTACAAAGAAAATTGCTAATCTTATGTTTGTAGAATTAAGAAAACTACACTATAATGTCATGAGAAGAGTCATGGATATGAATGAGGCTGATATCTTGGCTGGTCGTGCTAAATCAGTTTCTGCTAAACATTATGCTATGTATGAGTTGGATAAACTTACAGAGGCTTATGCTCAGGCATGGAATAAATTTGGAGTAAATATCTCTGAATCAGATGAAATCAACTATAGCATATGAATATTAATAATTATTTTTCTTGGCGTGCATATATCGTAGTTGATACTTATAATCATATCATAGCCATGCATAACCTCATATACTTACCATAATATTCTCCAGAATAAGGGGTAAGAAAACAATTGAAAAGGTGAATCCAGCTAATGTTTGGGAAAGCGCTGCTAAAAATTTGAGTCTATAGAAGGTGTATACATATCAGCAGCTTTATTATACTAAATGCTTTAAGTAAATCAAAAGAACCATTAAGCACAACTCAAATATCAGAAAAAATTGCAATTAATTCACGGGGTCAGTTATTCAAAGTTTCTGGAGCGCTCAAAGAAACCGACAAATACAATAATCTTATAGTATGTAATGCGTCATCATCAACAGGTATACCATCCCAACAATTACCATTAATGCATATTGAGGATTATAAAGATATGATATTAGATGAATCTAAAAGGCTTTATGATAGACTATTGAAACATTTTACAAATAGTATTATGGATAATGCTCCCGACAAGCCTTCTTTATCCGACCCCAAATTGTCATCCACATTCCCTAGGCCATCAAATCGGGGTAATACATACAGAATAGAATAGAAGAACATGGAAGTTCTCATAATAGTGAAGATGATATTGCTGATTGATTTAATAATTGCGTTGGTTAATTTTGAAATATCCATAACTTAATTTTGTAGTGATTGTAGTAAAGTAAGATCCTTCCATCTATACTCACTAACAAAAGTTCGTTTACAGATTTTTCTTAATATGTAAGGTTTACTATGCTTAAAAAATCCTTTTACTTGGTTTTAAAAGATATACGAAATTATGTTAGGCAGTATACTTTTAGATGCATGTATCCAAATTTCAGAAAATAGGCATTATTGCGTAGTTTCTAATAATACTAGTATTAACACGCTGTTGATTTCAGTTATGTCAAGCAAGAATACCTATGAAGGACATGACTAGATTATAATATAACTTATTCAGTTTAATCCATTCTTGACAGTCCATTTAGAGAAAAGAGTGTAGAAGGGATTCAGCATTTGATTACATTAAAATCAATAAAAGGAAACTGTTATACATCTATTATAATCTCTCTTGCATATTAAACACAGAACCAATTCATATGTAAAGGAGGAAGACCTATAAAATCTCACAATAAGATCCAATCGTGTCAGAAGATTTTGAATTCCACCTTGCAAAGGGCAAAATAAAAGAAGAACAATCAATCGATGTATGTGTAAGAGCAGGGATTGGATTTAGTGATTACAAGACGCTAACTAGTATATCCCAAATACAATTCAAGTGAACTTTATATTGCCATAAAAATTGTTTTCTTTGTTTGCATATGCGTATATACTATAGTGTGGTTCTAGTAAATACAATTGTTGGACAAATATGAAATAAGATTTTTATTTTTCTATTATAGAGCAGAATTTAATTTTAGAACGTCATCTTTTATACAGGACTTCTCTTGCTGACATCAGTTTGATTAACATTTTCTAATTTATTTATACATTAATTGCACTAATCAATCGATCATGGACTAACTCATAAAATGTAGAACCAGAGCGTTTTTCTTTTCTAATCAAATAATATTTATTTTCTAAAATATCAATTAGTCTATCAAGCTTCTCCTGGTAAATTGCGGAGCAATATCTTACTAAGATCTCTTTTTAAAGATCCAAAAAAGGTTGGATCAAAACGTTCCATAATCGGCTTCATAAAATCTTTATTATCAATACGAATTGATGTTTTTGTCGTTGCTTTTTTACCGTTTTTGATCCCTATAAAAAGAGATTCTACTTGAAATTCTGGTGCTTTAGGCATAGTTACTACACATATATTGTTCTGGTGTACAAGCGTATCTTTTCCCAAGTCTCCTGACAAATCTGCAGTATTCATTCCTAACGCAATAATTGCTTTTGAATCTTTAACAGTATATTGCATCCTACTTTCAGGCGCAATCGTTTCCGTAAGGTGACCAGCGAAACCTGCAATTTTTTCTACAGCGTTTCTTAATACTGGTTTGACGTTTTTGATTGGACTACAAGTTATCTGAATTACTGGAATTTTCTCAAATTTTTTGTTTTCCGCATCATCAATAGATCTAGCGAACGCGTATCCTCCGTAGATAACCGAACTGTAGTGAACATCTCCTGAAAAAATCACTACGGCGAAAGGATTGAAATTTTCTTTCAGCCACTCCATCAGAGAAGCTCGCTGGCTTGGATTGTTATCGAATAGTTCCCAGTCGCCTGGATATCTTGCTTCAGGATAAGGATAAGTTGCATCTTGGCCAATAAGGTGAAACGGATGTCCAAAAAAGGGAGTTGGCAGTCCCATTAATAAAACAGTGTTTCTGGCAAACTTATGTTTAACTAGCAGGTCCTTAAGTTTTTGCCTCACCTTTGGGCCAGTAAGATTTGCTGATTTGTTGTCTGCGGATTGTTTGATATCATATTTAAATCTTGCATATATTTTAGCAATTTGTTCTTTAAGCATAGAACTATAATCTTTACATTTTCTATCAGGTAGAGGAGGATCAACAACAGGAAATTCACGAAGTGTTCTAGTGTCAACACAAAGGGCTTTTGGGTTCGAAGCGACCATGAATGACCAGTGTCTTGATAAAATTGCTTTATAGAAGGATTCGGCATTAGCACCTGGTTTTCCGTTATTTATCATAAGATCATTCAGATGATTTAACATTGATTGTTTGAATGTCTCCTCAAACGTATTTGGATCATTTCCCCATCCTTGGAAGATCATGAATGCCGTCAATGCATTTGCAATTATCTGTCTGCCAGGTTGAGTACTTTTTTGTGGTTCTCTCCCACAACGCATCTAGATTCCGATCATCCGTAACATCATGATCGTCGAAAATCATATAAGTTGCACAATTCGCCATAACCCGACGGCATGCACCTACGTAAAGGGAATAATCCCAAAGTGTAGGATAACCGTATATCCGAAGTGTAGGATAACCGCCTATTATACGTTTTTTGATTTCATCATCTCTTATACAATATTTATCCCAAAGCTCTTTAGACCAGACTAGCAAGTACATAGATGCATATTCTGGGAAAGAAAGCAAATGAGCCTCACCATCGTCAGTTGAAAATCCAAACTGACTCGTGGAGTAGTGAGTTAGATGTTTTCGCCTTGAATATTTTTTAATATCACATTTATCATCGTCTCTCAGGTTATTAGCTGGAATTTCATTCGTTGGAGTAAATTTCCCACCAAGATTGATCTCCTCATTATAGCCGAAAATATCATAACTAAGTTTTTGAATAGCATGAAAAAGCGGAAGAGCTGCATCATCTGCATATATTTGATCTCCAGTTAGTATGAGACTTGCTGGTCTTTCATATGTGAGTTTTCTCTTTTCATACATCCAATCATCGAATACTCCAAAAGCGTCCTTCATGGAATCTGGATACTCCAAATCACCTGACCCTGGACGACGGCAAGAGCCATGTGCTATACTGGTATTTTTCTCCCCTATTATTAGAGTAGGTAGTTGAAATGGTATATAATTTATAGCTAATTTTAGATCAGAAAGTTTTCTATGTTCAGGTATTTTGTTATAAAACTGAAATTCCACATCATATCCTATTATAGTATCTGTTGGAAATGATCCCTCTAGTGGATTGACCTCAAATAAGGCCACCCAGAAATTCTTTCCTAACTGCCTAATTATCGTTGTTGGTCTGCTTAAAGGAATCTTATTTAAAATTTTACCTTCACTATCATAACGAAACATGGTGGTGTATATACCAATTATCTTCTCATTGAGGGCAATCCAAAACCAGACGGAAGTTTTTGTGGCCCTGCGAACTATGGGGCCAGCAAGCACCAGCGGAAGGTCTTTACTCGGAAAAGAAGGATCCTGAGGCTTAAGAACCGGTGGAGCTATAGGCCCTCTAGAAATTTTGGATCTTTCGCTCATTACTTTATCACGGAGCTGAAGCCAAAGCGTTTGTAAAGGACAATCTTTAGGATTTTTAGGGTTTGGTACGAGATTATTATTACCTATTAATTTTCTAAATCTCTGGTTTACTTCTTGTGCAACTTTGGTACACTCTTGTGGCGGGAGGGCTTGGTAAAGCTTTGCCCAGTTTCCAGGTACATACGGTTTTCCTTTAGTTAATCTATTAGCTATTTCATGTGGTGTTTCATATTCAGTATACTGAATAATTCTAAATGGACTTACTGATTCTGACGAGGCTTCAAAGGGATTAGCTTCTGACTGCAGAGATGTAGACTCACTTAAATCTCGTATAGGAGAAGTGTAAGATTCTTGTTTAGTCTGCAGCATGTGAATATTAAAAGGACTTTCTGATTCTGATTCTGATTCTGATTCTTCTACTGTCCTATTGTTATTATTCCCAAAACTATTATAACTAGGTCTAAAAGGCTCTTTGACCATAAAGGAACCTTAGGGTTGAAGTATTTGAATTTTTTCCTATAGGAGAATAAACATGAATTAAAGGCTCTAACTTCAGTTGCTAATCGACAATCATATAATTAAATAATACAAAATATTTTTCTTGTTACGCAGGATAGTTTATCAATGCATTGTTGCATAACTCATTAATCTCTATGCGGCATTGCATTTTGAAGCTATTTTCTTGTAATAAATGTATTGTCACTAAAACAGCTCAAGCACAAGAGATGGAAACATGGGAAATAATTATGAAGATAGATGGATTATGGCAGAAACGGTATTTTCTTTTTTTAAAAGGATGTTTTTTGGAGAATATGTATCAGCAAAAAAATATACCCAAACAGGATAAATGAAATACTCCTAAAAGCATCGCATTGTATAATGCATTTATCTTCATAAAATAATTAATTACATAAACACATGAGTTAACATGTTAGGTTATGCAATAGAGAGAACACAACAAAACTATTTCAGTCAATACATTATGTAATAGGATGGGCATATTGTAATTGTATTTGCGCTTTTCCTTTATTAGAAGGTCAATCTGTGTATGTAATATATTATTATTATGCTGCATATCAAAATCTCATGGATTATCCATTCGTCTTCAATATTTTCAATAAGCGTATCTAATCTATTCATTGCTACCTTTAATAGAAGTATTGATTTATCGATTACTCTTTGAGCCTTTTGAATATGGTTTGGCTCTTGAGTTTGATAAAATGAATAGTTATTAGTGTATTCTGCTTCATGATCATCACCATCATCATTGACTTTTAGTATTTCACGCGTCTCCTTTACTGATAAATGTCTTCTAGATGTTAATTTGCAAATTCTGATTGTTTGGACTTGTCTTTGATAGAACACAGTTCTTCTGCTATACTTGTACCTATAATAGACTCTGTAATTGAGTCAAGTAAATCATAAGAAAGCTCTAGTAATCTTATCTGTTTAAAATATCAGCATCACAAAGAAAGAGAATCAAAAAGAGTCATACAAGAAGTACAAAGGCATAACAGTCTTGAACATGTCAGAGGTCTTCATTGTGATGTCTACTTGTTTGATGTCACAAACCTTTATCCTATAATGATAATAATAAAGTATAACCTATCCCCGAAACTATCAATTGCTCCTGCTGTACGAATAATCTAAAGACTAAGAAAATGTTAGACTAGAAATCCTACAAGATTGTAAGCATATTCCTAAAGAAGGATCTTATTGGATATATCAGCAAAGAAAAGGTTTATTTGCAAAAATATTGTCAGAGATAACAGAGCAGCGTATCAAATACAACAACGCTGGTTTGGAAGTTGAAAGCCAAGCAATAAAAGCAATCATAAATTCAAGATACGGTGTATTTGGTTACCTTATTTCAAATACTATGATCCAATAGTTGCAGAATTGGTAACAGCATTTGGTAGATATATACATTAACCAAGATTTAAGATGTAGCTCATGGTCTTGTATTTAGCATTCTCTATGGAGATACAGACTCATTATTTGTAAATAATGTAAAGAAGGCAGGCGCCAACAACTTCATCTCTGAATGTAAATCAAAATTAGGAATTGAGGTAGGACATGAGAGAACCTTTAGCAAATTAATCTTAGTTGGCAAGAAGCATTACGTTGGAATATTGTCTGACCTTAAAAAGAATCTATTATTAAAGAAATGGAAGGCATCAAATCAGATAGACCAGAATTTATTCATAGAGTCTTCAAACAACTAGTAAATGATATCAAATGTGGTAACCAGCCTATTCCAAAATTAAAGCAAGCATTACAGGAACTTAATGACAGAAGTATTCCTCCAGAGTTGCTAACAATATCTTTGGTATTGCGTAAAAGTCCAGAAGACTATGAACATACTTGCAAGCAAAGCAGATTAGGTACAAAACAGAGATTATGTAAAGATGATACTCTTGTTTATTACAAATCTCATATAAAGCAGGCCGTTTATGATAAACAAAGACAAAGCAGCAGATATTTTAAGTTGTTTCTGAATCTTATAGTCCTAATGACATCAGTTATGTAAAATACAAAGAAATGCTTTTGAATGCTGTTAAGGATATGCTGGAAGTTTTAGGCTATGATATTGAAAAGGATTTACTATTATCCAAGAAAAAACTGATGGATGGCGGTTATTTTAAAGATAGGCTAAATAATTGAGTATAAGAATCTATCAGGTTAAAGCAGAGAATAATAATAATATCTCTCAAAATCATAGAAAGCAATTAGTATCACAAGGACTTGATCTTATCTTATCTCATCTCATCTCTTCTCTTTTTACTACGATAAGCCAACAACGATTATTCCCTAGAAAGATATAATGACCAAATACTCCAAAGGAGCTCTTCATTTACCGATATGATTATAGCTTGAAAACTATTCCTTATAATTATGTCGAAAAGAACGTCTTTAGGTTATATCTATTATGCTTTAAAATTATATTCGTCTGGTCTTTCTCTTCGAAAAAGATCTAGGCAGCAGTTATCTATGCTAATTAAACGAAACCATTTTCTATTTGGAATTGGATTCAGAAATACAAGCCAAAGAAACTATTACAAAACAAAAAGAAGAAAATACAAGATTTATCATAGATGAAACACTCATTAAAGTTAACAGCGACTATGTTTGGATTTGGATATCAATCGAACCCACTTACAAAACAAATCTTAGCATACGCACTTCATTTGAAAGAAATATGCTTGTAGCAGAGCAATTTTAAAAATCTTGGTAAAGAATTATGGAAAGTATCCAGTATCAACAGATGATGAAACATGGTATCAATTACAAGCATGTAATTTTCTAAAAATAAAGCATCATCTACATTTGCCATATGAAAAAAGTATCATAGAAAGAACCATCCAATACATTAAAGATATAACTGAATACTTTGATGATGATTATTTTCCATGTAGAAAAAGCAACTGTAAATTAGGACATATTGTGCATTGGCTAAATTTGTTAGTAGATATGCACAATGAGATGATTCTAGAAATGCGGGAAAGATATGGCAGAAAAGCCATTTACATACAGATGGTGCTGTTAGATGGTACAATAATTCACGTAAATACATTAGGATAAAACACCTTGTCTATGAATACTGGATTTAGGAACTTGATAATGGAAAGATTTGTACAACCAATAAAGGATAAGATAGAAACAATGTTTTGATGATCACTTTTCCCGTACAAAAGCGATAGAGGCGGAACAGATATTACAAATGCCTCTGTAAAGATCTATTGGAGCCAATGTATCCTTGTTGTACATTCAGTAATTGTTGTAAATGGATCAAAGAAGGATAAGTAGAAGAATTCAATTGAATTCTAAAGCATAGAGACAAAGAACTTTATATACTTAACCTTTGTGATAAAATTGTAAAGTCAAAAGCGATATTAATTGGAACAATGGCAATTCTAGCAATTTTCGTGGGAACCTCCGCTTTTTCAAATAGTAGTGCATACGCAGCGTCCATACATGTGGCATATGCAGCTCCGCCTAGCCAAAATCCAGCACCATCTGACGGAACCTCGTTGGTTTATGCAATAATAAATAACAATATTATAGATTTTACTGAAGTAGTTGCTGATGATGCGTTCGGCCATTCTATAGGATGGGATCCAAATGGAGTGGATACATTTTTCACAGTAGACGTACTTTTTTTTACCAGTAGTAATTCAGTAATTGCGTAAGCACAAATGATCCTTTTAATATTAATGTCTGTGGCGTAAATCTTGTTATTCCTGTTGGTTTAGAGGCAAATATTACAAAGTCTATGAACACGACAGCATCCAAATAATTTTCTTCCTTTTTTCTTTGATTAATATATGTTAAGCAATTATAAAAATATAAATTCCTCTTCTTCTATTCTCCAAATCTATTTTACGTCTAAAGCATTTATATTGTATTATTAGTTATATTATTTGGACTTACAAAATCTATTCCCTATGTTCTGTATAGTGGTGATTTTATCTTAATGTAACGTTTAGATTTAATTATTATATTTGGATCCATTAACTTAAGCAATTATCTTTGTATTGTTTATTATACTCACACACAGAATAGATTGAACCAGCGGAAGTAAAGAAAAACCCACTCTTCAGTAATATATAATATATTAACATATATTATAGTAGAAGAGACGAAATTCAATTATATCAAAGAACACGTCTCCTTATTTTTCTTTTCAAAACCTATTCATTATTATTACTGCAGATTTCTTTCATTCTCAGCATAAAAAATTTTATCATTAACTTTTTGGGGTTTAATGAAACCTAGTTTGTTTCAAGTCTTTACCATAAACAGCCGGATCAATCAATAACCTGTCACAAGTGACATTTGTCACAGATGGAGGATTTGTAGAAATGAGCCTTCACCACCTAGGGAATGAGCCGTCTTATTATGCTATGCTACATGACTACATCAAGCCTTCAAGGGAACATGCACGAGTCGATAGGCCTTGGACTCGAAAAGGAGAACTAAAAAGGTTCATAAATGTGCAGACTATGCAGCAGTTTTCAGCTACTATGAGGCAAGACTCATACGAGGAGCCTGCATGAAAACACTGAACTGTTCACAAAGTTCGAAGGGGATCATGTTCATGACATCGAGCAAACCGTCCCTCAGACGTTGGCATATCCAAGGAAGTCATAAATCAAAACAAAGAGCCCGAACTAATCAAACCTAGTCAGAAATTCGCGCTGTGGAGTAAATCTGAGAGGCAAAAGCGCCGAGCCGAGGTTTACAAACTACGTTTTGACCACGGAATGTCAGCCGCCACTATGATAGCCCATCTCATGCAGGTGGACCAGAACATCAACCATTAACAGATACATAGTGCACCTATACAAGGAGCTCCGCAAGAATGCCTAGAACATCGATTTTTCGTCCTACTATACCCGGCAGATGGTAAGGCCAGAATCCCAACGAGCGCGGCTTGCAATCTATCTAAACGACGTCAAAGAGTGAGATAAGAGGATCATGATAGAGCGCTTACTGGTAGATATTGACTTTAGGCTTCTGGCCAGTATCCAAAAGGTGTGGAGTCCGGCAAGATAGCATTCATAAAATCCGTCTTGGTTGATCTCAATGATAAAGCAAAAAACTGAAGATGAATGACAGGTTCCTGACGCTTGAAACACAGCTTAGACTCAAACCAGAGACATATAATAAAGTCTGGCCCACTATCCAAAAGGAGGGTGGCGCGAGTTGGTAAAAGCTCATAAGAAAATCGATGGTTAACCTTGCCCCATAAAAGGGGAAGATGCAGAGCTCACTACAATATGAAATGACTATGGTACCGAGATACTAGGCCATCATGTCCAATACACTAATGATTGGCGTTATGAACCACTATCCAAAAATTACTTACCTAAAGGACTTGCTAGAGAGCGACACGCATTACCAGATGACATTAAAAAAATTCCCTCAATGAAGCATTCGCAAACAGATGTCAAAGAAGATTGGTAAGAAAGAAGAATAGCATTACACTAAAGCCGTTAGGTGATGATGCTTTAAGTTCATACTCAGCTGAATGCAATTAGATCGCTCGATGCCGGACAGTAGTTGTTTTAAGTTGTCCATTTATTTTCGTGAATATAGATTTGACCATTTGCCCTTGAAGTTTTCTTCAGGATTTGAAAGTCTAGCTCGGCCCCATTAATCGATTGACAGAGGGATGGCTTTGCCTGGATTTCCATCAATGCCAGCTCTTCTCTCCTTTTAGCCAGGCAATAGATGTGTCTCCAGATAACTCACCTTTGCCGCTATTGCCCAGCATGTGTACTGCTGTGATCATATCTCTCTTGCTTTGAAGTAGAATTGCTTTGATAAATAGACACATAGATTCGACAAACTAACATCATTGCTGAATTATCCGGGTTCACCTGCTCTTTTATAGAGAGAGATAGAGACTCTTTCATTTGATAACTCCATCAAATACCTTCCATAGCGTCTGGCTAGTACAGACAAGGTAGTTAAAATATGGAAACCATTAATCGGCCGACAACTCTTGGGATAACAAAGGCATTGTCATGGCAGATAGGTATCCGGAGAGGTTGGTTTCGGCAGGTCAGCGTGATTGGGAAAGTGTGGGACGAACAATTTTGTCCCTTATCTTAAGCCATTCCTGCACCCCACTGAGTGTCTTCCGGTCGGATCGGCTGACCTTTAAGTCCTTGATGCCGAGCATAGAACACCATATTGGTGAGTTCTTTAGGATCAGTCTGGCCATTCCTTATCGCTTGAGTGACTGCCAGATTTTCTTGACCTGCACGGATTAACTGGCGAAAACGCTCGATGAATGTCCCGTACAACCCGCTGGACGATGATGTAGGGTTGACTGTAGAGACGGAAGCAGTTGTAGCAATATTGCCGCCCTGCCGGCGGCAATGCCGTTGTAAATGTAAATCCAGTCGATGTGCTGATCTTTGCGTAACCAACCCGGGTCCCAACATTGTTTGTCTGTAAGACGGCTTAGTGGCGTAATGTCTTCGTGTCCAAGGAGGCACGAGCTACGCCACCATGGTTGTTTACTTTTCTTACTTATGTCACAAAGGTTATCTGTATAAAGTGGCCATTTATGTCGTTGTGCGATGTCCCATGCAAGTCGGGCAACTGTCTCATGTTGTGCCTTAGTGAAACGAAGTCCAGGACGCATGGGTTTTGCAGCAGGATCTGTTATCAGTTCACCGTTGGGACCCCCATTATATACGCAGGGAACACATTCCACGTGAACATATGTCATGTTTGGGTCGTTATGAAGTGGAATGAGATCCAAGGAGTGCGCGCGACCGGGCCATCGTGCTCGCCAGAGTGGAATAACCACAGGCATTAGATCACTCTCGAAGCGTCCTTCTTTGATTGAGGCCCACTGATCTTTTGATTTATCAATGATATAATTACCTGTTGATTTATCGATGATATAATTACCTTTTTTATCCTCCAGGTAAACATGCCCGACACCCCAAGCCACTTGACGCTCGTTCATTACCTGGTGTAACTGCTACCCTTCTGTACCAGCCCATCCATTCACGTAATGTGTCCCTCCAGTGCCAGGTTTCTCTCTAGTGCCAACATAGTAACGAACCGCATATTCATCGGGAGGTTTGCCAGGCAATTCGCGCTTTAATTGGAACGCCCCCCCTGTAGTATGAACTACAAGGCCGTAGACCTTATCGCGCCAAGGAGTAATTCTGGGACCATGGCCATTGTGGAGGCCGAGGTCCCGACGTGCTAGGGGAGACAAACCATATTCGAGCTCCCCTTGAGGCGTATCAAATTCAAAACCGCTATACTCGTCCAGTTCGTTAGTTTTAAGGGAAAAAATTTCTACATCTTCTTCGAGATTAGACATTTGATAACTAACATTTACCATCTACTTAAGGAATTTGTATCTACAAGGGATAAAATGAGGTAAACCATGATTGATATCTATCGTAGATTTATTGGTATCGTGAGTATGATGGAACTGAAAAGGTATCGTACTGGCGCACAGCATATACGTAAAAGGTGTTGAGACGGGGAAAGCTAAGTGATCTCAGAAATGAGGGATTTGGATAGGAATATGGATTGGTTCAATGGAGACATTCGAATCAAGTTAGACGATGTTTAAGTGATTCTCATATATATGAATAATAAAGAACAGAAAGAAAAGGAAAAGTAGTGAAAACAAAACAATAACTGAATATAGAACACCAGACAAAAAAGATACTGATTTAATCTTTGCAATTTATCAAGACACACAGGTGCAAAATCATTTCCTAGCAAGACCGACGAATATCATAGTGAAAAGAGATTTTATTTGCTACAACATAACATATTTACTAGAATATGCATAAGCTGTTAATGAATGAAATTTTCTAACTTAAGGTGTTCAACAATGAAGGTTCCGTTATTCAGGGAGATGTCATAAGCGCTGTATCCAAGCCTTTCTTTAGGATAGTACTATTGCACTGAATACAAAGGGACAATAATTGTTGACGTACAAAATAGATTTGTTAGTTTTGATGAATTTATAGATGGGTTTTCCAACTTTTGAAATGATGTATGCTACAGCTAATGATGGTCGTGGTAGAACTCTCTTCCATAGTTCAATTCCACCAGTAAATACAGTTTTAAAGGTATGGGAAGAGGCAAAAAGAAAAATTTACGCCATTGCATGGATTTAGTTATTTTGCAAGGCAATATTTCTGCAATAAATCAGAATATATCGCCTAACGATGTGCTAATTCTGTTAGCCTATAAAAAGTGAAACGTATAAAACTAAACGGCCGCAGCAATCTTCAAACCAATATTCAATTAACTATAGTGTGTAGTAGATTGTAACAATCAAAGCAAATATAATATTCCATAAAGCAAAAGGTTGTAAGGTAAGAATACAAAGCAGTATATCTACATACATATACATACTACAGATCTGAACATTTAAACTCGTATTACTATTGTACTATAGAAGTTATACTCTTGCGTTCATAACAGACAAGGATCTTTGAAAAGTCAGTTAAATAACTTGAAATATCTGCTTGACGGCATTAGCCTATGAAAAATCTCATTACTAAAAGTAAAGGAGATCCATATAACGAAAGATTATTTTTTCGATACTACCCTTTTAATAAAATCACATATACGAAAATTGAAAGGTTACCTCAGTCTAGACCTAATTATGCACAGTATGCCTTTAGTCTTAGGATAGATACAGAATCAGAAAATACATTTCCATTTAAGAAAATAAATTACATTCGTAGTGAAGCGGATTCCTCAACGATGTATAGTTATCCTTCTAAACAGTCTACTGCCGGCTCACCCTTGCCTGCTTCGCCATTATTATCATTAGGTACGCTGAGAGTTATGACAGAGCAATACGGCCTGCCCGAGAGACTCCGTTTCGCTTATAAGTTTACAGCAGATGATGCCCTATGGACAGCGCGATTTATCTTAGGTGAGGCTGGTGGTGACGATAATGCAGACAATCATGCAGTTATTTGGGCTATGTTTAACCGCTATGCCTTTTTTACCCACTATGGTAGTCCATGGGGTGGCACATACAAAACATTTTACAGTTATTTAAGAAGTTACTCGACACCATTACAGTCGCCACTAAATAGTTGGGCGGCAGCACAGCGTGTAATGAATCGTCCAGATTTTGTAAGGTTTGGTGGTTACTATACGGGAAAGAAGGTCCCAAAAGCATGGCGGGACATCATCCCGATTGGTCAGGCCGGGATGTTCCTTAGACTCCAGAGCACTCCTTGGCATAAATTACCAGAAAAGGCCAGGAGGGTAGCAGAACAAATAATGAAAGGTAATATTTCTAACCCAGGAGTAGGGGTTGCAACTGAATTTGCTCATACGTTTGTGATACTCAGGCAAAATATGCAAAACCTAGCAAAAGAACAAAATAAAAGAAATCCTGCTTCAAATATTGACATAAGTAAAATAAAACCTAGTCTTCAGGAGTGGGAACAGTTCAATGAAAAATATAAGAAAGGATGGAAATGGATTGGTCATGTTTCAAATCTCCACCAGATGTCAAAAAACACCTTTTTCAAAGATATGCGTCCCATTCCTAGTGATATACGTAAAAGACTTTATTCAGATTTACCATCAGAAGTAGTTCAGAGTACTCCCGCCGTAATCTCTTTCGAAAATACTACTTTTAGGTAAGAAGAGTATAAAATTTTCTACCTAAATCACAGAAGGCTGTATTATCCTTCACAAGATGAATGCTATTGGATACATGAGAGAGAAAATATTATAAGCATAAGTTTCTTTAATTAGATAGACACATATACATACACACCTCCTCACAAGGAGTTAAAGTTGGCTTTGGACAATGATCAACACTTTCATAGAAGTTCAAGATTGTTATCTTAATCTATACTAATCTTGTAAAAAAAATGAATCCTATAGATCAGGCCTCTTTGCACAATTTCCTCGCACACTTGTAATGATATAACGTAATATGCTTGTCAAATGACGCACTGCTAAAAGATATCTATGTTAATGCTACGATTCCCATGTGTCATCAACAATAACTATTATTTGGGTCATAGACTATGTAAAGTAGTCCTTCAACGTTATGGACTATTAGCTACAAATGGCTTTGCAATCCTTGAAGCTGCAAGTGGTTACTTCACCAAGAATTTTAATCACCTATGGGTTAGTCTTCAAGTCAATAATCAACAACTTATTAGAGCTATAAACCGTCATCGCAAAACCTTTAACGAGTATGCGATTGAGGGTCTCTTAAATTGAGAAAAAGAACTAGTTGAAGTCCTACTAAGATCCGGTTTGAGTTGGATGGTCAATGGCATAGCACAAAAGACTTTATTCACTTTGAGGTACCTAATCCATAAAAACATCTGTTAGGAAGAAGCTTGGTCAACAGCAACGGCATTTTGTTTTTGAGTATGCTATAATTAAAGAATAAATAAACGCAGATAGAAGAAGGTCTCTGACAAGAGCCGCCTTTGTAGGTATTATTATTATATTACGATAGTCACAACAATTATTTCAAAAATAATTAGGTATGTTTTACAAGCTGGTGACGTGTTAGCTCTACTTTGTATAAAGATAAAGTAAAGCAGAGTTGATAAATCTCAGACCATCCCAAAATATATCTATTCAGGTTTGGTTTTGATCTCTTCTTAATGTAGAACCTGGCCAGAGAAGAGGTCTAATTCTTAAATTGTTTTAAAATGAGACTTACTTTTCTTTAATTATTTCCAGAATTCTTCCTTGACCTATTCTTTTCTATTTTTTATTCTTGCTATTTGCTCTCATAATAGAAGGTTTTGTCATTCGTTTTTTTTATTTCTTGTACTTCTTGCGGCCTAGGTCACCAGTGATGGCATCTCTTTCATATGTGTCTTGACTTTTTTCTTGTACTCTTGCTGCATTGGTTGTTGTTCTTGTACTTGTTGTCCTTCTTGTAGTATTTCCTTGTTTAGTTGCTGTTCTGGTTTCAGTTCCTGCGGCTTTGGTTGTTGTTCTTGTACTTGTTGTCCTTCTTGTAGTATTTCCTTGTTTAGTTGCTGTTCTGGTTTCAGTTCCTGCGGCTTTGGTTGTTGTTCTTGTACTTGTTGTCCTTCTTGTAGTATTTCCTTGTTTAGTTGCTGTTCTGGTTTCAGTTCCTGCGGCTTTGGTTGTTGTTCTTGCTGTTGTACTAGAACATCTACTCCTTCCGCACTTATTTCTTCAATTTTGTCAGTTCCTTCCCACACATACTGCCAACTACCTTTTCCTGCATCATAAATTCTAATGATTTTTAATGATGCTTCCTCATCTAGTTCTTTTAATTTTATAGATGACGTGTTGAGTTCACCTACTGTTACAAATTCTTCATCTGTACTATTTTTAAGAGCTAGAATCTTTCCTGTATCGAAATGGAATTCAATACATCGATAAAGACCTTCTATTGGATCATTTCCGGTGGACTGAATATTAACACTGCCTATAGAGGGATAATCTAATGAGATCTTAGACCCTTCTGTTACTGTAGGCGCAGGTCTTCCTCCTTTCCTTTCATTTAGAAATTTAATGTGAAGTGTGGATTTAGATACCATTTATAATACCTCTATGTAGTTTGGGTTGGCAGAGGTCTACGTCTCTGGGTCAAGGCAGTCTGGAAGAAGTCTACACCGGTAACCTGATACCATGTGCTTGACAGCTCTTTGAAAAAGAGGGAATCATCGTATAACGATGTTGCCGCCCTAATATTCCATTGCGTTTGCTCCACCCTGTTAAGGAATACTTCCATTCTTTTTGCGAGTATGAAAAGATACATAGACTCTTTTGCCACAGGCACTTTCAGTCTCTGTCCTAGTTCTATTAATCGTGAATTTCTTCCTTGTGACCGAATATTAAGCCTCTGAACTATAAATTTATCATTGTCCAACCATTGAAGTAAATCCTGAAATGCAACGGCCCAATAGGAAGCTATATCTTCAATTTCATTGTAGGTTCGATTTATCAACATCTTTTGAAAATCATCTAATAATTCGGCAAGAGCACTAGGATTTGATAATTTCTCAACGGTAATTTGCTTATCTAGTACTCCCTGGGCTATGTTAAGCATTATTGATTCAAAGGTCTTGTTAAATTGTCCATTATATGCTTGTACCCTTTCGAAATTATTTTCCTTGCCTCTAATGACGTATCCAAACATTCTCCAATATGCATTATATCTTAAGCGTTCTAGATCTAGATCTCGAGTGATCGATGACGATGGCATAGGAAAGATCAAATTTGCTGTCTCCTTTAGCCCTTCTATCAGATCACAATCGTCTTTTCTATTGAGCCTAAGAACATCATCCGAAATAAAAAATGACCTCAATAAGACTCTAAAAACTTCAACTATTCCAGTAGACTCAATAAAGTATGAGTAAATCAAATGTCGCCTATTAGAAGGGCATATAGCAGCATTATTAGTCGTTAACTGTGTATTGCTATAACTCAAATCGGTAACCCCCCATATGATCGAGCCAATCTTATGAGACCTCCAGGCCTTCCTAACTGATTGTCTAAGCTAGACAGATTTCTTTCATAAGTAGCGTACTCCAATTCTAATCGGGCAGAAGAATTGGACTGGTCAATATTTTGGTTTGGCCCTCCTGCTAAAACTACTGACGGGCCGCCTAGGCTTCCTGGAAACATGGCATCAAAATTTACACCCTTAGGCGGGTTTCTTCCAGATGCAAAATCAGGTATTTCTGAGAATTTTTGTTCGTAGGTCAATATCCACCATATGATGAAAAGATAATCAAACCAATTATCATTATCATACTTTAGCCATGAATCAGTTGTTGCCAGAACCTGCGTATCCAAGCCTCTTAGACTTCTAAAAGTGTTTATAAAAATGCTAGGTAATGGATTATTAAGTACATTTCTTAGATCAATCAATCTTTCTTGCCTTATAGCGCCGCGCAAGTAATCTATTACAGTATCTAACTCGTCAGCGAAAAGGTCTTGCTGACTCGTAGACGGTATAATAGTTTTGAATGAGCTTTCGATCGATGGCAATTGTTTTTCAATATAATTGATACCATCTGGTGTACCAGCATTTAGAGAAAACAAACGACCCCATATGTCACGGATGCTATTAAATACCTCTAAATTGAAACCACCAGAGCTATCATCCTGCACAAGATCAAATAATTGATGAAATATGTTTTCCAATCCAACCTTTCTAATTATGTCATCAGCATCAGGTGCTAGCGGGTCATCAACACATTGTCCTGTTGTTGGATCTTTATGCTGTCCTGGTGGACATTCTACTGACGGAGCCTGTGGCTGACCTCTAAGAAGTAGATCATCTACAATTGTTATCTCATTATTATCTTCGTAGTCATCATATCGTGGATCGGATATTAATAGATCAACATATATGTTAGGTTTTACAGGATCAGGTACAGGGATGTTGCCAATGCGAAGTACTATATTTTTCAGGATTTCTTTTACCTCATCTTGGAGTGGTATACCTGAGCTAGCCTCTTCCAAATCATTAAGAAATTGAAGCGCTCTAGTATTCCTTCTTGCTTCTTCCAGACCCCTTAGGAAGCGTGGGTCTGAATGTTCTGGAAAATTATCCACTATTTGTCTTATGTCCCTATAATTAGGAGATAATTCATAAAACCTTGTCGGAAAAAGCAGTGAATATGCCCAAATGCTGTGCAACAGTTGAGCTATTCTAAAATTAGTGTATGCAGTTGCAATATTCTTATCCTCGTAAATTTGTACAGTAAAAGCATAAACGGTATTATTAGCCCTTTTTTCCTGCAATGGAATAGTGATTTGATTTAGGGTACCGCATGGACACGAGCTGGCTACACGCTGATTAGGGCAAAGTTCGAGGATGATCTGCATTTTTGGATTAATATCATTCCTCCAATCAATCACAACAGAAATACGCCTATAACTTATAGGTTCTTTTTACGATTGCGATACGACGTGGTGGATTATTATTAGGATCTAGAAAAACTACGTCTGAGTCTTTGTCTATCCAGCTTTCATCGGATGGAAATATCCAGTCATATTTTTGAGCAGATATCCTATAAAGGATTTTCGCAAGACTCTTAAATTTTCTAATCTCTGCTTGGTTGTTTAAAGGGTTGAAGAGAGAGATTAGATCTAGTGAAGCTAACATGGGTAGTCCAATAGAAAATTGAGAATTACCGTTGGCATTACCAAGCAGATACGGGTCATCAATGGATTCAATCTCTTTACGAAGAGTACGCGCTGACTGTAGAATTTCATAATCTAATGCTATATACTGGATCAATCCTTGTCTCATTATATGGTTAATGTGTCTGAATTCCTCTGACCCTCGGTCGTTTATGCTATCAATAAAACTTCCTCCATTCATAGTAGAGCTCATTTTATTTTAACCTCCAATATTTGAACCTTAAATGATTCATTGAAAGATGGAGATGATGATTCTGCAGAAGATGAAGGGAAATCAGTTTCTAGTAGCTGTTGTTCTTGCTCAGATTCTCTGTAGATTATTTTTTTAAATGGATAAACCTCACTTTTTCCAGATTCAAAATATTCATTACTTCCATAGCCGCTGTTTTGAAAACGGGATCCTCTTTCCACAACAACGTAACTGTGTGCAACTATATCAGTTTTTTTCTGAGATCTATTTTCTTAATTGATATTCTTCACATAGGTCAGTTAGAGCGAATATTGAGTGTTTTAGGTTTTCAATAAACAAATAATTATATCCCAAAAAATGATAACAATAAAAGGATGGTTAGTAATAAGTAGCAATCAACCTCATATCACGCAATCTTCGCTCCTCCTAGAGCTAGAGACACTAACCATTTGTACATCTGTTCTATAATCCAGTAATGCGACCTTCCACCAAACATCTGTATTAAACGGAAGCCGAGCAAGGCAACAATAGGATGATTAACAAGCATTTTGGCATCGACAGAGAAATTAGAAAAGTCTTTGCCTAAAAACTCCCTTAATCTTGTAGGAGATGAAAAGTGCCAAGGTAAAAGCATGTCTAGACTTTTACCAGAAAAAGCCTTCATTTTAGTTCTAGAAATAGCATTGCATATTACAGGTAGCAAAGGTATTGAATCGGTTATGACTTTTGATGCTTCAGCACCTCCAGCACTGATGGGATATAAAATAGACAAAACCCTATCTAAATCATCCCACGGTCCTCTGCCATATGCGATTTTACATGCACTGATTCCAAGCATCAATCTGATTATTCCTGCTGGATGAGGATCCCCTTGAATGACTCTCGCGATCCTACGAGCACTGCCTGCAACAACCTCATAAAGTCCAAGTATTGAGGCAATATTACTTTGATGTAGAGAGTAAAAATCAGCGGCAATTTCGCTTGCCCATGATTCCCATAAATGTGCTAAATATTTCGGTCCACCAGCGGCTAGTATACTATTGTATAGTAATTCACCTAGCTCTTGGTTCCAGTTTGTTATGTGTGCAACCTGATGACCACATTCATGTAATATGGAAGTTAGCCTCGGAAGAGGAATAGCGGAGCGAACTACCTTAATAACTGCCGCAGGGTTTGTATTGGAATCCCATAAATAAATTCCAGCTTTAAGAATAGAAGCTCCTTCTCCTCTGTCTTGATAGCAAATAACAGTAGGAACTTCATGACCTAATGGTTGCAGTACTTGCTGTAAGCTAGCATACGCTATTTGATCACATCCTCTGAGTAGCATTCCCATATCACGCTCTGAACGTGTATGAAGCAAATCTACGTAATATTCGAAAACTTGCTCAGTACTGAAGTAATGATCTCTGACACTTTGTAAGTTTGAACGGAAGAGAAGGAGTCCTTCCATATTTCTGATGTTAGTGAATTCTTTTTTTAACTCCGCCAGGTGTGCCTTCAAGCCTGCGGTTCTGGTTTGAAAAGATCTTTCAATAGCCAACCTTTGTTTATTACCTAAATGCCTTCTAGAGGCTTCTGAGACATTAGCTATGGGGTTGACAAGGCCATCCACTGCTACAGTTAAGCTGTTCAAGGATAATCGTTGCAAAAACAAACAGTTGTTAAAATCCTTCTCTATAACATTAGAGCCCTGAAGTCTGCTGCTGCTCATGCCCCTTCTAATTACAGTCTATATCCTGGTAATGGTTCTATAGGTGATAAAGTGATAGATGACAAGAGTCTTGGGAGATTCCAAGCCAGCGATGCAATTGTCAACCTTCGGAGATTGGATATAAAACCACTAGGCAGTATAAGGCTCGATGTAAGCGTTATCCCATCTGGGTGAGCAGATATGCTAGATATTCGTGCAGCTATCTTTCCAATGCTTCTGTTCAAGCGCCTTATCACCAATCCAAGAATCAATGAAACTATTTGCTTTGATATCCATGAGGGTATTTTCAGTCTTCTCAGCTGCTTATACAATATGTTGGATCCTAGCGTCTTTATAATATCAGATACTGACTTGTTAAGATCTGCAATCATTCTGGTTCTTGCCACGCTCTTAACACTACGTATCGTAAGATCATTCAAATATATTCTGAGTTCAAGTCTAGTTCTATCAAATCGTATACTAATGTCATTGCTTCTCACAGCTCCCTTGTCTGGCAAAGGAGCAGAAGGGGTTTCCTGCATTGGCCTTCCTACAGGCCTTAAAATTTTTACGAAGCAATAGTTTCTCCAAGATGGATCATATCGCAGGATCGATGGCCTTAGTTTACGAATTCTTCTGCGTCTTGATAAATATGGGTTATTTAGCAATAATCCTGCAGCAGTAGGAGTCAATGGTATTATTTGGTCTATATGCAAAGCACTCATTCCACCAACATAGTCGCGAGCAATCATAGCCAGCCTAGTTCCGACCGGCAGACTTTGGAAAACACGTATACTCACACGAACAGGTGTTGTACCATCCCAACCTTGTGTCTTACGTAAGATATCAAGTAACGTAGTTCCTCCAAAGCTACGTACACGTGAGGCTAAAGTTGGATACAGGGTTAATTCGGATCTTTGAGATAAAACCTTGTATGTTTTTCGAGGAATCCACATAATATTAGCTGGGATTCTTCTTCTAGACACAAATTCTTCACGTAACGCTTGGCCTGGAACATTGTCTTTGATAGATTCTAGAATAGACTCCTGAACATGAGCCTCCAATACTTGGTCTTCTCCTTCCAAAATGGATTCTGGCAGCGCTGCCTATCCTCTCGACTGATTCTGTCACAATATTTGCTATCGTTTCTGCTACTAGTCTATTTTGATTGGGTAATTCTCTTGGGTTTTCTAAAGAGAGTAATCGAAGACCAGCATCTGCAATAACGCGGCTGAGGGGATTAGCAAAATTCTGGCCGATAAGTGGTTTTAATAACTTAGCAACAAGTTTCGCAAGAAAACCCACTACCCGCTGTCTTCCAATGAGTCTTATTCCTATTCTTAATACCGGAAGAAGAGCAGGAGCAAACTCCTGTGTAAGTCTTTGAAGATTAGGTGGATATTCGCTTACTAAACCATTAATAAAATTATTGCGAGCCTCATTTACGACAAGGGCTTCGTTTACACTTCCAACAAACTCCTCCTCCTCACTTTCCGCTTCAGGAGTATAATATTCTGGAGTAAAGCCTGAGGTCTGAGCTTCAGGAGTATAATATTCTGGAGTAAAGCCTGAGGTCTGAGCTTCAGGAGTATAATATTCTGGAGTAAAGCCTGAGGTCTGAGCTTCAGGAGTATAATATTCTGGAGTAAAGCCTGAGGTCTGAGCTTCAGGAGTATAATATTCTGGAGTAAAGCCTGAGGTCTGAGCTTCAGGAGTATAATATTCTGGAGTAAAGCCTGAGGTCTGAGCTTCAGGAGTATAATATTCTGGAGTAAAGCCTGAGGTCTGAGCTTCAGGAGTATAATATTCTGGAGTAAAGCCTGAGGTCTGAGCTTCAGGAGTATAATATTCTGGACTAGCTTTCCATCTCTGCAAAGAGCTCTCTTTCAAAATCTCGTTCAAATTCATAGACCTGCTGGAATTCATGTCCATGATATAGTTCTTCTTCCGCTTCACCAGTAAAGCTCTCATTATAGATATTCTCATCTTCATCTTCAAATTCTAGTTCTGTTTCATCCAGAGTTTCAGCACGCAATACGTTTGAACCGGTTTCTGCTGTTTCCAACTCGCTTTCAGATGGTGGCGTAGTAGGCGGTTGTTCTACTGGTGGTTGTTCTACTGGTGGTTGTTCTACTGGTGGTTGTTCTACTGGTGGTTGTTCTACTGGTGGTTGTTCTACTGGTGGTTGTTCTACTGGTGGTTGTTCTACTGGTGGTTGTTCTACTGGTGGTTGTTGGTACTGGTGGTTGTCCATAACCAAGGGCTCCGAGCGCCTTCTGAGCTATAGCACGATATTGTGGTGGAATATATCGCAATCCTAATCTAAGCACTTTTCTCACTAGAGGTCTAATACGACGCCCAATTGTTCCAAGTATTCTTCTTAGAATCAACTTAACAGCAGCTGATCCTATCACACTCTTAGCAACACTAATGCCCTTCCTTGCTAAACTGAGACCTTTCCCTAAAACTCTTTTTGCCTTTTTCAACCATTTACCCAGAAATTCCTCAGGCTGAACTGGTTGAAATGAGTCAATGACACGTTTGGCAGCTTCGTATTCCATTTCAGGTTGTATGTTGGACTGAACATAATTAGAAAAACGTTCAAGCTCATTCTGAATATTTCTCACCGTTCCACCATAGGTTACTTCATAGAATTGATTGAACATATTCTCGAAATTAGGATTTCTGAGGACCTCTTCAAGCTCACCACCAGTTCCTGTTGTATGACTTACATAGTTAGTAAACTTTGATTCAGCTTCACTTGCCAGCTGTACAAGTGACTGTTCAAATTCATGATCATGTACTTGGTTAGAAAAGAGTTCGAATTCAAATTCTCGATCTATCATCTGATATTCTTGTGCTTGTTGTTGTTGTTCTGTCTCACCTGTAGTTATCGACATATTTTCTGTACCAGTAAATGATTCATTGAAAGATGGAGATGATGATTCTGCAGAAGATGAAGGGAAATCAGTTTCTAGTAGCTGTTGTTCTTGCTCAGATTCTCTGTAGGTTATTTTTTTAAATGGATAAACCTCACTTTCAGCAGACTCAAAATATTCATTACTTCCATATCCGCCGCTTTGAAAACGGGATCCTCTTTCCACAACAACGTAACTGTGTGCAACTATATCAGTTTTTTTCTGGGCTTTGATATTTTTAAAATCAACTCTTTTGAACGTAATTTACTTCTGTTAATATTAGAATATATTAAGACATTAATAAACATCTAAGTCTAAATGGTAAATCAAAAAAGATTTTTCTTAAGTAGAGTTAAGCTTCTGATTTTTTATTTTGTCATACCGAAAGGATGTATATGCGTATTTATGATACTCAACAAAAACATTCGCTTAAATCCTAATTTTGGCATATTAAGCAATTCATGGTAATGTCATCATCAATTATCAATTAGCTTCTACCTAAGATTATTACTATTATAAAGCAAGATGTAGTGTTTTTACTATAATAGAATAGAACATATATTATTACGATAACTTGAGTGCCTACGATAAGCTAAACATATCCGGAACAAATATAGATTCCAATACAATTATTGATCCAACAATAGGCATATTTTCCAATAAAAAAATTTACCATTATTTGTCTTGTTATCAGTTATTTTAATTCCATCCATGTAGAGTGGCTATAATAATAATCTTTAACTCTACTTCTTGCTTAACGCCACTGTTGATTGGTAATATAGATCGTTTGGTTGATTCCCAAATGTATAACCTTGTCTTGGACCTTCAGAAATTAATTCGCCAGCCTAGCGTTTCTGCAAAAAATCATGGTTTGTTAGAGTGTGCGTATCTTGTCTTAACCGTAATGCAAAAAGCAGGAATAAAGGCTCAAGTATTGCACCTCGAAAGTTCCAAAAATGCAGCTCCAATTGTTTATGGAGAGGTTAGATCAAGATCAAATCCAAGATCAAAGACAGTTTTATTTTACAATCATTATGATGTCCAGCCTGTAGAGCCCTATGAACTATGGAAAGGAGATCCATTCGGTGGAAATATCAAAGATAATAAAATTTTTGGCAGGGATCTTCAGATGATAAAGGCGAGCTCATCACTAGAATAAAGGCAGTAGAGTACTTACTTAAAGAAACTGGAGATGTGCCTTGCAATATAAAATTTGTTGTAGAAGGAGAAGAGGAAATCGGGAGTATTCATCTTGAAAAGTATCTTTCACAATTTGCCAAGAAATTTTCATGTGACGCGATTATCTGGGAATCTGGATATATTGATGCAAAAGATCGACCTATTATAGGCCTTGGAACAAAAGGGATCTTATATGTAGAACTGATATCAAGAGGACCCTCTATCGATGTTCATTCAAGTCTAGCAGTTTTAATAGAAAATCCTGCATGGCGTATCATAAAAGCAGTTAATACATTGTGGGATGATTCAAAAGCTCAGATCCTGATAAAAGACTGGTATAAAGAAGTACGAGGATTTACTCCTGAGGAGCTCTCTTATTTTCAGACAGCCACTACCCTTTGATGAAGACGGATTCAAAAATAAATATGGCATAAATAGACTCGTCGCAGATGCAAGAGGGACTAAAATCAATTTAGCGTTGATGGGAATGCCAACATGCAATATTTCTGGTATAACTTCTGGCTATACTGGTAAAGGTCTAAAAACAGTTATCCCTTCTATGGCCAAGGCAAAGATTGATTTTCGGCTTGTTCCAAATATGAGTCATGAAAAACAGTTTGAACTACTAAGAAATCATCTTTATGAAAAAGGTTTCCAAGATATTACGGCAGTCTTTATTCATGGAGCATCATCGTCTAGAAGCCCACTGAATCATCCTTTTGTAATACAGATAAAGGAGTCTGCTATGAATAACTTTGGTGCTATGCCAGTTATTCATATGTCATCGTCTGGTGCAGGTCCCATGCACATATTTGTTAGGACATTTGGAGTTCCCTGTGTTTCTATTGGTTGCACTTACATATTTTCTAACATTCATTCTCATAATGAATATGCAAGAATGGACTTGTTGAATAGGACTACAAAATGGATCGCAAATATAATTAAGAGATTTGCAAATTCTTATAACAAGTCGAAAATTGAATCGAGTGTCTTATCTGATTTGGTATCTGAAGAGTTAGGCATCTGGAAGAACTTTTAAATCATAGATAAGAAACAGCAGCAAGTAATGCATACTTAATCTCTATTACAATAATTCGACATACCAGCTTTTGGCTTACGTGTTACGATTACAATTATGTATAATCATCTCCAAGTAGTTTATGTATCATATAAAGAATGATTGGTTTGCCTGGCTGATAGTTCCAGATTTCATTGTCATTAATAGAGTGACGATGAACTAGGAACCAAATTGGATAACAGGGAAGAAAACGTCTCGATCATAGAGCTGCTACGATAATGTTATGTGTATTACTTTTGTAGGTATATCGCTTTGTTTTTCACTCACAACAGAAGCTGAAGATAGTACTCTTACATTATAAGAGCTTGAACATGAAAATTTTGAAGAGAAAGTTCCAAATAATAAAGGAGTTTAATGATATGGCCTGAAGGATTTGTATATGTAAGAAATCATACGTTTGAAGTAATTAGAACTATTTTAGCAATCAAGATAGATATTTATATATAATGATATACTGAAGAAAAGAACCGAAAGTAACAAACCATTCCGTATTTGGAAAAGCTATTTTTATCCAAGCACACGTTACAATCCAGGATAACATTAAATCTGCAATGTTTATAACCATATTATAAAATCTGCTTTTTAATTGTGTAAATACACATAATTCAAAATCAAAATCAAAATCGTAATCTAAGTTCTCAAGCTTGGTACATAATTTTCGTTAAGCCTTGACACAGGGATCCTTTTTCCGCCTACAATTTTTATGTCTATCAAGATCTTTCCTTCTTTGATATTTATGATATTGTAGGCATTCTCAAAGAATCCTCTATATCTGTTTGAGGATGCTGTTCCAGCATATGCTATTTCTAAAGGTCCGAAATTCCAGATCCATGGTCGGTGTTTATGACCACAAAGAACTAGATTAATTCTAGATCTAATACAGGTTCTTAGTATATCTCCAGCATCAAGTATAGGTTTTTGATCACTGCCTGTATCTGGAATACTTACCAAATGGTGATGCATTGCAATAATCTTTAGCTTATTATTGAAATACTTGTTTACATTCTTCTCCATCCACAAGTTCTGCAAATATCCTACTTCTCCTTCATCTCTATCTGGCCTAGCAGTAGTAATGGTGAACAATATTACATTGTCAAATTCATAGATTTGTTTTGGAGAAGGAAAGAATTTATTGAAAAGCAAATATCCAGTGTGACGGAAGTCATGGTTACCCGGCAAGACTATTACATTAGAACAGTGAAACTTATTGACTTCAGCGCGTGCCCGTCGAAACTGGAATAACAAACCATCATCGGTAAGGTCACCTGTAATTATTATGACATCTGGCTTTATTATGCTGTTAACCTCATAAACTATATTATCAAAGATGTCCTGTTTGAAAAAGCCTCCTATATGAATATCTGATAGATGAACCAGTTGCATAGCCGTTTTTAATAATTCACTTCAAATGTAATATTTAATGAATGTGCTACCTTTTTGATATCTCGCCTTCTTTTTTACGACTCATTAAATTTCTCTTATCTGATTTTAGTTTTTCAACATCGATATAATGAAAAGATGAAAAGTATCACTTATCGGATAGCTTAAGAGATGCTTTAACAAATAGTCATAAAGCCTTCCTGTAATTATTTTGTTAGTTTACCCAAAGAATACTTTTCGTATTTATTCTAATTTACAAGATCTACAAAGCGAGTTTTCAACGTTAAAGTTTGCAAAATCATGGTTTTAATACATTAAGATCACTTGGTGTGCTAACGAATTTTCTCGGCGCCGAGAAGATTCGTAAAAAAGAAGACAAAAACTGTGCAACTCTTATAGCTTCCTCTTTTCTTTTAGCAATATATCAATTTGACCATGCAATATGTTTTTGTGTTGCATTAAGGTTTCATAAGCTATCCAATTATCTTCAATTTCAGAAATGATTCCCCCAATTCTGTTTAAGGCAACCTTTAATGCAATAATAGATTTATCAAATGACCTTTGAGCTTTATGGTCGATATCTACCATTTTGATGGCAGATAAGTAAGGTTCTTTGTTGTAATTGTAAGCTGAATTTTCCTTGAGATCTTTAACTAATTCACGTACTTTTCTTGAGGAAAAACGATTCTTTGATATTAATTGTGTTAGCTGAGATTGTTTATCCTTGTCGTCTAGAGATAACAATTCTTCTGCTACAGCTGTACTGATTGAAGAATTAGAAATTGAGTTCAGAACATCTAAAGGCAAATCTAGCAGTTTTATGCGCCTATGTACATAGCTCACACTCTTGCCTATTTTTGCAGATAGGTGAGAGATGCCACCCCAACCATGATCCATAATATAAGTTTTAAATGCCTGTGCTTCTTCTTTTGGATCTAATGTTTTTCTTTGTATATTTTCTATTAGTGAGATTTCAAATGCTTCTTTATCATCAAGATCTAGTACATGGCAAATAATTTTTCTCCAACCTAGGCTTTTACATGCATGATATCTTCTATTGCCTGAAACAATTTCAAAATATGACTCTTTCGTTCTTACAAGTATTGGTTGTAAAAGCCCTTTCTCCTTTATGGAGTCAGCAAGTTCGATAGAGGTATCATCACTCATATTACGAGATAAATAAGAAGATCGTTTTATCCTAGAAAGGTCAATATCTTCTATTATGCCTAGTATCAAGGGAGAAGAAGAAAATAGTTTTGACATCTTGGTAAAAAATATGAATTATCTATTATATAAGAATATTCCAGTATTATTTATATTTTTTATAATATTTGTTGTCATTTCCTTTTTTCGTCATATCGCGAGCTCAATTCGATATCTCAATACGCTCCCTTTTTAGAAATGGAGGCAAATGTTCTGATACTCTCTGGTGAAAGACCTGAGCAATATACATACGGTTCATTCAGCAGGAAGTATGTTGAAGAGGCTCTGTTAACAGTTTTGTAAAGTAATGAATAGTGGTTTTCTGTAAAGTTGTAGTGGTCAATTAGAACTAGAAAAACTGAAAGCCCATAAATATGTTCTATTTTCTATACGATCAGCATATTATCAAGGTAGAATCTTCGTTTCATGACAACCACGGATGCTTTACATTAAATGACCACTGAGTTCTTTACAATGCTGTTAACTTAACAATAAAATCTATAGCTTCAGACACTCTATTTCTTGTATTGATACTTACCAAAAGAAATAGGACGTCTGCAAAAGATATTGGTTATGGTTTATATCTATATTATCTTGATCTTTCATATAGAAATACAGCAAAAGCATTATCCAGGTTTGTAAAACGAAGCCACGTTGCTGTCTGGAAATGGATTCAAAAATATAAACCTGAAAGAATATCATACAGACGAAGAAAAGTTTCTGAATTGGTAATTGATGAAACACAAATCAAAGTAGGCAATGAATACTTCTGGTTATGGGTTGCAATCGAACTTATCAACAAATCAATTCTTGATATTTATCTTTCAGCAGAAAGAAACATGTTTGTTGCACAGAATTTTATTCGAAATCTGGTAAACAAATATGGAAAGCATCCAGTTTCTACAGATGGTGGTACTTGGTATCCGTATGCTTGTAAATTCTTAAAATTAAGACATCATCTTCATTCTTCTTTCGAGAAAAGCATCATAGAGAGAACAATTCAATACATAAAAGACAGAATAGAAAATTTCGATGATTACTTTCCGTGTAGAAAGAAAAGGTGTAAACTAAATCATGTTACCAGCTGGTTCAATGTATTTGTTGACTCATATAACACTAATGGTTCCTTAAGTTAACAGCATTGTAAAGAACTCAGTGGTCATTTAATGTAAAGCATCCGTGGTTGTCATGAAACGAAGATTCTACCTTGATAATATGCTGATTGTATAGAAAATAGAACATATTTATGGGCTTTCAGTTTTTCTAGTTCTAATTGACCACTACAACTTTACAGAAAACCACTATTCATTACTTTACAAAACTGTTAACAGAGCCGTTGAAGATGTTCTAACCATTTTAGCCAATAAGATGAAAATAGAATTATTTTATGCTATACTTTTACTTCAAGTGAAAAGATCCTCAAATATTCAGACTTATATTCTGATTGAAATTATATTGTTGATACAACTTATCAAGTTAAAACTATGTTAAGGAAAAAATGACATAGAACCTTGTAGCTCTAAACTACAGGATAATAGTCAGAAAGTGCATCAGCTTAAAAGAATAAGAAGAACTATAGAACACTTAAAATTGAGATTAAAAAATTGAAAAGATTTTGGGTATCATTAATAGGAGGACAGAAAAATCTCTGATAGATCCTCAATTAAGAAGACACAGAATCCTTCTTGTTGACGATGAATCCAATATGCTCTTAGCGATTAAACTTAGCCTAGTCAATAATGGATTTGATGTCGATACTTATGACAATCCAAGATTAGCATTGATTAATTTTAAACCAAATTTTTATGAACTATTACTTACTAATATTAGAATGTCGGAGTTAAATGGATTAGAATTATATAAAAAGATTAAAAAAAAAGATTCTAGAATTAGGGTATGTTTTATTACTGCCTTTGTGGATTATTATAAATACATAGTAGAGAAGTTCAATTTGAACCTGCACTGTTTTATTCAAAAACCAATTACTATTGAAAAGTTAGTAAAGCATCTGGAGACAGAATTAGAGTCCTTGAGTTAATTGGAATAGAAAGCTTTTATAAAAATTACATAATTACATACTAGCTCGAATTAATTTATAAGAGCAGACGCAGACATATACACAATTGAAATTTTTTTGGATCTAGCAGATTCAATTTCTCATTGTGTTAGTTTTCTCTCTGCACGATAAGCGTGCAAAGCTTTTTTCTTCTGTCAACGTCTTTTGCTGATCTCTACCAAATCTATATGTTCTTTAATTTCATTAACCTCTTCCTTTTGCATTTCATTATGCTATCTTTAGTAAAGAAGTACCACACAACAAAATTACGGCCTGAGGTCTTTGTATATATTGGTATTATTCTTATTTCTATTCCTATTTTCACTATTCTATTAAGCAGTCCTATCACACCATCATCATTATTATTATTAGAATGGCTTACATCAGCATTTCACATTGTAAGTGCCTCAACTACTGCAGGTTTCCAATTCATAAGTATACCTTCAATATCATTCCAAGCAAAGATTCTATTGATAATACTTATGTTAGTTGGTGGAACGGCATTTTCTACTGCAGGCGGCATTAAAGTTGGAAGACTTTTACAAATTTTTCACAAACTCACAAAAAGAAAGACTTCAATAGATACTGCAAATAGATCAATATCTTCTGTATCTTCACGATATAACAAATTATATATTAGCTACGAAGAGAGAGCAGAAAAACTAAGAGCAGATAAAACTTTTAGAGAATCTCTCCTTGTAATATTGTTATTTCTATTACTATCTTTTATCACAGCTGCAATATTAAGCTATTTTGCTGAAAGAAACTTTATAGATTCTCTTTTTGAATCTGTTTCTGCTCTAACAACTACAGGAATAACTACAGGAATAACTGCTCTTAATTTGGATTTGGTATCGAAGACTTTTCTTATAATAAATATGATTGTTGGAAGGTTCGAAATCATACCAATATTCTATATATTCTTTGGAATATTAGAAAAATATAGCAAAGGAAAAGGTATAGCCTTTGACATCACCACATTCATTAGCAAGATTACAAAGCTTAAATTAAAGATGCAGAAAAAGAAAATATCAAATTTAAAGGATAGTATTAATGATCCAGATCGTTCTTGGAAAGATAAAAGAAGATAATTCTTGATAACCAACCAACAGAATATAAAGACTTATCCAGAATATTCCATTTGATAAGTATACATTACCTTGTATACAATATAAGGTTGTTCACTTGAGGCGTCTATCTCTCTTGAAGAGTTCTGCGGCGAATTTGGTATCGGTTTTTTGTCATCTGTAATTAGATACAGATTTTGCAATAGACCAAAGCGGTGGTGTTGATGGCAGCGAAGATGGAGCAGATGTATATTTACATGTAATACGAAAAAAATATAAAAAATATTATATTGTACTATATTTAGTCAATTTTTAATGTAATAAACCTTTTATACATCATTTTCTTGAAATACTTATATATAAAGTAAATAAAGCGATTACAAGCAGGATCAGATGTATAGTCCGAAAAACGATAATGGACGTAAGCCGGAAACCTCTATTCCGCTTCAAGTTAGTTGCGGCTTTGATGGCGTTGGTCAAAATGTCTTGGTGAGCGAGACCGACTTGCGTGATGTAATTTCGACCAATGCCCTAGCTGACAAAACAAACTGGGTGGATGAAGCGTGCAAACTCATCTTTGAGTCAGCTGGTCCACGATCCGGATTCGGATTTCTACTCCGTTACTGGCTATCTCGTTATAGCGACATCCCACCCGCGACTCTCCTAGCATTAATGGCCGCCGCGATTGATCCCCCTGTTACAGCTACCTTCTACAACTTCTTGAATCCAGCGCTTACCGACGACCACGATATCGACACAGAAGCAGATAGTATACGAAAGACGCTTATGGCGTCGGTACAAGACCCTGGTCTAGCCAATCTTGATACCTTAATCAAAAATGCCCTAAAAAGTGCTCGGAAATCTCATTTACCTCATTTATACGAAACCAAATGGAGCGCTGTTTACGTAGTCTCAATCATTAGAGGCGCTGCGATTCAACTCCAACTAGAGGCCATGGTCGGAAATTCTCATGAGGGAAAGGACAAATTGCTCTTAGCTGACTCATATCATAGTAGATACGTGTATAAAGCATATTCTCGCCGATTCGGCCCCGACCCAAGGAACGGAACTTACCACGCATTTGAGACTCAAGAATACCAGCCGGAAAAAGGTGATATAATTATTCAGGATATGGAGGCAGACAACATCGACGACGTGCTGAAATTTGCAGAGATCCCAACCCGCCTTCATCCTGAAAAAGGTGATGATCCACCTCATCATACGCATGGAGACCTCGTGGTAGGAGTACATCCAAATCACGATTGCGTAATAACACTTGGCGGCAATTTAGGGAAAGCATTTGAGGGAAGCGTGAGACGTCGCGCATACCCGTTAGATGCTGACGGACGTCTAATCGTGGACAGTAAGAGATTCTTCAGTAATGAGCTAAATGATGGAACTCTGCCTCCGCTTTCTGACGCTGCTGGCCCCTTCCGCAATAGCACCGGTAAGATATTCGCGTTATTGAGACCTGTCGTGGAATGCCATGAGATTCCGGCTCAGAAGGTTGACGAATGATTTGTAGCATAGTATGACTAGTTGAGTCACGATTTGCTAAACCATCACGGCTTTTACTAGATTCTGGTCTCAGCATTTTTTGTACGAAATCCTTGAAGTATTTTAATAATAATGATACATATGCTATTCTAAATTTACAACCTTATATCTAATGTATTTTAGATAAAAAATATAATAAAGATGGTAGAGTGTTATAAGTATGTCCCATACCAATAAAATAGAAAGCTTTTCGGATTTCTTGAGCTCAATTCGCACCGCAAAACCAGAGCTTTATTCGAAGAAAAAAAATTATAAGGTTATGAATGAAGATGCATTTACAGAAATGAGGGAGTACCTATCAAGAACTACACTGCCTAACATAATTTCGTATATCTTTTAAAACCAAGTAAAAGGATTTTTTAAGCATAGTAAACCTTACATATTAAGAAAAATCTGTAAACGAACTTTTGTTAGTGAGTATAGTATCAGAGGGAGTTAGTTAGTTGGTTAGCTAAGAAGAAGAAGGCACGTTAGCATCTCGAGATGCTAACGTCAATGGTGCTAATGGTGCTGATGCTGATGTTGTTGCTGTTGTTGTACTTCTTGTTGGTTTCTGCATATCGCTGATACTTTCCTCTTTAGGTCATTCCATACATTACTAGGTGTCGTACTTACAGACATAGGTAACAAATTCACCTACAGACATAGGTTACACTTCTGCTAGGAATTGTATATCATATAGAAATAGAAACAAAGTTCAACCTAATTCATGAACATGGATGGTCTGGTATAACACCGTCATTAGTATTTGTAAAGAATGACCATTCATATCGAAATGGTGCATGTGTCATACATATGATTAGACATTATATTGGCAATGATGCTTTCAAAAAATCATTAAATATTTACCTTGACAAATATAAAAATAAGACAGCTGAAACCGACGGTCTTAGACAAATCCTTGAGGTAGTATCAGGAAAGAATTTGCAGCCTTTTTTTAATCAATGGATTTACAAAGCAGGCCATCCTGAGCTTGAAATAGAATATGCTTTAGAAGAGGAAAAGGATTCTAAGAAATTAAAAATTAAAATAACACAAAAACAAGAGCAACAAGAACAAGAAGAAAGTAATGAATTTGTCTTTGAATTTCCATTAGAAGTACGAATAGTCTTTTCTAATGACAGTAATGATAAAAAACCAGAAATCATCCAGATATCTAAAAAATTAACTGATTACTTGTACAATATTCCAAAATATGAAAACATAAAATGGATTTCAATAGATCGAGTTTAAGATATTAAAGCAAATAAAGTCTTTGAAGATAACAGAGGAAAAAGATAATTTTAAATTAAAAGAAATGCTTATAAATCAATTAAAAAGTGCTAAAACAGTAATTGGGAGAATACAAGCGGCTACTATTCTTCAAGATAAGAGATATTCTGATGAATATGTAATAGATGTATTAAAAGATATAATTTTCAGTAACACATTTCATGGTGTATGTGTAATTGCTTACAAACACTCTTGGATCCTATGCTTCTTCTAAGGATGAGAATATTAAATCTAAAGTATATCAGACTTTAAGTGCATTTTTTAGAAGAGATAATGAAGGAAAAAACTAACTCTATTCAACATTACGTCCACAGATTAGACAAACATTAGTCACTGCATTAGGACGGTTTGAAAAAGAAGAGTCACTTGATATACTGAAACCATTGTTATCAGAGCAGAGCTATTTTGTAGAACAACAGGCAGCAATTGCAATTGGCAGGAGTAGCAAAAATCTCTCATCAGATAATCAAAAGAAAAAGGGTGCGATTCAATTGTTAAAAGATCTTACAAATACTACTACAACATTTCAAAATCTGCTAGCTAGAGGAGCTATTGATGGTCTTAGGGAATTTTCAAAAGATATAGATAAGCAAATTGTCGAAGTTGCAGATATCATAGTTAATAAGAGTAATTATGGAAATGAGTATTGGATGAGACGTACTGCCACTTCTGCTTTGGGTAAATTTTTACGTAATAAGGATAAGAAAGTAAATAACAAAGTATTTGATCAGTTAAAGAATTTACTAAAAGATAATAGATTTTTTTGCAAATAGATGTGTGTATATCATTTGTAGATCCTGATGCTGAGGTATTGAAACCTGATGGAAAGTTACTAGAAGCGATTGAGGAGATAACATGGGTTGCTGAACATGACTTGGATGGCTGGGTAAGAAGAGAAGCAGAGGTAAGTCTAAATAAAATGAGAAAATGAATTAAAGATTGGTTGGAGAAACCTATGGATCTAATTCTTAAGATAAGAGAAGAAGAAAAGGACCTAGAAGAAAAAACAATACAAGCAAGACGAAATCTTACGGAACTATATTGAGGCTTTAGCATATTTTTAATTATCTATTTACTTTAAATTCTCAATTTTCGCTATTCATGATTGATAAGTTAATGTTATTAAGAATCATTTGATTTTTAGTGTCTATTATTTGCTTATTCTATATTACTAAGTAAATTACTGGGGCCGCAAATTTATGTCCATAACGGTTCATAAACACCAATTAACTTATGGTTAAAGTTTATCAGATCTGATCTGTTCTGACTTGCAAATCATTGATATGGATTTCATTCTTTTGTTCTATTTTAGGTCGTCAACAGTTGCCAATGAATTTTCTCTAAGTTAATACACTTTTGCTATGATTATATTCCCTATATTATCTAAAATATTATGTAGATCAAACTGCCAATACTTTCTACACTCATCAAATTATCTATGCTTGATTAAATTAAAATACTACATTATCATCTACATCCAAACGCAGTTCTCTCCGTGATAATTTTGCTCCTTCACGGTGCGCTTCTAATACTGTTTCTTTAAAATTGAGTTCTTTTTATCTATTATACTGTCAATATGTTCTTTAATTTCATTGACTTGCGGTTCAAATCTCCTATTATAAAATTGGAATATCAGTGATATTGCTTTCATCCTTTGCATATCATGTGTCTTGAAGTCATCAACAGTTACGCAACGCTTCTTGATAGAAGATTTGATGAAGAAAATGACTATCTTAAGAATGAAATTAATCTTAATATGAAGAACCTTGATCAAATAGAAACCTTGCTTTTAGGTTCAGTACCTTCCTATAGATAGTAATGAGATCATAAAAACCACAGTGTAGATATAGATGCATAGATAAGGTATTGATTAATTTGTGGACATATCACTACAATGCTGTTTTGATTACAAGATATTAAAAATAAATACTAAACCCCTCTACCAATAAGGTTCAAACCCGACTGAACGCGGTTAGGTAGAGCAAGTTAGACCAATCCTAGCTAATATCATTATAATAAACACATGAGTTTTAACAATACATTAGAGTGCGACCTATGAAGATATGTAAAGTATCGCCGGTATCCCCGAATCCCCGGAATAACCAAAATTGAGTTTAATTTTCTCATAATAATACCGGGGATATTATATTTCAACAAACATAATATCACCGGAATATTCCCGGACAAAATTAAGAAAATTCACGCTCAAAATTATCAATCCGGCGATACCGGTGATTCCGGGGATATTATACATACATCTTTTAGTTCTACAGCTGTTAAGTTATAGTGTAATTCGTCAGTACAACATAATTTGTATTATGTTAAGAGCTAATTTCAAAAGAAACTCACTACAATATTTAGTATATACATGACAGGACTATTATAGAGCCTATGAATTCAAATACTGTGTATTGGTAACAGTTGGAAACAGATGATAACAGAGATAATGAAGCTATAGCAATGATAACAAAATTGGTATCACATGATGACAATAACAATAGCTTTATGCTTCCATCATACTATAACTCTTGAAGATACAAAATATATGACGATATTAACAAGACAGGAGAAGGAAAGACTTGTAATAGAGCATTACAATCAAGGTAAAACTTATCGCGAAATATCTAAGGAGGCAAGAATATCTCCACGTGATATAGGAGTTATTTTGAATAAGATAGTTGAAGAGAAGACTGAAGGATTGAAAGAAGAACAAGATAATATTGAGTCTGAGAAAAACCAAGAACAACGGTTATCTCTTTTCACACAAGCATACAAACTCTTTTCAGAAAGTAAGACTCCATTAGAAGTATCAATTGAATTAAACCTAAGAGAGTCAGAAGCAACTAAATTCTGTAGAGAATATTGGAAGCTAAAACAACTACACAATCTAAATGTGGTTTATGAAGAGATTAAAGATGGTATTGAACCATTTCTAAGGTTATATAAATTAGCCAAGGCAAAAGGTTTCGGAGTCAAGCAAGTTGTTGACATTCTTGCAATCACAAACAACGATTTACCAGCTATTGAAGAGCGATTTAAAAGACTAAGAACTGACGAAAGTATACTGCAAGCTCAAAAACATACATGTAAGAGAAATTTATACCAATTGAATAATCAAATAGCATCAACAACCAGACTCTTGAGCTCTTTTCGTATATCTTGTGAAAGAGAAAGAAGAGAGATAGAAAATCTCAGTAACGAAAAGGCAAGACTTCAGGATACTATAACAGAATTTAAGAACAGTAACGAAGAATATCTTGATAAAATCAAACAGGCAGCTGAAGAAAGTGTGAAAACTGTTTTAACTAACGGTAAATTACTCTTACAATTTGCTATTGCTTCAATAATAGAATCACTAAGAATAAACCCTGAAATATATGATTTTGTATTAAGTGATGAAATGTATGCTACTTTCATATTAGAAGAGGCTGAAAAGCTTTACAATAAATTAACAACAAAACTGACAAATGATATTATAGCCGCTGTAGCTCTTAGGGAATAATCATCATCATCTCATCTGTAGAAGTCTCTTTGTATACTTCTATTCCTATTTTATTTTGTAATTGCTGTATCTGTCTATCTTCTTCATTTATTTGCTATTTTGTTTTATAAAATTTCCTTAGAAACTCAACTTCCAACACGAATTGAGGAACTTCAGCTATCCAGAAGATTATAATAGTTATCAGACATACTACGAGAGCTACCTTAAAATCTACTCTCCATCGTCATATATCATGAATAAAATATTTTACCTGTTGGTGGCTTCAGGTGTAGTCATATTTGTGGGGACTATGATAATGTATGCAGTGGAATCAGGAGCAGAGAATACAAAAATGAAAACCCCTCTAGACGCTTTGTGGTGGTGTATTGCTACTGTTACCACTGTGGGATATGGCGATGTTGTTCCAGTTACCGGTTTAGGAAGAATTGTGGCAATAGTCTATATGTTTTTTGGAATAACCTTAATTGCCATCTTGCTTGCTGTTATTTCCAACACATTCTACAAGAAAAGAATCGAGAATGAAGAAATAGAAAAGAAGAAACAGGAGATGCATTACCTTAGGGATTTGGTCATAAGCAGACTTTCAGACATAGAAGGAAAACAGTCAGAATGCATTGAACTAGTCAATCGGCTCAGTTCATCTATTGAAAACAATAGCAAATATGAAAATTAAGTACCGATTTGAGGAGAACTTTAAGGAACTATTGTTTGATATCACTGTAGAGGTAATGCAAAGAAACTAGAACAACTAACAAACAGCTTGATCATTGGTTGAGGTTTTGTCTTCTTTCATTTATTTTCTACTATCTATAAGATACTAGACAAGTTTATTGTTGGCAGTAAAGAAATGTATTACTTCTATCCTTTCGCTCGTTAGCCTTTGATAAATCCAAGAGTAAATCCAGCTGACATACTGCCAGTTAATGGAATACCAAAGCTAGTCATTGCCAATGAAGAGACTGTTGCAGGAGCATGTACTTTGCTGCTATTATTACCGCTAATACCTGAAATCTGTGTTATTGCATTTGAAAGGGTTGTAATAGCACCTTCGGATAGTGTTTGAAGTTTATTCCAGTTTATGTTAGCTATCTGATGATATTGCAGGTACGCTAATCTAGCTAGAAATAATCCTACTATTACAGCTACAATTTTAATTACTTTCTTCAAGGCATATCCAACTAAGATACCTACAAAGAAGCTGCCGCCCATAGTAGCTGCAGTTAGTCCCAGGCTTTCAATGCAAAGAATCTCTTAAAGAAAATTCACAGAATTTCCAATAGGACATTTGTTATTATCGATGAAATTCTAACTAGACATCTAGACATTAACGATGAAGACACATGATTCGAACAGGAGGAAATGGAAAATGCCATCATAATGAGAATTCACCGGATGAGGAGTGAATGATTGATAAGCAATCTTAGTAATGGTTCTAGTCTAGACGAAATAATACAAGTAAAGCAAGAAGAATATCATCCAAATCTGCACGAAATGCATGATACCATAACCACAGCCTGTTATTATCTTTACTAAACAGGATTGTCTTTGGAGGTTCGTTGTAGCTCCATTTTAAGCGCACACGGTTATGACGTACAAAACTTGCATTCATTAAAACCATAATGCGAAGCAAATTATACATTCTTTGTTGAATATAGGTCTAATGATTAATCAGATAACTATCTGAATGGTTTGACCTAAAGTGGGTAATTCAATACTTTTTTATACAATAAGGATTTGCATACACCGTTGGCGCTATTAGATGAAATAAAGAGCATCTGTTCCCGGTTAAGCTCTCATGGATGGAGAGATCTTCTTTTGCAACATGATCTAGATATTACTGCAGAGGATCTAAAAAAAGAACTTTTAAATGAACTTCCATCAATCAACCGACAGATAGAGGGATTTGAAGATTTTGCTATAGAAGGTAAACGAGGCATTGAACCAGGTAATCCTGCTCGTAGCTTACTTTTTCATGCCCTAGCATCTCCAAATGTTATAAAAAAGGCTAACGGACAAGAGCTTGATGCCTTTCCTACATTGACAGAAATCAAGAAGGTTGAGAATTTTGTATATGCAATACAACCACCATCATTGCAACAATTAAGGAATAAAGCTAAAGAAATTGTCCACCTAGTTAACGGACAGGGAAGTGGGAATAATTTGGAAGAAGCAACAATGGCAGTTGTTGTATTTTCTTCAGAATACCGGCCTGCCGCAGAAACAGTACATCAAAAACATGCTGATATGTGCTATTCAAGATCTGGAGTTGCAAGAGTCGGCACAGATGAACCATTATACGATAATCGCAGGAGAGGCTTTCTTCCAATTGTAAATAATAAACACAATGCATTTAGAGTTCTACCCGCTCAATATGATGCCTATATTGCAATTCAACTTACTGGTAATAAAGATATATTTGGACCATTGCACTATAGATTAAATCGTATTTCAGATGCAGAAAGTAAATTTTGGGTTCCTCTTCATAAGCTTTTCAGTGGAAATGAATGCTTAAAGGATATCAATTTGAGCGTAGATCTCAGAGCATTCCATAAAAATGAAAAAATAAAACGAATACATTTGGCGTTACAAAAGATCATAAATTATCCAAAAATCAATGACACGACACTAAATAATCCACCATATACTTTTTCAGAAGGTATTGCAGAATTTTCTGCTAATGTGGAACATGGAGATGGACTTTTAGTTCCTGTGTCTCATAGTCCAATGGTTGAACCAGCTAGAGACAATGGAAAGCGACTTACGTTTCTTGTCCCTCCAGAGCGTGATAAGGATTCCATATTTGAATATCTTGACTCAAGTCTTAAACTGAATAAAGGACTAGGTATTCCTGGTGCTCCGGAATATGTACATGTTAGACACATGGTTGATGACAATGAAAATATTATGAATTTAAATCTCGAAGATAATATGATGGCTCTAATTATGGCAGGAGGTTATCAAGCTCAACATTACCATGATTTTACTGGTGATGGCTGGATTGAAGCATCAATTCCTGAATTGATTTCTCAAGATGAAACATCAATACCACCAAACAAATTTAATATGATTTCAGCTTATTCTCTGATAACTGCCCCTGATTTTTTTACTAATGTGGATCAAGGGGAATTGAGGAGGTGGTATGATAAACTCGATTCAAATTTGCAAGATCCCAAATGGGTAGAGCAACTTGAAACATTATCAGACCAAAGCGACGTTCCTCCCAATTTAGATTTAAAAAAGTCTAAAGATGGAAATCTTAAGAGGATATTTAACCCTGATGACAAAACTGCTACAGCCATAGTCTCATTACCGTTAAAAAGAATTGAAAGACAAATACCTGACTCATTATTAAAAACGATGAGACACTCCTATCTACCCGATGCAGCATCTGGCTATTTTGCTCCTGGATGGGATATAGGTATTGATGAATCACATCCTAGTAATCCATATCTTGCTTCTTATACTCTTGGAAGTCCTTTTCCTGAAGATTCTAAACTTTGTGCAGCATTATCTGCGTTTTGGCCTGCTGTTGCACCAGATGCAGGCCGTAGTTTCTGGTGGGAAGTTAGAAAAGGAGTTTTTCCAACTAGGAGCCCTCTAACAGATGAAGAAATTGGATCGGTTGGAGATCGTGGTTGGGATGGATTTAGTGGTCCCCAATTGATCTCCGATACTGAAACAAGTGAAATTATAGAATATCATGCAAGCGAGTATGTAGACTATGTTGAAAGTGCTCTCGAAAATAAATTCTCACTAAATCTCACTATTAATGTGGATAATGATGAATACCAGAAAAGAATAAAGGCAATGGCAAGAGCATACCTAGCTTGTAGAGCCCCAGACGAATCTTCTCAAACTCGTTCTCCCGTTCTATCGTTTCGTAAAGTATCATCAAATGATTTGCAATTAAGAGAAGCTCAAGAAAGATTTGGAAACCCAATAAATGGAGATATATTTAGAATTGAAATTGTAAGAGGACAACGAGAAATTAAAATTCAAAAGGTAAGGTTGAAGATATCGAAAAAATTTGTTTGTTTTGTAGGAAATGATAACATAGGTACTGGTAAAAGAAAATAATAAAGAATGGGACAAGATAGTGATAGAGTAAACCCTAGACCGAAAGTCATCATCATAGGCAGTGGCCCATCTGGTTCTGCTGCTGCCATTTGGGCTGCAAAACTAGGATTTAGAGTTATTCTACTGGAATCATCAATATTTCCGCGACATAGACCTGGTGAAACATTGCATCCGGGTCTAGAAAGTATATTTAAAATGCTAGAAGTAAATGACGAAATTGATAAAGAAAAATTCTATCGTCATAGTGGTATCGCGGTACAATGGAACTCTGAATGTAAACTAGTACCATTTGGTAAAGATAATAATGGATGTTGGCTTGGATATCAGGCATTACGTTCTAAATTAGATTATATTCTTCTTAATCATGCTAAAAAATTGGGTGTATCCGTATTACAACCATGCCATGCAGTCAATATAATTTGCAACTCAAATAAAATCATAGGAGTAATAACATCAGAAGGTAATTTTCAAAGTAATTTTGTTATTGATGCTGGAGGAAGTGCACACTGGCTTGCCAGAAAAATTGATCTTAAAATATCAAAATACTCTTCCAATCTTATTGCCTTCTATGGCTATGCAAAAGGCACTTGTGATTTTAACCATAATAATCCACATTTAAAGGCTGTAGATAATGGTTGGATATGGACAGCAAAAGTAAATCAAAATCTTTATCAATGGACGAGACTTTTATTTAATGATAATACAATATCTAAAAATTGGTTGCCAAAAGAACTAAATAAGCTAGAACCTCTGGGTCCTATTCTAGGATCAGATGTAACATGGCGTCTTGTTGATAGACCGTCGGGATTAGGATATTTTATTACTGGTGACGCCGCAAGTGTTTTGGATCCTGCATCATCCCATGGTGTTCTGAAAGGAATGATGTCAGGAATAATGGCAGTACATACCATAAATAGAATTATCGATGATGGCATTCCAATAAATCTTGCTATAAGAAAGTATAATGAATGGTTATCTGAATGGTTTTTTTATGACTATACCAAACTAAAAGAGTTTTACTTAACTCATCCAACACCTCCAAAATGGCTAATAAATTGAATTAATAAATATATCTACTATCCCACATCCCCACCGAATTCGTAGACTTTACAAACATGAATGAGGTATTTTATAATTTTATAATGTATTATTAAAGGAGTAATATTATGGCCAAGAAGCATTTTGTAATAGATCTATTCATATAAATTTATTATTTTGTTCTTTGATAAGGTAACAATGGAAGTCGATTACTATGCACCTTGTCTAGTTGTTGGAATGAAAAAAGGGAGCAATTACATTTTAAAATTCTGGTATTCGTTTCTCCATTAAATGTACTCTCTGAGACAAATTTACTTGCTTCATCTTCATTTTCTGCATCTATGATCTCTCTCTTCTTTTTGATCAATTCAATACTGTCTCTGGCTGTTTTTCTTACTTGACCATCTGGATCATTTTCAGCAACCATCTTAAGTTCATCAATTACAATAGTATTATTAGTATATGCAAATGCCCTGCCAAAAGCTGCAGTTGCATTATTTCTGACCTGAACTGATTGATCATCGTACAGTAGTGTCTTTAAATGATTAAATCCTGGATTTTTTATATTTCCATTTTGATCTGCAACGAAAAAGCCTAATTCAGAGGTGGCGGTTCTTCTTTTTCTTTCATGATTCCATAGCTGCTATTATTTATTAATAGTATCGTGACTCGCGTTATAACTTCCTCGTTGTTAGACGTAGTGCCAAGAATTCTTAAACCGGTAATAGCTCCTCGGGCAACAAGATCTCGGAATGTATACCTTAAGGAAAATTTATTCACGTTATATTAAATCCCAATTAGAACAAAATAATGAGATTGTTTTAATCATTCCATATTATGAAACTACCAATAGCGTCAGACATATTTTATCTAAAAACAAAGAGGCTAATGATAGTGATAATGATCTTCCTTACATTCATGTGCAAAAATATGAGAATGAAGGATCTCTTATAATTATAGATTCAGCAAAAGCATATTTTGGATGAGATAGGACTTGAGTTATTTATTCAGAAACTAGTAAAGCAAGCAGAGAGTATAGGTAAGAATGGTGTTTCTGTACTCACTGATTCTGGGTCTTTTTCTCTCTTTGGAGGAAGAGAGAAGCTAGTAGATTATGAACTATCATTACCATCGAAATATCCTCATGGAACTAAGTTGAAAAGGTTTTGTATTAATAATAAAAAAGAATTCGAAGAGCTTATCCAAGAGCAAAAAGAAAAATTAATTGAACATCACCGTAAGAATATAGTCATAGATAATTAGAAGGAAATCTTGATTGAATATATTTATACATATTTACCAATAACAATTAGTCTATTGATTTAGATCTATGGCAGTACTATGCGTACACCCTATATTAAGCAGGTTTATAACTTTGTAATAATTGAACGAAACAAAGCTAAGAATCCTTATATATAAATTTTCAAAAGAGAATTGGAGAATTACAGCAATTCGAGGGTATTGTACAATTGAACTCTTCTTTGATGTAACTCAATAATGAATAATTCTAGAAGTATTAAGATTTTAAGTATATACTCATTAAACAATTTAAATATATACTCTCTATAAATAAAAACGTTGACAGAAAATAAGAATATCGGAAACCTTATACCGTTAAGAGGGAACATATCTAAGATTTTAAAAGAAGAAAGAAAGGTATTGAGAGATGCATTTATCAAATTAAATACGAACCAGTTCGTATATCCTGGAGGTAGAAATGATAAACCATTTATTGGAGGGATAACTTATTGGTTTAAACAAGACGAAATTCATCAGGCCACACATGTGCATCATGGTCCTGCATTCCTCCCATGGCATAGAGAGTTAATAAATAGATTTGAAATGCATCTAAGAATGGTTAATAGAAATACTTCTCTTCATTATTGGGATTGGAATGAAGATCCAGAAAACACTATTGACTCACAAGGTAAGCCAATAAATCTTTTTAAAGATGAATTTATGGGTAATTCTATTGGCGAGGTAGGGCAGCCATGGCTAAAAGCAAAATTCTATGATCCGGATGCAGAACAGTATAGAGCCGACGATCCATTTGATAAAGAACATAGCAATCCGTTTGATCCGCCAAAACATTTAAGGAGACAAAAACAAAAAGGAACACTAAAAGAATTTATGGAATCAGATGGTGCTCATTTTTACACAGATGAAGAAATAATTAGTTCTGATACATTTACAGAAATGCGGATAAAATTAGAAGGTGTTCATGATTATGCTCATGGCTATATTGGTGGACATATAGGTGAACTTCATACCGCATTTCGAGATCCTTTTGTATTCTTAATACATTCAAATGTAGATAGATTATTTGCAGCTTGGCAACTTGCAAGTGGACATGAATCTAGGTTGGATCCGCAATATGTCTATGGAGACGAGAAGAATTCTATGTCACTAGGATCTACTTCACCTCATGTAATTGTTGGACTACAAAGTTTATTATCGCCCTGGGCAGGCGTGGGTTATCCATTTGAAAGAAGACAAATTGAAAATGAATTATCACTTAAAGAAGAGCCTGGCGTGAATGATGTAAGGCCATGGGCTTATCCTGACAATTGGCATAGAAATCCAAAATCTCCAGCTGAAAAGCCAAAGAATTCCTTGGACCAATCGGTGGTTGTACCTGCTACTCGATATAATAGCTATCCATCTGGTTTCAATTATAATTTCAATATTTTTAAGGAATAGAAAAAAATATGGCTATCTTACATTTTAGTGGAAAATTCAAATTCCATGTTCCTCTCTACAACAATATTCCTTATCATGAGGAATTAGAGTTCAACTCACAAATAGAACCAAAAGAAGTACATAAAAATTTTGGAGTTGATCCATTACAGTATTATGAATTTGAATTTTTGGATGTTTACGTATCAAAAATAACTTATGATGATGGAACCTCTACTGTAAACCCTAAAAATGATCCAATCATTGGTAAGAAAGTGTTATTAAAGGGTCTCTTAGTGGACGTGGCACCTCATTTAGAGATTGGAAGATTGTTTGCTGCCGAATTTAGAGTTATAGATTTTCTTATGGGAAAACTAGATGTTGCAGTACAATCAGAACTTGCTAAGAATATTAAAACTGATATATTAGACAATATTCAAAACGAATCTGTTTGTTATTCTGCATATTTCGATACTCGCTTATATGAAATATATAGATTAACACATGAGGAATTAACAAAAGATAGTTCTAAATTCCTCAAAGAAATTGATAATAACATTTCGAATCTAAAAGTACATTTTACTGTTACCAGATTCATAAATAAATCCTCTGTTTTAGATAATGAGGAATCTGTAATTAATGAAGGAAATGTTTATGGATATATTAAAGAAGAAACCCTTTCACAGAATAACAGCGGTGTACGGCTCAAGGAACGTCGTCTTATTTTCAATTCTAGTTTAAACTGTAATTCCAATGAAAATGATAATAATTTCCCGTTAGATATTTTTAAGGATTTTGATCTTAAAGGAACTTATGAAATACAAGAAGAAAAAAAGTTAGTTATAGTATCTTATATAAATTTTATTCCCTATATCGATTTAAATTATAATACCTTTCCACAAGTTAGATATTTCATTAAAATATTTTATGAAGATCGGGAGCTTCACTGTGGGGAAGAAGATGTAGAGATTAAAACTAATAGGGAAAGTCTTTTTGAATCTGGCGGAACCAAAGTTTTTAAAATTCCAGGAGATGTGTGCGATTTATCAAAATTATATCTTATCGTGGTATTAAAAAAAGAAAACAATAATGAGTTCATACTAATGATTGAGCCTGATTATGATATTGTTTTAGACGAAAATTGTCGATACATATATCTAGAATCTAACAAACAAAAGGAGATAGTATCTTTTATATTCCATAAAAATAAGCTAGATAATGGATTAATACCAATAGTTTTAGAAAATCCTACATTGGATCAAAAATCATCGAGAGATGAAAAAAGTAAATACCGATCACCCATTGTTGCAAAATGGATGCAGAAAGAGAAAGAACCAACAGGGAACAAAAAATCGAATGAGATGACAATTAATGCAATAAATGGCGTCGTACGTGCCGTAATAGAGGCCATAAATTTAGAAGATTCTGAAAAAGTATATGATCCTGTTAATGATATATATTTAGAAGGAGAACTGCCTTGGAATAGGTATTATGGAAATGAAGTTTCGTTAAAAATAGATATTAATGATAATTATAAAATGCAGAGAAATATTCCTGTTCGTGTACTTCATAGTGTTAACTTGGAGTCAAATAATAAAGAAGTAAAATCTTTAGAGATTATAAAAAAGCTTTTCTCATATTATATCCGATACTATCCTTGGCTGCATACTAGCTATACACAAGATCCGAATATGGAAAAATCAAGATATGTATATAAAAGATTTTTAGAACTTGATAAATGGGACTACAACCATCATAACTGGGCTAATACTAAGCAAGTCATAGATAATATAGATAAGATTGTAGAACGTCTTTCAAGAAAAGATGAAGATTGGAGAAAAATGCCTCGATCAAGAGACTTTCCAATTAATGGTGTGGAATTTATAAAGATATGGCGTACTCAAATTCTTGATGAGTTATTACATGGAGTAAATGATTATATTAAAATCGATGTCCAAGACAATCTAAAAAAACTTGATAAATTAATAGAGAAAAGTGATGATGAGAAAGATAAAGATGTATTATTAGTGTTAAAAAGATATATCGAAAGCGAGAATTTGGGTGATGAATTTACAGACGTCCAAGACAATCTAAAAAAACTTGATAAATTAATAGAGAAAAGTGATGATGAGAAAGATAAAGAATTTATCAAATCTTTAAGATTAAGAATATTAATTAAAGTATCAGAAAGTATACATAATTTAAGGCAAGAAATCCAGACAAGCCACATACATTCTGAATAGTAATTTAATTGAAATCTTGTCATTTTTCCCCTTTTTTCTAATTAAAAATTAATTGATATAGTAGCAAGGAATAATTATTTACTATACGGGTTCATATTGCAATCAATAATATACAATCACCATTGGATACAAAAGTATAAACCCAAAAAGATATTTGAAAGGAAAACGAAAATCGAGGAATTCATCATCTATGAAACATTAATAAAAATTGGTTCAGTATACTGATTATCAATTTTATTATTATAAATCATAAAACTACAGAAATACTTATCGCATTTTTCAGTTATGATTATATGAAGAGTCTTATTTTTATGGTTGTAATATGATTAAAGAAAAAGATCTTTTTGTGGTAATGTCTATGGTAGCAACAGTAGCATTAATACTAACAACAAGCATTGGAATACCTTTTGACATAGCAAATGGTCAAATGGCCTCATGTGACAATGGAGAATTAAATCCATCGCCTTCCAGTCATGTGCTTCCAGTAATTCTTGTACATGGATATAGAGAAGATTCATCGATATGGTATGAATGGGAACAAAACCTTGAAAGTGATGGCATTCAATTTTGTTTAGTATCTTTCCATCCTGATGATATATGTGGAACCGCTTTAGATGATGCTAGCGAATTAAGCCAAATAGTTCAAAGAGTCAAAAGTATGACGCTACAAAATCAAGTAAATATAGTTGCTCATAGCAAAGGTGGATTAGATGCAAGAGTATATTTGGCCATGACTGGTACTCATGATGTTGCAAACTTGATAATGATTGGAACTCCAAATGCAGGGTCACCCTTAGCAGATTTCACAGAATACTATAACTCTGACCCGTTTTGTCCAGCTGTACGTGATTTTACAACTTATGCCTGGGATATCAATAGCGGCAGGAATACAAATACAAAGTATCACACTATTGCAGGTGACTGGTATCCAGATTATGAGGGAAACCCCTACATTCCAGGTCATGATGATGGATGGGTGGCTGTAAAAAGTGTAGAATCGCAACCATATTTCCACAGTCTTGGACATACTTTACACAAACATTTGGATTTATTAAGCAACATTGAATATGGATTGGCACAGCATATATTACTTGGAAGATGAGAAGATGAGCAAGTAGGGATGGAAGCAATTTGTTGGAATAGTTGCAAGAATCGCACATTTAATACATCTATCTAATAATCAGTCTTTTCTAACATTTTTCTGTATCAAATACCAAATCATGGAAAAATTGTGGATCTTGTATGCTTTATTAATTTTTCAATAGCTTCACATGGTCTCCTATTCTTAATCTTCAAATTCGATATTCGGTAATATATGACCCAAATCTGTAAGTCCCTTAATACCATTTAGAAAATTTTTGGTCTAACTTCGTTTCAGTCAATAAATTGGATAAGATGGAATCCTCCATTCTATTGAACCCCTTTACCACAAGGGATATTAATTTCAAAAGAAACTCCTTAGAATATTAGCACATATAGGATAGAATTATTACAGATACTCTCAATTCAAATACTGTGTAGTGGTAACAGTTGGAAACAGATGATAGCAAAGGTAACGAAGTGGTAGCAATGATAACAAAATTGGTAACAGGGGTAGCAAGAGCTTTAAGCTTCTGTTAAGTATAATCAGATATAAAGTTGTCAATAATGACAAGACAAGAAAAATAAAAGATTTGTTTTAGATCTTTATAACCAAGGTAAAACAATTCGTGAAATAGCAAAAGAGGCTAGAATGTCATTTAGAGATATAGGAGCTATTTTGAACAAAGTAGTTGAAGAGAAAACAGAGACATTAAAAGAATATAATAATGGCGCAGAGAAGAGTCAACAAGAAGAAGAAGAACAGCTATCTCTATCAACCCAAGCATACAAACTCTTTTCAGAAGGTAAGACTCCTTTGGAAGTATCTGTTGCATTAAACCTAAGAGAGTCAGAAGCAACTAAATTCTGTAGAGAGTATCGGAAGCTAAAACAACTACACAATCTGAATATGGTTTATGAAGAGATTAAAGATGACATTACATCATTTCTAAAGTTATACAAATTAGCTAAGAGAAAAGGTATAGGTGTCAGGCATGTTGTTGACATTCTTGCAATTGCTAACAATGATTTACCAGCTATTGAAGAGAGAGTCAAAACGCTAAGAAATGAGATAAGTACGCTGAAATTTCAAAAATATACATGCAAGAGAAATTTATATCAATTGAATAATCAAATAGCATCAACAACTAAACTCCTGAATTCTTTTCGTATATCTTGTGAAAGAGAAAGAAGAGAGATACAAAGTCTCCGCAATGAAAAGACAAGACTTGAAGCACTTATAATAGAATTTAAGAATAATAATGAAGATTATCTCAAAATTAAACAGGCAGCTGAAGAAAATGCGAGAACAGTTTTAATTAACAGTAAAATACTCTTAAGATTTGCGACTGCATCAGTAATTGAATCATTAAGAAGAAACCCTGAATTATGTAATTTTGTATTGAATGATATTTCAAATAATAATATTTGTGGATCTAATTGTGATTCGTTAACGTTGCCAGGAGAACAGCAGCAACAATCATTTAGCTGTCTTAATGATGATATCTATACTGCTTTGATATTAGAAGAAGCTGAAAAGATTTACAATACTTTAACAACAAGATTGAGAAATGAAGTTATGGCAGCAGCTGCAGCGATGAAGATATCATTACCGTTACCACCATCATCATCTAATAACAGCTAGAAACTAGACTATAAGAATGATGAAATAGAAGAAACTACATGTAATAATAATCAACCACAAATTTATAACGGTAATCAAGAGCAAGCAAATGAATAGTAACAGCTATTGTCAACAAAATTGCAGCTTATTTTATAAATATTCAAAATCTATCAGATGCTGATTCTTTTAGTAAAATAAAGCAGTGGATTTTAAATAGTAAAACCAAAGGCCTGGGAATGGCTGTTTTTTCTAACTAAAACGTTTGTAATAAGATGTTAAAAAATAATAACTAATAAGAGTTATGAAGCAAGGAAAGATACACAAATCAATATAATATATACTCAGGATATGAGCAACAAAAAAGAGAAGTAGGATATTTTCATTAAATTTGTTTCATTTAACCTTCTTAACGGAAGAGTATTACGGCTGCAGGAATACCCTGAACTCTATTAATATCTGTTATTCTTGAATGTAGTAGATATGCGAATTTATGTTAGTTAGTATATAATATAGAGAGTAGTAGAACTTATTTTATTAGTTTTAGTAGTTCTCCAATTTAGGCGCGCCGCCTAATTTCATGTGGTTATCAACAAAAGTAAGTGAGTCTATAATTGCTTTTATTGTTCAGCAAAAATATTTTTCGACGAGGCGGTGCGAAGTAAGAAAACTAATAAACGCTTACCATTGAATTTAGAGGACTCTACAAAACATGAATGCGCAATAATAGAGCCGCGCGCCGACAGGAGAAAAGTTTGTTTTATGGTAAGTAGTTTTATTATTAGTTCTCTATATTTTATTTATTGACAAATTTGGTTGTGGCTGCAACGAAGAAGAGAGAAGAGAATAAAAAGAACAACCCAACGCAAATGAACCAGTAGTAGTTCGTTTCACAAATTCAATTAGTTAATATGGCTGGTATCTGCATAATCCAAGGAATAAGCAATTTGGATTCGAAGACTAGAAATGAAATTGTTATCTTAGGCACGGTATTTGGTTCTCTTCTATTGTCTTATAGTGCTACGGTATTTTTTATTCCGAACGCATATGCTATTAATAACACTGAGGCAATAGGAGGTCTAGCCGAAACTGTTGATTTAGGCAGTCCCTTTTATATTCAGCATTATCAGTCTGTTGTTGAAAAGCCACAATCCGAAGACGAGCCTGGAAACTTTACAGGCGAAGGGATACTCAATGGAAGCTTGAGCGTGAGTGCAATAGGGAATAGCACCGAAACCCTCAGAAATAATGACACAGTCTATATCCAAGGGAATGCAAAGTACTTTACTGATGATAACATGGACATGGCAAACTACAACTTCCAAGCGATAGGTAATTATCGTCCAGACGGTACTTTCGAAAGCAGGGGAGTGGCGATCTTTGATGATGTTGCTACTGGAAAACTCTCGGGTCTAAGCAATTCAGTTGCCATCTATAAGGACAGGATTGATACCAACGGAAACGGGACATTTCTTATGTGGCACTGGAAATAAGATATTGTGAAAACAAGAGAAATATTATTTATAGATGGACTGACTGTTAATATGGATCCTAGGTTGACTACCTGCTACATATGCAGCTAAAGTTTTCAAAAAGACATGGGATTTAATTTTCATAGCATCAAATTTTTGAAATGAAAGAGTCATAGCTCTTAACGATATTTTTTGATGAAGTTGTTCGGAGAAAACTAACAAACGGCTACCATTGAATTTAGAGGACTCAACGCGCCATGAATGTGCGGGTTTTTATGCTGTCAATAACAGAGCTGCGCTCGGCCAGAGTAAACAACTATTCTTTGGTAAGTGGTCTTTATATTACAAATGCTGACAAATTGAGTGTGGCTTCTAAGAAGAAAACACAACAACACTCCTCTGGGCTCTGTTCACTTAACGATAAATCTATAGCTTGAAGATGTCCTATCTCTTTTTATGAATACAAGAAACAGAACATCTTCAGAATATATTGGCTATGGTCTATATTTTTATTTTTCAGGTCTTTCATTAAGAAAGACAGCCGAAAGATTATCGTCTTGTTTTATAAAAGAGAAATCATGTATAATCAATCTGGAATTGGATACAAAAGTATAAACCTAAAAAGATATTTGAAAGGAAAAAGAAAATCGAGGAATTCATCATCGATGAAACATTAATAAAAATTGGTTCAGAATTGATATGGCTTTGGGTTGCTATTGAACTTGAGAGTAAGGAAATCCTTGGAATTAGTATAACCAAAGAGAGAAATATGCTCTTAGCTGATCGATTTATTTCAAGCTTAGTTGGGATTCATGGTCAACATCCAGTTTCCACAGATGGAGGTACTTGGTATCCACAGGCTTGTAGGTTCTTGAGATTGCCTCATCATATCCATTCCTCTTATACCAGTTAGCAAAAGTATTCTAACTACACTTTAGGAGTTTCAGAGATAAAAATCGATTGTTGAGTTAGAGAAATTATGCAAATTGGTATATGAGAAAAGCATTATAGAAAGAACAATGCAGTACATAAAAGATAGAACCGAATGCTTTGATGACTATTTCCCTTGCAGAAAGAAGAATTGTAAATTATTACATGTGTGGAATTGGTTAAATCTATTCATCGGTTATCATAACAAGCAATTACAAATCGTTAAGTGAACAGAGCCGTCAAATCAATCTAAAAAATTATATGTCAATACTTTATTATATATATCCGCGAATCAGACACGAATGAAAATGAAGTATCTGTTGTCATCAATTATTATTAGACAAAAACTACACTGGCTCTGTTATACCTATTCTATAGAGAAGAATATATTTTATAGATTGATCCACCATAAGTAAGAACATATAAACTACCATCATACGGGCTAACTTGTATATCAGTAATTACACCAAATCCTTTTCCAAATATTGTTTCATGCATTTCATCTGGAGTATTTGCAATTTTATCTGTAAGCGGACTACCATCACCAAACAATAATCCTGTTCTTTCAGGATTTAATTTAAAATTATACAACCAGCCAAGATTAGTATCACCTATAAACATAGTATTTTGGTATTGTTTTCCTAATTTATCGGAGTTGAGAAATTTAAGTGCAGTTACACCAAGTGTTGCAGTCCAAACAAACTCTGGATCGCTATATTGGCTATTTGCACCAAAATTAACTAAATCAGTAGCAGGATTTATTGTTGTGCTGTTTGTTGCTGTTGCTGTTGCTGTTGCTGTTGTCTGTGATGAAGAATCATCCTCTGAATCATCCTCTGAAACTTCTGTAATTACATCTTTTACAAAACCTTCAATCTTTGAATATCCACTATTAAATCCTGGTTCAACTAGGTTAATTTCATCTGCAAATTCATGACCATTCTCTGTATCCCATAATTTTCCAGTAATAGGATCAAAGTCCATTCCAAAAGTATTACGTATACCATATGCATAATAGTAAGGACTCATTGGTTGTATGGATCCTAATGGAGGATTTAGTTGTACTTGACCATCCTGTGTCACTCTAAGTATACCACTAGTTCCATCAAGTGGTGCTCCATCAAGAACATTCTGAGCTTGACCTCTATGACCTATAACATCACCAATACCAACGTATACATAATTATCAGTAGGGCCGATCATTACCTTACCAGCATTATGCGCTCTTTCAGCATTTTCTCTATCTGGTGGTGGATGCGCTGGAAGATCCAAAAGTAATTTTGGATTTACTAACTGATTGTCTACTAATTCATATCTGTAAAGACGATTGCCTAATACATTTTCTTCTGAATCAACATCATCACCATCTGTTGCGCTGCTAGATTCCGTATAATATAAGAAAACATAAGTAGTGCCATTTTCATGTTGTGATACAGCAATTCCTAGCATTCCTCTCTCAGCTAGATTAGCAACACTTACATCAAGAAGTGCTTCCGGATTTAATTGACCATTTATGATTCTCTTTACCATACCTGTATTTTTTTCAGTTACTAAAATGTCATTTGGACCTACAAATGCCATACTGGTAGGATGGTCAAGTCCAGTAAAGATTTGTTCTAATTTTAGACTAGGATCATTAAGTGTAGGTCCTCCCGGGAGAGGTTTAGACTTTGTATTATGAATTGTAGTAGGGATATCATCTGTAGAACTAGAACTAGTGCTAGAAGAAGAATCAGAAGAGCTAGTGCTAGAAGAAGAATCAGAAGAGCTAGTGCTAGAAGAAGAATCAGAAGAGCTAGAAGCTTGTGCTAGATTTATTATTGGTAGGAAGCTTAGTATTAAAATTAAAACTAAAAGTAATAGAAAAGATATAATGATGTGACCTTTTGTATACCTCAACGAAAAAGATAATGTCTTCTATGATTTAAAGTTATAAGACAAAGAAATATTGTTCTTTATTATATATTTGTGTTACATGGCAGCGCCTTCGTAGCTTAGGCTGGTAGAGCGTTGACTTTAATAGAAAGACATAAGGTCAAAACCTATCTATGGCCAAATGCTCCTCCTGTGGTCAAGGTATCAAGTCAACATGCGTTAGAGAAGGCTCAAAAGGCTTAATGCTAAAAGTTGGAATTTACTGCTCTTATTGCTTTGTTGCACAACTCATTTAGATAATCATTCATCTATCTTCCAATACTAATTGATAATTATGTAATGGCTATACTCTGAAACCAGTTATACAATGATACTTTCAGCATTATCTCCTTTACCATGTTTTCAAATCTAATAGCAGTAACATATTCTCCAAACATTCTCTTGATACAGGAAAAGATAGTTTCTACAATCCATCTCTTGCCATAGATGACGCTATCCTTCCATTGTTGTAAATCGGTTTTCTGTGATTGTACAGCCTTGTTTCTGAGATAGTGATTTGTTTTTCTGTATATGGAATTCTTTCGTACCTTTATTGCTGGTCTGATTCCTTTAAATGATAATAGTTGGAAATTCCTGTTACTGTCATATGAACCATCAGCAATAACAGATTCTACTGTCTTATTTTGATTTATTGTTATATATCATCTATCAATTCTGACAGTACTTTACCATCATGTACTTGTTCGCTGGTTACATCTAATGATATTATTTTCTTCTTTTTGATATCAACTGCTACATGTATCTTTAGGTATCCTCTCTTTACATTCCACTTATGTCTAATCCATTCACCTCTATTTGTTACCTTGATACCAGTCGAATCAACTGCAATTACAAAATAATCATCATTGTTGTTATTGTTTTTTGTTGTTTATGTTGATATCTAATCTGTTTATTCTTCTGCTAATGTTACTATAATAATCAGGAATGGATGGTAATGTACCTTGAAGCGCGTTCTCGTCCTACACCTTCGGTTTGTCTATAAGGTAGATGAAAGTACACCCTCATGTAGCCAAGTAATTCGATAAATGAATCTGGATAAACAAATTTTCTACCTTTCTTATCTTTGTTCATCTCATCTAATTCGATATGCCAATTATCAATAACATCAAAATCAAGTAATACCTCACCACGTTTAACAAGAGATTCGTTGTAATTTCTCCAGTTCATATAAGATGACTATTATCGGTTAGCTAAATGTGTTTATAGCAATGAGTTGTGCAACAAAGCAGCTCTTATTGCAATATCTATTATACCTCAAATTAACAAACATATGCCGAAAAGATAAACATGAGCTTCTAAGAAAATGAATATGTTAATGGCACAGCAAACTCACCGCTCTATTAAACCATCACTATTAAAAAGACTGAAATGGACTGGTTTTCAGGAAAAACTCAACTGTCCACATCTTATGAATATAAGATAAGAGTATAATAAAGAACAACCTGAAAGCATTAAGTGAGTTTGAATTACCTTTAATTTTAAAGAGTGACTTGTTTCCAGAAGTAGGAAACCTTGCTATGATTAGAAACTATAACATGGACATTAATAACACTTCTTCTGATTATTCAAATTTAAGCGTAAAAGATGGAGAGACTTGGGCGGGATATGAAGACGGGAACTTGATTAATGATTCAAGCCTTGGTAGGGCAAAGGTCCCGGGTTCAAATGTTACAACATCCCATGTCAATGCACCAACATCTTACATCCAATAACGAAAATAATTCTTATGCTGGAACGTTATTAGGTTTCAAACAGTCTTAAATAGGCAGCAGGTGAACCCTTTTACATGCAGGGACCGAATCCCACCGAACCCCTGCAAATTTTATCCCTTCACAAATAAATAGTGACATGAGCAAGCTATAAAACAAATACTTATTATATTTCATAAATACAGAGGTATTGGCTGTGTTAAGTTAAGACTGATCACCTCAATAATCTAATCATTGTAGTGAATTTGGTATATCTAATTGCAGCATTTTGCATAAACATAAACAAGCATGTCCATTTGTATACATGATATATCTTACAACCATGTATCTGCAAGGATAATAGTCATCATCAAAACATTCTATTCTGTCCTTGAAGTACTGAATAGATTTTTCAATGATGCTTTTTTTAAACGATGAATGCAATCTGTGCTCAAGACCAAGAGAAGAAATGCCTCTGGGTTCCATGATCCTCCATCTGAGTATACACTATATGCTTACCATAGATTTTGACTAATGACTTCAGGAATGATTCTGCTACTATCATATTTCTGTATCGTGAAAGGTAAACTCCTAGAATCAAACTATGAATAGTTTCAATTGCAATCCATAACCATGCGTTATTATTTCCTATTTGGATCATGGTTTCATCTATAAGAGAAAAGCAGTAACTCTTGTTTTTCTAGAATAGGCTATTTTTGAATTGGATTGTTGTTATACCCAATTCCATACTGAAACATGACTCCTTTTTATAATTCTTGATGATAATGCTCTAGATGCATTTCTAAATGAAAGACGTTCTAGAAAGTACAAGTATAAACCATAAGCGATATCTTCAAAAGATGTCCTATTTCTTATACAAGATATCAAGTCAAAGAATACAATGTATTTCGCTATAGATTTTTCCTTAAGTTAACAGAGTCCCCGTTAAAATATTATAGATGAAATGCAATTTATATTGATAGAGTAGTTTCTTTGTCTTTACAAGTAACAAAAATCAAAGGAATACCAATTCGCTTACATTTTACTTTAATTATAGGCTTTTTTCTAATAGCTTGGACACTTGCCGCAAGATTAATGCCTGAAATCTATCCTAGCCTAACTAGAGAAGAATATTGGATTATAGGTATTTTGGGTGCTGGTATCTTGTTTATTTCTGTACTTTTACATGAATTAGCTCATTCAATAGTGGCATTAAAGTATGGACTTAAAGTACACCAGATAATACTTTTTATTTTTGGAGGAGTATCTGATATTGAAGAACAAGGAGAATCTTCAAAGGATTTTCGCAAAGAATTTAAAACTGCTGTTGTAGGTCCTATAACAAGCTTTGTTATTGCAGGAATATTGGCATTAGCATGGTGGATATTATTAATATTATCATCATCAGCTCAAACTGGATTCACTACTACTGATGCAATAAAAAGTATTGCTGAAGCTGTACTTAGATATGGTGCATTAACAAATACACTTCTTGGAGGGTTTAACCTTATACCAGCATTTCCATTAGATGGTGGTAGAATATTACGTTCTGCTCTAGTGAGGTGGAAAAGAGACTATGATCAATCTACAAAAATAGCAGTAAGAATTGGAATAGCCATATCTTATGGGTTTATAGCATTTGGTTTCATTACAATGTTTTCAGTCTCATTTGTTAGTGGAATGTGGATAATGTTTATAGGTTGGTTCTTAAATAGTGGTGCACAATCCTATTTATCGCAACATGAACTATCCACTACATTATCTGGGGTACGTTTAAGAGATATCATGAATACAAGATTTATTTCGGTAAAGCCAGATATAACAGTAAATGATCTATTAAATAATTATTTTAATGCATATAGAAAAAGTGAATTTCCAGTAGTAGATGAGAAACATGGGAGTAATTTGCTTGGTGCAGTCACAGCTAAACAAGCCATAAATGTAGTACCAGAACACGATAGAGATAGGATAAGAGTAGAGGAAATAATGATTCCTAAAAGCAAGCTTATTGTTATGAAATCCAACAGAACAGCTGACGAAGCTTTAAGAAGAGTTTTTAGAGAAAATAAGAGTAGAGTATTTGTTTATGATGATGAGGAGGAGGAAGACCATATAGAGAAAAGAGGAGGAGGACTAATAGGAGAAAAAGAAGAAGAAAAACTAGAGGTAAAAGAACAAGAAAGACAAAGACAAAAGCTAGTCGGATTAATCAGCAAAACAGACTTACTTAATATTGTAAGAGAAAGAGAAGAATACGAGAAAGAAGTTAAGAGAGTTAGCAGTAGTAATATTGAAGAAAGGAGAACTTCTTTTTCTTCCTCTTTCTTATTATCTACCCATAAGTTTAACATAGTATCAAGACAGCGATTGCTATTTTTAGTATTTGGTATGATTCTGTTTATAATTGCTTATTCTGTTGGTGCCATACTAGTAAAGATAAATAGCACTGAAGCAGAAATCATGAAAAAACATTTTCAAGAGCAAATTAAAGGAATTAATAAGTACAAGATTTTTGTAAATAATTTTAGAGTCACATTAGGAATGTTTATTCCCGGATTTGGTATTGCATTAGGTATATTTTCTGCTTTTTCAACTGGATTGGTATTTAATGCTATATCACATACTTCCCCCATTATACCCCATATTTCTCCACTAATAGTTTTTCTAACACCATTTGGAATTTTAGAAATTATTGCATATGGTATTGCAATATCAAGAAGTGGCATAATATCTTATCAATTAATTAAAGATACCAATAAAAGAAAATCATGGCAAAAATATGTTATTCCCACCATTATTGAGATTGTAGTAGTATTGGTTATATTATTAATTGGAGCCATAATAGAATGGCAAATGGCACAGCAATTTGGAATACTTGGAAAGTATAGTAGTAGAAGTAATATAGATATTAGAGGGCTTTAAATATAATGATTCTAATTATAACAGATCAAATTAATTCCATTTTCTAAGAACGTATCTATCGGATTTATTTTAAGATAAATGAATTAAAGGTTGTTATTATTATACAATGCTATAATTGGCTAATAAATTACTGCATTTAATCGTGTTTACATATAAGCAAGTATTTGCAATTGACTTATCTCCCAGTTATAATGCATCAAATCCTGTTCTTGTCTGGCAATCTTTAACTGGGCCTAATATGATGTCAAATTTAGTTCACATACCTCTGGTATGAACTTTCATTTTATTTGGAATCCTATCAGTTATAACTTTACATGGCTGATAGAATGTGGAAAGAAGTAAAGGTTATCTTTAACTTCTTATATTAATAATGAATATGTCGAATCCTAAAAAAGGGATTCGAACTGAGGGTGCAAATCCCGCCCAGTCCACTCATCGATCGCGATGGCGATAATCGGAGATTTGACGCATAAATTTGAACGAATTGTTACCAAAAACAATATTCATGTAATGTACAAAGATCATAATTTGTTAACAAAAATGCTAACAAAAAGTTGCAAAAAGACCTTTTTATGTTAACAATTGCGATCTTGTGTTAACACAAGTAGATTTCTTGTTAACAATAGTTGGCTCGATGATCTGATTAATATTAGCGTAAAAATAATAATGTTCAGTGAAACTTTTCCTGTTTTATTCTTTATTTAACTTTCCAAAATAATCTGTATCTTCCTACCTTTTTCCACTTTATATTTTTCTTTGTATTTGCTAGCTCTAGCAGCGCTCCCTGAACAGTCTTCTGATTCAGATTAATTTTATCAGCAATTTCATTAGGTGTCTGTGGCTCATCCTTTAGAACATTATACACTTTCTTTAAAGTTTCTTCAGACATTATTCTAATAAGACATCCAAGGCCTTGTTATATAATACTTATCATCCATACTGATGATCAGTAATGCTTATATTATCTACTTATGCATAGTACTGATGATGAGTATTATTAAAATAAATGAGCAAAATAATAATTTAAGCATCAAACAAACAGAAGTAAAAAATCAGGTTATCTATTGGAAAACAGTAGGTGTTAGGATAAGGTCACAGGACCTACCTATACTTAATCAAAGACTCAGACTATATGGTTTTGAGACATTAGGTCAGTTGGTCAGCGATTTCCTAACTACTAAATTTCCACCAATTACAGAGGATAGACAAATTCAAGCAATGGATAGCAATACACAAAGTAACGGTCTAAAAACATTAGTCACTTCTGGTTCATTCGAACCAACCTTTTACAAAAATGTAACCTTGGATGATATGCTCAAATATCTTTTAACTATTCGAAAGCTTGACCACAAACATGTAAAGGACCTAGTGAGTTACTTTAGACGTTTCCGAGATCTATTCTTTGGACCTCAGCCTGAGGAGATCCTCAAATTCAACCCACCTAAAAGAGGATGGATTATACAAGCTAGCTTTAACTATAAAACATTGGAACATAACGCTAAGAAATAGAATTATGTTTAAAATTAAATCCATCTCTCTTGATGCTCTTATAGATAATAGTCTTTAGTATGATATTATTTTCATAACTAGAGAGTATTAAAGGCAATACTGTATAAACATCTGAGTTTTGCAGAATTGATAACGACTTGATTACAATTTGTAGAAGTGGGAAAAATAAGCATTAGTCTATGGTGATTGCTAGCATTTGCCAGAACCGGCCAATTTTGTAAAAAATGTCACATCTACCTGATGTAACAGGTTATTAGTCTTTTTCTTGCAGAAGATTCTTATTATGTTTAGTACTACTACAATATATTATAATGATACTTCATAATAGAACAAGTGGAGTTACTAGAGTCACTCCGGCGCGACTCTGCAGCAACCATTACCAACAGTCTTTGAGAGGCGTGCAGCGATGACAAAAAAATGGAACTGCCCTATCTGTGAAATATCCTCAAACAGACATTGGAACATGCAGCGTCATATTTCCAGGCTACATGGAGGAATGGGTGAACCTGTTAGACATGAGACGACGCAATATTATACAGATATGAATCCACACAATTTTTGTTTTCCTTTTGATTATTCGCATCATGTACCCTCATCCTCTCTTCGGAAAGAGAGAACAGACAAAAAGTTCTCAGATGTGCTCGAAGACCAAATTCTACAGCCACTTCGTAAAATACTAGAATACAAGAATCTAATCAGTCAACTTTCCACTATACAGCCAAAACGACAAAGGATCGCGCCAGTTGGCGGTGTCTATACTAATATTCCATCTACGACTTTTGACAGTGATGAATCTAACAATAACTTATCGGAACATTTTAGATTTGAGGATGATGATGGTTTAGAGAAAGTTGGATATAGAGGTCATGTATGTAAAAAGTGTTCAATTATTAGCATTGATACTATATTTCACCAGAACGATGGAGAAAGTGGACAACTTGAAACGAAACATACCTGTAATTCGAAAATATTATCCGATATTCAACGACATCCTGGTAAAGACAACATAATCACTAAACAGCACGAGAAATTACACGAGTTAATGAAGAAAAAAGTGAACTCATGGACTAATAATTCCGCTTATTTGGTAGCTGTTGAAATGCCACCAAACGCCGTTGTGAACAATAGTTTTGAGATAACTCCGACCGATGATAGCCATTGGGCCACACGAGCAATCAAGGATAAACAAACTATTCTCAATGATGAAGAGTTATCAGATTTCTTGGATAAAGCACGAGATTCTACATATGCTTCTTTTAAAGTCATTTCACCGTCTTCGCAGCAACAACAAGAATCCACAACCTGCCACTATTTAATGATAATTACTGATAATAAAATCGATCTTTCATTTGAACTAGTATTTCAATACATAGCAGATCACAATAATGTACTATCCAATCATAAAGAGTAACAACGTAATATTTGAAATCACATTAAATTTATTCAATAAATGCAGAATCGTTTATCTTCAGATAATTTTTCAAAGCAAATAGAGAAATTACCAGATAAGGAACATTCCTAATTTATTTGCAAAATAGATATTAAAACTTGTGATAATTATGCTGATTATTATTGATAGTAGTCGATAATTTTTACTCATACTTATTCATACATATGCTAATTTAGAGATATTTATTGTGCTCAAATATTTTCTTATTGAAATGAAAGCAGCCCAGTCCACTAACTAGACGGGTTCACATAACACAATGAATAATATACAAATGCCATTTGAGGAATTGAAATAAATGCCAGTTAGATTGTCTACTACAACAGTTACTAGAATTGCTTTGTTACCTAATTCTACTAATGCAGCATTGATGACTGAATTTTATTAGATATGAAAAATAATGATACATCAGAAAGTCATACCAATAACAGTTTGAAAACAAATACGGCATTTGTTCAATTTCTTGGCCCGGATGTTACCTTTTATGATGTTAAAAGAAAAGAGCAGATTACGGCATTTTTGGATACAAAGATAAAAAGCCTAGATGAAGATCCTGATAGAAAATCGATTACGACGTGGAATGATTATCTCAATGATATCAAGTATTTTTTCAGGTGCAACATGATCGTTCTTGATAACAAGATTGCTTTGGTAGTCTTGCCTAGCGATTTCAAGCTGCTTTTGTTTTTCATTCCATTTGTTAGTAGCATATGGAATGACAACACCTGAAATTGCAGCACCTATAATGGGGAGAATAAGTGGATGGGAAAGTAATTCCAGTCAAATACAAAGCATTAGGTAGTTTAGATTCATTTTATACATATTGAAGAACAACTATTAATTAGGCCTTCTAGGCAACGGATACCCCGGAGATAGATTATCATACCCTTCTATGGTTCTTCTGGGTTGCAAAATTAGATCATATTTGATGTGCATTCCAGCTCATAGTAATCTGGTCTATCTTAGAAACTGGTTAACCCATACCAGATAAAAGAAAAGCTAAATAAGAACAAAACAACAGGACCCTTATACATGCGGGGACCTAATCCCACCGAACCCGTGAATTAATTTGTATTGCCATTACTATCCATTACTATCCTACTTCTAATCCTACATCCATCATTACCAATCATCGAAATTCCAAAAACGTACGATCAAATTGCTGCCTACAGAAAAGAAGAACCAGAAATTAGGTAATCATTATTGTTTTATCCTTATTAATTAATTAATTGAGGCTTGGGCATAATTCCAGGTTCATCATTTTAACAATATCTATTGATCATTGTCTATTTAGCTAGCCTTTGGATGTCTGATGTTCTAGTGAGAAACAACGAAACAAGTCCAAAGACTAGACTATGGTAGATCAGAATCTATCCTTATTAGCATTTTGTACCTGATAGATCGCATATCATGGCCTACTTTCAAAAGAAGGAACAGCCGTGGGAGGCCATATGTTTATTCACAGACTGTAATCATGAAGTGCTTTATAGTTAGAATATGGTTTAGACTGGATTCTAACAATGCATTACATGAATTCTTGGAAATGGATTATCCGTACAATAAGAAGATAATGAAAGCATGTGGCCTAACACAGATACCAGACAGGTGTACGTTTGACAGACGTCTAAGAACGATATCTACAGATATAAAAGAAAGAATAGTTGTCATGACAAATCATTTCATATATGAAGGAATGATAGACCCATACATTGTTGCAATAGATAGTACTTTACTCAAGGCCAAAGGACATATCTGGCACAAATCATCTATGAAAAAAGATATAGTACCACGTTCTGGAATTGATACTGATGCAAGATGGGGATTCAGCCATACCAAGGGTTGGATATTTGGTTACAAACTCCATTTGATATCAAGTACTGGACCTATTATAGTACCATTAGCAGCAGATTTTACAACTGCTAATGTACAGGATAATCAATTGTATAATCCAATGACTGCCCTATCATCTTCTCTAATCACAGAAGAAACATGTTTCATGATAGGTGATTCTGGGTATGACAATCAAAAACTATATGATCTTAGCATCAATAGAGGATTTGAACTAGTGTGTCCAGTACAAAGATATGAACATACTTCGACTAAAAGACTACACCTTATAGAATTCTATGAATCTGAATTAGGACAGGCCATTTATTCTTGGAGAAGCAAATCGATAGAACCATTAATAGAACATCTAAAACAGGTATTTAGAATATATCCATTACTTATAAGAGGATATCACAAGGCTGCTGGACTAGTACCTCTTATCAGTACTTCTATACCAGGTACTTGTCTATTACAATCTTAAAATGACAAGAAAACAACCAAAAGCAATCAAACATCTATTGTGTAGTTAATCTGACAATAAATGAATGATGAAAATTATAACATCGAATTATGCCCAAGTCTCAATTAATTAAAACATCTATCACAGCTCAATAGACTTGATATAATATAAATTTGATAAATATCGCTAAATTTTGAATATATTTATCTTTTCTCCAAAGAAAGGGAAAGTCTTGAGATTTTTCATATATGAATCTATAAGTATTAGATTAATATAATTTGTAAATGTTGTTCTTCTACAAAGCTGCAGATAAGACCAAGATATTGCATCGTGCTCAAGTAATAAACGCGATAGTAGATGTTTTCTATAATGCAAAACATAGAGTAGATGTTTGTGGAAATTCTAAATTTCCGTCATTGATATTTTCATTTGAACCAATAAGGAAGGCAATTATTGCTTCTAAAAATAAAGGCATAAGACAAAGATACATAATTGAAATTACAAAAGAAAATATCAAATATTGTAAAGAGCTAATGCAATTAGTTGATGATCTTCGTCACTCAGATCAAATTGAAGCTAACTTTGGATTAAATGAGATAGAATATTTAGGGGCTGTAAGTTTGCAAGAAGAACGATTACAAGCTACTTATTGTAACATAAAGGAAGTCATAGAACAGCAACACTACATTTTTGATAATCTTTGGAATAAATCAATAGTTGCAAACGAAAAAATAAGAGAAATTGAAGAGGGGATAGAATCAGAATTTTATGAAATTATCACTGATAATGAAAAAGCAAAGAACATATTTATTGATCTTGCAAAGTCAATAGAGAAGGAAGCTCTGTTACTCTTTGCAAATAGCCAAGCTCTAATTAGGTCAGATAAATTAGGGATTATTAATTATCTGATAGAATCATCGGCCAAAACAGGGGCAATGAAAGGTGCAACAATCAGAATTATCTGTCCATTAACTGTAGAGAATACACATGTAATAAACCAAATAAAGGAGAATGCACCTGATATTAGAATTCTTAACAGCGAAGGTTCTCATTCGGGACTATTTATAGTAGATAGTTCAAGGTTTATGAGATTTGAGCTTAAAGAACCAAGAGCTGAAGAGTTTTCAGAAGCTATTGGATTTGTTCTATACTCAAACAGTAAAGTTGGTATAGATTCCTCCAAGGCATTTTTTGAACTACTTTGGAATGAGCGTATTCAATATGAAAAACTAAGGGAATATGAGAGACTAAAAGAGATACAAAAGATGAAAGATGAATTTATTAATGTGGCAGCCCATGAATTACGAACTCCTATTCAGCCTATACTTGGTTTGTCTGAAGTTCTTTACGCTAAAATAAAAGATACCGAGCAACGTCAATTACTAGATACCATCACAAGAAATGCAAAAAGACTGCAAAGGCTTACAGATGACATACTAGATGTTACAAAAATAGAAAGCCAATCACTAAAACTAAGCAAAGAAAGGTTTAATCTAAATGATTTGATATCAAATATTATAGATGGCTATAGAAATTATATTGAAAAAGACAAGGTACAGGTAAAATTATTGTATGAGCCTAATAACAAAGATAATATATATGTAGAAGCAGATAGAGGAAGGCTCATTCAAGTTATTTCAAACTTACTAGGTAATGCTATCAAATTTACCAAAGAAGGAACTATATGTATTATTACAGAAGACAAAGATAATCAAGTAGTTGTTAGTGTAAAGGATACAGGTACCGGAATACATCCAGAAATACTTCCAAGACTATTCTCAAAGTTTGTTACAAAATCTTTTCAAGGTACAGGACTAGGATTGTTTATTTGCAAAAGCATAGTAGAAGCTCATGGTGGCAAGATATGGGCTGAGAATAACTCAGATAGAAAAGGTGCGATGTTTGCATTTAGTCTACCGATCAATTAATGAATAACAGAAATTCTCCATCATTTGTAAAATGATATAATATATATTCTGGGTATTTATTTCTCCGTCCTCCGTCTCTGTATTCTGGAAATGCATTTCTATAACTAAATGTATCCTGAGTGATAAAATAAAGTCAATTCTGTACTGCATCCCACCGAACCCGTAAATTAGGTTCTATAGTGATTATACTATAGTGATTTCATCTAAAAGTGAAGATGATTATAAATCAAAACCTCCAAAGAATAGAGGAGAAGTATACGCACAAAAACAACAAAGAATTGCAGAAGAAATAAACAAGTAAGATTCCGCATTAGCATCAATCATTAGAATCATTCTAAGCCTTATGCTACTCTTAGACTAAACCCTTTTACATTGCGCATTTAGATTACATACACTAGTGTATTGCATCTCACCGAATCCGCTAACTATACTGGTTCTTATATGCTGAGTATAGAATAATTATTGCTGGTATACTGAAGAAAGTAGTAATTAAAAGATGGCAATGAATCTGTCCACAACATTAAGTTATATTACAACTGTACCTAATTCTACAATCTCTGATTTCAGCTTATAGTGATAGGAAGTAGAAAAGATTATGATGCAAAAATATTGCTTGGATTTAGATAACAGCAATATTAATTTTTAGTCATCAATATGTTACATATGCTTTTCTATTTTGTGAATAATAGGAAAAAGATATGATGCATTGCAAATAATATATTAGTTTTCTATTTTCCTAAATTGTTATTTTGGTTTTCTATATGTTATTGAAAAAATAATCCTGCTAGAATGGAGGGCTTTAATTGTCGCTAATAGTTAGTAGATGTTTGTTTGTAATCTTCTAATAGTGTCTGCTTAATCGTTTCAACTAAATTGCTGTTCTCTTCTTTATCAGATAATTCACTATTATTATTTTCTGTATCAATTCCAAGAGTATCCAATTCGTTTAGCCACCAGCCCTCCTTTTCAGCATGTTCTTCGTAGAAGTTATTCTCTTGCATTCAAATACTTCTTTTGCAAAGTATAAAAAAGGTTCTTTCAGGCAAGAGTATAGGTATGACCATGGATTATCTAACCAAATCGAATATAAATAAATGCTTTTGGTAGGTTTTATACTAAAATCATAATAATAGAAAAGTTATTCTTCATTTCTTTGCAAAGTTACCTTCATTTCTGGAATTATCGAATTCTATTACATAAATGATGAAAAAATGGCAAGGAAGTCGTGGGAGTTTTACTTTTAAAAATACTAAAGAAAATATTACTATAGAATATATAAAGCCCAACACATTAAAATATGGACTAGAGTGACTTTATAGTCCGAATTATTTCTAATCCTGAAATTGATCAATGTAATAAGCAAGCAAACATCAAACAGAGAATATCCATTGAATTAGAAGCCTTAATAGACCATTCTCTGCTAAAATATACAAAAATAATGACATTAGTTCAGACCTTTCTAAATTTTACGCTATTGTTTAATAGTGAGCAGATTTCAGTTATTTTATTAATTTCTTCTGAATCATCTCCATCTGTAAGGGGCTTTTTAATAGTAGAATCTTCTTTGCTGCCACCGAAGCCAAAAGGCATATTGAATATAGCTTTAGGAAGGTTTATCTGATATACACCAACTCATATTGTCATAGCAAAAGGAAAAACTAAAAGTTAAGTCATCTGACCCTTCTATATACAAGGAACATAAACCAACGGATACATACCCATCTTTTCCCTGTTTTACTATCTATCATTGCCTTACTATCGACATTCTTAGGTAAAGACAATCAAAGCGATTTAGTAATAGCCTGTGATGATGAATGGACCGTTAAGGATCAATAAACCAATAAACCAATCAATCTTCCTTTCCAACCTATTCAAAGAGCTTTGGCAGTAGCTTATAATGATGAAATATAATAGACATAAAAATAGTGTGTATTCTAATATATTTGGCAGAATAAGAGCATGCAGAGTTATACAAATGGGAAATAGCAAACATATCAACAAATATCTTCCTCTCTGATTTGTCAGAGTTTCTAAATGACTTCCATTCATTTTGTTCTATCCTACTAGCTATTCTAAATGATGGAATTGTTCTGCCCATAGAAATATTATTACATTATTAGAGATTAGAGGCTAATAAAATACATGAAACAAAAATAGAGATATTTTCCCAACATTCTATATAGACCACAATAAGACCAATTAATTTTAATCAAAATCAATCCAGCTAGAAGCAGAAGAACAGTTTGAGCAACTATTGTTTAGTCGTTTGTTTCCTTATTTCTTATTTTATCTATCTTTATCTTTTTAGATATAGATAATTGCTATTTGTATCATATCCAATGTCTGCCATTGTCGATACCTTAAAGCCATTATCATGTAAATATTTAATTTCTTTTTCAAATAGATCTATAGTGGTAGAATAAGCATCTGCATCACCTTCTCCGCTATTCTCTATTTTATGCCATATAACTATAGGAATTGCGTCTATTGTACCACCTGTGTTATACATAGATGCGCTATTGACTACTTCAACGAATCTATTGAACATTTCAGAATCATCATATGAATTCTCTTTTCTATCATTGTCGTGACTCCAACCTATAATAGAGTACCTGTTTACAAAATTGAGTTTACCATCATCGGAATACGTTCTACAATCAGTTTGACTCGATTCATCTTTAAAGCCATCACAATGTAAGTACATTAGTGGCTCAGTCCCAGTTCTAGCTATATCATAATATTTAGCAACTACATCGATTACTGACGCCTCATCAGATCCTCCATTAAAAGGATATGCAAAGCTTGTAGTATTAATGCCGTGATCAAGAAGACATTGTTTTGACTGACCAACTTCAAAGTTTACCATCTTTTCTGACAGTTGAGAAAGATCTTTATGATCCATGCTATGAGATCCTATATCATATCCTTCTTTGTATAGTGCCATTATATCTTCCCAAGTAAGATATCCATTATCTCCTACATCATTGCAGATTATATCGAAAGTAGCTTTATATCCGTACTTGTCTAGAATTGGCTTAGCATTAGTATATTGGCTCTTGGGCCCATCATCAAAGGTTAAAATTACTGCTTTATTATTGGCATTATTAATATTACTACTGCGAACGGAAGGAAAAGACTGGCTATAGATTTTATTTGGCATTGAAATAGCAGCACTGGTTAGAAGTGTTATTAAAGCGATAGAAATAATAAATTTACATCTAAAGTTGCTTGTATTTTTTAGCACTACTATCAACAAAAATTTGTAGAAGTATGTATATATAATTTTATTGAATAATTGCTGTATGATAACATGAGTGGTAAAATAGAGTCAAATCTGTCCTGCATCCCTCAGAACCTGCTAACTATACTGGTCCTTATACAGTAGAGAATAGAGTAATTATTGCTAGTATATTGAAGAAAGGAGTGAATAATTAAAACATGGCAATGAAATTTTCTACAACATTAAGTCATATTATACTAACTAACAAAAGTTCGTTTACAGATTTTTCTTAATATGTAAGGTTTACTATGCTTAAAAAAGCCATTTTCTTGCTTTTAAAAGATATACGAAATTATGTTAGGCAGTATACAACTGTACCTAATCCTATCAATTCTAACATAATTACTGAATTTTATCATTATATGAAGAGTATTGGAACTTCCGAAACTATCAGAATCAAAATCTCAAAGCAATCATTGTTTATGCAAAGTTTCTAAGGGCTGAAATACTGAGATGAGGGAATACCCGTATATACATATATAATAATGTATATATCTAAGCCAAGAAATTATAAGAAGCAAAAATGGCAACACCAGCAGGAACGGTACAAATGGAAAGGAAGTCTATCAACTCTCCTGATGAAATAAGGACATTTGATAAAGGCAAAGTTGAATTAACAACTTTTACTAATGGTACAACGATTGGCAGAATAACGCTTGAACCAGGATGGAGTTGGGAAAAATGTGTCAAACCAAAATTGTATAATGACTAGAATATAATTAAGTCATCAAACTCATAAATAATTTGATATATAAAATTCTCTAATGAGTTCAACTAATGATGCAAACGTCAGAAATTCATCGCCATCGTCACATGTAAACATAAGAGAAGATTATTCAACAGAACCAAGTAATAATTATTCTATCTCTAAATCAAATATTCCTTCTTATACTAAGATTTTAGTACCGCATGATGGAAAAGAAATGTCAGATAAAGCACTTAGTCATGCAATCTATATATCAAATCTTTCTGGAGCAGAAATTGTCATTTTGCGTATAATAGAAGATATTGACAAGTTAGGAGATACTTCTGTTAATATATCGCAAAATAAAGCAATAGACAATCAAAAGGGTTTTGAACACAATATTCAAGGGGAATTAGTAAACACTATGGAACAAAAAATAAAAAAATGCGTAGAAGCCGGTAACAAGAATAAGATATCCTACGAAATCAAGGCAGGACGTGTGGTGGATGAGATAGTAAAGGCATGCGAAGAAAATAACTATGATTTAATAGTTATGACAACTTCACATCTTGATTCCTGGGTAAGATCTTTATTTAGTGAAACTAGAAAAATATTAAGCAACCTAAATACACCTGTGCTTATAATACAATAATTAAAAATTGTATATAATCATAAAAAGATAATAATATTTAGTAGACATCATTAGAAGAAGAAATAAAGGCAATAGTATAAAAAAAAGGAGTCATATTAGCATTTGAAGATGAAACTACAATAACACAAAAGCCATTATCATAAAATCCATGAGCTTTGAAGGAGAACAACATAAGATAAAACACAATGGTAGCAGGAAGAAGTTCTCTGCATACATATCTATGCTATGGCCAGATCAGAAGTTAATGTATGACTTCTACGACGTTATGAACTCTAATAACACCATAGATCATCTGGAGAATCAACATGCTAATTCGTGCTATATCATCTAGACGCAGATCTTTTATGTCATTATCTAAATCTATTAACATTTTATCTGCAACTAAAGGATTGTGTTCTCTGACTAAACGTCCATTATTTTCATTCACTAACTTTGCTCTTTTTTCAACATCCATTAGTGATGAAGGCAATTGTTGTTGAAATAATCCTGCTGCCAATGAATAAGCAGTAAGCATATTAGAATCTGACATATCGTACTCTTAACCGCAGGAGATTATGACACTTTTCTTTTGCATTTCTCTAATACGCAGATGGCTTAAAGGTTGAGAACTATGAGTAAATATCATCTATTCTTCCTAATTAGATCTTGTTTCATTTGTTTGAATTCTTCTTCTGTTAGTATTCCTTCTTCTTTTAGCTTTGCAAGTTTTCTTATTTCGTCGGCAATTGATACTGATTGATTGGGAGGTACAGTATACTCTTTGGATTCAAGTAATTCAGAGGAGGGTTTTTGTTTTTTTGAGGGTGCTGATTTAGCGCCGCTATCTTCATGCATTCCTGAACGAATTATTTCTAACAAATCTTCTGCCTTATCCTTTGGAATAGCTTCAATTACTCCACCTTGATCATCTTCACCATCAACTATACTGTCCATCATTCCCAGTCTGGTTGAGCTCATTAATGCTGGAGCTTTGAATCTAATTGTAGAGGATAATAATCCTTTTTCTAGTTTTATACTTGTAATTATATCATATGGAATATCTATTACATTTTCTTTTATTCCAAGCATATATGGATCTCTAATAATGATTCTTCTATCTGTTGCATAGATGATATTTGGTGTGAAATGAGAACCACCTGGTTTGATCCTTGACTGTCTAGCTACAAGTAATACTCTTTCATCTGGATTTAACATTTCAGTTATTTTACTAATTTCATCCAAGTCGTCGGCATCAATTAGATGTGTATTAAAAAGCGGTTCTTTCTCTCTTTTATTGCTGCCAAAGCCAAAAGGCATTTAGAATTAGTTTCACAAAGCATATTTAAGAAGTATGCTGTATTGGGATAAGATAATTAATGTTAAACAGAATTTGTTTACTATTTGTATTAACATTCATTGTCTTGGTTTCACTTGGATATTTTGATACTATTTTTGCTGTGCAAGAAGATTCAGCCTTATTAAACGTAAATGCTGCGGATGTTGTTGGCATGGAGGTAAGAAATAACAATAACTGGATTTCGATCAATCATGATTTATACGGTACCAGAAGTAGTAATCAAACAATAATTGGAAAGGATAATGTGGGCACCTTGCAGCTTAAATGGAGACTGCCTAATGATTTTGAAATACAAGATCCACCAATAATCATAGACAACAAAGGTTATGTACAAGATTATGTAGGCAATGTTTTTGCTTTTGAGACTAAAACTGGACATATGATATGGAAGATGAGTACAGGTGGTGGACCAACAATGGGTTTGGCGTATGATTCTGGAATGATATTTGCAAGCACAGCAACTAATGCTACTATTGTATCGCTTAATGCTACAGACGGTAGGATAATATGGCGATCAGAAGTCTTAGGTGATCCTAAAGTAGGCTATAGCATTGATGCTGCCTCCCATTGTATGGAAAGGTTATGTAATAGCAGGTTCAGGAGGCAGCGGTCTTCCTCCAGGTCCAGGATTAGTAAAAGGGAATATTACAGCACTCAATAGTACTAATGGTAAAATAATATGGAATTTGCAAACTACAACAGGAGAGTGGGTTGAACCAGGAAAGACTCCTCCAAATGGTGGAGCAACAGCTTGGTCTGGTGGTTCACTGGATTCAGACACTGGAATTATATACATACCACTTGGAAGTGCATCACCAAACTTTAATGCAACTACAAGACAAACACCAAATTTATACTCAAATCATATGATAGCAGTAAACATCACTAATGGAAAAATTGTATGGGCTACTCCATTTATAGCACATGGTACTGTTTTAGATGTTCAAGTTCCAGATACTCATGATTGGGATACTTCGTGGGGAAGTAGCATTACTAAAGTTACATTAGATAATGGTACACAAAAGAAAATAGTCATAGGTCATGACAAGATGGGAAATCTAATCGCAATGGATGCATTGACAGGAGAAGAGATTTGGTGGAAAACTCTGGGAAAGCAATATCGGACAGATGTAATTCCTTTGCCCAACGGTAGTGGTATGGTATGGTCCTATGGTGTGTATAATTATCACGCAGTAGATAATGATACTCTTTACGTTTCAGCTACAAATAGAGGATTAAACTTTTTCACAGATGGAATAAGTGGTCATAGAGAGGCAGTTTCTAATAGTATTGAGCAAGGATTAGTGAATGGAACTATAATGGCATTAGATTTAAGGACAGGGGAAATTAAGTGGCAATACCAGACAGAATTTCCACCAAGGGTCTCACCATTAGTCACTTATGATATAGTCTTTGCTGGTTATATTCCATTTGCAAAAAAATTAAAATCAGGAGTCATTTTGGCATTGGATAAAGAAACAGGAACAAAACTATGGGAATTTGATGTAAATGCAGAAATAGCACCAGTTGGGCCGTCGATAGGAGATGGAATGCTTTTTGTACCAACTGGTAAAATTCAGGGTTTGCCCAAGAAAGAAGCTATACAAGGGTCTATAGTTGCATTTGGACTCTCTTGAGAAATTTTGTCCGCATATATTCAAACAGCTTTAGTATAATTTCTCAATAGCAGATATGGAAACTGGTGCTGATGATGGCTTACTCTATGTATTAACCTCTGATCCGGAAACATATGGACAAACATACTTCTTTAAGGTCTTTTATCTCCTTCATATAGATCAAATGTTTCTGACTTGTATACTACTGTTACTTTTACCTCCTCTCCTCAATATCCTTTAACACCTGCAACTGTAACAAGTACTTGAATTGTCCTTCTGCCGCAGTGTCGCTATAGTCAATTGTAGCTGATGCTATACTACCTATTAATGCTAATGCCATTGATGATACTGCTAAGAGGAACGCTATAACAATGGTTATTTTTCTGTTAATATTAAAGTTATTCTAAGGATAAGATGCCACTGACATTTATGATTGTCATATTAAAGCATTCATTTCATTCTTTTCAATGCAAATCTAGGTGTGATCAAATGAGAGTGTTTTACGAAGGTTTCTGTTTAGAAGGTATCAGATGAGATCAGATAGTGAACATGGTATCAACAAAATGTAAGTCTTATAAACATGAACCATTTAAGATGTAGGAAAAAATAACATTGACCATCAGTGAAGAAAGAAAAAAGCGTGTTATCGACCTTTACTATAATCAGGGAAAGACTACACGTGAAATAGCAAAGATAGAAAGGATGTCAATTTGCGACATCCTGCTATCCTAAATGAAGAAGGTGATCCACAAGAAGATATATCAGAGGGAGTGAAGATGACTGATAAAATCTGTATAACTAGAATTGACATAAAGGGGGATTAAGATTACTCCTAACTTCTATCTTTATCACTAATTAAAAATGATGCTTATCAAAATCGTTCTATTTATAAATCAATTTTTTAAATATCTTAAACTGCTATTAAGAACTAGTATTAATAGGATATGAAGCAAATACAAATTATTATACCTGATAGAGGATTTATCTATGTAAATAATATACTCAAAGAAGCAAAGGTTGGTGGTCTAAGTCATTATAAAATAGAAGGAAGAGGTGGAGGAACACATGCAAAAGAAGTTGCTGTTGGAAGAGGTACAATGAGATATACTCCAGAATTTATTCCAAGAACAAAGGTAGAAGTGGTAGTTAAAGATGAACAGGTTGAAGCAATTATAACTAAAATAGGAGATGAATTATCTGCTGCTAACATAGACGGAAAGATTTTTGTTATTGACGTGCCAATTGCTGTTGATATTGCGACCAAGAACAGAGGAGAGATAGTTATCTAGTAGTGGTAATAATCATTCCATTCATCTTTAACTTTTTCTTCTATTTTCTTGTACATTCCAATAGGACCAGTATGAATAAGCATTGGCTGTTCATCGTCAATTAAGAACTGATTGAATGTAATTCCAAATGTGCTATTATATCCAGAAATTCTGTATATTCCATCATTTATCTCTTCAATTTTAACATCAATATCCTTTGGGCTATAATTAGTCCGGCTTATATGTGGCATGTATCGGATTAATGTTTGAAATGGTATTAGATAAAGATAAGTTTATTCTTGTTAATAATGTTTATACAGAGCACTGCAATTAGACATATCAAATTCACTACAATGATTATATCAAGAAGGGCATGATCAGTGTTAAGTTAAGACAGCCGAAAGAATTAACATTAGCTTTACTGTTTACCATCACTTCCTACTTAAAAATAAAATATTACAAAAGAAAGAAAAAAAAATATTATTTATTGTATTTTTGTTGCATGTAAATATAATAAGGTAGATTGTCCAAAATACAAAGTGCCATTGGTAACCTGGTATTTATAAATAGGACTAAACAAGGCGTTTCCTCCTATGCCTATCGTGCCAGCATTAATCTGTTCAGTTCTATTTCCTTCCTCATGCATCTCATTAACTTTTAAATCCATTCTAACATCATAAGTAGTAGATTCAGAAGTTCCATTTACATTTAACTTACCATCAACTGTATATTCTCCGCTAATAAGATCAGGAGAAAGTTGTCCATCATCAAAAGTATAAGTACATGTATTTGAAGGACATATGCGATTATCATTTGTAGTAAAATTAAATGTAACCATGTCATAAACTACATCATCATACAGAAATTCATTTTTTTGGCGCATAAAGTCTGCTTTCATGTCTAATTCTTGTCCAAAAGCCATATGAATAGAATAATTGAAGATAACAGGCATAGTAGAAATTAATGATACAGCTAACAACATCGCATAACTTGACATGTTATAATTAAAAGATAATTAATATAAATACCTACTATCTACTGTCATCGTTCTCTATTTAATCTATGAATATAAGCTGAGCGATCAAATTGAATCAATTCTGTCCGGCATTGCACCCTTAAATGATAAATATCTGCAATTAGTATATCTCAATTTAAAGCGGGAATATATAACTTACTCTATATAGTAAATGTTAAAGATATCGAAAATGTTACACCAGCTCATATCGATGCCGGTAAAGTGAGAAATAACCTGTAGAGATTGTATACAACAGCTCGCTTCAAACAGGATAATCTGTATTTAATAGACTATTATTATTGGTCATATCTATAGTGCTAATTCGTTTAGTCCACGAGGTATACGTGTTCATATAATTGCAATCAATAATACACAATCATCATTTTGGAGGAATATCAAACAAATGCCAGTTAGATTATGAACTACTACAACAGTTAGTAAAATTTCTTCATTGCCTAACTCTACTAATGCAACTTTAATGACCGAATTTTACCGTGTAATAAAAGATTCAGTAGCTTAATAGTATAGAATTAAATTGAATACTTGCATTACTTCATTTTTTTATCATTTTTATCATTTTTATTGACAGTGAATTTATTTATTAGGAAAGAGTCATATGGACATGACAAAAACCACAAAAAGGCTATCGTCTATGTCTAAAAGAAGAAGAACACTAGTAACTCGTGATGATATCAATATGTTATTAAAATTGGCTGAACTTTACAATACCAATTATGATTTTGAAGCTACAGAATGGTTTTGGAAAGAGTTTAAAGAAACAACAACCTTTGAAGAATTTAGAAACAAGTATTCGCAAGGAAGTAAAGGAGCTCAATTATTTGAAAGGTTTACTTCAAAATTTGAATTAGCAGGAATATTGATAGAATATGGTTTTCTTGATGAAAATCTATATTTTGATAGATATGGTGCGGTACAAACAGAATGGGAAAACACAAAGTTGGTCATTTATGACATAAGAAAAGAGTGGAATGATCCCAGGTTTAGAGAGTACTTTGAATTACTTGCAATTAGAGGAAGCAAATGGTTAGAAAGTCATCCTCCTAAAATTAAAGTATAATGATGAGATGGAGATGTATAGGGTGTTTCATAAAAAAGCCTATTGCAATAGATTATTTGATAAAGAGAATAATGGCAGAGTTAGAGAGAGTAGTAGTAGTAGTAGTAGTAGTAGCAATAGCAATAATAATGGTTTGGAGAGGAATGGAATGCGCACCTTTTCTCATAAGGAAGTGATCTGGTTAAAGAGAACATATCCTGTATTAGATATTAGAAAGGCTAAAGCTTGGCTACAACATTCACATATAGGAAAGGTCAATATTATTGTCGTTGATATGTCCTCGCTCTATGATTTCTGTGTGTCTTCCTTATTCTTCTTTGAGTAGTAAAGTTCATTCAATACATCACGTAAGATTTCTTTTATATTTCTAATGCTGTCACTTCTTCTTCCATCCTATATCATCATTGCCGCAGTCATCGTAATCTACATTTCCAACACGATCGAATAAAATTGGTGCCTACAAAGTATAAGAGCCAGAACTGAATAAGATCCAATGTCTTAGAGTAATTCACTTAAGAGACTACCTTAATATTCCACTTAGCAACATCATTTTCGACAGGTTGGTTAGCTTGAAGCGGTTTTCGTATTACATGCAGTTCTATCGTATGATCTCCAACCGGCAATGGTTTGAAGAACAGATAATAATTTTCAGCCATTGATGTATTATTTCCACCAACAATAGGCGCTTTCCACTCATAAGGATTATCTGGAGGTACAATAAAATTGAATGGTTTAGAAGTAGTTTGACGGACAATATTAGATGAAACATCCTGGCCGTCAACCTTGACTTGCATCAATTTAATCCCTTCGTTTGCATCTTGTGCGCAATTTAAAAGACCAGCAGGGGACTTTGTATCCGGATACTCGCCTTCATGAGGTTTTGATCCTGTAGAACATTCACCTGGATATACAGTCAAGTAGAGTAGTTGACTAGATGATATTTCACATTTTTGGTTTCTTGCATTCACGTTTTGTGCTACCGCAAAGGAGGGATTTCCCAAAAAGACTACGGATTGGTTATTACCTATGACTCCACCATCTCCTTTAATACATTGAGGCCAATTTTCATCAACAGTAATAGGGATGGTAACCTCCCAATTCCACCACTTTGCTATTAGAGGTTCAAGCGATTTAACTCCAGCTGGCGGAGAATTAGGAGAATAAAAATCAATACCAGATGGAATAGCATACAAGTTTGAAGGACTACTACTAGTAATAATAAGGATGGTTGTCATTAATAGAGTTAATAATATTATCTTCCGAATGTCTAATCTTATGCTATGAAGAGATAATGAATGCATCAGTTTAACACTATTGATGTTTGGAAACTAATTGATAAGCTTTTTGTAACTAACTCTAGGACTAAATAATATGAGATATATTTGTTAATTTATTGCGGTAATTTGCCAGCATTGAAGGTTGGAGATAATTTCATTCTTAGCAGATTGATTGTAGTCACAATCATATAAGACCTGATTGAACAGAATTTTCATATGTTCCAGCTATTGAAAATATTAACTCATAGGTTGGCGTTTTATTCGTAATGTTACTTAGAATATTTACCAAATTCAGCATTATCTCTCGCCTCGTTTAATGTGTGACCCCTTTTGTATCTCATTCAATACCTCCTCTATCATTAGTTTTACATCTTCTTTGTCAGGATCTGTATCCATACGGCTTCTCATCTCATCCGACAATTTGATTTTGTCGGCAAGTGATAGCACCTTCTTTTCTATTTGTCGTTGGGTTTCTGCCATTCCTATCTTCTTCAAGACATCAGCATCAACTTCTAAGCCTCTATAGATCTCTCGTCGTAATTCAATATCTCTAGAAACATATGCTGCACATCCTAGCATTCCAACAAGAAGCATATATGATGATAGTCCTAGGAACAAAAGCGTGACAAGTCCAAATGGGGGATAAACCGCATAGAATGGCATTCCTGGTTGCATTGAACAAAATAATGAGACGATACCTATAGAAGAAATTATCAAATAGTTTTTCATGCTTTTTCGTTTCATTTTTCTTCCAATACTCAAGAAGGCAATAGCGAAAAATAACCCAGATACTTGATAGCTAATTCCGAAGATGACCTGGAATTGCTGGGAGTATATAATTTGAACTAGGGTAGGATCAGTTACTAAGTTTGTATCTCTTACGATAAATGAGAAAAGTTGGTAGAGTAATGGAATGCTAACTATTAGCCAGAATCTCTTCTTGCCAATTCTGTTTGCATAGGGTTTAAGTAACAAAACTGTGAGGATCCATGAAGGTATTATCATCATAGGTAAAACATAGTTTCCCAGTCCGTAAATGAATGCAATATCACGAGACGGAGTAATTACGGCCAAAATTAGAGATGTATAATCTCTAGGGTATATCAACTGGGACTGAATAGTAAACTGTTGTGTAAGCAATGGAATCGTGAGTAAAATTAGAAATAGAATCACACTGAAAACAACTCCATAAATTAGGATTGAAAATGATGTAGCAAATCTAAACCATTGTATGAATCTTAAAGATAGAATTCCAAGTATAATAGCTGCCCAAAAATGACTGAGAAAAACTACTAATAATGAGAATATCTTGTTATATTCATGGAAAATAAGCATTTCTGAGATCGTGATAAACAATATGAGAGATATAGTGTACTGAACTATGGATGTACCAATATAAGCAACTCTAAACAACAATGGTCTACTAGTTGTCGAATAAATATCATTTCTTTTGGCGAATAGCAGCAATATGGTATTAATTATTGAAGCAATAATAACAAATGATGCAAACAATAACAAATGCAAATTGCCAGGAGTTCTTAAATCAGTTCCATATAAAATGTTAATAAACTGGGAGTCCACTATAGTAACAACAACCATAAGTAAAATTAGTACAAGTGCCTGCTTGCTACCACTTAATGTACTAACTATAGAGAGCATAATCTTGGGTCACACTCTATATACTATGAATGTAGCGGAAGATAACTTCCCTAACAGCTGCAAATAAAGTATCTATAGGAGGCAATGTATATAAATCGTTAGATCATAAAATTCAGTCAGAATTTCAGGAATTATTAATGTCTGGTAATGAATGGAAGTATGCTAACCATGAGACTGATAAGCCTTACAAAGTTTACACTCAAGTAAAACTTTTTTGATTTCATTATGCTTGATTGCTTGATTTAAATCTCAAATAAGTATATATATACATATATATATCTATATGTGAAACGAAATATATAGAAACCCTCTTAATCAGGCTTACATGTTTTTCAAATTGTTAGTGATTTATGTCATATCTCCATTAGAACTTGGGAGAAGGACGCTAGTAGACGTATTATTAGAAAGATATCTAATGGAGTTTATCATCAAATTTTAGAAACTTTTTCATAACTATAACCTTTTTTGTTGTTTTATTATGTTTTATAATTTACTTATTTGTAGACAGGTGAGCTCTTAGCATCCACGCTATTTTTTCATGCTTTTCCATTATGCCAATTAGAAAATCATTTGTTCCCATATCATGATATTCATCTTCGCATCTATCTGCGTCTCTCCGGAGACTTCTGATTATCACCTCATGGTCAGATAATAGATTCGAAATCATTTTGAGATCATTAGGATAATCACCAGGAAATTCCTTTAGTCTGCCATGTTCTACAAACTCAGAAAGGGTACCTAAAGACATACCATTAAGCTGACGCACACGCTCTGCTACCTCATCTATAATTTCAAGCGCTTCATATTGTTCTTGGAAGAATTTATTCTTCTCACTAAAATCCTATTCAACAATATTCCAATCATAGCTTCTAATTTCGGTAAAAAGGATGTATTCGTCACATAGTGTATTGTTAAGAATTTGTACGACTCCATGACAAGCTTCCTTTGGAAGTCCAATATCAATATCAATAGCACTTTTGCTTTCTCTTATTAATTGAGTCATGCAATAAAGTAATTGTAAATATGATGGTTATTTTGACCTAAACTATCTTTTTATATTTTATTGTGTAATTATTGTTCTCATGATGAACCATAATAATGCAAGGTTCAACTTAGGATATGGTGTAATAACATTAGCGTTATTTGGACTAATACTATTATCAGTAATACCAATAATGTTTGGTAGTTCTTCTACTAAGATTGTACAACCAGCACTGGGGCAAGGAGAAGATCCGTTCCCTGTATTTAGTAACGAGACATTAACTCCAGCTCAGCGCACCGCTCGCGAACAGCTTTTGAAACAGGAAGGCTTCTCAGTCAATGTGATGGCGAGAAACCTCAGTGCGCCTTTCAATATTCTTTATGGTCCTGACGACACTCTCTGGATCACGGAGCGCACAGGAAAGAACATTACACGAATAGATCCGATCAATGGCACAAAGCTCAGCGAGCACACCTGTCCCCAAGGTTCACCAGTCCGCAGCTCAGGACGGCCTTTTAGGAATGACGTTTGACCCCAACTTCAATAACACGCGCCATATTTACGTTGCTTATACGTATGACGCGGCCCCCGGTGAGGAACTCGATCGCCGCACTAAAATTACTCGATTCACGTACAGACCCGGCTACTAACACCATTAGCGAGCCCATGGACCTCATCAGCGGACTCTCGGGCAGCAGCGATCATAACTCTGGCCGCATGACATTTGGCCCTGATGACAAGCTATACTATACTATAGGTGATCAGGGCAAAAACCAGCTCGCTTTGTTCTGTTTGAATGACCGGGCCGAGCATCTCCCAACTGCGGAACAAGTTGCTGCCAAGAATTGGACCGAATATGAAGGTAAAGTACTCCGTATGAATCCGGATGGCTCCATCCCCGACGACAATCCAGAGATCAACGGTGTCAAAAGCCACATCTATACATATGGTCACCGCAACGCGCAGGGAATAACTGTAGGTCTTAATGGAGATCTCTACGTAGCTGAGCATGGAGACAATTCCGATGACGAAATTAATCGTCTCCAAGCGGGTGGAAACTATGGCTGGCCATACGTCGCAGGCTACAACGACAATAAAGCATATCAGTTCTATAACTGGTCTGCCGCAGAAAACTGTAAAGACCTGACGTATAATGATATTGCACCTGCACCTCCGGGTGTGCCTGTAAGAAATGAAAGTGAATTCAATGCATCAAACTTCGTACCTCCGCTCCACACGTTCTATACTGTCGAGAGTGAATATAACTTTACAAATCAAGCCAGGACATGTGGCGAGAGGGCCTCTGTCTGCTATCCAACCGTCGCTCCTTCGAGTTTGCGTCTGTATACATCAAATGTTATTCCAGGCTGGGAGAACAACTTACTAATGACAACCCTGAAGGCAGGTAGGATCTTCCAAATAGCGCTAAACGAGAATGGCACGGCACTTGCACACGAGCCCGTGGAACTTTTCCGCTCAGAGAACCGCTACCGTGACATCGCTTTTGGTCCGGACGGCCGTACTCTTTACGTGATTACTGACCCGATGGGTGTTGTGCAAGCCATGAAGGAAGACCCAATTACCCCGACCACTGCCCTGTGGAGTCCTGGCTCGCTGCTTGTGTTCAGGTATGAACGATAGATTGTCTAGGATAATTCTTCGTTCCAACTATCAAGTACAACAAAATCTATGAGAGCTTGAGTAGGTCTGAATATTGATTCAATATCAATAATACAGCTTGAGCAAGAGGTTGTCAAGTAGTGTGGACAGGTGTTTCTCGAAATTCGCGAAAGTCTAATAAACCAAACTCATTTATGAAATTATTTACAATTTGATTGTAACGCTGTACGTCTATATCTTTTTTCTTCCTTCTTAAGATGTTAATGTTATTAATCATTGTATTAAATCTGTCTAAATTCATTGCTAATCCATAGTAATGGCGTACTCTTGCTAGGGTTGTCTCATAATGGCTCTTTATACCAGATGCAGTAGCGTCTGAAATTAAGATAATATCATACCCCAAATTAAAGGCATCTCTTATGGATGTTTCCACGCATATGGAAGTATCAATTCCACAGAATACTAAAACATTTATTCCAATGCTCTGTAACCACATTCTTAGTTCTGTATCCTGAAATGCTGAATCTCTTCGCTTTATGATTATATAATCGTCTTCTTTAGGTTTTATCTCATCAATTATTTGAGCGTCCCATGTTCCCCTTACAGTGATAGGTACCTTCAATCTTTCTTCTCTAGATTTAGGTAATAGAGTGTGAATTCTAGTCAAAAGATCTATCCCACTAGCTTCCCGAACTGCTTCAGTATAAAATACTGGGATATCTATCGATTTACAGAAATCAATAAGATCCTTCAACCTAGGAATAATCTCTCGATAAGGTGGCGTGTTCATTCCTAACCGATCGTATGATCCCCGCTTAGCTACAAAACCGTTTTGCATATCAACAACAATAAGACCCATGCTAATTCTTCTAGCTTCATCGAGTTGTAATTCAAACACGCTGCTTGATATTCATAGTGAAATAAATAAACATGTCTAACCTGTTGCTCTTGCAATAAATAATATTCCCATACTGGTCTTAGAATTACAGTTCTACCCAACTGGTCTTTGACTATGTTGAAATAGTCAATTTCAATGGTCTTTGTTCCAATGGGCATTGGAGCATTGGTCAACATGAATGGGCGTCAAATTTTTCATCTATCATTATCTTGTTGCATAGATCACATCTAAAAACATATTATTACCGTTTAAGTTAAAAGAAAGATCATCACCTTATTGAAAGGGCTATAGAGTACGTAAAGATAGAACAGAAAATTTTGACGATTATTATCCTTGCAGAAATGAAAGAAGGTGTAAATTAATACACATTTTAAATTGGTTTAGAATGTTTATTGGTATGTATAATAGAACTATTATCTGCTCTGTTGTTAGGTGAACACAGCCTAAATAACCATTCAAAATCAGATACATCCAGAGGGATTTGGGCTTTGCTCGTAGGCGGGTTCATTCTATTCGGTTATTTTTGCATATTTTAGCAGCTTCTATCTGACTAGCATTACCGAAGATTTTGCATGATGTAGGACTTTATTTGATACACTACCAATTATCAATTCCTTAAATTTACCCATACCACGGCTACCCATTATTATAAGATCAAATTTTCCCATATCACTATATCCAATAATTTTGGAAGCAGGATCGCCTTCTACAAGAACAGTATGAATATTAATTCCACTCCTATTAGCCATTTCTTTACATCTTTCAAGTATTTTGGTATATTCTCTTTCATAATCTGCTCGGAGTTTTTCGATAATCTTTGGTGAATAAATATAAACAGTAGGTGGATGCTCTATTATATACAAGACTGTAATTTGTGCTTCTTGGATTTTTGTTGCTAAAAAAATAGCCTCTTCTAATGCTCTAAATGAGTTTGCTGAACCATCTATTGGAACCAATATCTTTGAAAGCATAGTTAATTATTTTATTTTGTAATATAATTAATTCTTTGTTATAATCATGAGCATTTTATAACCAAAGAGAATTACGCTAAATGGTACATAGCCAATCGTCTAGTTACATTGCACGGATACTAAGGATTTCCTACAACATTTGCACATTAGACAGTATCTATCTCCTTTGTGTACCATTATCAAAGGTAAGTTTAGTTATACTATACTGCCTAACATAATTTCGTATATCTTTTAAAAGCAAGAAAATGGCTTTTTTAAGCATAGTAAACCTCACATATTAAGAAAAATATGTAAACGAACTTTTGTTAGTTAGTATAGTACCCCATCCTACATCCCAATCATGTGTATCAGGTAATCCAACATTAAATACTGTTCCATATTCAATAAAAGATGTCGACCAATGCAATTTTTCCACTGGTTATGTTCACTGCAATTACGCTGTTTGTACAATAATTTGGTGTCAATCTACTATTTGTATTAAAATCAGGTGGATAGCAAAAGAAATAGTATCTCTTGCATAAAAAGGATGTTTGGAGAAAACATATTGGCTAGAAAATATAGTATATGGCCAAGGAAGTGCTATTGAAAGTGTCATTGTATAACATGTTGCTGGTATGAAATGACTGAAAAACATTATTGGTATCATCTACAGGGATATCATCCATACAACAAAGCATACTACCATATGGTTGAGTAAGATATCTGGTCAGGATGTTTATACATGAAAAACGCAGGCCAATCAAACCAAATCCTCCAATAACAGTTAATACTAGATACATTATTCCAAGTTTTCTATTAAGACTCTTTTTGATAATGCTTGGTATTATGGAGTAGATTAAACCCAAACCAAAAAGAACGCTTCCCATAAGTATCACCAAGTGTATATGTCCTACCACATTCAATGTATTGTGTAAATATACATTGGTACCCTACCTACCAGTTTGTATGCCAGCAAAACCTCCAAATGCCCATCCCGCAATCCCAGCCAGTCATAATAGTAAGACCTGTCTTTTGATTTCGATATTGATATTTATTTCTGACCTGACATTCTAAAGGTGATTTTCATGCAAAAGGAGATTTTGATGTAATAGCATATGAATTACAAATGGACCGCATTAAGCAATACAATCATTGGAACATTAATGGCAGCACTTGATAGAAATATAATTCTTATAGCATTACCTGCAATTGCATTAGATCTTCATACTTCATTTTTGACACTTATATGGATAGTTCTTGTATATTGGCTTGTCACAGCAGCTGTACTTCTAAATTTTGGAAGACTTTCAGATATGTTTGGTAGAGTCAAATTATACAACATGGGGTTTGCACTCTTTACAATAGGGTCGGGGTTGTGTAGCATATCTCAAACCGGAGAGCAGTTGATATTATTTAGAATAATTCAAGCTCTTGGAGCGGCATTCCTTTTTTCTAACAGTGCTGCAATAATCACCGATACATTCCCGGAAAATGAAAGAGCTAGAGCACTAGGATTAAATCAAACAGCTATTGTCATTGGCTCTGTAATAGGACTTGTGTTTGGAGGTTTTCTGACATCATATTTAGGATGGAGATCGATCTTCTGGGTTAATGTCCCCATAGGCACATTTGCTACAATTTGGTCTTACGCCAAATTAAGAGAACTAGGTGTTATAAGAAAAGAGAAGATCGATTGGCTGGGAAATATTACATTCGCAGGAGGATTGTCTATGATCTTAATCGGTGTAACTTTAGCCAATTTTAGAATTGTGACTCCAATTGAAATTTTTCTGTCAATAATAGGCGGCTTGTCGTTACTGCTGTTGTTTATCATCATAGAGAAAAGAACACCTAAACCAATGTTTGATTTATCTTTATTTAAAATTCAGTCTTTCACAGGTGGAAATATTGCTATATTTCTTAACGCTCTTGCAAGAGGAGCCTTCATACTGATTATGTCATTTTATCTTCAGGGACCGTCAATGAGACTGAATTCGCTTGAGGCAGGTATTTATCTAATTCCAGTTTCTGCCGCTCTGGCAGTGTTTGCACCAGTAAGCGGATGGTTATATGATAAATTTAAACTAAGAATTTTTGCATCAATAGGTTTATTGGTATCAGCAGTGGGGTTCTTTATTCTTACAAGAATAGAGGTAACAACATCTTTTTATGAAATTATAATTCCACTTGCTATGATAGGTGGCGGTATGGGTATATTTGCCTCACCAAATAGAGCGTCAATAATGACTTCTGTGCCTTCTTCTAGAAGAGGCGTGTCAGCAGGTATTAGTACTACATTTATTATGATGGGGAACTCCTTTAGTATTGGGCTAGTATTTCTAATAATGACCAACGTTATTCCACTGCACGCTGCTGAGCAGTTATTTTCAGGTTCATTTCAAGCATCAACATCTTCCATAGCCATTACCAGTTCCATAGTTAGTAAATTTTTAAGCTCGATTCATTTTGCCTTCTTTGTCTCAGCAGTTATTATGCTTATTTCAATTATTCCCTCACTAGTAATCAAATTGAATGGAAAGATGTAGCAGTAGACCGAATAGTAAATAGAAACTGCATTTACTACACAAAACAGGCCTAAATAAATTCAAATGTTACTAAAGGGATAACTGAAAGGACTGATGCTAAAAACAAAAGAACAAAAATCTTTCTACTATTAGAGCTATTTAAAATTTTTTTGTTAACAATCCGCTCTGTTCACTTAACACTAAACCTATAGCTAAAGATGTTTCACTTCTTTATTATATGGTCATATTCAAAAGAAGCAGAACACCTTCAAAATATGTTTATTACGCATTACACTTATACTTTTCAGGTCTATCACTTCGAAAAGCATCACAACATTTATCTCCATTTATTAAAAGAAATCATGTTTCCATATGGAATTGGATTCAGCGGTACAGACCAGAAAAAATATTTCAAAAGAAGCGAATTAGAGTATCTGAATTCATTGTAGACGAAACTTTAGTTAAAGCAGGTAATGAATACATATGGCTATGGATTGCAATTGAACCAATAGATAAGATAATCCTTGGTATTCGTATTTCAATAGAAAGAAACATGCTTGTTGCAGAACAATTCCTTCAAAATTTAATTAGAAAATATGGAAAACATAGGATATCGACCGATGGTGGTACTTGGTATCCTCAAGCATGCAGATTCTTGAAGATAAAACATCATCTTCATTCTTCATATGAGAAAAGTGTTATCGAAAGGACAATTCAGTACATAAAGGATAGAACTGAATGTTTTGATGATTATTTTCCATGTATGAAACAAAAATGCAAGTTACAACATATAATGAATTGGTTTCATCTGTTCGTTAATATGCATAACAAGGAGATTGAAAAAAAGGTGGTAGTTAAGTGAACAGAGCGTAACAATCATATATTTTCTACGCGTCTTTAACTTCACAATTGTATATAAGGGTTCTTATAGACAACAATTCATTATAGATGATTTCACCTATACTATTATTATTTAGGTCCTAGTTCTAATTTCTGATCTCTTTAACTGTAATATATGGTTCTCCAAAATATCCCGTAAAAGAAGGCAAATATATTAAAGGTTTTCATACTTTACAAGGCTCTGTTAACTTAACAATAAATCTATAGTTTTAGATACTCTTTATTTCTTGTATTGATGATACTTACCAAACGAAATAGAACGTCTGCAAATGACATTGGATATGGTTTATATCTATATAAAAATTCACTTAAGCATGATTTGTATTCTATTAAATTGTAAGTATTGATTATACAATAGTTGATCTTTTAGTTGTTATTTCTTAATACAATTTTATTTTTGTTTACTATAAGAATTACTCCAACAATTATGACTATTGTTGCAACAATTATTCTAATATTAATATTTTCATCAAGTATTATCCATCCTAAAAAAACTGCTATAACTGGACTTACATACGCAAAGGTATTAGCCAAGGTGGCAGTAGTGTTTCTTAGAATCCAAAAGAACCCTAACCATCCCATAGTTCCTACTATTATAAGATATAAGAGAGAAAGTATAGACGAAGTAGAAAATCTTGATACATCCAACGTATTAAATTCAATAATCATTCCAATACCAAGTAAGAATAATCCACCTACAAATAACATCATTCCAGTTGAAATTAAAATATTATTTGGTAAATCTGCTCTGTGAGAATATAATGAACCAATAGCCCAACTAATTGCAGCTATCAACAAAATAGATATACCAAGAAAGTTATTTTTATTATTAGTATTAGTAGAGGAGTTAGTTTGAGCTCCAAACAACATATCTTCAAATGATGGATATATGAGTATAACAAGTCCTATTGATCCTGCTATTATTCCTAAAAGAGTATATTTATTTAATTTTAAATGATAATAAAACTTACCAATCAATAATACCCATATAGGAACAGTAGAGAACAATAATGCAGTAATATCAGAAGAAAGATATTGTTCACCATATGCTAATAATCCTTGTCCAGCAACTATCAGACTAATTCCAATTATTATTGCATCTTTCCATTGTTTTCTTCTTGAACTTATTGTTTGTAATAGATTTGGATTCTTATTCTCTTTTTGTTGTTGTTGTTTTTTTGATGTCTGGATTTTTTCTGTTTTCTGTTTTCTTTTCTTATTATCAAATCTTTCAAGTGAATATATTTTAAATATAAAAAATAGCATTAAACCTGAAATTGTGTATCGAATTCCTGACATTAGCAAAGGAGGAATTGTATCAATTGAAATTTTTATTGCAAGATATGTAGATGCTATAATAATCCATGTAAATATTAGTATTAGCCATATCTTGTGATCCAATTAAATATAAAAATAGATATAGCAGGAGAACTCTGTAAACTTATCGGTTGATTCATCTTTTTCTAACTGTAATATTAGATATATTAGTGCTGTTAACTTAAGAAAAATCTATAGCTGTGAACGTTCTATTCTAACATAGATAGGTCTTGGTATTATAGTTATTATATTGTCGATTATAGTTCTGTCATTCCCAGTAGGAACAGCTGCGTTTTTGATAATCTTACTTACAATTGCTTTACTAATTGATGGTATTGCAAGAGTAATTCATGGTATTGCAGACAAGACAGGCCGTAGTTGGTCAAGGATGTTCAGAATTCGGCAGGTGTAATAGCTATTGTATTGGCTCTAGTGATAATCGCATCTCCTGTTATAGGAGCAGCGCTTGTAGGCATATTACTAGGAATAGCTCTGTTAATAATAGGCATCGAAATCATAGCAAGAGGTATAGCTGGGAGAAAAATATCATTAACACAATATTAAGTGGACAGAGACATTCCAATTTTCCTAATTCATTATGATTGTTATCATCAAATTTTATTTTTCAAAAAGACCGCTAATTTCTTAAGAAAAATTTTCACAAAAGTTAAAGAAAAACCCTAGCTTATGCCAGATTGTGAGAAAGAACACAGTAATGTGGTTATCCATTCCATCACTCATGTTACTAATGACAGTAATTACGGTAATGACATTTCTCCCGATATTGCATATAGATGCTCAAGGGAATACAAATACCCCAGCTCCACCCATGACTGCTGCAGAGGCATTAGCTGATACAATAAATTCTATTGCTTTATTAGTAGGAGTAGTTGCACCTCTAATTGTGTCAGGGCTTGCTTATGTGAAGTCTAAGTCCCAAGACCCACATATCAATAAAGCATTAGAGGATGCAAAGAATGTGGGTCTGACAGCCACAGCAATGGCAAACAAGGTCCTAGAAAATAAGCAAAACATTAAGGCTTTCATAGAAACTGGACTCGAGGCTGCTCCTGAAAATATACAAAAAACAATAGAACAAAGAAAGGCATTGATTGACAAACTCGATAAAGAAATTCAGGCGACTAACGCGCAAATAAATCGATTAGTGCCACTGATTCCAGGAGAAGCAAATGCTGACACAATTCCAGATTTGCCGAGAGAGAAGGATTTTTAAAACTTTCTGGAGATCCGCATGCACCAATTAGAATAGGTTGATTATCTTAGGGCAATAATTGTTGTTGATTTTGGTTTATGGATATATGGAAAGATAATGAGTAGAATGGTAAATAGTTTTTGATAAAGATGTAATATCAAGGTCATAAGCAGTGATTCGGTACAGGGCATTATTGTTGCAACCATACTTTGAAAGAAGCCTAAGATAATGAAATACCTCAATAAATCTTATTAATCAGATAAGGTTATACTATTTTTAATTGAACCACTATTCTGATAATATTCCATTAGACCAAAGAAAATATATTGAATCCATCACCAGTGGAACTGCAACAAACTCAAGAACAATCTGTAAGGATTGTGATCAGGGAAGACATATTGAGTGTAGTACTAGGTCTAATTGTTATTGTGCGAAAAATGGACACAGGATGTTATAAGGTCGGATCAGATGGAAAAAGCGATCTACTAGTTTCTTCAAAAATCATCATACCATCCCAGTGATACATATGACGAGTCATAATGAATTTAAACTGTTTTTTACCTGTTTTCAGCGTTTCGTTATCCCAAAATGACATGACATGTGGTCTACAGGGACATTATGCCATCCAGTCATGTTTAACTTTGAACTTAAATCACTACATACTAACTTAGCATCAGCAGATTCAAGAAATGCCATTCCTCCCCATTCGTCACTTTCAAAATGTAGAAATGCTACAAAAGTTAGTTTTTGTAATGAAATTACTTCTTTAACTTTTTCTTCTATTTTCTTGTACATTCCAATAGGACTAGTATGAATAAGCATTGGCTGTTCATCGTCAATTAAGAACTGATTGAATGTAATTCCAAATGTGCTATTATATCCAGAAATTCTGTATATTCCATCATTTATCTCTGCAATTTTAACATCAATATCCTTTGGGCTATAGTTAGTCTGGCTTATGTGTGGCAAGTATTAGATTTTATATTTGAAATTGTATTAGATATAGAATTGTATTCGATCACACCAAAAGGTAAGAGACTCCTGCAATGCTGGATTAGTTTCCTATCAGCATATTCTTGAAAACAATAAGCATTCTGCAGATAAATCTTATCTATAGAATATTACATCACTTTACTGATAGAGAGAACTTTAGAATCGTGAAAATGAAATGACATCGAACCATAATGAGGTATTTTGATATTCGACGAAGGAAAGTCATATTTATCCGAGTTTCCTGGTGGATGGCTCAACTTCAAAAAGAATGTAAACCATTGTTTAACATATGTTTCAACAGATGATAAGATAGATACAGAATTAAAGAAGTGGTTTGATGAAAAATTTGGTGTGCATAATAAAACCTCAGAAGATGGAATATCTATTTTAAAAAAACTTTCTCTTATCGAAAGAAAAGATACAAGGATCCAACTCACTCCTAAGGGATTAGAATGCGTCACTCTAACAAATGCTGACAAGCATGATCAGTTTCTTTTTGAAATTCTCAACTCGACGTATGCCAGAATATCAGAATTAATCGACATTCTTAAGAAGAATGGACCTCTTGAGGTCAAGGAGATTATGAAACAGTTAGGCACCTTATCAAGAACGATTGTTTTTATTTTCAGGTTTGGTATTTTGAGAGGTCCTAGAGTAACAGGATTCGCATTGAAAGTCAGTTTCTGATGATAGATATGCTTGATGAAGCGGCTGTCCCAAATGACAAAAGAGATAGAAAACCCATTAGAATGGCTTTATATTCTATAACTCCAAAAGGTAAGAGACCCATTAAACTGCTGAATTGCTTTCCTTTCTGCATTATAGAGTAATTTTAGTCGTCAAATAACGGCCAGATAATTGTCATATTATCGTCAAATAGTAGTCAGATGCAATATATACACCGATATGACATTTGTGATTTAACCAATAGCCATAATTATCAAACCACCTAGAGTAAGAGATCACAAGAAGATGGCTGTAATTTTATAGTTTTCACCTAGCTAAAACATTATTTTATTTTTGTACGGAAAGTCGTATCAATAATTTTGTCCTGAATAATAATTGTAACCACAATAACTTTATAGACAACTTACAAAACATCTCCTCTAAGATTGTCTGCTTAGCAGCACCGAGCCTGTTTAGTATTTATCAAAATTTACTCATTATCTTTGGACATTGCTTTTCAATACATTCCATGCTGCTTCAATATCTACTAATGGAGGTATAATTGATGACTTACGAGGACTATATAAAGAATTGGCTGTTCTAATAGCAAGAATTATCTCTGCTGCTGTAGCTTTTGGAAATACAGACCAAAGAAGTGCTAGAGCCCCCGTTACAAATGGAGTGCAAAGCTTGTACCACTCATCTGTATATATCCTCCACCGCCTTCGTCTGAAGATGTACTGGTTATATTTACACCAGGGGCCATCAATCCACGATTTCCTATTGATTTACCGAAATTTGACATTGAATCAAGTTGCCCGTACTCATCACATGCTGCTACAGGAATGATCCATTGGTTGTTTATAAGAGAGATGCTGCCGATATTTCCTTGATTTCCTGATGCAGCTACTATTATTGTTCCGTGTAGACGGGCGTAATCATAAGCTTCTTGTAGCCTAGAATATGTTATCAATGAAGATGAGGACAAGCCTAAACTTAGGTTTATAATTTTCACTTGCGCATCTACCACTTCTATAATTGCTTCAGATAATTCTTCAGGAAGTAGGACGAGGTAGTATAATGTCTCTATTAGTTAGTGTTTGATCCATGAAAATGGGGCGTAATAGCAATGTACATCCTGGACATATTGCAGGCGCGGATAATCCACGTTTGGCACACAATATTCCTCCTACAAACGTACCATGTCTGCAGGCTATACTGCTAGCACTTTTGCACACTGCAAGTTGGGATTCTTTAACAGCACTTATTCTGGATCCCTGGAAAGCAGGATGGGTATAGTCGAGAGGTCCATCAATAAGACCTATACTTATGTCAGGATTACCATTAGAAATATTCATCAGGGATTGTAATCTTATTTGGCTTAATGGATCCATTATCTTTACATTATCTTTACTCTTCTTTGCTTTGCTCTTATTTTATTTAACGCTCAAAATACTGTTGCATAGGACTTACTAGGAATGGAAATTCTTCTGTTACATCTACTCTAACAAACCATTTCTGTATTGCTCTGTTAGTACGATTCTCATATGAGAATATGACATCAACTATTTTACGAGTACCGCTAAGTCGTGATGGGAGAACATCTACAGCAGTAAATGAATAGTTTTCATCCTGCATCAATTGAGTTCTATGATATATCTCATCATAACGAACTACTAAATAGTTAAGAGCACGATGCTCGTCTGTCGTACCCGCATTATCAGCAATTTGAATTATATGATTAAAAAGTACGTCAGTAGTTTTTCTAAATTGATCCTCACTTTCACCTTTTCGCTTAGGAATTGATTTCATAAGAGTATTTCTGTCAAAAGAGTATATTTGATCTACTACAACAATGGGTACCATAAGTCCATTACACTTTTCAGGTGAAGCCATTGGCCCTCTTCTTCCAATAATTACATCAATATCTACAAAGGGACCAGGAGCAGGTCGAAGTGCTTGAGCCAGTCTGTCTATATCTAAAGGATCAGTTGGAACTAGAATATATGTTTCTAAGCCTTCAATATTCATTACATAACAAATTTGACGAGCTATATACCGGTTAACTGGATCAGTAAGAGGCAGCATGGATAATGTCTTCGCGGGTTCGACCCCTTGTCTCCTCTTCAGGCCTGCGACCCGTAGCTTGTGCTAATTCTAGCTCCAAAGATCTAGTAGGAAAGCGATGAACAACTTTTCCTATAGCATATACATACAATGGATCAGCCATTTTACCATCCTCAGAACCACAGGAACAACCTTCTTGTTTGCCGCATGCACAGGGTTTATCCATGGTGGTTTGTGGAGATATTTCTGTTTTATGATTGTTAGCGTTAGAGTGTCGATGTTCTGATGAAGGAATCTCGATGCTTGCTCCATTTTCTATATTTTGTTCATCTTGCATCTAACTATTGCTACAATATCAGTTATATCCTTTTCTCTAAACTTTTTAACTATTTGTTTTTAATGAATTAGTTTAAAAGATTTTTAAAATATCTGACTGAGATCTACCCACTCTCGATATTTATTAATCTAAAATCAATTACATACTGAATAACATTAATTCGTAGACCTAAGTAGAAATTTGTAATATTACCGTGAAATCACTTTTAGAATAGTCAAACATTGCATAACGATGGAAGAGGCTTAGTTTTAATAAAGCACCTATCTATCAATTCACTTGACTGGCTTCCCGAGGAGTTTCAAGGACTTATACAGCCAATTCAGGGTGAAGATGCGACCTAGCGATGAGACGTTCAACAGCCTGTTCAAGATACTTCATTGTGGGTGAGGGAGCGCTGGTGTTAAACCCATTTTCTTCATATGGGTAAGAGTGTTGATATCAGGAATGAATTCAGCACAAGCCATATTCCAATTTACTAAAGTCGATTTTAGCTAGGTACATTATTAATAAAAGAATACAACAATTCGATGTCGAAGTGGTTCTTACATGATATAAGAAAATTAAAGGAAATTTATAGCCGTCATCCTAATCCTCCCTGTTGGATATAAGTTTGATCATCTTACGACTAGTTTTATTCTTGGGATAATTGATTGTTATAACCAAGCAGCATATTTAGTATAGTTGCTTTAGAGTTATTTATTCAATTTTTCACTTCTATTTTTATCTATCTGCTATACACATTTCCTACTAACTGTTACTTTTATATTTCCCATATATAGAACATTTATGACTGTACCGTTTTAATATTTCGCAATTGAGCTGAGCCGAACTGCAATAAATCTATATGCGTTCCAGGACATTAAGGACAAGTGGAGCAGGTTGGCTTACCACAACAATTTCCACCGTCTGCGCATTAGCAGCCTCCACACTCTTTATAGCACTCAAGCTTGCAAACTTGAATACAGCGCTCTCTTCGTGATCCTGACAGCCCCTCGCATTCCCCTCTATAACATCTTCCAAAACAATCGCTACAACAGGAAGCAGGTTTTATTACTGCTGTTAAACCTGAATAACGATTCCTTAAAGAGGGGGAGGCTTCATGCCTATAGACAAACAAATTTTGAGCAGTAAAACCTGGTAAAGACCTTTCCTTATAATCTCCTTTTACCATAAATAAGTCTTTAAGCTTATATTATTTAAAGAATTCTCATTTCGCCAGCATGTATCTAATTTCAGAATTACTATATAATATAATTTCTGTTTTTAACTTGTTATTGGTTATATATACATGCTCAAGGAATTCTGGGCTCTGTTCACTTAATTTTTCCTTTAATAAGTATTCTATTATGCATATAAACAAACTGACTCATCATCCAATTGCTAACATGACGTTCTAGTTTACAGTTATCTCTTTTTCTACATGGAAAATAATAATCATCAAAACATTCTGTTCTATCTTTAAAGTTGTATAGACATACCTGATGCATTTGCTGCACTTTTTAATTTCTCATCAACACTTTCTAATGCCGTCGTAACATCATCATCATCTTTATTATCACTATATCTACTGCCGGTCAGGAAGTCTTGTTACCCATCATCATCATTTCCATGATGCTTTGAGGAATCATTACTATAGCACTTTAATCAACTGCTTTTTCTCTGCATGTTTGATTAGCTGCTTTTGCTGCTGCTGCATCTAAACCTGGTATAGTAGTAGTTGGTGGTGGTAGTAGTAGCAGGGGTTATGATACTGTAGAAATTACACAGTGTTTGAAATAACATTGGTCACATAAACCAAGCCATTAGTTGGGTTAATAGCAACTCCATGTGGATTTTGACAAACAGGTATAGTAGCAATTACAGAATATTTCTGTGCATTAGCTGTACCTATTTCGGAAGAAAATACTGTAGTAGAAATCAGGAGTGTCATAGTCAAAAGTGAAAACAATTTAAGAGAAATGGTAGTTTTCATGGGGGTTTCATAACTCATTATAAACCATCTTGTTATAGCAGCAGCAACTGCTAAATTCTAGCATTTATGACAAGGATATGATATATATTATTTATAGTTTTATGATGTGTTTTCTGGGCTCTGTTCACTTAAGGTTAAACCTATAGCTTTCAATATATTAATTCCCTTTATGTTCAAAAGAAATAGAACATCTTCAAAGTATATCTATTATGCAAAGTTATATTTTTCAGGTCTATCACTTCGAAAAGCATCAGAATATTTGTCTGCATTTATCAAAAGAAACCATGTTTCTATTTGGAACTGGGTTCAACGATATAAGCCAAGATATCTCAAAAGAGAAAGAAGGTATCAGAATTTATTATAGATGAAACTTTGCTTAAAGTTCGTAATGAATTTGTATGGCTGTGGATTGCAATTGAACCAATAGATAAAATAATTCTTGGTATTCATATTTCCTTTAAAAGAACAATGCTTGTTGCTGCAGAACGATTTCTACAAGAATTGGTTAGGAAATATGGAAAACATCCAGTTTCAACCAATGGAGGTACATGGTATCCACAGGCTTGTAAATTCCTGAATATGAATCATCATCATCTGCATTCCTCCTATGAGAAAAGCATGATTGAAAGAACCATACAGAGTACATCAAAAGGATAGAACCGAAAGCTTTGATCATGACTACTTTCCTTGTAGAAAAGAAAAATGTAAACTACAACATATCAGAAATTGGTTCAATTTTTTCGTTGATTATCATAATACGGAGATGATGGCTTAAGTAAACAGAGCCGAATTCTATGAGATTTTTTCTTGTCTCTTCCAATTTTTTCTGCAAAGTGTTCTTTTCTTGACCTATTGCTTTTTCAACTAATTTTTCTATGGATATTATAGTTAGATCTGGCTGCACAGGTGTTTTCATAGCTTTTAAATTCCAATGTGTCGGATTCTCCTTTATTGATTAACTCTTCCAAAATCTCTTTATCATCAATTTCAGTAGAAAGTTTTTGTTGTATGATTTTGTCAGTTGATCTGCAAGTGGTTCAATAATAATACTTCTATCAAGCATATTTATCCGAGTTTAAATTCAAATAGTTTCACAATATTCATATTAACGCTAAGTAAACATAGAATAGAAATCCACGTACCATCAAGGTTTAGATGGCAAAAAATTAACTTACAGTTCTGTCGTTAGCATTTATAAAACATACATTATAGCCTCTATAGCAGTAACTTCGATATTTGATGTATTTTCATATTATCAACCTACAATAAAATTACCTCCGAAGCAACATCCCTTATGGGTGAATTTTTAATTTTCTGTGCTAGATCATAGATAGAACTTAAAAGTGGTTCGATGTTCTTTGTCTCATTCTTATAGAATAATATATTATCCATCTTTTCTCTTGTCTCGGTAGCGTGTTTCGCTATACTTCTTTCAAACTGTACATGAGCAAAAATAGACAATGAACTAAGTGATTCAATCTTTGAAATGAGATCATCAAACTAATTCCTTTTGATCCTCTTTATCTAAAAACGTCATTCCCTCAGGTACTGAACCTTAAGCTTTTTACTTTATTCTAAATAGATATCGCATTATTAATTAAATTTGTATTCATATTAATATTATTTCAATTTAAGTTTGGTTTGGATTTTTTTACCAGCTTCAATTAAAAGTTTAGCATCCTCAGTATTTTGGTCCTTTATTTCATTCATAAAGTTATTAAGTTGACTAGAAGCCTGTTCAACTCCTTTGGATATCTTTAGATCTTTTACAAGAGTTTCTAAAGCATCTTCGACTCCTTGTCTTATTAACCAGTTTTTAGTGTCGGTAGAACAATCACACCATTTATTTGAAATGTCGTTAGGGTCACCGCTCCTTTCAATACGTATTAATTTAGTTATATCAAAGCGTTTCTCTAAGAGGTTTCGGTATTTTCTTTTGTCGCCTGTATGATGTTTACTTTTGCCAGTTTTATCTAAAATTTCATTTATTTCCTCGTTTGTAGCGTTCTTTCTTTTTGCTAAATCTAACAATTCTTTTGATAAATTAAGGTAATCTGATACAATATTGGTAACCTTCTCATCGTAGGGTGTTTTATCTTGATAGGTCAATCCATTCTTTCTGTTGATTACTGAATCATAATCTGAACTAACTGGATAATTTTTTTCCTCCATCCAAGGCCACACATCAACAACATAAACTTCTAGATTAGGAATTTTTTCTGCGTCTTCTACATCTGTCCAATAGTTCTGATGTGACTGTATTAGATCCCTTAGTGGAGTATTGCTTAATATACCACCATCCCAAAATCGTCTATGACTTACAAGGTTGCCTTGCCGCAAGTCTTCTTTTAATCTCTCTTCTCGTTCTTTATCGCCAATGTTATTATAGTCATAATGTATTGGCACATAAGTATATTCGTAATGTATTGGAACTGAAGCGCTAGCAATTATATGTTCTATCATCAATCCTTTATCGTATTCGATTTTTTGAGTGTATTTTTTTGTTAATTCTTCATCAAATCCATATTCTGAACTTCTAGAGCCATCTTTTTTTGTATAGCTATCAAAAACTACTGTTTCACCTTCTTCTACATCAACACTAACTGTAAGTAATCTTGGTTGTTTTATTGGTTGTTTCTTATCATCATAATAACTTGTTGCTATTGGGAAGTGGACATTTCTCTTTATACTTTCCCTTAACGGTTTATTATCATACATATACCAAGTATTGCTTGGTATAGTAAAATCATCAAAGAATTTGTCATCATAGATCTCCCTTGGTCTTGAGAAGACATTTGGAGCTCCTGATAATATATACTCTTTTGCAGAAAAATACCTTCTAGCCGCTTCTCCAGTAGCGGCAGTAGGATTACTTTTGTTTCTTTGATCCCATACATTCATCCATGAGTTTTCACTCCAAGCAAAGGGGAAGTTAAACCAAAATGGCCACCAATTACTTAAATCTGGAGTAGACGATATATCATCCCAGAATTTTAAAAGTTGTAAATGTGCACCTTCCCATGTTTTATTCTCTTGAACATAATTTACCAATATTGCGCCATTGATTGCGCCAATAGATGTCCCCGCAACTATATCAAACATATTTTCATTGTCATTCTCATTTTGAATATCTTTTCTTAGCCAATGATATAATGCAACGAAAACACCTGCTTCATAGGCACCGATAGAACCACCGCCTTGTAATACTAGAGCTCTCTGTTTAGGGGGAATATGTTTAGAAACCATATCAAACTACGCTTCTATAATTACTCTCATATAAAACTCCTACATATAGAGGAGACTCTAGACTACTACTTGTGCCAACAATGGCTGCTCATTGTTTTCCTCTTGTAGTGGATTTAGGCCCATCTAGAGAATTTGAAGCATTAGACATATTCGTAAACAAGGTCATAAAGAAATTATCTGATAATGGAAAATGAGAGAGAAAACCTTCATATGCACCATAAATTTGGCAGAACCACAATAGCCAATATCAACCCAATAAGAAAGAAACTGAAGTCCTGAAGTTAACGTAAGATGTAACCTATTGAAAAACGTTTTAAGGATATACCAGTGTAGAATGTTTCTTTGGATCAGTCAAAACTTTATATATTTATAGCTTTATGGCCGCTCATTTGGGCAGGGATGAAATGAGGAGAAATGAGAGCTTTCAGGACTTTTGTCGTTCTTATAGTTATTGTTAATAGTAAATCTGCTCATATGAAAGAATGGTAATAAAGGACAGATTACGATATTAAGTCTATTCTGGGAGTAACTGTAACAAAGCTCTGATGTTTAGATATGAAAATATCTGAACCCCCTCATGAATGGTTTTCTATTTGTTGTCTCGGCAAATTACCGATAAAGCGATTAAGTATTCGAGAATATTTTTCTTTTTCCATGCCTAGTAAAAGAGTTGAACCCCTTTACCACAAGGGATATAATCCCGCCCAGTCCACTAAACCATATGCCAGAAAAGTGCTCTCTTGTTTTTATATATAGATTAGTCAAAAAGTTGACCCATAACTCATTGCACCTGGGCTACTATGTATATTTTTTCAAGAATGCCAATGTCTTTTGCCAAGCATCTACAGTTTCATTTGGAGCATAATTACCTCCGGAAGGATTTGCAAATGCATGTCCTAATCCTTTGTATATGTGAATTTCATTTGATATACCAGTACCATCTAGTGCTGTTTTGAATTGTTGTATCTTTGACAATGGAATAGCTTGGTCTTTATCTCCAAATATTCCAAGCACAGGCCATTTTATCTTTGAGAGTTCTTGTTTATCTGTGACCAATGGAGTTCCATAGTATAATATAGTTGCGACTAATGGATGTTGTTCGCTATGTAATGCTAGTTGCAGCGATTGTCCTCCACCAAAACACCAACCAACAGAAGCTATTTTAGAACTATCAACGAAAGGAAGGGAGCTTACGTACTTTACTGCTGCTTGTAAATTAGAAATAGATTGTTCAGGATTATTACTGGCTGCCCTTACTAGTTGCATAGCCTGGTTCTGTTCTTTAGCTGACTGACCTTTGAATAAATCAGCTGCCAATACTACATAGCCTTGCTTAGCAAGGGTGTTGGCCATACTTCGTATATTGTCGTTTATGCCCCACCATTCATGAATCATTATTACTGCTGGAAATTTCTTGTCAGTAGTAGATGAAGGGTACACGAGGTAACCCAAACTACTGTCAAAATAATTGACTCCTGTTTTGATTTGTAAGCCTTGAGTTGTATTACTACTATTAGAGGTAATGGTATTAGCTGTAGCGCTAGACACTGTGGTATTATTTATAAAGTTGCTATCATTGTTGTTATTATTAGTTGCTAAAGCAGTCAACATAGGCAGCATTTGTTTGAGCATATGCAAATGGTATCACCCTATAGTTGGCCATGCTCATCGGCAAGACTAAAGATCCAATAATTAACGATAGAGAAAGTAAAACTTGGATAATTTTTTTCATTAATGTATTAGTGATCGTAATTACTTTTCTATGTTATCCTTTATTGAACACCAACATACTGAAGGATGCTGGATAGTATAAAAAAATATTCTGCGATTGTTAAGAACGCAAGTCTACTGTAATCTTTGGATTTACTGCAAGAATTGTAATCATTATCCGCTTAGATATGGAAGGCAGTTAACCACTTCACTTCTTTTTTATATAAAAGCGACTTCAGATTAACAATTATTTTTGTTATACTTGAAAATGCATACACATATTTTTTATAAAGGAGATAATGCATAATTTGAATTCATCTGGGCATAATTTCAAGTAAAAAGAATAAGCTATCTTGTAGAGATATGTATAGTTATAGATATGTATAGGGATTCTATCTAATATTTTGTGCTGCTTACTAATATATTTGGTAATTTCTAGTTGGTACAAGTTTTATAGCTCTTAAACAATAATAGTATTGGGTAGTAAATAGACACAGAACAACATAAGTCAGACATAAAAAGAAGATAATATAAGTCAAAAGAATCTGATTATCATCAAGATGATAAACAACTAGAAGGAGAGCAAGCCAAAGAAACTCACAAACGAGCAATAAACCAAATTTTTGACATCAAGTATATTTTACTACATTTCTTGTGTATGAAAGTAACACAGAGCAATGGTAGATTTATAATAGATAACTTATAGTCTAATACTTATATTGATACAAGCAAGAAAAAATTCTCTATCAGTTATATCAGCAGCAATGCTGGCATCAGGAATAGTCTTAATAGCTTCGTTAGATGCAATGCAATATAATGCCGTAGCATATCCGCAACAACAAGAAGGATATTCTCATTATGGTATGATGAAGCCGCCAGGAGTATACGCAGCTGGAACCATAGCAGGCTTGCAAAATGATCAGAATGGTAATCCTACATGGATAGTCTCAGGTTACTGGAAAGGCAGCTTGACAATGGATAATAAGACAGAAGGAGGAGGAGGAGGAACAGGCAATCAAACTACCATCACTACTACTGCTACTGCAAATACTAATAGTACCGCTACTACTGCTAATAACCTCACCACTGCAAGATTCAATGCTATGTTCAATATGGTTATGACAGATGGTTCTGCTATGCACAAACATGCAATTTATAACTTCAAACTTATGAATATGTCTAACCCAAATAATACAACATCGGTATTTAATGGAACTGCTACTATAACTATGAAAGACGGACCAGTAGATAGCGTTCCTGTTAGTATAAAGCGTATAGATGACAATGTCATAAGTATATGGGCAGATCCGGCTAAGGTCAATAATCACTTTGGAACCACCCCAATATATGGTACAATTATGAAAAGTGTAATAGTAAAGAAATAACATTAGCTGCTTAATGTTCTCAGTAGTAGAACAGCAGTATCCTGAGAACCGGTACTTCTTTCTTTATAACGTTATCTGTAACTATATCTAATGCCTTAAGTTCTCTGGACGGCTCTACGTGCACTATAAGATACTGAATACCAGGTTCTTCAAGCCAGACGGCAAAAATACAAAGCCCAGCAGCAACAAGAATGGCTATCTTCCAAAGCATACAACTCTTTTCCGAAAAGAAACTCATTAGAAGTAGCGATTGCAGTAAACCTGAGAGAGTCAGAGGCAACTAAATTCTGTAGAGGGTAAACATTTAGCTTGAAAATCTGCTGTTTACACTTGCGACGGCTTACAAGACGGTCAAACATCTTCCGACTATCAGAAAAATCCCTGATGAATTATATGGGATGGAGATCGGACTAATAATTCCACCAGAAAAATAAAATAAGACTATACGGCGTCCACTAGTTTAACTAGTGGGCTTTGCTAGAACAACATTACTATAATTTTAGTTACTGAATAATAGTAAAAAGAAGATAACTTGTCCGACTAACATTCGAAGACATGTGGCTTCCCCTGCAAGACTACTTTGATAGGCTAAGAGATAGCCCCGTGGTTTGCCCATATCATCCTACGCTCATACTCCCCACTTTTGGAGTGGTTAACCTACTGCTTAGAATGACATACATCATTTCTGAAGCGAATGCAAGCCTTTACTTGCAAACGTGGACCAAAATGATGTATAATCTACTCTTTCGGTCAGTCGGAGATTATACCTTTGAATAAACCTATATTTAACTATCCTTGTTAAAATTAATTTATCTAGTAATTTGAGTCTATTCACTTTACAATAAATTTATAGCCAAAGACACTCACTTCTTTTTCTTTCTAATTGTTAGATTCAAAAAAAGAGGTATGATAGCAATATCGCTGGTGCTATTATCTTATGTTGTGAATATCATAGCTAATAACATATCAATAAATTTTACATGACAAATAAGAGAAGAGATATAGAACATTACTTGAATATGATAATATAAAAAAAGAGTTGCAGTTATAGAATCAGTGGGTAGCAGCAGATGCTTCGAAGATTAAAATTGATCATCTTTAATTCTTAATTCTCCCTTCTACTCAGGATATTTTTAATTTTTTCGGCTAAACTGAGAGAAACTGAGACAATATTATGCACAAGATTCTCTATTTGTTCAAGTCTTACTAAATATACAGTAATATCTATCTTATCTAAATCCATACTTTATGTTGGCTTCATCCTTCTAAAAAGATAATAATCTGGCTTGAATAAGAAGTGAAAATACAATAATCTGATAATATCTCTAGGATGTGAAAACCTTCACTGTATGACCGTGTGGCTCGGTAACATGCTGTAAACAAATTCTATCCCAGAGACACATAAAAATTCTTTAAAAATAAGAAATATCTCTTTCTCTGGGTGTGGTTATATGTTTTACAATAGAAGAGGACTGAGTTACTATCAGCTATCAATTCTGCAATAAACAACATCTGATGCATCCACTATTTTTCCAATATATTTTCCACTGCATTTGTCACTTAAAATATTAAATTTACCTCTACCTTTGTGTATTATCTTTGCCTCTATTACAGCTTCATCAATAACTAGAAAGCACCAGCAGGAGTATTTTTCTGCTACTATACTGCTTCTAACATCATTACATGGTTCCAATATAGTCTTATTGTACTTTCCAAGCTGAATTATGGAAATAATGATCTTCTCCTTAAGAAAATTACCAATCACAGACGCATTAGCAAATTTTTTTCTTGCTAGAAGTATTGTGGTTAGCTGTATCAATAATATGAATAATGAGTTAATAGATTTAAACATTATTCTACTTAATCTTAACGTCTGTAAAGCATTATTTGAAGGTACTTTGTAATTATAAGTTCTATACCCTATTTTAGAATCGATATTTATCAACTGTAAAAGCTATAGTTTTTGAAAGATTTTAAACAATGTTATAATCCTGAAAATAGACACAGAAGAAAGGAAACAGAAAGATTCAAGAGTTTTACATATGACGAACTTTTAAAAAGAGATAGAGTCAATCTTGATATTTTCTGGTTGAGAGATGAAAGCCTTGAAGAATCAGATAATCTTTCTCCACCAAATATTATAGCACAGAAGATAGTGGAAAATCCAGAAGCGGCCGTAGAATTTTCTCAAATTGAAGAAAGCTTAACAATAAAATAATGTATCGATATAATATAATTAATATAATCAACTCCAAATGTCTTCTGGAACCAACAATAAAAATGATAATTCCAAACTTCATGAACTAAAAATTCAAAATGTAATTACAACTCAGACTTAAAACAACTGATAGATATTACTAAGTTCAACGAATTTCATTGGGGAAGGTTATGATATTACATGATGCAGGCGGAAGAATTCTGATATTGAAGAATATAAGTCATTAGATCTTTTGTCTTATCCCCCTCAAAATCCAAAGACAATAATCGGCATTTATTAGTGAATAAGGGAAATCACTGTACTTGAGCCTGCTTGTGGAAGTGGTCATTTCTTAACATCGGCCATGAAAGAGCTATTTTGATTCATAAGATCTTTATTTTTTTCATCTAACAAGAAAATGAGTAACTATGAAATAAAGATGGACATAATTACTGGTAGTCTAGTTGGGGTCGATATAGAGAGTTCTGGAGTAGAGATTACTCAAGGTCATAGTTAAGTCTCATTGACGATTTCGATGTTAGCAGAGAGGAAAGAGAAATAGATACACTTCCCAAGATCGATATAACGTTGAAGAAGGTGGTGCCTTACCTGGTTTTAGCTCACTGCCTACTGCGGAGCAAATGGGAATAGATGAAGATGATACAACTATTACAACAATATTTAGAGAAATTGATGAGATAAAGAGAAGTTTTAGAATGAATCCCCATCCTCAGCACGCAAAAGAAATAAAAAAGATTATTGAAGAACTAATTAATCCTTACAATAATGCTTTAAATTGGAGGCTTATTACGAACTTTAGTTGAACATAAAATTAGATTCTCAATTGAAGAGATATCTCAATTAAATCCATTTCATTGGAGATTAAAATTCACTGAAGTGTTCAGAATGAAGGAAGGCTTTGACGCGATTGTGGGCAATCCACCCTATGTTGAGCGTAGTAAACTAAATTATCCAACAGCATTATTCAATATCAATAGCTGTGGTAATACATATGCATACTTCTTTGAAATATTGCTCAAATCTTGAATTCTAACGGTTATTTGGGATTCATCGTGCCCGTTCTAGCATTTCTATCGATAGAACGATACCACTCCAGGAGATACTTATGACAAAGTGTAGTCGAATCAATGCAGGAAATAACAGTAAAGGAAAATAGCAAATCTACATACAGCATCGATTTTATTTCTAAAATAATAAGATCTATTGCTAATCATTCTTCATCTAATCTAGTCACACTAAAACATTCCTCAAATAAGCCTCTGAAATTATAGAACTACTCTGTCAGATGCGGTAAAATTGCAATTCTACCTAGCACCTAGAATACAAGTTCAATTGATAACCACATACTATTGGATCCTACAATCAAAATTTAAAACATCATAATTTCAAAAATGCACAAATATACAATAGGAAAAACTCTGGTAAGAACCTCTTTCTTTCATATACTTGATTTGGACATTTACCGACAATTCATGGTATGATAATAATTTGGTTTAGTTTCGCAACCTGTATTACATGTGTGACGTTTTCAGATTGCATTTTATTCAATACTCAATGGGTAAATTTTTCTCTGCAATATGAAACAAACTCTAAGCAATAAGATTATCCCCGAGTAAAAAATTGTATATAATGAATATAAATAGAAATGAAGAAGAATTTTAAGCATCAGTCGATTAAGAACAGATATTGGTTGTTTATTTTTATTGAACCCATAGAAGATTCTATTTAGAAGTGGTCGTATCCATATGGCTAATTCGTTTAGTCCACTAACGATACGGCTTTATGTATTGCATGAATAATATCCAATTTTTACATGCGAGGGACTTATCGAAAATATTATTAAATGTATATACTACTTTTTGATAAAAGAACATAGAGTCGATTTAAAAACTCTGACAAGACCGGTTTCCGCCAGTAATCTTAAAAGATTTTAGAAAAAAGACGGATCAAAATAGTAAAATAACAGTAAATTCGATTTGGTTGCACAATTCACCTAATCTTCTTTAAAGAAAGGTCTAAACTGAATATCGAAACCAGGGGAATCATTAGCAAATTGCTTTATTGTGATCATTTCACATATTTTGTCTTGGAGCTTTGAATGTTCAGCCAATTTCTTTTTACAAACAGGACATATCATCGTTTCATGACTCATTATATAACAATAACAAATGATCTTAAATCACAATTATAAAGATTTAAGAAGTATAAAAGCAGATCCAAATAATAAAATGAGAAAAGAACTGAACTCACCAACTGAAAAATACTGAAGAAGAAAAAATTAAGGAATATAGTGACAATATAAAATAACATCGATCTAGCATAGCATCAAATTAATGGAATTCAATTCTAATGTTTTTGGGTATGCTACTGAAAGGTAAGGTTGATGACCATAAGTAGCGATATCGTAAGCATTTTGATACATAGAGATTTGGCGCAACTTTATTGCTATTAGATAATTTATACATCAAAGGATTCTCGTAGTGCATTTGTCCTTTTGGAGATTCAAACTCATACCCTTGAGAGGCTATTGGATCTGCTCTTTGTTCTTCGAATGGTCATTCATCTCCTTTGTATAATTGAAATATTTCTGATTTGCAGACTACGGTTACTTTTATCTTATGCTACTTAGGTTCAAATGCTATAATTCCAAAATCTTAAAGTTGCTTAAATTAATTACTTTACGAAGCTTTACTACATAGAAGAAAGTAGATGGTTATAAGGAAATATTTTACTACCATTGATGAAATCAAACGGTATCAGAATCATTCCTATTTTGTCCCAGCGGCAATATTGATTCTTTGATCCATCATGATTCATAGATTATAACATGAAGATATATTTATTGGGTTACTATTAGAATTTAGGAGCAATATATGTAACGTTTTAAAATCTATATTGTGCACATATCGCTTTTCTTATTTTCTGTAAATTTTTATACCATTTCTTCTGTACCATAAAAAACACTTGATTTTAATATTAACTCATCTTTGAATTCAAATTTTTCAATTACAGACCATTTAATTTTGTTATCAGGGGTGGCATAATATTCTAATATTATAATATTTTCCTTGATTACAAGATCTATCGGTGTAAAATGTAGGCTTGAGAACTTCTTTAATCCTAAAGAAAAATATTCCTGCAAATCCTTCTTGTTGGTAATTACAGCAGTAGTTCTATCAGGATAGACTATTTTTATTTTAGGACTACGAAACTTAATCTCTCCAGAGTAAAGAGAAAGAAGTGCTTTTAAGTATGGGTGTTCCAAGCCTTAATCCATTGATCAACATGATCTTTGGCAAAAAATTCAGTGATTGGCATTCTCATCACCTTCGAATTATAAATCATAGTTCATCTATAATATTTTTGTGTATAATTTCTGTAATGTTCAAGTACTTGGGAGACAAGAACCAGTGCTAAAGTAAAAAGGCATTGAAAAAGTAAATAGATAATAATAGTAACCAAGAACGAGCCAATGATAGTAAAAAATATTGAAGATTAATTATAATATAAAAAAACATTTATTTAAATGCATACGGATAACTTCAACGCAATATTAAAGTAAGGAAATCTTTGATAAACAACAGTAAATTATCAGCAGACAATCTCATTATGAGATAGACTTCTAGGATTATAATTGTATCGGCATGCGAATAGAAAATCTTGATTAATTGGGATAAGTCTTATTTTTATTTATTTTGATAAGCCTAATCTATTTTGGAGTATAATAAAACAAGCTAAGTATATAGAATTGCCAAACCTGTCTTGATTTATTGCCAATAGCATTTTAAATCGCATAACAGCATAATTTAAAGTTTGAAATCTTTTATGCTACTAGTATTATATATACCGCTATAAAACAATTGCCTTCGATACAAAAAATGAAGTAATATGACAACTGTACTCGAATATAAGAAATTAGGATTAAGATTCTATAGTATTTGTCCTAAAACATCAAACACCATATCGAAGAGAGAAACGATTTTAGATCCATATGGAGTCAGCATAGTAGGATACTTTGAAGATCAACAACAAAAGTACGATGATGTAATTAAACATCTAGAAGACTTAGGGCTTGGTTTTGTACGAGTAAAAAAATTACACTTTACTCTTCTATCCCTTTTTGACGAAAAAAGAAAACAGAATCCGTTCTATTTACGATCAACAATCACCGCAGTTAAAAAATTCTTTGAAGGATATAAAAGCGAATTGAGCGGTCCTCTGAATATTAAAATTAATCTCATTCGACCTGGTTCATGGTATAATAATGATATGAAGGAAATTCGTATGCTTAGTGATGGTACAGTAGTAGCAATGGCTGATCTAGAGGATTCTGATACTCAAAAGTTTACAAGAGTAGGTAATCTTCTTGCAAGATATCTACAAGAAGAATTACCTTATATTTTTGATTTATCATTTGGGCGCAAATTTCCTTCAGCAGTATGGTGTACTCTGGGATATTTTGATCATGATGATTTTGAAATTACTGAAAACATAAGAGATTCATTTAATTTTATCACTAGAAACATCATAACTGTAAATATTAAAGAAGTACAGATAATAGAATTCAACAAAAGAACACTTGAAGACGTTCGACCTATCGGGATCCCTTTTCCTTTGTGATCATTCTTGATTTAATATCTAAAATACAGGTTAATACATGATTTCACAATATCCTAATATGTAGATTCACAGATGAATCTAAAGAAATGAGTTTATGCTATTAGCTCCTGAGTATATCTGGATAAACAGCATATTACTAAGCTGCAAGCCTGCATTATCAAACGCACAAATCCGGCAGGCAAACAGTTCTCACCATAACCAGCAAAAATATAATAAGAATTTTGCAAGATTGTGTTGGACGGTGATTAGATCTAAATAGATCTATAATAATCAATCCGAGATGATTTTGAAGCGCCATAAGCAAGCAGATGATATGTGTAGTCGATCATTTTCATAATGCACAGACTATTTAAAATTAATCACTTAAAGATTCGGCTTCTCGATTGTATCAGACAATATCGACTTCTTCGATTATTTCGCCGATGTACCTAATAAATATTGTCCTGAAATATGAGATAGACCTTGTTGCCTCCTACGAAGTGCTGAAAAATAGTTTAGTACCAGTAGAATAGTCCTCTCTATAATAAGATTTTTATGTATCTAGATTTCACTATTATTGTGAAATTTATTTTATTATATCAGAGTTACTCAGCAAACCTCCGAGGGATGCGTCGAAATACGAAAAGGAGATTATAATGAGATTTCCAAATTGGGTTTGTAGCGATTGTGGAAGACCTTTTGGCAGAAGATGGAATGGACAACGTCACCTACAAATTTGTCATCATGGATTTGGAGCCTTAGTGAGCTTTATAGACTACTTGTCAGGCAGACAATCGGGCTTTTACCCTTCAAGTTCTCCTCCTTCTTATAGAAGAAAGACGACTAGCTTTTTTGATATTTACAAGGATGAATTCAATAGAGCGCTAGCAAGGGAATCGGTCAATCGGTTTTTCCATCCACCTTAGCCAGGAATGAAGAAAAATTTTAACATTGGCAACCAGCTTGGACTTAATCGTCACCATCCAGAGGACGCAGAGAAAATATTTGGATTTAGAGCTAACGCATGCGAAAAATGCTTAACGACTGAATCGCTTAGGGTTTATTTTGTTGATAATCAAAAAAAGAATGTAACAAGGAGAGAGGAAAGACATATTTGTAATTCCCAATGGGTAGAGGAGGCGAAACAGCTAGGTAGCAGAGACATTTATGCCAAAGAAGCGTATGGTAAATTGCCAGAATACTTGAAAAAAACAATAAAAGGATGGACAAAAAACAAAGCTTACCTAACTGCAATAGAATTACCACGCTATCCGCCAGATAATGCTATTAAATTAATGCAAACGATAAACCCGCAAAACTCAATCACATTACAATACTCCAATGAGAAAATTATCGAATTAGTATCACCATCAAATGAGCAAAACGATTGGGCCACTAGAGCAATCAATAATAAACTGACCACATTAAATGATGAGGAAATAGGAGATTTCTGTCAGAAGGTCAAGGATGCAACATTTGCCTTCTTCAAGGTTAAGACAGAGGAAGAATCTACACACTTTTATCTAATGGTAATTGCAAAGAATAATAATAATGATAATAATATTCAATCAACACTTTCTTTGGATGATGAGCAACGAAATCCTAAGACATTGCCAAATTAACACAATATGAGAATATCGTCAATGATAGCGGTATCATAACAGAGGAATATTCTTTGATAAGTATTGCTAACAGCAATTCCTGAATTGATAAAAACGATAATAATAACATGTGAATTAGATTTTTTGTTTTGTTATTCTGTTCTTCTATTATTCTTAAAATACTGCATTTGGATCTCTGATTTGCCAAATTTCTTCTTGTTTTAGTTTTTCATTTTTAAGGTGATCTTCTAATGCACTTTCTAGTAATTTTTCTCTTCGGCCAATCTCTTGTTCTCTTATTCTAAGAGTCTCTTCATCACTTTGTACTTTTTTTGTATAATCTAAAAACTGTTTGTTAAAAACTTCTGAATCTATTAATTTTGATCTCATATAATAGCATTGCATTATCAGGTTCATAGACTTCATTAGTTCTTTTACCGCAATTTTTGGATTATCTATAATGAACCACAGATTTTTTCATTAGTTCCTGACACCCTCCAAGCAATTCTGTTGTTTATAATAATAACGGTAAGCAAGGTTTTTCCTTTTTGTGGCTGTACTATTCTGTTTTATAATAAAATCAATTTCTCTAGAAATAGTAGGTAGACTTAAATGTAAATTATTAGATTGTCATAATAAATACTCCACATTCATAAAATATTGATCAAAACATACTTAGTTTTTACTTGAAGATGCTCTAAGCTCAAAAAGCACTATTAAAATACCTATTAGATAATAAAAAATATTGGTATTTCAGCATTTACAACAGCTTAGGTGACTTTGATGTATAGGAAACTATAACATGATTTGTTTCATAAATTCATTGTTAACCTTGTAGAAATTTGCATGAGCTTTTAATATCATATATTCATATAAATTGACTTTGATTTTCTCATAAAATTATGAAAGGTCTACATACTCATCATGTAAAGGAGGATTTGCAACTACCGATGGATCTTTTGTCCTTTAGTTCCTGTTCGTCATTTGGAGACGCCCATGGTCTAATACTTAAATCTGGTGTTCTACCTTCAGCCCAAGATTGAAGATACTCCAAAAGGTCTGGATCATCTGTCGCTCTACCATAAATTTGATTTGGATCAAGTCTCCATCTGTTTTTAGGTTTAAGTTGCCAACTGGTCAAGACAAGTCAACTAAGGTTAATTTGCGTTGTAACAACAGATTGAGCCAATTGATAATGTGTTTTAAAATACACTTCTGTTTTTTACATGGAAATGATCGTCAAAACATTCTGTTCTATCGGAAGAGTATCTGGATATGAATAGATAACTGAAAAATATGCATATGAATCCTTATCTATCTACTGCTTCTTGATGATGATTATAACGAGTAATGTTAAAGAAGAAAATATGCTACTGAAGACATTAGACGACGCATGGAATAGTCAAGATTTGGATACATTCAATAAACCTCATACCAAGGATGTCATAGTAAGGTGGCCTGGTCAATATGAGCCAACAATAGGCTAGAAACACGTAGAAATGAAGGTGTTGAAATGTTCAAGATCTTTCCTGACAACCATGCCCAAAACAATCCGTATAGGGTGCTCTTTGGTCAAGGTGAGTGGAGTTGGTCAATTGCTATATTCACTAGCACTCATAAAGGTCCAATGATGACTCCTGAAGGTAAAACGATTTCATCCGCGAACAAGAAATTGCAAGTCGAATTTTGCACAGTAGCCCACTGGAAGAATGCTAAGATTGACGAAGAGAATATTTTCTATGACCAAGTGGGAATGATGAGACCACTTGGCTTAGCTCAATAACCAAAAGATCCAATATCATATCTCATAAACTGACAAACAACATGATATTAGAGAATTCTCTAATGGAAAAAGGAGAACAAGCATGTCTAATATATCAAGGACAAAGTTTGCACTGGTGAGTTAGAATATCTTTTTTACTTGAGATTATTGTTTGATTTTAATCTGCATTAGTGCTCTGTTGATATATTACAGTAAGTGCATATAAATAGTATAGTTACCTTCTATATACTCCCTTACCATATGTTAACTTAGTGTCTAAAACTTAACTTTTATATTTATACATGATGAACGTTATAGTTATGTAGGTGAAAAGGACAAAAGAACTATGATTATTCCTGTTAATGAAGATTTAGTTATAAATGCAGTTGAGAAGGTAAGCAAGAGTGTAGTAAATATTGCCAGCGTAAGAATGGTACAAGACCAGTTATTAAGAGTATTTCCTATTGAAGGTGTTGGTTCAGGTATCGTAGTAAATCAGAGAGGATACATACTTACGAACAATCATGTAGTTGACAAAGCACACAACTTAAAGATTACATTAAGAGATGGAAATGTATTCAATGGAGTAGTTATAGGTACAGATAAAGTTAGCGATTTAGCCGTTGTAAGAGTAGATTCAAAAGATGCACTTCCATCTGTACAATTTGGAAATTCAGATGAATTAAGAATAGGACAAATAGTTATTGCAATAGGAAATCCGTTTGGACTCGTAGGAGGACCAACTGTAACAGCTGGAATAGTAAGTGCATTAAACAGAAATCTAGAGTTTGAGAGTGGCATACTTGAATTGATTCAAACTGATGCTGCTATAAATCCTGGTAATTCGGGTGGTCCCTTAGCTAATACAAATGGAGAAATTATAGGAATTAATACTGCTAAAATGCCATATGCACAAGGTATTGGATTTGCAGTTCCTATAAATGCCGCTAGAACAATAATGAACGATCTAATAGAAAATGGTCGAGTTACTAATAGGCCGTGGATTGGAATTGCTACTATGAAGATAACAAGACAATTATCACAATACTATGGGTTACCAGCAGATGAAGGTGCGCTGATTACCAAAGTAGAACTGTATAGTCCGGCAGATAATGCTGGATTGCGGAAAGGAGACATTATTGAATCAATTGATGGAAAGAGAATAAATGATCCTTCTCAGATATCATCCAACATTCGTAAGAAAAGCGTTAATGATAGTATTGGAATAACCGTTAATAGATATGGCAAAATCTTTGAAGTTCAGGTTAAGCTTGATGCACATCCTTAATTTTTTCCTCTTTTTATAAGATATGGTGCTGAACAAATTTGATTCCCCTATATTCTAATCAGAAAAGTAATAGTATTGGATCTGACGTCACTTCTAAATACATATAGAGTAATGATACTTGTAAGTGAACCTTTTACAGAAACTAATAGGTTCAGCATCGCATCGAAACGTCCACGTCAAAGATCAATGGGCTTAGAGGTAAAATAGATATGTTACTAATAGATAGCAATCAGATATATCTCAGATAATGTTTTTATTGCAGCTGTTAAATGCAGAAACTAAAAATGACAAAGACTCCATACAGGTTTTAAAAATCTGAACAATCTTTTAGGTGTCGATGGTATAGAGACAGGAGCAGTCACACAACTTTATGGCGCACCTGGCAGTGGGAAAACACAGGTTTGCTATACTGCATATGTGATATTGTCCTCACAGTACAAAGATATCTATCTACATTGTTACTGAAAATACATGCTGTACCAGATGTTTACTAGCATAAACATCTAGTTTGAAAGGATGTAGTTGTGAACAAAGGAACATTTATGCAACACAGCTACTTTAAGTAATCTATTATCTATTATCCTTTATGGCACCAGGGTTTGGTACTTCTCATAAGAGTAACGACTATAGCAGGTACTATTTCCTAATGTATGAATGGCTTCATAGAAATAAATCATTACTCTTGGAACTTAATATAATCAATATAATTATGCTGTGTTTTATTCACTTTTTTATCCTCACTGTACAAATTAATCCATCATCTACTGTCGAAAAAATTCTACAGATTATTACTATTAGTCTAACTTCTATTATAGCACTTTCTATTATATGGAGAGGGTCAATTTGTATAGCCATAGGTATCCTTGGACTTTCTCTGATATATGCAGGTATTCTTCTCCCGTCTTATGGTCTCAACATTTTGCAAGACGAAAAACAAAGTTACCCTGATGGTAAAAATGAAACATCTATGCTAACTATAGACCAGCCAATATTTGTGGCTACTCAAGGCTTCTTCTTTCTAGGAATAGCAATGGTTGTACTCAGCATGATAATTGGGTATAGGCCAGATCTATTATATGTTAGAAATAGACCTGAGCCATTGGACACAATTTGGGATAAATATCCTATATGGTATGATTATAATAAAAAACTTGTAGGGCGTAGATATTCTGAACCTATGGTACGTCTTAAGAGTTTAATGACAGCTGAAGAAAACTATCTTGTATGGCGTTATGAGTATATTCTAGCTGACGTCTATGATACACCACATCTAGTTAAACCAGACAGTTATCTTCCAAAAAGCTCGAAAATTTTCAGGGATAAAGAAAGTGGAAAAATGATTGGCAAGGCAAAATATATCGGATATTTTGTGTAATATACTAACTAACAAAAGTTCGTTTACAGATTTTTCTTAATATGTAAGGTTTACTATGCTTAAAAAATCCTTTTACTTGGTTTTTAAAACATATACGAAATTATGTTAGGCAGTATAGTATATACACATGATACGATGATCCTAATGATATTAGTTTGTTTATTATATATCTATGACGAAACTATTTATGTGGCCGATGGTTAGAAAAGCGTTTTGTAAAGTGTTATCATAATTTTATTGTTATTGTATAGTAGTAACAGCCTTTCACAAAATCTTTTGTTAAAGATATAATAGAGTATTTACAATCTATGTCATCATTATCCATCCACTACTGCTAAATACTGATATTACTACTAGAACTACAGCAGCTGAAATTCCAAGATAGTATATGAAAGCAGATTATGTTGAAACTTTTAGGAAAAGGAATTATTATTCAAAAAGAAAAAGAACTAAAATTACCGCTTACCTGCGCGATTACAAATGCTTATGATGCTGTATCGAAGAAGTAAGATCAACTATTCAATATTCTTAATTTTTTTCTCATCTGTAGATAGTTGACATTATTCTAAATATATTTGCAAATTCAATAATAATCTAAATAAGCTTTGGCAGAAAAGCTTCAAACCCATAAGTGTAATAGATATAACGCTACTACTATTCATGATGTATTCGTTTAGCACTTATTATCCTTTAGAAGCATTATAAAATTTCGACCAAACTTCTACGATCTTCTACTTATTGATATCAACATGCCTATGATTAATGCTTTGAATTATCTGCAAAGATATTAGATTTTGATATCAATCCTACGATATGATTTATTTCATCACGCCTAATAAATCAAGAAGCATTAAGAGAAACAATACACAACATTGAGTATAGAATGCTTTATTAGAACGCCAATTACAATAGAGTATTTGATTAAACGGGTAAAGGCAGAATTAGGTTAGGATAGAAGGAGGAGGTGGAGTAAACTTATTGATTAGCTTAAATGCCAGAAAAGAATATGGTCACCTATATAGCAATATAGACTTTATAAAAAGCATGCAAATTCCCAAATTATATCTTATATTTGGTATATTTGTCACTTTAATGTCTATATTATTATTACATCCTAATAGTCAAGCGCTTGCTCAGGAGCAATTTTTAACTTATGAAAATCCTGAATTAGGAATAAGCATACAATATCCTTCAAACTGGGAAAAGTTAGTAAATCTAGATAAATTTGTTACCTTTACAGCCCCACCTGAAACTGATACACGCATATATCCAGCAGCACTTGGTTTAAAAGTTCAAGAATTATCATCCAAAAATATATCGTTACAGGAAATTACAAAGGTGCAAATGTCAAATTTAAAAAAAAGTAATCCAAATCTGAATGTTTTAGAATCAACATCCATTACCATTGCAGACAAACCTGCTCATAAAATAGTGTTTAGTGCTATAGACAATAAGGAAGTTGAACGTAAGGCTATGCAAGTTTGGACAGTAATTGGTAATAAAGCATTTTTGATTACATACAAGGCAGAACCTGATAAATTCTCAAGTTACTTGCCGACTATAGAAAGAATGATTGATTCCTTTAAAGTTATAGAATAGGGGAAGTGGCCGTTGGATGTGCTGCAAAAATGAAGAATAATTGGAGTAGTCTTTTCGAGGTTGGTTGATAATATTACTTATAGACTTTTATCAATTTGAAATAATATTAAAATAGCTGAACCCCTTTACCACAAGGGATATAATCCCCCAATCTACTCTCGTACTGTGATGTGAATACTCGGTAATTTGAAGCATAATTTTAAAAAATTGTTAACAAAAAATATATTCATCTAATGCAAGAAGATTATAGCTATCCGATTTACATAAGGACTACGTTTGGTACAAATAAGAAAATGATAGTATCTTATATAACAAATATATTAAAAGCGTAAATAAAATCTTGAAAGTTAATTCTCATCATGGGAAAGAGGTAAAGTAACTGACTTATCAGAACAAGCTACTTGTGAAGTATGTCGACTAACAGCTCGTACTAAAGATGAACTTAAAGTTCATATTCATAATGCACACGAGACTGCTAATTCAAACAAAGTTTCATCAGATCAAAAAATTGATGCCTTTCCTTCAGAGTTTACTTTCTGTAAGTAAGAGTTAGGACTTCAACGTTCTCTTCTAATAACCCTACTAATTATATTAGTTGTATAGAATAAACATATAGGTTTGAGTTTAAGCAGGATTGCCGAAACCCCCTATACTCTTGTAGTTTGTGAAAAACCCGATGTCGCACGAAGAATAGCACAGGCCCTGGGAATCTCAAGTTTTGAAAAAATATCAGGAGTAGAAATAGGAAGAGGAAGAAGCATACCAACTGTTTTTTCCGTAAAATCATCACCTAACAGTCGACGCTTTGTTGTATGCTCTGCATTGGGACACTTGTACGGATTAGTCGATGTTAAAGGAAACCGAAGTATGTATCCTGTATTTGATGTTAAATGGAGACCAATTTTAAAAAAGAGAAATGGAAGCGGTCGAAAAACATCTACAAAATCTGAACAAATCATAAAGGCAATATCCTTGCTTTCCCGGAAAGCTACAAGGTTTGTTCATGCTTGTGATTATGATCAGGAAGGTGAGGTAATTGGGTACAATATTCTCGAATATGCCTGTAATAACAAATATCAAAACTCACTAAGGGCTAAATTTTCAACTCTCACAGATGAGGAAATAAGAAATTCATTTGATAATTTGTTAAAACCTAGTAAAGGATTAGCAGAAGCAGGGATATCCCGTCATATGGTCGATTTTATTTACGGAGTTAATCTCTCAAGAGCCCTTACACAATCTTTTAAGGTTAGCAATGATGGCAAAAGGTATTATAACTTATCAATGGGCAGAGTACAAGGTCCAGCCCTTGCTTTTGTAGTGGATAGAGAAATAGATATTAGAAAACATATTCCAGAACCTTACTGGAGGATATCCGCAGAGTTTAAAAAAAATGGAAATATAATTAACGCACATTATTACCAGCAAATAGTAAACACACTATCTAAAGCCACTTCAATAGTTAATGCCTGCACAAACAAAGAAGGTAAGATTACGGGCATTAAAGATCAAAAGGTCACACTCAGAGCTCCAACTCCTTTTAACCTAGGTGATCTACAGAAGGAAGCATATAGAGTATTCAAATTTTCTCCCAATTATACGCTAACAATTGCAGAGAAACTATACATCCATGCACTAATTTCTTATCCAAGGACATCTAGCCAAAAGCTGCCTACTTCCATAAACTATAAGAAAATTATTTCAAGTCTTTCCAAGATTGGTTCTGGTATTGGTAGCAGTAACGAAGGTAGTAGTTGTGGTGGTCGTATCAGTAATAGTAGTAGTAGCAGTACCTATACAAACCTGACTGCAATATTGCTCTCAAGAGATTATCTTTCTCCAAACGAAGGAAGCAAAACTGATCCAGCACATCCAGCGATCTACCCTACAGGGGAGATGCCAAAAGCTAAACTTGAGGGTGTTGAACTTAAATTATTTGATCTCATAATCAAAAGGTTTTTGGCAACTTTTGGAGATCCAGCGATAAGTAAGCACACAACAGTCACGATTCTCATTAATGATGACCACGTTTTCAAAGCTGATGAAAAGAAAATTATATCTGAAGGATGGATATTCTTTTATAAACCATATATTAATACTACTGGTCTAGGAACTCAAACTAATCTGCCAGCACTACACGACGGTGACATATTAAAAAATGTTGCTGTAACAAAGGATGAAAGGTTTACCAAACCTACATTTCGATTCAATCAAGCTAGCTTATTAGAAGAAATGGAAAAAGAAAAGATCGGCACTAAAGCCACTAGGTCAGATGTTATCAGCACGCTCTTTAAGAGAAATTATATTAGTAGTACTACTATTACTTACCAAAAAGAAAATAATGTAGCAAGAGAAGGAGGAATTCAGGCTACAGATATTGGATTTGAAATAATACAATCAATGCGCAAATACATACCAAACATAATATCAACAGATCTTACCAGATCATTGGAAGAACAACTGGAAGGAGTTGAATCAGGCAAAATCAGCAGTGCGTTTGTGATAGAATATGCAATAAGTAAATTAAAAGAAGCAATTGTTCCTTTCAAGGAAAAAGAGGTTGAGATAGGCCATCAAATAACTGATGCAATAGTAAGTACTAAGAATAAACAACAAATAGTACTAGGAACTTGTCCCGCTTGTAGTAAGGGCAGCTTGATAATTATAAGATCAGGCGTAACAAAGAAGAGGTTTGTAGGATGTTCTAATTATTCATCGGGTACATGTAATGCGACCGCTCCACTACCACAGAAAGGAATAATAAAAACTACGGGTAAGAACTGTTCTGTATGCCGTTGGCCCATAGTCAAGGCTGTTTACGACCGTCAGGCAGATCATAACTGGAGTTTCTGTATTAATATGCACTGTCCATCAAAAAAGCAATAGCAACAACAGCTCTAAGAGGCTGAAACTATTTAGAAGTTTGTATCAATAATAAATGGAAACATCTGTAGAATTTACCAGTACCTGAAAAAGAAAACTACAGAAAAATTCGAATAACAAAAAGAAAAGAGCATTATTGGATACATCCCAGAAGGAAAAAGAATAAATGACAATAACAAAAAAAGTTATAGATAAAAACAATAATATGACATTTGACTTTCCTTCTATGACAAGAACTGTTATTTTTTAGAATATTAAAAATTCAATTCTTCCGATAGTTGCTTTAGACTAAAGTTTTGAATCAAAGCAGGTCGGAAAATATTTCATGGTGTCAGCTGAAGAGTTAGGAGAGTATAAAAAAGATAAAACAAATAATAGGTGGAAAATAATCAACGACAAATTCTCATAATACCTTCTGAAGGTTAGCCAAATAAGTCTTGATCATCCCTTTACCATTTCAGCAATTATTCTAAGTTCAGTTTTAATATATCAGGCTACCATAATATTAGGATTTGATAATTTAATTTTTAAATTTATTCTAATTACTTTATGAATTTGTTAACAATACAATTCATCCTTGAAATCGTTCATTGTATAATTTCATCTCGAAGTGCAAGGCGTTCTTCACTAATCTTGTATTCTAATTTTAAGCGTTACTTTAACCAATCGCTTATCCACTTTCTAATATCGTTTAGAATGTTTCCGCTACTCTTCTGCTCCCACCCATCAATATCATGTTCTAGTATCATGCAAGTTTATCCATGACATCAGAAAAGCTTACCTCAAAGCGATTTCAATTTAATAGTCAAAAGTCTGTTAAATTCATATAGAATATTATCAAGAAGATTACATAATCAAAGAAGCATAAAAATGCAGAAGATGAAATTGTACCTTCAGACTTTGAAACTTTATCACGAAGGCACATTTCGATAGAAAGCATGCTGCAAAACGATACTTTTCTGTTAATAATTTGCGGTTTTGTGTTAACATGAGAAATTCCTTGTTAACAATCTAAGCGTTATTGCTTATAGGTTACAATGCAAAGATGATAGTATTTTGCAGATTGTAACACTATCAGGCTCTATGTCATGCACAATTTCATCAAATTCCTTTTCCATTTCGTTACCTGCAGACGATATCAATATTATTGCTTTCTCTTCTCCATTTTTAAGAGTATATATATTTTGAAAAATATTTAAGTTTGGCTCCTTATGAGTAGAGGTAATTAGACAAGGAATTTTACATATGCGTAGAGGCCGAATCGGTTAACCCTGTCGTGGTGGGTTTAGGCTTTAATATAACTCTCATACCTCCTTCTCCTTTAGCACTAAGTACAAGCTTTGTTAGTGCTCCTGTCTCCATCACGCCACTAATATTTAGTTCAATTGATTCTACCTGATATTGTTTGAACCAGTCTGCTATTGCACCCATACTTGTGGATAGATGCTTAACCATGCCTTCTTCTATACCACCTCTTTTTGATATATATTCATCATCTGCTTCTTCATATTTTGGAAATGCCAGTTCTACTTTTCTGATAGGATTTTCTATGTTGGTAGATTTATTAGAATCTTCCATAGTAATTTGTAATATTGCAATTATATATGATTACTGATCAAAAATATGATGATAGTAAGTATCCGTTAATACATAAAAGACAACTATAACCGCATTCATCATGCCATTAATCCATAGTTCAATTGATTCTACCTAATATTGTTTGAACCAGTCTGCTGCTGCTATTGCACCCATACTTGTGGATAGATGCTTAACCATGCCTTCTTCTATAACATCTCTTTACCATAGATAAATTGAAATGGATTTGCCACCATTATCATAGAATATGCGGCCAATACCGAAATAAATGACATCATTAATGTTTTATTTTTCAAATGTCTGTTTGATGTTAATGCTGAGATTATGAAATTGGCCTTAACATCAGAAGGAATTTCATAGAAAATAAGGAAGTTTGATAGATATCTTCAAAGGACAGAAGAATCTGAATTTGATGTCAAATCATATGAGCTCAAATTCGTAGAAAATGACGATAGAGAAAGATTTCAGATGGGTCCATTAAATAAAACAATCATGGCTAGAGGAGGCGAAAAGAAGAAAAGAACACTTAATCAATACGAAACCACCACTTATAATTGACGCAGAACGGGTGTAGAAATATCCTTGTGTGATAGATAAAAAATATTATTTTTTTACAATACTATTTTTAAATCATCTATACATTTATGATGTTACTTGTATCAGACAATTGAAAATAAGGAGATTCTTCTGTAGCATTCTCTATTTCAACCCCTACCCTTTTTTTCAGCTATATATCTTGCCTTTAAGCCCCAATCTCTGAGTGGATAAGAATTGAGGATATTGGTATCCGCAGTGAGTTTTTAGTTGGCTTTTCTGCCAAAGGCTAGTAGATACAGGCGAGCACCCCTGGTTAAATTATTGTCATGGACGATAAATCTTTATCTCCATATTAGCAGTAGTCCACTCGTTGCTTGGAGTAGCTGAAGAATTAATATGACGTGTAACAGGCCTATCTTTGGTAATTCAGCCATTAGTTGTTCTAAGGGATTAGTAGGTTCACCAGCACCACCACCTCTCGTAATTTCTCGTCGTATAACTGGTTGGTCTAATACTGGAAGCTCAAGCCACCGGAAATTAGTCTGATCTAACGTTGCAAAAACCTTGATCACATCTTTGCCTTCCTTGTAATCTGATGGCAAATCAACTTGCAAAGGAAATAATTCCTCATGACCTGGATCGATAGGTATAAAATAAGCACCAGTGCCTGATGGATATATTTGACTTACGCCCCAATCTGGCTGTAGGTCAAGGATAGTCACATTAAGAACTTTTTTTGATGTATTCCTTATTCGTAAAATCAGTTTTTGCCCAACCTCTGCTATCTTTGTATTTCCCTCAGCTGCAATTGGCTGCAAGTCGCTCAGTCTGTCGCCACGCTCATAATCATCTGGAACTTCAAATAATTCTACGACAAGTTTTCGAGATAATTCTGAAGCAGCATCAAGATTATCTATTAATTGTATATTGCTATATTTTGTTAAATGTTCAAGCCTTTGTATGATCTTAGAAACAGATCCACTGTCATTTATCATTAAAGGAGGGTTTAAGTTAGGAATAGCATTACCTGCTGGATCCCAAATTTCGTATTCCCCTTGTTTGTTAATAGCTATTTGAAAATCAGCCTGATCATCAATGTCTGCTAGTGCTAGTTCTAAAAGGCTTTCATTATTTTTGTTTTTCTCCATTATGGTATCCCTTATTTTATCAAGTGCTTGCTGTTGGGTCATAGTTAGATTGCGAGTTGTTGTTAATGATGGTGATAATTCTTTATTGTCATTAATCTCATTATTTTCATATACTAAATACACCTTTCTCTTGAGACGAACATCTACAGGGTTTATTAGGACAGCTTGTGCTCCTTGTTCTATATTACCTCTACGAAAATCTGCGATAATCTTTGCCCAAGAATCGGTTGCCCCCCGTTTATCAATCTCAACTATCGCTAATCGCTTATCAACCTGGCCAAAGTCGGTAATAGCCAATGGATAGATAGCAAATCTTGTACCTTTTCTGATACCATGAGACTGACCTGCATTTAGCAGCAATAGTTCATTTGACCTATCTATCTTCATAACTGAAACTGCATAGACTGTCTGTAATTTATTAATTCCAAATACTTCCCGATCGCCTTCACCTTCAAGCATTGGAGTCTGCAGAGGAAATTGACTATGAATTTGGGCTACAACACGATCATGTATGACTTTATAGGTAAGGCCTTTATCTATTTGTTCAAATGATTTTAGAAACCAATATGTAAGAGCACCATTTTTTTCGTTTCCTTCAAACGCATACTCATAAGCAGATTCTGAAGGCCTGCATGCTCGCTAAGAGTACATAACCTTTTGGTTGAGGAAGCCAACCGCTTGCAGAAAATCCTCTTGTGGTTGCTGCTGTCGTCGTCTTCGTTGTTGCTGTAGTTGCTGCTCCTGAACTCGACAAACCTTTCCAAATCAGCTCCAATTCATCTATTGAAGCTATTAAGCTATCTTGAGGTCTTGGAGTTTTATCTTCAACGTCACTACCGCGCACAGTAGCACCCCCTTTACCTCTGGTCAGGCCTCCAGAATGACAACTATCTATTACTAAGGTAACAATCAACTTTTTGTCCAACATCCTCTTTAACAACGCAGCAATCTCAATGTCCCTTAGGTGACGAGTTTGCGGGTTATCAATATCTGCTGGAACCAACGTTTCATCAAATGCATTTGGTCCTTTTGTATTTGTGAGTAAAGTCCTTATCCTCCCTCCATGTCCAGCATAATGAATGTAGACCTGATCTCCAGCTTTAGCTGCTTCAATTATTTTATTAAATGCATTCTTTATATTTGTGTATGTTGGCCATTTTTCTTGTGATTCAGTTGGTTTACTAGAATCAGTATTACTGCGCGAACTAGTTAATTTTAGTATATTATCTGCAGAAATTCCCTTTACTTTACGGAGCAAAAAATCTTCGACATGATTAATATCCCGAACACATCCTCCAAGACTAGAGTACAGAGGATTAGTGAAGTAATAATCTATTCCTATTAAGAGAACATGCAGATTTGAATTTTCGACATTAGAGTTACTCATTATTTATTATTCTCGTTTGTAAAATCATAAAAACTAGTTATTAAATGATTTTATTTCAATACATCAAAGATCAAGGTATAGGATGTGCAAAGGTGTAATCTTATTTTACCTACTACAACAATTTCTTGATACCAAAGTTGATTCATAGATAGAGTTTTTGTGTTTATTGCCTTAATCGGTATATTCTCTAGAACTTGTGCGTCGTTAATAATTTTTTCAAGTCTTACAGGCTTATTGTCATTCCAAACCCATTTCAATTAGATACAATCTAGAAAATCAACCATCAGAATCATCATATCAATTAATAAAAACTTCTTTGAGGTTTATGTTCCATGGGAAAAGCATTGATCCTGCACCAACTTCCTAAAACCCAATTCGTTTTTCTAAATAAAAAAAGAATGACTTCAAGCTTATGTGCACAGATGGATAATTTTGTTGAATGCTGAATAAATAGCCTTAAATTATTATAGAATATAAAATAAGGTATCGTGACTAAAGTTATATAGTTCCAATTCTACTGAATACTATCCTAGTTTCTGCTGTTTCAAGAGCATTTCTGAATTTATGATAGCATTATAATAATAATATTCTTAAATTGCCTTTAGAAAGATAAGTGTTAAGTACTTACAAAGATAATAAATATATTAAATTGCAAGATAATATTAAAAAAAGAATAATAATAATACTCATTACAGAATAATGCTTATTGATGATGAGCCCGATATTATTACAACATTTAAAGTAGGACTAGAAGAGAATGGATTTTCTGTTACTGCATTTCAGAATCCTTTCGAAGCATTGGCAACACTTAAGAACAGCAATGAAATAACTTATGATCTCTTACTGATAGATATAAGATACGATGGTTTGGATATTGATGGATTTCAATTATACCAAGAACTTAGAAATTCCGGTAAAAAACTTCCTCCCGTATGCTTTATTACAGCATTTCAAGAATATTATGATAGGATAAAACAATTATCTCCAGAAATAGATATTAAATGTTTTATTAGGAAACCAATTCAAATAGTAGATTTAATAGCACGACTAAAGCAAGAATTACAAGCTTAATTATAAGAAAATTCTAGCTGTGCAACATGAACTGCTTGATACCTGAGCGCATTTCTTTACTATGAGTTTACATATTTGTTATATCGTTGTCTGTAAATTATATTTATTGTATAACAAGCGGATACTTGGCATATCATTTGTATCAGATATAATTATTTATTAATGATTCAACTTAGTAGAGGTTTTGTCAATCTGAATTGTATATGGATCAACGTTACGTGAAGTTAAATTACTTTAATTATATGCCAAATCCGATCGCAATATTTTCAAAAGTAAACAAGGCATATCTTGAAACTGCTAAAGATATATTTAGATCTAAAATGATAGAATGTTCTGTTCTACCTCCAAAAAGTTCAAATCGCAGATACTACTATTTTTGTCTCCAATATTAAAAATATTGTAACACATAAACGTGAACAGTCCAAGTATCACTACCTGATTGTTGGAATACATATAATATCATGAAACCAAGTAAAAAAAATTTTTGTCGTTACAAGTTACCTAATTTACATTTAAATTAATTCATTGGTTCCATTGTACAAGCATAACAAAGATTGAGCAATTACCAATTAAGACAAATGAAACACTTGATTCAAATTATCAGTTCTAAGCTCGGCAGGAAATATTTGACACAGCCAGCTTTTAATCTTACATTTTCTTTGTCCTTGATTTGGGAAATTGGTTATTATTCTCCACATTTGGCAGAATTTGCATATTAGTTGAAATAACTTGGTATGAAATTCGCAGGATATTTGCACATATTATTAGGAAACCAAGATTATTATTTATAATAATTGGAATGAAGTATTAGTAGTCATTCAAATAAATAACAATATGAGAGGGAAAAGGATTATATTTTATCCCCAATACTACCAAATATGGTACGGAATTTGCATATATGGATATCTCGCATGAGATTTTCTCGATGGGGGAATCCATATCTATGGATTTGGACAATTATTTTCGTTCTAAAGACGCTTTATAGGAATAAAGAGATTGAATTTCACAAGCTATTAGCGAGTGTGTTATACCATAATCTAATACTATATAAAATGAAAAATGAATTCTTATTGGGTCAGCCAGCATCAAGACAATTGTTGGTAATGTATATGCATTTGTATATTCCCTTTGGAAGCATCTCACTTAAGGCAATGACTACCTATACTAGATCGTATATTTATCATAGTATCAGAGGGAATTTTCAATGACAAGTTATTGGATGCTAGGTTTAGCCTTAGAGGGGATACTATCTGTTGTCAAGTGATAAAGAATCTCCAAATCGTAAGGCAATAATTGTAGGCGTAAATCAATACGAACCAGGTTCAGATATAACAACTTTAGCAGGACCAGAGAATGATGCAAGAGAGGTTTATGAACGATTTAAAAATAATGGCAATTTTGACATTTCGTCTAATCATCTCTTGTTAGGGCCAGATGCTACCAGGAGGAAAATTTTGAAAGCTGTTAGTGAAATATTTCGCAGGAAGGTCAATAATGATCTTGTAGCCTTGTATTTTTCCGGCCACGGGATGCTGGATGAAAATAACGAAGGTTATATCGCACCTTATGATATGGATCCCGAGGATCCATATGTTAGCGGTATAAATATGGAAGATTTAAGAAATTATATCTCTAAATCTGAAAATAAAGCAAGTGTAATTATATTGCTTGACTGCTGCTATGCAGGAATAGCTACAAAAGATGGCCCTGCAAAATCTGCTACTCTTATGGATAATCCTAATACAAAGAATCTATATGCTACGCAACTTCAAAAGATCGTTAAATCTTCTGATCAAGCCGATACTCAAAATGGAGGCAGTGGTAAGATAATACTTGCATCAAGCGAAGCAACTGCAGTTTCAAGAGAAAAGAATAATTGTACACACCTTGGTAAAGAGGATCCCCATACTCATGGTGCATTTACATTTCATCTAATAAAAGGATTAGATGGAGAAGCAGCAGATCCTGATACTGGAGTTATTAGAATAGACAGCCTTAGAAGATATATTGAAAATCAAATGATGGCTGAAGAAAGACAAAGACCAATGTACTATGTTGCAGACGCATCTCGTATAGAGAGCATAAAAATAGGAGTCTCCCAAAAGCAGTTTAACGCTAAAATACTGAATCTGATCGAGAATGCAATTAAGCAATCTTCAATCAAGTATCCTAATTCTCCTCTAAATGATATACGTTATTTGACAGATGCAGCCAAGAAGCTTAGCGAATTAGTTAGTTTAGATCAAAATAATAAAGATATACCAAGGCTACAGACTAGTATCGATGAAGCAGTAAAAGCATATTTTGACCCAACACTAGAGTGGCTAAATAGAAACAATACATTTGCTAAACCTAAGGTTGATGAAATAAAGCCTGGCCTATATGACTTTGAATTACCCGATTTAGTTTTAAACCTATCTTTTAGTGATTTACAAAAAATGGATCAAAACAAACTTAACAGCATGATAGTTATATGTACCTGAAGTTGCAAGAAATACAATATTTACGTCTGAAGATGACCCGAGGTTAAGACTTCTTCAAGGAAAACTTCGTGCATCATTCTTAACAACCAAACAATCTAGCGCATCATGATTGACAATGAAGAGATTTTCTTCACCTTCTATTGACAATATTGCAGAGGACAATACAAATATACGTCAACTTATTCGTAACGCAGAAAGTAACCCATCTGACTATAATGCCTGGAATAAATTAGCTGAAAGACTATTAGAGGAAGAAGAATACAAGCAGGCTATAATTTCCTATGACAAAGCTATAGAGATAAATCCCAATAACAAGGATTCGTGGTATAATAGAGGACTAGCACTTACCAAGGTCGGAAAGTATGATGAAGCTATCCAATCATTTGATAAAGCCATAAGCATAGATCCAGACCATATTTATGCATGGAATAGCAAAGCCCATCTTCTCAATTACTTAGGTAAATTCCGAGAGGCTATCTCATCTTATGATAGAGTAATAGATATAGATGCAAATAATGTCATTGCATGGTATAACAAGGGATTAGCATTTAGCAATCTCGGTAAATATGATGAGGCTATTTTATGCTATAATAAAGTACTAAAAATAAATGCAAATAACACTGATGCACTTAATGCTAAAGGTTTAGCTCTTGAAAGACTTGGTAAATATGATGAGGCTATTTTATGCTATAATAAAGTAATAGAAATAGATGCAAATAACACTGATGCACTTAATGCTAAAGGTTTAGCTCTTGAAAGACTTGGTAAATATGATGAGGCTAATCAGTATTATAACAAAGTCAAAGAGATTTATGCCTTTCAGGTAAAAGAGTATAACGAGAAGGGTGATTTTCTTAGAGAATCCCGTCAATTCGGAGAGTCAATCAAATCCTATGATAGAGTAATAGATATAGATGCAAATAATGTGATTGCATGGTATAACAAGGGATTAGCATTTAGCAATCTCGGTAAATATGATGAGGCTATTTTATGCTATAATAAAGTACTAAAAATAAATGCAAATAACACTGATGCACTTAATGCTAAAGGTTTAGCTCTTGAAAGACTTGGTAAATATGATGAGGCTATTTTATGCTATAATAAAGTAATAGAAATAGATGCAAATAACACTGATGCAATATATAATAAAGCTCTATCTCATGATAGATGATGGGAAATATGATGAGGCTGCAGAATTGTTTAACAAGATCCTTGCTTTTGATCCTGCTAATATCTCTGCTCTAGATTCTCTTCATCTGTTGTATTCAAACTACACATTTGAGTTTGATAAATCTCTGCCAATTGCTATGAAATTGTTTGAAATACAACCTACCCCTGAAAGAAAAATGGTGTTAGCAGAAGATTTCATAAAGACAGGCAAATATAAAAGAGGAAGAGAACTTGCTTTTGAGGTTAAAAAAGAAATCCCAGAGAACAAAATAAGGCGTCAATCTATTATTAGGTTTCTGATATTATCCTCGTACTTGATGGAAGGAGATTCAATTAAAGGAAATGAACAACTTTCCGACTTTCTTAGATATTATAAAGAACAGGAATCCTTCAAAATAGAAGAAGATGAATGGAACTTTGAGGGATTAATTAAAGCAGTAAATCCTAACTCCACTGTATGGTACACAAAAACCATTTTAATCGATCTGATTGACCTCCTAAGAGGTAAAGGAGACAGAGATAAGATCCTTGCCAGGTTAGCAGCGAATATTTCTGAGAGTCGCTTACAAATAAGTCGTCGAACCTCTACTGGCTGGAAAGTTCTCTTACCTGTAATCATTTTTGCTGCCATAGCTGTGCCATTGATAATTATCACATTTGCGTATATGAATATGATAAATCATCAACCTTGCTCTGTCGAAGGCAAGAGAGATCTATATACAATAGAAAAAGGCAAGCCAAGGGATATAGCAGTTAACCCAATTACACATATTGTCTACGTAGCCAATTCTAATTCAAAAAACATTTTAGCTATAGATTGTATCAACCAAAAAATAATGAGAAACACTATACCAACCAATGGAATCGTTAGAGAGTTAGATGTTGATCCCACTAGTAACAAGATATACGCAGTAATTCCAGATAATAATAACATCTTATATAATTGATGGCAATAATGATCTTGGTATCAATGACATTGGTGAGATGGTTGATGATTTAAGTAAAGGAAAATTTGATGAAATTATATATGACAGCCCTGAATACTATCCAAAACCCATAAAAACATCTGCAGGAATGCCTGTTACTGTAACAGATATAGCCTTTAATCCAAAAACAGGCAAATTATATGCTGCCAATGATAAGTCTGATATAATCTCAGTAGTAGATTCCAAGAATGGACACTGTAAAAAATATAACAGGGGTAGGGGCAACTAAACTTAGCAATTCTCTTGTTGTTAATCCAAATACAAATAAAATATACGTAACCAATCCCACTTTACAGAAAGTATCAGTTATAGACGGTAAGTCAGATAGTATAATAGAAAACATACCAGTAGGTAGATATCCATTCAAGATAGCCGTTGACAGTAGCAATAATAGGATATATGTTGCACACCAACTCTCAAATGCAATATCAATTATAGATGGTAACAAAGATCAAGTAGTACAAATCCTGCCAACTTCATTGGAGAACAATGTGGAACTTAATTCAATAGCAGTCGATTCAAAAACACATATGCTATATTTGGGCTTTGAGCATAATGATGGTTCTCATTCAATACGCATGGTGAATCCAGCTACAAATAATAATACCTATATTCAGGTAGCCCAACAGCCAGTTGATTTGGAGTTTAACGTAAATAATTCCAAGCTGTACGTAGCTGAATATAACAATGGCTCAATAGCCGTAATAGATAGTAATACTAACACTCTTTCAAATGATATCAGTTTAGGACAAAATCGCCTTCCATTTAATATAGCTGTCAATCCAAAGACCAACAATGTATATGTGTCCAATCTTGTTTCCTACAATGGCAGCAGAGTAGTAGCATAGTCTCAGTAATAGATTCTGAAAATGATAGTATTTTGAAAAATGTATCCATTCCATTTCAAGTATCTGATATGGCTGTTAATCCAAATAATAACAACATATATGTTGTTGGTGGAAGTAATACTAATAATAATAATTACAATTACTTATCAATTATAGATGGTCAAAATAACACTAAATTGAAAAATGATATATCCATTCCATTCAGCCCCTCGGATATGGCTGTTAATCCCTATACCAACAAGATATACCTTGCTAATAACAAAGATTGGAGTGTCACAATCATAAATGACAAAGGCGATAATGCTACTACTATCAAACTCAGTATACCTCCAGAATCCCTAGTAGTAGATCCTAATCCAGAAATCAATAGAATATATGTTACTAGTTATACAAAGCCTACTTCTTCCAAGGATGAAAATTCTTTTGATCCTATAGCTCTTGCATATCCTAGACTTACTCAAATACAGATTATCAATGGGTCCAATGATACTCTGGGATGGGAGGGGAAAATCCTGAGCCTAGATCCTAAATATGGCTCTCTCATCCTGACTATTAATCCAGCTAACCATGATTTCCTAGCAACTTCTTTATCCACAGACACAATTTTATCGTGGGATGATAACAAGAATGAAAAGGCCGTTGCTTCAGGACGTATTCTTCGTCTGCAAAACCCAATATCTGGTGGCATAGGTCCTTCACAATTAGCTATGAACCCCAAGGGAGACAAGTTATACATTGTAAATCCCACCCTAAATGCAATAAAAGTCGAAGATCTCAAAGCTTTCGAATCTTCTAAAAAATGATGTCAGTCGGGCATCACTATAGGTTTTGGTTAGACGTTATTTCAAAGGAAAGAAAAAAACAAACTAATAGGACAAAAAAAGAATATTCTTTAATATTACCAAATAAACTCCTACGGATTAAAATGCAGAAATGCCGAAAAATGTTGTCTGCCAGGACTTTATGTATTATAAATCCGGCTTGCAGCTTAGGAAAGCTTAATAAATAGCACAAGTATATAGTATATATATGAAATCTAGAATACATATAGAATATAGTTCTATATATCTTGTGGTAACCGTAATTATGGTCCTATTCTTAGTTCCAGTTATGGTGAATGTTTCTATCCCGGTTATGAGGAATGTTCCTATCATTGCCTATTTTGAAGGGGGACATACAGGATCAATTACAAATGTATTTTGCGACCCAGATTGGGAATGCTGACTGATACTCTACAAATCATTTATTATTTCTCAATGGTATTGGTCTGACGATAGTAGTAGAATTCTTTTGCTTAAAGTGGCTCCTATAATGGATTAACAAGTATATATACCAGATTTCTTTTTGGATTGACAACTATACTGTCTGTCTCATTGGTTATTATATAAAAATTATTTAGTTTGGTTTTGAACTGATTCCTGTCTTAAATATAGAAGCTAATGATACAGACATATTAACTAACAAAGACATAGTTCTTATCAAGTTAGAAATATATGATGAGGTTCTTCAGGTATTAGACAAGATATTATCTATAGATCCTAATAGTGCATAGGTGGAATATACAATGAATGTGTGGCATTTGATAGATTAAGCAAAGATTTAGAGGCCAAACATTACCAAGGTAAAGCGCTAGATATAGATCCTAATTATTTGGTGAATCACACGATTGAAAAACCTGCATACCTGCACCTGGTTTCCCTCCGCACGGCGCTATTGAAGTAATGAGTCCATATATAGGCTCCCTGCAAAATGATGATTTGTCTTTTCATCATCTAATGAAATAGATATTGTCTTTCCTTCATTGATAGTAATATTAGTACCAACATGCTTCCAAGGATTCATATGATTTGTTGTAACGACCGAGTCTCCTATCAACTTTACACTATTGTTAGGTGTTAGTGTTACCTCGTCGTCATTATCAAAGTTTTGAATTTCATGCGTATGTGAAGGTGGGGAAGGTGATCCATTGCTGTTGATAAATCTCATTGCTGTTCCAAAATCTTCCACATCTCCATCTATTACTCTCATACTAAAAGTACCATCACCAATCCATGTGTTAGGAAGAGCATAATTAATAGTGTTTATTTTACCAGTTGCTATGAAACTCTTAAATCCATTTTGTTGTCCTGGCAGCTCTCCTTGTTGTGGAGATATTGGTTGTTGTTGTAGTTGTGGAGATATTGGTTGTTGTTGTAGTTGTGGAGATATTGGTTGTTGTTGTAGTTGTGCAGACGCTTGCAAAGTATTTGGAATCAATATTGCTAAAATGACTGATAATAATACTCCTCCTTTTAAGAATGTCATATCTATATCTTTCATAACCCCGTCATATGGACAATCTTACTTAAAGTTTTCCTTTTTCAAGGAAAATGTCAGAATCATGTCTCAATCAGCAAAAGCCTATATAGACTGTAGCGTGTAATTTTGACAAGAACCAAGTTAATGGTAGTAAGACCTATGATGAAACTTTCATAAATCAGTACTTGTAAAGTATTTGCACAGTCATTCTATATACTTGCTTATTTTGATTAGTTGTAGGTTTTGTCAGATATTACATGTTTGATATAGTTTATATATTTCACTGCTCTAGTTATTCTCTTAAATTTAGAACAAAATGAAATATTTAATTATCATTTAAGCATAATAACAGCAGTTATTTATTAAGGATGCTTCTATCTAATTCATTGAAGTTTCATCAATTACTACCATTATTCTTCTTCCCCTCTTCCTTGCCTTCTTCTCCCTATTCTTGTTGTTGTGGCATTGCACCATATTTTTCATTTTCTACGATAACCTCTCCAATCATTACAGGATGCACTACACAAAAATATGGAAATACTCCTGGTTTAGAGAATTTGTAAAAAAACATTTGGTCTGGTTGAATTAATGGAGAGTCAAACTCATTGCCCTTCTCTTGATCTCCTATCCCATATCCAGATGTTATGGTATGTAAAATATTATCTCCGTTTTGTCATTTTATTGCCATCCCAGGTTTAATAATTATCTGATTCGGTTGATATGCTTTATCGCCCTTTGAAGAGCTCCAGAAACAATTTTCACTGTTTGAATTGCTGTCTCTGATGATAGTTGCTGCTGAGGAGGAAGGTAAGATGGAATAGCATTTTCGTTCGAAGGATGAGCAGAAGTCACATTTAATGGTACTGATTGGTTACACTCTATAGTAACGACCAACCTTAAATAGAATAGCTATGTAAGCACATGTAGATGACTAAGAAGAAAAATCCTATAGTACAGTCATCAACTTTTATACTATTTGCCGTTTTCATAGTTATTGCATCTAGCACCTCTGTAATTTAAATTGGTTCAAATCAATTCCAGATTACAATGGCACAACAGCAACAACAACAATCACAAGTTAACCAAACATCTTCTGTTCTAAAATAACAGCAACCTAATATGCTAGGGGTATCTTTTGATATTGATAATACGAGATTTTATCATCATATGGCTTCTGTTAATGGTATTCAACTGCACTACGTAATAGGCGGTCAAGCCGAGCCCATAGTCTTGCTGCATGTTTGGCCGCAAACATGGTATGAATGGCGTCATGTTATGCCAACTTTGGCTAAAAATTATACTGTTATTGTTCCTGATCTAAGAGGACTTGGAGATTCTTCAAAGCCAACTACAGGCTATGATGGAAATACTAACTGCAGAAAATATCTACCAATTAGTATCTCAACTAGAATTCAATAAAATTTTTTTAGTAGCACATAATATAGGAGCACAGACAGCTTATTCATATGCTCCAGCTCACCCCAACAATGTAACTAAATTAGTAATAATGGATTATATTTTCGCAGGTTTTCTACCTCCAGAATTTGGTGAGAATGGACCTTGGTGGTTTGCTTTTCATCAAACGCCTAACTTGCCAGAAGCTCTAGTACAAGGTAAAGAGCGAGAATACCTTTCTTGGTTTTATAAAGGCCTTGCGTATAACCCCGATGCCATTGCTCAAGCCGACATAGATGAATTTGTCAGAAAATACTCTGCTCCAGGTGCAATGCGAGCTGGATTTGAATATTATAGAGCCTCCCCCATAGATGCAGAACAAAACAAAGCATTAGTAAACGAATCTAAGCTTCAAATTCCTGTTCTTGTATTGGCAGGCGACTTTTATCCAGCATTTGGAGGAGATATACCAGGCAATTCAGTTTTGAACGGAGTAAAGGCTCTGGCTGAAAACGTCAGTGGCACAGTCGTTCCTTTGTCCGGACACTGGATTCCGGAAGAGCAAACAGGATTTGTTATAAAACAGCTTGTCAATTTCTTTGGTGCTAATAATACTGATACTAATAAATGAATGAGTACTGTCTTTTGGCTTCAATTATATTATCAACGTCCTGCCATTCAATGGCAGAAGTATCTTCTGCCATCTACAAATTTAACTTACCAATAGAAATAAAATTATGGAAAAGCTCGAAGGAAAAATCGCAGTAGTCATGGGCGGAAACAGCGGCGGAGGCTTCGTTATAGCACAGCGGTTCGTCGCAGATAGTGCTCACATTTTTATCACGGGGGTTGTTGGCAAAGCAAATTCGATGCTGCAGTCTAGATTATCGGTAAAAAATGCCACTGGCGTTTAGCGACATCTCAAATCTTGCAAGCTTTGACAGATTACATGCGACTGTGAAACAGCAAACAGGTATATTCAATCTACATAGTGCCTAACAATCATATTATAGGGATAATATTTAAAAAGAAACAATACATTCTAATTTCAATGAACAATAAACATTATTTAATCACATATAATAGATATCTGCTAATAAACACTGACGCATATCTCATAGTCTAAGAAATAGAGGTGCTATCGTTGTATCCCTTTATCATTGGTTTGATCGGAGGAATATTATCAACTGCTGCTATGACTATAACTGAAATACCATCATGGAAAAAGTGGGGCATTTATGGTGTCTTTGAATGGCATGAAAACTATATTATAACCAAACGTTTGTATTTTCGTTTCTCAAACACAATAGAAAAAGAAAGACAAAGTTATTTTAAGGGAATCTTTTTCTTTCATTTTCTAAATGGTACTTTAGCCGGAATAGCATTTCCATATATTATTTCCTTTCTGTCACACTCTTTTTCATTTACCATTATATCGTTTTCTTTATTTGGAATTTTATATGGTTTTGCATTATGGATTCTTACTCTTGTACCTATCCATAAACCCATCACTGGATATTCTGTATGGAATCATCCGTTAGGTCACGTTCCAGCATTTGCAAGTTTAAGTGGACATGCAGTATATGGTATTGTATTAGGTCTTGTGGTTGCATACATAAATGTAATTTTATGATGATTATGAATAATAAACATCCTTTCACTTTACTAAGAAAACTATATTTCTAGTGGTCATGCTCCTATATCATCCTTTAATAAATCCTAGAGTAAATCTAGCTGCTGATATACTACCCGTTAATGGAATACCAAAACTAGTCATGCTAATGAGGAGGCTGATGCTGCTGCTTGATCATTAAATTTGTTGTCATTCTTCTTCTTCCTTAAATAAAGATACTTCCTCTGACTATATTCTAAAAATGGTTGTAAATAACGCACTAGATCATAATTATAATAAAATATCTGCCTTCGCAATATCTTTATATAACATCTATATTACCATCATGAAATATATTATATATCATATTACACATCTTTTAAGCAAAGGTGTTGTGCAGTATGTGTAATGCCAAAACAAATACCTAAAATATAGACTCATAATCATGAGTGTTAAGATAATAGATAACTCATGAAATTATAAATGAGGTGAAGACCGTCAATTATACAAAATACCACAAAAGTAAAAGTAGAGAGAAAATTCAATCAATGCTAAAGGTTACTTCCTCTGGTTGCTTTGATGGCGAATTTGTCAAAGTATTGCAATCTGAGAATCCTCCAATAGTAAAATTAGCACAAGAATAGATGAAAAAAAGAATGCTAAACAAGTAAGATTAAATGAACAAGAGTTAAGTCTTGGTACTATAGAGCAATCTTATCTTATAGTCTCTGAAAAAGAAATATTCAGGCATATTTGTAATTTTAATTAAGAATGAAAATAGAAAAAGATAATTATTAAATATTCTTTTAGGTATGCTGTTTAGCTTCTGCATCTTTCTCATCCTCTCTTCTGTTTTTGTTATATTTTCGCCGGGTAAGGTAGTCTGCTAAATGCATCAGCATTATTCCAAAACCAAACATTGTATTATTATAGAGATGATTATATTTATAGATAAGATTCAATTCTACATAGGATAAAAATTATTTTCTGTATGCTTTCATCTTCATTTAAATAACCAGATCACCGTGGAGTATCAAAAGAAATTTCATAACCTCATCCTAACAATGTAACCAAATTGGTGACTTTTTTGGACCTTTAAAGTTTTTTCCATTTTTAGTAATACAGTCTTTTAAAAAATTACATTATATAAGTGACCAATCTGCATTTATATGTCTATGTAATAACTTCTTGGAATTCTTTACTACTTTTTCAATATCAGTATTCTTGTTATTTTTAATAATTTCAGCTAATTCTTCTCCATTAGATACTGCAAAGCAGTTGTATCCTTCTTTAAAATCTTGGTATTTTTTATCTACTGATTCAATCCAATTTCTATTGATTATTAAGGCTGCGTTGTGATATATTGCCTCTAAAAATGTATACTGTGTGCCTCCTCCGTCATGAGGTATTAGAGTCACATCAACTACAAATTTTGCTTTATTTAATATACGTGAAATGGCTGCAAATGATTTTTCAAATGTACCGTAGTAGTATTGCATAAAATTCTCTTTTCCACCTAGCATATGGTTGACATATTTTAAATCGAATGGTCCATGAATTTTTATTGTGAAATCATTATTGCACTTCTTATCTGTACCTCCTTGTTCTTTTCGTAGCAAAGTATTAGCCTCCATTATAATTTCTGTATTTTTACCATAATCTATTCTTGATATTGAAACCGCATCTTTTTTTCCATGTCGGCTACTATTATTATAGCAACCGCATTTGGTGTCTTTCGCTAATTTGTCAAGATTGTTCTTTATATATGTAGGATAAGAATAAAATGGGTGATATAGAAACCTTGAGTTCACGCCATACTTATCTCTCAAGTATTGCTGCATGGTTTTTCTTATGCAAATAATATTCCAATATTTTAGATAGGATTCGTTTTCCTTTGAAATCTCCGTTGGATCGTGGATGACAACAGTAATGTCATCACGTTTCAATTTAGGGAGAACATGATTGTATTGAAAAAAGTCAACTATGAATGGATTCCGAATACTGTCTATAAAACCAGTAGGAACAGTTCGATATTGCAGACCATAACCAAAATTTCCTTTCTCTTTCTCTTGTTGATAAGGATTTTCTACAAGCAGTATTGTATCTTTTCCTAGTGAATTAAGCAAATGTGCAGTGAATGTAGTAGTTCCGCCCCAATAATAAAACTGAGACAAAAAGAAATATTGTCTTTCTTCTGTCATTGTGTTCAGACCGACCTCTGATCATTGTATATGCTATTAGATATGTATAATTTAATCTAGCAAAAATTATCCACATTTTTGAATTAAAAAAAGGTTTGTTTTATTCTTTATATCCTGGAGCGCTCCTAAAATTTGAAATTATTCAAATGTGTTTATCTGATCTAGGAAAGGAAACTGGAATACCTCTAAAGGCCGATAAGCTTTTCTATTATGATAGAAATATTCTTGAAAATATAAGAATTGTTACCAACAGCTTAGGGTACAAATCATACCTGTCAGAGGCAGTTTAGACACTGAAAATAACGGCGGAAGGATATTTAGACTCAAATTATGATTGGAAAGCATATGAGGAATCATTAAATGACAATGAAAAATGGAAGATTGTTGATTACAGAAGGCCAACAAAGGATTTTAACTATTTGTTTCGATTATACAATAGAAACAAAAGTAGCGATATAGCATTACCCGATATAGAAAAGAACTTAGATATGATTATATTTATAATGACGGCTTGCGAGTTTAGCAATGGCAATGAGTTCAGTAATAGTAGTTGAAAACTCGATATTACTTGATATATAGCCAAAACTTGCAAGTATAAAGCCAACGAATGGAGAGAAGAAATCTTTACCAATGAGGATTTCAAACAAGCCTATTCGGTACATCCAACTACTAGATACTTATAATCTCTTCAAAAAGACAAAGTCATAATGACATTATCTGGTAATTGTAGTCGTCCTAACAAACTTGTAACCTGATCTTTCTAATCTATTTTTTTATCTCTTCTCTAGTTATGAGTAATGGATCATATTCTACTATAACACTATCTGTCATGTAATCAATGTCAATTTTCTTTACAGCTTCTTCATCTTTTAATTGTTTTTCTACAATCGGTTTACATGTAGTACAATACATTCCAACTACCTTAAAGAATGCTTTCTGTGTTTTCATAGTAATACATTGAGTTTATAAATGGATTTTCACGTACTAAAACAAAACTGTTAGAATTATTACTTCTTGATAATAACTCAGATGACAATTCCTCGAACCTAGCTCACTTTTATAAAGAAGAAAGAAAGATAAGGTATGGCATTCCTAAAATGACATTACAAACTGCTATCTTTTTAAGCAATTCTACATATCCATTAGTCTCATAAACCGAATTTATTATATCGTTAGCCAGATCTGAGATACTTATTTTAAAGAATTGGTTGGAATGAATATCCCAATTAGCCATAATCTGTATCTTATTATTTTTAGTTGTAGTAGCAAATACAAAAATCAAATGCTTAATTGTATTATTATAATGATTGTACTACCATGCTATAAGAGTGGTCTATACTCAACTAATAATCATGCCAATATCCTGGACCAGGTAGATTGGATAAGGATAAAATTGTATAGACTTAACAGTTCTCCGCTCTCTTGCAAACTCAAGTAAGTATATCAAACACATGGTTTGAGAAATAATGTTAAATGATATAATCGAACATAAATAAGTAATACTCTTTGTCTAACCTAAAGAACTAATAATAATAATATTCGATTGACCTTAGAGCTAGTTGAAAAACTAAATGAAGCATTGTCTACTGAAAATGCATCAGTAGATAGAATAAAATCAAGAATAGATCAGACACCGATACAAGAAGTAAAACAAAAACTAAAACAGCATTTAGAAGAAACGCACATTCAAAAAAGCAGGCTTGAAAGAATAATTACAGGATTACGAGGAAAGCCAACTGATGCTAAAGCAGATTTATCAAGGTCAAACCTACTTACTACAATAACTAAGAGAAAGAATTTTCCAAAGACTGCAGAATCAAAAACAGAAAATAACAGTCGAGAAAATTCTACGCAAGAAGAAGACGAATTAATGCAAATGAAGCAAGATTTCATAATAGAACATGATGAACTGGTAGCTTATGAATCGCTAATACGGTCAATGCAAATGACAGATACGCCGCAGCAGCATCAGATTACATTTTTACTGGAACAGAGTATGCAAGAAGAAGAATCAATGGCGTATTGGTATAAAATACATACACCGTTGATACTTGATAACCTATGGCCAAAGATGATCCATACTTCAATAAGACGTGGTCAAAAGTTTCTTCTTAACCACATTAGTTCCAAAATTCCGCTCATTATTATATATGCTGATCTGGTCGGCTCAACGAGCATGAGCATGACTTTACCCGTAGACAACCTTATTACAATAATTAGAGCTTTTACCCACCAAATATCGCATGTTGTAGATAGTCATGATGGATATGTCTTAAAATACGTAGGCGATGCAGTAATCTCATTTTTTCCTGGTCGTGTCAACAATAAGAACAAATATCTTGCTTCAGAGACGTCAGTAGAATGTGGGAAATCGATGATTAATGTAATCAAGGAGGAGATTAATACAATCTTTAAAAGATATGGGTATCCAGAACTATTTGTCAAGATAGGGATAGATGCAGGAGAAAACGCAGTTGTTCAGTACGGCTACGAACAACTCTCGCCTATTGATATACTGGGATATAGTATGAATATAGCAGCAAAAATAACTTCTCTAACAGGTGCAAATAAAATATCTATAGGAGATAATGTATACAAATCATTAGATCATAAAAAGCAGTCAGAATTTCACGAGTTATCAATATCTGATAATCGATGGAAATATATTAACTATGGAACTGATAAGCCCTACAAAGTTTACACACTAAAATAAACGTTTTTTGATTCCATCATGTTTGGAATTATAGAGAATCTCCAATTTATGTAATAAAATGCAAACACTTGATTAAAAGGAAGACTTTCCCTCCGATAAGAATAATATTTGATTTCAAATCAAGGACCTCTTTTGGTTCCTCTCATAAGAGCTATTTTTGTTATGAGGCTGTTGTAAAAAAATTCAATCTATTCCATATTCAGAATCATCATCACAATAGACGGTAGTAATATCCCTTAATTGGACTGGAACCCCAACAACTCAAACTTTCATTGAATACCACAACGAATAAGACATTGAGATATGCGAACAACAGATTCCTTAAAATGGAAAATAGGAATAATTGTAGAGCAATGGCATTGTCGTAAATTACTTGAATTTACTTAAGTGAACAGGGACAATTACTTTAAGCAACAAACAAGTCAAAAACTATCATCAGACTACAAAGCAGAACTTTCTCTTCTCTTTTATGGTTTTAGATGTTTGCAGACATTTTTACCCAAGCAGGATCATCAAAATGTACTCCAGAATTTCCCACTTCTTTAGCAATGTTAAGAAAAGCTCTTTTTGATCATGGAACTTATCCTCAGCAAGAACAGCCAATCATCAACTTCATCATATGTAGTAGGGGGTTACTATGGATCTTATCATCGCCCTATTCAATGCTTGAATTGTTTTCATTTCTCCTTCTTTAATTGAATTTTTAATCGTCTGTGGCGAGAAGTCCGCATTTTCATACATATGAGGAAAAGGTTCATCACGTGTTACATAAACAATGTCCTTTATTTCAGCGCCTCGTTCTTGCTTGTATTTTTTATATTTTTTGCGAATTCTTTTAAGCTGCTTTGGATCCACTTTCGAGAGGTCCATACGGGTTTCTATTAATTGGTAAAGTTCTTCAATGTAGCGCAGATATTGTGTTATTACTTTAGACATTCTTACATTATACTCTGTCTTGTCAGAAAACATTATATCTCTTGCTCTATGATAAACTTCTGGTAGGTTCTTTGGCAGTGCATTGACTCTTTTTGGATAGTTTTCTACCAGAAATATTCGTTTATCATTCACTGGAGATGCATCTATTACCTCTCTTAATGGGGTATTACTCAATAAACCTCCGTCCCATGCATATACTCCATCTTCTACTTCTATCCAACGAAAGTTATACAGTGGATAGGCAGATGTTGCAAGGATATGTTTTGGTGTTATTTGTTGCTTAGAGCTATCGAATGTCAGTGGATCTGCAGTTAAAATGTTTACTGCTGTTAAGATCAAACGTGCATTAGGATTTCCATTAGGTTTCAATTTATCATAATCAATATACTTTTCTAAAGTTTTTACTAAAGGTGCAAGATCATACAAATAAGTCCATTTTTGTGGTGTAAAATATTCTGGGTCGGTTAGAGCAGTTTCTTGTCTCCACCTAGGTTTAAACATTTTATCATTTCCAAAAATAGCCGAGCTGTAGAAAGATCTTAACTGCTTCATTTTTATAGCATGTTCATTTGCATTTGTAGTTGTTGAATAATTTTCTTGCTCTGATGAGTATATAGGTAAGTTATTATAATAATAACGAGCTGGTAATAGCAAATCTTCTACAAATTTAGGTAGAGAAGAAAAATAAGGAAGAATATGCTTATCAAATTCTACAAAGCCTTCAGATAATTCCAACCAGAACTGTTCTAACGCTTGTTCGGGATGTTTTTCATCCTTGCTGCCAGATATAATTGCAGCATTTATGCCACCAATAGATGTGCCTGCAATAATGTCAAGCTTGATGTCATTATTTGCAATCGCTTTAAATACTCCACATCCAAATGCTCCCAAAGATCCGCCACCTTGAAGTACTAATACATTTTCAATTTTGTTGTTGTTGTGTGCTGATGATGACCGTGATGATGACACAGTGCTACTACTATTATAATTATTATTATTGTCTTTGTTTGCTAGAGTATCTGCCTGATTCATTGTTATCATTCTTTCATTATTTGTATTCATTTTTTAATTTTCCTATCTCTCTTCTTTTTGTATTTATCTATTACCAATCGTTACTACTGTATGATTTGAAGATACTAATCTATTAAGCAGACTAGATTCAAGAGTCAAATTCAGATTTTCAACCAATAAATCAATCAATCAATGAATTAACAAGATGGATAACTTATATTTTTATAAAATTATTATCAACTGCTTTAAAGTTGAATTTAATTTTTTACATATACTATGAATCACCTAGATGAAGATAAAAAAGGTTTTGATTTCAAAGCCTCATATTGTAATCGAAATCTGCAGAAAAAGGCAGTTAGCCCAATTTGTTAAATATTACTTACCTGAAATACATAAATGGATGAAAATAAGAAGAAAAAACAGTCAAACCACCGCTCATGTGAAGTCCTAATTATAGGTGGTGGTTCTGCTGGTCTTCGAGCGGCAATTGAAGCTCATGATGCCGGTGCTCGTGTTCTCGTAATTAGTAAAAGTAGAAAAGGAGATCCTCATACAGTGCTTGCAAGAGGCGGTATCAACGCAGCTGTTGGTACTATGGATCCCCAAGATAACTGGACGATACACGCAGCTGATACTCTAAGAGAAGGAGAATTCCTTGCAGAGTACGAAAGAGTTGAGCTACTTTGCAAAAATGCACCTGCTGCTGTGAATGAATTAGCAAATTGGGGCGCAAGGTTTCATAGAGAGAAAGATGGCAGATTAACACAACGATTCTTTGGAGCCCATACTTATAGAAGAACTGTATTTTATGAAGATAGGACCGGTGAGGAAATAATTCGTGTTCTGATGTACCAAGTTAGTCAGCGGAAAATTGAAATTATAGACAATGTCTTCATCACAAAATTATTAAAATCAGATGATGTAATTGAAGAAGGGCCAGCAGTGGGAGAAGAAGGAGAACGGGAAGGGGAGGAAGAAGAAGTCAAAGGAGCACTTGGCATAGATATCGAAAAAAAAGAAATTGTGATATTTGAGTGCAAATCTTTGATACTTGCTGCTGGTGGATATACGCGAGTCTATTCAGTCAGTAGTTCTAGAATTTTTGAAAACTATGGTGAAGGTGTGGCTCTAGCATATGAAGCAGGTGCAGATTTAGTAGATATGGAGATGGTACAGTTCCATCCTACTGGAATGGTTTGGCCAGAGAAAGCATTAGGTACCCTAGCCACTGAAGCAATACGTGGTGAAGGAGGCATATTACTAAATTCAAAAGGTGAGCGGTTCATGAAAAATTACTATCCTGAAAGAATGGAGCTAGGACCACGCGATATAGTAGCCCGTGCAAATTATAATGAAATAGTCGCTGGCAGAGGTACGGAACATGGAGGAGTTTGGTTGGACATAACCCATCTACAAAAGGAAAAAATATTAGACAGGCTGCCCACAATGTATGAACAATTCAAAAATATTGCTGGGACTGATATATCCAAGGAGAAAATGGAAGTTGGACCGACTGCACATTATTCAATGGGCGGAGTGGTAGTAGATATAAAGTGTAGAACAAAGATAATGGGTCTATATGCTGTTGGAGAAGTAATAAGTCAGATTCATGGTGCTAATCGTTTAGGTGGAAATAGCTTACTGGACACAGTAGTTTTCGGAAAAATTGTTGGTAGTGAAGCGGCGAAATTAGCAAAGGAACTATCAGGAATAAAGAAAACTGGACAATCACAGCTGCGATTGAACGTTAATAACCAAAAAGAATTTGAAAATGGAATTTTTATAGTTAAGGAACCAATTAAGTTTCTCAATGAAATACAAGAGTTAATGAACCAGGATGCAGGAATAATAAGAGAAGAGACAAAGTTGCAAAATGGATTGAAAAGAATTTTGGAATTAAAGAACGAGTTTTACTCTAAAGATAATATTTTAAAAGAATTCAAAATTGACGATGATAATGGTGAAAATGTTGTTTTAACTTGGGAAGTAAAGTCGTCGCTAGTTGTTTGTGAGGCTATAATAAGAAGTGCCCTAATGCGACAAGAGAGCAGAGGAGCTCACTATCGGTCTGATTTTCCAAAGATAGATGACGAAAAATGGAATGTAAATATCTATTGCAGGAATGAAGGAGCAGCAGAAATGGTATTGTTTAAGCAGAATGTGAAAGAAATTAAAGGACCGTTGGCGGATTTGCTTGAAACACACATCAAACCGGAACACCAACGTGAATTCGAATAATAATTAGATATGTCAACGGCTAACAAACTGCTGTGACATCAAGAAAAAAGTGAAATGAATGAAATGAATAAAAAGAACTGTTTCAAGTAGGTATAATTTCCTGATGATGTTATAATACTTTAGATTTTTAGGTGATAAATTCGTATATACCAATATCTCATATATTCATTCTGCTAAAATTAGGATATCATACTATAATTGCTTATGTAGGAGAAGACTGCTCCACTTTCAATCTCCTGGTCCAGTTTACAAGATTCTGAAGTAGTTGTCTCAAAAAAAGTTTTGGTATTATCATCAACTAAATTGCCATTTGCATCAAATTTTTGCTGTGCAAAGGTGACTATGACCTCTGGGCCATTGACCGGATGCATATTCAGAAATACAAACATCTGACGAAGATGATACTGAGCTCTTGCACCATCCAACATCCCAATAGATGCACTCATGATAGCAACCGGTTTTCCATCAAAAGGATTGTCTCCATATGGTCTTGAGGCCCAATCAATAGCATTCTTTAAAACTCCTGGAACGGAGTAGTTATATTCCGGAGTTGCAATCAAAATAGCATCTGCTTCCCTTATTTTTGATTTAAACTCTTTTATCTTTGGTGGCATATCCATTTCAATATCCTGATTAAAGAGAGGAATGTCAGCAAGGTCAAAGATTTCGAGAATTGCATCATTGGGAAGCAATTTCCCTGCCGCACGTAAAAGTGACTTATTATATGAGCCTGCTCTCAGACTCCCTGCAAAACCGAGGATTTTTAATTTGTTTTTCAAATTTTTTTGGTGCACCTAGAGCATTGTATTATTCAATTTGATTACAATAAGAACGTTAGTATATTCATTATCATATAGATCGGTATCACAAAGTTTGAAGAAATCGCTGTAGTAACTGGACTACGAGGATCAAAAGTCTGATAATAAGAAATATAATAACTCATAAAAAGAAGATGAGGGGAAAGCATCCTAATCATAGTAATGGGTCTAGTTAGATTATGCTAAATTCTTCTTTATCTAGAATTAAGCTTTAATAGTGCATATTGCAAGAGATATTTCTTATCTTTGAAACCTGTTGACTTCTAGTAATACTTATTGACAATAAAAGAGATAAGCATCCAAATAGCACTGTTTACAATAATAGTAAATAAAAAACCATAATAGTAAGTTAGTATCATGCCAGTTATAGTACCACTTGTCAAGAAGGGCATTTGTCGTTTCATAGCTGCGTTGCGAATTTTGTCCACTCTATTTGTTCTCTATATAAAATGGATAGATTACTTTGCTTATCAATATATGTATTCCAATATCTATAATACTCATCCTGAGAAGAACCTGTTCAGATAGGTCAAGGAGATCAAGTAACATAATTTGTAAACAACGCAGGTGCATTCTATAATGATAAAATCCAAGTCATTGCAGTAGATCTTCATATATACAGAGATAACGACAATTTTTGAAAATATACAAAAACATCATTTGGCTATGCTTCTGCTGCATTGCTAAGTGTACTATCATATTTATCAGACAATTATACGAAACAACATACACAAAGTAATAAGATATTGTCAGAGTATTTTGAAAAGGAGTTTGATAAGTTTTTGAATAGGTTTAACCAGCACATTTAGCAATCATATTTGATATCTATATTAACCAGCGCATGTTGTTCAATTCATAGTTAATACTAAATAGCTGAACCACTTTACCACAAGGGATATAATAACACCATAGAACCCGCAAGTGATGGAATAATAACAAAAATACAACTCTCATTGAATACAGCGTTTACAAACGATGTCGACGATTCTTCTGTATCTCCTCTTGTCGTCTTGCAATTTCTATATCTTCTTCTGTAGTATTATCCCTTAGTTCCCCACGAGATTCTTTTTCCAAATGATCTCTTCTATCCTCATCAGTAGTGAAGATAGAACCGCATACAAAGCATTGAAAATCAGAAGTCACTTTTGGTATCTTATCAGATCTATTATTGGATGAACCAAAACTCTTAGCCATCTACTACATATATTTTCATTTACACCAGAATAAAAGGTTTGGTTGAATTATATACCAAAAGGTTTGATAAGATGTAATTCTCCTGAAGTAATAATAATTAATATTGCTGAAGATAGCACACACTCTTTTTATGAATATCCCCATCAGTTTGTATGTGAATAGATAAGGTGATGATGAGGAGGATAGTAGTAAAGGGACAAAATATAACATAGGACAAATTAGCCTATGCCATTGAATATGGCCTTTACTGTCCCAAGCCATGCTTGTCTATTTTTATTCTCACTTATACCTAATACTTTACTTATTGATAAGCCATCAAATAGCGAGACCAAACCTGCTGCTATGGCATTTATGTCTATATCTTTCTTGATGAATCCTCTTTTTACTTGTAAATTTAAATATTCTATTATTACGTCAAATGTCCTTATTCGTTGTTCATATAACATCTTTTGTAACTTAGATTTACGTGATGATTCTGCAATTATTTCGAAAAATACTTTTTCAAAATCTTGACCTATTTCTTTGTAAAAGTTATCATAAAACTTTTCTGCATTCAATATAAGATCTTCCTTTTTTGTTGTAAATAATGCAGACAATTGTTCTTTTAATTTTGTAATATTCCTTTCAGATATAGCATAAAATAATTCTTCTTTGCTTCTAAAATAAAGGTACAATGTACCCTTACTTACCTTAGCTGCTTCAGATATATCCCCCATTCTTGTTCTGTCATAGCCATATTTTGAGAAAGTGATTAGTGCTGATTCAACAATTTTTTCCTTAACTCTAACTTTATATTGAACAGAAACCTTGGGACACATATTCTTATTTCTCTTTTGGTTGATCTTCTCTTATTCTCATTGCCTATAGAACTATATTTGGAATGCTTGGATATCAGAAATTCTTTTTGTCTTTCTGCTCTTCTTCTTTGTCTAGTAACGGCACTCGCAAATACTGAGGTAATGAAGAAGATAGTATTATTTTCTTTGATGTTTTATTTGTATTATTAATTTCGTCTTTACACAGCATTTTCATGTTCGTATTATAATGAGCCTATCTGAAAAACTTCATGGTATAGGCATATTTCGAACAGAATGCGAATATAACACTAGCTGCGATAGCATTGTCTCACACTATTTCTATTATCTACTACTTTTGTTAACTCGGCCCATACCGATGCACAAACTCTTACTACTGATAAAATTCTTGATAAAGCGTTATGAAGTCTAACATTGCCTACTCATATTGGATATCCTTATGATTCAGAATAGGAGAAAATTTTATATGAACCATGGACTCCATCAAGTAGATAAAATAGAGTAGATAAACCATCATAATCTAAGCAATGGATTGTCTGGGAAATAATAGTTCTCATATGGCTCAACCTAGAACAAAATTCCTCCACTCTGTATGTTTTTCTATCTATCTATCAATCATCTATTCTTCCTTATTAGATCTTCTTTCAATTGTTTAAACTCTTCTTCTGTTAGTATTCCTTCTTCTTTTAGCTTTGCAAATTTGCGTAATTCATCTGCAATTGAAATTGACTGATTGAAGGGTACAGTATACTCTTTGGATTCAAGTAATTCGGAGGAGGGTTTTTGTTTTTTTGAAAGTGCAGATTTACTACTACTTTGCATACCGAACGAATTATTTCAACCAAATCTTATGCCTTATCCTTTAGAATGGCTTCAATTATGCCTCCTTAATCATTATCTTCGCCACCATCAACTATACTATTCATCATTCCTAACCTAGTTGAGCTCAATAATCCTGGCGCCTTAAATCTGATTGTAGAGGATAACAACCCTTTTTCCAGTTTTATACTTGTAATTATATCATATGGAATATCTACTACATTTTCTTTTATCCCAAGCATATATGGATCTCTGATTATGATTCTTCTATCTGTTGCATAGACGATGTTTGGTGTAAAATGAGAACCACCTGGTTTTAACCTTGATTGTCTTGCAACAAGGAATACTCTTTCATCTGAATTTAGCATTTCAGTTATTTTACTAGTTTCCTCTAAATCATCTGCTCCATATGTTGAGACCTTCTTAACATATGGAGAATCTTCTTTGTCTTGTTTGCTGCCATAGAAGCCAAAAGGCATATTATACAATATAGCTCTAGAAAGTCTTATTTAAGAAATATGCTAGGTTGGATTAGTTAGATAGCGTTAACAAAAATATATTATTTCTTAGAATAGTTTACATCAATAATATCCTTATTGTCAAAGTTATTTTTTGATTCACTTGATATTTTGAAAGTTTATCAATTAATTTACTAATCATTTTTTGCTGCTGAAATATCAAAGCCATAAACAATGATTCAGTAGAGTTGTATTCGCCTTTAGCGTTGAAGGCTTTAGTGTATTCTTCTTTTTGACATTCATTTAACATCTTGTTGAAAAGAATACTCTCTTCTTCCCTCAAAGCATATTCAAAATTACTCCAGGATTTTATTTCCTTCGTAATTATGTTTTCTTGTTCTTCTTCCTTTGTCATATATGTATTCCTATAATACTCTACTGTTGACGGGTCTAATTTAAGAATTAAAACACCAATCAGGGAAAGAGGGAGTAGCCTATATATTGTTTGGTTCATAATCTGCAATACTTGATCACCAAAGATAGACTTATGATCTTACAGCAATCATAGAAGTGACAGATGTTAAGGAAAAGATAACAGATGTAGAAAAACATATATCAAAATTTCCAAACATCTGTGCTGTTTGTGATATAACTGGATTATCAGATATGTTAATAGTTACAAAATTCAAAAATCGAAAAGAACTTAAATTCCACGAAATAGAGACCTACATCAGAAGTAACTGGGTTCCAAAGGGCCTTGTTCCTTTTGCCCTGAAGATTTGACGATCCTGTAGTACATGGAGGACAACCAATTTGGTTAATTTGTTTTATTTGAAATGCTGAAATATACTTTCAGAATTAGTCATCAATTGAATATTATTAATTATTTTAATTAGATAAATTATAATTGTCATCAAATTAGCCTTTGAAACATGAAGTATTGAAAATTTTGAAAGTACATATATATATTTTCTCAACTTTATAACACATCAGTAACAGTATTGTCAGATAATAACCAAAGATCTATAACTTGGCTAATTCGAGCTTGGATAGGAAAAAATTGGCGAAATTTGCTGTAGAGAAAAATAGATCCATCCATCGTTTGCAGGTCGAGTGCTGTATAACAAAGGACCATAAGTGATCTATAATGCTTAAGCGCAAGTTCGGTTGGACTGATGTAAAGGTACCGGTGATTGGTCAAGGTACATGGATGATTGAGGGAGATCCAAATACCGAGCGGCTCGCGGTTGAGGCACTCCGGCTAGGGCTTGACCTAGGACTCACCCACATTGATACTGCAGAGATGTACGGCAACGGTCATGTAGAAGAATTGGTGGCTGAAGCCATCGCCGGTCGACGTGACGAGGTTTTTTTAGTTAGCAAGGTTCTACCCTCCAATGCCTCATATGAAGGTACTCTGAGGGCTTGCAAGCAAAGCCTGAAACGACTAAAGACTGACTGGCTTGACTTGTACTTGTTGCACTGGCCTAGCAATAATATCCCCATAGGAGAGACCATGCGTGCGATGGAAAAGCTTGTGGCAGAAGGCCTAGTCCGGTTCATCGGCGTCAGTAACTTTGACTTGGAAGAACTAAAGGAGGCTGAGGACTCACTTCGCAACGAGCGAATGGCGTGCGATCAGGTATTGTATCATCTGGGTTATCGGGGGATCGAACGGCATCTATTGCCGTATTGCACTGAGCAGGGAATAACTGTGGTGGGTTACTCACCATTTGGACATGGCAATTTTCCTTCTCCACAAAGTGCTGGTGGTCGAGTATTGACTAAGATCGCTGAGCGACACAGTCGCACTCCACGGCAGGTTGTGCTTAACTTTCTGACTCGCCATAGCTGCGTCTTCACGATTCCTAAGAATAGCCGCCCGGAGCGTGCTAGAGAGAATAGCGGCGGTGTAGGTTGGGAGCTGACGGAGGACGAAGTCGACTGCTATCAATAAGGCCTTTCCCGTTCCTGACCACGACGTACCTCTGGAGATGATTTAAGAAGCAGAAGCCAGACTACCGAGGAAGCAAAGAAGAAAACAGTGAGTACAGAAGATATATCGGAGGACCTCCCTTATGGCTTTCATATGATGCTGCTCAAATCAAATCACTTGGGATTACAGATTTACACGTAGTAGTCGTCATCATACGCTACTGTGTAGGACAGTATAGGCTGCCCAGCTTTGACCCACCAGCCTACTATGGAAAACTATTCTATTAATAATAGATAGAAAAATCAATCCTCCCATACAGGAATTAAACTCCTACCGATCTCCAATATAACTATGGGTTCTACAATCATGTCAAATTGATTCACAAATCATTGGCTCCATCTAATTTGAATTAGTTATTTTTGTCAAAAAATTTATCATTGCAATGTTAATAGAGCACACTTTTGAGCCTCTTTACATGCATCACTCAAAACTCCCTTGTACCAGATAGCTGCATCAAAATCATAAATAATAAAGCAATTTAAATATATCTATTTACATCTATATCTATACACATTGCTATTGTTTATTGAATTAAATATTAGACTTTCATTGAATACAGCGTTTACAAACGATGTCGACGATTCTTCTGTATCTCCTCTTGTCGTCTTGCAATTTCTATATCTTCTTCTGTAGTATTATCCCTTAGTTCCCCACGAGATTCTTTTTCCAAATGATCCCTTCTATCCTCATCAGTAGTGAAGATAGAACCGCATACAAAGCATTGAAAATCAGAAGTCACTTTTGGTATCTTATCAGATCTATTATTGGATGAACCAAAACTCTTAGCCATCTATTACATATATTTTCATTTATACCAGA
>CAWIMJ010000035.1:0-21718 GCA_963837175.1 uncultured Nitrososphaeraceae archaeon
AATTGAATTCAAAGTCTATCCTTCTTAGCTCTTGTCTATTACAGTGTCACAAATCGATTATACAACATTACTTTCAGTCCTGCTTCTACTTTCTGTGTTTTAAATTTCTTTGAAAGAATGTCTTCACCAAGTACTCTTTTGATAGAAGAAAATACAATCTCTGCAATCCATCTTTTACCTGTATCCTTTAACTGTCTCCATCCTTCATATCCTAGTTTCTTGATAAGCAAGACTTCGTCTCTTCGTAATGGACATCCTTTTGTTTTAATAGACGCATTCTTTCTAATATTTATTGCAGGTTCAATATTCAAGTCGTCTAGCAGGTTAAAACTTCTATTATCATGAGCCTTATCAGCATAAACCATGTCGATATTATAACTTTGAGGCAGCTTCTTTTACTAGAGGACAAAACTTTTTGGAATCATGCACATCTCCTTTTGTTATTCTGAATGATAATACTACCTTCTTTGATTTCTCATCTACAGACAGCAATGTGCAACTTTACAAATTCCTTCTTTTCAAGTATCCATTTTTCTTCTATGTAGTCACCTTTCTTTGATATGGTTAAACCTGATGCATCGACTATCAATGTCAGTGGCTTATTATTATTATTATTATCATCATCATTATGTTCTTCTTCAAAACCTAGATTTTCTACAGATGGCTTAATATTTTGTATTCTTCTCCTAATATGTGTAAAATGCATTTCTTCAATCCTGATATAATCAGACAGTCCTCTTACAATTCCTTGGACAGTTCTATAAGCAATCTTGAATCCAATCTTAATAAATGCTAGAAAATGGATGTAACTATCAGAGTATTCAAATGGAGCTCCTACCTTTCCTTTATTCATCTTCACAATCTCCTTATTCGATGATTTTAGAAATCCAACATCCATAGGTACACGTCCACGTTCAATCAATGATTCATTATAATCATGCCAGGATTTGTTTAGGGCATAACCTGATTCTCATAGATTTAAAATAATAATGCTACAAACTAATTTCAAAGCTATACATCTATATGCTTACTTTAATCTCACGATACTTAGTATATTGAGATACTCCTAGAATTTGTATATTAGTCTATATGATCAGGTTTGAATATACATATGAGAAAGGAAAAATACAAGAACCAAAGTTTGATGTTGATGATCTGTTTGATGTAGGTATAATCGCTTTTGCTATATAATTAGTCTTATCCGACGCAAAAAAGGAAATCTCATAGGTTCAGATAAAAAGTATTCATGATATCGACCAAGCATTAACTGACAAACAAATAGTAGATAAAATACTGGAACAAGGACTTGACGATGAATAAAGTATAAAGACAGACAGATTGGTACAATTTTTATCGGTATAAAGATAAAGTCAGAATAGATGATTTAAGGTTTTATTAGAGCAACTTTATCAAATTATTCATTAAATTAAAATCTAATAACAAAGTATAAATCTTTGTTTCATTATATATATCAACTGATTAGTAAAATTCGTAAGAAGAATCTTGACATCATAGACTGATGCAGGTAAAGGCTTGCAAATCTTGTTGTATGATGTTTCCGTTCTTGACTAGTAGGTCTAACTGCCGGCCGAAAGGAATAGCGAGCGAGCCCCAGTCTACGACGGAAAGGGCAAAACTACAGACTTCATTGGAACCTACTGAAGAATTTCTGTAGGGATGGCCTCCTCTCTTCTACATCTAGTCGGAATCATCATTTTTAACACAGCAAGTGGTTAGATTAACGGGTCTTCAAATTGAATGTGTATGTAGATCATTAACTATATCTTTGATCAGAGGATTAGTTATACCATAATGTTTCTTGAATAGCATACGTTTTTCGCTTCATTTACTTTCAACTGTAGACGAATTGCATTTGCTGTAGATGATAGATAATCTGACCAGTATTCTTCAAAAGTACCTGCTTGATAATGAAAGGTATTTTTAATGGATATATCAGAAAATCCTGCACTGGCAATTGTATTGTAAAAGTAATCCGGATTTCCAAGGCTATGAACGGATGGGCTTCCTTTCGCACGTATATCGGGTATGTATTTCAGAATAGAATTCATTATACAACCTAAAATATGGAACCCCTTCTGATGTCCCATGGAACAGCTACAGCCAGTTTACTCTATTCCTCTTCCTCCTTCTTTTTCATCATTCTCAATCATTTTTAGTACCTAATTAGGATTATGAAAGGACATCAAAGCATATTGACAGATTACTTTACTAAAATGACCAGCAGGAAATCCCAAATTTTCTGCATCCATTTCTATAAATAATCTATTTGATGTATTTATAGAGGATTTATACTAACTAACAAAAGTTCGTTTACGTATTTTTCTTAATATGTGAGGTTTACTATGCTTAAAAAATCCTTTTACTTGGTTTTAAAAGATATACAAAATTATGTTAGGCAGTATAGTTATAGAAAGAGCAACCCTTGAGATATCGATTCCTATTATTATACCTGAATTACTAAGATAATGTGAAATCTCTTTTGACACCACACCTATTCCACAACCAACATTCAATACAATATCATCAGTGCTTATTTCAGGAGCTTTCACTAATTTGGTTGTTGATTTGAAAGGCCCGATACCTCTATTGATCCAATCCTTATGATAATTTGGAGCAACATTATTCCAATTTAGTCTGGTATTGATTTTGTACTGAACTGGATCAAATATTTCACAATTCGATTACATTTCTTAAAATCAAATATATTTTTTTATTATTTAGAATAATTATTTTTTCTCTTTTTATGTAGATTGATTAGAGATGAAACATGTCACATTTTACATGGAACCACCACCTACTCACAAGAATATAAAATACTGATTTTATGTTGTATAATGCATTATCAATAACATATATCAAAGCACTAAAACAATTATCACCAATTTGTTTATGATTAGCAAAGTCTGATTTAGGATACTGCTACAAACAGTGCATTTGTGAAGTAGAGAAGTAACAAGAAAAGTATAGAGATATTCAAAAATTCATGTTTAGTTTACGTAGTAACTTTATTTTTGCGTGATGCCTTCCATAATTTTAATTTTTGCATAATGCGATTAATCAGAGTTTTAAGGTTCATATATTTTCATTTTCATCCTTTTAGCCTTAAAGGCTTTCGACGATTGATTGATGTAAGAAGTTGGCTATTGTTATAGGGATTACTAGTAGTAGTGAAGTACTTTAAAATTCTTGGATATGTTTCTGATTGCCTTATCATGTTATTATTCTTATTTTTTCTACTCACCAATAGTACTTTGGAGACACTACTTTTGTGACCAGAAGAATTGTAGGCTATTCAATGCTCATTGACAAGAGGACGTGATACGTACACAGATGGAAAATCCAAAAATGTGTAAGAAGCATCTTTTGGGATTATATCAATTTAAGAAGCAAAAAGGAAGAGCAAGCAAACAACAAGATACCTAACAAGATTCTTAAAATAATAGAATGAGATGTTTGTGCCAGGCATAAAGGAGTACTAGGATGTGATATGCATTTGGAAATAAGATATAAAATAAAATGAAGGTGTGAATTAAAGAATGCAATTATAAAATGTTAAAGTAAACCATAAACTGTAAACAGTAGAGAGTAGCAATTGATAATAGCAAAAATACAGTATAGGAATTTCTATGTTGACGTTACTAATTGTTTTAGTCAATACCTGAGTAATTTCAGAAAAGTTCAAACTTTTATTAAAGCCGCAATCTATATCTTTAACAATAATAATGTATTCTGGCGCAGTAGATGTTCTAGGATCACTGACTGAGAAATTGAAACAGCAGATAAATGATACTCAAGATAAGTATGAGTCGTTTATCGATGCGACCCAGCTCTATAAGCAGGGAAAAACGAATGAAAAAGAATACTTTGCTAATATTGGCGATTATCTGATTTCAACATCTGCGTTGGATTTTCTTGCGATTCGAGTAATTTTGGAAATGAAGTCAGAAATCGACAAGGGCACATTAACGAAAAAAGCTACTGGTGGGATGGCTTCTTCTTCTCCTCCTCCTTCTCCTCAGGCTGGTTTTGGAATAGGGGGCTTAGGTACTGGTGGAGCTGTTGGTGGAGGAGGAGAAGAATATGTTATGCCTGTACCGGAGGAGCAAGAACCCACATTCAAGCCAGTAAATATTGAGCTGGAACGACCTTCTAGGGATAGTAGTAGTGGAAAAGAAACAACGACAACAATAACTAAAAATTGTATTGTCTGTGGATCAGCAATTCCTAAACAAGCAAAATTCTGCAGTAAATGTGGTAAACTACAATAATTAAAAGATGTTTAATGACATTCTTTCTATTGGTAAAAGCATTATTGAAAGAATTATGGTGCTATACCGGAAATCGCATTTCTGTATGTTTTGAATATGAGTGGAGAGATGCAGATAATCCAAACCAATGAATGCGTACACATGGTAACGAACACTGGAAATTGACGACAATGGTTTGATGTGTACATGATATGAGTGCTAATGATTATCATATTAAAGAATCAGAAAGCCGTTATCGATAATGTACTTGTCTTATATGTCTGTTTATCTATCTGTCTGTCTCCATCTATCTTTATCTCAATCAAACTTAGTATCGAAATACTTTTCAAATAGTTAGTATAACCATACATGTAGCAAGTAACAGATGAGTTGGCGTGATGAAGAATGCGAAGCAAAATTTTTTGCCATGCATTTATCGCTGTTTCGGCTGTATGTGTCAGACAACAAACATCGCTACTGGGATAGACCACGATTTATGACGTGGTTCTATTCTCTATTGTAGTTGATGGTAAATAATCTAATAGTGAATAAAAGAAATAAAAATTCTAGATAAGACAATATGAAATTAAAACTTATTACTAGGTGCCTAAACCTTGCGACTTAACTTGTGAGTGAGATGATATCTCCCTATGAAATACTCTTTAATAGCCTGCAAATAACTATTACTAATAATAGTAGTGTAGAAAGTATATAAAGTTCCAATGTTCTAAACTAAAAAATACAATGAAAAAAATAATGATAATAACAATAACTTTTGTTATGGCAGTAATATTTGGAGCCATGTTAGCTGCATACATAGGAACTTTGGAATCAGTATATGCTCAGACAAAAGCAACAAACTCTAATAATAATACTACTACAACAGGTGTTGGCTCTGCTAGTGATCTAGAAAATATTACTAGAGGCAATACTAGTTTATCACAAAACCGCGGTGATATCGCTAATCCAACTATCGGACTTGCGGGAGGATTGGAAAAAGAACAGATCAATGACACAGAAGGTAATATGACAGCTGCTGATAAAACTGTTGGACTGCTACCATATCATCTTTAATAACGATTCAGGATAGCATCGAATTAACTATGAGATACAAACTCCTTGGAAAAAGTGGATTACGAGTCTCTGAGCTATGTTTAGGTACTATGACATTTGGACAAGATTGGGGTTCTATGTTAGCTGGGGCTTCAAAAGAAGAATCCAGAAAAATAGTTGTTTCTTTTATAGAAGCAGGGGGGAATTTTATCGATACTGCAAATATATATCAAATGGGAACCAGTGAAAAATATGTTGGGGAATTCATAGCAGATAAACGAGAGAAATTTGTTGTAGCTACAAAATATACTATATCAACCAATCCTGACGACCCTAATGCAAGTGGAAATCATCGCAAGAATCTAGTTCAATCTGTTGAAGCGAGTCTTAAACGATTAAACACTTCGTACATAGACCTTCTTTGGATTCACGTATGGGATCCTATGACTCCAATTGAAGAATCCATGAGAGCATTAGATGATCTGGTAAGGTCAGGAAAAATTCTATATGTAGGAATATCTGATGCTCCAGCTTGGGTTGTTTCACAAGCAAACACTATTGCAGATTTACGTGGTTGGTCGTCTTTTGTAGGAATTCAGATAATGTACAGTCTTATTGAAAGGACTCCTGAAAGGGAATTATTGCCTATGGCTCATGCGCTAGATGTTGGTGTAACAGCCTGGTCACCTCTGGGTGGAGGAGTACTCTCGGGAAAATACAGCAATGAAAAAAAACAGAATAATAAAGAGGAAACAAAAAGACTGCAAGTTGATAATCCAACCACTGCCACTTTCGTGAACGAGAGAAACCTTTCCATAGCAGACGAAGTGCGAACAATATCACAAGAAATTGACAGGACTCCATCTCAGGTAGCCCTAAACTGGATAAGACAACAAAACAAGAGCAGAGGAGTTATAATACCAATCATAGGAGCCAGGACAGAAGGTCAAATAAAAGATAATTTAGGTTGTCTAGACTTTGAACTAAGTGCAGATCAATTGAAAAGATTAGATGAGAAAAGTAGGATTCAATTAGGATTTCCCCATGACTTCTATGAAGGTATTAGAGCTTTTACATATGGCAAATCATCTTCACTAATAGACTATCATAGGGCAGCTATTCTATAAGATTTTTTTATTGTAAATCAATGATATAGTTATGGTATATAATGCCAGTTAATGGTAAAGATATATATATCTGTATTGCGTAATATATACATGTCATCTAAAAAAGAAGAACAAGAAAACAAGACAACAGTAACAACATCAACTACAGCATCACCATCTCAACAACTACAAGAACAACATCACTTAGTGAGCAGATCATTAGATGAGACCAGAGACAATATTAGAAGATCAATAGATGAATCTAGAAGTCAAATTCCACGTTATACGCACGCGGTTAGTGATTATCAAGAACAAACTATTCAAGCTGCTAGAGAAATAGCTGATAATTATGTAGAATCACAAAAACAAATTATCAATTCATTGACCCCATATGTGCAGAATGTAAATGAAATAACAACAAATTGGCCAACACTATTCTCTCCAACAAAAGTATCTGAAGTATATGCAAACATTGTCAGCAATCTTGCGAATAATGTCATTACTGCAACGAGAGTAATAAATAACATGGTATTTGCAAACATGGAAGCATTCAAAACATCAATGCAGCAAGCAAAAGATAGTGCGAAGGAATTTTCAAGAATAGGTGTTAATACTGCAAAAACATTTGAACAAACTTCAAGAGATAATAACGCAAGACTAAGCGGCAAAGTAAATATTGTCTAGAAATACAAAAAAACAGATAGAGAGATTTTGTTCTCGATCTCTTCGATGAGTCTTGGACATGAGTGAATTCTATATTCAAATAGATCTTAAGTTCTGACTTCAAAGAGACGATGCCAACAAATCCTTGTTTGTGGCGAAATTTGCTTTGTTGCATGAATCTGATATTAGTCAATAAGTTTGAAAAACTTTAATCAAATGACAGATATCACTTCTGAGCTATTCATAGTTGATCCTGAAACCACCTAGAAATGACGGTTTTCTGAATTATGCAACAAAGCAGCGAAATTCATAAGATATTTATCATGCTTTTAAGATTGCCGTAGGGACTTCCATCTATTATTATACCATTCTCTATAAATTCACCAAAACACAATCTTCTTCTGCCATTCTGATAGTTTATTGTATCGTGGTTTATCTGTAATTAGACCATCACTTTTTATAATTTCAGGTGATGGATTACCACCAAGGAAGACTGGAATTATGTCATTATTCTTGTATAGTTTCTTGATAGATTTATCAAGATGTTCTATAAATTCTTCAAATATACCGTTAAGATATACAAGGTCACTTATTGCTACTGGAGAGGTCCTGTATTCAAATTGGCATATGCCATATTCATAATCAAGAGGATGGCTAGTTCCTTGATGTTCTTTGATTAATGTTTCTGCATTAACTGGTATTCCAGTTTTAAAGTAAGCATGCTTCAATTTCTACTCCAACTCTGAAATTTCATCAATCCTTTCAGCATCATAATGCACTCTATTCTTTAGGCCTTTTGTTTGAATGGTAGTAGAATAACCCAATTCAATACAACACACTATTGTATTATAATTCTAAATAGTTTAAGGTTATATTAGAACTGTGAACTTATTACAAGTGAAAGTAATACTTTAACTATTAACTAACTAGTTTTGATAAATACCCGATTTATATTAGGACAACAACCAATCAACATTTACGAATGAGTTACAGTAGAGGCAGCAAGTATGGTCATGGTAGAGGCAGGAGTTATGGGGGCGGTGCTGGTAGAAGCTTCAATAGAGGCTCTCCTAGTCCAAAACCAGTCGAAGTAGGTAAGGAATATGAAGTAGACATTACTGAAATCAGTAGACAAGGAGATGGTGTTGCAAGAATCCAAGGATTTGTAGTATTTGTGGAAAATGGAAAAGTTGGAAACAATATCAAGGTGAAGGTAACTCAAGTAGGAGATAGATTCGCTAAAGCAACAATTGTAGTCTAAGCCATAAAATACGGTTCGGTGGGATGTGGGACAGAATTGACTCTATTTTTCCACCCAGACTATATTAGTCAATATATATGAATTCACATGATTAGCGAGTCAAGTGAGATTAATTCCCAATATGTAAAAGGGATCTGCTGTCTGCGAAGCTATTTTGAGTAAATATACTTAATATTGGATAGAAAAGTCTACTACAAAAGCTATAGCTCATGTAGACAAGAAAATAGATTATTACATGGTACAAAGACAAATTGTCAAAGCTTTAGGTAGGTATATAGATATAGAAGATCCAATATACACGAAATACGCTAGTACGAGTTTTCATTCATAACCTGGATGCCCATATCTGTTAACGTTACCATATACAAGACTGCACTACAGAGGTATCAATGTACTAGTCATTGCATATATCTGACAACTAAACTCCTAAGGAGCAGCATTGAACATATGAGTATTATTGAAAGTTTCGGACCAACTGCAGCCATTATGTTAGGAACCTTTATGCCATATCTCAAATAGCTCTAATTGACGAGAAAATGCTTTGTCTCAATAATCTTGTTCGTTGCTGACAAGTTTTGTAGCAGCATATAGAGGGGCTATACAGCCCTCATCTTAAAAGCATGTACCAGAATTTCATTTGTTGCTTCTATCCTTGTTGCTAAATGTATCCTCTTCTTGTTCAACTTCTTCTTCATCTTCTTCATCTTCCAATTCTTCTTGTTCTTCATCTTGTACTTGATGGGTTTCATCTTTAATTTCTTCTCTCTCGCTTTCTTTACTCATAGTTATCAGTTAATGTATAAATATACATACTTATTCTAGGTATCTTCTGGTTTATTCACTTAAAGCATCAAGACAAGTCATCATAACTATTTGCTTCCTTATCTAGGCTGTATTCACTAGCAACAGCAGTACGTAATGCAGTAGTAGTCTTTGTAAAGCTAGGATTGATAGACAGATATCCATAATATAGTAAAAGCTTTGTATGGTTCAGTAACTCTTCTGTGCTAAAGTGAACAGAAACTACCATCATTGAATGCTGCCAATTCCACCTTGTCTTCTTTCCTTGTTCAATAACTGATAACTTTCATGATAAACTTGTTTGTAAATGATACAGAGAGGATATATAATTTTAATTACAAGTGCTGTTTTGGATGTTGCAGGTATAGCTTTAACAGGCAGCATATGGTATTAGTTTAGCTCGCTTAGTCTTGAACGACAATATTATTTTGAATCGATGTTTCCATTAGGAGGAATACCAGAAGATCTTAAGGAAGAGGCGAATAAGTGGTATTCTGATTCCATACACTAATGTATTGCATCCCACCGAATTCGTACCAACGTATATTCGCTCATTGTATCTTTAAAGAATAAGCAAGATATCAAATTTATGTCAAATTTGATTCAGACCTTTGGGTTATGATTCAACGTCAATTCCGTTCTGAATCCGACCCCGTCCATTTCAATCTTGACTCTTTATTTAGGCCTTATCTTGTATATCTATACTGCCTAACATAATTTCGTATATCTTTTAAAACCAAATAAAAGGATTTTTTAAGCATAGTAAACCTCACATATTAAGAGAAATATGTAAACGAACTTTTGTTAGTTAGTATAGAACCATAGTTGTTCGTTACTGAAGAAAAGACTAATCTATCCAAATTATTGTCAGTACCTTTCCTTTTTTATTAATAGCTTATACTTGTAATAATAAACAATATTGCTGATTTGTTAAAGTGAGTTTTGATTTCTAAAAAAGATTGCTTAGAATAATAGTAATACTTGCCAAACGAAATAAAGATGGATATGTTCAAGATAACAAAATTCAACATCTGCATCATTGGAATGCTGGTAGGAATAGGACTTATTTGTCTCCTTCCTTTTATGGGTTTAACATGCAGATGGGGCTGTACTCATGGCAGTTAGGAAGATGAGGTATTAAAGTATTCATCTTCCTATTTTATGCCTCTCTTGGGTACATTTGTTTAAAACGTGTATTGCTGCAGATGAAAATTGAATTGAATAGCATATTTTATTTTGTTTGTAATTTTGAAAGAATCAAAAGATAGAAAATAAAATGTTATTAAAATTAATCATGTATAAATGATGTTGTCCTAAGGATGTTCTAGTTCGAATAATAATAATAATACACTATCTCTATTCTTGTCATATTAAAGACTAATCATATTTCTCTTCATCTTCTAGCTCTTGTTCTTCTCTTGATGTCTCTTTATCTTCTTTTTCCTCTTCTTGTTGGTTACTCATAAGTAGAAGGCCTAATAGGAGCATTGGTATATAACTATTATTATTTTTGGATTATGTCAAGTCTTCGGTTGATTTAATGTAAAATCATAATTATAAAAATTCGGTTGGTAGATGAGATTATTTCGGTGGTATATCTTCAATTGATGATTTGAGTTCGACTCAAGTTATAACTCCTCATTGGTTACTACCAACTATCAATAGTCATCCTTTATGGTTTTGCAAATGGAGCAGGTCAAGTGGGATTTGAGCTTTTAGTGGTATATGAGGGTTCAACACTTTTTTCTTCTTATATTCCATTCTTGATATTGCAGTTAAAACATAATTCGTGACGTTCAATTAAATAGTGAAATAATAGTAATATTTTTGTCAGGAATTATCATTATTGACTCCTATACAATACATAAATGCAGCTAATTCACAGGAGCAGAAAAAGCTTGTTCCAATATTTTGACACCTATAAGCGCATATGGAGACAATGTATATATGACATGGTGGTACAACAAGACTCGTACTAGAAAGGTGTTTTTCAGAGGTAGTATAGATGGTGGAAAAACTTTTGGTAAACTATTATAGTAAATAGTACTAGTGATGGAGCGCTCTTAGTATAGAAACGAAAGGATGTAAAATAAATTGATAGCATAATTATACCCAAGAAATAAGAATTTTTTCTATGTGAAGTATATATAATATATAACTAACAAACACCACCAGCCATGGGCCAATACGACAGTATGTCTTGGCAGATCTTTATTCATGGCTTGAATCTCATTCTGAGTTTACAAATTTCACTCCTTCCTTCTCCTCATCCCACTCTCCCTCTACTACAGCTCCAGGTTAGCACTAGTTCGATGGAATGTAAGACAGATTTGACGCCAGGGTTTGGCCCACATTATGCAAATATAGAGACTTCAGAACAAAAGAATACATCTAGTGGAGAAAGAGATGACAAATTTCATTATATTTATCTACTATCTCTAATTATGCGGCAGTCGCAACATTAGGCTTTACATGTAAATGTCTAACTATATATTCCAGTATAATAATTGAATACAAGAGAACATGCAACAAAAACAAAGACCTCTTGGTGTTACAATAATAGCAATATTGATGATAATTAGCGGAATAGCATTGCTTAGTACTGGAGCAATTCTTTTAGTGGTTGGAATCGGTGTCGTACCTATTGTGTTAGGTATAGCATCTTTTGTTATGGCTTATGGTTTATGGAAAGGAAAAGGATGGGCATGGACTATAACTTTGATAATATCAGTGATAAGCATTATAAGCGCTATAGTTTCAATAGCATTTCATGGTTATGGAGCAATAATTAATATAATTATAAATGCCGTAATTATCTATTACTTATACAGACCAAATGTCAAAGCATATTTTGGTAAAGTATAATCACCGGCAGTAAAATAGGACGCTCTCATGATTGTATAGTATGTAGTGCAAACTTGATGCTATAGTAGTTGATGATGCTATAAGGTTTGATATCCTAACAGGAACGAAGAAAGAAGCAAACGGAAAACAGTTCCACTATGCTTTTGGTACAAAACCTTCATTTTCAATGCTGATCTAGCGATAATAATGCTTTCAACAATTTGTAAAGAATTGACATTATAAAGAAATTGCAATTACTCATAAATGCTACAGTAGCACAAAATAATAATAATTGTTTTCTTAATACTATAATACTATATAATTATCATCAAATAATAAAGTGGAAACGTCCATAACTCAAATTACTCCTGAACAAACTGCGGAGTCATAAAAAATATTGCCAAAACTATTCATGAAGCTTCAGATAGAATGGGAGAAACAGTACTAACCCTACGTCAAAGCGGCGCAATTTATAAATTACAAAAGAAGTTCATGAATCTGCCTTAGCGGCACGTGATACTACAAAAGATTTGAAAAGAACGTGGAGTTATCAAAAGAAATAGCGAGTGCTGTAGAAGAAAGAACTATGTAGCATATGAAACGGTACAGTCAGTCAGAGATGTGGTTAGGGAGATAGCAGAAATAGCTCCTCAGACAGTTATACTGTAAAAAAGGAACAGAACAAGTAAGAAAGAAAGCAAGGAAGACGACATCAGAAGAACAAGAAGCATTAACTACTGAAGATGTATAAAAAAATAATAATAATAATAATAATAATAATAATAATAATAATAATAATAATAATGGTGATTGAATAAGCAACTCAATAAAAAGCCTTTACAAATTGTTTTAGAATTAATGTATATAATATTTCTTGTATTTGCCGCAATTCTGTAAAAATGTTTTATTTTTACAGTAATATAACTAACTGCTGGATTATACTGTGGTAAGGAATTATCCATGAAAAGGAGAGGTTACATCATGTAAGGATAGAACATGAAAAAAGAGATTAGATATCGATATACAAAGACGAATATAAGCACAAGACACTAAAAGGTCTTCAAGGAGTAAATGAGCACATGAGAAACCTTGGTAATAAATTTAATAATTTATTATTATATTTTCCATTATATTAAAGACTTTTAAAGAAATACTAACTTTAAGTAGAGTATATTTAAATAGATATCAGGAGTAATAGTAGAGTCAAATCTGCTTATATATTCTAAATTCGACATTAAAATTACAAGCTGATAATGATAATCTTTTAATCTCTATTAAGAAAATAAATGCTATCATATGGATGCTTATTATCGTGTTACTATAATTATTTTAGTTTCTATTGTTGCAATAGGTTTGGTTGCAATTCCCTTTGGAAATCCCAAATTCATTGATAGGGCAATTATTTTGGAATTATCATTTATTACACTGTCTGTTTTAGTATGGAAAGGATATAGTAAAGCACTATATCCTTGTATTCCATTAGCTCTTTTAGTCATTGTTGGAAATAGTCTTGCACCACCCCATGTTCATCTTATGATGACATTTTCCAAACCAGTAAATGCAATTGTGCTGATTGTAGGTGGATATGTATTGCAAATAGCTTTAATATACACTAGTTTAAGATCCATATTGAATATAAGTTCAAAGAGACTAACTGCAACACCATGATCTTATCTATATCCTATTGTCTTTATAAATAATAGGAAGAATGAAACCACATGACCAATTCAAAAATAGGTGATAATTCTCATTATGTATTTGCTGCCAATATATCAGATATACAAGCTGCTGGTGGATGTCTTTCTGTACAGATTCAAAAGTATACGATTGCTCTTTTCTATTATGATTTTAAAGTACATGCAGTCGATAATAGATGTCCTCATATGGGTTTTCCTTTAAGCCGTGGCACTGTTAAAGATAGTATTCTTACTTGCCACTGGCATCATGCACGTTTTGACCTTACAAGCGGAGGAACATTTGATCAATGGGCTGGTGATGTACGTTCTTTTCCCCTAGAGATTCGCAATGGAAATGAGGTATGGATAGACGTTTCTTCATCTTCATTGGATCCTCTTTCTTACCATCAAAAGCTATTACAAAATGGACTTAAACAGAATATCTCCTTAATGATTGCTAAGGTGATTATTGCAATGTTAGGGGAAAAAAGGAAAGATAATGATGTAGATAAAGAAGATAATGACAATAAAAGATATTCAGGTATAGCAAAAGCATTTCTTACTGGGCTTGATTTTGGTACTCACTATAAACAATCAGGATGGGGACAAGGATTAACAATACTCAGCTGTATGATGAATATTCTATACTACCTTGATATCAAAGATAGACCCCATGCATTATACCATGGTCTTGCTGCTGTTGCACAGGATTGTGCTTCCATGCCCCCCAGATTTGAATTATCTCCTTTACCGTCGTCTTGGCTTGACTTGCCCACACTTAAACGCTGGTTTAGACAATTTATCGAATCCCGTGATGCTCAAGCAGCTGAGAGATGTATTGTTACTGCCGTACGGCTTGGTGCTGATAGCTGCCAGATGGCTGATATGCTTTTTGCAGCAGCCACAGATCATCGTTATCTAGATATTGGACATGTTCTTGATTTTACTAATAAGGCATTAGAAGCACTTGATATAGCTGGATGGGATAATAAAGAATTAGTAGAATCTGTATTAAGTAGCCTTGTGTATGGGTATGCCAATGCTGAAAGAATGGAAGAATCTAGTTCATGGCGACATCCAGTAGACTTGATAGCAATTCTTGAAGGCGCCTTCAGAGATCTCCCATCAGTATTAGAGAATGGCAGAAGCAAACAAACGAGAGAAAAAAAATGGAATGGCAAAGATCAATTAATAAAGGTGTTATTATCTGATGATCCACAATCAATATCTAATGAATTATTAAATGCCTTGAAAGAAGGAGCTAGTGAAGTGGTATTGGCAAGTACTGTAGCATATGCTCGCAGCCTTACGTATAGCACAATTCAATACACGTAATGAATTCAGTGATTGGGATATTGCACTACACACGTTTACTTACACTAATGCTGTACATCAGGGATTAAGACGGGTTGCTACACAAGAGCTAATAAGAGGCGTATTTGATGGTGCAATGAGAGTCTATCTTAATCGTTTTTTGAATGTACCTGCTGTACCGCTGCCAACGCCGACAACAATAGAAAACAATAACAGTGGTAGTACATTTAAAGATCCTGAAAATTTGCTAAAAGAGTTTCCATTACTTTTGGATAAGCAACAGCAGGTAAATCAAGCAGGACAATTAGTAATAGATTATCTGTATAACTATGGAAATCCAGATCGACTTTTGGTTGTCATGGGAAATGTTTTACTACGTGAAGACCGCAACTTTCATTCTGTTCAGATGATTGAAGCAGGTTTTCGACAATATTCTCTTCTATCTGTTCAAGATGCAGATGAACGGACGAACATTTTGATAGCAATAGCTAGATACCTAGCATCTCATACGCCAACTATGCGTATACAAGAACGAACATATCAGATAGCAAATCAACTTTATCAAGGAGAACGACTGTTTGAAGATCAACAATAGGTTAGATTTAAAATAAAATCATAAAAATTATGTCTTTCAAATTTTGTTCCCACTCTATATGCATATGGTTAGCAGATATGATCTTTTTACCTTCATTATGAATATTATTTTTATTTATCTCTAGAATTGCTCATACTCTTTTACTACATTACTGGCTTGCCTCTTTGATATTATTTTTGAAATTGTCTCGATTGGTATAATATACAGTTTCTACAGAAGCTTTTATAGGTCGTAATTCTACTTTGCCGTTTAGAATTTTTTGTTTATTGTTATATGAGTTAATAGAAATATGTTAGTAGTATTGATACTAGTTATAATCAAGAACCAACCACACTGTATTGTTGGGTACACACAACCTTAAAATTGAAAATAGGTGAGCGATATAATATCAAAAAGAATTATAAATCATTGAATTGACTTCTTTTTTGCAGTATGCCATTTAGGACACCAATATGTTACACGGGAACTTAATTGCCTATCAATAGCAATCTTTGTACCACAAACCCAACATGGCCGACCTGCTCTTCGAAAAACCCAATGTCTAAATTCCCATTTATTTGATTTATCTCCTTGTTTCTTAGGTCTCGTACGCCCTGCATTCATATAACCCATTTTCAATACAGAAGGAATTTCTTGTATTAATTTTTGTTCTTCTAGTGGAAACAGATTATTTGCAAATCTAAAGGGATAAATCTTTCGTAAAAACAATATTTCTGATTTATACTTGTTTCCAATACCTGCAACGAAGGTTTGATCTAATAACAAGTCAGCTAATTTCATCTCACCTCGTTTATGCAACCGATTTCGAACACTTTCAATATCGAATGTTGACTTTAACGCATCAGGACCGAGCTTTGCAATAGAAGTATGTTTTGATGGATCATTCATAGTGAAATGAAGGATAGGTCCATTAAATTGGACAGCTACTTGAGCATGAGTGCTTAGGATAAGCCTTACTCGGGAGTCATTTCGAACATCTTTTACGGTTTCGTGAATTAATGATGATGATGTGGTGTTATTATTTTTTGTTATTTTCTGGTTTGACCAAACGTTACGTCGAGGAGGTGGTTTTGATTTGCCATCATCAAATTCTTTTTTATCATATATTCGCCATTTTCCCCACATCATCATATGATTGTGAAGGTATACTCCAGATGTAAAGATGATAACAATATTTTTGTCATAGGTATCTATGGATTTAACTTTGGAATCAATTATATTTTCTTTCATATTATCTTTTAATGTTTTACAATAAATATCTACAATAGTTTTTCCCAAAATAGCCTCAGATATTTTATCTGCTGTACGTTTTACTTCTGGTCCTTCAGACATTTTTATTTCTTGTGGTCTTTGTTTATTGTTGTTTTACCTAATGTATGTCTGAGAGCAAATTCTAAATTGGAAAAACGGAACTGATAACCAGTCTTCTGCAGGATGCGACTTGGTACTACTCGGTACTTGCAAGTAGAGATGCATCAGCGAGATCTCCAAATACTTTTTTAACAATAAAGGAAGGTATGGTAAATTTTGCTGGTTTTGATAGAATAGCTCGCTAGCGTATTTGTAAAATCGGCATTAGTTACGGGATTTGGTGCCACTGCGTTAATTGGACCTTTGATTGATTCATTATTAATAGTATGTAAAATAATTCCTAAAAGGTCATCTAACGAAATCCAGCTTATCCATTGTTTACCACTCCCTACTTTACCTCCCAATCTCATCTTAAATAGTGGAAGTATTTTTGCAAGTATAGTACTTGGCAGGGAATGTACATTTACTCACTTACCTACTTACTTATTCTATCTTAGCCAATATTCTTAAATAAAGGAATAAAGGGAGATTGCAATACTAAAAAATAAAGTATTGCCTTTTGGTTAAGTTAATTTGTTTTATTTAAGTTAACAAAAGCATTAGGTGGAAGTATATATGTTTGTCTGTCTGCTGGCTAATATTATATTATAAAACCAGCTATATCAAGTCTTTTTTGTTTTCATCTTTAAAGTAATGCATTTGTTTTTCAGGATTTTCACTATTAGTATTTACATAGCTCTCCCCAATAGATAAACAAAATCCTATATCGTGATCACTAAAACCGTCCACGGTCTGTAAATAAGTTTGAAGAAATTCATCTGACATTTTCACTAAATTCGGGTCATTGTATTTTGTATTAAGAGCATAGATTCCTTTTAGACTATTTTGAAACTACTATTACTACTGTCTGCAGATGCGGCCACGGTAGAAGCCGAGCATATAATAAAAGCTATTACAGTTGAAAATCAAATAATTCTGGATCCGTTTATGGGTTCAGGAACTACTGGAATAGCAGCATTGAATCTAAAAAGAACATTCATAGGTATAGAGATTGATAAAGAAAGGTTTGAAATAGCCCAGGCAAATATTCATAATCATAAGGCCACCACCGCCAGGGAAACTGAATATGTTGCAAAATCATATTAAATTTTTTTATTTTACTTAATTTTAATATGCTATTGATACGTTGAAATTAGTATTATTATCACCATTATTGTTTTCGTCTCTCCTCTTAATTACATGCCTATCAAATCAGACTCAAATAATATATGCAACAACTCAAAGCACAAATAGTGCTCTCGTAACCTCGGTTACACAAAATTTACTAACTGTTGTATCATTTCTACTAGGAACGTCTTCCTTTATTTTGGGATTGAATATACAGAATGTTTCGAGATTAACAAGTGTAATGAACAAATACTTGAAAATATTAATATTGGCATTAGTTTTTCCAGCAATTTTTATCAATATTTATGGGATCGCTCTAATTGGAGACACCATTGAACAAGGTGATATTCACTATTTGATTATTTTGTTTTCTCTTTTTGTTCCTTCTGGTGCAATTTTATTTTTACTTAGTAAAATTAATTCCATAACTTATCAAGCAAAATAATAGTAGGATATAAACACCTCAAAAAGGCATTTTATTACTAGTTGCTTAGTTACTGAACATAGAATTTTAGCAACAATAAGTGTAGCAAAAAAATGCTACTTAGTGCAGATAACTGACTTCCCAGATGGCAGGGGCGCTTGCTGTTTCGTTGCTGCCTTCCCACTGCACATTAAGTGTACCTGTACCCTCTAATCGCAGATATTCAGGGGTTCCGTATATGGTTGCATTAGTATTAACAATGGTGGAGGGGTGCTGCAATGATTGAAGGGTTAGTAAGAGTCAGAGTAGCTGAATTTGAGCCGTTCTTCCATTGTAAGGTCAATATTTCTGGGTATGTATGTACTCCTCCAGGAGAAGTTAAGTTTTTCCCTGATGCGTGCGCAGTAACGTCCTTCATAGTTTCGACTAAGACCTTACTTGGCCCATTTCCTTTGGCCAAATAGGCATCCACGGTTTGCTGATGGTTAAATGGCGCTGAAGTGGTCAGTACAAACATGTCTATAGTGTAGTTACCATAATGACCAGTTGACCAGTACCAGCCATCGTAGTCCTGGTTCCAGTTGACTGTTCCCCACTGCTTGTCAATATACCCTGTTCCCTCTACGCTGTGAGACTGGCCGCCGTAGGTCAAGTTACCATGAACTTTAGCAAAGGGCATTGGATCATTCGTAGCGCTGAATCGTGTCAGAGATGGGTCGAAATACCACATACCACTGCCGCCAAATCTTGTGGGTGGAGCGGCACTTTCGAAAACTAGATCAGCCCCAACTCCATTCTCCGTCGGTGCAACGTGCAAATTAACGGTGTTCAAATCACCACGAGCCCAGATATCACCCATCGTTACGTTCATTGTATTGCGTGCAGCTTTGAATTGGCTAGCATCTACTTTCGTTAGTCCCCCTAAATGCGTGCCGTTAGGAGTGCTAACGGCTATAGTGGCGTAGGGCTGAAGCGGCCCATTGTTGTCAACCCAAGGCTTTGTAAGTAATGTAATTTGCGCTGATGAATTATCATTGAATTTTCCCTGAAAGTACCACCACTCAAATGTGCCTGGCATTGGATTGGTAGCCATGCCGGCGTCTGATGGTTGCATCGTAGGTTCGAACCCTTCGAATATCCTATATTTTTGTGTGTCACCTGTGATCACTTGGTTCGTATCTGCAGTTGCGATAGAAGTGTACGATGAAAGGCTAATTAGTCCTGACAATAGTACTGCTACTAGTATGATTTTGGTCAAAAAGAACATATTACCTCCTCGAATAGGGAATAGATCTTTTAGTCTGACCTTAAGAGAATTCTGATTAATTCCGACTTTTGACATTCAATTATGCTGAATTAACCTAGTATTTACACTTTTGATATATAATGTTTGAATTAACCTAGTACTCGCGATTTGTGATTCTTTCCAAGCTTCAAATGTAGGCATTAGTCTTTCTTCGTGGATTTGACAAGGAGACAGACAATACTTTGGGCCTACTAGCGGATTATGTTTTTCTACTTGGATAAAAACATAATGTAACGCCATTTCGAAATTGTGAATTTTAAAGGTTTGAGGAATGAAAGAATATTCAGGATCAGTAATCTTTTCTTTTTTCTTATTGTAAATGTCTATATTAGTATGTTTTAAATCCTTACCATGTCCGTAATCTGTCCTTATAAGCATTATATGTGCCTCTTCTTGACTAGTGGAGAAGAAGATTAAGTAGTAAATAGTGAGTAAGTAAGCAAGCAAGTAGGTAGGTAAGCAATAAGAAAGCAGTAGTATTAACAGCCGACGCAGTCAATCAATCAGCTAATCAATCAATCAACAATCTCATACTTGTCCTTTCCATCTACCAGCGACAGCGTAGATCCAAAGTGAGTCCCATTCTATACTATAGCTATGCATGTATCATCCAAATTATCGAATGTATATCTAATGGTGCCCATGTCGTTGGGCTTTAGCTTTGTGTACCTGAAGCTTTTATAGAAAACAAGGGAGAAAGGAAACGAAGGATAGTAGAAGCAATAGCAATGAGTGAAGTCTGAAATAAAGTCTACAAATCAGACAGCACTTTCTTTGGAGAGGAGCCTAGCAACTTTGCCTTACTTTGTTTTAATCATATGAAAACTAACAATGTAACTAAAAAAGTATTGGAGCTAGGAGCCGGCCATGGTAGAGATACAATATTTTTTGCATCAAATGGAATTGAAGTAGAAGCAATAGATTATTCTCTAGTTGCTGTTGAGATACTAGATAAGATAGCAAAGGAAAAAAGGCTGTCAATAAAATCACGAATATTTGATGTCAGGAATCCGCTTCCATTTCCAGATGAGTATTTCGATGCTGTATATTCACACATGCTTCTTAACATGAAGTTTTCACTAGACGAGCTTCATTTTATATTTTCAGAAATAAGAAGAGTACTAAAGCCAAGAGGTTTGAACTTCTTTTCTGTCAGAAACCACAATGACAAATCCTATGGCAAAGGTATAGAGATAGATAAAGAAATCTACGATATAAATGGCTTTGAAATCCGATTCTTTACAGAAAAGGAGATACAAGATTTGGCAGCACAAGGAGGCTTTGAATTACTCTGGATAAAAGAAGAATATGAAGAACCAGTTACACTTTATCTTGTATCTAGCAGGAAAATGTGAATGGCATAATCATGGAGAAGCCGTTGTCGTCGTTAATATCATTGAATAATCATCACTTTGCACATTTAATCTTGCAGACTTTATTTGATCAACAGTGGGTGCCCTAACTAATATCTCAAATGGTGCTGTGACTCCGGGGTTCAGATCATGTGGATCGGTATAAGAGAATCCAACTGCAACAATTTGATTTTGATTATTATAGAATGAACCTGCAACTTTTACAAATTTTGTTACTTGATCTCCTTGATTTGTGACCTCGCCTACAATATGATAATTATCTATCGAGTCAGTAAAACTCTCACCAATATTCAGTTTAAGATTTGCGGGTTTTGATTTAAAAGTCTCGTCTCCGGAAACAGAAAGTTTGTAGTTATCTATCTTTTTGCTTTGTTCTTTATTAGTTAAAAGAACCTGAAAGGGAGATTTTTCTGCAGGTCGTAATATTTTCATGGTGGTATATCCAAAACTTGTATCAACAACTTTACCTGCAGCATCATCACAAACTCATCTCTTCACCGAGCGCTTTATCACACATACTTACAACCGGCGGCCTTGCAATAAGGCAGCCGCAAGT
>CAWIMJ010000036.1:0-48789 GCA_963837175.1 uncultured Nitrososphaeraceae archaeon
CCCCATGAAAGAAGATAATATAATTTCCCCTTTAACTGAATGGGTAGGAGTATTTGCGCTAGGTATAACTGTGGGACTTGTATCTTCCTTGGGATATAAGCCTGTTTATTCTAAAAGTAGAAGCATTAGTATTACCAACCTTTCAATAGCAATATTGTCTATTTCTGCTGGTATTATTCATCTATTGCTAATACAAGAACATATGAAAGAAGCTTTCATGTGGGGAATATTTTTCTTAATTAGTGGAATTGCTCAATTAATTTTCGGTATAATTATTATTATAATGGGTGGGAAACTATCTCCAATTAATAAGTCAATATTGTATTATTTTGGAATTATCGGAAACGCCTTATTAGTTGGTATATTTGTATTGGTCAGGTTAATTACGCCACCCTTCTCGAGTGAGGCAGCTCCAATAAACGAACTAGAACCTAATGGCATAATAACTATAATAACCGAAATACTCTTAGTAGTCTTACTAGCTTATTTGTTAAAATCAACTAATAAAATCAAAAAAAGCCAAAAAGTAATTCATTAGAGCTCGGGTAATTAAAAGCTTAAAGATATATTCTTCATAGTCTGTGTTTATTTGATGCATTGTTGATGTCTTACGCCAGATATTTACTTTTCGCAGTTTTTTGATCTCTTCCAATGTTACCTTTGACCCGTCATATTTTACTGTAGCTGTGCCAGAAAGGAAGTTGGCTTCAATACTTTGTATGCCTGGATAATTTAAAAGTCGCTTTTCAACACCAAATCCATCGCATATCGACATAATTTCATCAATACTAACGACAACATTCTTCATGGTTATTTTATACAAAAATATCTTTGCAAATTATATTATATAATGATAATAATATGATGGGTATCTGACGGCCATTTGACAAGGATCTGATGACGAGAAATAGTTTATTACGCATAAATGAAAGCCAGCCAACAGTTTAACAGTCCCTTCTTACCTTTTGAAATTATAGAATACATTTAGACTTAAATAATTTGGAATTATACTAACGATGAATGAATGAAACAGCATCACTTAGAGATTTTCTGCAAACTGTCAGTTATGCAAAGCATAGCACAGATGATATTCAAATTGGTAAGTGTGAAGGTTGCACTAAAAGATGAAGGATTTGAAGTGATACATTTGATAGTCCTTAACTAGCATTATCTAGTTTTAAATCTAATTTCTATGACCTTATACTTTTGGGTATTAAAATGGCAAAAATAAATGTTTTTGAATTTTATAGAGAAATAAAAAGAGAGAGACAATAAGGTCAAGGTTTGTTTTTTAACAGCCAGTAAATATACTGAGTATAAAGAATTTTTGAAAGAAAATCCTAACGTAACCGTCAAATGTTTTGCTCGTAAGCCACTACCAATAGGTGACTTGGCTGAAATAGTAAAAGAGCAATTAAAAGATAAGAATAATACAACTATCAAAAAAAATTTGATTTGATGTTCTCTTAACTATTATTATCACCAGCAGCACCATTAACAGACTCTGATATGCCCAATTATCTCAGTCTTGCTTCCATATCAAAGAATATAGTTATAACCATTATATCAAATAGTGTTCTGTATTTATATGATGACTACAAGTATTAGAACAAAATATACAGTAGGTATTATTACCGCTGTATTGTTTGGAGTTTGGACACTGATAATGACAAATAGCGGCGGCCCTATTACTTTTGTATCATCGCCCCTATCCGCTGCAGCAAGTAGTGTAGGAGATCCAGGAGCCGCAAAGATGCACGTAGATGAGGCAATGAAATCTCTACAAGCTGGCGATACTGCAGGTGCAAAGATGCACTTGAGTGAAGCTGATAAGGTTCTACCAGAAGGAGCCGCAAAGATGCACGTAGATGAGGCAATGAAATCTCTACAAGCTGGCGATACTGAAGGTGCAAAGATGCATGCACAGGCTGCTCAAGGTAATCTATAATAATATCATCAGCATATAATAAAAAGAATCAAAACAGGGAAACAAAGATCTTAAAAAACCAAATATTATTTTTTATTTTTATCAAACAAGCTTATGTTGCTATAAGGATATGATATAAAAAAGAAATAGAAATGTTAGCTGATCTTAACCCAACCTTTTGACTTTAGCCACTCATCTTACGACATTCTTGAGCACATGTCCTACATGCTTGTGCACATAATTTGCAGTGCCCCATACGCTGATGTTTTTCGCATTCTTCAGCACATGCATCACATAACTCTGCACAAGTATTGCAGATTTGCTTCACATATTCGCTATTTCTTGACATAAATTGTGAAGCTGCCCAACATATAGTAGCAGAGTCGCGGTCTAGTTGAATACACCTTTCTAACATCTTTACATCTTGCTCTCTAAGACAAGAGGTAGCACATAGTTCACAGGATTCGGCACAGCCATTGCACGTATCTATACAACTCTGATATTTTTGATTCTGGAGTACTTTTGTAGACATATTGAGTATCGATTGTTATTATCATTTATTATAAGTAGACTCTACAAATGTAAAATTGATTAATAATGAAGATATTCGTATTTATGCAGCGTATAGGTAAATTAGGCAATGCCATATCAGCTAAATGATACAGACATCATCATTATTAAACATCTTTTAGAAGATGACGAAAATCTTCCGGCAGTTATCAGGGGAACAAGAACAAGCATTCCAACAGTTAAGGAAAAATTGATAGTTATATTTAGAAAAAAAGAGAATGACACATCTCAACTATGAGGAGCCATCATCATCATCGTTTCATTCATCTCCATATTGTTATTGTTATTGCTTTTGTCATCTTGTAGTAATAATAATTCTGTATCCTCAAGTCCTGTGCTTCTTCTAATCCTGTTCCGCTAATCAAAGTACCAAACAGCTCATTAGAACTAGCAAAATGTCTTCCAGTCTTCTTCCAGTCTTTTCTGAATTTATCATTAAGCCAAGAACTTTCTTACCCGTAAGATGAACAGTTATTGGAATGTGATTATATTCTAAAGTAGAATTATTGTTTAAAATAAATGTCTGTAATTCCTGTTATTACTATTTCATTTTCACACACTACTTATTGTGTGTGAAAATGTAATTGCATTAATCTATTTCGGTTCTACACTACACTCATTATGTGTGTGTATAAATTCAGGGTTCTTCTTTGCAGTCTTTACAAATTCTTCTAATTTTTTTAAAGTTTCTGAATGCAAGTGATGTTCAATACCCTCAGCATCTTTATTTGCAATATCTTTGTCTACTCCAATCATTTTCAAAAATTCAGCCAATACACTATGCCTTTTATGGATATTCTTAGCAACGTCAGTTCCCTGATGAGTCAGACGGATTCCTCTATATTTTTCATAATCTAGATATCTGCTCTCATCTAACCTCTGCAGCATTTTAGTGACACTTGGAGAACTGACATTGAGACATTTTGAAATATCTATAATGGTAGCATAGCCTTTCTGCTGTACTAATTCATAAATCACTTCAAGATAGTCTTCCATTCTATCTGTACGCTCTTCTACTCCCTCTTCTTTCTTTACATTATTATGAGCATTACGAATTGATTCAAGACGATGGTTTTTTGCATTTGATTCATCTTTCAACTCATTTAACAATAATTCATTCACCTACTATTATAATATTTCACTACAATATCCATTATCTGATCATAGCACCTATCAAGACTCAAGACTATGATACCAGCAACGACGTTACATACATTATTGCCATTCCTACTACAAATCCTGCAATCATAGATGTACTTAACAATGTCCTTCTTCCGCCGTCAACAGCAGTATTATTATTATTATTATTTTTTGTCATCCAAGAAGCAATAGAAAATACCACTTGAAATATTGCACCAGCACCCATAGACAGGAATATTATTCGGCAATGGGAGAATACAGAAATCCTCCAATCCATGTTCCTATTATAGCCGGAATGCCAGCTATCAGGCCCATTGCTACTAGTTTTCGTATCATGACTTTGCCACTTTTGGCCATTGGTGCTACTATTGCCAAACCCTCCGTAGTATTATGTAATGCAAATCCAATTATTAGAAAAGTACCTGAGTGCAACTTTGCCTAACACAACAGCAGCACCTATTGCCAAGCCTTCTCCAAGATTATGTAATCCTATTCCTATTGATATCATCAACGCTATTGCAACAGGCTTTATCATTTGTTGTTGTTGCTGCTGTGTAGTAGTAGCATCAGGAGAATAGGAGGAGGATGATACTAGCAAAGGAGATTTCGAGTTTGTAGCAGATTTCATTATAGCCCGTTGAATGAGTTTTTCAGATGTATATAACAACGCTAAGAACGAAAGAATTGTTATCATGGCAATCAACACCTGACCGTTGAAAGCTCCTGCAATATTTTCTGTGGTAATTTCGTTGCTTTCTACTAGCGCATCTATTCCCAAAAATACCAGCAATCCTACAGTAAGACTGAGGAAGAAATTGTATTTGTTTGTACTCAGTCTTTTTATGAATGGAAACCAGAGAAGACCTATCAACACTGGTATAACTCCTACGTATACACCTATTACTGCAAAATATGATGCCTGTGCTACATTTGGAACTGGTGCTAAGGCAGCAGCGTCGATGCTCTTGCTGAACCTTGTACCCTCAGAAGTAGTTACTCCGACTTCATATGGTACCCCCGGCGTCCAAGAAAAAGGTATTATAACTTTTGCTTCGGCCAACCTTGACAGGGTCTTACCAGGTTCTATTGCAGCAGGGGTTATTCGATCATTGATGTCAGCCTGTGCAATTTCGATCTGCTCGGGACCAGTATTACGGATGTAAGCTATAATTTTACCTTCTTGGAATTCTGTTCTTTCTATAGTAATTTCAGGCAAAGATATTCCTTTGTTAAGGAACGACTGACCAGGGCCAAAAAGAAATATAATCATTCCACCCAGTACCAATAATGGAATTAATGCAATAGCGATTATTTTTTTTCTGCTGGACTTTGTATTTCTGTCCGCTCTATTTTGTTCTATCTCCATTTCTCTTTAACTACCTACTCCTGATTGATATTGTACAAAACCATCATCTTTAGAATGGGATGCTATTGTTTTAGCACTTTCAGTATGAGAATAATTATTATTATTATTACCTAGTTCAGCCGGATAATTAGCTGTTTTGCTGTTATTCAATGCAACAACATTTGGTTCAGCCGAATCTTTAACAAAAAATAATCCCATCCAGCCCTTTTCTGCAAATTCTGTCTTATGAGCATGGAACATGTATTGTCCAGGAAATTTATATGTGAATTCAAGTATCCCTCTTTCGCCCTGACTCATAGTTACCATGTCTGTGTATTCATTAGGTACCAGACTTGTTCCACTTCGATAGAGTTGATATAGATTTGCATGAAGATGGAAATTATTTATAGGATCAAATTCTAACATATTTACTAAATATACTCGTACAAGACGATTCTTTTCAATCTGTATAGGGTTATGCATATAGTAGTATGGAATTCCGTTGACTGTGTAAAAATTGTTCTCTGAATCCGAGTCTGTATCATAGCCATTCATCACCATTACCATTTCATCTGCGGGAGGCCTTGGTGTCTTTGGATCGACAATGTAAACTCCATATAGACCATGGGATATGTGTTCTTCTAAAGGCTGTACATGACAATGATAAGGAAATACTCCAAATGGTTCTGCAGTGAATTCATATGTGTATTTTCCCCCCGGGGCTATACTTTCAAAGACACCATCCATCTCTGCTTTATGTATCCCGTGAGTGTGTATTGTATGAAATTTTGAACCGTTATTTATAAAGTTAATTCTAATCAGATCTCCTTCCGTGGCCCTTATTGTCGGTCCAGGTACGGTTCCATTAAATGTCCATACATTATAGAAGACACCTGGTGATATTTCCTTTACTTTGTCATCTGATGCAATAAGAGTAAATTCTCTAGGTACAGTTCCATTAGATAAGGTAGATATCCTACCATAGTTGAATTCTCGTAAATATTTCATAGGATCTACTACCGCTCTGGCGCTGCTACTTAGTGATATAGGATCTAAAGTGTCTCCTGCTGTTTCTAATATATTAGAACCAGGGATATGTTCACCTACTTTTTTTGGCTTGGAATTGTCCTGTGCAACAACAGAAAATTGATTATATGGAGAAGAAAAAATAACATATCCTATTGAGATCACAGAGATTAAAACTACAGAAATCATGATGATAATTATTTTTGGACGTAGCATAAGATGATAATTGATAGCACAGTTAATAAATGTTAGCCTAGGCTAATACTGTTAGTAGAGGTTTACACTGACTTAGTTCAATGAAACCTTTGAAGAGAACACAGAGATTTATAACTAATTTATATAAGCATCCTTAACAAAATTGCCCTGGTCATTTGTGAACTGTTATCGACACAAATTAGCGGCCCAGGAACCATCATCTTTGCATTAGAAGCCAATTGGTCTATCTTGTTCTTTTTAGTAAAGATATTAAGTTATGTATGCGATATATATGGTGACATGGCAGATATTGCAAAAAAGATAAAAAATATAGCTCAAGACTCCGAAGCAAAAATGGAGACTTCAGCAGATCATGCAGAAGGTAAGCCAAGCTCTGAAACTCTCAACAAGGCTAAGGTAAAAGTAAGAGATGCACTAACTTAAGTAGAATTCCTTATTTTTAATTGAGGATCTTAATCGGTTACTTCAAAAAGTGAAGTGAACTTATATATTTACTAAACAATTCATTAAGTTAACTGCAAGTCTTAATTTATTAGGTGATAGGTAGACTAAATGAAATGGTGGCACCTTTCTTTCCATCTGAGTTATTTTCAGCCCATATTCTGCCACCATGGGCTTCAATAATGCTTTTTGAAATAAACAACCCTAATCCAGTACCTTCAAAAGACTTTGTAACAAACTTTGAAAATAGTCTTGGCAATATTTCGGGGTCTATGCCTTTACCAGTATCTTTTACACTAACAAGGATGTGATTGTCTTTCTTTTCTGTACTAATGAATATAGTTCCTTCTTTTGTGAATTTGACAGCATTACTTAATAGATTACTGATAACTTGGGCAAGCCTATCTTTGTCTGCTTCTATTACTACTGATAACATATTATCAGCCGTAGGTTTGTAGAATAATTTTAGATTACTAATACTACTCCCTTTTTTAATCTGCTTTGTATAGTCTTGTATAGAATTTGATATTACATCATTTAAATTAAATTGTTCTTTCTTTAGTTTTAGTGACTGCGTCTCTATTTTTGAAACATCTAAGATGTCTTCAGTAAGTTGTTGAAGTCTTTTTGCATTTCTTGTGATGGCCTCTAATAATTGACGCTGTTCGATGTCTTTTATTTTAGTGTAAAGTACTTCAGACAAACCAAGTATTGGTTGAATAGGAGTTCGTAACTCATGAGCAGCTACGTTGATAAACTCCTTTTGCATACTATCTGCTCTTTTTAGTTCTTCATTTAGATTTCGCTCATTCCAAAGCAGTTCAAAAAATGATTTGAATGATTCTACACTTCTTCTGCTATTAGAATAAAGACCAAAACCTATTGCTTCTGAAAAAGTTTCTGCCTGAGGTTCTATCATCTCAGCTCCGAAGAACTTTTCATTATCAACTATGAACATACCATGTGGAGAAACTTTTCCATTTAGAATCTTGATATTAGGAGCATGCTCAGATATCTTTTTTAGAACACCTGAATTCTCCTCAGATAGAAGACAGATAATCTTTATAACTGCAGCATTTTTTTGTTGTGATGCATTTATCAGATAGTCTATAATGCCCAATCTATCTACTCTAATCATTGCTTTATCATTTGGAAGAAGAAAAAGAGCTTCCTTTTTCACAGATTTTGCCAAATCGACAAGAATTCGATTTGCCTTTTCACGGTCATTAATAACTTGAAAAAATTCTGGCTCTATTCCTTGTTCTATTTCATTAATTTTTTGCTCAGCTGGAATTGCTCTATTCCATAAAGTATCAAAGATGTATTGTCCTTGTTCTACAATTTCCTTTACATCGCTGTATATAATTTGTGATGCTACTTTTCCTTCTTCATACAAAATTAGAGGAGCAAGATATTCTATTTCACTTATCATAGAATTTGCTTTAATTCCATCTAAATGTCGGAGCTCATTAACTATTCCTATTAGTTCTTTGCAGTAAGAGATATTACTGTTATTTATTTCGGTAAGATATCTTAATTTTACATCTCTACTTTTTGCATCAAGAAAAGCTTTCTTTATTGGTTCAATTAAAATAGCTAATGGTGGTCGTGTATAGTTCATGCAAGTATCAATTTTTCTTTTTGTTTTAGAGAAAAATTGCAATTCTGCATCTATTATATTCTCAACACCATAAATTATCTTAGTCTTTGTATTTTGCGTATTATTTGTCAAATAATTATGCAATATTGATGTATATAAGACAATAGATAAAACGGTCCAATGGACATCTTTTATGGTCTAAAATTAATATGGTTAAATTATACAGATACTAGGTAAAATAACATTTAAATTTTAGAAATTGTCCTAGATATATGTTCTAGGCAGCTTTTACATGGCGATGGCATCATTTTGAAACAATATTATCCATAATACTATTTGTAAAATGTTTCAGTACCATATCATAAAGCTTATCGGCTACTTCCAATATCGTGTCCTTATAACCGTCAATATGTGTGGGTAGTGAGTCTTGTCCTAGTATTGATGACGCTGACATATTACTGACTAGAAGAGTGTTATATTTGTCAGAATTTCTTCTTATAGCTTCAATTAATGATGCAAGAGCGAACGGCAATAGTACTTTACTATCCGTTAGAAACCTGCTAACCTGCTCTTCAACAGTCTTTCTGATTTTGAGATATTCTTCATTATTGTTATTGAATCGGCTTACAAGGCTTTCTAGCCTGGATATTTCATTATTGAGATGTTCTGTCTCTTGTCTCTTACGCTCACACAATACATGATATGAGCTCAGCAGCTGCTTAGAGCTTGCTATTTCGTCGTCCACGTTATTCAAATGCTTCTTGGATCTTTCTATTTGCAGGTCGAATTGATGTATCTTATCTATAAACCATTTGTGCCTTTTTTCAAGCTGTAATATTCCAGAAGCATTATCTTCATCGGCTAGTTGAAGAAGCTTAAGAATCTGTTCTATACCCACCCCTTCTTTCTTTGCTCTTCTGTATATCTCTATAATGTGTCGGATATCGTCTCCAATCTCTTGATATATGAATTCAGTTTATCTAGTCGCTTCAGCTTGCAATATTCTATGAACAATCTGGTTGCTTCTGGCTCTCTTAGGTTTAATGCAATAGCGACTTCTACAGGTTTCTTACCTTCAGAAAAGAGTTTGTAGGCTTTGGAAGATATCTCCTGCTGTTGTCTCTCAAGTTTATATTTTTGTCGTCTAGCCTTCTCCTCCTTTACGATGGCGTGAATATCACGGGGAGAGATGTGTTCTATTTCTGCGATTTCAGCGTAGGTCTTGTGTTGGTTAAAATACAGATCTATTACTCTCTTTTTTCTTTCGTGAGTTAATTGTAATACCTTTCATATAGTATACATAATCGATCCTTAAAAAAGGAATGTTTCATGATACCATTTGCTTTCATCTATAATTCTTTATTACCATCTACTTTCTTCTTAATAGTAACACTTCGAAAAGTACTTAATTTGAGCACCTTTAAGATTTTACAATAACAGAATAGCATTCAGACCTTATAGGGAGAGGGCTAATAACGGTAACAGTAGTAGCATGCAAATCAGAACTTACCTCCACTACGTCCACCATCTCCACTTTTGCTTATTTTGATAAAAGGAGCTTGATTTGAGCTTATTTTGGTGGAGGTATTGTAAGTAGATATCTCCACTTTAGTAAAGGTATCTCCACCATAAGCAGAGTTAGCCGACTGAATTAATTGGTGGAGGTATCTGTTTCTGGTGGAGGTTTTGCAAACAGTATTAAAGAATACCTCCACCAATCTTTAGGAAATTTGAGCACACAATAGGCTTTGGTGGAGGTAGTGGATATAGTGGAGGTATTTTTCCATAACTTGTATGATATGCATATATCCCAATATTTGAATCTAAATAACCCTTATTATCAGACTGTTGGAATCGTTCCGCCATCAATCACATACTCACTTCCATTGATTGACTGTGCCCTATCCGAAACCAAAAATGCGACTAGTTCCGCTACCTCTTCAGGACGTCCCGGACGACCAATAGGAATACCACCAAGGGATTTCATTAACTCCTGACGTGCAGCCTCCATGTCAGTTCCGGTTTGTTTGGATAAACGCTCGATGAGTGCTTGAGCAGCAGATGTCTCTATGAATCCCGGAGCAACAGTGTTGACACGAACTCCTTTTGGGCCAACTTCGTTTGATAATCCCTTGCTATAAGTTGTTAGCGCTGCCTTTGCAGGCAGCATATGCCAATGTTGCTTCATATAGTGGAAGCCTTCGTTGAATAGAAGAGACATGGATAATCACACCAGAGCCTTGCTTGAGCATTCCAGGTAGTAAGCCTCGGTCCAACCTAACAGCAGCCATTAGATTTATGTTCAGTTCTTTTTGCCATTCCTCATCACTCAAAGCAGCAAAGCCTCCGCTTGGTGCAGAAGATGCTCCTACAACACTTACAAGAATGTCAATGCCACCAAAACGAGAATTGATTTCATTGACTACTTTTGTGCATCCGGCTCCCGTGCTGAGGTCAGCTGGAATAAATACAATCTTACGGTCTGTATAGAAATCACTAGAATTTGTAGGTTTACGTGCTGTAGTTATAACTTTGGCTCCTCCATCAAGAAGTCGTATTACTACGGCTTTGCCAATTCCGGCAGTCCCACCTGTGACAAGGACTCGTTTTCCACTAAATTCATTTACAATAAATGGAAATTTGCTTGCTATGGTAATCCTCTGTTTATGAATGTTTTAAATTTTGCCTTATCCAATTATATTTACCACTCTATTAAAAATGATAGAACTCCAATCGTTTGTGCTATAAAGTTTGGAATCTAATTCGGTACGCTTGACTGTATCCATGACTCATAGGACCAGCTAAGATACCATACTATTTGCGTATGACGTCTATCTTTCAGAAGAACTACTAAACCTAAACACGACAGTGTTATCTGTTATGGTAAAATCTAATTTTATTTTAAACATTTCTTCCAATATGTACCGAAAGATCTCTTTCACGAAATAGGAATAGTTCTTCCCATATCATGTTGAATAATAAGATTGTGGACTTCATTGGTGACTTCATGTTTATAAGCGAAAGAAGATATTCGTGACCAATTCTCTAGGACGTTTAAAAAGGATGAAAGGGTAAATTCCCCACTTAATAATAGCCCTATGTCTACATCTCTCTTGGCTATAATGATAGCAAGGTCCGAGATTTCCTCTTCTGTGAGTTTACTGAGAATCCCACTCATAGTAGACCTTGGAACATGAAATAACTTGGCTTGGGCAGCATACGTATGCCAATCCAAATGATCTTTGATGATCTGATTTACTAGTGTATTCAAACTTACCTGTTTCTTTTTTGATTCTTCGCGCAGCTGATTTATGGAACGTGAGGGAGCTCTAAATGTTACCGTAATCTATCGCTATTGGAATGGTGGACTGGGCGGGATTATATCCCTTGTGGTAAAGGAGTTCAATTCATTTTATTTCAATTTGATTCAAATTGAGCCCTTTTATGAAATTGATTAAAGTTGCTAATGAGAGATTGTTATTGAAATACATTGCCAATAATTTGAACAGCAAATCCAATAACCATAAGACCAGCTCCTATCTGGGCTATGCGTGTTTCCTTAAGCCTATGTCTTTCTTCCTCTGGATTATATCTCTTCCAGTATTAGATTGTTTTTTTATTGTTTTTTTACTACGAAAGATTCTTCCGTACGCAATCAAAAATGATGCTATTAAGTTTAGTATAAGACCTATAATTACAATATTGTTTGGCATACTACAATAATCGCTCCAGTTACCTTTTTTTCTCTTAGTCTTTCAAAGATTATGCATATAATCATTTCTTGTATTTCTATACCGTAAAGCTGGGCAACTACGGTATCTTATTTTGAATAAAACAATGAGATATAACATTTTTCGGGTTCGGCGGAATGCAGGACAGATTTGACTCTATTGTGCCACCAAGGATTCATTCTATTTATAGAAATACATTCTCAGAATACAAAGACTGAGGACGAAGGCGAACTAAATATCTCAGAATCTATATAACAACGTTTTGCCAGACGTAGGAGAACATCTTGTAATTTATTTGTTATTTGATCGGTAGGCTAAATGCAAAGGTAGCACCTTTTCCATCTGAGTTATTTTCAGCCCATATTTTCCCATCCTGGGCTTTAATTATTCCCTGTGATATGAATAATCCAAGTCCAGTACCTTTAAAAGACTTTGTAGCAAACTTTGAAAACAGTCTTGGCAAAATCTCTGAATCTATTCCTGCTCCACTATCTTTCACACTCACTATAACATTTCTAGAACTATTAACATAATCTCCTCCTTGTTCTTTTTCTTCTTCTTTATTTCTACCCTTTTTTTGTGTCACTCTTGCAGATACTGATATAGTTCCATCTTTAGTGAATTTTATAGCATTATTTAGTAGATTTGCAATAACTTGGTATATTCTTGTTTTATCTGCATCTACAAATATAGCCTCATTTGGTTCTACAAATAATATTTTTAATTTATTAGAAGAGATTTGTTTTTCAATATCTTTTATAACATTTAATATTTTTTTATTTATATCAAATTTTTCTTTATTTAAAATTAGAGATCCACTTTCGATTTTTGAAACGTCTAATATATCTTCTGCAATTTGCCTAAGTCTGTTTGAGTTTCTAACAATAACATCTAGAAATTCCTTTTCTTTTTCTATATTTATAATAGCCCTGTTATTACTATTGTTTGTTTCTCTCTTTCTGAAGAGCAGGAGTTCAGATAGTGTAAGTATGGGCTGTATAGGGGTTCGCAGTTCATGTGCCGCCACATTTATAAATTCGTCCTTTAATTGATCTTTATGTTTTAGTTCTTCATTTGCATTTTCCAGTTTCTTTGTTAATTCATTTTGTTTTTTGATATAGTTCTTTATAGAGTTCACCATAGAATTGAAGGACTCACTTAGAACTGAAAGTTCATCATTACCTCTGCTTTTAACTGATACTTCAAGATTTCCTCTCCTTACTTCGGACGTTGCTGTAGTTAGAGCAAATATTGGTTTTAATATCTTCATAACAAGGTAAAGCACAACAGCAGCAACTGAAATATTTAAAATTGCAAAGATTGTTTGCAGAAACATTAAATTCTGCGAACTATTTCTGGCATATTGTCCTAACTGGGTAACCAATGCATTTGATAAATCTACTAAAGATAATGCTCTTGTTTCCGATGTTGTTTTTATAGCTTTGTCTATTGCTGTTGTTGTTGTTGTTGCTGCTGCTGTTGGGTTAATTTTTTCATTTGGTTTGATTATATTGTTTGTTAAGATTGTTTTTAGTGAAACCCATTTCTGATAAATTATATTCCAATCATCAAAAAATTCTAATGGCAACGGTTTTAGATCTACATTTGATACCTTTCCACCTTGTCTTAATGCCAAGATGTTTGATTCCAATTGCTGTACTGCAGAGTTGATTTTAGATATATGATCGACTTTAGAAACATCACTACTATCCGCTAAAAAATATTCTGACATATGAAGCATGAGATTAGAGGTGAGGTATCGATTCTTTCCTGCAATATTTATTGAATTTCCTAAATAAGTTCCCTGTGATTCATAGTAAGAGAGTACACTAAAACTGCTAATAATGAAAATAATTTGAATAACAACTAATATTCCTATTTTTAAGCCTATTTTAGAACGTATCAATCTAAAAGCATTAGTGCCATCGTACTTTAACATGATTATGTATATTGGAGGATGTATTTCAACATTAAGATGATAAGTTATTATCATAAAAGCCCAAAATAAGGATATATTCGATTAGAGCTAGACTTAGGTGTGCTACAACATGGCCTCTAAATACACAGTGAAGAGAATTACTATACAAGAAGTAACTAATTAGGAGGTGAGCTAGTAGCTATAATGATAGATGCACTTACCAAGACGAACCTACGGAAGTATTTCCTGGTGACCCATACCTAATGGCAAATATTGGAACTACCGGAGATCAGATAAGGACTGAAAAGATAGGAGATGAAGATGAAGAAGGAATTGATAGCAGTAGGGAAAATAATAGAGATAATAGGAGCTATTATTCAATCAATCAGCAATATCACCTTTATTCTGACGAAAGCTTTCTGAATTATCCATTCTGTCCATTATCATGTTGATTAAATAGGTTTGGGAATGTCGATGATGACTGGAGCGATGCTAACGTAGGATTAAACCAAGAAGAATATTCGTGGTGGTAGTTATAAAATTTAATCCACGGGTTCGGTGGGATTCGGGACAGAATTGACTCTATTTTTCCACCCGGAAATTTTACATCAGTAGCTGAGATAATTTACATATGTTTATAATACATGTAAATTCTCCTGGTTCGGTGGGATTCGATACACTATAGTGTATGTAGTCAACTTTCTTCAGCAGGGAACTTTATCAAATGAAAATATCTGCAAAGCAAATCTTCTTTCTGTCCTTCTGGCCTCCCAGGATGCATCTATCTGTAGAAATTCATTCTCATAGTACAAAGACGGAGGACGAAGGCAAGCTAAATATCTCAATCCATATAACATCATTTTATCAGACATAGGAGAATTTCTTGTTATTCATTCGTTATTTGATCGGTAGACTAAATGCAAAGGTAGCCCCTTTATCATTACCATTATTCTCAGCCCATATCTTTCCACCATGAGCTTCTACAATATTTTTGCAAATGAATAATCCTAATCCCAGACCGCTACCTTCTAAGGATTTTGTAGCATACTTTGAAAATAATCTAGGTGAAATTTCAGGGTTTATACCTTCTCCAGTATCCTTAACGCTAATGATAACATGTTGATTACCTTCTTTCCTTTTTATATTAATTGATATACTTCCTTCTTTAGTAAATTTAATAGCATTCTTTAGTAGATTAGAGATAACTTGAGTTATTCTTCCTTTATCTGCTTTTACTGAAATAATATCATCTTTAACATCATATAGTAGTTTTACTTTCACATTATCAATTTGGTCTATGACATCTTGTACTGCATTTAATATTATACCATTTAATTCGAACAGTTCATGGTTTAGTTTTAGTGATCGGCTTTCAATTCTTGTAACATCAAGTATATCTTCTGTAAGTCTTTGCAGTCTTTTTGCGTTTCTGAGTACGATACCAAGTAACGCAAGCTGTTCATCATTTTTTATTTTGGAGCGAAGAACCTCAGATATGCCAAGTATAGGCTGAATAGGTGTTCGCAATTCATGTGATGCCACATTGATAAATTCATTCATTATTTTGTCATGTATTTTTAACTGTTCATTTGCTTCTTTAACTTGTAGATATAATTCAGTTTGTATCCAAAGGTTTTCAAATATAGAAACAAAAGATAGAACTCCTGATTTGCTATTAGAATATATTGATAATCCTATTGCTTTGTCGAAAGTATCTTTTGAATCATCCTTTAATTCCATTACTAATGAAACTTTTCTATCGACTACTAAAAATGTGGCTTTATTCCCTGAAGATTGTTCGATGAATCGAACATCAATATTATTTTGATGACGTTGTCGTTTTAAATCTTGTACTATCTGTTCAGTTGATTTGTGGATAGGCATCAAGATTCTAATCTTTAGTTTATTGTACTGCTCTTTTGTTAGTACTTCTTTTAACCATTGTATTACTCCTATCTTCTCTTGGCGAATGATAGCATTAATAGTAGGAAATATCAGCAGTATTTCTTCTGCAGCATCTTTCACAATATTCATATAAAGATCCTTTGCCTTAGATGAATTTTGAATAACTTCAACAATATCTGGTTTTATTCCTTCTCCCATTTCTCTGATTTTCTGTTCTGCTGGAATTGATTTGCTCCATAAAGCTTCAAACATATATTCCTGCTGTTCTACAATTTCTTTGACATTGCTATAGATAAGATGTGGTACTGGTTTTGCTTCTTGCAGAACTGCAGCAGCTACATATTCTTTTTCACTTACTGCCATTGCACCTTTGATTCCATCTAAATGGCGAACCTCTGCAATTTTCATCAGATCTTTGCAATATGATATGTTTTCTTTGGTAATTTCAGTAGCATATCTTATTCTAATACCCCTTTCTTTCAGGTCAACTGTTCCTCTTTTTATTGGTTCAACTCCCATCGTTACTGATGGCCCTGTAGAATTTGTACAAACATTCCATGTACTTCTTGTATTAGAGAAAGATTGCAAAAGTCTAGCTGTTGTATTCTCTCCTCCATAGAATACCTCTGTACTTTCAGCGGCAGCGATTGCTCTTGCTTTTAGTTCTATTTCTTCTTCTTTCTCAGTATTGTTTATTGTTATTATTGTTCTATCCTTAGAATCAATACTACTATTTGTTTTGCTATCTTTGACATCCAAGAATGGGTTAGTGTTGTTATTCTTCTTCTCTTCTTTAATATTACTGTTTTTTATTATAGTCGGGATTCATCATCAACTTACTACCATTACTATAGTATACAACTTATTATCCCAATGTATGTATATTGATCCCTACTTAAACACCTATGTTATTTGTTTGAAAGTATGATAAAAGAGCTAGTAAGATGAAGCAGCCAAAAATAAGTTCTCATCTGCCTAAGAAGTAACTTGTATCAAAGATATTTGAAAAACTTGGTTTGTTGTTGTTGTTTAGTTAGAGGTCATTTCTAATCTCACAACTAAAAACGCAAGATCCCAATATCGACTTTACTATTATAATAAATATCTAAATCTTTTATTCTGAAATTATCACTTTGATTCGATGGGCTTGGAATATAGATGTGAACTATTAATGAAACAGAATCGGGCCCATGGGATCGGGAATCAAGCATTGATATAATTTATGTGCTGAAATGACAATAATCAAAAGTTTTTTCTCATGACGATATGACTTCTATTATAAAATGTAGGTTCCTGTTGTTTGACTGTTCATTTAAAACGCTGTGATCGTTACTTTGATATACTTTCTCTTTCTCATATTAACCTTTTAGAAGTCTTTGATAATCTAATCCTTAATTATTCTCTTACTTGTATTTTTCTTGTTGCTAATTATAACTTGTATATATATCTAGCTAAACACCAGGACCTACAGCAGGATCCCAGTCTGGGTTGCCGTCTCCATCCATGTCAGAAGTACTATCTACACCTTCATAGTCAGATTCATCTTCTTCTCCTGATATTTCTTCTTCAGATTTTTTTGTCATTCTTACTGGCTTTTCGTCCTCCGGTCTAACTATTGCTTCTTTTGGAACATCAGGAAATTCTCCTTTTTTACTATCTTCTTGTGCACTTGCATTATTAGTATCGGTATCCGCAACCATATATCTCAGTGATAATAGCTTGTACGCCACACATGATTTAACAATTTCATAAAGCGCCAAGATTGGAATGGGCCGGGTCGTTTGTGAACTGTTGTCGACACAAATTTGTGGCCCATTGGTGCTAATCAATTTAACATGATTTTTAGAACTCTCATTGATCTGCTTTACTAACCGTTGAGGAATTGGCGAAAACTTGGAAAGAATATTTGCTTCGAGTATACTATATTCCATATCTACATCCTTGACGATTAGCTTAAATGAACTAAGGTTCTGTTTAGCTTTATCTCATTAATCTCATTACATCATCTTGGGTTCCTCCCCTATAAACTACATCAATATTGCATGACATATTTTCTCTACCGATTTTGCAACTGATATCTTATACTTTTCATCAGAGAGTCAATAAGTTCGGCTGAAACACTTAGTCCATAAGAGCGATCCTGGCATTGGAGAGATCTTTAATATGAACGGTTCAGTTATCATCTCATTATTTATATGACTGGACATATAGAATGTGACCCAAATTATGCTCTCTATAGTTAGTGTATTAAGTGGTAGCAAGCAGGCACTTGTACTAATTTTACTTATGGCTGTTGTTACTATAGTGGACTCTCAGTTCATTAACATTTTCTATGGAACTGATTTAGGAACTCCTGGCAATTTGCATTTGTTATTGTTTGTATCATTTGTTATTATTGCTTCAATAATTAATACCATATTGCTGCTATTCGTCAAAAGAAATGATATTTATTCGACAACTAGTAGATCATTGTTGTTTAGAGTTGCTTATATTGGTACATCCATAGTTCAATACACTATATCGCTTGTATTGTTTATCACGATCTCAGAGATGCTCATTTTCCATGAATATAACAAGATATTCTCATTATTAGTAGTCTTTCTCAGTCATTTTTGGTCAGCTATTATACTTGGAATTCTATCTTTAAGATTTATACAATGGTTTAGATTTGCTATATCATTTTCAATCCTAATTTATGGAGTTGTTTTCAGTATGATTCTATTTCTAATTTTACTCACGATTCCATTGCTTACACAACAGTTTACGAATCAGTCCCAGTTGATATACCCCAGAGATTATACATCTCTAATTACGGCAGTAATTGTTCCTTCCCGTGACATTGCATTCATTTATGGACTGGGAAACTATGTTTTACCTCTGCTGATAATACCTTCATGGATCCTCACAGTTTTGTTACTTAAACCCTATGCAAACAGAATTGGGAAGAAGAAATTCTGGCTAATAGTTAGCATTCCATTACTCTACCAACTTTTCACATTTATCGTAAGAGATACAAACTTAGTAACTGATCCTACCCTAGTTCAAATTATATACTCCCAGCAATTCCAGGTCATCTTCGGAATTAGCTATCAAGTATCTGGGTTATTTTTCGCTATTGCCTTCTTGAGTATTGGAAGAAAAATGAAACGAAAAGGCTTGAAAAACTATTTGATAATTTCTTCCATAGGTATCGTCTCATTATTTTGTTCAATGCAACCAGGAATGCCATTCTATGCGGTTTATCCCCCATTTGGACTTGTCACACTTTTGTTCTTAGGACTATCATCATATATGCTTCTTGTTGGAATGCTAGGATGTGCAGCATATGTTTCTAGAGATAGTGAATTACGACGAGAGATCTATAAAGGCTTAGAAGTTGATGCTGATGTCTTGAAGAAGATAGGAATGGCAGAAACTCAACGAGAAATAGAAAAGAGGGTCCTACCACTTGCCGACAAAATCAAATTGTCGGATGAGATGAGAAGCCGTATGGATACAGATCCTGACAAAGAAGATGTAAAACTAATGATAGAGGAGGTATTGAATGAGATACATAAGGGATCACGCATTAAACCAGGTCATCGATAATGCTGAAATTGGTAAATATTCTATTCTAAGTAACATTACGAATAAAACGCCAACCTATGAGTTAATATTTTCAATAGCTGGAACATATGAAAATTCTGTTCAATTAGTTCTTATATGATTGTGACTACAATCAATCTGCTAAGAATGAAACTATCTCCAACCTTCAACACTGGCAGATTACCGCAATAAATTAACAAATATTATCTCTCACATATTATTTGGTCGGAGTTATAAAAAGGTTATATCAATTAGTTCACAAACTTCAATAGTGTTAAACTGATGCATATATCATCTCTTTATAATAGCATAAGATTAGACATTCGGAAGATGATATTCTTAATTCTATTAACGACAACCATCTTTATTATTACTAGTAGTAGCCTTTCAAAGAACTTATACGCTAGTCCCTCTGGTATTGGTTTTTATTCTCCTAGTTCCCCACCATCTGGAGTTAAATCGCTTGAACCTTTAATAGCAAAGTGGTGGAATTGGGAGATTACCAACCCTAGTACTATTGATAATAATTGGCCTCAATGTCTTAAAGGAGATGGTGGAGTCATAGGTAATAACCAATCTGTAGTCTTTCTGGGAAATCCCTCCTTTGCGGTAGCAAAAAACGTGAATGCAAGAAACCAAAAATGTGAAATATCTTCTAGTCAACTACTCTACTTGACTGTATATCCAGGTGAATGTTCTACAGGATCAAAACCTCATGAAGGAGAGTATCCGGATACGAAGTCCCCTGCTGATCTTTTAAAATGCGCACAAGATGCAAACAAAGAGATTAAATTGATGCAAGTCAAGGTTGACGGCCAGGATGTTTCATCTAATATTGTCCGTCAAACTACCTCTAAACCATTCAATCTTATTGTGCCTCCCGATAATCCTTTTGAGTGGAAAGCGCCTATTGTTGGTGGAAATAATACATCAATGGCTGAAGATTATTATCTGTTCTTCAAACCATTGCCAGTTGGAGATCATACGATAGAATTGCATGTAATACGAAAACCCCTTCAAGCTAACCAACCTGTCGAAAATGACATTGCTAAGTGGAATATTAAGGTAGTCCCTGAATGAATCACTTTAACTATAGGACATTGGATCTTTTCAGTTCTGGCTCTTATGCTTTGTAGGCACCACTTTGATTCGATCGTGTTGGAAATGTAGATTACGATAACTGTGGCAATTATGATATAGGATGGAAGAAGTGTGAGAGCATTAGAAATATGAAAGAAATCTTACGTGATGTTTTGAATGAATTTTACTACCCAAGAAGAGTAAGGAAGACACACAGAAATAATAGAGAGTATATCAAAGATAGCAAGATTAATCGCTCCTATTTCTTAATGTTTCAGTCAAGCTTTAACCTTTCTAACGTCTAATACAGATACGTTCACTTAACCAGATACTTCCTGATGAAAAAAGGTGTGCTAGTATGTGCTTGGAAGAAAAGTCAGCTAGAATAGATAAGTAAAACCTGTCGATACTGATAATATAAAAATATAGTTGGATAGATATATAATAGAAGTACTTCGGGAATGACTGTAGAAAGACATTCAATGATAAGACTTTAATTGTTATATTTATACCACATTCTATTACTCTCCAAACCATTATTATTGCTATTGTTACTCTAGCTCTGCCTTTATCCTATTTATCAAATAACCTATCGTAACAGGCTTTTTTATAAAACATCCTATACTTATTGTTGGATATAATTCTCTTACAGCTTCATGATTTACTTCTCCAGCAGACATAAAGCAAACCCTAACATTAACATCTACTTTTAATATTTCCGTACATAATTCAAAGCCATTCATATCTGGCATATTAATATCAACTAACAATAAATCATAGAAATTGGGCTTGAATTGTGATAGTGCTGATATAGGATCATTAAACGTATATACTTCAAGTTTATCATTTTCTCTTTCTAAGGCAGATTTGAAGGTTAGAGTAATATCAGGATCATCATCTACAATTAGAATCCTTTTGAGAAATGAATCTTGTTTTTCTTTAGCAAAAGTAATTATTTGATCCCCATTTCCGACACTATGATCATCATTAGCTATTTTTGCATTCGTTTGCTTAATAAAGTAAATTAGATATTAATAAGGTTTTTAGTATTAAATGATCCAAATATTATAGAAACTACGAATCTTATAAATTATCGGCTCATTATATAATGTATCTCTTATATTATTTCAAATTCAGATTTGGAAAATCATTCTTGTTCTATTCATGACTGTTTTGGATATTAATAATAATGAGTTCAGAATAAGGTTTCTACAAGCGCTGAATATGACTTTAGCATGGATGTTTTGGCTAGTAGTAATCTTATCTTCCTCTATCCACCTATACATGCTCAAGGTAGCTTTGATTGCGATGATGAACTCTTTAGTTCTGCAGTAGTATTATCAATAATAGTACTTGCCAGTTGTTTTAGCAAGATATTGTAAAGCTTGTCAGCTACCTCTAATATCATGGCATTATATTCTTCATCATAGTCCTCTGGTTGTGATAATGGTTGCTGTGCAGATATTATTGCTGTCGAAGATAAAGAGGAATTACGTACTAGAATGTTATAATATTTGTCATGGTTTATTCTTATAGATTCAATTACTGACGCAAGAGCAAATTGTAAGAGTACTTTACCATCTGCTAGAAACTTACTGACTTCTTCTTCAACAGTCTTCTTGATTTTAAGGTATTCTTCATTATTGCTATGATAATGAAAATTATGATAATGAAAATACCTGTATTGCCTACTCTTTGAATTATCAAACTTTATCCATCTTAAGTTGTCTTGGAGATGATTAATAATAGTATTATAATTTTATCGACATATAACTCACTATTATGCATTTACGATATAGTTTAGGACGTGCAAGTTAACGTAAATCATTACCTCCAACAAAATGAATTAGCAACCTAAAATTGATACGAACTCAACGCATATGCATAAAAACAATAATTTTATCTAGTTATATACATGTTCTAAATTACGTTCTTCTCTTAGATATTGATAATAATAATCATTTTCGAAATCTTCAATTCTATCTTTGAAATATCCGACTACTCTTTCAAGGATACTCCTTTGATATGATGAATGAAGTCTCTATATGATCTAGACCTATAGAATAATAGTCTTCTGGGTATCATTTATACTACCATCTGAATACTTTTGTTAGTTGGACAAAAATGTATTTATGAAAGTCTTTCGGTAATACCGTTTACAATTGCGATTGTTGAAGAAGTTTGCTCTGTTATGGATGATGATCCTAGCAATATACGTCATTTCTTCAAGCATAGTATTAGTCAGGGCCGATAGTATCAATCCCGGCGTATTTTCAAAGGATTCCGCACCTTATGGTATTCCATATGGTGAATGGTTAGCAAAATGGTGGCAGTGGAGTTTTTCGATACCAACTGCACAACATCCAAGGGATGCATATACTCCAGAGAAATGTACATTAAATCAAGAAGGTCCTGTATGGTTCTTGGCTGATCAGCTTGGTGGTCAAGAAGAGCGCACATGTATTATACCTGCAGGAAAGGCGATCTTTGTTCCACTTCTTGTAGGAGAATGTGATTACAGTAGTCCCGATGTCAAATCAGACGAAGCCTTGCGTCGCTGTGCAATGGCAGGTGATGAATATGGTGTAATTGAGGCTACTGTATATGGCATGAAATCGAAAAGTCTTGAGCAATACAGAACACAGTCTGGTTTTTTCAATATAACTATACCGGAAAATAATATTTATGATGAGCCAGCAGGTAGTTATAGAGCTTTTGCTGATGGATTCTTTGTGTTCTTAGAACCCCTATCGGCTGGTAAACATGATGTACATCTTAAAGTCAGCGTATTAAATCCTGTCAACCAACAGTTCAATTACAATGCAGATTGGACTTACCATCTGATAATAGCAAAACCCACAAATTCAACCAAGTAATAATAGTAAACAATCAGCAGGCTTTTTATTATCAATCTTTGCCTTTACTATTACGAAAACGTTCTGGATCTTCTATACTGTGGATATCCTCTTGGTTTGATAGGTTTGGGAGTGTAGATGAAGACTGCGACAATAGTGATGATGTAGGATCGGTTGAAGAAGTGGTGGCGGCAGCACTAGATATTGCATTATCTGTCAATACTGCTCTGTTGCATAACTTGTTTAAACAATCTTTTTCATTACTCTATAATTGAGAATTATATAATGGCTATACTTTGAAACCAGTTATATAATGATGCTCTTAGTATTAGTTCCTTTATCATATTCTCAAATCTAATAGCAGTAACATTTATCCAAATATTCTTTTAATACATGAGAAGACGGTTTCTGCAATCCATCTCTTGCCATAGTTCACACTAACCTTCCAATTCTGTAAATTATTTTTCTGTATTTTCACCATCTTGTTTCTAAGATAATGATTTACCTTTCTACATCTAGAATTCTTTCTAATCTTTATTGCTGGTTTGATTCCTTTAAATGACAATATCTGAAAATTCTTGTTACTATCATACAAACCATCAGCAATTACTGTGTTTACTATTTTATTCTGCTTTATTGTTATTATATCATCTATCAATTCTGGAAGTATTTTACCATCATGTACTTGTTCACTGGTTACATGTAATGATAAAATTCTCTTCTTTTTTATGTCAACTGCTAAATGTATCTTTAGATAGCCTCTTTTGACATTCCATTTATGTCTAATCCACTCGCCTCTATTAGATACCTTTATTCCAGTAGAATCAATGGCAATTACAAAATGGTCATCATGTAAACTGGATTTATTCGCATCATCAATTTTAATATGTAGTCTATTTATTCTTCTGCTAATGTTACTATAGTCAGGAATTGATGGTAATGTGTTTGAAGCATGCTCCCTAACTACTCCTTCAGTCTGTCTGTATGATGGTAAATGAAAATATGCTCTCATGTAGCCAAGTAATTTGATAAATGAATCTGGGTATACGAACTTTCTACCTTCTTTACCTTGATTCATCTTCTCTAATTCAGTAGGCCAGTTATCTATAACATCAAAATCAAGTAATACCTCACCACGTTTAACAAGAGATTCATTGTACTTGTTCCAGTTCACATGTATTATGACTAGAATAGGTTAGCTAAATGTGTTGGGAACAGGGAGTTATGCAACAAGGCAGTCAATACCTCTACAACGTTTTCATAATTCTTTTCGGCCAAGCCTAATAAGTTATCCTTGTTGGATTCAAGGTATTTGGTAAAGTTATTGCTATTATCTTTGTATACAGTATTACCAGAGGCTATATGATAACAAATATTGTCAATTCCCCAGGTGTTTTAAGGTATACTGAATCATCGATCCCTTTGTTAAATTTTAGTCCGGAGCCTTTAGATACATTTTAGTTATTCATTCATACATTATACATTTTGAATTTATATAATCATAAAGTAGACTTTTTCGTAATACTAAGAAAACAAAATAGAATTGATAAGTATGACGAATTAATTTTAGTAAATGATAATGGAATAACCAATATAGCAAGAGATTTATGGATTAAAGGAAAGCAAATCAATGTTCAAAAACTTAATCCTGACAATCCATCTGATAATCAGTACATCGGTTATACAAAATTCGAATTTGAATGCTCGCAGTGGGATTAGAATATTTGAGATAATTTGCTTTACTGCTGGAATTAAATCAATCTGCGATATCATCTTCACTATTATGAAAACTCCTTTGTCTTTCTATCCTCCTGTATGTATCACCCCCATTTGATGGCCTTGGGAACATAGATGATAATTTGGGGTCGGATGGAGGAGAAGAAGCGCCGGCATTTATAACGTTATTTATAGCATTATTTGTCAACTCTTCTACAAGGTTTTCGTACTGCTTTTCTGCTAAATCTAATATGTTAAACTTATTGGATTCAAGATATTTTGTAATGTTATTGCTATTATCTTTGTGTTCGTCACCAACGTTCGTCGTAGATATGTTGTAAATTAATTTCATCATTTCTGGATCAGCTTTTAACATCTGGATCAGTACGGTAAATGATACTGATATTACTTGTTTATTTTCTGCTAAGATGGCTTTAACATATTCTTTGACGATCTGCTTTAGCTCATCATTGTTTGAAACGTTTGCAATCCATTTTTCTAATCTATCCTTTTGGGCAATAAGCTCCTGTAACTGCTGTTCTTTTCTCTTGCAATCTTGTTCACAAGAAAATGCAGTTTTATCTAATATTGATATTTTATATTCCAAAGCCTTTATAACATTTAGCAAATGATGTCGTGTCTGTTGCATCTTCTGAGTCTCATCTCTGGCTTGTATATACAGAGTTTCTGTATGAGGAAGTCGATTAACAGCAGTATCTATAGCATTAACTACCTGTTCAATACTCATGCCTCTTTGCTTTATTAGTAGTTTGTATAATTTCAAAATTGGACCTAATTTACCATTTGTCTCCTTGAATATCGAATTGAGTACGTGCATTCGTTTTAGCTTCCAGTATTCATTGTATAATTTGGTTGCGTCTGGCTGTCTTAAGTTTAGTGCGATCGCGACTTCAACAGGGCGCTTACCCTCAGCAAAAAGTTTGTAAGCTTTGGAAGATAGCTCTTCCTGATGTTGCTTGTGTTCATATTTTTGTCGTCTGGCTTGTTCTTCCTTTACCATAGCATGTATGTCACATGGAGATATTCTTTCTATCTTTGCTATTTCAGTATAAGTCTTATGCTGATTAAAATATAGTTCTATTACGCGCCTTTTTCGTTCTTCCGATATCTGCAAACTAAGAGCCTATCCCAAAAATAGATAGACATATAGCTTGAAGATAATAATCTGCTTATACATGTGACATGTGACATATAGGAAAAAGAAACATCTTCCCACCATTAGAAAGATTCCAGATGATTTATGGGATGAGATCAAGCTAATACTTCCATCAGAAAAACTAGATAAAACTGTAGGACGTCCAGTTGTACCATTTAGAAAAGTATTTGACGGTATATTCTTTACGTCTTAAGAACGGGATGTCAGTGGAAAATGCTTCCTAAGAAGGAGTATGGTTCTGGCTCTACTACGTGTCATCATAGACGATTTCAGGAATGGACACAGTGTCTAAAGTATTTGAAAAATTATGGATTAGATTATTACAAGTTTATAATGATCTTAGAGGTATTTGATGGAGATGGTTATCGCTTGATAGTGTTTCTATCAAAGCTCCTTTAGTATGGGCGACTTTACAGGCCGAAATCCAACTGATAGATAGAGGCAAACTAGGAACAAAACGTCATGTGTGTTGACAGACAAGAGAGGTATTATTCCATTATCTCTGTTGTTATCACACTGCTGCCAATACACATGATATGAAGGCTGCTGTAACAGATACGCTTGATAGTGTGATAGTTGAAAGACTGTTAAAGAAACAGAATCTGTGTCTTGACAAAGGATATGATTTTCCAGAAATAGAAAGAGAATCTACCAAAAGAAGATACATCCCACATATTCTTTACAGAGGTGAAGAAAAAGAATTGATAAAGATAGATATCCAACAAGGAGGTGGGTTGTAGAAAGAATCAATTCATGGCATAATAAGAGGTTCAGAAAGTTATTAGTAAGATACGAAAAGAAATGAGATAACTATATTGCACTGGTTTGTTTAGCCTGCTGTATTATTGTCTATAGGAGGATAATTTTGGGATAGGCTCTAAGTGATTCAAGCTAGAATAAATGGATCCAAACTGCATTGTTGCATAACTCATTAATCTCTATGCGGCGTTACTTTTTGAAGCTATTTTCTTGTAATAAATGTATTGTATAATGATGCTTTTAGCATCATTTCCTTAACTATGTTTGAATATTTCCTTGCTGATACTAATTTAATTACATTGTAAAGTCAAACTTTGAATAGAAAAATCATTGAGCATAAAGAAGAGAAACTCTCAGGAACCTAGGAAGCACTAATTCTAAGAGAGACAGATAGAGTAGTTAGACTAGAATGGATAGTGTCCTATATCGCAAGCTAGAAAAGAATCTATTATTACTTCTCTTAAGTGTTAGGCTAGATCTGGTTCAGTATGCACTATTACCCTGCTAGCCCCTGTCTGCTGAATAATTAGATTTTGAACATATGTGGCTATTCTGTGTGCATCCTCTAATGTAGTAGAAGTTTTTCCCATCTCAGCTTTAATATTTATTATCAGAGTTATATGCTGTTCTCCATTCACATCTACTGCAGCTATATCTTTGCAGTCGACAACTCTATCTACAGATAAAGCTGTTTTTCTTATTTTTTCTATATCTGACTGGCTGGCTTTCTTCTCTGTTCCTATTATTGATACATCTTCAGTAGCTTCTATTTCTATATGAGTTGTAATATTTCTTATTTGGGAAATTTCGTTTTTCAATCTGTTTTCAAAAGATTCTATAATGTTGTGAGCAGTATTAAGGTCAAGATAAGAATTCACTTGAACATCAAGGTACAGATGTAATGATGGTGATGGTGGTGGTAGCTGTTGTGGAGAATGATTCTTTTTATTTTCTTCTCTTCTGGCAGATAGATTACTATTTGAGTTTGCAAATATTTTTTCTCTTTCATTTCCTCCTCCTTCTTTTTCATCTGCTGTCGATTCTATCAACGATTCAGATGATGATGTATCAGGGGATACAGAGGAAGAAGGTATTTTTGACATATATATTGAATGAACATTTTTTATGCCATCTGTTTCTGCAGCAGTTAGTCTTATTCTATCAGTTATAGTTTCACTAGCAAATTCTGTTGCGTCTACATGTACTAATACATTAGAGTTTGGTAAAATATGCCTGACCTTTTCTTCAACTGCTGTCGCTACTCTGTGAGCTCTGTCATGAGTGAAGGTTCGTGGAACCTCAATATGCATATCAACATAATTTTCTGACCCCATCTTCCTAATACGAATATCATGTGGTCTGCTGACACCTTCAAGTCCAGATACTGTTTCTAGAACTTGATGATATACACCTTTAGGTGCCTTATCTAATAGCACATCTAATGTCCTTCTTCCAAGTCCCAATGATGTATATATTATCATACCAGCTACTATAATCGCTGCATAAGCATCAGCATTAGGAATATTAAATATCAATACTAAGAAAAGTCCTACAACAACTATTGCAGAAGAAAACATATCTGTTTTGAAATGAAGAGCGTCTGCTTCCAGTGCCTGACTGCCAAACTTCCTTGCAGTTTTGTATAATGCTCTGAATCTTCCAAAATCAACTCCTATGGACACTAACATAATCACAAATGAGAATACTGTAATTTCTGGTTGTATATTTTTGACTAGTAATATTCTCACTATACCTTCATAGAATACCCAGCCAGCTACTGCAAATAAAAGTATAATTTCAGCTAAACTAACGATACTTTCAAATTTTGCATAACCGTACGTATATCTCGAATCTGGAGGTCGCATCACTATGCGTATGGCGGAGAACGTCATCAATGCAGCTATAAAATCAAGTCCAGAATGCATAGATTCAGATAAGATTCCAAGACTGTTTGTCGAAAACCCTATGACAAATTTTAGCACCATAAGTGATGCTGAAGCTATAATAGAAGTAATAGCTACTCTTACCTTCTCCTCTAATGCAATTCTTCTTTCTAAGAGAGAGGATTTTGTTTTTGCTGTTGTTGTTGATTCTTTTCTATCTACCGCTTTGTGTGTATTATTGTAGTGAAGATTATCATTGTCATTATCATTATCGTCATCTTTCTTTACCACAATTAACTTCTTTTAAAATATCCTCTTTTACGTATATATACTTAGTTAACAGCATATTACGTGTATCTTCTAGTTGTCACATTAATGAATTGATATATTGAGATATAATCGAAATGTATTTTAGAGTCCATATGTATATTGTGGATAAATTAATTTCTATGTTAAAGCAGGTTGCTGGTATTCTAGTATCTTTGTTAATGATAATACCCAAAAAGTAAATGTCTAACTCAGTACAAGCAGTGTAGGAATTTATCCAGCTTGATAATTTGAATTTTGTAGTTTCTTTGTAGACAACATCAACATCATAATATTGATCTCAGTTAAAATATATAGACAATAATGAGACTACACTTATAAGTGTAAAATAAAATACGTCGCTTCTCTTTGGTTCAACTTTTTTTACATTTGTAATGCATTGTTGCATAACTGACTCTTCTGTAAGTATGAACTGACCTATCTGGATTTAGCTTAGATATTATAATGACAACTAGTGGTTAACTGCTGGCATAACTATAATGAATCATTAGTCAGACGTGGAGAGGTAATTCTGGATTTTGATGTTATTGATAGATAGCTGGGATAATGAATTGGACAATATGAATAATGGTAAGCAAGGTGGTGCATTCTATAAATATCCAAATTCTTTTGTTCAATTGCTTGATTGGTTATATGAGAGAGCATATTTTTCATTTACCATCATATAGACAGACAGACTGAAGGTGTTGTTAGAGAGAGTATATACTGGTAGTAAAGTACGCTCTATTCCAGATTACACAGTACAATAAACAAAGAAGACTAAACAAACTAGATATTAGAATTAACAAAAGAATAGCAAATGATATTGTCATAGTATTATTAGATAATAGTACTGGGATCAAGGTAACTAACTAATAGAGGAGGAGGAGAGTGGTGGTTAGCTAGCTCACAAATGGAATATAAGAAAAGGATACCTCAAAATACATGTCGCAGTAGATATCAAAAAAAAGAAGAAAATTGTATCCTTAGAAGTTACAACCAAAGAAGTACATATGATGGAATGATGGAATGATGCTAATAAAGAAGCTGATAGAAAATGCTGCTGAGAATAACGATGTAAAAAGAATGATTGAGTTATGCAACAATGCAGTTGGAAAGTAAAGATAAAATAAAGCCCTTTTTTTTGTCAGTTTATAATTGTGTTATCATTGTTTCCCTGATGCTATATTTTTTATTATTCTCATATCATAGTTTGTTATCTTTATTATTACTATGATTCAGAGGCAGCATTCTGCTTGACTAATTGAATACAGGTTTACTGTTGTATTTAATACAGTCTTGGCATTAAGATATGAATTACGCTACTCAATCTTCTAACAATACCAGCACTTTGACTACCCTACTACAAAGATATTAATAAATATTCATCCTAGATTAAAGACTTCCGAGAAACTATTCATGAGGATAGCACATCGAAGACGTTGGAAAGCTGATATCTGGTGAACAAATAAATTGGCAGTTACTTTATTAGGATCTTTACTATGGGGACTTATTGCTAGTATTCCTCTGCTTATAGGATCTGTAGTAGCATCTTATGTAAGCCTTCCAAAAAATATTATTGCAACAATAATGGCTTTTGGCAGTGGAGTATTGGTTGCAGCTCTAGCCTTCTCTTTAATGGAAGAAGCCTTTCAATTAGCACAACAATCTATTCTACCTGTAATCATTGGTTTTGCTGCCGGAGGAGTATCTTATAGCGTAGTAAATTATGTCCTTAACAAAAAAGGAGGCACAAAGCATAGAAAAAAATCTCATGGTGAAAATGCAGGAGGAGGAAAGAATGCCTCAGGATTAGCTTTATTGATAGGTTCTGTCATGGATAACATCCCTGAAAATATGGCACTTGGAATATCGTTAGTAACAGGAGGAGCAGTAAACGTGGTTCTCATAGTAGCTATTTTTCTTTCAAACTTTCCAGAAGGATTATCGTCATCTCAAGGTATGAAAGCACATGGAAGAAGCAAAAGATATATACTTACATTGTGGTCTATAGCAGTTGTTATAGGAACAATATCGGCATATATTGGGTTTAGTTTTCTATCCAATACAAATCCAGCTATAATATCAATAGCAATATCATTTGCTGCAGGGGCAATACTTGTTATGTTAGCTGAATCAATGATACCTGAAGCTCATGAGGAAGGAGGAGGAGTGAGTAGAATAGGTCTTGCTACTATGGCAGGTTTTGCTATTGCATTTATTCTTGGAAGGTTGAAAGGGAGCAGCTAATTATAAGAAGAAGAATAGTTGGACTTGACGAAATCACGGAATTTGATATCTTTTTGTTCTATATCAAGACCCTCAAACTTACAGAAATTCAAGAATCTTTCTAATAGATTGGGAATTGTCTTTGAACTTCTTTTGATTTTAATGCAATTTTTAATTTTGTATAAGGAGATAATCTTGATGATGAAACTAGTAGTGAATCAGTAGATATCTCGGTAGACATTATGACATTATCATGATGTAGTCCTATAAAACGATACACTAGTGAAGCGGGTTCGGTGTAATGCAAGACAGAATTGACTCATTTTTACCACCCAGGATTCATTCTATCTATAGAAATACATTCTCAGAATACAAAGACTGAGGACAAAGGTGAACTAAATATTTTCAGAAATCTATATAACATCTTTTTTGCAAACGTAGGAGAATTTCTTGTTATTTATTAATTAATCTATCGGTAAGCTAAAACTAAACGTAGCGCCTTTTCCATTTGAGTTATTTTCAGCCCATATTTTCCCATCATGAATTTCAATAATACTCTTTGAGATAAACAAACCAAGACCAGTACCTTCAAAAGATTTTGTAGCAAACTTTGTAAATAGCCTTGGTAGAATTTCAGAGTCTATTCCGCTACCTGTATCCTTTACAATAACAAGAATATGATTGTCTTCTTTTTCTGTATTGACAGAGATAGATCCTCCTCCTTCTTTTGTGAATTTTATAGCATTACTTAGAAGATTGAAAATAACTTGTGATAATCTTTCTTTGTCTGCTTTTACAATAATATCTTTAGTCTCATACAATATTTTTATATTCTCTTTTTTATTGTTAAAATATTTATTTCCTGTTATATCATTTATGGTATTTACAATTACATCGTTTAGATTAAATTGTTCTTTGTGTAGTTTCAATGATTTGCTTTCAATCCTTGTAACATCAAGTATATTTTCTGTGAGTCTGCGAAGTCTTTTTGCATTTCTAGATATAACATCTATCAGAGTAAGCTGTTCATTATTTTTTATTTCTGATTTAAGGGTTTCACTTAGTCCAAGTATGGGTTGTATAGGAGTACGTAATTCATGTGCTGCTATATTAATAAATTCATTTTGCATATTAGCATGAACTTTCAACTGTTCATTTGCTGATTCTAATTTTTTATTGGCTAATACAAGTTGTTTGTTGGACTCATCTAATTCTTTTGTCCTTCTTTTTACCTCTCTATCTAAACTGCTATTCCATTTAATAAGAAAGACAATTAAGATTACAACTGCAGTAGTTATGCCTGCAAGTAGTGAAAATGTCTGTAATCTTTGTACAGAAATAACACCATTGATCTGCGAATAAATTGTTGAAGTAGGTGTTATTACAAAAATAAAATATATGGGTTTTCCTGCAACAAAAATAGGACTTCCTGTATTTAGTCTTTCACCATTCTTAAATTCATAAATATCAAAATCTTGTTTTCCTGACAATACTGTTCGTATTAGGTTATTTAGGATCGTGTTGTTTTCAGTAACTTCTTGTGTACGGCTACCAAAGAATGGTGTTCCAATAAGTGATTTAACTGGATGAATTAATTGAACGGAGCCTCTATCCAAAACTGCTAGATATTGTGATTTTATATTATAGATATTTCCATAATGCTCAAAAAATGATATTGTGGGTATTGCAGCTCCTACTAAACCTAAATACTGCCCTGTGTTCTCATTTACAATTGGATAAGTTAAAGCTATTCCGTATTTACCATCCGTTCCTTCAAAGCCATTAGAAAATACTGGCATTTGTGTATCTTTTGTTTGCTTTACCCATTCATTATAGGAAAAGTCGATACCTACAAACGAATTTTCACCTTTTGGAATTATATTAATTGTTGCTATGTTGTCTTTATTTAAAATAAAAAGCCTATCTACTAGAGTTATAGAATTTATCTGCTTATATACTTCTTGTAATAATTTTGTAGTCTCATTACCAGACAATTCTCCTTGTTGTAATATTGCAGAATTGGTTAACATCTGAAGCCTTGCCATAATCGAATCCAAATCTGAGCTAATATGATGAGAAAGAGCTTCTGTAGCGTCTATCTGTCGCTGCTTTTGCTGATCAAATAAGCTGTTTCTGATATTCTTTTCTGTATTATTCTGTAAATAAAAAAATAGTCCATATGAAATTCCTATAATCAATATAATAGAAAGAATAGTAATTTTCTGTGTGTTTAAAGGAAAAATATTACGATATTTTTTAAAAGCCATATACTATCATCAGACGATACTAGTGAAATTTATTATTTCTCTATAATAAGTATTAATATCTCCCATTTCTGACAGCTTTTACTCCTATTGGCGTCATAACAGCTCCTGCAATAAGATATGCAGTAAGCATCCATGATGAAGTATTATACAAAATGTTAAATTCTCCAATAATATCAGGAATTGCAGGTAATAACATAGTTTCTCGGTACATAGTAATCAATATAGAAGAACCTAGGATAACCAAAGTCCTCCACGCAGAAGTAGAAATTCTACTACTATGGTTTTTTTATTATTTGGATTGTGAGTCAAAGATCCTTTCTGTTATCGAAGCTTGTTTGATCCTATACTAACTAACAAAAGTTCGTTTACAGATTTTTCTTATATGTAAGGTTTACTATGCTTAAAAAATCCTTTTACTTGGTTTTAAAAGATATACGAAATTATGTTAGGCAGTATAGTTATTGTTTTTTATGTAGTTATCTCAGCAACAAAGTTTTCTCTAATATACCTTCTTAGTTCTCCAGTGTCTTTTTTGCTTAACAGTATGTCATCATTGAAGATACTCTTCTTTCCCTTGAACACATTTATTCTTACTATAGAGGCTTCTTCTACTTTGTCCAGAGATTCTGATGATGATGGAACTATTTCCATCTTCAATTCAGGACCCTTTGAAAACATTTCTTTTTCTCCTTGAGCGTATAAAATATCGTCATTACTTCTATCTATATGTGGACTTGTGAATTTGAGGTCGAATCTGTTAATTCTGTCTTCTATCATAAGTTTGAGCATATCATTTCTATCTTCCTTTTCAAATCTTAGAATATAGTTTTGAAGGGATTCGATTTCAATAACATTACCAATAGAAGATAATTGTCTTGGTTGCTCTTGTCCTTCTACTTTTTGTTCTTGACTTTTTGCAGTCCAAATCATTCCTTCCTTAGCTACGGTAATCTTGAATTTCCCTTCCCTTCCTGTTACTCTAAGGTTTTCATCTATGGTTTTTTGAAGCTCTTCACTATTCATAGCTTTAGTGGGTCCTCTGAACCATTGATTTTTTGCTTCTTCAAAATCCATCAAGCCTCTATAATGTACTATATAACATTCCTTTGCATTCCATCTTCTTACAAGTTCAATGGCATCACTAACAGATATTAATCCTGTTTCAGGATGAGAATTATAACTTTGAGTACCTAATATAATAAGGTCAGGATTCCAGAATAAATTCTGATCAACATCATCATCTGGCAATGAGAGAAAATCCCATCCAATTATTATTTTTCTCTTATTTGGTATCTTAAGTATGTATATGACAGAACCTGGTGGAGAATTATCACCGTGGTATGCCAAAATAGGTATTGCTGAGATAGAGCCTACTTCAAATGGTTGATTTGGTTGGATTACATTAAAGGATACTTTATTATTATTTGTTTTAGAAACCTCAGGGAATTTACTTACAATTTGATCATGACACTCCTTAGTACAAAATATTTTCAAAGCTCTTGATTGTTGATTTGTCTTATTGATGAGTAGAGGTAATTCCTTAATATGGTCATCATGTGAATGAGTTATAAGTATAGCATCTGGTAGGTGAATTGCAGCAGATTTGATAGTAAGATCATTAAAATCACCATAAGGAGATAGATCTATTTTTTCAAGACTTTTGACTACGCCTTCACCGATATCTACCAACAAATGGAAAACTTTATTGTTATTTGTTGTTATTGATGAAGATGTCGTCGTCATCTTATCCTTAACGAATATTGAACATGAGGTATTTGCAATCATGCCTGTTCTTTTTACCTCAGCTGCTCTTTCCGACTTTTCTACGTCACCTAATATCGAAATGTCTGGCAGTACTCCATTTATTCTTACAATTGCCTGAGATTCCAAGGTATCTATACGATTTATCTTAGAAAATATATTAGATAAACCTATAGTAAAGTTATACTACTTTATATTAATACAGCCATTGACGTATTCCAAAGAATAGTAAACTTGTCTAAATATTACCATACGTGTCCATGACATGAACCAGGTGATTCTGATGGAGCAACGGTAAGTTGTAATGAAGGTGAAGTAGTAGTTGGAGGCGGTTTTCAAAGTGAGACTGGATTTCAGCCCAATACAAATCAACCCGAAGAGAATCTCTGGGTTGTAGAGGGACAGAACACAGGAAATACGGAGATAGCTTTTATTGCAGTTGCTTTATGTGCACAAATAACATCCTAGTCTACAATAAAACCTTCCTTTCCTTTTTTTGTTTGTTTGTCCAATTTAGTAAAAAACCTTAATAAGATTTTGATTGTTGTTAACATTCAAATAAGCTAGATAAGTAAAATTGTTTAAGAATCTTTAAGTCAAATTACGTATCACCATAAGTTCACGCTAAAGATTCTTGTTTTATCAATCATAGCCTCAATTATAATTGCAAATTCTATAATAATTTTCTCTGACTCACACAATAGACATTTCACAGCTCTTTGGATTCTGAATATAACTGCAGCTATTGCTTCAAGTTTAGGTATAATTGCAATATACAGACATGGATTTCATGGACTTCACGGTAAATCATATTTATTTCTGACGCTTGGTCTTATTTCTTGGTTCTTTGCAGATTTTACTCTTTTATATTACTATTATGCTTTAGGTCTGGAAGAGCAAAAACTTGTATCTATGGTAGATGGTTTATGGTTTCTTGGATATGGATTTCTGTCATTACATTTGTTTATTATACTTCGATCCTTACATAATATAATTAAACAGAGAATTGTAATCATAGTATTAATTATTTCATTGGTGTTTGTTGGTTATAATGTGCACATTTTACTCTCATCAGAAGAATTTATTGTTGATGTCGACTTTATGGCTTTACTTGTCACTATTGCCTATCCTATTTTAGATTTGACATTAATCGTTCCTTCTGGTGTAATACTAATAAGTTTACGGAAAGACTATCAACAGTTTATTCCTTGGTTTCTTTCTTCATTGTCTTTGTTGATTAACGCAATAGCAGATGATGGATATGTGCATGATTTTGTAAGTGGAAATTCACAAAATGTTTGGTTCTGGTATCTATTCTACGTAACAGATTTCATAATTATGTCAGGTGCTTTATTTTGGTATAATTGGTTCCATATTTCTTCAAGTAAATTAAGAAGAAAGATAAGAATCAAACCATAGATAAAAGAGAAAAGCATAAGCGCTTCTTTGAAGAGATATAGTTATTATATTGATTATTAAGAAACCTTCTACATTTGTCGATACTGCCGTACTATTGCCAATACTGCTAAATCTGATTTCCCAATATCATGAATCTCCTGAATCTACTGATAGTGATGACTATTGTGTCGCATTAGTAGTAGTAGCAGTAGTTGTTGTTGTCATCATTGTCGTATTACGGGGCATAAGATAGCTAATGGTCAAATTGTAGAGTATTGGAATGTGGCAAACAGTAAAGATCTGCTAACTGACATTAGCTATCCTGAAAAAGCTACTGTCTATGAGCAATCTGCTTAACAGTCGGTGGAAGTCCAAGGTACTTACCTTAATGAATTGAGTTCCAAGTACTTAAAATAACGACCAAGTTCCCTTCAGCTGTCATTAAATCGATAGTAGAAGTTAGATCGGCAAAAGCAGTAGAGAAGTCTTTATGGAAGTCCAAACAACTATAGGTCAAAAAAGCAATTGGTTTGGTAGTTAGAGTTTTTTCTTTGATTTATAGCTTGGTTATGCTTTTGGAATTACTACTATACAAATATCCAGATATGGAATGCAGCAGGTCTAATCTAGATTAGCGAACAAAATAATGGTTGATGTAAATAAATTGCTGTCTTTCTGTGGGGCAGAAAACCCTTCAATGTGTGACTGTGACCATGCGACAGAGTTGATCACATGTTATAAACAAATATACCGCAGATATAAATACAGATGCAAAAAATCATTTGTAATTCTTATTAAATAGGTCACATACACCACTATTCTGACTTACTTATGTCTGAATTTATACAAAACGTTGGTAGTTACCTGATTCAACGATTATATGATCATGGTGTCCGACATATCTTTGGTGTTCCTGGAGATTATGTACTTGGATTCTATCAAGAGTTAATCCATTCAAACAAACTAAAGGTCATTAATACCTGTGATGAGCAAGGAGCAGGATTTGCAGCAGATGCCTATGCTCGAGTTAATGGACTGGGTGTCGTATGCGTAACTTATTGTGTAGGCGGATTTAAGGTCGCCAATGCTGCGGCACAGGCATTTGCGGAAAAGTCTCCGCTTGTAATAATATCTGGTGCTCCAGGAATAAAAGAACGTAGAAAAAATCCACTTCTTCATCATAAAGTTCGAGACTTTGATACTCAGCAAAGGATCTTTGAACATATGACTATTGATTCTGCTTTGTTAAGTAATCCAACAACTGCTGCAAAAGATATTAATAGAGTATTATCAGCAGCTATCAGATACAAAAGACCAGTATATATTGAATTACCACGAGATATAGTATCAGCTTCAATACCTGCTGATCAAAAGCTATATGTTGACTCTCCTTTGTCCTCTAATGGATCCTCCGAAAATGTGAAAGCAGCAGAAGAAGGAGAAGAATATCAAACTGATATTGCTTCTATGAAGGAAGCAGTATCTGAAGCAACAACACTGATAAATTCTTCAAGTCAACCAGTCATTATTGCAGGAGTAGAAATACATCGTTTCACTTTACAAGATAAATTGCTCCAATTGATTAATAAAACAAATATCCCTGTTGTATCAACAGTGTTAAGTAAATCAGTAATAAGTGAAGACCATCCATCTTACCTTGGAGTATATGAGGGTGCCATGGGATATTACTCAGTAAGAAAATATGTTGAATCCAGCGATTGTTTGATTTTACTTGGAGCATTAATGACAGACATTAATTTTGGTATTTCGCCTACACCAATAGAGCAATCTAGAAGTATCTATGTTACTAGTGAAAAACTATCGATCAAACATCATAACTTTGAAAATATCCTTTTGCAAGATTTCCTCACCTATTTGATAGAAGCACCTTTGGCAAGAAGAGATTTTATGAACATTCGCAAACAAGATTATGATGTGAAAAGCTATTACTATAATAGTAATAATAATAATAATAATAATAATATAATAATCGTTACCCTAATATTCACAATAATAAGCATTTCTCAGCTGAAAGAAACCAAAAGATAACTGTACAACGTTTATTTGAACGCCTTAATCTATCTATAACTGATAATAATACAATTGTCATAGCTGATGTTGGTGATTCATTATTTGGGGCTCTTGATTTAACCATTCATGGGCAAACTGAGTTTCTATCTCCTGCTTATTACCTTTCAATGGGATTTGCTGTTCCTGCTCGCTATGGGCGCTCAACTAGCCAATCCAAAACTTCGTCCTATTGTAATAGTAGGAGATGGTGCTTTTCAAATGACTGGCATGGAAGTATCGACTATTGTCAGGTTTAATCTAAATCCAATTATTATTGTCTTAAATAATAAAGGGTACGGAACAGAACGTCCTATGCTTGATGGTCCCTTTAATGATATATTACCATGGAATTATAGCCAAATTCCTGATATGATAGGTGGTCATGGTAAAGGTTTTGTCATAGAAACAGAAGATCAATTAGAAGAATCTCTCTCTGCTGCTGAAAAAATTTATTCTCAAGAATTGTGTGTACCAGATGTACATTTAGACATTCATGATGGGTCGCAAGCGTTACAACGGCTTACTGAAGCACTAGGTAAAAAAGTACAGTAGTGTATCAATATACACATGTTATAATTGTGAGAGAATATTAAAACTAATAAGATATACACAAAAGCATTAACAAAGGAATGTGTGATAAAGAAATTAAATTTGCTTACCAACGCTACTATTATGTAAGGTACTATTAGGTTTGTAGACCAGTCCAACGACAAAGAAATATCTAATGATGGAGAAGATAATAAAGAACCTTAAGAGCCTGATTATAATGATGGCATAGAACAAGATCAGCAAATATAAGAGATGAAGAGTAATATGTTCAATCAATTTTTGAAACTTACAAAAACCATTAAAGCTTAGGCCTTTATGTGATATTCAATTAGTTGTTGTACTTCCAGACAAAGGTGACATTATAGCTTATAGACATGAGTTACACTTCTGTCAGGGAGTGTATCCAAAATGCCTTCTTTCCTAATGTCGAAATTAACACGGACCTGGAGCTATACGTGGCAATGTCACCATTACATTGAAGAAACGTCCGTGATGATCGACCTTCTCTTGCCATAGCGCAAAGCGCAGAAGCTTCACATTTTCGCCTAGGTGAACCAATGGTGTTATCTGGGGTAAGCCATAGATGCCCTCTATAATAGCTTGATGACTAGGGCCTATTCCAAGACGCAACCTATTAGGTGCAATATCATACAGAGAGAGAGAAAAGAGAGAGAGAGAGAGAGCCTGCTGTGCCAACACAAGTGGATGGCACGGATATATTGGCACAATAGATGTTCCTAAACCTATTGTAGATATTTTTGCTGCAGCTGCCTGCTAGTGTCGTCATTATGTCTGGCCAAGTAGGCGGCTGTGCCATCCATATCTGCTCTACTCTGGCCGATTCTGCTGGAGCAGTAGTTTTTGCTGCAGCCATCACATTTGTGCCATCCACAACGAGTCCAATGCGAGAACGAGTTGACCGATTTGAGGGAACTTGCAAATCTGAATCTTTTGTCACATTTTCACCTCTCTCTTATCCATTCCAGAGTCTCAGAATACCTTTATCCATTGCTATACTATGATGACCGAAACTTAAGATTATTATTACTATCTTCTAGCATCGCAGCAAGAATTATTTTGTACCTACCGGTATAATGAACCATAAAGCCTACTAAAAGAGGAACACGAACCGAGGCTTCAAATTCCACTGGCCCCACATTGAAAGCACTACTTTTAGGATTCTGAAATATAAAAGTGAAAACAGATATTGGAAATATGAGTCGAATCCTTATTCGGATGCAAAGTAGAACTTCTTGGAACTAATAAACGGCTCACCTGCTGCTTCAGAATTATAATAATACATATATATTTTTTTGAATATGAATAAGCTTATTTTTTCTTTGGAAAATCATGTAATTCATTAGATACACACCTCAAGCAATTCCTTGGCTCATTACTACTCAGATATGAAATGTAAAAGCATTTAGAGCATTGTAATCGAGAAAGTGTGCTTGTCAGTTCCAAAGAATTCTCGAACTTTTTTAGTACTCGACGTGAAGTTAAGTTTTCAACTACAGCAGTTATCATTTCGTTCATATGCTGCGAAGTAGAATTTCTATACCTCAAATACAAACTAGTCATATCCTGTGCAAGTGACTCTTTTTTAAATTGTTGTAGTCTGCCTTGATTCGATTGCCGAAACAAATGATCACGCAAATACCATTCAAATTCCCTAATTTCTACATCTTCTTGCAATGGATAGTAACAAAATAACTAATAACTTTTGTCCAATAAAAATATGCTCTATTCTCTATTCTTACGTTAATTAATGATACTATTGAATCCCTTTACATGCAGGACCTAAACCCCCTTGAGCCCTTATTGCCCCTTTGCAGTTATCTAGTGTTCAATTAGCGGATAAATACTCATAAATACAGTGATAGAAAACTTTAAACTTGACCTGATTATAGTATAATCCGGAAGAATTCTTTTTTAGAAGTGCTAGCACAACGGATACCACCGAACGCGCTAACTATACGGGTTCTTATACTGTAGAGAATAGAGTAACTATTACTGGCATACTGAAAGGAGTGAATAAATAAAAGATGGCAGTTAAATCCAGTAAGAAAAGTAGCCCTCAATGCCTCATCATTTCCTAAAAGTCCTGTAATTAGGCCTGAGACACCTCCACCTGTTATTACTGTACTTGTATTGGTTGGAAACTTAACTACAGGTCTTAATAGGAACAAGATAGAAATTACAATTAGAAATATTCCAAGAATAACTTTGAGAATATCCTGTGATAATATGCCAACAAAAGCCTGCAATAGCACCAATAATTTGAGATAAAGGCAACTACAAAAAACAAGATAACTTCTAACATTGTCTTTGCAAGTTCATAGGATTTGAGAATATAAATCGTTCAATACGTGTTTTGACTTAGAACATATAGACAAAGACAAGAGCCCCTTATTCCTTTCATTGAATATCTTTAAAACTTCTAACTTTACTTATAGCAGATGCTAAAATTTGGCCTTCGACACAAACATCAAAGAATTCTCCTACCACAATTTGTCCTTTTGAAAATTCAAATTGATATTCTTGGGACGATATTGGATCTGCTCTTTGTTGCTCTTCGGATGGCCTTTAATCTCCTTCGTATAATTGAAATATTTCTGATTTGTAGACTATAGTTACTTTTATCTTATATTATTTAGGTTCGAATGCTGTAATTGTAAAATCTTAAAGGTGCTCAAAATTAGTATTACGACGCGTTACTATAAGAAGAAAGTAGATGGTAATAATGGAATATAGATAAAAGCCAACGGTATCAGAATCGTTCCCTTTTTAAAGATCGGTTATGTATATTATAAGTGCAAATAACAAAAGATAGAAAAAAGTGTGTAATAGATCTCTATTTTAATCAGCATAAGATATACGCTGAAATCGCAGAAATAGAACACATCTCACCACGGGACATATACGCTATCATAAATGAGGAGAAGGCTAGACTAGACAACTACAAAATAAGCATCAGCAACAGCAACAAGAGCTATCTTCCAAGGCTTACAGATTATTTTCTGAAGGTAAGCCCCCTGTTGAAGTCGCTATCGCATTAAACTTGAGAGAGCCAGAAGCAACCAAATTATACAGAGAGTACTGGAAACTAAAGCGATTACACAAACTGAATTCAATATATGAAGAGATTGGAGACGATATCCTACACATTATAGAGTTATACAGGAGAGCTAAGAAAGAAGGTACGAATATAGAACATATTGTTAAGCTTCTTCAACTAGCCGATGAGGGTAATGCTTCTGGAATATTACAGCTTGGAAGAAGACACAAATGGCTTATAGACAAGATACATGAGTTGGACATGCATATAGAAAGAGCAAAGAACTATCTCTATAGTCTCAATAATGAGATCGCAGGTGCAAAATATTCACTTGATTACTATCATGAAGCTTATGAATGACTAAGACAAGAGTTGCATAAACTCTATGGAGAAAAGAATAAACTAGAAGATCTTCTAAGAGAAACTAATGGTAATATTGCAGAGTAATAACATCATGTAAAATCAAACAGATAGAGTGTACTTTTACCTCCCCATAGAGACCTTCTATATATGGAAGTTTATATGCTCCAGTCTTTGTTGCTGTAGAAATAAAAAAAGATTGAATTAGTTCTGTTATAGAAGTTATTGATGTCTTATGATAGTAGTTATCATCTGACATAATCAATATCGTTATAACTAATAATGGCAGCATCTGTTTGATTTCTTTTTTATTGCTAATTGATATCATTGCTACTTAGAAATGATGATATATTTTGCCAAACTAAAGCCTAATTGGTTAATTTAATCTTTCAATTATCTAAATCAAAGAAGCATGAAATAGGTAAGATTTGTCAGTCCGATATTGAAAATATTTACAAAACCATTTATTCTTACTCGCCTGAGAGCTGTTCACCTTTTAGTAGTAAATGACCATTGTTTAGCTGAATCTAATGCATTACCTGCTAGATCTTCTGCTCCTATATCTATTGCAGCAACATATTTAGTATTTGGAGAAAAGTCTTGCGTAGAATCAAATATAGCAGTTTTACCATCTGAGCTAAGAGAGACTATACCTGTTATAGCGGTAGTCTCATCTGCCTTTTTTACAGTGAATGTATTTGCATTAATAGACGGACTGCTCATAGGCTCACTAAACGTAGCGCTAACAAGCGAGGTAACTGGAACTTCTGTGGCTCCATCCGCAGGCATAGTATTAAGTACTTTTGATGGTACTTTCTCGCCAGCTGGTTTTGTAGCAGAAGCGAGCAGCTGCTTTCTCTGTAGCAGATTCTGCTCCTCTCATTCCAAAATAAAATGCAATTATTGTTGCTAATGCTGTTCCAAGTATTGTACCAAGGTTCTTTAGTATGTCAATCAAAGATTGAAGAATAGGGCTTGTTGAATTATTGATATTTAGAGTAATTAGAGCAAGAAGATAAAATATAACTGTTCCAACTAATACTATAATTCCAAACGTCATTAAAGATCTATATAATCCTGGCATTCCGACAACTCGACTATTATCTTTATCAGTACCTATCCTTAGGTTTTTTTCTATAGGCTAGATACATATCAAAAACTAAGGGAATAATTATGATAAGAAAAATTACAATTATGAAAATTTGTGGAAGATTATTATCAAAGATTGAATTTATTACTTTAGTAGCATTAACTGCAGTTGCATTAGCAGTAGTAGGTAATGGTCTAGCAGCAGCAGAAATACTGGAAATATTTTGTAAAGCTTGTGTAGCGTTAGTTAATGCAGCTGTTGCATTTGCCAAAGCGCTTGTAGTATTCTGGGTTATATTTGTAGCATTTTCTAAAGCACTTGTAGCATTTGCTAATGTACCAGTAACGTTTTCTGATATGGCATTCGTAGCATTCGTAGTATTAATTAATCCGCCAGCAATAGTTGTCATGGATTTACTAGAATTAGGAACAGGTGAAGAGAAACTAGCTATTACCCTCCCTGAAGACAAATTGTCGATGAATAATAGAGATACGAGCATTACTGCAGAAATTGTGTTTATGTATACTCTTTTCGTTTTGCTCGCAATATAACAATCGCTAAATCTTTTAAGCTTTTTATTGTTAGTGTTCTATAAAATATTACAGGTTCCATATACTTAAAATCAAGCGTTTAAAACTGTCGTAGAAATAGATTAAAAGAAAATCTTTCTATATTATTATACTCATGGTTTGCCTTTATTCTTGTGTATATATGGCACAATATCCACATAGAGGAAAACTTTTTTCATGTTTTAGAAGGCAGATTATTCATTGTTGCAGTTGTAATAAATGTCTGATTCAGAATGCTGATAGATTTAATCACTTTATGTCTAAAATAGATATTTAAGGAGGTTAGTGCAGTTTATGCATGCTGCTTTAGACTACATTATAAGACTACCAAACAAAGAACGAACAACGAACCTGTTTTTAAAGAAAAATTGACTTATGACAGTTTGTAGTTAGCTGTCAAAATTTCTTCAAATTCATTTTATGGTATATTTGGAAATTCAAACTTTAAGTAGTGATTATCGGGTTGCAGAGCTCGTAACTTTCTATGGCAGAAAGTTCCATAGATTCACGGAAAGTACTGCGCGTAAGAAATTTGGATTAGAAGTTGTTTATGGTTTCACAGATTCTATTTTTGTCAAAGACAACGTCAGCAAAGATAACATTGATGCTTTCATAAAATACTGCAAGGAGAACTACGATGACAACTACCACCATCATGGTAGATTTGATATCCAGATAGAACACCAAAAGACCTTTAGATATACAATGATCTTTGGTTTAATGAATTGTTACATAGGATGGACTCGGAACTTACAGGATCCAATTTATTTTACTGGTATGAACTTTATGAGCACAAGCAGGTGAGCATCGTATCTCTGAATTAGTAAAAGCTGCAGGTTTTAAACACTTTAAACGTGCTACTCAGACACCATTTAATTTAATATACGAAGTTAAACCTTGACTTTTTTTATTCTTTTATCAATGCTCTTCTTTTCTATCTAGGGATATAAGTGCACACTATATCATAATAATAATAATAATAATTCAAACTATAGACTATTGCAATTAGATAAATTTGGGGCTCAATCTTAAGAGCTGCATTATAACATTCATTCTATTGCCCATTCTAGATAAATTAAATAATGTCATCCCTCCTTTATCATTCGAATATTTATAGTTTAAAAAATATAATGTAAATGATAATAATAATAATAATAGTAATAATAATAATATATTATGAAATGGATAACAAGAGAACATGCAAAAGTAGATCGAATAGCGTGTCCTTGGCTTATAAAAAATTTCATTGATAAGGATGCAGAATTTCTTTTTGTAGCCGCACATAAAGTAATTGAAATATCCAAAGAACAAAATGCCATACCTTTTGACATACCAAATGTTGAGTTAGGTCATCATGGTGAAGAATGCTCTTTTGATGCTATTTTAAAAAAATATGGATTGGATAAAAAAGAAGAGGAGCCTGCACTGCTTGAATTAGCAAAGATTATTAGAGGAGCAGATACTCCTAATAGGAGTCTAACTCCTTACTCTGAAGCTCTGGCTGCATTAGCTAGTGGTTTTAGTATTATTTCAAAGGATGATTACGATAATATGACAAAACAATTCTACGTATATGATGCACTTTATGCATTTTGTAAATCTGACAACAAAGAAAAATTGTTGACTTCTAGACATTAGTCGCTTAAATCTTCTTATTGTCTTATTAATGAAGTTGCATATACATAGCTGAGAAATATGCACATCTTTGTTGTTTTTTATAGATTGAAGAAAAACTAAATAATGAAGTAACAGAACCCTTATACATGCAGGGAACTAATCGTACCGAACCCGCTACAATATTGGTGCTTTAAGTTGGTTTCACAAATAATATAATGAATTAAAAAATTGGAAAAATCAGATTTAATAATAACAACAACCTAACAGAATTAAATCCTTGGTCATTGTATATTTAATATGAAAGAAAAGTTCACCTAACTGTTATTTCAATGCTGGAGATATCTCTTTAGAAATTAATTTCACTAGCTTTTCTCTGTCTGGACTAGAATTTGTCAACACAATTTCTGTAAACCCTAAACCCACATATTTCTCAAGTTTCTTTATTCCTTCCTCTGCATTACTAATTACTAATAACATCTTTTCTAATGTATCATCACCAATTACTTGAGCATTTTCTTCAATCTCACGAGGATCATGTACATCTACATCAAAAAATGCCTTTATCATAGCACCTCTCCAAAATCTAATTGATTGTATTGCCTTTTCTTTATCTTTATCATACGAGGCTGGTATAAAAAGTATTTTTTCTAATGTATCAAAGTCTTTTCCTGACTCTTTTGTCCCCTCTCTAAGTGCAGGAAGCAATTTACTTTTTATTGATTCTACATTAATTTCATTTGTTACAAATCCATCTCCTTCCTCTCCTGCCAATCTAGCTGTTTGAGATCCAATAGCTGCAATATACAAAGGAATTGGTTTTTGTGGTTTAGTATATAGATTAGAATCTTTCACCCAATAGTATTCTCCTTTGAACGTTATCCATTCTTCTGTCCATAGCTTTTTAATTAATGTTATTGCTTCTTTTGTTCGCTGAAATCTTTCTTGAGTTGGAGGCCAATCATTACCGGAAGTTACTTCATTGAGAGATTCTCCTAAACCAACTCCCAAAAATACTCTATTAGGAAACATGTATCCAAGGGTTGCAAAGACTTGAGCGACTACCGCTGGATTATATCTAAGTGTTGGAGCGGTAACACCAGTACCTATTACTATATTGTTTGTTTTAGCTAAAGCAGCACCTATCCATGGCCAGGCTGCAGCACCAGAAGCTCCATTATGCCACCAGGGCATATAATGATCACTTGACCAACATCGTTCTATACCATTTTTATCCATAATAATGACATCATTTAGTAAATCAGTAGGGTTTACTTGTTCATGAGCTGCTTGAATACTAATTTTTACCATATCTATCCTTTAATTCTTTAGAACAAAATACGATATAGCAGTTTTGTATATTGCGGTTTATGCAAATAAAAAGTAAACAACTACTCTCTATTTTACATTGTGTAAGTGGATTACATAACCTAGTATATTGAATCCGATAGAACCCGATCACAAAAGTTTACCTTCTTCTATATCAAACTTCATTGCTTCTTGCATGTACTCTGAAAAAGAAGTATAATACATATCACAGTTAATTTTTAAAACTTCATATTTATCCTTTCTTGGTTTTATCTTCTCTGTTATTGTAATAAAATCATCTTATTTATTGTTATGGGTAGGAGAGATTTCTGATTCCGATTAGAAGACAATGTTTTCGTAATTTTATTCATTAGTGATTCTCTTATTTATTTGATATTTAGTTAGCTATATGCTATGCTTTTCGATATTATTCCCAAAAGCATTTACAGTGAATTATTCAAATTAGACATTTTTACCATAGCAAGATGGATGTGTTTAAAAGATAATAGTGAATTTAGGCTTTATTCGTTGAAATTGTATTGGCATCTAACTTACTTTTGTAATCCATGTTTTAGAATAGTGAGATATATAATTGATGAAAAGAGAGAAGATAATAACTTTATGCAAACGGAGAAAACTTTAAAGTTAACATATTTCTTAATATAGCAGAGTCTCTTTTTAGAACTGCTATTGGTGCGAGAACCACCGAACCCGTGACAATATTCTTCCTTTATTACCACCCGCCTTCTAATAATATATGTAGTTGGATTTGTTATCTATAACAGAAAAAGGGAATACCACGACAAAGCTAACGAAGAACCTTATAATAAATATGAAAATATCAAGATTATACTCTATCTCTCATCCTATGTATTCTATATACAGAATTTTCTTTTAATTATGAAACGAAAAATACGGATTGTGGCAGTAAGACCTGCCAATGTTTTTATTCGACGCCGAAGTTTATTTCGCCGTAGTTACTACATTCAGCAGAACCACTACATCTATTCTTTTGTTCTTGTTCAAAACTTAAGTTTGTATCGCCTCCATCCTCTTCATCCATTAGTATGTTTGCACTAGCTTGTTGTACTGATATTAGACTTAATCCTGCCGACAGCATTGCTACCGCTCCTAAGATTCCAACCATTAGTAAAGTTGAGTTCTTCTTCATATAACTTCCTATAGGAGTGTTTGTACTAATAGGTTATTTATTTTTAAAAAGTTTATACTGAATTTATGTAATAGATAGAGATACTAGATGAATTGTTTGATTGATTTAATAACATAACACTAGTAATTCCTTTTCACTATGCATCATCATTCAATATCATATGTA
>CAWIMJ010000037.1:0-44119 GCA_963837175.1 uncultured Nitrososphaeraceae archaeon
TCCCCTTATCATATAGACGAAACCACAACTCAGATAGGTAACAATGATGCATGGCTATTGGTAGCAATAGAACCCTAGTCATCATCAAATTCTCTGTGTTTATATGTCAAGGCTAGGCAATATGTTAGTTGCAGAGATATTCTTGATATCATTGATTAAACTTTATGGAAAACATGTTGTCTATTCTGATGATGCAGGACCATGGTACCATGAAGCTTATAATTCTGTTGGGATTAAATATAAACTACATATGTCATTTGAAAAGTGCATTATTGAAAGGGCTATGGAGTATGTCAAGAATAGAACCGAAGACTTTGACTATTGTCCATAAGTGTAAAGAAAGCAATAGATTGTAACCAAATACATGCCTACCATTGGATGATAGTGTTTACATGTCTACATAACCTATCAGATCATATTCTGACTCTGGCCTTCTTAAATACTTGGCAGGTGGTAAAAACAAACCTTAACTTAACAGAACTGGCATCCTGAAGGAAAAGAAGAAATATATCTAGCATTGATGGATAATTATGGTATCAGTAGTTAATAATTCAATCAGGAGAATAATAATATTATTTCCCATTGTTGCTATTATCTCAACTCTACCTTTATTACATGGGACATTTGCTTATCATGGACAAGAAATTTCATTGGTATTAAATTCGGCGGACTTCACATCACTTTCTACAAACAAAACTGGTAACCAAGTCAGAGTGTTTGTAAATTATACTGTTAATGACCCTTCAATAGATAGTCAAACTATTAATTCTGTTATGAAAGTCTATAGTCCTAATGGAACATTGCTTAAAACATCTTCATCACCAAATGGATTTACTATCAATAACACTGGAGTCCAACGCCATTCAACTACCTTAACTAATAGTATTATACAAAATATTTCAGCAGTTGTGCAATTTACTGATGTATCAAAGATAATACCTCTATCAAATTCAGTAGTTGTCAAACTTAACTTGGCAAATTCTTCTACAGCAATAAAACCAGAGGATAAAAAGCCTGCAATTGCTTCATTACCACCGCCGTCATAATACTACTATTGGAAAGCACTGTATTTGGGAATCTGCACGCACAATATCAATTTTTTTTCTTAATAGATTAGGCAAAAAATAGGCAGATTAAACTATTATAATTAAGTGTTTATCATAAATCATGCTATATGATCATGTTATAAATAGGAGTTGATAATAGTATCACATTATTCGTTGAAAGAATATAAAAACATTAGATCGCCATAACTAATTCTTGTTGGCACTCTTTTCTATTTTCCACCATTATATGTTTACTTTTATATTTTTCTGTATCTTCATTATTGTCTTGCATCATTGTGGATCTTCATAATTGTTTACTTTCTAATATTTGTCCGTGATTAAATACTAAAAGTACTACTGCTGTATTACGCTTATTAAAAATGTGTTTATTACATATGCAACTACAGGGTAATATACTGCCTAACATAATTTCGTATATCTTTTAAAACCAAGTAAAAGGATTTTTTAAGCATAGTAAACCTTACATATTAAGAAAAATCTGTAAACGAACTTTTGTTAGTTAGTATAGCTAAACCCCATTATTAAATTTAAAAAGCAAAGTTATATTATTATTATCATTATTGAAAGATGATTTTTTTGTTTGCAATATCTTGTTATCTAAAACCAATGCATTTTTATACATAAATTTTTGTGTTCATATTTTATCAGTAAAGATTTTAAATCTAAATGTTGTTGAGGTGTTATGATGATAGGTGCAACATTCTCTTGTAATTGTTGTAAAATAAAATTTCAAGTAATTGGAATATCCACCAAAAACGAACCTAAGTATTGTCCATACTGTGGTGTGAATTCCATAGAAACCTATAACATTATTCTCTGTTAGTCGTTATTCGCCAGTCTTGGAAAATTATGCATTAAAATATTCAGTATAATTTAATGAAGGGAATTTTGCATTATAAAAATGAAAGTGGTTACTACTACTTACCTACTATTTAGTACTACTTTACAATAATTCTTCCAGTCATCCATGGATGGAAAATACATATGTAATCATAATTTCCTGCTTTTTTAAATGCTGCACTAAATGTAGTTATAGGTGGGATTCCTGGTAGTATTTGTCCTGCTGGAAGTATCACACCTGAATTAACATACTTTTCAGTTCCATCTATTTCATATAAAGCATTTGGATTCAGGTATGTGACATTATCAGTTGAATCAATTACAACTGGATAAAATCCTCTTGCATCTAAAGCCGCTATAACATTTGTTCTATTTGTACCATTACCATTAGGTATTACTACTGCTTCACTATTAGCCCCTGGAGGCAAGGGTATGAATTGTGTTGAGTCGGAAACAGCAAAGGGTGCAATTATATCTGTCATATATTTATTATCCCTTACAAAGGTAACTGTATGCGGCTCTGACACCTCTGTAGGATTATACCAAGTTACACTTTCACCTACATTGATTTGTACGTCCTTCGGTAAAAACCGACTAAATGAAATAGTAGCATTTCCTCCTCCAGCTTGTACTACTTTATTTGCAGTCTCTTCTCTTGTTGCGTTTGTGGTATTAATATGCGTCATCATTACAAATACTATTGTAACAATGACAATGAATGCCAATATTCTCTTGTAATGCATACTATATCGGTGATTGGGATTATATATTATAAGAATTATTCATGTATGAAAATTATAATATAATCTACCTCAGCAAATGTATATATTTTCTCTACAGATTACGTTAGCATTGTACATGGTGGATGTGATATCATCATGTATTGGAGGGATAATTTTATTTATATATGGAATTGTTCCTACTCTTCTACCAATGCATTTTATAATAAGGCTGCACTTTCACCAATAAACCAAGCAAGCCTTGCCAACTCCACTTGGCGTTGACTAGATAATTGGTAGATATATGGTATGTATGTGACATGCATGAGATATAACCAAACAAAGTTACAAAAGACATCAAAAAAAGCAAACCAGAAAAGCAATTTACTTAATGGTTTTTAAATGGGGGAAAAAATGGCACGCTGACTCTTTCTTTAATGTTGTGAGCGTTATTATATTTAGAATGAATCCTTAGACATTTTTGCAAATGCCTCCCCAGTTTTTCTAAGCTCCTCAGGAGACAGAATCTTACTAATGGGTTTTCACCAGTAAATCCTGAATTGAGCAAAAGACAGGCAATAAATAGTTCAGAAAATATAGTAGGAGGCGGCGCTACCAATAATCTTTCTCCACAAAGTCTAATTCAATCAGGCTCTCCGTTAATAGGAAAACCAGCTGCACCGATTACAATAGTGGAATTTGGAGACTTTCAGTGCAAATTCTGTGATAGATTTGCTAAAGAAACAGAACCGAAAATTAACGCAACTTACTTTCAGACTGGCAAGGTTAATATGATAGTCAAGAATTTTGTAATATATGGCCCTGATTCACCACAGCTGCCATGGCAGCTCAGTGTGCAAATGACCAAGGCAAGTTTTGGAATTTTATAATATATTATACAAAAATCAAGGAGAAAACTCTGGTTGGGCTAATGCAGACAATCTGAAAAAATTCGCGTCACAAATACTTGGATTGAACATACAAGAGTTTAGTTTCTGTCCTGATAGTGCAAAATACAAATCCTTCGTAGATAAAGATAACGCGTTTGCAATTACATCAGGCTTTCAACGAACACCCACATTCATAATAGAAAAGAGTGATGGTTCTAAACCAGAAACTTTACTTGGAGCACATCCTTTTCCTTCCTTTCTGCAATAATTGATAAGAAATTGAGTGAATAAGTGAATATATCAATTTGATTCCATTTAAAAGAAAAAAGAAAGAAAATAGAACAATAAGATCACCAGCTTCATCTTCATTGAGAACAGCATTATTCTTGCGACCTTCCATTATTTTACTTGCAATTAGAATGGTCTTCTTTCCGAACTGGCCATACATTGCTTTGGCAGCGGTAGTATCATCAATATTCTGGATTATATTTAATGTCTTTGACCAATTGCTCTTTTTCTCACCAGTCTTTGTATTTTACCTACCTGATGATGCAGTATTAGGATTTATTGTTTCAACTATAACTGCAGTTCTTTTGGGTATAGTTGTAAGTATGAATGTGTATGTATTAAAACATTCAAGAGGTTCGAAGATAAATGTTGGTTCATTTTTTTCAGGGTCAACTTTAAGTGTGATTTCAAGTACGTGTGCTAGCTGTTCCTCACTTGGTTTTCTTCTTGTTTCTACATTTGGTGGAGTGGGGATAACAGCATCAACCTTTCTCTCCAATTATCAGATACCTCTACGTATTATCTCTATAGCTCTTTTAATGTGGGCATTATATTCAATAAGTAACAAATTGACTAAAAGTTGTGTATTAAATTATGATGTAGATAATGGAGCAAGTAAAATCTAAATCTTATATGCATGTATAGACGATATAGAATAGCTGGCGACGCTCATCTGACGATTATACGATAGGCAAGTGACCAAGATGACGACAAAGTATGATAACTATGATAATATTATTTGAAAACCAACCATTTGATAATTCATTGAGCTTAGCGTAGATGACTATGTCATCATCTACCAGAACTGATGACCTTCTTTCTCTAATCAATGAAGTTTTGGACAAGTTGCAATTTCTTTGAAATTATTTATTTGCAGTTGAATCATAGGCATAGTTATTATTAATTAACTGGTTGGTAGTTACGTTGAATATAGTATTGATTCTCAACGAAAATCCTTCGCTGCTCTCCTAGTTTATTCTGGAATAACCTCGTAACATGCTGAAATATCCTATATGAAACAGCCATTGCTTCAACCTTTTCCTTATCTGAAACCGCATTGGTTTCTATTATAATATAATCTGATACTATTTTCAAGCTTACTTGAAAAGAATCGTCTTCGTTGACCCATTGTAATGCATAACCTGTTCCACCTTCGATTAAACTAACCCAGCGAAAGTTATTAAACCATCTTCCGATTAAACTATCTGCTATCTCGTTAGCTTTTACATTGATAGGAATGTATGTTAAAATCAATTGTGAATAAATATTTCCTTTTCCCTCTAGATCTCGAGGACCATTTTTTAATAACACTGATTCGCCTTTTTGAGTTAATTTGTATCCTGAATGAACGGTCGACTTTTCAATCATACCTAAATCTTGTAGCCGATTCAAAGCTCTTGAAAGACTTTGCTGATGAATATGTAATTTCCTCATCAAACCCTTAAATGAATAATAGTTCGATCCATCCTCTTGATTTAACAATGAAAGAATTTTGTTATCATTTGTACGAAAATCGGTAACAGATAAGGAATAATCATCCTCATCTTTATCATCTCTCTGAATTAGAATTTGGGAGGTCTTACTACTATCAGGAATAGATGAGACTATTTCTTTTTGATTTTCAATCACATTCTTATCAAGATCATCTTTCTCTGAAGCAATATCTTCGCTTTGGGAAATTCCTGCTTCTAGAGATATATTTTCTTTATTCAATAGTCATAAATAATTACTCTCTGCATAATATAAATTGTAAAGTAACCATTTGGCAACTTGGTAAGTCAAAAACAACTAAATTCTTAAAACCGAATGCTATATTGATGCTGCAGCAGCAGTGGTCTTATAGTTCATTGTTTTTTCACAGAAACAAAGTCAACTAGTTATTCTAAATGAATTCGACATTATTGTTACCTATGCTATTTGGGCTTCATACTATTCTATTATTAATCATTTTTCTTTACTAATCTGGCTGCTATCTCAATATCATATACACTATTATATTGAATGTCTTCCCTAAGGTTATTTTGAACAGCTTCCATAACATCATTAATTCTGTTTCCCATACTTGGAGATTTCCGATTTATATGATCCTTGATCTCTTCTTTTGTGGTTGGAAATATTAAACCTTCAAGTAGATTCGCCATTTTTGATGCTATATTTCTGTTGACAGTTTCATTAGTTGGCGGCTCCCCTCTAATATCGCCAACTCGTTCGGCTGGTGCATCTATCCCTGACTGGGTGTTATCAGTATAGTTACGATCATCTGATACATAAGACATTGGTTTTATCTTCTTCCTCTCTCTATAACAAGTGGTCATGATGTCTCATAAATATTTTAGTTAATCATTCTATTCGACGACCATCAGATTGAACTGTCAGGCAAATAGATGATATCACAAAATTTATAATGATATTAACGAAAATAAAACACATCACGAATTAAAAATAATATATTGCTTTCTAAAGAGTAGGAAGATGAGTATTTCTTATGGACTGCTTTGAAATATCCTTAGTTTATTGATGATTATAGTAATTGTAACATCTGATTAGAAATTATAATAGAATATTTATTTGTCTTTTTAGTCGATAATTTTACTATCCGTGTTTTATCACTTCTCACATTTTGTTGTGTTTTTCTCTCAGTCTTACCACTCCTCTAATCAATAAATCGATCGTAAGAATTTTTTAATACTTATAGTTAAATATCTATATGTGATAAGATAGACCATATATCTTTGGCTTCTTTTATTTAATTTTTCATAATAATCATATAAATATCCCATAAGTGAGATGATGTCAAGATTAATTAAGACTGTAAATATGGAGTAAAAAGATATGATTGAGAATGTTGCTAATGATGATGAGGGTGATGGTGATGGTGGGGATAGTAGTAGTAATAGTTACCAACGTCAGACCGTATTAAATTTGTATAATTCTGGTATCTCGGCTGACATAATATCTTTACAGCTCGATATGAGTAAAGAGGAAGTAGACAAAATTATTGAGGCCGCAAATATAGAAGAAGAGAGAAAGAAGGTGTTTATCAGACAGGCGTCAGATACTCCGTCATTAGGTTCGTTTTATCTAGATGCAGTAGTTGACCTAGATGCGGCAATTAAGATGGCACAATCAAGAGTCTGGAAGGCATTAAAAGTAGCACCAGAATTTAATATCTCATTTAAAGAAACACATAATGTATTAGAAAAGTTTGCTAAATCTAAAGTAACGCTGGTAATTTTGCATATTGATCTTGTAGGTTCAACCAGACTCTCAATGACTCTTCCTGTTGACAGACTTGCAACAATAATTCAAGCATTTACTCAAGAAATGTCTCTTATGATTTCAGCATATGGTGGATATGTATTAAAGTATGTCGGAGATGCAATTCTAGCATTTTTTGTTGTGGATAATAACTATGATTTGTATCTACCGTGCATTAATGCAGTATATTGTGCAAGATCTATGATTAAAGTAATTCGGCAGGGTATAAATCCAATTCTAAATCAGTATGACTACCCTGAAATGAGTGTACGAGTTGGAATAGATGTCGGTGAGAATGTAATAGTACAGTTTGGATGGGATTCACTCACTTATACATCTGACAGTAAAGAAGATAAAAATAACGGGAATCGAATATTAATAAAAAAACCTCATCTAGACATTTTGGGGTATACTATAAGCATTACGGCAAAAATGACTGCACTTGCGCGACCCGACCAGATTGTTATAGGTCAATCAGTATATAATTCACTGGACAACTCTCAAAAGTCGAATTTCAATGTGTTACTCATTAGTCCTGAAGTCTGGAATTATGTAAGCGAAAACACTGGAAATATTTATCGTCTCTATGGGAGTATTTGGTAATAGAGAAAGCGTTGATAATAAATGTGTGTACATCTCTTTCACCTCTCCTAGGATAACCCTTTTAATTTAGCTCTCTTCTACATTTACGTACTTATCACAAACTTATTATTTCTTATTCTAAATTTGAAATTTAAACTTGAGCGAAGTTAGCCCAGCCCGGTTAAGGTACAAGCTTCCCAAGCTCGGGATCGCGGGTTCAAATCCCGCACTTCGCATTTAATACAGCCACTAATTCAAATGATTGTAGATTTGCAATGCTTTTGTCAAATGTTTAACTTCTAGTGATGCTAAAAATATTACATTAATAATTGCATAATTTTTTGATATTGATTACTATATTTTATAGATAAAGGATTCAAATTTCAACAGATATCTCATTTAGATTCTGTAAACATTCAGAATACTATTAACCGAAGTGATTTGAGCAGAAGATAGCCCATGATCAGATCTTAAAAATAAAGAATCTACTTAAATCCCATACAATTATTCTCCTATAGGATCCATTCAGAAAAACTAAGTATGAGTGAAATAACTCCTTAGAAAGGAATATAGTGGTTCTGGGTATTAAGGCCTAATAGAGATATTGTAAATAATTGTTAAGCCCTAGGTGAGATTTGAACCCACGACCTAAGGTTTACGAAACCTTCGCTCTAACCAGGCTGAGCTACTAGGGCATAATAGATATAGGAAATTTCAATGCTCATTATTTAATTCTTCATATACTTTAAGATAGAAACTACTCTAAATTCAGTCATTAATTAGCGCAGAGTAAATATTACGGCTATCTAGTAGGTTACCATTTATGAAGATATCAATATCTGGTGTTAGAGGAATTTATGGTGTTGATCTTAGTTTACATGAAATTATCAGATTCACGAGATTGTTTGCTTCTATAATTAAGTCGGAAGGAAGAAAATGTGTTTTAGCACAAGATACTCGACCTTCAAGTAAAATAATTAGTCAGATCGTTTCGGCAAGTTTGATGGAACAGGATATTGACGTATACAATTTTGATGTGGCACCAACACCCCTGATATTCAAAGAGTCAAGAAAATATGGTTCGGGCTTTGTTGTTACTGCCTCACATAATCCTCTTGAATGGAATGGATTAAAATTCATAATAAAAGGTAGAGGAATTTTTGAAAATGAGCTGCATAGCATGCTAAAGAAAACGGCATTATTATCAGAATCAACATCAACATCTATTGCTGGCAAATTTGGCAGATCCTTTGAGTGTATTTCAGAATATGTAGACGAGACTGTCAATTTCGTGGAGAAATCAACAGATCATAGGACATTAAAGATCGGGCTTGATCCTGGTGGAGGAGCCACATGCGGTTATGCTAATCACTTATTCAAAAAACTTGGCAGCAAATTTTATAGTATAAATGATGTTCGTGGAGTAAGTTCAAGAGGACCTGATCCTACAACAGATTATCTTAATGAACTGTGCATGCTAGTCATATCAAATGAGCTTGACCTTGGGTTTGCATTCGATTTAGATGGAGATAGACTTGTAGTAGTTAATGGAAAGGGTGAAAAATTAAGCTCTGATGCTACACTTTTGATTTGTATTGCCAGTGCAATTAATTTAGGAATGAAAAAATTTGTTACAAGTATAGATACCAGTATAGCCGTGGAGAAATTTATAAAGGATCACGGCGGAAGGTTTGATTTTTCCAAGGTTGGTGAAGCAAATGTCGTTAGCAAAATGTTAGAAGTTGGTGCTGAGGCAGGTGGAGAAGGAAGTAGTGCCGGCTTTATTATGCCGAAATTCAATATGTGTAGAGATGGATTTTTGGCAAGTGCCATCATCTCTTCTTTAGACAAGAAAGAAATAGAGGAATATCTTAGATTCTCTTCTCAATATGTTCAAATTAGATCAAAAATACCTGCAGACTCTTCTTTGCACAGAAAAGTTATCGAGAAATTAAATGATTCATTCAAGGCGGAATCATCAGTAGTGTTGACGATCGATGGTATTAAAGCCATAGTAGATGATGATTCTTGGATACTTATAAGACCATCAAATACAGAACATGCTATCAGAATATCAGTAGAATCCAAAAAGCAAAATATACAATCTTTGTACAAGAAGACAAGAGAACAAGTTCAATTTACATATGACCAAATTAAATGAAAAAGAGATCATTGATCTTTTTGTATCTAAACTTAAATCAGATAATACAATAACTGAATTTGGAAAAGACGATGTTGCAATACTTTCTCTAAAAGATGCAAAAACAAAGACTAGTAAGAACAACATTTTTTGTCCTGTAAGTATTATAATGAAATGTGATATGCTTGTTGGGAATACTGATGTCCCGGCAGGAATGAAGCCTTGGCAAATTGCGAGAAAAAGCATTGTCTCTTGCGTCAGCGACTTATCAGCAAAGGGTATTAAACCACCATATTTATCCTTAATTTCCCTCGGAATTCCAGGAAGATACTCTAAAAATGAAATTAAAGGTCTCATAACCGGCTTTCAAATAGCATCTAAAGAATTTGGAATCAAAATTGTGGGCGGGGATACCAATGAATCTAATGAATTAATAATTGATTGTAACATGCTTGGATTTTCAAAGATTAATGATGCAGCCAACATTCCAAGAAGAAGTGGTGCAAAACCTGGAGATCTAGTAATTGTTTCTGGAGAATTTGGCTATCCATCTTCTGGCTTGAAAATCCTTATGAATAATGTAAAATCTCACGGAATATTTAAAAAAAATGCCATCCTTTCTGTAGTAAAACCAAAACCTCGACAAAAATTTGGAATCTCTCTTGCAAAATACTTTTCTTCTTCTATAGATTCAAGTGATGGCCTTGCCATATCTCTATATGAATTAGCACGTCAGAGTAAAGTTAATCTTCTAATAGAGAACATACCATCGGCTAAAGGAGTTGACTATTTTGCTCAAAATAATCGTTTAGATGTAAAAGAACTTGTATTTCATGGAGGAGAGGAATATGAAATAGTTGCAACCATCCCAAAATCAAAATTGAATAGAATTAAATCTGTCGCCAGAAAATCAAAATTGAAATTGCTTGTTATAGGTAGAGTAGAAAAAGGAGATGGCAAGGTATTTCTGATGGATGATAATAAGACTAGGAAAGAAGCATCACTTCTTGATGACCGTGGTTATATTCATTTAGTTGGAAGAAGTCATTAAGGCTTCACCTTTTGAATAATACTCTACTTTACAGTGGACGTAATAGATGACAAGCATATATTATATAGTCATAAACAACAAGACGAGATTGTATAAAAAAAAGTATATCATTCTAGAGATTTTAAGTTCGAAAACCAGCATAGGAATTGAATATTATTATGATTATAATATTAATAGAATTATGTCTTTAATTAGTAACAATCAAGAACCTATCAGAAAAATTACATAGACATAAGGGCTGTCAGAAGAATATGAAAAATGTCTTGTAGGATGAGTTATTGGATGTAAACAATGTCTTCATTCTTTTGCAATAATTGATGCAATGAGTTATTGATCTTAATTATCTCTATTGCCTATCTATAAAACAAGATAATAACACATTCTCATCAATAAACAATTTCTACAATTCTTTTATTAGAAACTATATGAATATACCCTTGCACAACAATCTCCGATATTCTTATGTAGAATTGATATAACTTCAATTGAAATAATTATATATGTAGATTTTCAACTTCTAAAAATTAGTTTTGATTTATTCTTTAATTCTTTTGAGTCAATAATAACACAACTAAATTCTGTCAATAGACGTTGCGGCAGTTTGGTTGCTTATGATCAATAGCTGATATCGCATACATCATTATCTTTCACAGGGAAAGATTACGGTTTTGCATTCTAATATGCAGTGTTCGCCATGACACAAAACAATCATCACTTTTCATTTTCATACAGCCTCTTTGTAATCTAGATTGGCTTTATAGTACTCTGCTAATCTAAGTGATTGACATCTAATGAAATATCTTCGCTATATACTGCTCAATTTTGTCAAAAGATCATTTGAAAAAAAATATTGTTGACGTTGAGTATAAATCTCACAGGCATAGGATTTAGACATCCGACCTTTCTTTTTCTTGAATTATTTAGTATATACGTAATAGTTTCCATCTTTACCAATATACCTCTATCTTCAATAATCCATCCCGTCTCTTCTAAGGTGTCAAGTTAAGGTCTGACAATATATCTCCAGTTTCTCCAAGCTCTGGTGTCTTTTCTGTAATGGTTGTCTTGTTGTTATTGCTACCAGCCGTCATATTTGTGATACCAGTAATATTACTACCATTACTCATTTGTTTGCCTGTTATATTAGTAGCAGTACTATCCTCGCAGTCGTTTAATCGAATATCACCTTCAGTAGCATTAAAATCTAAAACTTTATCATTTCCTTGATTACAGACAAAGGTATCTTGGCCTGCTCCACCAGTAAGAGTATCAGAGTTTGGACCACCAATTAGAGTATCGTTTCCAACTCCACCAGTAAGATTATTGGGGCCTGGACCACCAAATAGATAGTCATCTCCTGCAGAACCATCAATAATGTCATTTCCTGTATTGCCTTCAATTACATCGTTTCCGGGTCCACCTTTAAGAATATCATTACCTTGTCCTCCAATTAGATAGTCATCTCCTGCAGAACCATCAATAATGTCATTTCCCCTTTTTCCATCTATCATATCATTTCCACCTAGACCTGCTAGGACATCATTCTCAGCTGAACCTTGTACATCCTCATCCTTTGGAGGTGCAGCGGGTGTATTTTTGGGTTTGTCCTTAGTTTTATCTCCAGGCTTACTGACATCTCCTCCAAATAGCTTTTCATGGAAAAAGGCTGATGCTGTTTGTTTATATATAATAGTAGGTAATAGCAATGAAACTAATAGTACCATTAATGCTGATAAAATTAGTTTCTTCTCTTTCTGCATTATGATAGTTTAATCATGGAAGATTAAGGCTTTTTAAATCTTCTTCCATTTACGTTGGCTCTACATCTAACACTAAACCGATAGCTGAATATGTCTTCTATTTCTCATACGCAACTCAAAAGAATAGGAAACAGAACATCTTTCAAAATAAGTCTACTATGAACACCACAGTTATACTTTTCAGGTCTATTCCTAAAAAAGACATCAAGACATTTATCTTTGTTTGTTAGAAGAAATCATACTTTCATTGGAATTGAATTCAAAGATATAATGAATTAGAGAAGTAGATATATTTAGTAAAGTAAAGAAAAGTGTAGCAGAATTTATAATTGATTGATGACACTTACTACTTAAACTAAGTAATGAATATATGTGTGTGTTAGTTATGGGTTGCAATTGAGCCAACAGATGAGATGATCCTTAGTATTCTTGTATTTCTATTGAAAGAAGTATAGCTTGTAACTGAACAGTTTATACCAAAAAAAGTTGGCTACAAAATATGTCAAACATTCTCCTCCTCTGTATATCTAGTGATGGGGATGATACTTGTATTCACAAGCCTCTAAATTCTTAGAGTTTGAATATCATCATTTACATTCCTCTTTTGGGAAAAGCGTTATTATCAAAAGGACTAAAGCCAAAGTATATTAAAGGTAGTAGAACTGTGCTTTGATAAGGACTATTTTTTTCCTATAGAAAAGATAAGTGTAAGCTAGAACATGTAATTATGCATTAGCTTAATTTGTTTGTCAATATGCATAATGGGATGATTCTTGAAAGAGGATGGCTAAATAACAGAGCCGTTACATCTGTATATTCATATAGAATATACACAAAACTAAAAGAAAAAATAAGGAATAGGATGACTTAGTTTTTGTTTCATATGCTCTGATAATAAGTAAATATTATAGAGAATAGTTAGAAGGTATAGGGGCTGCCAGAATACTAATTGGTTTAGAAGAAATTTATCACCTTATCACCTAAGATCAAACTAAATTAGTTTTTAGTTTTCTATGTCATAATTCACGGAAATGCAACTTTTGATCCTCTTATCATTACATATCTATAATGTTCAACCATAACCTTCTATTTGAGTATACTATTTAGTTTATACTATTTAGTTTAATGTATTTAGATAATGATCATCGTCAATAGAAGATTATGAATATGTAAGACAATACAAAGTATGTCTATTCAATATAATACTCAGGGTGCTATTTTCTAAACAGGAACTTTAATATATATCCAGAAAAATGGTTGGTGAGGTTAGGTTTTGCCAAAGCAATCCGACAGCATTAAACAACTAAGAATTTTGATATAAAAATAAATTACATTTTAATTTTCAAGATTAAATGTATTCATATAAGCTAAATGATCTTTGTGTTACTTACCGCAATCATAATACATATAATTTTGTAACAACTATTTCTTTTGCAATGTATAATTTAATGTATGAGATGAATATGTGAAATCTTAATATTTCTTGTGTAGTCTAACATTAATATAACACCAATAACAAATGTAATGCTCTTAATGTCCTCAGGAACAGAAGATATTACTCAATATAAATGGGGAGTAGCTCACATCTTCAGCAGTTACAATAATACTCTTGTTCACATTACAGATATTAGTGGTGCAGAAACTATTGCATTCAGCTCTGGTGGAAGGCACGTTACAGCGGACAGATATGAATCATCTCCATATGCTGCAATGAAATCCGCAGTAGCATCAGCTGATGCTGCTAAGGGTAAGGGAATCAATGCTTTACATATACGGGTAAGAGCCGTTGGTGGAGTAGGTCCTAGAATTCCAGGTCCAGGAGCTCAAGCAGCGATTAGAGCCCTAGCAAGAGCCGGTTTTAGAATTGGCAGAATTGACGATGTTACTCCAGTTCCTCACGATACGACTAGAAAACCAGGTGGAAGGAGAGGAAGAAGAGTATAATATCCCCCTATCGTACAAGTTAAATTTGACCTTTACACATTTCAAGAAACATTCACTTTCTACCACCGTTAAGAATCAGTGAAATAGTACTGTTAGCTGTTATAGTCTTCCTTTGCCATTCCAGTGCATTGTAATATTGGAATTTATGGATTCCTTGATTTATATTAGTTCGGCTTTACTCATCCTTTATTGAACTGTTCTATATCCGATTGATAATTTAAACTCAATTTGTTGTATTTGGCAAAATAAACAAAGAAATTATCATATGCTCTTGTTATCTTATCTATAAATTCTGCTGACTCCTGCCGGGTTTTATTGTCATCTTAAAAATCAGTTTCAAAATTAGTGGTTGAAAATTAAAGAGGATAACAGTAATAATAACTGCTGCAATCATTAACTACTCTTCATTCTGCTGTTTCAATTTATCTGATAACGAAACTAACTTTCCATGATCTTCAATTTTGATACTAGTATTGACTCTAATTTTCAATCCAATAGCTCGGAATAAAGCAAGTAATTCTCCACCTGAAATTCTTTGATTTATCTCTCCTGCTTTAATCAATTCTATAATTCTTGCAAGTATTGCTTTTGTCTGAAATGGATACTGGGATTCTGCAAGTTTTAAAACCTCTTCTCCTCTATCATATAGATAGGTCGATATTATTTCTCTATCAGTCTCTTTTGGAGGTATTAGTTGTTGTTCCTTCTTTTTTACCTTTTCAAGTGCAGCAGCTTTATCCCGCAATTCTTTCATCTTTCTAGCGTTGATAATCGCTATGTCTGGATCTTCTTGTGACATTAACCTTTTATCACTCCAACTGGGATTAATCTTACTACTTTAGTTGCTATTCCAAGAGAATGTGAAACTTCTACAACTGCATCTACATCCTTATAGGCAGCAGGTGTCTCTTCCACTATCCCTTCCTTTGTAAGTGCCTTTACAAAGATACCTTTTGATTGCAGCCCGCTCCTTACATCTTCTACAGTATAACTTCTCTTTGCTGCAGATCTTGACATTGTCCTACCAGCACCATGTGCTGTTGATCCAAAACTTAAATCAAGAGAGTTTCTATTTCCTAAAAGAATCCAGCTTGCAGTTCCCATAGAGCCGGGTATAATTACTGGCTGACCGATATTACGATATCTATCTGGGATCTGATCCATTCCTGCTGGAAATGCTCTAGTAGCTCCTTTTCTATGAACAACTAAATCTTGCATGCCTTCTCCTTCCACCTTATGGCGTTCTAGCTTGGCGATATTATGAGATACATCATAAACGAGTTTCATATCAAGCTGTTGCTCACTCATACCAAATACTTTTTCAAAAATTTTTCTTGTCCAATGTGTTATCATCTGCCTGTTGCACCATGCAAAATTTAATGCTGAAAACATTGCCTTACGATAGTCTTCACCTTCCGATGAATTATTTGGAACACATGCAAGTTCTCTATCTGCTAGTTTTATTCCATATTTTCGCGCAGCGATTTCAGAGATACGTAAATAGTCACTGCAGACTTGATGTCCAAATCCTCTTGAACCACAGTGAATTAGAACATTTAACTGGCCTTCTTTGTTAATTCCCATAGATTCTGCAGCTCTTTCATCGAAGATTTTATCTACCTTTTGTATTTCAAGAAAGTGATTACCTGAGCCTAAGCTACCTAATTGAGATGCACCACGTTTTCTGGCTGTCTCTGAAATCTTTGTAGGATCGGCACCAATTATTTTTCCATCTTCTTCGCATGCTTCTGCATCTTCTTTCCAACCATATCCACGATCAATAGCCCAATGCACACCTTCTACAAGCAATTCATCTAGTTCAGATTTTTCTAACTTAATAGTTCCTTCGCTTCCAACACCCAACGGGATGGAGCCAAAGAGTCCGTTTATGAGGTCTTTTAATTTTGGTCGTAGATCACTTTCGACTAAGCCTGTTCTAATCAATCTTACGCCGCAATTAATATCATATCCAACTCCCCCAGGACTTATTATGCCCTGTTCTAGGTCAGTTGCAGCGACTCCTCCTACTGGAAATCCATAACCTTCATGTCCGTCTGGAAGGACTACAACGTGTTTTCTCACACCAGGTAATGTTGAGACGTTTACTGCTTGATCAATAGTTCGATCGGTAACCATTTTCGAAATAAGACTATCATTAGCATAAATCGTAACTGGGACGTTCATTCCCTTTGATTTGTCTTTTTCGATAGTGAATTCAAAATCATTTATTTTTCTGACTCTATGATTACCATTTTTTGTTATTAATTCACTCATTATTTGACTTGAATTTGCGCCATATTTATTATAAGCCTTGCTTTCTGGGTATGCGTACTCCCAAAAGTGACCTTTTCTAACAGCAATAATTTATTTTTTCTTATTTCTTCTTTTGTTCACAATATTGCATTAAAATCTGTGTAAATAATAATACAATGACTAATCGAAAATTGCATGCATGATATAGTGTTATTTTATTTTGATAGAGTTATATTTTTTATCTTGGATGAAATGAAGTATCAATAAGAAAAATTATGTTTACAGGCATCATAGAAGGTGTTGGCGAGGTAAAATCAATTTGTAAAATTAAGGGCATAAACAAGAGAGCTGATACCAAGCTAACAATATTTTTAGGAAAGATAATCAAAGGTATGAAGGTTGGCGATAGCGTCAGCATTAATGGAGCCTGTCTAACTATTACAAAGATATCCAAAGGAACAGCTGATTTTGAGATCGTAGATGAAACTATCAAACGTACTTGTCTTGGTTTAATTAAAGCTGGAGACACAGTAAACATTGAGAGAAGTCTACGTCTATGTGATAGGTTGGAAGGGCATATTGTTCTCGGCCATGTAGATTGTACAGGAATGATTGACGAAATTATTAAAACTCGGACAGGGACACATATGTGGATAAGAATTGAAGATAGAGAACTTTCAGGTTCATTCGTATCGAAAGGATCGTTAGCAATAGATGGCATAAGTCTCACTATAGTAAATGCAAAAGATGATAGAATATCTGTTGCTTTAATACCACACACACTAACTACCACTACATTAGGATCTAAATCTAAAGGCAACAAAGTTAATATTGAAATAGATATAATTAGTAGGTATGTAAGTAGTATACTACTAAAAAAGTAGTAATAACTTGATTTTTAGTAAACTATATAATGAATTCTTGTGAAAATTACTTAATTGTCTGTAATTGAAGAAGCAATAGATACATTAAGTGATGGCAAATTCGTGCTAGTTCATGATGATAAAGGACGCGAGAACGAAATTGACATGATAATAGCAGCTGAATATATTACACCGAAGAATATTGCAACTATGAGAAATGACGCTGGAGGATTACTTTGTTTAGCTATTTCAAATGAAATTACGACCAAATTGGGACTAACTTATATGCACGATATAATCCAAAGCCTATCAAGCATTAATCCTGTATTTTCAAAATTAACCTATGGAAAAGCGCCATACGGCGATAAACCATCTTTTTCAATAACTGTTAATCACCGTGATACATACACTGGAATTACAGATATCGATAGAGCATTGACAATCTCTAAGATGGCAGAAATTTGCAAAAAAATAGATTCAGGTGGAGTGGAGGAATTTGCAAAAAACTTCCGTACTCCAGGTCATGTCCCAATTTTGATTGCTTCAAAAGGTTTGCTTGAAGAAAGGCGTGGACACACTGAGCTTTGCGTTTATTTAGCACAGATGTCAAAACTAGTGCCAGCAGTAGTAATTTGCGAGATGTTAGATTCCACTACCCATAGAGCATTATCAATAAACAAAGCAAAAGAATATGCCGATATTAAGGGAATTACATTATTGGAAGCTGGTCAGTTAAAGACTCATGCCAAGGCGGCTTAATAATAATTGAATAAAGTTAGAATAGCAATAATAGTTTCAGAATTTAATTGTGATATTACTTTTCAAATGCTGAACAAAGCAAAAGATCAGGCGCAAAAAATCAAAGCAGATGTACGTTACATTTGTTTTGCCCCAGGTTCGTTTGATATGCCATTGTTAATTGAAGAGATTTTAAAAAAGAAGGATGTAGATGCTGCTGTTACGTTAGGTGCTGTAATAAAGGGCGAAACATCTCATGACGATATTATTGCAGAAAATGCAGCCAGGCTGATCGCAGACTTGTCTTTAAAATATGGCAAGCCGATTGGGCTTGGAATTACTGGCCCAGATATGACCCTTGAACAAGCAAAAGACAGGATCGATATAGTACCACTGCGTGCAGTAAATGCAGCAGTAAACATGGCAATGAGAATTAAAAAATTAAAAGAAGTAGGATCGCAATCAGAAAGAACAGAGATGATAATAGATTGACAATCCAGATTACAATTATCAGAATTGACGGATATGGAGTATGGACTGTTACCCTGGGAACAGATAGAGAGGCTCAGCTTCAAATGCTGCAGGCAAGAATTTATTATGATCTACAGCGATTGTTTTCACAAAAAGAGTGTCTTGTATATTTAAATAGATTTGATGAGTATTTTGCAATAACTAATGGTCTTTCATTAGAGGACCATAAGGATATTCAGGAAGAGATAGCAACTCTATATAAAAACCTTAAGATATCAATGACTATCGGAAGAGGCGATACACCCTTTGATGCAAATGTAAATGCTTACGAAGCAAGGAAGATAGATAATTTTCTGGATAGAGAAACAAGAATTTTTGGACAAACTATATCTTCATCTTCAAAATCATCATCTACTACAAATCCTAATTACTGTGAATCTGCATACATAATGCATATTGATATTGATGGTTCTGAAAAAGTTAGCTCTAAAATGTCGCCATATGAAGTTACAGCGTTAGTAATGAAGCTCTATGCTAAGTTATCAGAGGCATTTCTTAAAAAAGGAGCAATGACATTTTTTCTCGGAGGAGACAATTTCATGGTTATATCAAATAATATGAGAAAAGCAGATACCGAGATAATTATTAACTCTATTACTAATGATATAGGTATAAAATTGAATTGTGGAATAGGTGTAGGAAGGAACGGAAGAAAAGCTGCTGAGGCTGCCACCAGAGCATTAGATACCATTAGAGATTTAAGAGATAAAGGAAAAATTCAGCAAATATATGAAATACAATGTCTCTAATACTCGAGAATGCAAGCTTATTGCTTGGAAAAGATCTAACTTTTGTCAACAATGGTTTTATTGAAATTAAAAAAAATGGAATAATAAAGAAAGCTGGAGAAGGAAACTATCGTGAGATTATCGACAAAGAAAGAAACGTTATAGATGCAGAGGGATTTTTGATAATTCCCGGATTTATTAATGCTCATACACACATAGGAGATTCAATTGGTAAAGATTTCCTGATTAGTTCTGGGTTAGACGAAAGAGTTAATCCTATTTTTGGAGCAAAAAGGGACATTTTGCAAAAAAGTAGCCCAGATCACCTCAAGATATTCATGAGAAGCTCAGCCATATCAATGATGAAAAAGGGAATAGTTGCTTTTGCAGACTTTAGAGAAGGAGGCATAGAGGGCGTAAAACTTCTAAAGGCTGCGATATCTGATCTTCCAATTAAATGTGTAATACTTGGTAGACTTGAATATTATTTTAATCAAATAAAAAAGGAAATGATACATTCTGAATTAGAAATAGAACAAAATGACAGCAAACTTTCTTCAAATTTACTGCAAATGACTTCTGATATTTTAAAAATAGCTGATGGACTAGGAATCAGTGGTGCAAACGAAAATACTGATGAATCACTTATGCAATATAGAAAATTATTACAAAACAAAAATAATAAAGAAAACAGGAAACTATTGATTGCAATTCATGCTGCAGAGTCTAAATATACAAATGAGGTATCCAAATCAAAAACAGGCAGGACCGAAATAAATAGAATAATGCAATATTTAAAACCTGACATTATTGTTCATATGACTAATGCTAATGAAGAGGATGTTTCTATCGTAGCAAAGAACGGAATTGGAGTAATCGTCTGCCCTAGATCAAATGGAATACTAGGAGTCGGGATTCCAAAAGTCGCAAGAATGTTAAAACTAGGATGTACTATTGGTATAGGAACAGATAATGTTATGCTAAATTCTCCTGACATCTTTAGAGAATTGGATTATTTATGGAAGGTATCACGGGCAACGGAACCAGAATTCATTAGTCCCAGGGAAATACTTATGATGGCTACAGTAAACAATGCTAAAATCCTCGGGCTGAATTCTGGCTATATAGAAAATGGACGATCAGCAGATTTATTATTTATCGACAAGAATCATATTGATCTGTATCCAATTCATAATCCCTACGCATCAATAATTCATAGAGCGAGTCAGGATTCAATCAAAGCTGTGATGATAAATGGCAAGTTTATAGATGGAGCAGATATCTAATTTGCAAGTATTGATTAATGCCGCTATGACAATTGATGGCAAAATTGCGACAAATCTTGGTGATTCTGCAATTTCTTCAAAACAAGATTTAAGAAGACTTCATAGGTTGCGATCTTCTGTTGATGCAATTGTTATCGGAATATCAACAGTTATTGTGGATAATCCAAGACTCACTGTAAGACTGGTTAAAAGATATGGAACAACCCCTGTGAGAATAATAATAGACAGCACAGGAAGAATACCTCTTGATTCAAAAATTCTAAAAAGCGCATCTAAAATCAATACAATAGTAGCAGTAACGAGCAGAACATCTGACAAGAGAATTGATAAAATTAAGAGTGCGGGTGCAATGGTAATTGTTGCAGGAGCAAGAACTGTTGATTTAAAAGAGCTATTTTGTATTCTTAAAAAGATGGGATTTAACAAGATACTCGTTGAAGGAGGTGGAGAATTAAATTGGTCAATCCTTCAATTAGGAATCGTGAATGAATTAATGGTAACAGTTGCACCCAGAATAGTAGGTGGGAGAACGGCAACTACCTTAGTAGAGGGAGATGGATATACAAGAATCTCAGAGAGTATAAAAACGGAATTGATAAAGATTTCAAGACAAAACAATGGAGAGATAATGTTGTATTATAAATTAGTATAACAGTATATATACCCCTGTAGCCATCTATATATCGAACTGTATTCTATTTACTAAAATTGTCTATATAAAACAATTTACTATATGATTTATATATTAGTATGATCACTAAAAAAATATGGAGTCAGATATTCAGAGATTAGATTTAGCTACTGGCATCAAGGATTCCTTAATAAACGCAGGATTTACTGTTAGCTTCATACTTAACAGCACTACAACAGACATTTCTGAAAGACTTGGAGTAGATCTATATGTAGCTCAAATTATCTTTGAAGAGGCTAAAAGAATAAGAAATGTTGCCACCACCGACGCAGTATCTACTACTATTGCCGTTAACAAAGACAATGATTACAATAATAAACATACATACATGCATAACGCCTATGCCTATCATATCCTAGTGCATAATCATTCCCCGCGGATAACATTATAGTTAAATAGTTACATTTACAATCAAAAAATTGAACATACATAAATTCCCTCTCATTTAATAAATCACTTTTATTTACTATAAGTTGTTATAATCTATTATTTCTTAAGGATATATCTAATGTTATCTGTTCAATCTTATATCGTAATGCTTCCTTTATCTTACTATTGTCGACCATATTGAGCGGTCCTTTGCAATTAGGGCACTTGAAAAATGATTCAACAGCAGCATCAAATTTTGTTCTAGGACAATCTTTATTTCCACAATGATAGAACTCAGAGGATTCTTCATATTCTAGACGTTTTTCCAATCTATCGAGAATTTTTTTCTTTTGATTATCGATAAAATTATCAATTTGATCACGTTTCGCTCGCCATCTATATACAAACCATCCTTTCTTCTCATCCTTTACTCTTATACCGGTAATTAGCGCTTTACCAAACATATCGTAAAGAACTTTTCTTATAATATTTATTCTTAGACCAGTGGCGCTTGCGATTTCTTCATCGGTTGCATCTTCTGTATTTAAAAGTGCACGAGCAACCTTAAGATATTCTTCTCCTCCAATTAGACCTGCAATTTTAACAAAAGAATCTTCATACTCGACTGAGTGCATCTATCAGTACATCTCTTTTTTTAGATATATAGTTACCGGCTTATATCTCATATCCTTTTTCTTCAATAGTATTTAAAATAAAATACAAATTTCTGATTACTATTATAACTGGATAATTCTTCTAGCCTGGCTACATAGACCTCGAAATTTTTTTGTATATTATTCTAGCCATGTATAGAGAAATTATTGTAAGGATTTTAGTAGAAATGATTATTTTTACTTAATCTAGTGTTCATATTTGCCTTTTTTTCGTGTATCAAATGACGTTAAATACAATTGCCATCTGGACTATTCTTACAAAAAACCATCAATGCCCCAATAGGAGATAAGGTTAAAAATTGACATCATATTCTCTATAGTATTGCAAGGATTTGAAGCATAAGGTAGTGATAATTTTATGGGTTGTTGTATAGAAAGTTTACTTGAATGCTAGTACAAGGATCAAATAATCAAATATTCCTCTAGTCTCTTATTATCCAAAAGATTATGATAATGCCAATACTATATTGCCACGCGTTGCATTATATTTGTCATTATTTCTTTTATTTTATCTATTTTCTCTCCCGATAATATGTATCGGAGTATGGAAAACATTTTAAATATCATACAAACTTATTATAACTTAAATTTCAATTCATTTATTAGCTCTCTAAACGACTTTGCCAATCCTATGGTGACATTGCTTATTTTTCCTAAATTTTGAGCATTCTCACGTAAATTAGTTCTCTTTTTAGAAGTTAGAATTACCATTTTGGACTCGTATAGAATACCTGTTTGATCTAATGCAGCTATAGTATTTTTTGTATTTTCAACCGCATTTTTCATAGCTTCTTTCGTTAGGTTGATTTTCTCAAGATTTTTGAGAATTACTGGATCATTGAACAAGTTTCTTATACTCATAATAATATTATTAATTTCTTTTATTTTCCTAATTGATTTCACTATCATATGATCTATACAATAATAATTTATGAGCGTATTTATTATGTCTTTAATAAATATTTATTAGATATTAATTCATAATCAATCTGCTAAAAATAGTTTATTCATTTAACAAATAACAGTAGAACAAACATAACTGATGGTATTATTTTCAACCGATAAATCCAACGGTTACGACTTATTGAATTCTGCAGGCTAATTAATAACATAACACATTATTAGCTTTACAATTAACATCTCCATAACGAATGAAAAAATTATAATGCGGCTAATGCGTTAATCAGTTGGTGATTAGAAGTAGATAAATCTACTCGCGCTGTTAAAGAATGGTTACCTTTAAGCGCGGTGGCTGCCGCAATCTCATTCGTAATCGCGTTTATAATGCATGTTCCAGCAGAGCAAACTATTGTTGCCTCGGCACTTGGAAGTATTATGGTTTTTAGTGCATTGTTATTCAGATCTTTTGGCAAAGATGATGATAAGATATCAAAATATAAATGATTAACTAAAAAGAAATGATAGTTCTGTTTTTATAGCCTTTGTTTTGTTTATGAGACTGCCATATTACGTCCACTAGAATACTATTATACGCTTATTGGTACAGATTCTCATCACTACATTTGTTCCCTTGTTTTTATTCGAGATTGAATCTCGTATCCTGTGTACTTGCTTCCTGTATAGTAGTAGGTACGATAACCAATCTGCTAACAACGTGCTATCGCTTCTATGATTTCACCCATTAGTAAATGGAGTGTTTTACTGATGGTATATCATTTATTGTATAGTAATAACTATAATGCACAAATACTAATGATCTAAATTCTAATAGTGGATTTTTCTAATCTTCTGACTTTCCTAATAGAATATTTTGTGGCTAGCGTTACAATAAATATACCTATAGAAACAAGAACAATAGTTCCGCCGGGAGCCAAGTTCAGTATATAGGAGATAAGTATCCCTGCTACTACAGAAAATACCGATAGTGAAACAGAAATTAGGGTTGTTTTCCTGAAACCTTTTCCAAACATCATAGCAGTAAGAGTAGGAATTACAATTAATGAAGAGATTAGTAGAATTCCTACTAAGCGCATTGATGCAATTACAGTTACACCTGCGAGTACTACGAAAAGATAGTTCAGTTTTGTAACTTGCAATCCACTGACTTTGGCTTGTTCCTCATCGAAGGTAATGTACATTAATTTTCTGTAAAGGATCAACACTATTGACAAGATTGTTACTGCTATGGCTAAAATCATCAATGTATCTTCGACACTTACCAAGAGTATACTTCCAAATAGAAAACTGAACAAATCTATGGAGAAGCCGTTTGATAAACTTACTAAAACAACGCCAAGAGCAAGACCAGACGATAGCAATACTGCCACAGCCGAATCAGGAGGAATATTTGTTGATTGTCTCAATTTAGTAATACCTAATGCCGCAAGGATTGAAACAATGAAGGCAGTCCACATAGGATAAATATTTGTATACATACCTATAGCAATCCCTCCAAATGCCATATGTGAGAGCGCATCTCCAAATAGAGAATGCCTTCTTAAGACCAAAAATAGTCCAATTATTGAGCAAATTACCGCAACGGCAACTCCAGCTGTCAAGGCACGTTGCATAAAACTAAATTCAAGAATTTCAAGAATCATGGTCTTAGTAGATATTATTATAGATTTCGCATCAGTCTACGATTGAGTAGTGCACTATTCCTGCATCATAGTTAGAATCAATTACTGTTGCCGGATCATGTTGTTTCTTTATATTAAATGGAATACGGTTACCCGAATTAGGAACTGCTAACATCATCTATAATATATCCCACCACTACTTACTACGTACATCTAAGGCCCACCTTTAGACTCAATATTCTGCTGTATCTTGTCAATGAACCCAATATCAACCAGCAGCTTAATAGTATAATTCAATATTCATATATTAAAATTAATAATAATATATACTTTTATTAATAAGATCCTTACACTACTCTATAAGCTACAGAAGAATTCTGAGCCATCAAATAGGTAGTAATTAAGTTTTAAAGATTAGATGGCCCTGTTAACTTAAGAAAAACATATGGCTTTAGAAGTAGTTACGGATCATATCTATGCTTTTGTTGTCTTCTTAATGACAAATCTCAAAACATTATCCTGCAGATTTATTAATAGAAGCCATGTATCGATATGGAAATGGATCCAAAAATGTAAACCATAAAGGACTTTCCTTAAACAAAGAAGGATTTTTGAATTTATAAACGATGGAACTCAAATTAAGTAGGTAGTATACTGCCTAACATAATTTCGTATATCCTTTAAAACCAAGTAAAAGGATTTTTTATGCATAGTAAACCTTACATATTAAGAAAAATCTGTAAACGAACTTTTGTTAGTTAGTATAATTATTTTTGGATATGGGTTGTAATTGAGCCTGTCCACAAAAAATCATTCTTAGCATTCATCTTTCTATAGAAAGAAACATGTTTGTTGCTGAAAGATTTCTATATATTCATTAGCAAACAAATACGACGCAAAGCATAGCATTTCAACAGATGGCGATAGTTAGTACCTGCAAGCATGTAAATTTTTGAAGCTAAAACAACACACTATCTTCATCCAACATATGGGAAAAAAAGTAACATTGAAAGAACTATTCAGTACATAAAAGATAGAACTGAATGTTTTGTTGACGACTATTTTCTGTGTGCTGAAAATATTAAGAATAACAAATCCAAACTAATACATGCTACCAATTGGTTTAATCTTTTTGTTAATTATTAGGATAATGAGGATGTAAGTTTCTTAAGTTTAAAAGAGCCGATTAGATTAACTGGCAGATTATTAATAATTCTGAAGATCATATTCCTAAAATAAAAGGATCATATTCACAGACTGTAAATAGCATACAAAAACGATTTACAACAAACAATACTTTCTAAACAAGTTAGAGCCATTCTGAGATTTGAGATGAAGGAAAATATGGTAAAAGATATTGGAAGTAATGAAGAGATTATTTTGATAATATTTTATTCCTTACCTCTGGCTCATATTTTTTAACGACATTTGATAGAGGCATTCTTTTTCCTCCCACTACCTTTATAGTAACATCAATTTTACCATCTTTAATGTCTATAATATTGTATGTATCTTCGAATACTCCCCTGTAACGCCATGAACAAGCGGTTCCGGCATATGCAATTTTCAAAGATCCTAAGTTCCAAAGCCAAGGTCTATGCTTATGACCACAGAGAACGAGATCTACTTTAGATTCCAAGCATGCTCTTAGTGTGTCTCCTGCATCGAGAATACCTACAACATTGGCATATCCCGTATCAGGGATTGCAATTAAATGATGATGCATTGCTACAATCTTTGTTTTGTTAACATATTTGCTTAGAGTCCCTTCTAACCACAGGTTCTGTCTGTGTCCTACCTCACCTTCATCTCTATCAGGTCTGGCAGTTCCGACAGTGAGCAGAACTACATCATCAAATTCATAAATTTGTTTTGAAGAAGGAAAGAATTTCTTGAACAGAAGGTAACCTGTATGACGATAATCATGATTTCCGGGGAAAACTATTAGATTAGAACAATTGAATTTTTTGAGTTCTGTATGAGCTTGCTCAAACTGAAATATTAGACCTTCATCTGTCAGATCGCCTGATATAATTATTGCATCTGGTTTTAAATTGTTAACCTCTTGAACAATCGTATTGAATGCATCTTGTTTGAAGAGACCACCAATGTGCATATCAGATATCTGAACAAACTGCATTATCTAATTATTTCCTAACAACATGATATATTAATACAATGTTGATAAATTGGAAATTAGTATGTTATTGAAACTGCTTGTGTATTATTCTGGTTTGATCAATATTTGGTATATTAAATAATTATGATATGTTATTATGATTTCTTGACATGGAGCACTAATTCGTAGAACGGTAATTATGAAATAGGCTTCAGCATATTCTTTTATTACTAGTGCGATAAGGACTATTTTCTGTAGTAATATTTACAATGCCTTGCTACTAACAAGAAGTATTGTGTTGATCCAACATAGTGAGATGAATTTGAACAGTAATGCAATCTAGTCAAAATTCACAAGCTTGAAAATATAATTTATTGGAAGTTATTCAACGACGTAACTAATCCAACTCAGTAGCGTAAGATAATCTTGTTCAATCTTAGGAAGAAAATATGTATTAGCAAGAGCCTATAAGATAATGTTCCTGCTTTACTTTACTCATTTGTGGCATACAGCCAATGATTATAGCAAATTAACAAGATTGGGACTAGCAAAACAAATATAATATTATTGTGCACTACTTAGTGAACCATCAAGGACATACCTTATTTGTTGATATACAGCTTTATTTAATAGGCGAATTAGAGGTAGTAAATTGAGTTGCTAAGAGTAACAAGTTTGTTACAAGCTCAAAGCTCTCTTTCATAGATAGAGAGTGAAAAAATTTGGTAGTACAAGAAAAAGGGTATGCAATCATCTTATTGATATTATCGATGACAATGACGTTTTCATCTACTGAAGCAAATTCATCTTTATCCATATTTGTTATGACACTAAAAACTTCATTGTGATTATCCGTGATAATTTTGCAAATAACTAATTTAAAATCTTTTAGATCTCATTCGACATGATATATTGGATTTAAATTACACATCATCCATACTTAATAATAACAAATAGATCTACACTTTATTTATAATGTTAAATCATCAGCTTTGTCTGAAAGATCTTTTTTCAAAGATACCATCTGTTCTTCCTTTCTGGATTTCAGAACTGTCATTAATTCTGTTTCTATAATATGGGGCAATATCCGGATCTTATTTACTACAATATCTCTCATCTGTTCCAAATTTTTAGCACGGACTTTCAAAAGCAAATCAAATCTGCCATGTATTTCGTGAATTTCCAAGACTTCTTCAACTTTTGATAGATCATCGGTAATCTCTTCTGCAAATCCTGGTTCTACATTTATTCCCATGAAAGCAAGGTGGTCATAACCAAGACGATTGTTATCTACGGAAATTGTAAACTTATTAATTATTCCTGCTGCAATTAGGCGCTTAACTCTGATATGCACTGTTGCATCAGAAATACCTATGTGTTTAGCGATTTCGACAAATGGTGTAGATGAATCTCTACCCAAAAAATCTATTATCTGGAGATTTATATTGTCTAGTAAATCTGAGTCTAATTGCACATTTAAACTACGTTTTTGGTGTTTAAATGCTTTTAATATACCAACATTCTCTTATACTATATCTCTACGTTATGAGTATATAGGAATTGTTCAATTCATGCCCACTAATATCAAGAAATAATAATACTTGTTGCTTCAGTACATTCATTGTCACAGAGACCTTGCAATAAATGCCATAATGAATTAAGTGTGTTTTATAGATCTTATTCTGGAGAGTATCTATGCAGAAAATGCTTTCTACGCTCCATAGAAGAAAAGACTGCCAAAACTATGTCCAAGTTTTCTATGCTCGATTATAATGACAAAGTAGCAGTTGCTGTTTCTGGAGGCAAAGATAGTTTAGCGTTACTATTTGTTATGAAAAAGATCTTTGAGAAACATGACCATTCAGATCTTATCGCTATAACAATAGACGAGGGAATAGAAGGTTATCGTAATGAATCGTTGCAGATAGTAAAAGAATTCTGTTCAGAACTAAAAATAGAGAGTAAAATTCTTAGTTACAAGAATCTATTTGGAATAGATATGGACAAAGCTATGATGACAAGACCTTCTGACAAGATGACTTCTTGCTCTATATGCGGCACTTTTCGTAGAAGAGCAATAGATTTGGCAGCAGAATCTGTGGGTGCAAATGTCATAGCGACAGCACACAATTTAGACGATCAATTACAAACCTTTGCCATAAATCTTTTTGCCGGAGATATCGAGAGGATTGCTTGGATTTACCCTGAACCAGTCCAGTATGGTTCAAATGGCTTGAAGAAGATAAAACCTTTTGTAGAGATTTATGAACACGAAATAGTATTCTATGCTCTACAGATGAAAATTCCATTTCAATCAGAAGAATGCCCCTATATGCATGAAAGTATCAGAACCGATATCCGAGAATTTCTAAATAAGCTAGAAAAAGGTCGTCCGGGAATCAAGTATAACGCGTACAACTCGATATTAAAGATTTCTAAAAGTATGAAGTCAGCATCCTTGACACATGGGTCACAAAAGTGCTCGGTCTGCAGACGAGACTCTATGGGAGACATCTGTTCAGTTTGCAGAATTGTTGGTATTCTGACGGATAATAAATCAGATTAAGATATTCCTTGCTTGCAGCCTTAGCGTATAATTTATGCTTAATCGTGAGGGGTTTATCAACTATATAGATGATATATCAATATCCAATTAGATATTATGGAGTTTAAGCAGTCACATCTGATATGGATATTAGACTGATTCAGTGCAAAGTAAATTAACCATTCAATTGCATTATATGTCGAAGGATATTTGGAGAAGTGATAAGCAAATATAATGAAACTGTGTAATAGAATTGCGGAGGCAGGGAGGATCGGGGTGCTAGCCGTACCCCATATCAGAAATCGGCTTCATGCTGGGATCAGTAACTGCTGGATAAATCCATAGATGGGAGGCACCTGCTTGCCTTGCTGAAATGAAATCACGCCGTGTCGGATGGTTATGAACAGCGTACCGCGCGAAGGCGCAGTTTCGACTGTGAATCGTTGAAATGGGTGAGGTCCGGGAGGGAGCAACCCTAAGGCGGCATAGTCATGCTGGCACGTCTACGTGGTGGATCTTGCATGGCTTGAGATAGGGTCTTGTATTTATGGTGGTACCAGTGGGCTGCCCCGCCTTTTTAAAATACTATATGATTGAACACGTGGATAATCCTATAGAGTATGGGCATTTAATCTTTTTCTTGTTAGTTCTATAATATGATCAGATCTGGTCTTATTCCTTGATGCCATTGGTAATTCTGATCCTAGGTAAACCCATTTTATATAATTGCTCATTTCGAGTTCAATAACAATCCATAGATAGGTATAATGATAACAAACTATTGATAATTAATTTAATTTCTTAATCACACGCTCTTGATTTTGCATTAAACTCTGCAATGAAGGATGAAAATGGGTAACATCGTCCATTCTCTCACATTTACCACATATCCATGATATATATTCCTTACAGATAGTACAGACTGAAATAGGAGTCAAATATACTCCACACCCTCTGCACAATCCTTTGTTAAACATATAATAAATTTAAGTATTAGCTAATATAAATTATAATATTAATGTAATCAGTGCAATATTTAACATAACCAACTAGACCTTTTAATCAGCTTGCAAGTATTCATATAAAAAACAAGTTTCTCTTACTCGTGTATTAATGCACATACTTTGAGAATTTGTCCAGTTACGAAACTAGACATATTGTCCATCCATAACTCAGACTATTACAGTGCAGAACTTTATAGCCTGATAAGAAGCAAGAAACAAGCAAATAACTAACCTTAAGCTATTTTTTAAGCGTATTTAGATTATGAAGCCTAGAATCTGAACACCTTATGGCATGTCTGGATTAGGTACATAATTTCACGATAGACGATATTTATCCATCCGATGTCATATCTTTAGAATTACCCTTTGATAATATTATACCATTTCATTAGGCCCTGTATTAATATTATTTTATGTAGTGTGCATCACCTATTTGTTGCAGTTCCTTTCTTTGAAACGATGTAAATTCAGATTCATATTATAATTAATGATTCGATTCGATTCAATTCAAGTTCTTATTTCAATCCTAATTCTATGAATAATACTTTCTTTAGTGAAGACATTACATTATAAGATTCTTCATTTGTTGCTTATTAATAATATTCTCTCTTTTCTAATGATGCGGTCATAAAATTATGTTATTCTCTGCCATATCCGCCGCCATCTCGGATATAACAGCCTACTAGTCCAGTAAGAATTTGAACCTTGCTGGTGAATATGTTAGTATTTTTATAGCAAAGTGTTCCGAGCAAATATGAATCAGATAAAAATTTAATATTTGTTAATTATACAAATTAATTAAGTTTAATTCATCTTTATTGATATCATTAGAAAGCAGACAATTTAGCAAAATGTCATAATATAGCCAAATATGTCAAAATGTCAAAACATCATGGCTGATTATATATTTTCTCTCCAGGTATGATCTCCCTTACACTGAGGTTTTTGAAATCCCATATAAGATTATCCGATCTGAAGGTAACGATAGTCCCTCCATTTGTTACAATGTAATCTTTAGCTTTACCACAATTAGCACTATAAAATATATTATCAGGACTATTAGCAAACCATCCGCCATCATCTATAAGATCTGTTACTTTCACCCAGTAGTTAGTATTCTTATTATCTATATATGACTCCATTTTTACTGCTGTGTCATTGTTAATGTTATACATCACTACTTTCCATCCAATCCATCTTCCTAGAATTGAATCAGTAAGAACTTTGGCTTTGGCTCGTTCAGCTGTATAGCCACCAACCTGCCATATTTCTTTTTTCCAACCTACAGAACCATCAATGTGTAATCCCCCATGCAGAGCTGTACCTTCACATGGAATATCATTATTTTGTATACCACCTCTTGCAGACCAGTCAAGATCAGTATTATTAGGAGATGACTTTGATACTACTTTTACATAGCCTGTGATCTCTACATTCTTCCAGGGTTCAGCACCTGGAAGAGTATCTATATTCATTCTAACCATTGGTGCATCAATACGCCATGAAGCGTCCTTTTGCTTAGTTATATTATGGTTGGATGTGATAGAAAATATGCCATCACTCTTTGGATTACTCATGTCGATAAACCATTCTCTTCCACCTTGCGTTGTTGGATACATCTTCTTTATTCCAAATTTATCAGTTGTATTATTATCATCATAGGATTGAAAAGTTTCCTCGTTGTCAATAGCTACATTTTTGGTTTCTTCAGTTGTAGCACCACCAAAAAAAATAGTTGCTAATGTCAAAAATATCATAAGTGCTATATATGCAGCAATCATTATCTTTGCAGTAATGGCAGTTTTAAGGCCAGTTTAAGTTTTATGGTTCATCAATGAATATTCTATAAACATTTATAGATAATTTCTTCTCACAAAGGAATCTTCTATGTATTATGGTAGCTAGATCTAGTTAAGAAGAAATTGCAGACCATGAATTTATCAATCATTTCTAAGTTGAACCATTGTATTTGAACATCCTAATTCATATAATCGGTCCTCGGGATTTAATCATCTAAATATATATAATATGGAACAGTTTCTCAAGGCTCATCCCCTTTGAACCACATCATTAATACAGCTTTAATCTACACTACAATATTATGATGAAGATAATTATATATTGAAGAACAACACCGACTTACTATCGTTTGTTGAACTGGAAGCCCCAACATAATTAAATGAAAATAAGGTTAAAAGATATAATTTTATGGTATAATATCGTATGTATTGGGTATGTCTATATTCTAAAATATAAAATAAAATTGTCCTTTTACGCGATAGTTTATTATAAATTGTTTTAATAAATGTGTGTAGTCGCTGCTTTGTAGGAAGGTGGTAAGGATTTGCTTATGAATGTGCTTAGTAGCCCCTTAACAGAATCTTGTTAATAGATTAGATATTTTAGGGAAACTTGTTGCTTACAAATTAAGCAAAGAAGCAAAAAAGAGAATCGAAAATAGGATCTCGTGATTCTTACTTGCAACATATGAGATCAAACAATAAGTCTTTGAAGGAAAGATATTATAGTCATCACTCATTATAGCATTTTATTGACCAATAGATTTTCATTAGCACTAAGTGTATAATTTTACTCTATTTAATAAATGCATTTTTATATTCTGTATATTTATCTACTTTACAATTTGCAAGATTTCTACAATATTGTGATTATTGGCGGCGGTATTTTGGGTGCCTCCTTAGCATATTTTTTAACCTCTGTGTCTAATTCAAAGATAATACTTATTGAACAGGAAAAAGATGTAGCTGTTCATACAAGTTCCAGAAATACAGGTAAAGTACACGCTCCTTTTATTTACGATCCTGTGAAAAAGAAAACTTTTGCAAAAGCTGCATCGTTAGGATATGAGATGTGGCAAAACTATTCATACTATAAGAAGATTTTGTTCAAACAGGACGGAGTATTAGAAGTAGCGAACGATCAAATTGGTATCGACACACTTCATAAATATATGGAATGGGGAGAGGCTAACGGTCTACTTAGAGAACAAGATTTCAAATTTCTCGATAGAAACGAAACAAAAGCGATCGAACCAAATGTTCGTTGTTGTTCAGCCATATATTGTTCGAAGGATGCCTCTGTAGATTATGGTTCTTTGACAAAGAATCTGATACAAGATTCTAAATCGTTTGGATGTACGGTCCTACTCGGACATAGAGTTAAGGGAATTTCACAATCTACAGTCAATAAAACGTTGACATTGATATTAGAACAAGGAATTGAAAAAAAAATTAATACTGAATTTGTAGTTAATGCAGCAGGAGGTAATTCCATAGACATAGCCCATTCTCTAGGTATTGCAATGGAACTTACCGATCTTCACTTTAAAGGGGAATATTGGATAGCACCACCAGAATATAATGATCTTACAAAGATGAGTATTTATTCAGTGCCAAAATATCCAGAATATCCTTTCCTAGATCCCCATTGGATTGTGCGTATTGATGGAAGATGTGAAGTTGGTCCAAATGCAGTTCTAGTCTTTGGTCCTTATGCATATAATTTGAGCAAGAATTTAAAGTATCTTATACCCAAGCTATTTGAATCATCAAGAATGTCAGGAGCTCGTAAAATCTTTTTTGACAAAAAATTCTTATTTCTTGCCAGTAATGAATTAAAAAGTTCGCTCTCTAAAACTGCAATGATAAATAGAGTAAGAGAATTTCTACCCCAGCTAAGAACATCTACATTCACCCAAAGAGGAACCGCCGGAATTAGATCAACTCTTATAGATAAAGATGGGAAATTTCTTCCAGATACATTAATCATTAAAAAAGATCATTCATTACATTTCCTAAATTATAATTCGCCTGGTGCTACAGGAGCTTTACCGATGGCCGCTTTGCTCGTGAATAAATTAATTGAAGATGGATTAGTGATTCCAAATCCATCAGGAGCACAGAAATCGCTTTGGGACATTCAATCAATATCTGCAAAAATGCAGCTTTAAATTATAATTGAATATTAAGTCTGAACTAAATTCATGCCTCATTATTAGAATAGTATAGAAATTATACTTGCAACAAAAGATATGAACAGTTTGTTCTATTGTTACCAAAATATCTATTATTCTCATATAATATTCGTGAAGAATATTTGACAGCGTTGGCTGATGACAGGTTAAATTTTCAAATTCATAAATTAGAATTTGTATAACATTTATACTTAATGTCAAATTTACCGCCGTTTTAGCATTACCAATATTTTATAAAACGGAACATAGAAACAATCAGAAATGTAAAATCTTTGGGGGCCGTTGTCTAGTTTGGTATGATGCCAGCCTCGGGCGCTGGAGATCGCTGGTTCAAATCCGGCCGGCCCCATTGAATCCTTGGTTCAAAATCCTAAAGACAACAAACACACAAATCTTATATCCTCTGTACCAACCAACCACATAATTAAATTCTCATCATATCCATATTCACAAACATATAAGATCAAAGATTTATCAGGATGCACTATGGACAGAAAATGGTTATTACGTACATGACCAATTGAGACATTAATATTAAAAAAGGAATAAAGTCTAACATTATATATGTATGAGTTATCTTTAAAAGTAGTATTGATAGACGCTGACGCCAAGTGATGAAAGATAAATACAGTTTTATTCATCTAAAGGCAACATACTTACCCATAACATATCATATTGCTAAGAAATTTTCATGGATTTTTTTATCTCTTTCACACTTCTTTCCACCTATCACTGAATGTGAAAAAAATTGGTATACTCAACTCTATCGGTCTATCGAAGGCTTGACTATATCTCTTAATTAGACATGCTAATCAATACAAAAACAATAATATATGAAGAATTGAAACATTACTGCTAATTTATGTCTATTAAAAAGAAAACAGTGCCTATTAATAATTGGCTGCAGAATATACGTGGCGGTTGGAGAGATGTTGAATGTCCATGTGGAAGTAATTTTCATTTTGATGGAAAAATTGATAATCTCTTTTCATGGGAAGGGGTTCATCTAAGACACATGATCTCGGATTCTGAAAATCACGATATGCTTTCCTTTTATCCCAAAGATATGGTGATCTTCTATCACTCTAAAAGTGGATATGTTGTGGAAAGAAGAAAACACAGCGCAGAGGAGATTAGTGACTTACGACATGCTTGTATCTATGGTCAAACAAAGTTAGCAGGTGTGTAGTTCATTAATATTATAACTATGATTCTTAAAATTCTACTAGAGACTCAGTATTATGAGTTATATCTTTCAATATTACCATAACTATCTATATAATAATGGAAAGTAAAAATCCGGTCATTATGAGCATTATCTGATATATTTTGCTTTCTTCATTATCTTCTGTTTTATCTTGGTTAAAAATAAATTCTCCGTCAGACCACCCCCACAAATAATATCATTTAGATATTGTGTTACCAAATTCAAAAGTAAGAAATTTGTGAGTCTTCAACATAATACATAACTCCAATTGATAGATGTAACTTATTTACCCTAAAACCTCTTTATCAAGGAGTTTGAAGTATCAATTTAATGTAAGAAATAAAAAATTGTAAAAGACTATTGCTAATAATCAGCAGATTCATTTAGAATGGACCTTCGTACGCAGATACTCACTTAATATTACTCTGATAGTTTCAGGAATTGTTTCCAGATATCTGTCTTTACGCTCCTTTTCTAATATTTTAACCATATCATATGGTAACGCTACCATGATTTTCCTCATTGCCATGCCGAGATACCATTATATATTGTTAGATGTTCTTATAAATCTGATCCTGCAAATAACAATCCAGTAGTTGTGTGAAATACTTAATATTAGTAAGAATCATAGATAACAAATTTTAGTAGATAATTTGACGATGATTATGATAAAATGAATTAGTCATTAGAAAAAAAGATTTGAAATACAGGTAGAAGCCATAATTTGCTATTACTGACTTATCAATAAGAAAGGCTATCACAAGAACGCGTTGAAAAATTTTTGTATCTATTATATTATTATATCATATTATTAAGGAAAAAAATTTTTGATTTGACGTCTAATACCGCTCATTATTATGATAATTGAGGATGATTAAATTTTTAAATAGTGTTAACTTTTATATTAAATAATATTTACATTAACATAAAATCATAAAAATTGATATATATATTATAAGCATTTATCTAATAATTAATATGAGAAGTAGATTAAGTTAACACAAAAGGCTAACAAAATTATATATTTGATAATCTAGTAATGACGACTTCGTCTTCCGTCTTCATTACTTTGTCCTTGTCCATATTTATTTCGTTCATTTCTATTTCCGCTATAGCCTCCGTAAGTTCCACTTACACGCCTATACCCAAAGCTCCGCCTACCTCTGCTATCGCCATAGCCTCCGCTTCCACGAGAGCTATTGTTATTAATATAACTTCGCCTTTGCCGATATCCATGCGATCTGTGCTGAACTACAGGAACTTCGATTCCCATTTCTTCATTTAATTTGCGTATAGGATGTTCAGTCTGTCTCAAAATTCTCCCAAAATCTTCGGTCCTATCTTGCGAAACCAAGGAAATAGCCTGACCTGCGCCTCCTGCTCTAGCGGTTCTCCCAATTCTATGGAAATAAATCAATGGGTCTTCTGGTATGTCGTAGTTTATCACATGACCCACTGCTGGAACATCTATTCCCCTTGCTGCAATATCTGTGGCTACTAAGACATCTTCAACTCCCTTTTTAAAACGATACATGGAATTGTCTCTTTGCTTTTGAGATAGGTCGCCATGAATAGTGATTGCTTTGAAACCTTCTTGTTTCAATTCCCAAGCCAATTTCTGTGTTCTCTGTTTCGTAGCAGCAAAAACAATTGTCTGCTTTTTGTCCCTGCTTCTGATTAAGGAGCAGAGATGTGTAAACTTTTGTCTTTCCTGTACAATTAAATAAGATTGATCTATTGTATCAAGGCTTAATTCTTCCTCATTGAGCATGATCTGTTGAATGTTTTTCATGTATTCTTGAGCCAATCTTAATATCGCAGGTGGCATAGTCGCAGAGAACAAGCATGTTTGTCTATCTTCATTCACATAAAACAAAATGAACTTTATGTCGTCGATAAAACCCATATCTAGCATTCTGTCTGCCTCGTCAAGCACGACATACTTTACATTCTCGAGCTGAATAGAACCATGTTTTACATGATCAATTAATCTACCAGGAGTTGCAACTACTATTTGTACTCCTCTTCTTAATTGATCATGTTGAAGGTTGATACTTTGTCCTCCATATATGGACACAGTTTTGATGCCAGTATATTTTGCAAACTTGTTGATCTCAGTTGTTACCTGCATTGCTAGTTCTCTGGTAGGCACAAGTATAAGTGCTTGAATGGGACCGTTACGCTTTAATTTTGTTAATATCGGTAAGGAAAAAGCGAGCTGTCTTACCAGTTCCTGTATGCGCCTGGCCTACCACATCTACACCCTTTAAAACAAACGGTATAGCTGCTTCTTGAATAGGAAACGGCGCTTCAAATTTATTTTCTTTGAGTGCTTTATTTATTTCAGCACCCAGTCCTAACTCTTGAAATGTTTTTGTCAATTTATGTTTTCACTTAAGTTATGTACAAAAGCTACGGAAGACGAGAGAAGTAATTCTTATTTTACTTACAGATCCGCCGTAAATCCTTTGTTTGATTATTGTATAAATTACACAGATATAAGGCATGCGGAAATAGGTAATTATGCATGTCAATAAGTGATTGTGTAATTAAGAAGGATAAAAATTTCAAAAGCTAGTTGTGTATTGTGGACTAAACATGTAATGAGTTAAAAATGCTACATATTTCAAATGAGTTTAAATAATATGTATAATCTATAATATCTCAGATGATTTTAATGATTTGTATTAAAATTAGTTACATCACCATTATTTATCATACTGGCGGTTACATTAGAAAAACCAGTACTAATGTTATAACCAATAAGAGTGGTTCCTGCAAATAGTATATAATGAAATTATCCAGTATTCAATTGTTTTGTATATTGCCATGGGATATTATTCTAATTATATTGATATTTGATAGTTCACGTATACACATTAGTGTCATGTATTATGATAGCGAGATTAATAATCAATAACATATAATTATTAATGTAACAAAACTTAAATAAATGAATCTCTTGCTTAGTATATTGTACTCTCCTTATATATCAATTTATCAAAGTGGATCGACTATATTTACGTTTTCTGATGACAATTTTGATAGCCATAATAGTAAATGACTATCATATTTAAAAATATGTAGAACGAATCATTATCTGTGAGCCTTTATTAGAACATAGTCGATAATTCCTTTTTGATATACCTCCTTCATTTTTAATGCAGATTTGTAGAAGATATTTTCAAATACGTCATATAGAACAGTATGAAAATAAGAGTGATTCTCTTTTAAAATTGCATACTTTATTATTTTTCTGTTTTGAATATAGTAATCAGTAAGAGGTTCATATACATGCGAACCTATGTGCTGTATATCAATTATCTTAAAACCTGCTGCTTTAATCATAGATTTAACATTTGTTAGTTTATAGTGCTCTGATGCCCACGTTAAAGAAAGGATTCCGAGTTCCATAAACTGATGCGTTAATGGTTTAGTTGTTGTTATAACAGGAATAGCGAGCTACAAATAATCCATCATGTTTTAAAATCCTTTTAGATTCTTGCATAAACTGAATCAATGATTTAAAATGTTGTGCAGACTCTAAAGCAACTACTCTATCCGCACATTGGTCTACAAATGGCAATATTGTAGCGGCAGCATTTACAAATGATATTTCCTTGGTATTACTAAGTGTTTCAGTTTTAGAAGCTGGTGTATTACTAACTAATTTTGTAGCAGCTTTTATTTGTATGAGATTGACATTTATACATGTAATATTTAGAAAAGTATAAATGGACTTCCAGTGTATTGCTGGCGCAGAAAATCCACTTCCAATATCTATCACCTTGTTTGCAGAGTCCAGATTAGCAAATTCTCCGACCAGCGTACAGAGTTCATTTTGTGCCTGTAACGGGTTCTTTGTCTTTTCGCTCCAATAGCCAAAATTTAGCATATTACTTCCCGTTGCACGTCCTATATACGGTGTCATAAAATTGTAATAATTAACTACATCACGTTCATTTCGTCTAAGAATCCACAAAGGAAAGTGAAGTAAATTTACTTCAAACAAACTTGATATTTTAATTACCTTATGATATAATACAGTTTATTTTCTATGATATTCTATAATTTAATTCAATATATCACTGCTATGCTCTAAAGTAATAAGAAAGGCAACTAATTCAAAGGAATTAGATAAACTTTCTGCTAACGTCAGAGTTGATCATTGCAATGTTATGATGATGATTTGCCAATTTAACTCCTGCTTATATATTTTTATCTTTATGAGTAATTTTTAGATAAATTGAATGGGCTCCTGCTTGCTATATACATAGTTGAAATTTTTATTTACATGAATACTGTACCGTAACTTCTCATAAGGACTACCAATTCATGATGATAGTGCCTGTGCTTGTTCTTGTCCTTGAGTTGTTATGATATTAGTGGAAGCTATAGATTTAGATATGCCAACTTCATCTGATAGTACTCGAGATTCCAATTCTGTATGGTACCAACTTTTGAATTAAGTACCATACTTTTCATATCGACAAAAATATATTTCCAATCTAGGCAAGACCAGGACCATGAATTAACAAATCATGAGCTAGATAACGTTGTCATTAATATAGACAGCATATCCTTCATCAAAGTGAGAATCATTTGCTAATAATCTATCTTCATCTTTGTAAATCTTCTCATTAATCTTTTTACCATACTCAGACGTCTCTAATGTGTGTAAAACAACACCATCTTATATATTGGAATGCCCACCAATAGCACTCAGCAATGAATTACCAATCATTCTTCATCTTAGTCTATTGCTTTTGTTTTTTCCTTCTTTGAAGTTTGCCACCAGTCAAGATAATCGTCATGCAGTCGCTTTTTCTTGTACGCAGAGTCCTTTTCAGTTTTATCGCGTAACTCATCGATTTTTTCTCTGGATGCAAACAGTCCACAGCTCCGGCAGATAAAATTCTTGCTAATAGAATCAAATTTTAATTCTCCACCACATTCTGGACAAAAGCTTGCCAAACAAAGTTGATCACTTTTACTTAAATAAAAGTATTATGAATATAGTTATTAAAAGTAACATGTTGTCTCTATTGAATGACAATTAAGGTAAAATTTTTGTTTACACATATACGGGGTATAAATCGCCAATCTCTCAAAATCAGCATGAGGTTTTTAAAGATTAGAAGTCAGACACGACATAAATGGACAGCATCATAAAAGAAGATATTTCATTCATTCAATTATTCAAGGAATTTGTTGCTAACCAAACGGAAGCCTATAACTACTACAATAGGAAATGGATTATAAAAATTAAATCATGTAGCATCAGGAGCATATATTATAGGCTAGCTTCTGAAATTAGGTTGAAAAAACGAAGTTTTAATATACCTTTTATAAAGGGGGTTATGCATCTAGAGGACGATCAGATTGATATAATAATATTATAGATCAAAGATTGTATTAAAGAAATAATTGTGTGTATCAGAAATTATCTCGATATTGCGACAAAATCTGTTATATGAATAGTTAAACAGTATCCGAAGAATAGTTCCTTGTTAAGTCATCATTCTCCTTGAAGTGTTTCCAAATCTTCCTTTACGACATACTGCATAAGAGATCAGGTATTAGTAGATCTATTGTGGTTAAAATCATTATTACATATCCTACAGAAAGTTTGTTACGGTGCATGGACTTTTATCGTCATTCCGTTTTGAAACGGTCAGTTCGCCCATCAACTGCCATGCACCGATATGAAAATTCTGGTTCTCAAAAATTAAACTGTTTGTATTATAATTTTTTTGTTATCTGCATCAACAATGATTTCTAATCCTGTTATTATATCAGAAGATGACACTTTTTCAGACGTATCGACAAGGGGAATATTTGAAATTGCACATCCAGAGGCGGTTATTATATCTGCTTTGTTGCTACATATTACTGCTCTAGGAGCAACTCCATTTACTTTTAAGGAATATATTACATAGGCGCCAACACTACTACCTATAGCATGTGGAAAAACCAAAATAGCATCTTTCATAGATTTACCATACAACTCATGGTTTCGATCTTTAAAGATATACTTTTTTGTGTCTATCATTGCAAGAAAGTTGATTGGTTGTTTAGTAACAAGTGCTTTTCCACTGCCACTTCCACCCACAATTCTACGGCAATTAATTTGAATATTCAATTCTGGTTTGTATACTCCTTTACAATTGTCATTAAATCTTTAAGAGCTACTCCTAATCGATTGGAATAATTTAGATAATACGCACCTTTGATGCTGTTTGTAATCACAGAATCAACTTCATCTCTAGTAACGAGAGGAGTAAGGCATGTACATGAATCACATATAAACTCACCCCCTGCTTTTTCTATCCTATCAGTTAAACCAATCTGTGTTGCCTGTTTGTGAATTGCTCGCGCACAGTAAATAAGACAGCGTTTCTTAAACTTCTTTCCTTCTAATAATTTATCAAGCAGATTTAGCTCGCTCATTCCAAGTTGGGGGCTTCCAAGAGTAATTAAATCACCATCTTCTGAGGTATTTAGCTCGTCTTTAATTATATTACACTCTTTTTTTCCATATGAAATCACCTCTTCAGTTTTTTCTCCCAGAGTAAACATGCCGCATGAACCAGATGTACCAATAGCTGCTGAAATAGATTTCATCTTTATGGTTTTTGGTTTTACTGCAATACTCTCGAATGCAACACAGCTATCTTTTACTACTTTTCCTGCAAAATACCCAAGTAATCCATAATCTAATTCTGTTTCGAGCTTAAAATTAGGTTTAATAACAACTTTAGGATGTCTAAATTCTTCAATTCGGAGATCTGAAAGTGGTGCTTTTCCAGTCACTGAACTAGCGAGCGCGCTTAATGAACTTTCTTTATTAGTCAGCAATCCTAACATTGAGTTTGAAAAAACTGCAGCATTACTTTCAGCAAAACTTACCATACTTCCTTTTTCTGGAATATCAAATATCTCATATGGAATACAAGTAAATGAAGGTATTGTTCCTATGGCCTCGTATGATTTCACTATACTCATTTGTTTTTTAACAAAATTCTCGGCTAGGTTATTAGTTTTATTTCTGTCAAAACCCATCGGATTTATAGTAGTTTTTACTGCAACTTTGGCATTACTACTGAATTTTTCAAGAAATTGAACACCAGAATCACCAATAGTATTGTAATTTACTCCAGATATGTGTACCCATTTTATAGGAACAAGCTTCTCTGCATCAGTAGCTTCGCCAATAGCTAACAAAATTCTATACGCAGAGGAGACTGTTTCACCTTGATCGCCATTTAGAGATTTTTCCTCATCGGCTGTAAGTTGCATAAATAAAAAAACACATAACACAGAATATAAGAACTCTTCTCTACCAGGGGATTTTAAAGACTTAAGGCAAAAATCTGAACTTCCGAAAATGGTGTCCATAATATTTTTCCTACTAATAGAGACAATTAATGTTTTGAAAATAAGCAATAATTACCGTTTAATAAAAATATATCAAAAAACATCTGAAAGGAAAAAGGTTGAAAAGAATAAGGAATAAAAACAGGATCCCTTTCATTTTCAAATAGAATTATTTTTGGAGTTGAAAAGTATACATCGTTTAAGTGTGAGGGGATATAGTATTTTTTATAAAAATACAATCCCAATTGCTAAGTTATTATTTTTATGAAGACTTTTCAATGCTTTCTTGTTAAGGTCAAAAGTTTATTAACTAAGTTAGTAGGTATGCCCTTTAATTCTAAGTTTAAAAATTTCCTTATATTGAGCCATTAGAAATTCTTGGGCTCGATCCTATTTCTTCTACCTAATGTTTTTTGGAATATGATTCATAATCACTTAAATTATATTCAAATTATGATATTCGCGAAAATAGGTGTTTAACACCACCTCCAATCAAACCGTAGTATAAACATGTTAATTTAATAGTAAGATGGAATTGAGATTTATATCTACAGATTAAGCATTCGCTGGAAATTTTAGAAAGTAGTCAATAATAATGTTGGACACGATCAATTCGCTTATCTGATTGTGTTAAAACTATTTCTATTATAATTATATATAA
>CAWIMJ010000038.1:0-12178 GCA_963837175.1 uncultured Nitrososphaeraceae archaeon
AATAGTCTATCGTAACCATGTATAGATATTAGAACATTACTAATTATTTTGAATATGCTGAGAATAGGGACAAGAGAAAGATCTCGTAAAAAACTCGAGGGTATATATGAGCAATATTAATACTTTGTTAATTACTTAAAATTCAATCTTTACATCTTTATACAAAATTCACTTTTGTTCCGGGGGGAGTAAGTTCGTTTAAACTAAATTCATCAGCAATATAACTTCGAGTGCCTAAAACTCTTAATTTTCTATTTAAGAAATAATATATGCATATTTTTTCAGCATCTTCCTTGTTACAGTAATGCTAGATAAATGATGATGCTCAACTATTATGATGCCATTGTATTCTTTATTTGCTTTATGAAGTAGCCAAGACCATTTATCAATTGGTAATAGCATAAATCACTGCATTACAGATAAGCTCTAAAAAAATGTTGAATATTATAATATATTCTGAAACAAAGAGAAAGAGAAACTGAAAAGTAAGAACAAGTTACTCGCTCGATATGTGGACTGGCAGCTCACACTAAAGAATTTAAAGATCTTATTAGTTATTCATATGAAATTATTAATTCAATAGAAGTTTCATCAGAACAAAAATTTGATCCTTTTGATCCTTGAATTGATCATTAAAGACAACGAGTAGGTTGTAGCAATTGTGAGCAAATATATCCTATACGGACAAGATATATTAAGCATCTGAAATTAGCATTATCGTTTTTGGAAGTGATCCTAATTATCTTCAATGTATGGGATATTGCATATCCGAATCTGTGGAGTAGTAAACCAAATTTGATGCGATGATCGGACGCGAGCCTGATAGAATGCGATACTGACCCAATTTAAGGACACCATAAAATAATTCTTCTTTATCTATCAAATCCCATTATTATTAGACTCAGATTTAGATCTCTAACGAACGATAAGTATATTGATTCCAATCATAACTATCATTTGCCCTAGCAGTGAACTGACAAAGTTGTATCTGTTTCTGATGGTAGTTCAACTAAACGATGATTTTTTTTCTCTGAAGTGTTGGTAGCAGATGTTCTCTACTAAGGTATCATAAGCATTTACTTTAATATCCTCCTTACTTATCCCAGGTACTTTTATTACAACTTTAACTTCTTTGTCAGTAGTTATTATCTCAACAATAGCTTCTCTTTCATCTGTAATTTGAAGTTATTCAGCAGCAGAAAAATTACTATCGCCACCACCATCAAACATTAGGGTACGTCCACTAGGTCTTATGTTGCCAAGTCTCTTACCATTGGTTTACCATCAGGTCCAATGGTTACTGAATAACCAACCATAGACTAATGGCCCTATCTCTCTTATCTTACCACCACTCTCATCTATTTCATATTCTCTTACTAATTCTTTTGGTGCTGTTGATTGAATACTTTGAAATTATTATTGTTCAAATATTCATATCACAGTGTCAATAAATTCTATAAACATATATCATTATTATTTCTACTGTCGAAGAACCTTTTAAACCAATTTTCTGGTTCTATATTTCTAAAACTTCAATTTCATTCTCGCTTGTTATCTATATAGAATGCTGTTGCAAAATACTTCTATTTTAAAATACCATCTATTAACCTAACATATTTATTCTTCCAAAAAAACTGGAACATCAAAACAAATATGCCGAATTCATCTATAGAGACAATGGTGTCCAATGCTCTCATCCGGGCAATTTAGTCGTAACCATAAGCCAATAATCTGATTCTTATCAAATCGGATACTTCGTATACCTATGGTATAACATATACTATAAAACTTGCTCCGATAATCGCTGCTACAATAAGAGCTGTTAGTAGTATTCCTTTTTTAGTTACTCTTTTTTTGTTGGTATTGTTATTAGTACCAGTTGTCAATCTATAACGTAATTGTTGATTTTTACATATATAATTTATGTTAATACACGCATTTGGAAAGTTCGCTTACAGAAGGTAATTTTACTGTTTAGTATTAGAATAAAAATGTAGATTGCTGAACCATAGCTACAAAACTTTGGAAATCTATTGCAAACGGATATGAATCTCAATTTTTTTGTAAATCTCAGCTGTTTGTCATTTCTTAAGAAACATAATAATATTATCTATAGTGTAATAACAATTATATCAATATAATAAAAAAGATATTCATATTATATTTATTATAATTTATGTTCTTATTTACAACCTAAAATGTTTTATTAGCGCTCAGATATTATAATAGATTCTATACCTGATAGGATTATTTACCTCGAAAATTCTATAGTAGGAATACATTTTTTTATCTCCTGTCAAATATGTTCTGATCTCAAAAATTAATTTATTTAAAGAAGATAATAATTATATTCTATTATTAATTATAAATTGCCATCTTCTTTCTATGTTAAATAGCTGTTAAGAGTAACATTCTGAAAGACCTTGCTCAATTAGTTAACAACAATAATGGATAGGTAAGGCTAAGTTGGGAGAGCGAGCTTTCGTCTTAATTTCACTGCTGCTATGGCAGACACTAATGCCCCAACGTATAATCCTGCTCCGATTAACAGGTTGCCGTTAAAGCCAATCACCATGGAGGATATAGCAGTCAACACGGTTGCTATTACTGAGGCGATCACGTTTATACCCCATAGCAAAGTGATATCCCCATCAGTATTATTATCTTTCACTGAATGCATAGAAGCCATTCTAATAATGGATGGAAATTGAAATCCCATAAGAAGACCTGCAGGCAATATAAGCGCAAAAGTCAACGCAATTCTCTGCGGCAGTTGCAGAGTTATACCTGTATATATAATTTCTTGTAGTAGACCATAGTATGTTAATACTATTCCAACCAGAAGGGGTACTGCTATTACTACAGCCTTATAAGGATTTTTACGAAATAGTCTTCCACTCAAATATGCGCCTATTCCACTAGACAGTAGGATCGAAAAAAGAATAACAGTTAATGCCATTATTGGTGTTCCAAGTAACAACAGAAATTTTTGAATAAAGGTTATTTCTAAAAACATGAACCCAAGTCCGATAAACAATACAAAGATCATATGGAACCATGATGATCTTGACGATGTAACTAGTTGAATTTTATTTCTTCTTGAATAATATATCAAAAGCAAAGCAAGTACTGCAGATACTCCAAGAACAGTTTCTAAGAGAAATATCATCTGGTTTGGAATCTGCTCTCTTGCAAAATAGAATGGTGAATCATCGGTTGGCGGTTTTAACTCTAAACTTGCTTTAGGATCATTTTCTTGCAATTGTTGACGATGATAATAATAGTTCTTATCTGATAGTAGTCTGTCATAAGGAGGTTCTTTATATCCATCTGGCATTGCAATTACTTTAGCATTATTGTTAGCGATCCTCTCCTTTGCCAGATTAATTTCTGAATCAGTAAATGGACTATTTTTTATTATTAGAACGACCGGATATATTGTTTGTTGATCGTTTGATGCAAAATATAATCCAGGCCGATCTTCGACTACCAAAATCTGCTGACTAATGTCTTCCATACTTCCTTCTTTTTGCTCCTGTCGTAAAGATTCTGCTATTAGGGGCATGAGTCTTGGCAATTCAAAGTTCCAACGTACCATAACAAGCATCCCATTATCTTCATCCAAGTGATGTAGATATTCTCTGAACGCTTCTACTGTATAGAGATAATTTTCTGAAAGTGCATATCCACCAGCAAGCTGAGCAGCCCAAGAATCAACGAGCTTTATTACTATCATGTCATATTTTGAATTACTAGAGCTGATAAATCGTCTGCCATCATCAACGAATAATTCCACCTCATTACGTTCGTATAAATTTCCTGTAGAATTGCCAAATTGTTTTGCTGTTGATATTATCAATGGATTTATCTCTACTGCAGTGACTTTCTTCGATCCTCCAGCCAAGGCAATTAAAACGTCCTCCCCTCCACCGCTACCAATAATTAAAGTATTGTTGACATCATTTGATATTTCAAATGGTAAATAATCCATATATTTTTTCATCCATAGAAGATCTGCAGACGAACCATTCCATTTAAAGACTGGAGTGTCGGCATCGGCATCGATAGCTATTGCGGCTAGGGCTCTGGATCTACCAGTATTATCGTTGTCGCTGTCATGATGATGGATTTGTCTAGTAACGTCAATTCGAGAGAAAGAATTCCATTGGGTTGATAAATGCTCAAATTCTGAAGGCTTTGACAACTGATAATGCAATCCTTTGTTTTCGCCGGGTTTTATTGCTATTATATTGGAGCCTGAATTAGCTGCTAATAACACAGTAGAGGCAGCCAACACAATTATTCCATACAGCTTTATTTTGTTTTCAATTACTGGCGCGTCTGATACATTCTTTTTCTGTGAAGTGGACAATAATAAAGGCAGCAATAAGAGAAGGACCGAGTACTAACAGAGCTGCCGAAAGTAGCACAGATTCTGCACCTAATCTTTGCATTAGAGGATCAAGCATAAGTGTAGCCGACGCTGCTCCTACTAGATCAATGAAGTATAGTTTGCTTACTTCTCTAGGCATTGCAAAATATATTAGTGACATCGAAATTCCAGCAAAAAAGAAAGGAATTGAAGAAGCCAAATAGAATAGATAAATGAAATATATGTTTGGTGGGATGATCTGTCCTATTACGAGTAAAAAGATTGGCACAGACACTGCAAAAATTATAGTAGTTTGAAGTATTTTTGATGCTAGTTTCTCTCTTTTTATTTTATTCTTCAGAATGTGTATCAGCAAGGATCCAATTCCAAGTCCAAAAAACGCTACGGAAATCGCCATAAAAGCATAATCATACCAGAGGATTATTGAAAAAATTCTAGTGAGTGCAAGCTCAAATAATAATACACTAATGGATAGCATGAAAAGTGTAATAAGAAGAAAAGTCAGTAGTGGTATAGAAGTCAACTCAAATTAACAGAAAATGTATCTCATATAAGTTTTCAGAGTAATAGATGATATATTGGAATGATTGATTAGATATTTATCATTTATTTTCTCTGAATAGTTTCACTGTATAAAAGACGAGGATGCATTAATGCATTTTATCTAACAGCATAGTACATTTGATATCCAACTATAATAGATTAATGAGTGATTTGAGCTTTTAGGCACTGTTATTAACTAATCAGCTTATGTTTCTTTCAATAGAAAGAAAATAATAAGAATAATAGTCCTCTTCCAGATGGCTCAATAGCAAGCTATAAGCATGAATATACTCATTTTTAGCTTTGACCATCGTTTTAATCTATAATGAATTCAGATATTCAGCTGCAAAGAGAGATATTCAATTTCTTTGAATATAATGACCATCTATGAAATAGTGGACCTTCTATAAATTATTGTAAAGTGAAGAGCCCGATTACTGGTGAAAATGATATGTATTTTATAACGCAAAAATTGCTCATGATAAGGGTATTTTTATGTCAAGTTATTATCTTTCTTATTTTTTATTAAATATATTTTTATAAAAAATAATATTAGGTAGAATAAGTGTGCCGAGTTAGATAAATAATTTATTCTAAGAATATTTAAGACAGAGATTCTTTTTTCCTTTTCACTTCTATCAATATCAACTACTACAATCTTATTATAAAATATCGTCTTGATCTTCTAATCATTATTGTATATTGTTGATTTGTTTCTTGAATTCAATTATTTTATGGATATTGTTTCTGTTAATGAGTAACGTTTGTTGTAGTATAGCCAACAGTTTACTTCTCTAGTCTAGTATATATTATAACTTAATGTTGGTAGATCGCTCTAAAATATTAGTGGTGTGTTAACCTCTGTACTAACTATTATTACTTTTCTAAATATTTTTACACGTCTATTGAGCATTTTTGCCGCAACACTAGATGCTGAATGTTTATAATATTCCTCCTATCTGATACTTTCGACGTACAAACATCATTACTTCAAAAAGGAAATAATACTCTACTTCTTGTGAGTATTTGTAATATGCTACAGCTCATATATTCTATGATTATTGCCATCCTAGTAGGTATTGTCTATTGGGCTTCAGTTCTGATCTAGGACTATATAATGTTCCAGTATTATCATAGGCTGGTAAAGCTGGTGCGTATGTAATTGTAAGAAGGAAAATATAACAATTCTACTAAATTTTGTTCTATTAGCATTAAGGAGATTATTATTAAATTTTAATCATTCTGCTGCTTGAGATATAGTAGTTATTAGATTCAATTTAGAACAACCATTTAATAGTAAATAAATATACATTATACTATAGCACTACTTATAGCCTTCAGAAAAAAGATTTTAGTAGTTGGAACTTAAAGCGGTATCTTTAGTCCTTGTCTTTGGAGCATGTCTTCTCTATACTTTTCCATCATATAGTATTCTATATGCCCAAGTCCAGCAAACCCAACTTCCACAAAAGCCAATACTAGGAATAAAAATTACCTCTCCTACCGCAGGTCAAGAAGTTCCAGTCGGTGAAATGAATATCACTGGTATATCAACAGATAATGCAACTAGTGATTGTACAGTATATGCTGATTTGAATAACGTAAAGCCATTTCAAAAAGCTATAGCAGCAGGTCTTGGAGGAGTAAATGATTATTCAACATGGGATTATACATATACTGATAAATACCATCTTATTACAAACGGAACAAACAATCTAACTTCTAAACTATCATGTCTTAATAATAATGGTGGTACTGCTAATTTAACAACATATTATAGTGTAAATGTCACAGGGTTAACGTCTGATCGAAATCAACAGCATCCCTTATCAATAACAGGCAATAGCACAACTTTAGGTAATAGTACAAATTTAGGTAATGGTACAGCAACAACAACAGCAGCATTAGCAGTAGGAGCAGAAAATGTAGATAGTAGGAATATTTTACCAAGGCCTATTGTAGTAGAAGAAAAACAATCCTTACCAATAATAGACAATAGCACAACTTTGGGCAACGGTACATCAGCAGTAACCGTATTCCCATCACATTCAAATGCAGAACCTCCTATAATTCCAGAACAACCAACCCAAGTAGAGTCTCATGAAGGAGGGATAAAGGATAAAAATGCAGGGGATAAGGTCAAGGACGTATCATCAAAAGACGTATCATCAAAAGACGTATCATCAAAGATAAACGATAAAGTCAAAGAGATATCCACAAAAAAGGATAAAAATGCAGGGGATAAGGTCAAGGACGTATCATCAAAAGACGTATCATCAAAAGACGTATCATCAAAAGACGTATCATCAAAAGACGTATCATCAAAAGACGTATCATCAAAAGACGTATCATCAAAAGACGTATCATCAAAGATAAACGATAAAGTCAAAGAGATATCCACAAAGATAAAAGATAAAGTCAAGCACGTGCATGATAACATTCCATTCAAGCTACCATTCTCATAGAATTGAAATAATCTGATATAGGCATCTTAAAAATTGCTTATCTTCAAAACCCTAGGACATAAAATATCCTCTGTTATTCTAATGGTATATTTCCACCAAACTAATGAGCACAATTATGTTCTTCCTATACAAAAAACAGGCTTATAGTAATTAAAATCAATCGATTGATCAAGTCATTATACTACACATTATCGTCGCCAAACGGTTTTCTGCCGTGGACAATGCAAAGACAGGCGAGCTAGGTCTGAAAGTCAAGCAATAATTACTTTTCTGTGTGAAAGCATTAGATAAATCAAACTAACTTTCAAACATCTCTCTTTCAAGTATCTGTTGGAACTTGTTTTTCCATTTCTTTGCACATATAGGTTAGTATTTTGACCATGTTTTTGCTATAATACGTGAACCTCTGTATCTTTCGAGTCTCACTATAAACATCCTATATCAATACTATCCTAGGTTTAGCACAGAATCTGATATTTATCTTGTCTGGATTTTTGTAGTTACAAGCTTTCATATACTATAGGATATTGAGCATTTAATTTTGAAGGAGCTGCTGCTATAAATTCTGCTACAGAATGAGTTTGTATCTTACCAATCTAAAGTTTAAAATTTATACAGGAGTATTTTGATATCATTATTAACATCATAAATTTATTTTTCTCTGTACCGCTCCTAATGTGAAAAAACTGCTAAATACTATCTTTCAACTATCATCCGTTAACGTCATTTATTTTTCTACTATTTTATAGGCATTCTCAATACGCCTTATATTTCCATATTGGTCGGAATTCATTTAAACTTTAATCCTTAATTGATTAATTCTACATATATATTATATAGAGTATCTACAAGTGAAAACGTATGGTGGCTGATTTTCCTAATATATTGGGTATAATTAGAGGTATTACAATTGACACTTCGTTACTTGTGTTATTTTTAATAATCATTACTTCATGGCTTTACCTTTTTCTCATCTCTATCAGGTCTTATCTTCTTACTCCTTCTATTTTTTCTGAAAAAAAACAGCAGCGAAGAATGACATCTATTTCATCAAATCTAGAGTATACCAAAAATAAAAAAATAATAAAATGTATTGTAGATAAGGATAAGAAGAATATGTCTCCTGATGATATTGCTTTTTATTCTGAAAAGGACACATGTCCCCAACTCTCATCCTTTCCATTCGTAAGTATCATAGTACCTGCAAGAAATGAGCAAGACAATATTGAAAGATGTATTCTTTCTTTGCTTGGCCAGAACTATCCAAATTTTGAAGTTATTGCAATAGATGATAATTCAACTGATGCTACTTTAGATATATTGCAAAATATCAAAAGCAGAGAAACAAACCTACAAGCAAAGACATTAAAAATTTTGTCTTTAACTGATAAACCAACCGATTGGACTGGCAAAACTTGGGCTTCACAACAAGGATACCTGACAAGTAATGGAAATGTTTTACTATTTACTGATGCTGACACCTACTTTAGCAGCAAAGATGCTATATTGTTGACTATTTTATATATGCAAAAGGAAGATCTTGATGTGTTAACTGGTATTCCTTGCATAGAACTTCGTGATTTTTGGTCAAAGATTACAATGCCAGTATGGAATCATTTTTCCATACTCTTGGGTGCAAACACAGCTTGTATGAATAATCCAAAGTGTAAGACAGCATATCTTAATGGGAGCTTTATTATGATAAATAGGAAGGTCTTTGAAGAGATCGGAACATATCAATCTGTTCGTAAATCTATACAAGAAGATAGATCACTCGGGATACGTATTAAGAAAGCAGGCTACAATATGAAAATTGTCAGGATAGACAAGATTATGTCAGCTCTTTGGTCTCGCGACCTTCATACCCTATGGCATGGAATAGGAAGGACACTTGCCCCTATGAACAGGTTGCAGATAGTTATGAATTTGCTAATTATGTTTTTCATGGTCATGTTACCATTTCTAATTACTATCTATAGTTTATCAATTGCTGTTATCCAGCAACAGTTTGAGTTTATACCCCTCTTACAATTTTCTGTAGATGATTTTCATTTAGTTGTATTAATTCTAAACGTAGTATCTTCTATTATTGTAATTGCTGCAGTAGCAATAAAAGACATCAAAAAATACAAAATTACACCAATTTATTCCCTACTAGCCTTTTTAGGTGCAATTTTTCTGATGGCTGGTTACATTACTAATATTATTCCATTATTGATATCAGACAAAGTAAAATCGATAGTATGGAGAGAAAGAAAACAACGGTATAGCAAAAAAGAAGAAGAGAGATTTGCAGCATGAACCTACAAAATGTACCAATAATAATGCAGTCAGAGTAATCACAATTCTGATTCTGGCATGAGTACTTACAATATTAAGCAGGAATCTTGAACAGAACAAGACGAACTTGTTAAAGAATGGGTTCGTAAAGCGGTATTACGGTATTGTATTTCATAGTTTAGCAGTTTAGAGCTTCAATTGTTTTATGAATCATCATTTTAGTATCCTGTCTATGTCCTCTCTAATTGAACTTTTATAATATCATTCCATAGAAGATATCTAATATTTTCATTATTAGGTAGATAGATATATGTTTTATATTCACGTATATGTGAATGATAGTACAGTGGACTAGATATGCAAAAAATCTTGATTTCTGCACCAGAACTGGTTGTCAATAAATTAGAAGAGAAGTTAAGACACAAATATGATGTTCAAATTAAAACAATTCCTAATGATGTTAGCGCTGTCTGTGAAATAAAGGCAAATATAAGAAGGAAATGGATTACAATTTGTCGGTTTGCCTATGATGAAAATTTAAAAGACATATTGACAATGTTTGAAGTTAATTATGAATTGAAAACAAGGTAGTCAGATTGCTTTAACAGGATTAGATGTCTTCAATACAAGCAAATATCAAAGACACACGTGAGATAAATTTGCCCAGGATTATAAGAAGGGCCGTTATTATAATTGGAAGTATACAACAATAATGAGCGGATACTATAAAGCATTGGTAAGAAATGTATTCTATTAAATAACAGTATCCTTGCTTATTAGAACTAAAATGTACCGACTCGTCATTTTTAAATTAGTGTGATTTATAATGAATAAAGGGGAATTTGAAGAAACCACTTATAAAAATATATAGATATTAAAAGGTAAATCACTTCATCATCTATTTTTCAATTTCCATATTTCAAGATCATGCAGTTAGAAGACCTATTTGAACTAGTAGTTATTACAATGTATGTGCAATACTACTAAATTTAGGGGAGATTTATTTTACCGTCAAAAGTAGATTAGATGGATAGCATAACCTTAAAATAAAACAGAGAGCATTGAGTAAGACTAGGTTTCCCTATCAAGAAAGGTATCTTTAACATTTTATAAAAAAGAGAAATTTAATCCTATCTGTGTCTACGTACATCTACTTTCTTCTTCTTTTCTTCTTGTATGTGATGAAGTCTATCCTTTTCATGTAAGAACTGCATCCCACAATTATGGCATTTTATAACAGGCTTGTGATGTTCTTCCTTTGCATGTTTAAACAACTCTTCTTCTTTATCAAATGCTTGATGACATACTTCACAATGATTTTTCTTATGATATAGTAAGAAACCCAATACTTATATTCAATGCATACGATTATATAAGGTATAACTGATAGCAACATTTTCTATGTCCTCCATTAAATAATTATGCATTTTCTACCAATTCATCAAAATTTTTAATAGAGAATCTAAAAGAACTATTCCCAATATTATTCCTATACGATATTAATATTATGTTTAATATACAACACTGTATGAGTGCAACTAGTGACAGAAAGAAGGATAGTGAAAAGAACATGTCTAATGCAGCTCAAGGTATTCAAGGTACTTCAGATATAACGAATGTTGGTGATGCATCCAGAGATATCACAGATACCGGAGATGTAGATAGAGCAAGCATAGCGAAAGGTAAAGGAATTCAGGAAGATGTAACTGCAGCAGATATAACTAGAGGAAAGACACCACATGGCGCTGTAACTCAAGGAGTGACGCCGACAGGTTCAGGAGGAATTAATTCTAGAGAAGCAACAGACACTGAAGATGTATCCAAAGTAATTAGTTCTGGAACCTCATTGACAAAATCTGAGGGTATTGATAAAACAGATATCTATTCTACCTCTGACGATGGTACTAGAGACATGAAGAGAGCCCAAGAAAAACCAGTAAAAAAAGTTGAAGATAAAGAAAAGGGGACCTGGAAGATTAAGGAAGACTAACGATACAGCAGGTAGTAGATAGAAAGGCAAAATAGATCAAATGACATTGATACTCGGTATAGGGATTGTAGTTAACGACTATAAGCAGCAAAGCTAAATGCTAAAAACAGCTGAACCCATCTACCAGCAAAGCTCGAATTCCGCCGAACCCGATTCACTAGTGTATCATTTTATAGGACTACATCATTAAATACGATATGACCATTCAGGTAGCCTCTCCTGAGTCAATAATTCCATTGAGTGTCACCTTATGCTAAGTTCAAGATGACATTAAAATCAAAAGAAGTTCAAAGACAATATCCAACCTATTAGAAAGGTTTCTGGATTTCGGTAAGTTCGAAGGTCTTGATGTGGAACAAAAGGCCACCAATTTCTGTGATTTTGTCAAGTCCAAAACCTCAGAAGAAATCGGGAATATAATGGATAAACTTATTCCAGCATAATACCTACATTAGCTAGGTGGGGTTGTAGTCGATAGAAATGTATTTAATATCTTACTGATTTCAT
>CAWIMJ010000039.1:0-126829 GCA_963837175.1 uncultured Nitrososphaeraceae archaeon
TCACATTTCTTAATGTAAGATATATCTCTGCTTGTGCTATACACATCCATATTGGCAAGTCTGTAATCATTAATTTACCTACTGCTTTTCTCAAGAGAAGTTTTTCCTCATCAATATTTTCTCCCATTAAAAAATAGATGATTGATGCAATATCCTAATCAAATAAGATCTCAATTTTCTCAAATAAAATGCAACAAGATAAATTACATAACTCCATTATAGCACTCAAATTTGCGTATTCGCAAATGATAATTTATCAATAATTAATTATTCATTATCTATTAAACAAGCATTAACCACTTTTTGCTCAAATTCTTATTTTCTCCATGAACTGCCGATTCATAAAGCATTTTTAGTCGTTGTGAAATTGCACCTGTTTTTCCATAGCTAATAGTTCTGTTATCAATTTCAACAACCGGCTTTATTTCTGCTGCCGTTCCGGTTAAGAATACTTCATCAGCTAAGTATAATTCATCCCTTGATATATCGCGAATTTCGCAGGAAATTCTATTATCTCTTGCAAGAGTCAATATGCTGTCTCTTGTTATACCATTCAAGGCTCCTGACATTATTGGCGGAGTGATCAAAACGTTATCTTTGACAATGAAAATATTTTCTGCGCTAGCTTCAACAACCATGCCATTTGTATTAAGCATGATCGCTTCATCGAATCCCGATTTTAGTGCTTCTACTCGAGCTAGGGCAGAATTAGCATAATTTGCTGTTGCCTTTGCATGGACAGGCATTGATCTGCCATCTATTCTGGCCCATGAGGAAACCATCATACGTATGCCATAATTTAGATTATCACTTCTTAAATATTCATCCCACTTCCATAATGCAATTGCGACAGAAACCTTATTAGGCATAGGATTAACTCCCATCTTGCCATAGCCATAATATGCAATTAGACGGATATAGCATTCTTCTATTTTGTTTGCTTTTATAGTATCAATTACTGCCTCTTGAAGCTGTTCTTTAGAATATCTGATATTCATAAAGTATATTTTGCCGCTATCCAATAACCGTTGAATGTGTTCAGGCGATCGAAAAACTGCCTGGCCATGGATAGTTTTGTAACAGCGAATTCCTTCAAAAACTCCTGTTCCATAATGTAAAGCATGGGTAAGGATATGAATTTTAGCCTCATCCCAGTTTACAAGGGATCCATCCATCCATATTTTTCGTTCACTCATAGTGCTTACTACTAGCATGAATTTTGCTTCGCTTTGCATGAATTGCCTTTACTGCGTCGGCTACGTTGATACTTTTATCTTCAACAACTATTAGAATTCTTGATGTTTCCTCTTGAGCATCCAGATTCAGAATATTGATATTATGTTCTCCAACTGTGCTACTAGCTGTAGAGGCGATCTTTGGGATACGCCACATCATATCTCCAATCAGAGTAACTACACCTCTTTCATAAACAATCTCTACTTTGGGATAATATGCTCTGAAATGGCGCTCTTGCCTTCTTACATAGTCAGCATCAAGAAAAAGCAATCTTGTAATTTCAGTGTCCTCTCTTTTGTAAGGAGATAATTTTATAAAATCATGATATTGTTTATCTTTTTCAAGTGATGCTATCAGATAAGTGGCAGCAATACTCTCCATTCTTACAATCGCACAGTTCTTCTTTCCTGTGACAATTTTTACTAGATTGCTATCTTCTGCATCTGATAGAGTCCTTTGAATTATTGTGATATTGGCTGGATTTGTCATATTTGTTATAACTATTGGAATATCCAGATCATTATCATCAATTTCTTTTATGGCTATGGGATCTAGAATCTTCATTCCAAACATTCCCGCTAACTTTGCTTCATTATAAGATAGATGTTTTACGTATTCGAGATCATCTTTTACAATCTTTGGATCTGCACTTAACACGGCATTATCTTTTTCAAAATCTAGTTTCATATTATAACGACCATGTAATAGTATTGCAATATCTGCCGCTGTTCTGTCAGAACCTCCGCGCTCATATGTTGTTTCAAGTCCGTCAACAGTTTTACCGATAAAACCACCTATTGACACAACTTCATTTTGTTCTACTAAATTAATTAGATGATTAAAGTTTTGTTTTGATTCTTCGCTCATAAAGTTTGCAGCTTCAAAATTATCATCCGTAATTATTGGCCATTTTTCGATATTCACATGGTCGGACTTGATACCATAACTTCGCATAACGTAATCCATAAGATAAGAGATTATAACCTCACCGCTGTATGCAAGGGTTCTAGATCTGGTAACATCAACAAAACGCTTATTCTCAGCCGCTTGTTTTAATGAAATTATTACCTGATGATAGAATTTATCAAGGTGTTGAAAGAATTCATTATGAAACTTTTTGATAACATACTCGGCAGCAATCCGTTCATAAACTTCTCGTAAAACTTCGATTTCTATTGGATTGGATGAAGCATAGTTCCTTCCAACTTTTATTGCAACATCGGTCATGGAAACCACTTTTTCTTCATAATTAATAAGAGGGGCAGAGAAAACAGCAACGATCTTAGATTCCTGCTTCATTTGCTTTATACGATCAATAATTTTCGGAATTAAGACACCATCTATTCCAAGAGCACTACCGCCAAACTTAGCCACTGTAACATGATTCAATTGATTAATCTCGCTTTGGATGCTACTATCTATACCTATATATTAAATATTAAGCTATTTTTGAAATTGCTTTGGCAGGAGACTTTCATGATCATCAGTACCGCCGTGGATATCGCCCTTTAGTTTCAGCTGCATTAATAACACACACACAAGAATAGACGTAGAGGGCCTTCCTCTGCAGTTACAGACATCAGGATATACATCAAATACTATAATAATACGGCCTAAATCAAATATCGACAATAATGCAGTAAGATGGATTTGAGCATGGTGGATAAACAACACTACTATAACCATTCCGTCATTGTGACGGAATAATTGTTTGCGTACCAATATAGATAATACCCTGCTTAAATTGACAGTTACTATTATATTCTAATTTACATAATTTTACTTGATACTACGGGGTGTTGTTTTTTGATAAATTATCCGAGATTCTATATGATGAGCTTCCTGAAACAACATCTGCCTATTCCAAAGTCATGATAAATATTGACCGTTTTAACATTGGTCAGAGTTATGTTACAGCAAAGGTGGAGAATAGATATGGAGATATAACTAATATTAATATCGAAGGTGGACTGACAGGTATTGAACTACAAGAGGATCTTTTCAATATAAAAGGTAAAAGCCTAAGCTTTGCATATCTAATAACAAAGATTAAAGAAGACGATAAAATCTTGGTCAGAAAATTACCCATAATAGGACAGAAAGACTGGCTTTTAATTTATGATGATACTTTTTTTCTTATGGCAGTCAAAGATGCCTATGATGAAATTGAAATCCTTGTTATATGACATAATCGAAAGTGTTCTATCGAAAAATAAAATACACATTGATTAATAATGTGGTATCTATTGATTTATTAAGTCATGTACATTTTATTATCATTCTCCAATTTCATATGAATAGTGATTTGAAGAATATAATATAATTGATTATGCAAAAGAATATCAGAACATAGGAGTAGGATGATTTACATTTTGTATTCTGTCAGGCAATTAGTCCCAAAACAAAGTATTGATTAAATCAACCCCTAATGGGCAACCTTATTAAAAAGATATATTAAGAAAAGCTTTGAATAGGTAAATATAAAAATTACACTTTATATGAAATGTGCTTGTTGTGGCGGTGACATGATAGTGGAAAAGGAATTAGAAAAGATAACGATTTACAAATGCAGAGAATGTGGTCTTAGCAATACTGAGTTAAAGAAAAATAACATATCTGATAGCCATAAATGACGCAACATTCTAACAGGCATGCAGTATGTGTTTAAAAGAGAGTGTTTAAAATTTACATTATATCATGAATAAATTATCTTTATATATTTTCAAAATTTTTTATGCCAGAATTAATCTTCAATGTTTGTATGATTAACATATTCTTATTTATTATCTATCTTCTACTCTGTTCAATGCCTTTTTCCTTTTAGCACTGGTTCCTGTCTCTCTAGTACCTGAGGATATAATTTCAATTAGCTTTGCTTTTCTATTTGAATCGGGTTTAGGTCTTAGCAATCTTCCTAATCTCTGGATAAATTCCCTGCTGTTTGACTATTGTTTTTTCCTTATGTTAATTGGTAGATAATTAGTATTATGCATATGAATTACATATATTCCAAGAAATCCTAAAACACCTCCCAGAATAGCAAGAAAGATGTTTTCAGGTAAATTAGTCGCTATTCCAAATTCTTTCAGCATCATTTGTATTAAGACGGTAATAAGAATACTAGAAGACCCTATGGTTGCTGTAATAGATGCTCCTATTCTGCTTAAGCCAGTAGAATAACACAGAGATCCAATAAAAGGAACTAATGAAAAGAGTATTAACAATGTAAAAGTGATCGTCAATGGTTGTTGCGAAGATGAAAATCCCCCAGCTGATGACATGCTAAGAGAGTCATGCAAAAATCCAACCATAAAACCAACCAAAATTAATCCAGCGACTAACATTGAGGATCCTGCTACTTCTATAGATGAATGTATTGAAACAAGTTTAGTTAAAAAGAGAACACCAATCGCAAATCCAAGGGCAGAAAGAATTGCTTCTATATCACCAAAGGTAATTATTGTTGATGAAGATAGATATGTTATTACTTCAGTCTTCATACTCTCGTCAAGAACATTACCAGCATCACTTGCTACAGCCATAAAGAATCCTATTAATGCCAAAACAATACCAATAACCTGAATTCTATCTAATTTCTCATTCAAGAATATTTGTGCTAAAACAACTATAATTACGATTTCAAGAGGTCCAGCAATAAGGATTTCTTTTGAGGCACCAATTCTACTAATAGAATCATACCATGTGAATACCCCAACTGCTAGTAAGAAACAAGCCAAAAGAAGGTTTTTCCACGATTTTGAGAATAATGCAGGTATTCCTTTCTTTTTCATTAAAAAGGCTGCAGTCAGTAACAGCATAATACCTGCCAAGGTTATGCTTATGGCTGAAATCATAATCGGAGGAATTTGTAGGAAAGTAGTAGTTAAAAACTCGATAAGAATTGACTCTATGGATATGGTTATCGCGTAAATAAAAACCACCCATGATTTACGTATTAACAATGTCAAATGGCTATAACAGCAAAGAAATTACTAATATATAATATGAAGATTCAATCTTCAAGCAGTAGCAGCAATAAGTCTGAACCAATAGATAAAATGACCAATTTCAATGACATATATTTTAATAACTGACAAAATCATCCTTTAGAAAGAGAGTGTAACTTTAAATATATATTAACAGTATAATTTATTCATCAACTCAAAAATCTTTTTTCGAGTGCGAATTTGCTGATTGCTCATTCTGCTTTTCCTTTTTAAGAAGATTATGATCCATCTTTCCCATTTTTATTGAACTCCAAAATTTTCTTTTCAAAAGTGCAATACAATCTTCGCAAACAATATCATTGCCTTCATAGGATTTAGGAGTAAACCGTTTACCGCAATCTATACATATTTTTTTATTACTCATGACTTTATATCCATATGCTTTAATAAGAAGAATATTATTTTATATTAAAAAGACTATAAGTTTATAACATTACATTTACTTCCAGCCCTGAAAAAGTTTGTAAATCTGTTCATGAAGTTTGCAAGAATAAGTGCTTGAATGATGCAAACATATGTTCTATTGAAACATGTGGGTAGTAGTGGTGGTGGGCAATAGACTATAGTAAACACATAAAGCTGACTGACAATTCCTATTATTACAAATATCACATATAACTGTGAATACATAACAGTTTGGAACTTTTAACTCAGAAAAAATGATTAGATCATATTACTATCTGGTATACTTGTGTATATTTCTACGTATTTTTCAATTCTGCGTGAATTACTTTCTTTAAATCTGGATCCGTATTATTACCAGCATCAGATAATTTTTTTATCAGAAAGTCCTTCCATGAAATACTACCATATGCTTTAACAACGGCTTTATGCTCTGCTATAAAGCTGTCACATATCTGATAATGTCTGTAACAGTATTTACTCTCGATGGAGGAGGAGAGAGAAGAAGAAAGTTTCACTCCACATGCAAAACATTTTCTTTGTTTTGTGGTTTCCATATTAAATCAATCTAATAAAAGGATTTTAATTTAGAAAGAGCAAATATTAAAGTTTTCTAAATTATTATTTTGTAATCATTATCATTGCACTTGTTTATCTTGACTTAGATTATACACGAGTAAATTTTTTGGTGTCTTTTTCTTTAATATTAGAGTGTAACTGGCAGCCTGAAATGACTTGTCTCAAGGAAATCTATAGTTGTATTTATCAATACAATACAGTATTATATTATACATAGTCTTTATACGAACAATATACCCCAATGTAAAATAATTATTATTAATAGATTGTGATTTCTTTACTTTTTTTATATTATATGAAGCAATATCTTCTTCATTTCAATTACTACTACAATTAATATACTAAATATTATGAAGAATTCCAGTCAACCATAACTGATAATAAATTAAATTTAATAATGAAAAAACTTATTTTGTATAAAATAATGATAATATAATTCCCGTTATAGATCTACATAGTTTATAGGATTACATTTGGTAATGATGATAAGTAAGATAATCTATATAGAATAGCAAGATGCATAGTAATACTCCTAATCCTTTAATTCAAAATGTAGGATACAACTGTACTGATAACCGTCATTTTGTACTCTGTGAATCATGTTTTTGGAGTGCAACTATTTTCAAATCTGGTAATAAACAAGAACATAAAACCAATGCTTGTCCTATTTGTTTCAATGACAACAGTATTACACTAATTCCACTTACAAGAAATGAAGTTTACGAATTATCTGTTAGATCCAGAGATGGATTAGAGATGTAGTTTTCAAAATTGATAAAAAGTCCAGGCTATTGAATTCTGCATACAAATGAACATAATTTCTTTTTGATAGAACAATGTAGTCTATTATATTGGTATTAATTGCAGCTCATGCGCTAGTGACAAAGACATATTCTCCCTGATCAAGGAGAATTTTTGTATGTAATATGTTGTAACAAAGTTAAAGATCATCATAAGAGAAATGCGATCCAGAAATGAATTAGTTTCAGACTGCTCTTCTATCTCTTCGATTGACAAGCCTCCAAATTCTCCTATTCGATCATATGCTGCAGTATAACTAATACATCAATTCTTTTGCTTGCCATTATTATCTTATTGATACATATCTATAAATTTTATTATCATTAACATCAAGCTGCAAAGGTCTGGTTTTGGTAGAATAACACCTCTCTTATTTACTAAAGGTCTTACAAATAACCTAAGACCATAACTTAATTAACTTAATTTACGTTTGTGAATATAGATTACTTGTTCATGCCGAATAGATAGATTAAAAGTGGCTTTATCTCAAAAGATGATTCTGACAAAAGTATCAAAATCTCATAATCCTGCTGGATTGCGGATCATACAGAGTATTATTTTCTTTAAAGTATTCAGTCTCTTTCATTTGATTTCTTTTCTTATTGAATTGCTACTATGATTAGCATATAGAGATTATACAGCAACATTCTACTACTAATCACAAATACCTTTTATGACTTTTTTATAATCTTTCTAATTGATACCATAAATAGTTCAATTTTTTTTTCAACCGCTATGAATAACAAAGCAATACCAACCCCCAAAAGTATTCCTCCAAGTACATCTAGCGGATAATGGCCACCTACATATACCCTGGAAAGACATACAAGAACTGCTTCTACAGACAAAGCTAAAGATATTATCAGTTTCTTGTGTGAATCCCTAAATAATACTAAAGCAGATGTTGCACCAGCGGATACTATCATTGCATGACCAGAAGGAAAGGAATATTCTTTATCAGCTGCTAGCAAAAAATCTGACTTTGGAATTATTGGTCTAGGTCTTGCTACTATTTCTTTTGCTGCGATACCTATTGGTATGAGGACAAGCATTGATAATGTCATTACAATCGCCGTCTTTTTGCCTGTCCACCCACCGACAATAAACAAAAGTATTATTACCATAGACCATACTACCTCTCTTCCATACATAGTCATCCATATCATAAACTGATCGAAAGAAGAGTAGTGCAAGTTGTTAATCTGTAGAAAAGCTGAGGTATCAACATGAATGATTGGAGTATCAGCATTATGGTTTATTGTTGGAGAAACTATCAGAGCAATTAAGATAAAGAAGCTCAGAATACTAATGGAACTGAGAATATATCTATTCAAATCTTAACAACTCTTATATTATCACTTTATGGAATAGGTACCGTTTGTTTGTTTATACCTTGTTGTTTATGAGCCATATCTAACGCTTTGGTTTGTGGGTTATTTAATAGACTATCAACTTCATAGGGCATCTTCGTTTTAGTTGGTATTACTGGTATTGATGATATTATTGTTTTTCGGAGTCTGTAAATTTTGTCTTTGGTATAACTCGTTTCCTACTGAAGAGATGTAGCAAAGTATTTTGTAAATATGATCATGCAGAGAAATAAAATTCCAACCTCAAATAATAATATTCGATAACTCCTTTTTCTAACCAATGCAAATCCAAAAATGATAGGAAAGTAAGTCCCTTCTCTTTCGCAGAATAGTATTGGTACTCAATAATATAACACATTGTGTGTAAATATATTATCTATATTTAAATAAAACGTTAACAAATATCTGATTATTGATGATAATAATAACAAAAATTTAAGGTATAGTGCTGGTTATTTTAGTTTATCTGTTTATTTATCGATCTATCTGTCTGTTATTTTGTCCAACTACTATTTCCCATTTGAGTATTATTACCCTTCAAATAACCTTGTCTATATCCATGCTCATCCATAACCGTGCCATAGATTGGTGTATTTCCAAAGTGATTATTGACCTTTGAAGGATCAAGCCATATGCTTATCACTTTATCACCCATAATCCTTATGCTAGTCGGTATATCCGTAACTGGACCTTCCTTCAGACTTGCTGTCGCTGTTCCATTAAATATTCTTGTCATATTGTTTGGCATCGACATATTGGATAGAACAAAATTAGTAATAGTATGGTTATGCGCTGCTGTTCCATTTAGTTTTACCATCTTAAATGAAGTATTAAATACGGAACCTAAAGGCGAAGATGAGGTATTTCCTTGGCTAGTATTATTACTCTGAGATTGATTATTCAACAAATTCCCCTTCCAGTGACCTGATACTATCCAGCTGGGATTGCCGTTCTCATCATTTTGTATACTAGCTATTGTTCCAAAAGTGGTATTTCCTTTCTCGTAGCCTCTTGGATATGCCATAACTTGATTATTCTGATTATTTGCGATCAATACTCCTGCAATAATTATAGATGTAGCTATTGTAATGGCAGATTTAGTACTCATTCTATGCATGTATGTTTTATTTTGCGATACCGGTATTTGTATCTTGGTTTTTTGGTATGAAAAAGTTAAGCATAACTCTAATTTCAACTATTTGCGAATAATCAATAATTACAGTATGTCTTTTTCTTTAGTTATAGTTATGAACAAAGACTTGTAATACTAATCATTTTAGATAGAATATCAATAAAAAATAAGCAAAAAAGTATATTGGAGAAGAAGGATATTTGTGCTCAATCATAAAAAGTATTTATAGAAAATATGAATCAGTAAAAATAAAAATCCCACTTATATCGTTAAGATATGTAAGAGTATATACCATATGCAGATAACACTAACTTTAAGAGAGTGAAGAGAAGTCTAGTTGTAGATTATGATAGATATAACTTCAGTTTTCAAGATGGTTGTTTTAGAAACAAATGTCTTAAAATGATACCTATAATGAACAATCCTTTATTGGCATTATATAATTTCAAAGATATGTTATCATAACAATATCACAATATATTAGTTTTTATCAGCATATTATTTTAGTCTATCTTTAGATCCTCTATTGACATTAGCTAAAACAAAGACAATATCAATACATCTGTAAAATTTTTTGCTATTCTCATTTTAAAAAATCATAGTGCCTAACTTGATTTCATGATGGTAATATTTAAAAATAATAAGGAACATCGAACCTTAAATGACAACATTAGAACATGACGTAGAAATTAAAGCACCAGTACAGACAGTGTTTGAATATTACACAAATCCAGAAAACATCAAAGAGGCTTGGCCTAGGGAGATAATAAAAGAATCGGAACCTATCTCAGCGTCAAAAAATGAAGAAGGTTCAGAAATGAAAGTAAAAGGAGAATATATGGGAAAAGAAGAGGAAATGTTAATGGAAGTAACAGATAAAGAACAAAACAGAAGATTGGCAACTAGACAAACACAAGGACCATTTAAGAAATTTGAAAGTATACAAGAATTTCAAGGTAATGGAAATATTACACATGTTAAACATATAATTGAATACGAATTACCTACAACAGGAAAAGTTGCAAACCTTCTTACCGGTAGTCAGGCGGATAAAAAGTTAAAGCAAGGATTAGAACAGGCGGCTCAAACAGTAAAGCAAAATCTTGAGTCTAATAGAGCATAACATAAGGTCACATATTAGAAATTGAGGAGCTGAAAAGTAAATGTCAAATCAAAATAATCGTCATAACGTAGAGCACTTTGAAATACCAGCAGATGATGTAAATAGTTTGAAGAATTTTTATTCTTCGTTATTTGCATGGCAATTTGAAGAAGGCGAAACTGAGGGATATTGGATGATAAAGAATGCAGGAATAAGTGGAGCAGTAACGCAAAAAGAAAATCCTGAACAGATATCAACGCAATTCGTAACTGTGAAATCAGTCGATGATTATATAGGCAAGGCGCAACAATTAGGTGCAAAAGTAATAAAAAATAAGAAAGAAATATCAGAAGGTTATTTTGCAGTCTTAGAAGATCCTCAGAAAAATACATTTGGAATATGGCAAAGCAAATAGCATAAAAAGTAGATTATATCTTATTTCTATTATTTTTTCTTAATAGTATTTTTTGATTAGTTTTATGAGTCTCGATATCTTTATACAAGTAAAGTCAATAATAATAGAGTTAGCACTATAATGATTTGTTGGCATTATTTAAATAGGAGAGGAACATTGATAGTAATGTAGTCGAAATAAATTGGCAAAATCGGTTATGTTTAATTTGGAGTTAGATCTAGCAGAAAGTTATATCTATGGTCATGCTGTTACAGATAATGATAAATTATATAAGATAAATATACAGGTTGGAAACCAATCTCTAATTTTTCCTGAAGATTTTGAAATAGATGCAAATCAAGCTTTGATATCATTTGATATTGGAGAAGAAAAGAAAATTGTATTAAATAGCAGCATCACAAAAGGCAACACAGATATGATTGAGTTTTACATTAATGATGATAAGACCATGCAAAATTTAGCAAATCATCTACCGGTATCTATGACAATAGTAATGGATGGCCATCAAAAATAATAAAAAAATTATAACAGTAAGTGAATAATAATAACAATGCAAAATCAAAATATCTTAAACCATATGGTTGTTCCTGATTCAAAAGCTAGCAGTTTAAGAATTCTGGTTACAGGTGCAAGTGGCTTTATTGGAAGCCGTGTAGTACATAGACTATCTTTATCACCATCGTCCTCAGATAATCAAGAGATAATATGCATGACACGAAATGTTGAGTCATTGGAGGGTCGTTTTAATCAAGATGTCAAAATAGTCAATGCAGATGTCATTGACTATCAACAACTTGTAAAAGCAATGTCTGGAGTAGACGTTACATTTTATCTAATACATTCAATGGAAGGTTCTTCTAAAGAATGGAAGAAATTTGCAGAAAGGGACCGAGTTTCTGCAGAAAATTTTGCAAGAGCGGCCACAGAATGTGGAGTTAAGAGAATCATCTACCTTGGCGGTCTGAGTCATGTGGATGATGATAATGAGCTTTCAGAACATTTAAAGAGCAGAAAACAAGTAGGCGAAATATTAAAAACATCTGGTGCAAAAGTGACAATATTCCGAGCAGCTGTTATTTTAGGACAAGGAGGAGGTTCTTTTCAAATGTTACAGTATCTTGTAGAGAGGCTTCCTATGATGGTGTGTCCAAAATGGGTGCTGACAAAGTCACAACCAATATCTGTAGACGATGTGGTTACTTATTTAGTTAAATCTCTGGATGTAGAAGAAACAGAAGGAAGAACATTTGAGATTGGAGGACCAGACGTACTTACATATGTAGATATGATGAGACGTTATGCAAAAATGGTAAATAGGTCAATAAAAATAATTATAATTCCTTTTCTTACTCCACGACTTTCTTCCTACTGGGTTGATCTTATTACGCCTGTTAAAGCATCGTTAGCAAGACCTTTGATAGATAGCCTCAAACATGAGGCAACTGTAAAAGACGATTCAATAAAGAATATGATTCCTATTCAACTAAAAAATTTTGAAGAAGCAATAAAATCTGCAAAACAAGAACAAATACAAAGAGAAAAGATTACAAGAACAGAGCGTACTTCTCGTTCTCTAAACAATAGGATCCTGTTAATGTCGCTGCTTGCAATGATTGCTATAGGATCTACTTACTATATATTTGACGCCAGACCTGAAATATTTCAAGGTAATTGGCTAATTCTAAGTGGTTGCTGGTACTTTGGAATAGCTTTTTCAATGTATTTTGTATCTAAAGGAGCAAGACTTGGTGCTATGGTTGCAGGTATAATTGGTTGGGTTACTCTTGCCTTTTGGTTAACTGATAACATATACACTGTTTTAGGTAATTCGATAATTGCTAGCTCACCGGACATGATTATGACTATAAGAAACTTTATTGGTGCCATCATTGCCTCAGTAGTTGTAGCAGCATCTCACAATGTATTTCATAAAATAAGAGTTCATAATTTATAGTTAGGCACTATAAAGAAAATTAGCCACTTGTTTTTATATTACTAATACAAATGCATGTCATGGAATGGCAAAAAACCTCAAAATTATTTATACTGTATTGCTCACTAGCAGGATTTATTTCAGCTTGGGCAATCTCTGGTCTACTTGTAACAGTGGATCTTATATCGGGAAGTCCACCAGGTACGTTCTTTGCTGTAATTGGCATTTCTCTAGGATTTACTGATACTACAACCGCTCAATACATAGGGTTTGCACTACATCTATTAACAGGACTCGCTGCAGGAAATATATTTGGACAACTCGCGCTATTTTGGCGAAAAATTGCACCATATAACGCAAGATACGGCGTGCCGAGAGGAATGATCGTTGGTATAGCTTTATGGCTCGTGTTGTTCGTACCACTTGCAACCTTTGCGATACAGCCAAGGCTTGATTCCTTTGCATTCTCAGCACCAAATCAATATATCTATAACATAGCTTTACACTTTCAGGGATTATATCCTATTATTGTAGGAGGATCATTTTTTTTCCATCTTATATATGGTGCGATGACTGGATTTATATCTGGAAGAATGGCAGGATTGGGAGTATTTGCAACGAGAATTAAACCCACTACACAACCATCCTCCTAATCATTTCCTTTTTTAGCACTAGATTATGATTTATCACCAATTAATATAATTGGAGATAGTATGGAAGATAATTAATAATTCTGGTCAGAAATGGTATATATCAGAAGTAAAAAAGTAAAAGGCATTGATTATGCGTATCTTGTTCAAAGCAGGTGGGATCATAAAAACAATACTTCAAAGCAACAGATAATAAAGTATCTTGGAAGAACAACTAATGTAACAATTGAAGATATACCTGAACAATATCGCCATGATCCTAAGATTACTACATTTATCTCAGTTTACAGCTCTTCTTCTCCAGACAAAGAAAAACTGCTAGCAAAAATACAAGAGGAAGTATTTTCATTATTATTAGAGTGCAACCTGGGGGATCTTTTTAAAATATACAAGAAGTATTCGTCATTATTTGGACTCATAGATTTTTATGATAAGCTACTAAAACCTGTCATGCATAAGATTGGAGAACTGTGGGAGCAAGGAAAACTTGATGTTGCAACTGAACATGCATGTACTAATACTGCCAGCAGTCTAGTAAAGGCAATAAATGAACAAATTTCTCATTCTAAAGCAACTAGATCACAACATAAAATTCTGATATGCACTCCAGATGGAGAATTACACAGTTTAGTCTGCAATATAATAGAATCTCTACTTCTTAACAAAGGATTTAAAGTATATAATATCTCACCTTCAGTTCCTTCAGAATCAATTATTGGCTATGTAAAGAATATTGAACCTGCTATAATACTAATTTCAGTAACTATTACAGACAATGTAAAAACAGTTGAAAGACTAATCAAGGAAATTCGTTTAAAGTTTCATAAAGTACCCATTTTAGTAGGTGGTTCTGGTTTAAATAATAATGATGGGGTTGATAATGATAATAATTATTATGATATTAAGCGCAGTGTAATGTTGATACCTAAGACATCATTTGGTGAGCTGATAAAATTTATAATCCATATCTCTTGAAAAATAAATTGACAACAATGAACCTACCTGATTTTCCAATTATATAAGAAAAAAACTTGCAATAAAAAAGTTATAATATTTCATTTTCTTTTTGTTAAGTTGCAGTTTTAGATCCTTGAATCATTTTATAATATTACTTGTAGCTCGGAAACTCAAAAAATTGGCGGGCTCAGAAACATCTAGTCCATCCTTCGCCTGGATTAATATTGTATCAATTGTTAAACTAGTCAATAATTTTATTCATTGTTGGATTTGAGAAAATAAGGAGAATATTTATCAAAAACCAGTCTCGTCTGGCTAGTATAGGGTTTTGAGCAATTGTTATTATATTGGCCTCATAGTCATGGCATTTCCTGTAGGTACTACCATATTTTTGATATATTTAATGGCATTTGCGTTATAGTTTGATGGTAATGCTATCTCCTTTCTTTGGTGTGGTTCTGGTAGCTTTCATATTAGGAATAGCACTTTTGATAATTGGAATACAGATAATTGTAGCTGGAATATCATGTGGGCAAAAAGCAATGATACGGCATAGGTTTATGGGATGTTGAATTTATCTAATGTATTAGTAGGAGCTTAATATGTAGGCTGTTAGCCCACCCTACGAAAGAAAGATAATCATAAGGATAAATTCTAAATCTGTAAAAATATCTCGTTCCGTTTGAAGTGTTGAAATTGTAGCAAGTAGTAAAAAGTAGTAGAATGTGAGATGCAAGAAAATAATAGAGGATCGTAATATTTTATAATTATATTAATCTGACGAATCAACTTACAAAAATTAGCTAATAAAAGCTAATCATATTTTTAAATATCATTATCAGTCAGACTTTTAATAATTTTATTGTATCTGAAGAGCATGGTCGAAAAAAGTAGGATAGTTAACTCTTCAGTCTTTATATTAACCGCTGCTTTCCGAAATCGAGGTACTGACTAAAAATGCTAGAAGAATATCATAAAAAAAGAAACTTTACTATGACACCAGAACCAAGAGGAAACACAAATCAATCAAAAGAAAATAAAAATAAATTTGTAGTACAAAAGCATGACGCTACACGATTACATTATGACTTTAGACTTGAAGATAAAAAAGAAGGAGTATTGAAATCTTGGGCTGTACCAAAAGGAATTTCTCTTGACTCTAAAATGAAGAGGCTTGCAGTCATAACAGAAGACCATCCATTAGATTATTTGCTTTTTGAAGGGGTTATTCCAGAAGGAAGCTATGGAGCAGGGACTGTAATCGTATGGGATACTGGAACGTATACATCGGAAGGAGAAATCTCGGAGCAATTTGATAATGGTAAGATTACTTTTACCTTATTTGGTCGGAAATTAAGAGGGAGGTTTTCTCTAGTCAGAACTTCAAAAGAAAAGCAATGGCTTTTAATAAAATCAAGTGATGAGTTTGCATCTAATGAAGATTTGACTATTACAAGACCTGAATCTGTTTTAAGTGGAAGGATAAATGAAGATTTAGAAAGATATCATTACAAAAAGGACAGAAGTTCTTTTGCTAAAGCAGTGAAAATAAGCGAAAAGGTAAGCAATCATAGAAGAAAAAAAGGAGAAGAGGAAAAATATGGTGGTGGTGACGCCACTGCTACCAGTGATACTGATCAACAAGAAGAGTTCCCTACCAAAATTAAACCAATGTTATCTACGTTGGTTAATGAACCATTTAACAATAAAGATTGGGTTTTTGAAGTCAAGTGGGACGGTGTCCGCTCCATACTCTTTTTTCACAAGACAAAAGGAATATTGGAAATGCAATCGAGAAATGGTAAATCAATTACTCACAGATATCCAGAAATAATAAAGGCATTAAAATCGATATCATCAGCTATAAAGTGCAAAGAATCAGCCATTTTAGACGGTGAGATTGTGGTATCAGATAAAAAAAATGGCATTCCTAATTTTCAAGATCATCAGAGAAGAATGAATATTAACAATATTAAGGAAATTGAAGTTTTATCTAGACAAATACCAGCCACTTATTACTTTTTTGATATTCTTTATCTTGATGGAAAGAACTTGCAGAGCTTACCGTTCTTGGAGAGACGAAAGATTTTATCCGAGATTATTGAAGAGAATAGTAGAACAAAAATATCTGATTTTATCGAAGAAATAGGTAAGAAAATTTTTGATAAAACGAAGAGTTTGGGCTTAGAAGGGATAGTAGCCAAACATAAATCAAGCAAATACTTACAAGGAATACGATCTAGAGACTGGCTAAAGATTAAGAATATTAAGACTCAAGACTGTATTATAATAGGCTACACTAAAGGGGAAGGAAATAGAGAAAATTACTTTGGCTCACTTCTTCTCGCAGCCTATGATTCAAAGAGTAAATTGCGATTTGTCGGTCATACTGGAAGTGGATTTGACTTTGATCAACTTGGGAAAATATATGAAATGCTTCAAAAAACGAAGGTGGAAAAATGCCAAATTAGCTATGTACCATATACGAACCGAGATCCCGTCTGGATTAAACCAGAGCTTGTTGCAGAAATAAAGTTTAGCAACTGGACTGGTGAAAAAATTATGAGGGCTCCCATATTTCTTAGATTTAGAGAAGACAAAATACCTAAAGACTGCATAATAGGAGAAGAAATAGAAAAACATGTAGAAGAGATCATAAAACAACAAGAAGGAATAGGGAAGCATGATAATTTGGACTCAACTTCTTCTTTCTCCTCCTCTCTCTCTTTCTCAAACCTCGATAAAGTATTCTGGGATAAAGCCAGAAATCAGCCACAACTTGCAAAAAAAGACTTGATAGAATACTATGACAAAATTAGTTCTTATATTCTTCCTTATCTCAAAGATAGGCCGTTATCATTAAGTAGATATCCTGATGGAATTAAAGGAAAGTCATTTTATCATAAAAATTGGAATCAAGAAAAACCAGCATTTGTTCAGGCTGTAAAAGTTTATTCCGAATCAAGAGAAGATAATATAATCAATTATCTTGTATGTAATAATAAAGAGACTCTACTATGGCTGGCGAACTTAGGTTGTATCGAGATACACCCATGGTATAGTAGAGTTAATGATTTTAACTCATGTAATGAAAAAGATGATATTTTATATGAAGAAAAATGTGGCTTGAATTTTCCTGATTTTATAATCTTTGATTTGGATCCTTATATTTATTCAGGAGTAGAAAATAAAGTCCAAGAACCTGAATATAATTTAAAAGCATTTAAAGCAACAGTTGATGTGGCTTATAATCTAAAAGAATTATTTGATGAATTAAAGATTGAGTCTTATGTAAAAACATCAGGAAAAACTGGCTTGCATATTTTTGTTCCTGTGGCTACCTTCTATACTTACGAACAAACTAGGCGCTTTGCAGAAATCATAGGTAAAATTCTGAAAAGAAGACACCCACAAAAAATTACAATGGAATGGGATACTACTAAAAGGAAAGGAAAGGTATTCTTTGACCATAATCAGAATGCTAGGGGAAAAACAATAGCATCAATTTTTTCAGCAAGACCGTCTAGTTTAGCTACTGTATCTATGCCCGCCAGATGGGAAGATCTGTCAAGCATACTTCCAACAGATTTTACTATGATAAATGTTCCTCACATTGTCAAAAAGTCAGTAAATCCATGGCTAGACATACTAGAAAGGAAACAAGACATAAATAAAATTCTTGAAAATGTTTCAGAGATCTTTGTATAAGATGAAAACGCTCCCCATTCCTCTTTCTCCTCCTTCTCTCTCTTCCTCATTCATCCCCAACAAATTAATTGCATGTTGTTACTTTTGATAGGTAACCATCCAATCATAGAGTCAGTTAGTCAGTCAGCTAGTTGTTACTACAATATCCAATTGCTTGCTTAGCGTAGTGTAGTTGTAGAGTGGTAGGAGGACATCATTTCTCATTTGCTAGCCTGCTTATCTATTATATACGTGTATGTTAGTTTGCTCGTGGATGAGTTTGTGTCAGATAACGGCCAGAGACATACATACATGTATACAATAGAATTCGTCCATCCCCGAATATAACCAGACTATACCACCGTAAATAGTAGTTACTAAACGTACATCACTAGGTAAATGATAAAAAGAATTAACTGGTGCATTATTAGGGACCAACTTTATGTTTGCTTAAGGTGATTTAAAAAAGAAAGAAAAAGTAGTTAGGACTAAATGTTTTGATCATACTTTTCTATTTAAATTCAATAAATGCTGGAGAAAAAATGGTTCTTCTTTCGATATATAATGAAATAACAAAAACGAATTGTTGGGTTTGGTTCATCATACGCTGGTATCTATAACAGTAATAATCCTGACCATTTATTTTCATGGGAGTTCTCTACTACAAATATTTCCTTGACTAAATGCATCTATCTAGTTTTTGAATCTATTGGCAAATTCAGCGTATATTTGACCCATTTCCACAAAAATATATACATATGCTTTAGGTTATTTTATCATCTTAAACAAGCTAAAGTTTGACTCAAATTAACAGAACCTTTTAAAGAATAAAAAGAATATCGCTCTAATGAGTTTTAGCGCATCTCCTTTTCATTTGGTTCCCATAATGAACATATTCCATGGCGTGATATTTCACCTGAGCTTTTACCATATACATCTGGTCCCCCATCTGTAACAATAGCACAATGATTTGGCTTCATAAAGTATATACAATTATAACAGAAATATCCAGTGTGATGATCCGAGTCTTTAAACTGTTCCATCTCCATGTATCTTGCAGTCACTTTTGACAACTTCCTTAGTTTTGTTGCTTCTTGGGGTATATTTTGAGTAGAATCTTCTGACATATCTGATTTATTATTCACTAAATTGTTTATATGTAGATCATCATAAAAGCCTCGGTATAGTAATTACTAAAATCTGATAGTACTGTATTAACAAAACCATTAGATTAGTTAAATAAACTTGCCTTATTCTAGTTGCTGATTCTATAGATAACTGCCATAAAATACACTCATTCTAGAAGCATAGCAATTTGATGATTAAGTGTTGATGTAGAATGATGATTTGGGATATACGGGGAAAATGTAAGCGAATATGCTGCTAATGCAATCTAAAGCAATATTGCAACACTCCTTATAATAAAAAATTCTCTTCATTATTATCTCATGTTTGTTTTGCTTTTAATATATATATTTTAAATAATTGAGTAATACTTACTTTTTTTCCCTTAATTTATCAAAAACTTAAATGTTATTATTGCATATTATGTATTTCTATTGCTATTCCTTTCTCTATGAAAGATCGCGCATTTTCAAATGGCAGTACTGCAACGTCTTCCTCTTGGAATGGTCCATACTTTGTCATATCCACTCCCACAAACTGTTCCATAGATTTGATAAATCTGATAACTATTTGTTTTGCCCGAATTTTGGCAGACATTGATTCCATAACTTTAGGTCTTCCATTGATAGTTGCGGCAAGGACAGCATTTCTTCTTTTATCAGACTCATTTTCTCCATCCAAAATATATTTTTCCTCATCTGTAAGTTTTGAATAATCCACTGCTGTTGCCGCCGACGATGAGGAAGATAATATTTCATGCTGGTATTCTTTTAACTTTTGGTGCCTACATTCAAGCAATAGTTGGGCGGATTTAGATATCATCTCAACCATTCTATCTCTAATTTTTACTTCTATTCCCTCGTAGCCCTGCCCTTTTATATTACCAAGCAGAGTAGCAATATTTTGATAAGTGTCAAGAGGTATAGATTGTAATGTAGGGATTTGGATTTCTGTCACTAGTAAATTGTATACATCATCAATTGTTAATGATATGTTGGTATTGTTTCTTGCTTCTGAGTCTTGATCTTCTCTTATTGTTGTCATGATCATTAATCATCATTTGGTAATATATTTTCTGTATTATTTAAAAAATTTTCTCTATATTGAATCATTGTGATGTTTTTATAATTATAATTTCTTATTTCTTTGGATGAAATAATATACCCCTTCTTTTCATATGTATATTCATAAACATACAATTCTAAGTCAAGAGAAAGTACAATATTAAAACATTGTTCCTAGTGAAATGAATGTGTAGAAAAGATAAGTTACATACACCTTATAAACTTTAGAACATATTATAGTATGTGAGCAGCGAAGATAACAACGCCCAAAGGAAAAGTCCAAATGAAAAAAAGGCAGAAGAAACGACAAGTAAGAATCCTGAGGATGTTGAGGACAGTAACATTATAGTAATCAGTCCATCAGATACTGGATCGAAGGTTTATGAAGCTGATCAGTCATCAAGCCAAGTAGAATCGGTGTCTACTAAAGCTAAAGAAGCTGGACTGTCTCTCAGGGAACTTATTTTAGCATTTGGTAGGAAAGCTAAAGGTGCGACTGAAGCGACATCCAAAGAAATAAAGTCAAAAACTATTGATGTTACTGCACCAGAGTCGAAAGATATTCAAAGCTTGGGAGCAAATGTAGACAGTATAATCGCAGTATTCGAAGATACTATGGATGAGATTCAAAAAGAAGATTACGATGAGCAAGAAAAGTTGTTAGCAGGTTACAAAAAATATTTAGAATCACAGACCAAAGTTGTTGATGCAAGGTTAAATTTGGCAAAAAGACTTAAACGTGGCGCTTGAATAATAAAATGGTATTTTCTGTAAATTGTATTCACATACATGTTTGAGGTTTGAATAAGAAAGAGTAATTTACCGCTGCTTTTTTATTATAGATATATGCAGGCAAAACAGAGAAAACGATTACTAATTTATGCAGGCATAGGGTTCATTATTAGTGGTATTGTTTCTATACTTTTGGTATACAATTTATGGTATTAGTAAGTTCAATATATTTGAAAACTTTATTATAAAAAACTCTATCCCTCAAAATGACAACTAAATTTCTCGAAAATTTCATAAAAGTATGCAAAAACAAAGATATTGTAATGATAAATGAAGTTCTAACTGATGGGAAATTATTGATACAGATAATACCAAAAAAAATAAGGTCAATATTAGATCTAATTACAAAGATTGGTGGGATACACAAAGGAAAAGGGTTGGGAAGACTGCGCCTATCATCTCCTCCCTAAATCCATACTAAATACTATAAATAATGCAATGGCAATAACTTCTTCTGCTGCAGAATATAGGTTGTAGGAGCGAGAATGAGAAAGAGATTACAAGAAACTAGTAGATGTAGAAGTCACTGGCTACAAAAAGTTAAGGAGCTCATTTTTACCTTGAACCAGGATTATTCTATTGTCTGTCTTTCTGCCTGTCTGTTGACTTAAATATCGACAATAATAAAAGTAAATCAAAATATTATTTTATATGTGTAATTTTGTTTTAGAAAAATTGTTTAAATTTAACTTTATTATATATGTATTCATAGTGGAAGTCCATAATAGCAAGAGCTGCAATTCTCGAGTTCATGCTTATAAGAATGGCAAAACGATGGAGGATTGCAGACAACAAGCAAAAAAAAATACAGAATTACTATCAGAAGAAATATCAAATAGAGGCGAGGTTTCATGGACAAGAATATTAGAAGCAACAGATTATGATGAATTAATTTACAAATTAACTTTAAAATATCTACGACAAAAAGGATATGACATTGGCAATAATAAAATTCCAAGGGTTAAGTAAGTTTTTTCCTGATATAATAGACTAATACAACATAAACTTCGATTTGTAAAATAATCAAATTTTAATATGCATTATAAATATTGAATCTTTTTACTCTAAACATATAGTCTAATAATTAAACAAAATCTATTTTTTACTCGTCCTTATTCAGATAGACTTAGATTTTATTTTATGAATCAAAACAAGCAATTGGATATAACAAGAAGGAGTGATGTGCATACCTCTATTTCAACATGGAATCTTGTCTTTATTTTGCTTTAGTTTCGAATCAGCATTTCTAATATCGAATATTTAATATTGTATACATATGCTAAATACATTGATTATATATGCCCATGAAAACTAAATCTACTTTTATTGATTATGATAGAGAACAAAAAAATGAAAAGTCACAATTCACTCTTAATGATATAGCACCACGATGGTCAAAAAGATTAGAACAAAAGAAGCTACCATTTCCTTTATCTTTAACATGGTTACAGTGGTATTTTGAACTTGATTCTCCCTCTAAATGTATAGTGGGAGAAGCATATGGTTATTCAGCGTCATATGAAAAAGAATGTAAAGAATGTGATATACTTGGTTGGCAATTTGGACACTCTTTTTTGATGCGTTCTAGATCAGGACTACAAAGAGATGTCAAGATATTTGTCGAACATTGGAATGAAAAGCATAATATAGATACATACACAGAGAGAAGCAGAGGTCACAGGACTGCTATAAAGAATCAGAGATTATTAACTCAAAATTAATCTATAAATAATAATAATTGATTCTCATTATTTCCATTATATTCTATTGTTAATATAAGTTAATTTTTTAAAGTGTTCCGGCTACAAATGAATAAGTATTAATCCTCTCTTTAGTGAAATCATAAATCTTTTTAACGAACTTTCTAACAAACCCTCCAATGTAAGCAGCCAACATATGGAGAGGATATACAAACGTCGTTTGTTGTAAGCATCTGTTTGCACTGTCTTCGTTCCTTATCACTTCTTAGATTGAGTACTACCTTATTAGATTTAAAATAGTGCTTTAACAATTCAGGACAGTACCTTTCCAAAATTTCGTTTAAGGCTATATCTTTTGGAAAACTATTAAGAATATATTTTCTAGTGTATACTAGAAACCTTAGTTTAGAATGCACTCTAAAATATGGATAAGAAGCTTCAAGTCATTGAGAAATGAAGGTACATCCCGAATATTAAAATGATAAATAGAACATTCTGCATATAATAGTCAGCATAAGAAATGTCTGATTCCAGCTCTTCATCTGATCCCAATGACAGTTATGTATGTAAAATATGTGGCCTTGCTTTCTTAACTCCTCAAGCTCTTGCAGCACATATAGATTCTGAACATCCAGACGCAGAACAACCTGAGATATTGTAATATAATAGAGCATAATATGAAAACATCGCATTTAATGAAAATATTAAGTAATGCAATGTGGGATAATAATTTGTTAGTAATGTTGTTATGAATTGTTAGTAACACCGGCTTTGTAGAAAACATGCTTTTGGATTCCGTCAAAGCTTTCTAGAATCATAATAGACTATGGATATTGAAGGAATCTAAGTATGTCAGACTAGCAAATACAATATGTATCGTGTTTTAAGGAATTCAAGAATACCACTGTTTCTTCATCGAAAGAGCAACCATGTATTTAGCATATGATGGCAGCATATAGTCTTGCTTGCTTACTATACGACAGTATGAAGGTAAGAGTTATAGGATGTTTGTACAATGGTTGATAGAAGCATATTATCTTAGAATATTTCTTTAATTATCCCATATTCCACATTATACTACTCTTCAGAAGTTTGCTGCAAGAATAAATGGTACATTATTGGAGAAGATAATTTCCTCATTCATATTTTACTACTTACAAATATCAGAAAAATATTTACTGGAATAGATTCATCTGGATTTAAAGCAACCCATGCTTCTCAGTACTATGCAGAGAGAACAAAACTAAGGAGAAGAAAATACATCAAATTATCGTTAGGAGCAGATGTACTGAAACAGATAATTTGTATCATTAAAATCAGACGTGCACCAAAACGACACGATAATATAGATTTCCAACCACTTATAATAAAGATAGCCAAAACCCTGCCATTATCTGTTGTTACAGCCAATAAAGGATATGATAGTGAAGTGAAGATAATCATATGTATTAGTCAGGGAAATGCTCCATGCGTTCAGTGTTACACCACCCACCCAGATACCAACGGTGTATCAATATGGAGAACACACGGTAAAATATAGGATAGGAAAACAAATGAAGCGCGGCTATTGTAAGGTGCTTTATAATCAGAGAAACAAAAACGAAACCATAATATCAGTCATAAAACGATTGTTTGGAGAACACATTACATCAAGACTAGTGAGAACACAAAACAGGGAATTATCATTCAGATGCATAGCCTACAATACCCACAGATTAACTAACTAACCTTACTCTAATCACATGGTTTCTACAGAGCCTAGTAACACCTAATCATTATATATACATATTTTGCAATCTTATCTGAAATAAATGTTGCTTATATCCGTCTTTATTATGATATGATGCATCGTAAGCAGCAGCATCAATTGTTTTAGTATAACTATTTAGATAACTTTTTCCTTCTGTTTATACCATTTTAAACAGCTGGTATAGGGCCAAGCAATGAAGGTATTATGAAGGTAGTTACATACTCAGTTGGAGTAGGAGCATCTCTAAAGTTAGTAGTCAAGTTCGATCCATATCGAGAAACTGTATCGATTCGATGATTATCTGAAGCCGATTGTAGGCCAGACCAACAATCAAACTCTCTGCTACTTTGATTTTATTTCGAAAGCTGCTGATGGTATATCATATGATACATTAAGAAAAACTTCACTTCCTGCCTAGTAATCTATATTAGATTTGGGAACATAAATTCTTGCATATTTATTACATCTTCAGATATGATAATGCTTTCGCCATCTTCTGCAATTACATTTATACATTGGACATCTCAATACAGAAAACTCGCTAATTGGAATTAAGATACTATATTAACACCACTCTCAGAAGAGGGAGTGAATGCAGTCAGAAAAATAGCAAAAGAAACATCAGAGATTAAGATCTCGTAGGAATTAAATTAAAGAAATACCACTCAACAAGAACAAGAGGTCCATATATTATTACTATTATTATTATTTCTATCGCTAGGTTATTTGATGGTTACCATTCATATAGTGAATGGGTTCATACTTCAATCATTGTCACTTTCTTACCAGTATATATAGACATATTACTTCTTACCTGATATCCACTATCTTCTAAAGCCTGGCTAAAAAAGTCATGTCATGCTCATCATCTATTACTATACTCTCTTTTTCATATTTTATCCATCTCTTCTACTTTGATGACCTTATAATGGTAGAATTATCGCCTAGCGGAAGGCTGAAAATGAAAGTAGCTCCCTTTTTTCCGTTGTGGTTGTTTTCAGCCCATACCTTTCCATCATGAGCTTCCACAATACTTTTAGCAATAAATAATCCTAATCCAGTCCCTTGATAAGACTTTGAAACAAATTTGGAAAATAGTTGTGGTAATATTTCTGGATCTATACCTTCACCAGTATCTTTAATACTTACAAAAACCTGACCATCTTTCTTTTCTGCAATAATAGATACTGTACCTCGCTTTGTGAATTTAATAGCGTTATTTAAAAAATTGGAAATGACGCGAGTTAATTGCTGCTTATCTGCTTCTAAGAAAATATGCTGGGGTTTGTACAATAATTTTATATTTGTATTTTTAAAAAAGTCCTTACTTATTATTATATCATCTATAGTATTTGTTATTACATCATTTAGATTGCATCTTTCCTTGTTTAGTTTTAGCGAATGGCTTTCTATTTTTGTGACATCTAGTATGTTTTCTGTAAGGCGTTTTAGTCTTTTTGCATTTCTTATAATAACATCGATATATTCACGCTCTTTAAAATTTACTTTAGGCCGGATAAACTCAGATAAACCAAGTATAGGCTGTATAGGTGTTCGCAGTTCATGAGCTGCTATATTGATAAAATCATCTTTCATCTTATCTGATTCTTTTAACTTCTCTAATTGAGAGCGAATTATTTCTTCTCTTTCTATTAAATTCCAATTAGCTTCTTTTAATTTTTCATTATATTGAATACTTGATAGTGCCAATCCAATAATATTAACAAAATAGGCTGCATCCTTTAAAGCATGAGCTACGTTATGTGCTGTATCAAATGAGGTAGTAGAATATGACATTATAATTTGTCCAAAAATATCTATAACTAGTGAACCTACTATTCCTTTATAGAAAACATCACTTTTCTTATAAAGTTGATTTTTATAAAAATAAAATAAAGCTACAAAAAATAAAGCAAGTCCAGGCAGCTCATAGGGCCTATGTATAGGAAAATCATCTATTACAGAACCAGGATAAATTATAAAAAGTGAACTAAGTGCTACGTACGCAAAACCAATAGTAAGTATAACTAGAGATGCAACAAGGAATTTTGGTATTTTTTGTTTTTTGTTGTTATCTTCTCGCAGAGATGGTAGTAGTGGTAAGGATTCTGCTGCTTGTAGGCGGCGGCCTGATGATGATGGTGGTGGTGGTGATGGTAAGGAGGTAGAACTAATAATAGGTGATGAGGATGAGGAAGATGATTTCTTAGAAATTCCAGAAGCAGTTAATGCAGGATATGCTGCAATTGCTATTGCGAACATAGCACTGAGAAATGTTCTTCCTGCAAACCATGTCTGTGGTATAAAGTACTTGAGAAAGAGAAATTCATCCATAAAAGTATAAGATACTATGACATGCAACAAGTCAATTAAAGCGTTAACAAGAAATCCTATACCTATAAACAAACTGAACTTATCATTTAATGTATAAGCACGTGCCATGTAGTAAAATGATAAAATAGCAGCAAGTAAAACTGCAAACAACTCAATATAAAAATGATGAATTTCAGATGTCATCCATGTATTAGAATTAAAAGATAGAATAGCTATTATTGAAAGAGGAATTGAGGGTACAAGTGTGTATTTGATTAGAGTATCGTACTTACCAAATTGCAGATTGAACAATGAATTATGCATCGACGATTCTTCTTCCTCCTCTTATTTACTCTCTTGCTACTACTAATACATATACTATTTTTGATTATTATTGCATTAATGCATGTACGGTAGGGTCAACCCTTCTAGACTCAGTCATAGTAAAGCAATGGGTTGACATAAACAGATCTGCTCCGCCAAGCCTTTTTTCCCACTTTGATAGCATATCGTCCATACATTTTTTGTTGATGGCATCAATATATTTGGAGAAAATCAACCTTGGGTTATCGAAATGTCTTGGCTTGCAATCTTGCTAAAAGTGACGTTCTGATTGGCTATAGCAGCTGCCTTTTCCAAGTCAGATACAAACTCCTTCTGTACCATAACATCATTTCTTGTTCCAAGTCTTGTAAGGTGACCAGCGACAATTGTATCAAAGTCATAATCGTTTAAGGCTATATCATGAGCTTTGATAAAGCCAGCGGTATCTTTAGCTATCGCTAAATATGGAAATGGAATCCATCCAGGAAATATTATATCAACTAGCATGAGCACTTTTTGTTTTGGAGTATAGATGAACATGTTTCCAGGTACATGATTATTGCTATAGTAGTCCATCTGTAGTATTTGATTTCCAATATTCAGAGTCATATTCTTAGAGAAGGTTGAAGTAGGAGTTGGTGGCAGTAGTACCATAGAAGCATTCTTAGCCACACTTTTTGCCCTTTGTAATTCATCTGCTGTTTCTTGTTGAGCTATAAAAGTAGCATTCTTTGGAAACATTCCTGCAGCACCAATATGGTCTAGATGATAATGACTGTAGATTACATGTGTAACTGGTTTATCAGTCACTTCTGATATGGCTTTAAGATAATTCTTTCCCATAGTTGTGGGGCATCAATTGCTACAACGCCTTTGTCTGTTACCACAACATAGTATTATAACTACCATCTGTAACCCAATACAACTGATCGCGTATTTCTTGAACTAAATATCCTTTTGTAGATGGTATTGTAGGTTCTTTTGCTGTTTGAGGTATTTGGAGTAATGTTGTTGCTGTTGTTGTTGTATTGCTACTAGTATTATTACTGCTAGATTGCTTTTTTACCTCTGCGGCAATAAACTTCAGATAAGTCTTTTCATCATCATCAAGCAATGGTAGCTTCATCACAAAATGAGGATCTTATGGTTCAGCCGATGGACAGTTTAATACTCCCAATGGCATCGCTATAGATTCCTCAGGTTATGTTTACGTAGCCGATGATAATCATCGTATTCTCAGATATAAAAAAACGCAAATATAAAAATCCATTTAAACTATGAAAATATTAAGCATTATGCTTCGACTTTAGGAATGCAAAAGTTGTTTTTTTGGAACAAAAAGTATTACTTATTTTTGTTTCGATACAATTCTTTTTCTTCGCTTTTACTATGTTGAATTATCTCTCTGCATTCACTTCGAAGATATCGTTTAACTTCTTCAGGAATAGCAAAGTCATCACAGGTTGGAGATAGACAGCAGGATAAGAGCCCCTAAGAATGTCAGCTGCAGCCCATAAATGAGCCTTTAAGAATTCAAAGGTTATTTTTTGGTTAAATAAGGTATAGTTAACTGGTTTAGAGGACGATTCTTGTTGTTCTTTCTTGGCTAATTCAGACCACTTTATCCCTTTTTTAATTAAATAATGTCGGTTGACTTTAACCGTTTCTCTTAAAAAAGAGCCTTTCTGCAAAAAAGCATTTAGACTACATGGAAGAATTACATATTATTGCGGATTTTCTCTATAAATGGAACCAAACTTACTGAAGTAAGAGAGCAGCAATTTCCATTAGAGAGTGAAATCCAGCGGTTAACTGAGTCGAATCTGCATAATCTATTTGAGCTTGATTTTGTAAAAGCAGAGTTTGAACTTCATGGTTTGAGAATAGACACTCTTGCATTTGATGAAGAATCCAAGGCTTTTGTTATAATAGAGTACAAAAAGGATAGGAATTTCTCAGTTGTAGACCAGGGTATGGCTTATCTTAATCTTATGCTCAATAACAAAGCCGATTTTATATTAGAGTATAATAAAAGCTCCTATTCATCTCACAATTTAAAACGTGAAGAGGTAGATTGGTCGCAGTCAAGAATAATTTTCATCTCACCAGAGCATACTACCTATGCCTTGTCCTATCATTTTTTGTACCATAAATCCAATTATCACACGCCTAGTATATTTTTAGGGATGTGATAATACTCTAGAAGACAATAATTATAGTTTTATTATTGTCCTAATTTACATTCTACCTACAATATGGCAGCAACAGATGATGACGCATCCGCTATGATAATAGCTGATATATTAGAGATATGTAAGAATGGGTACAAAAAAGATAAGATAATAGAAGAAACGCATTTGTCTCACGATCAGTTAAGAAGAATTACAGCAGAGATGGTAGACAAAGAGTTCTTGCATTATATTGAAAATCAGGCAGCCTATATTACAACAGATAAGGGATACATATTTCTTGCTAGAAGACAACAATCGAATACCCTGCAAACTAATTCCAAGGTAGTTGATAAAAAAATTAAGACTAAAGAAGGATTAAATTCAATAGCAAGCAAGCAAAACATAATACACAGAAAAATACAACTATGGACTAACAGATATCAAAACGAATTTGCCATAAGAGTAACAGCGGATTCAGCAATATTAACATCTGATGACAGCAAGATTTTTCTTGCATCTACAAATCCTAAAGAAGATTATATTACAGTAGTAGCAGAGACAGACTATTTTAAAGATGTAAAGCATGGATGGGAATACACTCTAAGTCATTTGATCAAACAATATAAACAGGAGATTCATACCACGTCTTTACGAAAGAATATCTCAACTAATAAGGCAAATAATATAAACAAAGAAAATAACAATAATACAATTTCTATTAGACTGATTCCATACATTAAATGCCAATATTGCAATTCAGAATTTAATACTGAAAAAGAAAAGAAAGAACATGAATTAGAATGGCATGTCTAAGACAAATCAGATGACTTCTTTTGCAATGTTTAAGAGGATAGAAGCATACTCATATTTCTAAAGTTAATTCATCTTCATTCAATCCAATCTTTTTTAATGGTATTATTCTTTGGATTCAAGTAATTCGGAGGGGTAGGGGTTTTTGCTGTTTTGAAGGTGCTGATTTACTACTATTACCTTGCATTCCTGAACGAATTATTTCTAACAAATCTTCTGCCTTATTCTTTGGAATAGCTTCAATTACTCCACCTTGATCATCTTCACCATCAACTATACTGTCCATCATTCCAAGTCTAGTTGAGCTCATTAATGCTGGGGCTTTGAATCTAGTTGTAGATGAAAGTAATCCTTTTTCCAGTTTTATACTTGTAATTATGTCATATGGAATATCTACTACATTTTCTTTTATTCCAAGCATATATGGATCTCTAATAATGATTCTTCTATCTGTTGCATAGATGATATTTGGTGTGAAATGGGAACCTCCTGGCTTTATCCTTGACTGTCTAGCAACAAGTAATACTCTTTCTTCTGGATTTAGTATTTCAGTTATTTTACTAATTTCATCCAAATCATCTCTATCTGCAAGGGGCTTTTTAATAGGAGAAGGAATTTCTTCTTTGTCACCACCAAATCCAAAAGGCATATTATACAATCTAGCCTTAGAAAGTCATATTTAAGAAATACGTTAGCCCAAATTTGATATATAGCGTTAACAGAAATGTAAGCAGTAAAAGCTAACTACTTTTTATTTTTTAGAGTATATTTTCACATATAATCCATTTTTTAATAGTTTAATCTAGTTTCTTACTCTTTTACTTCTGCAAGCCATTTTTGGTTAGTCAAATAAAACATCATTATCAGCAGGTATTATTATATTTGTTAGAATGTAAGAGACATATTTGACTATTTTTAAACTAAGATGTACATTTAAGAAGCATTTTATTTTCTGTAGTAATATATAATATTTTATTATTATGCAAATCAGGTGTGCAGATTGCGGCTGTTTACCAGAAGAATGTAACTCTAGTAAATCAAAGCTAGAATGCTTAAATTGCATTAATGATGAATGTTGATGTTGGGTTACTATCACAAACAAGTAATATTTACAGAATCTTAGCAATGTTAGTATTTCATGGGAGTTGACTAGAATTCTTCATGGAAAAAGATAATACGCATATCTTTATTCCCAATCCTCTCTCCATTTCAATGATTCTATGAAGTCTCCATTTAACTCACTTCTTTAAAGTTTCATGATGTTTTTAGTTTACGGAAGATGAAGAAATAACGCTAATTTGGTATAAACAAAATCCTTTTTATCAATGATATAGTTTAGAATAATTATTATAGTTTAGCCATATAATATATCAACTACTACTATATGGCTATATGTCCAGTACAAGGAGAAACTTTTCCAAAATATTAGTAGCAATAGATGGCTCAGAAATATCTATGAAAGCAGCAGTTTACGCTATAAATATAGCTAATAGAAAAGGAAATGAAGCCGGAAGTATACAATTAATTGGAGTAACTGTAATAGATTTAACCAAGCTAAGCCATTCGTTCTTCGCTACAGCATCAGGCTACTATGAAGCAAAAGAATTAGAAGAAAAAAGAAAAGAAGCTCAGAGATGGTTAGATAAAGTTGAAAAATTAGTAGTCAATGAAGAACATAATAATAATGGTGTCAACAATATTCAGTTTAAATCAGAAATTATTGAAGATCCAACATCAAAAGTAGGATCTGTGCTAGTAGATTATGCTGAGCGTGAGAATGTTGATTTAATTGTAATTGGTACAAGAGGTAGAACAGGATTTAAGAAGATGCTGCTTGGAAGTGTTGCATCAGATGTTGTAACATATGCACATTGTCCTGTATTAGTAGTAAAGTGAAGTTAATGTATCTTTATTATTATTGTATTTTGCCAATTATTCTAGGATGTTAACAATTCAAACCAATAGGTGAAGTTTTGAGATCACAATAGAAGACAATTTCAGGTTCTCTTTTGTCTGTTTAAAACGTGGGATAAAGGTTTGACTCTACTATTGAGTCTACTATTTTGCAACATGCTTAATCGACTGTTTTCTAATAAAATGCTAATAATATACTGTTAAGAACAAGGAATGAATTGTAAGTATTTTAATACTAATGGCAACACTAGGAGGACTTGCTTCTGATATTATCAAATCAATCAGCAACATCGCCTTTACTATTATCATATATTTCTGACTCTTCCTTTAGATAGATATCACTTTGATTTGATGGGTTTTGGAATATAGATGATGACGGCTGCAATGCTGGTTTAGGATTGGAAGAAGCATTAGCAATAGAATTATTTACAATGCTTCAACAATTCCTATAAGAAATTATTATGGAGAATAGAAAGTCCATGATATTAAGTGTAAGTTATTTTCTATATATTTTCATGCTAGTTATACGTATAGTTACCATAAATAGCATATTTGCTTAGATCACAGCAAAAAGTTACAAATGCTACAGAAGTTACAAATGACCATATATTTAATACATTAAGAAAAGATGGAGCAATATACAATTTACAACAGAATACAACTTTGCCTGCAGGAAAAGATATGACATACGTTGACGCAACTGATAGAAGGAAAAGTTGTTGTTGCGACAAGCAGTGCAGATAATCAAACCTTTATCTTTAACAGTACTGATAAAAATATGATGGCTAAAATAAAAGTTGGCGACGTTCCAAAAGATATTAAAGATATCGCCTAATAGAAGAAAATTATGTCTTTGTTGCTAATGAGTTGCCTGGAACTATCAGCATAATTAACTTCAAGGATTTAAGTGTTATAAAGGAGATCTACGTTGGTCAAGTATCCCATAATATTGTATTTCCACCTGATGGACTAAAGGGATATGTAACAGTTCAAGGAGAAGATAAGGTTGTTGTTATAAATACTAATAGTTTAGAAATTATTTCAAGGATTCCAACAGGAAATATTCCATTCTGGATATCAGTATCTGGAAATACTTAACTTGCTTTATGTATTTTTATTTATTATTTATTTTATCTCTGCGTTGACCTTTATTATATGAGACATACTGTAAATAGCAGGACACCGCTCTTCTGCCATCCTTACCAATTCTTGAAGTTTCTGTTTATCTATGTCTTCACTTTTAGCATCAATATAAAAATTAATACTTTCTGTAATAGGTTCATCTGCAATATCGAAAGTTTTTGCAAAATTAATGTCGCATTCTGCATTGATGTTTAATTTGTTGAATATGATTCCTTGACTTGATGCAACGCTTACAAATGTAGCAATAAAACATGAAGTAATGCCTGCAATACAATATCCCATTGGTCCTACTCTGCTACCATTCCCTCCTAAAAATGATGGTGAATCTATTTCTATAGTCTGCTTTCCTTTCTCATATGTTAATTCTGTTTTAAATTGATATCCATTTTGTAGATCAAGATTCCATTCTCCTTGCAGTTTGACTGGTTTACGTAAGAATTGTCTATCCTTTTGTCCATTTTCAATAGTGTTTTGTATTTTATCAAGGTCTGTGTTATTTATGATATTTGCCATGATGAATAATAAATTTTAAATTTATTAATAGTTGCAAGAAAAGACATTACAGGTAATAGTATTATTATTATAACATTGTTAAAAATAATTATCACAATTAATTTATAATAAGTTCCTGCATCAAATTGTAACCATATCTGATGATGTAATCTAAATCCTAATTGTTCATAGCAAAACTTGATAAAAGTCCCATTAGCACAGACAAAAATGTACTGTTTTTTGGTATTGGTTTTATAATTTCAAAATTTCAAACTATCCTTCTTCTTAGTAGAATTCAGAGTGTTATTTCAGAGTTATATTTGCAGGTCCCTTTTTAATTGAATATTGCTACAATTACTACTCTAACTCTTCCATTTATTCTCTTTATCAAATAATCTATTGCAATAGGCTCTTTTATAAAACATCTTATACTTATGGTTGGAATATAATTCTCTTACAGCTTCATGATTCACTTCTCCTGGCAGACATAAAGCAAATCTTGACATTAAAATCTACTTTTAATATCTCTGTACATAATTCAAAGCCATTCATATCTGGCATATTAATATCAATTTAGCAATAAATCATAGAAACTTGGCTTGAATTGTGATAATACTGATAGAGGATCATTAAACGTATGTATTTCAAGTTTACTGTTACTACTATTATTTTCCTCTTCTAAAGCTAATTTGAAGCTTAAAGTAATATCAGGATCATCATCTACAATTAGAATCCTTTTGAGAAATAATGATTCTTCTTTTTTATCAGTAAAAGCAATAGTTTGATACTGATTGTTGATATGATGATAACCGTCTTTTATTTTTATTACCGTTCATTAGTTTATGCGAGTTAGAAACTAATAAGGTTTCATTATTAAATTAGTCTAATATTAACCAGAAGCATGTAAATATTATATAGAAAACATGGTCTTGCTAAATAAAACATACATAATTAATTTTAATGTAAATCTATTAAAACCTTCTGAAAATGTTATAAATTGTATATTAATCCTGTTTAAGCCATCTGAAAATTAATGTGTATTCTTAACATTTCTGGCATCTGATTGTCGTGTCGTAGAAGATATGACTATAAAGTCAATGAAATATAGCTTTACATTATCATAAATTTCTGATTGTATTTTTCTATGTATCTAATAGGTAGGCTGGAAATTAATAGGATTCTTTATTTGAATAATTATAATATTTAATAGGCATTATATGGTAATCATTACCATTTGTTACCAGAATTTATATATTCATATAACCTAATATTAAGCATAAAAATGGTAGATAATAAATCAAAAGACGAAAGTAGTACAGTAGGATCAAGTAGCACAGGCCCTGTATTAGATACAGTAAGAGAAAACTTTGTCAGAGCAGTAGATCAGATATCAAGTGTTCAACCACAATATGCACAAGCATTCTCTAATCTTCAGCTAGATTATATCCAGACGGTAAAGAATGTGATAGAGAAGACAATTTCAGCTCAAAAGCAATTGGTAGGAAACTTTAACATCCCATTATCAATACCATCATACACAGAACAATTTACAAGACAATCAAATGAAATTACTAACAAATACATTAAGAGCAGTTGACATTAACAACAAGTTAGCAATCAATGCAGTAGATGCGGCAAGAGAGAATCTTAAAGTCTATAATAAAGCAGCTGACGCAGTAACAGAATTTAGCAATAATATCGCAAAGGCTAAGCAGTTAATGAATAATGAATAAAAGAGTATTAATATTAGATGATGAACCTGATGTTAATTTAGCGATAAAGATGGTTTTAGAAGATAATGGATTCAAAGTCGATTCATTTACTGATCCATTCTTGGCATTGGAGAGTTTTAGAAAACAAGCTGGTATGTATGACTTGCTTATGCTTGATATTAAAATGCCAGATATGAATGGATTTGAGTTGTATAAACAAATAAAGAAGATACATGATAAAGTTAAGGTCTGTTTTCTGACAGCAGGTGAAATGGATTACGAACAGTTTAGAAAAGAATTATTTCCTGCATTAGATAAAAATTGCTATATTCAAAAGCCAATTGAAACTGAAACGCTGATAAAAAGACTAAATAGAATAATAGCGTCATCAGATTAAACTTAGCAATAATAACTTTGAGAGTAAAATATCAATATTAGACCAACCAGCAAATCCGCCAAATAGCTCCATTAATATTAGTTTAGTGATTATTCGCTCCCTATTCACAGTAATATACTCTACATTTTAATGAAAAAGATGTTTACTAAGTTGAGTGTAAAAATAAGAAATTCCAAGTCAATAAAGCGTTCTAGAGAGTGCATGAAAGTATTTTATCTTATAAGGAGAATATACTTTAGTAATGTCATCTGAAAGCGAAGAGGATGATAATAAACAAAGACCTCCAAAGAACAGAGGAGAAGTATACACACAAGAACAACAAAGAATTGCAGAAGAAATAAACAAGTAAGATTCCGCATCAGCATCAATCATTAGAATCATTCTAAGCCTTATGCTACTCTTAGACTAAATCCTTTTACATTGCGCAAATGGATTCCATACACTAATGTATTGCATCCCACCGAACCCATTGTGATATCACTCCTTTATTAGGATGCCATGCGAATAAAAATGAGAAAAAATTAAGTGTCTTAAAGTAAGAGGAGAAATAGAAGAATCATCAATAGACCCATATTCAATGTTCCTATTTTGCAATCATGTACATAATACTAGAGAGAAATGCACTGGGAGGTTGAGATGTTTTTTGATTCTATTGGTATCCTGCGGATGCATGACAGAGCGTTCCAAAACCTTCTGTGAAAATGCAAAATATGATAACTGAGGAGTCTTTCGCATCGTTGTCCAATATATCCAGAAGCAAAGAGAAAAGGGTAGAAAGAAAGGAAGAACGTGCTAAAGGCAAATTCATGTTAGCTTTTATTTAATGAAAAGAGTAATAAAAGCTGTCAGAACTGAGAGATATTATTATTATAGAGAGAAATAATAAATTTCACTAGTATCATCTCATGATAGTAGATGGATTTTAAAAAATATTATAGTATTTTTCCTTTAAACACACAGAAAATTACTATCCTTTCTATCATATTGATTATAGGAATTTCATATGGACTATTTTTTTATTTTCAGACTAATACAGAAAACAACATTAAAAACAGCTTATTTGATTAGCAAAAGGCAGCGACAGATAGACGCTACAGAAGCTCTTTCTCATCATATTAGCTCAATTTGGATTCGATTATGGCAAGGCTTCAGATGTTAGCTAATTCTGCAATATTGCAACAAGGAGAACTATCTGGTAATGAAACTACAAAATTATTACAAGAAGTATATAATCAGATAAACTCCATAACCCCAGTAGATAGGCTTTTTATTTTAAATAAAGACAACATAGCAACAATTAATATAATTCCAAAAGGTGAAAAACCGTTTGTAGGTGTCAACTTCTCATATAGAGAGTGGGTAAAGCAAACAAAAGATGCGCACATGCCAGTATTTTCTAATGGCTTTGAAGGAATGGATGGCAAATAACAGAATAGCTTTAAATTATCCAATTTTAAATGAGAAAACAGGGCAGTATTTAGGGTTAGTAGGAGCTGAAATACCCACAATATCATTTTTTGAGCATTATGGAAATATCTATAATATAAAATCAAATATCTAGCGGTTTTAAATAGAAACTCTGTTCAATTAATTCATCCAGTTAAATCATTTATTGGGACCTCATTCTTTGGTAGCCATACACAAGAAGTTACAGGACACAATACGATCCTAAATAACCTAATACGAAGAGTATTGTCAGGAAAACAAGATTTTGGTATTTACGAATTTAAGAATGGTGAAAGACTAAATACAGGAAATCCTATTTTTGTTGCAGGAAAACCCATATATTTTATTTTTGTTATAACCCCTACTTCAACAATTTATTCGCAGATCAATGATATAATTTCTGTACAAAGATTACAGACATTTTCACTACTTGCAGGCATAACTACTGCAGTTGTAATCTTAATTGTTTTTCTTATTAAATGGAATAGTAGGTTAGATAGAGAGGTAAAAAGAAGGACAAAGGAATTAGATGAATCCAATAAGCAACTTGGACCGGCCAATAAAAAATTAGAATCAGCAAATAGAACAGCTAAAATTTCATGATAAAATGCAAAATGAATTTATCAATATAGCAGCATCTGAATTGAGAACTCCGATACAACCAATACTTGGATTAACTGATGCTCTTCGTTCTAAAATAAAAGATACTGAAAAACAGGAAATTCTAGATGTTGTAATTAGAAATGCAAGAAGATTGCAACGACTTACAGAAGATATACTTGATGTTACAAGAATTGAAAGCCATACTACTAGAACTCCAGAAAAAAAGATTCAATGCTAAAACACATACTTTGAAATTTGATAGAAGATCATAAGAGTCAAATTGCAGATAAGTAAAAATAAAAATGAATAAGATTTAAAGATTGTACACGAATCTAATGATGACGCTATATTTGTACATGCAGATACAGAAAAGATTAATCAAGTAATTTCCAACCTTATCAATAATTCCCTTAAATTTACTAAATCAGGAAAGATATCTGTTACCACAGAAAAAAAAGATAATCAAGCTAATAGTTAGTATAAAAGATACTGGGACCGGCATTTATCTCTAACATTGAACCTAGACTATTTTCAAAATTTGCTTCAAAATCATCTAAAGGTACAGGTCTAGGTTTGTTTATCTCCAAAAGCATAGTAGAAGCTCATGGTGGCAAGATATGGGCTGAGAATAACTCAGATGGAAAAGGTGCCACGTTTAGTTTTAGTTTGCCGATCAAATTATGAATAACAAGAAATTCTCCAATATTTATAAAATGATATTAATATATATATTCTGGGATATTTGTTTCTCAATCATCAATCTTTGTATTCTGAGAATGCATTTCTATAGATAGAATGAATCCTGGGAGGCACAATAGAGTCAATTCTGTCTTTTATATTCCACCGAACGTTGTGCTATCTCCTTTATTTGAAAAAATAAAAAACTAGAACGCAGAGGTTTAAGACATAAAGAAATAGAAAAAAATAATTTAACATACATAGGATAAAAGTTAGTTACCTTCTCCTTGCTACTATTGTATATGTGTCTCTTCTACATACCATCTAATAGTATCCTTAAACTTTGACCACCAGTCTAAAAATGAATCAGCACTATCAGGAGCTTCAAATAACAAAAAACCATTATATTCGCTACATCATGCATGGATATATTCTTCTACAATCTCAATACCAGAGAAGGTAAGTTAATTTTTCTTTAATTCATGCCATTCATCATAATTAGCTTTTTGTGTTTCTTCTTTATTTATTGCTTTAAAACGATAAAACACTAAGAATCCAGTAGATGTCATATATGTATAAGTAACAAGAACTCTAATTATTTAAAAGAGTTCTATTTGTTAGAACATATTTTTACATTTATTTATTGCTACTGCTAGTAGTATATAATTCTCTAACTAAGAGATAAAATTATTACTTATCAGTCCTATTTTATGCATTTGCATCATATATATATTATGGAATGATATATGTGCAGATTTGATAGTTGCATTAGCATTAGCATTTTCTTTTTTACACTATAAAACCTAAAGCAAGCCATACTAATTTAGATTAAAAAAATAATAATTAGTAGTAGACTGATTTTCTATTTTCTTATTTATTCATCCTTAGTACCATTTATTTGACCGCTATGCAACCAGTCCTTTAAGCTCTTCATGACTTGGCTTAGCATCATGCTTTTAGCCAAATGAAGATGCAAAAAAGCATAATTAATTTGATTTAGCAATGGCTTGTTTTGTTCATCACCGTTAAAGCTTTTCTGCTGGAAATCAGCTGGAACAGTCTTCCACCAATCGTTGAAACTTGTCATCTTATGAAAAGTAATAGATTATAAAGACTTTAAAGATTGCATATCACTTAACTTTTTGGTTACTATACTGTAAGTCGCATATTACAGTATGCATTAAATTCGTCTGAAGCCAGAGAACAGTCGATTAATGTGTTGCAAAATAGTAGACTCTTGTCAAACCTTTATCCCACGTTTTAAACAGACAAAAGAGAACCTGAAATTGTCTTCTATTGTGATCTCAAAACTTCACCTATTGGATTTGAATTGTTAACATCCTAGAATAATTGGCAAAATACAATAATAATAAAGATACATTAACTTCACTTTACTACTAATACAGGACAATGTGCGATATGTTACAACATCTGATGCAACACTTCCAAGCCTCATCTTCTTAAATCTTGTTCTACCTCTTGTCCCAATTTACAATTAAATCAACATTCTCACGCTCAGCATAATCTACTAGCACAAATCCTACTTTTGATGTTGGATCTTCAATAATTTCTGATTTAAACTGAATATTGTTGACACCATTATTATTATGTTCTTCATTGACTACTAATTTTTCAACTTTATCTAAGCCATTCTTCTGAGACTCTTTTCTTTTTTCTTCTAATTCTTTTGCTTCATAGTAACCTGATGCTGTAGCAAAGAACGAATGGCTTAGCTTGGTTAAATCTATTACAGTTACTCCAATTAATTGTACACTTCCCGCTCCATTTCCTTTTCTATTCACTATATTTATAGCGTAAACTGCTGCTTTCATAGATATTTCTGAGCCATCTGTTGCTACTAATATTTTGGAAAAGTTTCTCCTTGTAATGGACATATAGCCATATAGTAGTAGTTGATATATTATATGGCTAAACTATAATAATTATTCTACAAATTATATATCATTGATAAAAAGGATTTTGTCTATACCGAATTAGCGTTATTTCTTGCATCTTCCGTAAACTAAAAAAATACATGAAACTTTAAAGAAGTGAGTTAAATGGAGAGACTTCATAGAATCATTGAAATGGAGAGAGGATTGGGAATAAAGATGATTATTATATAATAATCAAATAAAATTAAACCGTCTCTAAGCAAGACTCAATATGACTGAATTTGATTGCTTTGAATGTTTACATTGCTTTAAAACAAATAATCGAAAATAATAATAAAGTATACTATTGAATCCGTTACATGCAAGGTTCAAAACTCCCTTAAGACTACAATACGTTACTTTATATTGGTAGCGATATAATTAAAGAATATTATACGAACCCGTTTATACTAGGGTTAACCAGATATCATCCTCCATTATAATCTAGCAATTTTGATCCTAATTGATAAACTAGACTAGTAAATTGTTTGTTATAAATAGAAAACAGGTAAAATATCTTATAAAATTCGAATATTATTAGAAAAAATATTTTAAAAAATAGTAAGTGAGTGCACTTATCAATAAATAACAACAACTCCAGAGCAATCATATACATGCTAGACACATAATAACAATTGATTTCATACTATTGTTATATTCTGATATTTGTTTATTGGAATTATGACCCAGCCTCAATTACTTAATTAATTAATTGTTCTATTCGCTTGAAAGTTGATACTTATAGACAATATAAGAAGAGATCAAAAGAAATCAAAAATCAAAAGCGTTAAGAGCATTGAGAATTAAATTTTACATCAATTACCATGTTGGCTGTCTCGGCTACTTTAAAGGCAAGTTTGAATTTTTTCTAACATTCCATTTTCTATAGGTGCATTAAAAATATTGCACAAATATTGTAAATATGGAATCTAATCATTAACGCGGTTTCTTTCATCTATTGCTAATAATGATGTAACAAAAATAAGCCTACTTATCATCTCTTGTTCTTTATTTTTAATATCAAACTTTCCATCACAATCTTCAAATAAAGTCTCTAGTACATTTACTGTTTCATAATAATTTTTATTTTGAAAGTAAAGTTTCGCTAATTCCATTCTCGCATATTCCTGTACGTATGACAAATTGATTTCTAGATTTTTCTTAAGATAACTAATAGTCATTTCTTCATTATTGAACCTCTTCCTCATTAACTTTGAAATATTACTATTACATAATTGCAACGGCCATTCTTTATTTTTATGATTCTTATTTGCCAAGTTTAATGCATCAAATTCCAATGATAGAGATTTATCATTATTGCCACAATGATACTCTACTAATGCTAATCCATTTAGTAATAAGATTTCAACATATATTCTCTGGTTTTCGTCTTGTATATTTGATATTATTGAAAATGCATATTTATACCACATCCTAGCCTTTTTTAAGGATGAAGAATTTCTTTTGATATATTGAACGATGGCGCCATCCATGGAATGCAACGGCATATTCAAAGTGACGCCCAATAACTGTTTTAAGCTTTGGGAACGATTCCTCGCTGACATCCGTCGAAGTAATGTGCCAGCGGTCAAAGGCGCCACCGTGTTCTTTAAAACCTTTGCAGACCCATACAGAAACACACTTGGATGAAAGCTGTTTGCCAAAGTGTTCGGCTTGCTCATCCATGTATGGTTCGATATCGCCACCATGCGGGGCAATGACAATTAGTCCGTGATGATGGCCGTTGTCATCCAGCTGTTCAATAAATTCACTGTTGTATCTTGCCTGAGAAACAGTAGATCAACGGCTGTGACCTGAGCATTAAGATTGCCCGTGAAAGAATGTGTATTGGATAGACCTAAGCGCTTCCGAAGATCATCAAGATTTGTGTAGCCCACAAATACAGCATCTGAATTTTCTTCATGCGTATCAATTATTGTGTAGAGCGTGAGTGTTGTCCCGCTCGCTGTAGGTCTTTCTATACGAACTTGCTGACCTAGATCTCGTCCTATCATATGAATCTGATTAAGGTTTACTGCACAATGCTCCCGACGGTGAGATGGGTCGAATCTGTCCTTATCCGGTTTAAATTGAGCAGCGTAGGAAGTTCTTCTTAACATTCTCCTAGATCTTTTCAAAAATTATTCTAGATGTATATACTATAGTTATTTAAACTGATTCAGTTTTATAAACTGAGTACATTTTTCAGTTATTAATATAGAAGTTATTCCACTGCGTTTGCCCCTAATCGTCTTCTGATACTAATACTCTGTGTATGACAATATCCATTGGATTATTTCTATTTCTCCACTAGCTATTGTTATACATTCTATTCTGGATCTTGTGCATTTCTTGCTTCTTTTTTTATTTAACTGCATAATTCACCTAGTAGGATTTAGATCTTACTTCTAAAAAGAAATTCTTATGACGATCTCTTTTATAAGTCCCAAGTAATGGTTGAAGTAGGTATAGCTGAATATTTCAGCATCGGAGAAGCACTTGGCATAATTGGTACGATGTTTATAGTCCTGTACTTCTCTAGGAAGCAAATGCAGGCGCTAACCGTAGATATTGAAACAAAGGTTCTCAATGATTTAGATGAAAAAATGCATGGACTTACTCGGATGGCAGTTGAGCGACCTGAGTTAATAAGGATAGTCAGCAATGTTGAGTCCGACCTGACAGAAGAGGTAGCATTTACATATCATCTTTTGCATACCTTTGCGCATGTATATCATATGCACCAAGAAAAGTAGTAAGCGACAATGAATGGACTGATATATGCTTTGTTGCATAACTCATTTAAACAATCTATCTTTATTCTCTTTTACTTATCTGATAGTTATGCTTTGAAACAAGTTGTACAAAGATGCTTTTAACATCATTTCTTTTACCATATTGTCAAATTTTATAGCAGTAACATATTCTCCAAACATTCTTTTGATACATGAGAAGACAGTTTCTACAATCCATCTTTGTCCATAGTTCACACTAACCTTCCATTGTTGTAAATTATTTTTCTGCATCTTCACCGTCTTATTTCTAAGGTAATGATTGGTCTTTCTACATCTGGAATTCTTTCTTACCTTTATTGCTGGTTTGATTCCTTTAAATGACAGAAATTGAAAATTATTGTTATTGTCATAGGCACCATCTGCAATAATAGAGTCTACTATTTTATTCTGCTTTATTGTTATATCCTCTATCAATACAGGTAATACTTGAGAATCATGTACTTGTTCACTAGTAACATCTAATGATAGGATTCTCTTCCTTTTGATATCAACTGCTATGTGTATTTTGAGATAACCTCTTTTTACTTTCCATTTATGTCTAATCCATTCCCCTCTGTTTGTAACTTTAAGACCAGTAGAATCAATTGCAATTACAAAATTATCAGCATGTAAATTAGATTTATCAGTATCATCTAAAGAAATCTTGATATCCAATCTATTTATTCTTCTGCTAATGTTACTATAATCAGGAATAGAGGGTAATGTATTGGAAGCATGTTCTCGTACTACGCCTTCAGTTTGTCGATAAGGCAAATGAAAGTATGCTCTCATGTATCCTAATAACTTGATAAATGAATCTGGATATACGAATTTTCTACCTTCTTTGTTCTTATTCATCTCTATTAATTCTGTATTCCAGTTATCAATAACATCAAAATCAAGTAATATCTCTCCTCTCTTTACCAGAGATTCATTGTAATTCTTCCAATTTCTCACATAATAGGACTACAAGAGGTTAGCTAAATGTGTTAGCAGTAATGAGTTGTGCAACACAGCAGATGGCTACATATGATGATAAGTTGTTTTGAACAGGGTAAGATAAGGGAATATTGGGAAAGTGACCTTGAATTAGAGAAATGGTTTGATCCTGCCTTCGAGGAATTTATCAATAAGAAATTGATTCCTACAATTAAAAAATAAGGGAGCCTAAGCCGTGGCATTAGTAAATAATAATAATAATAATGATAATGTCCATCAATCCCAACCGGCTATATCTTTTTCTGCAATCATTCTTGTAGGTTTTATTTGTACAAGTACGAGACCTTCCTCGCTATTTCTTCTACCATATGCTTCTGCATTCCTTTTTCCCATATATCGTTCTGCTATTTTAGTAGCCCATTTTAAAACCTCCTTTTGTTTGTAAGGGTGTATTTTTGCAGTGCCAAATATTGTTACAAAGGAAAATGGCGGTATTTGATCATCGACGCAAATACTTACTCTATTATCTCGCCGAATATTCTGTGCTTTGACTGATGTGTCACCAGTGGTTAAAATGATATCTCCTATTTTATCTCTACCACTATTCCTGTTATCTAATACAAACCAAATTGGAACAACATGAGAACTTCCATCTTTCTTAACTGTAGCTAGCTTTCCTGTGAAGGTACTTTGCATAAGGAATCTTCCAATTTCAGCTTTGGACATTTCTGTCATTGTTGTTGTTCATTAATCAGAATGAACAGGAAGTTATTATATACATGGTATTAATTGATTAGCATTTGTTAAATAAAATTGAGTATTAACAGTGGAATTGAGTATGTTGCGATATGCATTGTCATATGAACAAATGAATGAATATTCAGCCATTTGTCCTTTCCAATGAATCACAAATTTTTGTCACTAATTGACATCTTTTCTAATGAGTGGAAAATATTTCCTATTCTAAATTCTTTTTCCAAATATTATATTAATAGCAATGTCTCCTTGTAGTCGCTTTATGTAACTATCTTATCTTTTTAGATTATTTACTACTATTATTTCATCCATGGATTTTTATTTCCTATCACAGTGTTATTCGATAAACTACTTGCAAGTTTACCTTGCCGAAGAAGATTATCTATAGTTTTCATTATTATTTCATCACTATATACAATCCAGTAATATCCACCAACTAAGTGTTGTTTTAAGCTTGTATAAGATACTTTCTAGAAAGGCTAGTGCGCTCAGGAGAGGAGGCTTCTGCCATCATGCCCCTCTTAGTAGACATAAACAATACAAATTACAGGTGGTGGTAATCCTAGCAGTGTAGTATTTGAGCCAAGACCCATTGGAGTATTTCTATGCTATTCATATATTGTCTATATGTGCTCTATTAAGACTTCTATGTATGTCCTCTTTCTTTGAATCATGATTGTCTAACAATAACTAAGACAGATCGATATTGATTATTGTTACTATTATTTGTTCACAAATATCAATATCTAATATTGAGTAAATATTATTTTAGATGTATTCTAGGAAAGTAATAAAAGTAGCAGTAGTTGTTTTGTCCGGATTTGTAACACTGTTATTTTTATTTTTATTTTCAGTTACCATCAGCACAAGCACTCTGCATCAACAAGAAGCATCAGCATTTTTCCATGAAAAATTATTTGGAGATATCAGCAGTAGTAATAATGCTGCTAGCGCTCAACTTACAACTGACGTTAATCTTACCACAAATGCATCTACGACTACTACTGCCACTTCCAAACAGAATGGAACTCCAGCTGATGATAATTTAAGAGGTTCAGATCAAAATGATGTTATAGTAGGTCTTGCTGGAAATGATATAATTACAGGACAAGCAGGAGACGACAATATTGATGGTTCTGAAGGAATGGATTATATAATTGCTGGCCCAGGCAATGATGCTCTTGTTGGTGGAGCTGGAATTGATGTAATTGAAGGTAATGCAGGAGACGACAATATTGATGGTTCTGAAGGAAATGATTACTTGATTGGTGACCAAGGTGCGGATACTCTTAAAGGCGCAGCTGGCAATGATACTCTAATTGGTGGTCCAGGGGCTGATACTCTTTCTGGCGGCCTAGGCCAGGATAAGTTTATCTGTGGTCAAGGAAAAGACACAATTTTAGATTTTCAGGCTAGTGAAGGTGATAGTAGAACAATTGACTGCGAAGCCGCAACTACTGTTGCTACCACTAATAATAACAACATAACAGGCTAATAAACGATTACTCTTCTCTAGGATCCATGTTGGTCTTTCTTCTTCTTCTGTCATAGTATAGTTCGCACACGTATCGGTAATAAATGGAAAAGAATGACCCATAGAAGAACAAAAATAATATTATTAAAATTCTATGATAATCTGGCTGCGATCATTGTCAAGCCACATTCAAAGACCTCTTTGAATACAGATATATCATCAGCAGAATTATTTGATGTCTCTGGAAAATAGTATAACAGGCTATCACCAGTATTCTTAATTATAGTTGCATTAAAGTCTCTAATGATAGCTTCCATTGTATTGATAAATATCTAATAATATCTTCTAATTTTTTCTGCCTCATTTATTTCAGTTGTAGTAATCCTGGTAGAATCTACTACTATATCAATAAACGACACACAACAGTTTTGTGAACTCCCTGTAAATGATATTTCTTCACCATATATAATTAGTATTTTCAATTCACAGACATTATATACTACAAGATAATAAAAAATGCGGTGCTATTACAGATAACATACGATATAGGCATCAAGCTTTTTAGAATATAAACTAAAGGTATTATTATATTGTATAAAAATAAAGAAATAAAATCCACATTAAAGAAATGAGACTTTCTAGGAGTTAAACAAAATCCACTTAACAAAGTCATCACTTTGGTTCCGACACGATACCTAATATCTTATCACATTTCTTGCATGAGTAAATACGCAGTACCATTAGGAACGACTATTGCTTCTGTATTACATCCATTTATGGCAATATCGAATTCACAACTTAGACATTTCGCCATACTATTTTTTGGTTTTAGTTAGATATTATATAAAGTATTCTAAGCATCCGAGGGTACACAAATTCTGAAATCTCTCTTCTCACTAGTAATGGTACCGCACCTCCTCCTAGCCATCTTCTGATACTAAGACTCTCTGATAGCACTCATTGCAATGTCTGTATCTTTGTCCATATCTTGTCTGTTACGGCTCTTTCAGTCGCCTTGTGCATCTCTTCTTTCTTCTTGGCGATTCTGTTATGCAACATGTCCTCGAGTGTTTTTAATGGCAGTCGCCATGGGGATGCTGCTCCTCCTTCCTCTGATTTTCCTTGGATATGCGGACAAGATTTGTATATGATAGTGAAAAAATATTATTCTATCAAACAAGATAAAAAAAATTGTTACATACTAGACCTAAGGTAACTAATCTAATTTGAAGAAAAAAGTTAGCCAATGCGTATTATTATGTAAAAGTTTCCAACAGCAGCATTCCTCACAAGAACAATTAGGACACTCTTTCGAAGAGTTACTATATTTACAGTTTATTGGATAGCATTCACAATCAGCACAAAATCTGATCTGTAGTATATAATTAAGTAATTTATAACTGAATTGTGTTATATATCTTGAGGAATACCTAAATTTTTTTCGTAATACTAAAGCAACAATTGAAGTCCCAACAAAAGTAGCTGTCCAATATAGCCACAAGTCATTTACCATTCCGGACAGCAAAGCAGGAGCTAAAGAACGAGCTGGATTCATAGAAGCACCAGATATAAATGCTAAAAAGAATATGTCTAAACCAACCATGCCTCCTATAGCAATCGCTCCAAAACCTTTCAATCCTTTTGTATAAACTACTATTAGGATAACAGCCATAAGAAGAGCAGACGCGATTATTTCAACTCCAAAAATTACAGGTAGAGGAAAAGCATAATTTGGAGCATTAGCTCCTAAATTGGCTTCATTTCCTATAATATATTTTACAAATAGACTTCCTAGTAAAGCACCAATTATCTCAGCAGTAAAATAGTATATTAATTGAATTTTTGTAATATGTTTAGTAATCATAAATCCAACTGTAACTGCAGGATTAAAATGAGCCATTGAGATTTTTCCAAACAAGTATACACCCAAGGCTACTCCAACAAAAGGAGCAAAGGCAATAAATGGGATACCTAATATACCATTTGTTTTAGCGTCTAAAACTACAGAACCAGTAGCAAGAACAACTACTATAAAGGTGCCAATAACTTCAGCTACAAACCTCTTTTGATTCTCAGTTAGATTCTTTGATATCTTGCTTATTAAGCTCTGCTGCAAGTTCCCTTACTCTTCTCTCTATCTCATCTCTGATTTCTCTAACTTTCTCTATTGGTTTATCCTTTAGGATCTTCTAGACTCCAGTCTATTACTTTGGGTATATACACAGTAGGGCAGTAATTATCGTCCATGCATCCCATATTAACTACTGTAGTGGCATTTCTTATCATATCTTCTGTCAAATCCTTTGATTTTTGTTTGCTAATATCTATACCTACTTCTTTCATAACTTGTAGTGCTAATGGGATTAATCTCTGAGACAGGCTTGGTTCCTGCACTTAAGGTTGCATATCCTCTAGGAGCATATTTTCTAAAGAAGCCTTCTGCCATCTGGCTTCGGCCTGCGTTTTCTACACAAACAAACAGAACGGTTTTACCTATTTCTCTGTTCTTTAGTTTTTAATTTACCAAATGAAAATTTCATATTTGTTTAATCTTCCCCTCCTCTATTCTTGTTTTATTACTACTTATTCTTTGATAGCCTTGATAACTAGACTACTAATCTTTCTACTATCATTAACTTGTTCGTCTCCTTCGTATATAGCATTTGTCACCTAACACTTCAATATTTGTAAATCCTGCTTTTCTGATACTATTAAGATAGTTCTCTTTTGTTAATGCACCATCAATACAACTACACCATTTTTCAGAATCAATTGAGTCCGTCTCCACTTCCTTATCTGTAACTAAATCAGATATTACCATTCTTCCTTGACCTTGTTTTAAAATTCTATAAATCTCTTTGAATGTGTTTACTTTATCTGTGGTCAAATTGATAACACAATTACTGATAACTACATCTGCAGTGTTAGCTTCAATAGGAATTCTTTTGTCAATATCTCCTTTTCTAAATTCAACATTTGTATACCTCCATTATCTTTTGCATTTTTTCTTGCCTTCTCCAACATCTCATCAGTCATATCAATACCTATTACTTTTCCAGATTCTTTGACTCTATTTGCTGACAAAAATACATCAATTCCTGCACCAGAGCCTAAATCAACAACAGTTTCGCCTTCTCTAAGTTGAGCATGATTTAATGGTGCGCCACAACCTACTCCAAGAACTGACGCTTTAGGTATAGATTCTAACTCTTTAGTATCATAACCAACAACTGTAGCAGCTTCTATTGGTGAACTTCCTTGGTCATCGCATTCATAAGGAACATAACAACAATTTGAGTTTCCTGTTAATGCAATTTTGCCATATCTTTCTTTTACTTTTTCTTTTATATCAGCTGTTACTTCTTGCACATCAATGTTTTACAAATAAAACTATTTAAGTTATCAAGGGAAAATAGGTAAACTAAGTGCAATTATGGAAAATAATAGAATATTGAAAAATGAACCATTATTACCTGTAATACAACCACAACAAGAAGTTTGTGCTTTCAATGGATATGACGCAGATACACTTATGAGAGAAACTGCAAAATTGAGAAAATTGATTACAAAAAGAGGAACACTTGAAATACTAATTCCATTGTGTTGTACTACAAATCCTGTAAGACATAAACAATTTAAACAAACAATGAAAGGCTTTAGCACAAGGACATTATCCAACAGGCTTAAAGAGTTGGAAAAGAGTGGAATATTGGAAAGACAAAGATATAATGAGATTCCTCCAAGAGTTGAATATAGACTTACAAATAAAGGACAGGAACTTGCTGAGTCTGTCATTTATCTTCTGCAATGGATGCAAAAATGGTCGAAATCGAAGGTAACAAGATAAAAAGGACAAAGATAAAAATCTATTTTCATAAAAAATAGTTAAAAATCACATCAACCCATCATATCGAACTCAAATATATTATATAATAACAAAAATTACAAAATATTCTTCTAATTATTTTGTTTTAAGAGTTAGTGATTGAGCCAAGACCCACTGCAATGTCTCTATCTCTCCATATCTTTTCTGTCTCTGCTATTTCACGGCACGAACACCAGGCGCCCCCGCGGCGAAATACAACGTTTGTAAATTCTCGGCATATTACAGCGCTGGCACAAATACCAAGCATGTTATCTACGTTACTTAAGACTACCATCTGCACGATATCACATGGACTCCTGGGAGTGGAACATCGGAGCACTTCAATCTCACGACGTTGACTGACCCGCCTCTGCCTCCAGCCGTTGAATATTTAAATAGATTTGCTTAATTTGAAATAAAAATAAAATGTTTTCTTTTCTCCCTTTCTTCACAATATATACATTTTAATTCATTTCAGAATAATTAAAGTATGTAGCAGATATTTCAAAATGACTTTCAAGGAAATCCATAAAGTAATAGCCCGAACATACCCCGAACTATCAGACTCGTCACTACAGCAGCGCAACCGGTACTTTGCTAGATTGAAAGGGAAACCTTTTTGGATTTGGAACGTAGAACAACACAAGGCAGCAGATAGACAGACAAAAGGGGACTGTTGTTTTCAACACATAATTGGCCTTCCTGTTAGCCGTATTCATCATGACGTCGTACCCAGAATTGAGGGAATTCATGACCTTCTTCGTCTCTTCCCTTGGGAACCAGGTCTAGATAGTGATACGCCACATTCAACATATCGATACCACGTGCATAAGCTGAATAAGTATGAAACACCCGACCTGCAGGATCTTTGTAAAATACACTCACTCCCTCTCGCTCTGGAGCTCCAGTATCTTGCAAATTATAGTTATAGAAGGTTTCTTTCTTATCCAACTCTTCCGGTGTGAATGACACGTCATAATCGAAATTGAAATCTGAGTCATAAGAAGAAACCCACTTGAAATCCCAGCCCATCCGGTTTTCGTATGCAGCCAACTTGCTATACGGAGCACGAAAGACAGCTATCATGGTAACGTCCCGTTGGTTCAGGTGCACGATTATTTTATTGAAATTGTCAGCCCAAAAGGAGCAGTGTAAACATCCTTCCTCCCAGCTTGGATCAAACATAAAATGATAAACTACCAGTTGGCTTCTTCCGTCAAAAAGTTCTGCCAGAGTTTCTTTACCCTTTGACCCCTCAAAGAGATACTCTTTATTAACTGCCTTCCACGGGAGTTCGCGTCGCTGCTCGTTAAGCTGGCCACGCAATGCGGTAAACTCTTTTTCCTTCTTGAGAAGCGACTTGCGAGCTTCGATCCATTTTTCCTCGGAAACAATCTTGTGATCTTTTAAGGGGTTAGTCATTATTTTCTCTTCCTCTTTTTGTTCTCCATTTATAGCCCGCATCTACAACATTCGTATTCAATGGTTGTTGCTGCTGTAGTATTTGTTTGTTCAAAACGTCTTAACCTTGTAACAACATGATCCACAAGTCCATCCGTTACGAGTGCTATTTTCCTTTCTAATTTAATTTTAATTCTCCTCCTTCTATTTCCTTTTCCTTTTCCTCTGCTTTTAAATAATCATTATAATTGTCGTTATCATTAATTCTTCTTGCTGTATTATTAGCCAGAGCAGTAGCAGTCATTCTTTAGTTTCTAACGCTCAATGATGGAAAGTAATCATATATACTCTTTCATTAAGAGTGTATATCTATGAATATACTTTGGCGATTTCAAGTGCAGATAAATAACATTAGTATTGTTTTAAAGTCCTCTTAATGAATTGAACTAACTACTAATAATTTGGGATTATCATGGTACTGTCTCTGCTCTTAGTTCATCACTTCTTGTTATTCCACGTTTATCTTTCTCTGCTTGCAAAGTTTCAGGCGATAAGGTTTGGACATGACAGCTGCACTCACATTGATATCGATTATTGTTATCCTCGTCATAGAATTGAGCAATGCAGTTATTATGATCTGCTTTTTCGCAGCTCTTGGAAATCATATCGTTACTTATTAACAAAAGTTCACTTCATTTGAATCTATGCATTATATACATATTGAAGAACATACGTCCATCAGCCTTTTAACCTAATTCCGAAGGGATATATCTTGGTAATACTTGTTGAATATGTGTATAATTATAGATGTCCAAATTGTAGCTCTTTAAATTCTGTTGATGTTAACAAGATATACAATGGACGGCTAATGTTTGTCTGCTCTAAATGTAATATTTGTGGTGTTGTTCCGTCCATTGCCAATCAAGATGAAGCATATCTGGAATTTCTGGATATGTATGATAATGGGCAGCTTGCTAAGACACAAGATTTAGAATCATTAGTAGAACAGGAAAGACTCTTGCGCCCAACATCTGAGGTAGACTCTTTGCTTTATCGCAACGATGCTAAAGAAAATGAATTACTTAAAGCCACAATATATTCTAAAAAAGATTATGTCGTTGATTTTAGAGTAATTCAGGAACCCAACCCTGAAATTGGAAGTGAACTTACAGTTCTTCCCATAGAAAAGGGAATTATTAATGCTCTATCCGCAAGAGACATCAAAAGGCTTTATAAATTCCAAGAAGAATCCATTAAACAAATTTTACTTGGAAAAGATGTTGTTATTGTTGCACCAACTGCTTCTGGCAAGACAGAGGCTTTTTGTATCCCCATAGTACAAAAAATTTCTGAGGAAATATCACGTTTTTCATCTCTACGGCCAAAAGTAGGAGGAAAAGTGTTCGCTATTTTTGTATATCCAACTAAGGCTCTTGCAAGGGATCAATTACCAAAGATAAGACATATTGCAGAACCTTTAGGAATAAATGTAAATATATTTGATGGAGATACAACAAAAGCTGAAAGAGAATCAATAATAACTACCTTAGTCCCTGAAATCATTATTACAAATTTTGATGTGATTCATTACCATTTACTTTACAGAACAAAGTTTTCTCGTCTAATTAAAACAGCTAAATTTTTAGTTGTTGATGAAGCCCATGTTTATACTGGAGTTTTTGGAGCAAATATCCATCATGTTATAAAAAGACTTGAAAGGTTGATTATGTCGACAAGTAAGAACAAACTTCAGATAATTGCTGCCTTCTGCTACTTTACCAAATGCAGAAGAATTCTGTAAGCCATTATTTGGAAGAGAAATGGATATCGTACGAGGCAGAGGCAGGAAAGGTAAAATCAACTTTGTTCTTTTATTCCCATCATTTCATTCACAAAGGTCTTTAATGCTTGATCTATTAAAACAAACTACTACAAGAAATCACAAGACAATTGCCTTTAGTAAATCACATTTAGGTTCAGAACTATTGGCGTTTTATTCATCCAAACAAGGAATAGCAATAAGAGTACATAGAGCTGGTTTGCTACCAATAGAACGCAAATCAGTTGAAGGATCATTTAAGAAGGGTAAATTAATGGCAATTTCTGCAACTCCAACTTTAGAGCTTGGTATAGATATTGGAGATGTAGATGCCATTATATCAGATATTGTACCTGTTAACAGGCTGATTCAAAGGTTAGGAAGAGCAGCAAGAAGTGGTCAAGAAGGATATGCATTTCTTGCATTAGGTAATGATCCTATAAGTCAGTATTACAAACTACATCCAGACGATTACCTGGAAGATCAAGAACTTGCATATACAGATCCTACCAATCCATTTGTAGAAGAATATCAGGTTCTTGCAATGGCCTGTGATAGACCCATTTCTGTGTATGAATCATCCCATATGTGGAATACTATTCAAACACTTATTTCAAAAGGTTTGATTCAATTGTCAAATGGAAAGTTTATGCCTAATTTTAAGAAGGCGATGGATGTCCTCAGAGACTTTAGTATCAGAGGAATAGGAACTAGTGTTGACATAATATATAATGGAAAATTAGTTGGTGAACGTCAAATGCCACAGGCAATAGAAGAGCTTCATGATAACGCAATATACTTCTTAGCTGGAAGAAGGTATCAAGTCCAAAAGCTACATTTTGACAACAAAAACCAAAAGGATCAACAACGAGGCCTACAAAAACAACAATCTGTGCCTTATGCTGAATTAAGATCTATCCCCCACGATTATCCATACTACACAAAGGCAATAGTTGACGAGTGGCCAACTATTCTGGAAACTTATGAACAAAAGAAAACATATGGTTTAGAAGTAAAGTATTGTTCTTTAAAAATACAAAAGAAAGTAATAGGATATTCAAATATCGAAATTGGCCAGGAGGTCATGCAAGGAACAAAAGTAATGCTTGAAAATCCTATAGAATTTGAATTTGTTACAAAAGGATTGGTGTTTAGAGCGCCCACCCCCGACGACGTTTTAAAGACTGCAAATGATGAGCAATATGTAGAAATGAGCGGGTATCATGCTTCAGAGCACGTCTTAATAGAGGGAAGCTCAATGGTAACAGGAGGAGCATCACAGGATCTAGGTGGAATATCACTTGGATCTTCAGGTTTAATTTTTATTTATGATGGGAGCGTTGGTGGAAATGGTGCCAGCAGGGCATTATATGATAAATTTGATAAAGCAATAATAAGAGCGTTAAGAATATTGTCTGAATGTCCATGCAAAAGTGAAAGTGGCTGTCCTAGATGTACATACTCGTATAGATGTGGAAATAATAACGAATACTTGCACAAACATGCAGCTATTGAAATATTAAATAGAGTTGTAGAGGGAGAGCAAACACAAATAGGAGATATAATGACTATAGATAGACCTCTTGTTTGATAAGAAGATATGTTACCTCTTCTCTACTCTTTTCATAGGCAGCATACAAAATCCTTCATTTGGATTATACCTATAACATAACAACAGATGCTTAAAGAACTTATCTCAAGATTCAGATCACATTATTGACGTCTTAATGGAGGCATTCAGTTTTTTTAACTCCGATAACAGGACCTTTTGATTAGAATTAATACATATTAAAATTACCACATCTATTAACAATGCTTATTTTCTTCAAATTACATTACTACTAGTACAAAGCATATGTGTAATACTGTTGTATTTTTTGGAGAAGAACTTTCCAAATATGGTTTTGGTAAATCACATCCATTGAACTCAGATAGAATCTATGCGTTCTGGTCAAAGTTCACTGGCTTAAAGATTGATAAATCGACTCAAATTCGAATAGAAAAACCTGTCACAGTTCAAGAAGAAATTATACTTGAATTCCATGAAAAAGATTATGTCGAATTTATCAAGGAAGCTTCAAAACATGGAACTGGTCTTCTCGATCTTGGAGATACGCCTGCATTTAAAGGTGTTTTTGAAGCTTCTTCCTACGTAGTTGGCACGAGCCTCAAAGCATTGGATTTAGTAATGAAGAAAACAGATGGAATATTGCATGCATTTAATCCCATTGGAGGACTTCATCATGCAAGAAGAGGATCTGCAGGAGGATTTTGTGTCTTTAATGATATAGGTATTGTAAGCATAATGGCACGAAAGAGATACGCTGTAGATAGAATAGCCTATGTGGATATAGATGCACATCATGGGGATGGAGTTTATTATGAATTCGAAGACGATCCTATGCTCTTTATTGCAGATATACATGAGGATGGTCGTTATCTATATCCTGGTACTGGTAATGAATCAGAAATAGGATCAGGTAATGCTAAAGGTACAAAAATAAATATACCATTGAATATCAACTCAGGTGATAGTGAATTTATTGCTGCATTCAGTAAAGTCGAAGAATTTATTGATAACACTGCAAAACCTCAATTAATTATTCTACAATGTGGTACCGATTGCATAGACGGTGATCCATTAACACATTTGAAATATACCTCAAAAGCACACAGATATGCAGCGGACAAATTACATCAGCTCTCACATAAGCACTGTGATGGAAGAATAATTGCATTAGGCGGTGGAGGATATAATCAAAAAAATATCGCAGATGGATGGACAGAAGTTGTGAGCTCATTTATTAGCAGCATAGAGTAGCACAACTTTAATGAGAATTACCTATTGTGACCTTACAAATCGACACATTATTCTTTTTATATATTGGCTCGATGAAATTTGTCCTCTTCGTACATATAGAAGGATTGAGTTGTTTATGTTATTTGCCTTTTCATAGTGTCCTTGGTATTTAATTAGTATAATAGAAATCCTTTGTTTGCTATATTGTTTTAAAAATATCACCCCCACCCTCTCCATAGGGATATTCAGCTCTTAAAAAGAACTGCAATTATGTTAAATCATGAGCTTATGTTCAGAAGATATTTTAATCAAACAAATTGAATCATGGCGAGGTTCTGCAGATGATAGATTGGATACAGAAAAAGATAAGAAAGAATTTAAAGATATGTTAAATGACTATTATAAATATTCTATGATTATTATTAACTCACAATTTGAAGCATTTCCAAGTAAACCGTTGATTATGGCTTTGTTATTATCTCAGCATAATAAAATCATGCAACTGCTGATGAATAAGGACCCCAAAAAATTGAGCAATCAATAGAAAACAAATATTCATTTATGTAAAAACTAGTTTTGAAAATCCTCTCATAATCATTATTTCTACGACATGCTGGTAGCCCTGTTATGTTACTTGGGAAATGATAAGCTTTGCATTTTCTTTGTGATACCATCTTTAATTATCACTCTGTTATATTTTATTATTATGCTTTTTCTATTCGTAACTGCATAAGTTCCCACATTGCAGCAAGTAGACAAAAAAAGAAACAAACAAGCAACTTGAGAAAAGAGATAGTATTATTATTACTAGTACAAAATTACAAAATCAGCAAAAAGAATGGAAAGTGAATTTCTATGATGGTTCATTGAAGAAAGGGCACACTAGGTGCCAGTTGTATTTGTTCACCTCTTGCTTTTTCTTCTTCCTGTTGATTGGATAGTAATTGTGGAGTTACCGCCTGCTTAGGCTCTTCTGAAATCTTATTCTGTAAATCAGTTTTATCCAGTCCATTAGCGTCTATCAAGACTTTATTATAACATGTAACAACTTCATTTTTAGTAGGTTCATCTTTAAAATATGCATCCTCCTGCACATTGACGCTCTGCTCTACTGCTTTATCTATGCAATCATAGAATATTGGTAAAGCTTGGTTGAGAGTTGAATTAGTGCCGTTTAAAGGAATTAATTCTACTGCTAATACCCAATTAACAAAACCAACTTGTGCTATAACAGCTAACGCAATTACCATCGCTAAGATATTCATTGATGCCTTATCTTGCTATTGATGTAATAAAACTGATATTGTCGTAATAAATTGTCAGTATGTATAATATTTTTGATAATGATTAAAACTAATCATAGGATTAAAACTCCCTCTTCTATTTTATCAAAAAAAAGGGAAATTCTATTAGCCTTATTTTGAAGGAAATTTTCCATTTTCAATCCTATATCAATACATAATGTTAACTTTTTACCAAACTTGACATAAGCAAGACTTTTGACAAATAACAAATTTGAAGAAAACAATATTATTTTGTATTAATGGATCTAAAGGTATTCTAAAAAATGCAACAATAAGAAAGGAATATGTTAGGTGTGGAAAGTCATTCTGTTATAGATAGAGACACGTTTCTCCTTCTTACCTCGTTTTTATGAAAGACAACGATAAGAAACTATGGAAAAGTATCTTTAAATTAGTTTAGACTATCACAAATAATCACTGGAGCATATTAGTAAGGAACGTTTTACCCAAGGATTAGAGTTTATATTAACGACTTAAATTACAAACACACTAACTTAAAACACATATAACTTTTGGTAATTTGAAACTAACAGTAATTAGATAACTATCTATACTTAAATTGATAAAATATGAAGAACTCTATTATTTAAGTAGGATTAGTACAGTATTACTTTTGTTAATGGTAGCAGTTAGTTTGAGATGAATTTATACCATATTCTACTATAGTAACCGTTCTTCTTCTTACTACACAATATTCAATAGTAATATTCTAACCCTCATGTAATCAATTGGGCCATTGAGATGTGAAAATAAATTTGTCATCAGTTTAGGACCAAAGAAATAATACTTGCTTTAATGGATGAACAACAAACAATATTCAAATTATCGTCCGTACGTATTTACTTCAGCAAAAAATAACGTAAAAGATCATTATTCTAAATCAGATATGCTGTTATGTTCCCTCTGTGCTGCAGCATGATATAACGTAGAATGCTTTTTAGCAACAGAATCCCACTTTAGATTTTCTTTAAATATATCAACAGCTTCTTTGTATTTGACATAATTACTAATGAGATCCTGTAAACCTTTCGAAAATTCATGAGGATGCCTTTTGACAGTTATTCCTAATCCTTGCGCAGCAAATTCTCTAAAGAATTTTAAATCTGTTGCTACAAATGGTAATCCATGTGCTAAAGCATCAAACATTACACCTGAACCACCAGTTACTCTATATGGTAATATTACAGCATCAGAAGCATAGAATAATGTAGAGAGTTCATCCTCTCTAAGATAACCACGTCGTAAATCTAGAATATTGGCTGCTCCTTGCCAGCTCAGATCAAGATTCTCTTTATTGTAGTAGTCTTTAGAGGAATTTACTACCAAGATCCATCCCTTGGGAATATCCATTTTCTTTAGCATATCCCAACCTTTGCCAGCAGTTCTAAATCCATGAGCTAAAGCTATTCTATATCCATGGTCTTGAGGTAGAGAGAATTTTTCCCTTGCTTCTTTCTTGGTTAGTGGAGGATATATGGCTGGCTCAGATCCATGATAAATTATATGGCATTTACTACTAGCACTGTCCCCAATATCATTAGTACTACCACCAAGTCTCTCTGACATATAACGTGAGAAGACTATGCCTGCTGTGCTCATCCTAAGTTTCTCCTTGGTTATGTTATTGAAAGCCTGATAATTTAGAAAATACTTGTAATATCTAAGCAAGGCTCGCAAAGGTATTCCTAATTTTCCTATCTTACCGCTTTTTTTTACCAACGATGATGGCGTCATCCATTGGCGTAGAGTTATTGGTCCAGAGTGAAAAGTTGTTACTATTGGAATTTTGCATTTGACATAAAATTGATCGATATATGTACCAATCTTTCTTGGATGTTTTGTGTCCCATATTAATCCATACAAACCAGGCTCAAATTGTAACATGTACAACATCAGGCTTTAGGTCGTTAACAATTTTTAACAGTACATCAGAATTATGAGGATTATTAGGATAAATGCCCGAATAATGCCCAGCACCTTTCTCATCACATACAACATAGACATCAAGTCCTAATTTTGAGAGAGCATTTGTCAGATTTGCAGTGTATCGCCCTATACCTCCTGGCATGGATGGATATTCTATACTGACCATCAATACTTGCATAGATATTTTGTTTTATCTGTTATTCATATATTATATTATTTGCAAGCTAATGTGCTAATGAATACATAAATAGCATAGTTTTACAACTAATATTACTTCGTAGTGAGTCATCTGATCAGGACTCCTCATAAATTCTGTCGATATTATTTCGCCTATTTTATTTCATAAAGTTTTATTTTGTCTGTTCTTATTGTGTAAGAGTTACTTGCTTATGTATAAATATAATAAATCATCATTATTGTCAAGGTGTAAATATAACTTAAAAATTATAACTTAATATTACACCTGAATCACAAGCTGATTCAGGTCCGTCAATTCCAACATAAACCTTAACACCATCATCAATAATAACAACAATCTATTTCTGACTTCAAAAATAGCAAAGCTCGCTTCCATATTCGGGGAAATCTACATTCAGTAAATCTGACTAAAATAGAACCTACTAAAAATGAAGTTGTTACATGTTATAATAAAGTCTTGATAGACGCTAATGGACTAAATAAACTGATTTACAAAATAAGATTTCAGAAGAGCAACGTAAGGCTTAATAATTCAAGAAAAACTTCCATGACTACTGCTCTATTAATATAATTAAGGTTCAGCACGATTGTTACTCTTCATATCTAAATTTTTCATTTTGGTATCAAAGTTTTGATAAAAGGTTAACATCCTGTAATATTTGAATTAATATAGTAATACAATTCATTCTTATCAAGCTTTATGAATACAAAGACGAAATGGAGTATCGTTGCCGTTGTATTTGCATTGGCTATTGTGGTTCAAATTAGTTTCATAATTCCTGCACATGCGTTAACATACTATTTCAACTGCATATCAAGAATAGCTAATAAGAATGGAACCATTACTCTTGAAAATGCTGAAAATTGTTATGATAAGGTATTTAAGGGAGCCAAACAAATACAAGAAAAAAATAATATTACAATATCTTCATAATCATTATCAGCTTTATTCATTTTTTCAAATTTAGCATCTATTAATAATAGTATTTAAATTATGATTTACTATTTGGACAAACTCCTTTCATTGTATCAGAATTATACTTACAATTATATTTTATTGTGGTTGTTATATTGACATATTAGATTTCTCACGTGATGCATTGATTCAATAGCTGTTTGATGAAGTTCTTACCTTTACCTTTCTATAATAAATCATGCTTTTTTGGCTATAGGATTATTGATAGTCATGATGTTATCAGTATTTTTTATTAATTTTAAAGAAAAAATTGAATTCAGTATATTAATATTCTACCATTTATATATACTCCATTCTTTCTATCCGCCAATGCTTTAATAAAAGGCTGGGGCTCCAATGTATGAACTAAAGAATCCATCTGACGTAGATCAACAGTTCTCCCGTGCACATAGATATGCAAATTCATTTACTGACCCTAAAACACAATAGTCAGAAAAATTAGAATACCCTATTTTTTTTCTAAAAATAAATCTATATCACACTCATTATGCAATGGCTGTAAGAAGCTTCTGTGATGTTAGTGAATTTTCTCACAAGGACGGGATTAAAGACTAAGGTACATAGAAAATCTATAGACTGAAATAGAAACAATTCAATGGGTATTAATGAAACTATTAACTATTCTTAATAAGAATAATAATAATGAAGAGTTCTGCTGCAAACATAACTTATTTGGAACATGCTATAATTCAATTGATAAGAAATAATTGATGGCATTACATAGTTGGTTTAAATATTCAAGCTCTGTAGATTATCGCTATTATGGAGTGGTGGTGGACAGATCCGAAAACAATATGGGAAGGAATTAAACCGTTTATTCCACTTATAATAAGCGTCATTATGAGAAAAGAAATAAAAACAAACTAAGTTTTTTATTAAACAACCGCAGGTTAGTAATCAATTAAAACAATATCCTGTATCAATTTCGGTTAAAGGTAGAACCACTAAAAAAGATCTTGGCCCAGAGACATTTGATGGAATTGTATGGAATATTGAAGTTGCTAATAAGCTCCCAGTTCTATCAAAGTTTATTGATAACTATTCTGCCAGTCTATACATAAAGAACATAGAACAATGGATAGATTTGGTATGGAAATCACCATTAGAAATAATCACAACATATCGTACTTCTGCTGGAATTTTAGAAGAAGATGATTATAGATATCAATATCGAAGAAGACTTGGTTATGAGTATAGTGAAATATTAGCCTGTAATGGTGCTGTATTGACTAAGATTCCAAAAGGAAAATCTAAAGAACTATATTTTCTCTTTACAACCCCGGATCCGATTTTGCATTTTTCATAACATCCTCTCATGCTACCATTGCATGGTATGATAACGATACATTTGCAAAGCGTATTGACGATGTATTTCTCATGCTGCCAATACCTACTGAAACCGAAATCTATTTAAAATTTGGGGTAGATGATATACGTAAATTTAAACTTAAAATAAATTCTTATGACGATATTCAATTGTATTAGTGGTATTGTAGGCTTGGATTGTCAAGCGACTGATATTCATCAGATAAAATATCATGACGACGATCTACTAAAAGATACTATAGAGCTCTGTCCTAGTTGTCATATAAAGAAGCTTCATTTTAACAATATCTATTGATCATTGTCTATTTAGCTAGCCTTTGGATGTCTGATGCTCTAGTGAGAAACAACGAAACAAGTCCAAAGACTAGACTATGGTAGCATCAGAATCTATCCTTATTAGCATTTTGTACCTGATAGATCGCATATCATGGCCTACTTTCAAAAGAAGGAACAGCCGTGGGAGGCCATATGTTTATTCACAGACTGTAATCATGAAGTGCTTTATAGTTAGAATATGGTTTAGACTGGATTCTAACAATGCATTACATGAATTCTTGGAAATGGATTATCCGTACAATAAGAAGATAATGAAAGCATGTGGCCTAACACAGATACCAGACAGGCGTACGTTTGACAGACGTCTAAGAACGATATCTACAGATATAAAAGAAAGAATAGTTGTCATGACAAATCATTTCATATATGAAGGAATGATAGACCCATACATTGTTGCAATAGATAGTACTTTACTCAAGGCCAAAGGACATATCTGGCACAAATCATCTATGAAAAAAGATATAATACCACGTTCTGGAATTGATACTGATGCAAGATGGGGATTCAGCCATACCAAGGGTTGGATATTTGGTTACAAACTCCATTTGATATCAAGTACTGGACCTATTATAGTACCATTAGCAGCAGATTTTACAACTGCTAATGTACAGGATAATCAATTGTATAATCCAATGACTGCCCTATCATCTTCTCTAATCACAGAAGAAACATGTTTCATGATAGGTGATTCTGGGTATGACGATCAAAAACTATATGATCTTAGCATCAATAGAGGATTTGAACTAGTGTGTCCAGTACAAAGATATGAACATACTTCGACTAAAAGACTACACCTTATAGAATTCTATGAATCTGAATTAGGACAGGCCATTTATTCTTGGAGAAGCAAATCGATAGAACCATTAATAGAACATCTAAAACAGGTATTTAGAATAGATCCATTACTTATAAGAGGATATCACAAGGCTGCTGGACTAGTACTCTTATCAGGTACTTCTATACCAGGTACTTGTCTATTACAATCTTAAAATGACAAGAAAACAACCAAAAGCAATCAAACATCTATTGTGTAGTTAATCTGACAATAAATGAATGATGAAAATTATAACATCGAATTATGCCCAAGTCTCATATAATTACATAAGTATGCACATGGAACGAGTAGGTAAGTTATCGTGTACATAACCCTCCTTTATAGAGAGGAATGGGTGACAATTTTATGTATCACATTCATACGGGATATTTATGACGTAGACAAACCAGTTAACACCTTTATAAAGAATGAATAGGCTACAAATTATATACTGAGTAGTGATGGCTGCTGGTCAGATATTCATTTCTCATAGTGCTAAAGACAAAAAATAGTGGATGCTTTCCTTGAAAAATTTAACGATGCGGGCATTAAACCTGTTTTGATGGAATATGAAAAATGGTCGAGATGGTAGACCTAATTGGTTATGGATAAAGGATGAAATCCAAAGATCAAAGGCCTTTTTTCTTATATTAACAAAGAATATAGTTAAAAACGAACATACTCAAAATTGGGTTGCTTTTGAAATAGGAGTTGCTTCTACACGTAATCCAAGGATTCCTGTTATTGTTTTTAGGGAGGAGAATGTTGATTTTCCAGTTCCTTATCTCAGTCACTATTATGACCAACCATTGTCAAATACAAACCATTTGTTATCACACGATTTTTCATTGACTGTGTTAAATGTTCTGATCCATGCGGTCATGGGATCCATTGTTGATGGTGTTATTAAGCAAGATATAGATATGACTAAAGTAGATGAAGCATCTTTAAAATGTTCCAACTATCTTCTCAGATTTCTTTATTGCGGAACAAACGAGGAATTCAATTGTCCTTGCTGTTCTAAGTTAATAATTCAAGATTTATCACACGATTTATAATAATATCTTGCTCCATTACTTTCTATCTCACCCTCAACCTCTTAGTAGTGTTTCAAACCTTAACTTGTACATAGCACCTGTCAAACTCTATCTGTAACAAAATGAATGAATCAGCACCAGAAGACAAATCTCTACCACCATTATTAAACGCACTTGAGGACAGGCTGTATAACAGAATCAGAAAGAAGAAAGGGCCAATGCATATTCCCAGAACAGAGCTGGACAGAGCTGGACATAGACAGAAGATAGACAGCGTTGCTGATTATATAGATCTTAAATAGAAAATTGTATCATTTATTTATATTTAACACATGTAAAATGAAGATAGTGGGCAGACGTTATGACAATTATTTACTTATGACAATAATTGTATTAATCGCTCTACCTGTCTTGCTTGCATTTTCCACTTTTTTCACCATCATATATAGGCTAGGTTAAGCTGGCAGCAAGCAAGGATTTACTTGCAGTACTGCGGTTTTTCTACACAATTCAGGTGCTGTGAACCATATATCCGAGTGTTACCAAAATGCTTATCAATTTTTAATGGGTCAAGCCACATACTAAAAGCATGCCCGCTCATCAATTTTATGCTTATTGGAACATCGGTTACAGGACTGTTCCCCATGGTTATAGTTGCTGTTCCATTGAATGTAGTGGAATTGTTGTTGATTATGGGACTGCCAATCAGTTTAAAGTTTGATATTGTATGGATATGAGTTGCCGATCCATTTAATTTCATCATATAAAATGTTGCATTGAACATAGGAGAAGTGGAATTCATCTTATCGATTCTATAAATGCCATGGACGATCCAAGTTGGAATACCATTTTGATCATTTTGAATACCTACCAAGCTGCCCTTTGCCGTACTGTTAGAGGCCGCACCATATACAAAGTCACTATCAGTGAAGATTTGTCCACCTATCATAGTAACAACAAATGTCAAGGCTAGTATAATTATGAGCTTTATTATCATTAATCACAAGAGATAAACGAGATATATATATAAATAAATTGGTAATTTCTTGTATTTTTCACCTAGTTCAATAGCTCTATCGATATCTTCATATGGGAATAAATTTCCACCAACACTAAGAAATTCTGTTTCATAAAACTGTGAATATAATAGTCAAGTCTTTGCTTCTCTACCTTCAAGAAATCTGCAATTATTAAACCAGCCTTTACTGCTTCACTTGCTTTAACTATGGTTATATCAAATAAATCTGAAGGTTCTTTATTAACATAATATTTTTCGTAGATTTCATATACTTTTCCTACTGGTCTCCTGGGAGGTAATTCAATGAGCATCGTTCCATCAGTGTTAGCAAGTCTAGAAAATGCTGGCAGCGAACAGACTTGAATCATCTACCAACTTTGAAGCAGTAATATCCGAGAAATGAATATGATCAACTTGCTTCCATGACCAAACTTGAGTTTCTGAACTTTTCAATATTTCACCCTGATTTTTTCGATAAGAGAGATAGGTGTGGACAGAGATTGAAACATTGTAGTGGGTGCTATCAGAGAGTCTTAGTATCAGAAGGGCAGCGGGATATGCAATACTATTACTAATAACTAGTAACGACATAAAGAGAGTGAGAAATGAGAGAATAAACTTCTTCTAATGACGATATTGTTTGTTTATGTGTTTGAAACAGAACGTATTATTCCTCAACCACATAACTGACAGGTGGTAGTCTAGTGAGACTGAATGTTATTATGTCAGTACAGATATAGCCACATCCGCCATTCTAGTTCGTTTCTGGTTGTCAATGTTTGGTTTATTCCTTCATATTTATTTCGTGGTTTGGATTTTTAGGTTTATCGCCTACAGGAAGACTGGTTTAAATGGCTTAATAGCTGTTAACTCCACGTGATTATGTTTCGCAACCTATGCCATCTCCATCACTGTCGAAACCATGCGGGTCAGGTGGTAAAACTGTAAAATCTTTGTCTGCAATATCAGTACAATCTGTCCGGTGGAGAAGGCGGTATACATACATCTGGATATGAAGAGTCACAGTTGTCTTTCTGAGCATTCGTTTGAGTAGGAGAAGAGAAAAGAACTGTAGCACTGGTGAACAGTATAATCGTCAAGACTGAAGCAACTACTTTTGCTTTCATTCTTGCTGCTATAAAGTCACAGTATGATAAAAGTTTTTTGCGTGGAAACGAAATGCAGCGGGTTCTACTCTCAGTTATAGAAAACATAATAATCTACTGAGGTGCCTGGCTTGCTATGTGTGTCTGCTCTGACTGGGTGCCATGACGATACGTCAGAAAGTTATGGCAGTAGCAATAAGGGCCACGATTCCAATAATATCTCCTATATCTAATTCATTTTTAAAAGCAATGACTAGTATTTCTGTCACCATATTAAGATACACGTTTATCATATTGTGTTTTATCTATTTCTTCGTCAATCAGATTTCTAGTGTGATTTACTCATAATAGTAGCATATGTAAGTGGGTGTATAATGTTTATCAATTATTATTTGATATATTAAGTGCTATGCTTCATTCGCTTACCTATTCACTAACTCACTAATTCACTCGCTATACCTCGTTAACTCGTTCTTTCGAAGCAACCTAGGATATAAGTATACGCTACCTGCCGCCTACTATATGTACTTATATACGCTAAGATATTGAATCAAAAATAAGGAGGCTTATTATTCAATAGGCAAATATGAAAAGTTAATACGTGAATACGTGCAAATATTCCCATAATATTTAGTGGAAGTGAAGTAAAAATTTACAAAAGAACTTTACACAAGTGCTTCGAAAACCTGAACATATCTTTAAGTAAGCATTCTTCTCTTCTATCAATATTTGGGAGTATATTTGTAATAATAAATCCTTATGATTCAAGTAGCATTTGTTCCCACATATGAATAAAATTTCATTATTCTTTTCTTATAACTAATCATCAAAAATCCTTATTCTCCTTCCTTTCTTTTCTTTATATCCTCCATGCTACCTTGAGATACTCAGTATCTATTTCTGTACCTAAGTAATCTACACCTAGCTTCATACATGCCAAGGCAGTTGTACCTATTCCCATAAATGGATCATAAACAACCATGTCTTGTTTTATTCCATGCATCTTTATACAAAGATACGGTAGTTTTTCAGGAAATACTGCTGGATGAGGTCTACCTTCTTGAATTGTAGGATATGGAATGAACCATACATTACCTCTATCTCTTTTATCATGTGTTGCAGATTTCCATCTTCCAATATTTGTCTTATCCTGATAGGGTACACCTATTGCTCGTTTATCCAATTTTACATTTCCTACTTTTGTGAGATGAAAAATGTATTCATGAAGATCAGTTAGAAATCTTTCACTAATTATTGGTTTAAAATGACCTATAGAATAGTCATTACGTATTCCATTATTTTTACCTACATCTTCTTTTTCAAATGAGATCGATTTTATCCAATGAATTGTATTTTGTACTTTGTACCCTGTTTTTCTAAATCTATCAACTACTTCAAAGGGTAGTATAGGATCTGATGGCGTCCCACCTATATTGAGAAAGAATGAACCATTATCCTTTAAAATTAAATAACTTAATTGGGCTATTTCATAAAGCCAATTCAGATACTCGTCTCTTTCTTTATTATCTTTATATGATCCATATTCTTTGTTTAAATTATATGGTGGCGATGTCACAATAACATCTACACTCACGCTCTCTAGATTGAGCCTTTTCATAAAATCTGTGCAGTTTTCATTGTAGATATTGTTTAGTTCTATCACTCTACAATCAACTTAATAGAAATCAGCTAATAAAGATCTTTTCTTATCATTTTGATAATGAGCCTGTTATATGGTGCTATTATAACTTTGCTCCCTCAGTATACACTCGCTTCTTTTCACTTAATCATATCAACCTTTCTTACTATTTTTAATATTTGATTATATTACTATCATTGGATAAATCTATAGCAAATTAAAAAGGTTTAAGTTTGTATTAATTAAAAGTGGTACAATATGGAGAAACTGACTTCATGGTTGCTAAAAGAACCAGAAGGAGTACTACCTGCATTAGATAGATGCATATTATTTTTTTTGAAAATTATTTATTTGGGTTTAAGGATTGTACTTAGATTAGTTTTAGGCAAGGAAAGAAGAGATAAACTATATGTTGAAAAAGGGATTAGTTATGCGTGGATTGATTATTTGAATCCTTCATTATACTTATTAAAGTTATTCTATAAATCTATTAAGTTTCTGGGAGTAGGGAATTCCCAGGTATTAATAAAAATCAGTGTACCAAAATACGATTACAAATTCTATTGTCGAATTAACAAAGCAGATTTTATAACACGTGAAGATGGAATAATAGAACATTTTACTCCTAAGCAAGGAGATATAGTTGTAGATATTGGTGCACATATGGGCCGGTATACAATAATAAGCTCAAAACGAGTTGGTACAAATGGAAAAGTAATTGCTATTGAGGCTCATCCGGGCAATTTTGAAATGTTAAATCGTAATATCAAACTAAATCAGTTAACTAATGTTATACCTTTGAATTATGCAGTATATTCTAAAGAAACAAAAATAAAACTCTACATACCAGGAGAAGAATCAGGCTATACCGTATATAACACTATTATGTCCAATAGGGCAGGAACTGAAGATAAATTTGTAGAAGTAAATGCTAACACATTGGATTGTCTATTACAATTAAATCAAATAAGAGAAGAAGAAGTAAACTGGGTTAAAATTGATGTGGAGGGAGCAGAATTTGAAGTGTTAAAAGGGGCTACTAATGTACTATCCAAAAGTAAAGACATAGCACTTTTGATTGAGGTTCATGGATCAGATAATTATAAGCCAATACTAAACTTTCTTAATTTATATAATTTCAAAATAGAATTTGAAAAGAACCATGAGAGTGGAGATACGCATATAATCCTAAGGAAAGATGGGTTCAAAAATAGAATAATATAGTATATTTTATTTAATAAAATTAAATGATGTAGAAATGTCAATAATTTGTGATGATGATAAAAGATTTATTGGAGACTTCACATATATTTGATTTCAAAATATAATGTTGATTGTCTGCTCAGAAAGAGTAGACGAAAAAAATTTCCAAGAAATATTGTGTAATGTTAAAACTCCCATTATTTTACAAATATTATCGTCGCAGTCGATGCTTAGGTGGATGCCGTCTTTGATACATATATGGTGTCATTTTGTGGTACTGACAGTGAAAGAAATATGGTCATCAAACCTATGCAAATTAGAACTCATGATAGTGTATATATAATAAATATTGCAGAAATTAATAATAATGATAGAAGAAGATTCAAGTCAAGATACTGTTCCTACTTCCTCATATAATTATAAATGTAAAGAGTGTGGCAAAGTTTTTCCCAACGCAATGCAGCTTACACATCATTATAGAATGGATCATCCCGAAGGACTCTAACATAAAAACACAACAAAACAAGTGATAATATTAATAAGAACCATCATAGAAAATGAAAGGATATTAAATAAAGAAGAAACTAGATATGACTATGTATTTGGTATTCATAGCTTCGTAGTAAGATATTATCAGTAAAAGAATGTGACAATGAATGAAATTAGCCAAATAAGTTGAACAGTCCTAATTATTTACACTTCCTTGACCAATTTACCAATAACATGAGAAGACTGTGACGTTACTTGTTATAGGCAATGTTCTATATGCAGGATTAAAAACAAAGAGCCTCTATTCTATAATACACAACCAAGCATAAAAGAAAATTATCTAACTTATGATAATAGTGTTTTTGTTTGTAATCTTGTAATCGAAGAGAAGGTAGACTTCGTTAATAGAAATTATTTTATTATTATTAGTTGTTTGCAGTTTTAAGGACTAGACATCTTTCAAAAGACTTGTCATAGGAATCCAACCCAAGCATTCCTGCTTTGCTAGTATTAATAGATATATATTATATTGTCTCTTATTGCTATTGCAGTCAGTAAAGAAATATTAGAAGAACAGATAGCTTCCAAATATTTCATGAAATAATTTTTTTCGTTGATTGCATAATTTTCAAAATATCTACAAATTCTGTGTTTTTATCAAATGTGATATAGCAAAAGTTAGTTTCATTTGATAATACTATCTGTTTAACCTTTTCATTTTCGGTAAACGTATAAATAGTCTTACCGATGGATCCTTCAAATTCCTTTCTTAATCTATTTCTTGTTGCCTCAATGAAATGTTCATTTCTAGAATCATCAGGCTTCAATAATGGTATTACACCTTTACGTAATTGTCCTGCTAAAGTTTGTCCAAAATTATTAATTATGCCTACATAGCGTATCTTTGGTGAGATGGATAGAATTGTGAGACAATTATCTTTATACTTATTAATTTGATCCTTAGATAGAGTTTTGTGTACCAACATTATTCATATATTTAAGGACATAATAAATTGATCTGCAAAGATCTCATACTTTATACATAAGCACATACCTTCAGAAAATACACCTGCTAATTAATTAATTAACTATCATCCTTTGGCACGGTTAAATTAACATCAGCTTCATCAATTATTATCATCATCCATTCATAGTTTTATCTTCTTTTTAAGTGTCTATAGAGTATTTTATCATTGATGGTTCATCCTTAAGCTGATAACTGGAAGAACAATAGCAAAAGTCGCACCCTTTCCCTCTGGATTGTTTTCAGCCGATATTTTTCCACCATGAGCTTCAACAATATTTTTAGCAATAAACAATCCCAATCCAGTACCTATGTCGGATTTTGTAGCAAACTTTGAAAATAGCCTAGGCAATATTTCAGAATTTATTCCAGAACCAGTGTCTTTGATGCTGAGGATAACATTGTGGTCATCTTTAATTTTTGTGATAACTTTAATTGTTCCTTTTATAGTGAATTTAACAGAATTACTTAGCAGGTTAGAAATTACTTGAGTCAACCTAGATCTATCTGCTTCTACAAAAATATCTTTAGGTTCATACAATAATTTTATATTTTTACTTTTGAAGTCTTTCTTTACTATTATATCATTTATAGTATTTGTTATTATATCTTTTAAATTGAATTGTTGTTTATTTAGTGTTAGTGAGTTACTTTCAATTCTCGTAACATCAAGAATATCCTCTGTAAGCCTTTGCAGTCTTCTTGCATTTCTTATAATGGCATCTATTAATTCATTATATTGTTCTATGCTTCCTTTTTTTGAAATAAGAACTTCAGCTAAGCCAAGTATAGGCTGAATAGGTGTTCGTAATTCATGAGCTGCTATATTGATAAATTCCTTTTGCATTTTATCATGAGCTTTTAGTTGTTCATACAAATCTCTTAATTCCCCATACAAGTCAACCTGATTCCATAGAGTATCAAATATTGATAAATAAGACAAAACCGTTGGCTTGCTATTAGAATATGTTGCCAAGCCTATTGCTTCATAAGAAGTTTCTTTTGTATCATCCTTCAATTCTACAGTTAATAAGAATTTCCTATCCACTAACAAAGTTGTAACTTTAGTTTGTAAAGGATAGTCGATATTTCGAATGTCAATTTGATGCTTCTGTTCTTTGAATTTTTGTTCTTTCTCTTTAATTATATCATCCATAGGAGTCAGAATTCTTATCTTCACATGACGTTCTGCTGTAGCCTCTTTAAATAATTCCATTGCTCCTGCACGCTCTTGACGATGGAATGCATTAGCTGTGGAAAATATTACCAATATTTCATGTGTAGCGAATTTTATGAGCTCAAGACCAATCAATTGTACTTCAATAGGATCACGAATAGTCTCTATGACCTCTGGTTCTATTCCTTCTTCTATTTCTTTAATTTTTTGCTCAGCTGGTATTGCTTTACTCCAAATAGTATCAAAGATATATTGCTGCTGTTCTACTAGTTCCTTTACGTTGCTGTATATAGTTTGTGATGCTGTTTTGTCTTTCTCATATAAAATTAATGGAGCAAGGTATTCTGTTTCACTTATCATAAAATTGCCTTTAATTCCATCTAAGTGGCGCAATTCATCAACAATTGTAATTAGCTCTTTACAATAAGCAATATTATCTTTAGTAATCTCAGTGAGATATCTTAATTTTATACCTCTACTTTTAGCATCAAGAAAAGCATTCTTGATTGGTTCAATTAAAATAGCTAATGGTGGTCGTGTATAATTCATGCAGGTATCAATTTTTATTTTTGCTTTCAAGAAAAATTGTAATTCTGCACCTATTACGTTGTCAACACCATAAATTATTTTAGTCTTGATATTTTTCGTATTATTTCGATATCACTATTACAATATTGATGTATATAAGATGTTAGATTAAAGTTATATTGCTGTAATTTGAACCTCAGAAACCAATGGCGATTAATATGGTATTTATGATGGGATTACCTATGGTAGGGGTTAGAGTCATTATTCATGTTATTGCTCGTCGAATTTGGATATTATTAGACATACATGAGCTTAAAAAAGACAAGAATGAATGGATATGAGAGTACTTTGATTGCTTGCAGCCCCCATGTCATGTGACAGGAGAACCAACTCCTTGAAGCAGCAGGTAGTAATTTGTTATACTCTATTCAACTTCTTATTGCATTTACTTCACTAATGACTGTTATCATCTAATCAATCAGAGGATCTGATTTGTAAATTCAACTCCAAGATATCTGCAATAATTACATAACGGAAATATGATACTTGTCATTAAATACGTATAAATTGAAATCAGGAGGTAGCAAATCAGCTTTTAGAGGACATATTTCATTCAATTTATCCTTCCTGCCATAATCGTCGCAGTATTCGGTAGTAATCAGCTTTTCATTTTTTTGGCTACCTTAACTAAGCCGAATATTGATATTATACTTAATGAAAAGGATCCCAGTAAATCATCAATTAAATTTTCGAATACAGGAATAGAGGCTGCTACACATATGAACTTAAAGATCAAATACCTCAAAACATTCGCAATTACACAATTGTATTTAGTTCAGAAAATATAACTTTTGTAAATAAAACTACTCCAAAATTGTTGGAGATATACATGCCACGGTTTGTACAAGGACCGGGTTCAATAACTCAAATAGATTTATAGATACATAAGAATGAAAAAACAAATAATCAGACTTATGGTAACTATAATGTTTACGCAACATACGATCAGAATAGTTTAAAAGAAACAACGCAGAAAACATCATCTTTTATAAACTTCTTAGAAGAGTGGATAAATTCATGGTCTGCTAGTTTGGGAGGAATCATTGTTTTTTGGTCTTGTCATATCTGGTGCATATTTTGCATATTATATTCGCTTATTTTTTTGGAACAGAAGAGAATACAAAATACAAATTAAAAAAGTTGTTTCAAAAGACATTGTTGAACAGGCTACAATAAACTTCTATAAAAATTACTCAGCAGATCGTGATTGTAGTCATAGACTCCTTGCTGAATATTTATCAGAATTGGAAGGCAGCATGGGAACAAATTCATCATTTGCATTTCAAATATTCCATATATAGTAAAGACAATGACCTTCTCCCTGAGATAGACAATATAATAGATGACAGCATTGAGAAAGCAATAAGCAATTCCTTGGCAAGAGAAACAGATAAAAGATCTTTTTGAACAGGGTTGAAAGCTACATTCCACTTCAAGGAGACATTCAGCGTCTCCATAGGAAAAATGCCAAAAAATTGTAGATATTGATGTAGGTATTAGAAAGGAAGGAACCACCTCATATGATCGTGCTGATATAAAATATTATACAGTTATTGCAAATACAAAAAGAAAAATAATGGAATATCAATATTAAGAAAGTTCTCTAAATACTGCTCTTGCGATGCGGGTCTGCCTAACGATAAGAGAAATCATAACATATCATTTACTACAATAGAGACCATGTTCAAATTGATAGAACATTAGTAAAGACACTTTCTATTGCAGCTGAATGAGGTTGACCTACCCTCAGATGAAAGATGCTCGTGAACTTTTGGAGATTGGAGCTATTACAGAGTTTTGATCATATCATTCTCTTATTGCACCTAGTGTCATTCCCTTTATCATCTGTTTTTGGAAAATTAGCATCAAAACCAATACAGGAATAAGAGAAAGAGTAATACCAGCACTAAGATAACCCCAGTCTATTCTATATAGCGAAATAAACTGGTATAATGCAACTTGGAAAACCATTGAATCAGATCTATTGGCTAAAACTACAGGGAGTATAAATTCATTCCATGAAAACCTGAAAGACAAAACTGCAGCTATCGCAAAACCAGGCATCGACAATGGTATAGTTATACGTCTTAATACTCCAAGTCTTGAACAACCATCGATCAATGCAGCCTCTTCAAGCTCTGTTGGGATTGTTTCAAAGTAATTTTTCATCAGAAGTATGTTTAGTGGTATAATAAGGATCTGAAATGTCAACATTAATGCTATTAAAGAATTAAGCAATCCAAAATTTGCTAACATTGTGTATAATGGTATTATATTAATTACAATAGGTATCATGAAAAGACCTAATATTATACTCATAATTACGTTTTTTCCCTTGAATTCAAACCTTGCAAATGCATATCCTCCTAAGGAGCTCACGGCAACACTTAAAGCTGTACTACCTAAGCTTATTATGAAGCTATTTATCAGACTACGTGCAAGTGCAGGATCAGTTAGTACAAAGAGGTAGTTGTCAATTGTTGGATTTTCTGGTAAAAGTTTAGGCGGAAAGCTTATGGCTTCTGTATTTGGTTTCAATGAAGTAGATAGAACCCATGCAAGAGGCGATAATGTAATGAATAAGAAAACTGCAATTAAAGCATAGATTAAAGTTCGTTCTGCAAAGAACCAAACATTGGGACTTCTAGTGGCTGTCTTCTGTATCATAATCTGGTTTTATCTCCTCAAAAGTTTGTGATAAATAAATGCAATAGATAGATTGATTGCTATTAGAACTATCCCTGCAGACGCTCCTTTTGAAAGGAGTCCAAACTCAAATGCTTGTCTGTACATGTAAAGTGATGCAGTTGTACTTGCAAACAAAGGACCTCCTCCTGTCATTATTAACTGTATGTCAAAGAAGTTTACAGACCAAATAGTTATCAATATAAGATCAATCACAATGAATGGTTTGAGTAATGGAAGAGTTATGTGTATGAAGCTTCTAATCTTTGTTGCTCCATCTATGACTGCTGCTTCATATATTGTAGGATTTATTGAAAATAGACCTGCAGTTAGAAAGAGTATGGTAAATGGAGTACCATACCACACATTTGCGATCACTAAAGACCATATTACTATGCTAGGATCTGAAAGCCATCCAACTGACTGCAACCCTATCTCATTCAATAGATAGTTTAATATTCCAAAATTATAGTCGAGAATAAACTTAAATGAAAAAGCAGCTATGACTGCAGAAATTGTCCAAGGTATTATGAAAATTGCACGCAATACACCAGAAGCTTTTACTTGCTGATGTAATAACACAGACATCAGCATACCAATACCAAATTGAAGAGCAACGGAACCTCCGACAAACATAAGTGTGATCTTAAGCGATGTATAAAAATTAGGATCATTAAATAAGTTTATGAAGTTTGTTCCACCAATGTATTCCCATTCCCTTAGAATAGTAGTGAGAGACACGTCATGTAATGAAATGTATGTATTCCAAAAAAGAGGGAATATTAGAAATACAAGTAATATTGCAAGAGCAGGAGTAAGAAGAAGATACGGTTCTGCCTTTTCAAATATACTTGGCATTTTGCATACTCAATATATGATTCTTCACCATCCCAAGACCTTTGCTGACTTTAGCGCAGCATCATTTAATGCTTGCTTGGGTTCCTTAACACCAAAGTAAACCTCATCTATTGCTTGTTTTATATTATCGGCTATCTGAGAATATTCTGGTACGTTAGGTCTGCTATGTCCTACAGGGATCATCGATATCATTTCCTTATAATATGGTATGGTAGTATTCAATTGGCTTGCATAAGGACCTTCACCAATAGGCTTCTGGGTCGGAAGATATCCTTCTTTCTGCAGCATAGGAGTTAGTACATTTGGTTCAACCATTAATGTAAGTAACTCCCATGAAAGGTCTTTGTTTTTAGATGTTTCAGGGATACTGAGAATCCATCCTCCCATCATTGTAGCAGTCATATTATTTTCATTTGGTACTGGAAATACAGGCAGCATGCCAACTCTCTGCTCAATATTAGCCCATTGATCGCGAGGAAAGGTACCAAGTAACCAAGATCCTTCTAACATTACAGCAAACTTCTTGTCAGCAAATTCTTGACCCCAAAAATGATTTATCTGAGGCTTTATACCTGCATCAATCTCTTCTTTAATAAACTCTAGTGCCTCTACACCTTGTGTACTGTTGTACGCTGGAAACCAGTATTTACCCTTTATAGGATGTCCACTTTTCTGCTCAAGTATTTCTCCTCCAAGCATCCAAAGATAAGGGTACCACATATCTGGAGATTGACTGGCACCGACTAAGTGCATTCCTTGTATTCCCTGACCTTTTAATGCATCGTTGAGTCGCTTTGCACTTGTAATATATCCATTCCATGTCTTCAATGAGTTAGGATCCACGCTTGCTTGGTTCAACAGATCTTTCCAGTACCACATAGCCCTTACATCAGTCCAAGCCCAGATACCATATACTTTATCGTTATACTTACCTCCATCCCAATTAGTTTTATACCAATCCTTCTCTTTTCCCCAACTATTAGCACGTTCTGTAAGATCTGTTAGAAATCCTCCCTGAGCAAATTCTCCAAGCCAAATTTGATCTACAGATATTAGATCAATAGGCGTTCGGCCAACCATTGCTGTTAAGATTTGTGTTCTGGTAGCATCATACGGCAAAACTCTATAATCTACATGAATATCCATATCAGGATGTTTTTCTCTTAACTTTTGCAATGCATCCTTAAACAAAATATCCCATCTTTCTTTTGGTTCTGCTACTATCGCAGTGAGGGTGACCTGTTGTTTCTGAGCCTCGATTGGAATTGTAAAACCTGGTACTAAACTAACTAATAGGACTATGGTTAACACAAGACTAGTATAAGTAACTTTACTTATGTTCATCTAGAGTCTTATGAAGTCATATTTTTTAAAAGTTGCTATATCTTTTAGCATTCTTGCATATGAATATCAAATAAAATCATAAATAAATGTTATATTTAGCATTATCAGATCAACCAAACTTTTTTTATGCAAAAATTCCTTTTAAATATACACAGTCTTGATAGTTTATCTCTATATTATAATACGCGGGATAATTAATGGTAGAGGATTATTACCCAAATCTTCATGTTTGATAGTCATCTTGTATATAATGTTAGACTCAACACCAGATCATTGAATGAGATAGGGCTCTTTGTTCTTATGCACCTTTGTTCTTGTCAATACAATTTTTTATAGTATTTTTCAAACAAGTAATCAAGCTTGAAACAACTAACCCGTACAATGTAAGAAAATTAATATCCCTTACCAAACACACCTCTACACAGAGGGCTTTTTATATGACCAATCTTCGGATCGAAAACCTGACCAAGAAATATGGAAATATAAAAGCACTGGATGATTTTTCTTTAGAAGTAAAATCTGGTGAGTTTATGGTACTCCTTGGTCCTTCCGGTTGCGGAAAGACCACAGCTGTGAGGTGTATTGCAGGCCTTATTAGCCCCACCAATGGTCAAATATACATAGGTGATCAATTAGTCAATGACCTACCTCCGAAGGATCGAGATGTTGCAATGGTGTTCCAAAATTATGCTCTCTATCCTCATATGAGCGTGTATGATAATATTGCATTTCCATTAAAAATGAGAAAGAAATCAAGACGGCACATAGAAGAGAAAATCAGCTATGTAGCAGATCTGCTTGGGATAAAAGATCTTCTTAACAGAAAACCCAAAGAGATAAGCGGAGGACAGATGCAAAGAGTTGCATTAGGTAGAGCACTAGTACGTGAACCAAAAGTCTTCCTGATGGATGAACCGCTAAGTAACCTTGACGCAAAACTTCGTATGTATATGAGAACAGAAATCAAGAAGTTGCAGAAGAAAATAGGTATAACTACACTGTATATCACACATGATCAGATAGAAGCTATGAGTATGGCAGATAAGATTGCAGTTATGAATGGAGGTTTACTTCAACAAGTTGATACTCCTCAGCAAGTATACAATCAACCCGCAAATACATTCGTAGCAGGTTTTATAGGAAGTCCATCAATGAACTTCTTGGCATGCAGACTTATTGGAGGCAATTCTATAATTCATCTTGAATCTGATAATGTTTCATTCAAATTTCCACCATATAGTACAAGAAGGACACCTCCGAACCCCTTACCCAAAAATGTGACAATTGGGATGAGACCTAAAGATATTGTTCTTTTAGAGCATGAAAATCCTACAGATATCAACATGATGGGCCAAATAACTTTCACAGAAATGTTAGGTGATGATTCGATAGCAGAGGTAAAGATAGGATCAAATTTAATAAAAGTTGCAAACGCAAATTCCAACTTTGATCTTAGTGTTGGTCGGGATGTCACGCTTGGAATACCTTATAGCAAGATCCATCTTTTCGAGACAGAAACTGGAAATAGATTTTACTACAATACATAAACAACTAGTTGAAAGAATGATATTAAAATGCCAATCATTTAGCCATAACAATAACAAAACATCAATTCTGATTCATCTACCAAAAATACTTACTTATGAGGAAAATTGGGTAGAAGAAGATAGTTATAACCCAGTAAAATCTTAAGGTTCTATATAGTTGTTTGAGCAAAAAGAGAAAGAGGGAAAGAATCTAGGGGTTTTATGGGTAATACTAATGGTAGTAAAAGCAATAATGCTACCTTGGTTAGTATAAGAGAATCTAATAGTATCTTTGTTGTTGTAGTTGTAGTAGAATAGACAGAATAAAGAAGAGAAATACAAAAATACAAATTAATAATAAGTAAAGTTTTTTGGGGATAGATGGACAGATATTAATAATTGTTTTTTCTCCTCCTAGTAATAGCAGTTACTCATCCTTCTTCTCATTGTTCTTGTACGTGATATATAAATTAGTATAATTGCAGATGACTCCAGAATTAGGAACACAATAAGCCGAATGTTTTAAACTATAAATTTGCATTTCGATTTCCCATCATTTTCCTTAATCATTTTCAAATGCATTTTATGAAGTATAATATTCATATTATTATTAATGTATCCTTCGCATTATCATGTTGTTGAATAAATAGTGTATTCATTTTCTCCTTTTATCTCTTCAGCTATAGCATCGTTGAATGCTATAGAATTGCACAGCATTCTTAATTCAAAGATTTTAATGATATAGTCATCTATGTTTAAGAGATAAATTATCCTGTTGTTAAACAATATTCTCCCGGGCTGACTTTTATCTTCAATTATTCTGAACAATTACAATTAGCATCAAATAAGCAATTCTCTAATATCTCCTTGAATTTGTCAACACAGAGATTATAATACCTTTTAGAATCAATAAATTTCTTGACTGTCTTGACGTAAAAGTTTTTGAATTTTTTCATCAATTTGATGTGCTCACAGAATCCCTTTTCTCTATCACTTTTTTACTATACTCACAGACATCATTCCAAAGTTCTCTAACTTCAGGATAATGGGAATTTAGGAAATCATCAACAAGTAGAGTCAAATGCGATAGAATGCTCTTGATTTTCAATATATGTAATATTACATATGATCGGACCTTTTTTTGACTTCAATTGTTGGTAAATGATATGGCGAATTCTCCATATACCAAATAATTGGATAAATAACATGATCGAGTTCCTTAAAATGTTCTTTATATCTCTTGTAGATATCTCGTCTAAATATGTAGCAAGGATGTCTCCAGGAGTGATAAATATAGAGTATTTTCGTCTACCTTCGCTATTTTGATCTATGAATCGGCAAATATCATCATATCCCCATACGTGAATATTTTCTATTTTGTTCTTGAGTTGATCTTTTATCTTATCTATTCGATCATGACTTCATGTCTTTAGAACAGATGATAGGGGAACGTTAGTTGCAAGAATATAATTGTTACATGGTTTTTGATTATTGTTTGTCATTTTGAGTAATTCATTTGTGAGATCCTTTCTAATTCTAATCCATGCCTGATCTAAATTATATGTTGTATCGTGAAATTTTTGGCCTGAAAGATCCATGTTCCTTTTCATTGTTCTGTCTGAGATGGATAACGCCCACTGCCTTCATATGTGGCTCTCTTACACCATCAGGACCTGTACCAAAGGTAATGGTTCCTGCACCGATAATCCTTTTTAAGAGATCCTGTATAAGATGTTCAAATTCAACAGTTCCTAGTAAGTTCAAATTATAATTTGACATATAGCACTTCAACTTTAGAGTTAAATACAATAAGTAGATTTATTCTGCCATCATTATCTTATAAAAATATAATCAATAACCGCGTACATAACTAACTATTATATTGCTCTAACCGCCATTTATAACTCTAAACCTTTAAAAAATAAATCAATCATTTGTTATATAGTAGTCTTCTTTAGGAATGAGTCATCAAGAAAAAGAACGATTCGTGTATAATTTCAAATACAAAGTGTAATAGATAGTTTAGCACGGTTGAAATATGCTTTTGTTTGCTACTAACAATATTACTAAAAATATCATAAGCCATTTCTATCGAGATTATCTTTCAAAACAAATCAGTAATAAAAGAAAACAATGAAGTTGTTTGTTATATATGCCCATGACTGAAGATTTATTCTTGCGATAGTACGCTGAAATCATTAATCATCATTATTTAAGACCATTTCTTATTTCTTCTAAAATATCTTCTTTTAGCTTTCCTACCGTTTGTTGTACCTCTTCATCTATCTTTCCTGCCTTTTCTAGCATCTGTTGTAGCTGTTCTTGTACTTTTTCATCTACTTGTGCTTCTTCTATCTTCTTTCCTTGTTTTACTGTATTTGCTGTTTTATCATCTTTTGATAGTGATGTAGTAGATTGCGGCTCTGGCTCTGGTTCTGGTTCTTCTTTCGATACATCCTTGTTTTTCTCCTCTTGCCCCTGAATAGATAGTGATGATGAAGGACCTGGAGAAGGTGTTATTGGAACAGAAGGAATTGATTCTGGACTAGTAGCTGTTGTTGTAGTCACAGTTTTAGTATCATTATTATTATCTCCCTTTGCAGGAGGCAATGTAGAAGAAGATGAAACACTACTATTACTATGATTGTTCTGTTGTTCTTCTACTGCTGCTGATGATAACTGCCTTTGGGAAGATTCCATTATTCCAGTAACATCTAAACTATAATATGTTGTTAAATTGGCAGTACCTCCATCATTATTATTAATACACGATAATTTAGAAGTTAGATTGTTTGTTCCATTTGTAATAAGATGGTATTTATCAGTATATGTAAAATTCCATGTAGAATAATCATTTACTCCACCACTACCAGTTGCAACAGCTTTCTGGAATGGCTTCGTATTATTCCAATCAGTATATACTGTACAATCAGTAGTTGCATTATCTGTGGATATTCCTGATATTGTAAGCTCGCCAACTGGCACCTGATTGGCAACAGGTGATGTAATCTTTATGCCCATTATTGGCGGTGGCTGCTGTTGTGGTAGTTGTAGTTGTGCTTGTACATGTGAAGCATCATAATAAACTGGAAAAGCATAATAAAGAAGAATTATTGCACCAACAACAAATAATAGTATCAGTTTTTTTAACTTGAACTGGCTAAATCCTTTCATACCTTACTATGTTTCTATGATACTATTATTGCTTATAAGAATAGAGTTAAGAATAAAGAATATTGGATGCGGGTTTTCCTTTATAGGGTAAAATATGCTCTTCGCAAGTGCAAAAGTGGAATTCTGCTTATGAAATTCGATACTTTGAAGAACAAGAGCGCTATATAAACTCTGAATGTGAAGATGCATACACAATGAAATTGAACATTGAGAAATGCAAAATTTAAGTTCAAGTGTGCAATTTAAAAATGACAAAAGAAGAGTTATACTAGTAGTAACTTCCGTCGAATCCGTAGAATTTCCAATTTTTGTATTATAATATTTATGGTATTTATCAAATCCAAATATTTCTTAGCTCACTAAGAAAATCTTGTTGGACGACTTATGGATATATATTCAATATCAAAACAATATTTACTAAGCTAAAATACACAGACTAAATCTTTATCTTTATAGTATCTCCTTCAATTTTAGTTTCATAGATTTCTTGATCATATGTCTTAATATGAGCCATTAGTTGTCCTGCATGTTCCAAGTACTTTTGCCATGTTTTTGGTAGTGGTTCCATTTCTTGTGAAGGTGTTAGAACAGGCTCTTTGACCTTCTTACCAGAGATAATATCAAATCTTGCTCCATGAAAAGGACATGTTATGATATTATCATTTGCTAGATTGCCCATTGAAAGTAACGCATTCATATGAGCACATCTATCATTTAATGCATAGAATTTTCCATCTATATTGGCAATTAGTAGTTCTTTTCCATTTACTTCTACATGTTTCATTTGTCTATTGGTAATTTCATTTGTTTTGGCAACCTCTACATATTCCTCATTAGTAGCACTCTTGCTCATTGTCTAACGGATAATTATATGGATATTATTGTTTATATTTGGTAGTATTATTTTCGCCTGAAATTTGACTCAAATTCATTTTATGTTTTACTACCTAGACTATGTCAATAAAAAGAAAAAATACATAAACAAAGCAACAGAACCCGTATAAATGCAGGGAACTAATCCCACCGAAGCCGTTATGATATCATAGAGAACTTGATTTTATATCAACATGTCAAGAATGGGGAAAACTGTAAAGTATGACTACTCTTCATTCAATGGAACATATACATGCAAAATAATATCCTAAAAAGAGTACTTTTTGCCCTATCTATAGACAAAGAAGTATTATTTGGATCGTTGGATTAATGCCTGTACCGATAGGGTCGACCCTTCCAGACTCACTTATAGTAAAGCAATATGCATATCTCCTCTCCTCTGTATGAGTTCAATGAGATACTTGTCAAGTTTCTGATAGGTATCCATAGACAAGCGTACATTTCGGTATTGGACAGTTTTCTTCTTGCTTTGCCAATTAATATTATATGATTCACATTCATTACACAAAATATGAGACCGATTTCAGACGTTGTGGTATGACGTGTAGAAGCTCTTTTGTTTGATGTCTTTATTATTTGAGAAAAATGTCAGAACGAGTAGCAGATTGGAAAGCCACTATTCATAAAACCCTGATCAGATGATGGAAATCTGATAGGACGTGTTAATGCTGTGGATGATAACTCAATTCTAGTTTCAACGGAGGCTGCAAGAACACATTACAAGATACCAAAACATACTGTATAAGGTTTTGATAGACATGAGGTATCAATAAATGTACAAAAGTCAGAGCTTGAAAGATTTAAAGGTGATGCCAAAGAGGGCTTTAAGGAAGTAATGTAAAAAACAAAACATACATACACACATATAAAAGCAATTTTTACGTCCCTTTCTTAAAGTATTAATAGTTATCAATTGTTAACTCAGTTTTGCAAACTTATAGATGGGTTGATGTATAAAATATTCCTCTTATATAGTATCATTGTTTAGTCAGTTTCTCTTAATTAAAGTATTAAATTTGGCAATCTGCTACTATTATTAATTCCATGCTTGCTCAAATCGATGAGTACAATTTCTATTATATTGCCAAATGAATGATACTTTAGTGTCTTTTGCCTTGAACCAAACTGACAATTCTTGCGAAAATCTATCCAGGGGTTTTGTGAATAACTACCATGAGCAAAGATTATCTTGTATTCCATATGTGTACAATTTATGTGAAGTCTGCCAAGAAAGATAGAGATCAATATTTGATTTAAAGAAATCAGTTTATCATTATCTCTTAATCCCAGACTTCTACAATCCATTAAGACATAACTTCAAACAAATACCTTTTGTTCAAGAGAGCAACTGAGTAAGAGTAGGTTGATTTTAGATTTATCGTGCCACTGTGGGGGTCAAAACACTTTCTATGTGTGACTGTGACTGTCTGACAGAGATAGTCAAACACACTGTAACTAAAATAACCCGAGAAATACACATATAAAAAAAATATCATTATTATTATTTCTTGACCAATGTTTGCAATAATTGCACCAGTTCTTTGGAACAGTAATCATAGTATCATGTCATGTCTTCAATTCATGGTAATCCCAGCCTTGTGACTTTGCTCTCTGAGCCATAAAATGGAAATCCTTGAATTAAGTACATGAGATATAACTTTGGGTATTCTCTGAGCTTGCATGTTGACAATTCTTAAGGACTGATGATGAGTATGCATTAGCATGAATAATTCTAGTCTCCATCCAACTACTATCAGTAGGATTTGTCACACCCCAAACTTTTGGGTCATAAGAAGCAACTAACCATTCCTTACCATGCTCTGTTAATGCTCTATTCTTGTAAATAGATTCTAAACTAGGTATCAAATCAAAGGCACTTTTGTTATCTTCAGGTATATATGCATCAAGATAAACAAGACGGTTTAATTCTCTCAGGAACTTGTTTCTGCTACATCCTACCGATAACTAAACCTCCATAACTATGACCAACTAAAATTATTTCATTGAGATCTTCATACTTTAACACTTGAATTATATTAAGTATATGAGTATACAAATCAATATTTTTAGATACAAGATGACTTCTGTATCTAGGCCAGTAAGAGTTGGAGTATAGACATTATGACCATCTTTGCTCAGAAAAAGAAGAAAACCATATTAAGAAGTAAGAAAAGTATTTGAACAACAAAATAAGTTATTATTATTTGTACATAATCACAATGAGCCGATCTGCAAAGGAATGGTCTAATACCCAAAATGCTTTGGCATATCTAAATGTAGCCGATAATCTTCCACATCGTACAGAAGGTGAAGCTGTTTTAATTGATCATATTCCTAAAGATGCAAATCGAATACTAGATCTTGGTACAGGAGATGGACGACTAATAAAATTGATAAAGACAGATAGACCAGATATAAAAGAAGCAGTAGCCTTAGATGTATCTCCAACCATGCTAAAAGCTGCCAAAGATCACTTTGCTAATGATTCAAAGGTTAAGATTATAGAACACGATCTTAGCTTGCCATTACCAGATCTAGACTATTTTGATGCTATTGTATCAAGTTTTGCCATTCACCACTTAAAACATGAGCGTAAGCGTTCGCTTTATGAGGAAATTTATGATATACTTAATCCAACAGGCGTCTTTTGTAATCTTGAACATGTAGCATCGCCTTCTGTAGAACTTCATGTTAGCTTTCTAAATGCCATCGTTTATACACCAAAAAAAGAGGATAAAGCTAATAGGCTACTGCCTATGGAAACACAACTAGGTTGGCTTAGAGATCTAGGATTTGTAGATGTGGATTGCTATTGGAAATGGCTTGAGATGGCTTTGTTGATAGGATATAAGGCATAGCATAGAAGGAAAATAGGTTTTAGAGAGAAAGATAATATGAATATAACAAAAGAAAATGATTTATTGATAACAGTTAGCATGATAAATAATTTTTGAAAATGAATATGTCACAAATTTGATATACATCATTTATGATAACAATAAGTAAAATGCTGGCTGTGTCAGGAGTCAAAATACTTTCAACGTGTACCATGTGACCAGTCACACGCTAAAAACAGATCTTCCTCAGAGAGGCACAATTATTTTAAACTTACTTTCATTTCTGGACTGTTGTGATGCTAATCAGAGAATCACTAAATGATCCAAGAGTGTCCCACAAGAATTGTTGGTCCACCAACCAGCTCGACTGCACGCTTAACAGTAGCAATATCATCTGCCAGAGAGTGGAGAGGAAGTTAACAGTGATAATACGATGTCCTACGTTCTCTAAAATAGGAATTTCCTTGGTCGATGAAGATCCATCAGCCCATCCTCCATGAACTAGTACCGATATTTGTAGCGTTTGTTGACATACTTTGTATACCCCTGAGGTTGCATTAATGTTTATTCTTTGGAGTAGCCAACGCAAAATAAGTAGTTGATGCAAGACTAGTGGTGATTGCAATACATAGGCACAATAAAATTAAGACATTTTGGTTTATTTATTTATACCTTTATTTACCTTTTGGTCCTTTTGGCTGACTTTTTTGATTTGTGTTTTTTTATATCGCCTATTTTCTTAGTCGGTTGTTTTGCTCTAGAATTAATTAGTTTTTTAGATTCGAAAATATCCTTAACTGTAGTTTGTAGTTGATTTAACTTCGATTGAATATCTTGTAGCATCTCAAATTGGCTTTGAACATGCATTTGTAATGGCGGGATCGTATCTGCCAATTTTTGTATTTGATTGGTTTGTTCTTCCAATTGTTTAGCAACATATTCTATATTTTTAGTAGAATTACTCTCAATTATAGATCCTTCTTCTTCGAATTCGCCAGGATTTTCGATACGGGTAATCTCTTCTCTTACAATTCTTCCTGGCTCATTCAATTCTACTACCTCTTCAACTATTGCTACTTTTCCTTCATTGTCATCTTCCATATCTATTTCATCTGAATTTTGTTCAATTAGATCGTCATCTTCTGTAGACATTGAATTAGAATAGACAAGATCATTAAAAATGGTTATACTTTAAGACTAATCGATGAATATATTACTGATATAAGCAGTTAATTCGTCTCTTAACAGAATAACCTTTGCTCGTTTATCTCCATCAAGATTAGTATATAGCAAAGCATCTAATCCTGCTACAAGATACTGAATATTTGGCAATGTTAGAAGGGTCTTATTATTGGAGGCTTCTTCATTTTGTTGATATATTTCTTGTGCTGCTTCTTTATTGTTAATTGATTTACTAGTATTTTTAGACAAAACTATATTGATATTATATTATTTTTGCTTATTATGAACTTGTTTATTATTTTATTCTCTTATCCTCTATAAAAATCAACTATCGATACCTCTCCAATTAAAGTCTAAACGCTCTGCTGATTATGGAAACTATCTTTTCATAAATATTATGGACATGTATCCAAAGGATTCGAGTCTTAGGTATAAATTGGATAAGTTTTTCATGTAATAATACACAAAAAATTTCTTTGTATTTCAAATATCTCTAACATAAACTATTAAAAGTAATGAATTGTCTTTCATGTAATAATAGAAATGATATCCCTAATAGGAGATCAGGCTCGAGTCATCAAATGAGTAGTCATAATGAATTTTCACACTTTGTAGAAATATGTGAAAATATTCGCTCAACAAATAGTAAGAATGCCAAAGTAAGTATTCTTTCTGACTATCTTGCAGGCTTGGATGAGGATTCATTACCTATTGCTGTTCTGTTCTTATCTGGAAGAATCTTTCCACGAGGTTCCAAACTGAATATAAATATAGGATTTAGTACAATAATGCAATCCCTTTCTGAAATTGCGATGCTAGATGCAAGCGAAATTCAACAGATTTACCTCACACATGGAGACATGGGTGCATTATCCGAATATGCAGTATCAAAAAAGCATATGATTTCACTTTTTGGGCAACAGCAACTAACATTATGTTTTGTATATAATCGACTCAAAAAAATTGCAGATACTGTAGGTCCAGGTGCTGGTAAAAACAAGACAAAGATTTTGACAGGACTACTTATCGATATTTTGCCTCTGGAAGCAAAATATCTCATAAAAATCATTAATGGCGAGATGAGGATTGGCTTGGTTGAAGGGCTGGTTGAAATTGCGATTGCGAAAGCATTCAAACAGGATATCCAAGTTATAAGAGAAGCTATGCTGGTTGCTGGAGATATTGCTCAAGTATCTATATTGGCAAAAAGAAATTCTTTGGATAAAGCGATAATAAAACCTCTTACTCCTCTAAGTTTTATGCTAGCAGATGTTATGTTTACTGCTGAAGAAATAATCAAATATTATCAAAAACCTTTGATTTGTGAGTACAAATATGACGGAATAAGAATACAAATGCATAAGTTTGGACAAGAAATTAGAATGTTTTCTCGTAAGCTTGCAGATATTACAAATGCATTTCCCGAATTGGCTGATGCTGCATTGGCAGCCGCTGCTACTATTACTTCGTCATCGCCATCAAATATAGATTTTATTTTGGATGGAGAAATACTTGCTTTCCGAAATAACAAACCAGTGCACTTCCAAGAACTCCAGAAAAGACTTCGTAAAAAGACTGTCAATGAACAAATCATGATAGAAATCCCAGTGATATACACTATCTATGATATCATGTATTTTAATGGAGAGCCTATAATCAAGAAATCCCTTAAAGAACGAAAAGAAATTTTATCATCTATAATATTCAAACAACCAATCATTAATTCAAGTTACAAGATTGTAAATTCTGAACAGGAGATTATTTCAATATTTGATGACAGCAAAGATATTGGTCATGAAGGACTGGTATTGAAAGAACCTTATTCCCTATATCATCCTGGCAAAAGAGGTAGATATTGGGTGAAGCTGAAAAAAGAACTCGATACTATTGACGCAATTATAGTAATGGCTGAATATGGCCATGGAAAAAGAGCAGGCACACTATCAGATTATACATTTGCTGTAAGAGACGAGGATAATAGTAAATTAAGAACCATTGGAAAGGCATATTCTGGATTAACTAATGAGGAAATTGATGAAACGACAAGTAAGTTAAAGTCGCTTATGGTAAAGGATGATGGTTATAAGATAACAGTAAAACCGGATATAGTTTTAGAAATTGCTTTTGATAGTATCCAAAAAAGTGACAGGCACGACAGTGGTTTTGCATTACGTTTTCCTAGGATAAAAAATATACGTGACGATAAGACTGTTGCAGACATAGATACACTTGAAAAGGTAAAACAAATCTATGAAAAACAGGTTTATCTAATAGAAAAAAAGGGAAATGTTTGCTAAAATAAATGTAGATCTGTTATAATGTGTTGAGTATTAGAACTTCTTAAATCAAAAGGAAAATTTCTAATATGAAATTACATTTAGCAATAAGTATTTAAAAATGAATTCAATAATTCATTCGTTAAAATGCTCTAAGTATTTTGACAATCTTGATTAAATGCAAGTATACAGATTTTTCTTTGTTTTGAACAGGAAAAGTTGTATTGAGTCAAACTATACGGGTTTTTTATTATCTCTAATTATAGGTATAATTATTATGATAAATTCTGTATTTGCACATGCGCAGCTAGGCAATACAGTTGGTGTAAAAATTACATCACCAAGTACAGGCCAACAAGTGCCAGTTGGCGAGCTTACAATATCAGGAACATCAACAGATAATGCAACTTCTGATTGTACAGTATATGCTGATTTGAATAACCTAAAGCCATTTCAAAAAGCAGTTGCAACAGGTCCTGGTGGAGCAAACGATTATTCAATGTGGAATTATACATATACTGATAAATATCATCTTATTTCAAATGGGACAAATGAGTTAACTGCCAAATTATCCTGTCTTAATAATCCTTCGAATGTAACAAAATGGAATAGCGTAAATGTTACCGGACAAAATGTTACCGGACAAAATGTTACCGGACAAGCTGTGTTAATAAAACCTGAAGCAGATGTAAAAATTACATCACCAAGTACAGGCCAACAAGTGCCAGTTGGCGAGCTTACAATATCAGGAACATCAACAGATAATGCAACTTCTGATTGTACAGTATATGCTGATTTGAATAACCTAAAGCCATTTCAAAAAGCAGTTGCAACAGGTCCTGGTGGAGCAAACGATTATTCAATGTGGAATTATAATTATACGAGAAACTACCATCTAATTACAGAAGGAGTAAACGAGTTAACTGCCAAATTATCCTGTCTTAATAATCCTTCGAATGTAACAAAATGGAATAGCGTAAATGTTACCGGACAAGTTGCTTTAATAAAACCAGAAAATGATGTCCCTCCTTTTATATTTTCTATGCCAGCTGTTAAATAATATGTGGACAAACTAGAGAGGCTTTTATTTTTTAGGCAACTGATCAACCTGCCTGATAAGTATCCTAGATGGAATGAAATACATCGGCATGGTAGATAGAGATATGTTAATAACATGGTTATTTTTTGTGGCAGTGAAAAAGAGTAGAGATAATACAAAAAGAGAAAAGATTGAGTTATTGCAGTAATTTTAGAAGTCACTCTTGGTGATAGAGTAACTCAGTAAAATCATGTATAAAACATCTTTCTATCTTTAGATATGAAAAGATATTTGTCTATGAGCATATTTTTAGTGGCTTATGGAAGATTGAGTAGAATAAAGAGTAAATTTCTTCTATTTCTTTACAAATGAGACTTTTTAAGTAATTTCGTCTATGTTATATGGACTTTTGGAAAACAGGATAAGTTCAATTCTCAAGTGGGCAGGAGGAAAAAGAAGAATTGCTCATTTTCTAAGCAGATTTTGTCCAGAAGTGATTGACCTATACTTTGAACCTTTTCTTGGAAGCGGAGCTCTATTCCTTTATCTTGCCCAGACAAAGCCTAGATTCAAAGCAATATTGTCTGATTCAAATAATGACCTTATAAATGTCTATAAGTGTGTTAGAGACAATGTTCGAAACTTAATTGACATTTTAGAGATACATCAATCAAGTTATTACAAAAACCCAGAGGAGTATTATTATTATATACGGAATACTTACTCTGTAACCAGCGATCTAGAAAATGCAGCTCGCTTACTTTTTCTAAATAAAACATGTTATAACGGTCTATATAGAGTAAATAAGTCAGGATCGTTTAATGTCCCCCATGGAACTTATGCAAGACCTGTAATTTGTAATCCCAAAAAATTAGAGGCTTTTTCTGAGATTTTACAAAGAACAAATGCAGAGATAATTTGTGATTATTATCATAATGTAACTCTGAGATGTCAAGCTGGTGACTTTGTCTATCTCGATCCCCCGTATCTTCCATTGAGCAAAACTTGTTATTTTAAAGATTATACAAAAGAGGAGTTTGGATATCCAGAGCAAGTAATATTAGCGAAAGAGTTTAGAAGATTAAGCAACGTAAAATCCACCGTATTATTGTCAAATTCAAATTCCCCATTAATAACGGATTTATATAAAGGCTTCAATATAATGACAATACCTACATCAAGACCGATTAACTGCAACGCATCAAATCGTCTGAATTACCATGAGCTTTTGATTACAAATAAAAGATTATTAGTTACAAAAGCTGTTACTAATTATGCAGAAACGATGTCAGAAATGTAATCAACATTTTGAATGCCTTGAATTAACGGATTGTTGGTGCTTTCGTTTGGGAAAATGTTTCCAAATAGAAAAGGCAATTCAGGATTGTATCTGCAATAACTGTTTGTTAAGAAAGATTTAGGATAATTTTATTTCAAAAGGCCATTTAAATTTTAATTGATACTGTTTGAATTCTATTCATCATAGTATTGATGAAAATTATGAAATAATAAATCTATATAATAAAACAATATTTTGCTTGTATTAATGCCACAAAAGCCTTATACTTTATCCTAATTGTAATCATTTTAAATGCATGCACTGCTACCATTGAGCCCTCGATTGAAATGCTTTAATACATAGTTATCCAAGAATCTGTTACGAAAGATGATATGATAAAGCTATCCTGCAGAGAATCAGGATTAGAATGCGATTATATCGCAGAAGGTAAAACAGAGGATGAAATCTTGAAGAATATTTCCAAACACGCTATGGACTTTCATAACATGCGAGCAGAAGACATATATCAAGACAATATATCTGCAGCCTTTTTATGCCAAGCGATAGGTAAAATGACATCTACCCACGATAATCAAAAATTAGATTGATTCTCTATAAAATAGGCCCTTATTGGTAAAATTGTTTTTGAATCATTTTTGATATTGATTATACTGTATGTCATACAGATATCAATGTTCGGAAACTATAATGGTTTGCACTCAGTTCGTATCCACATGTGACCGGTCATCATTGTATTCCCACAGTCATTACTATGAGTGTATATACACTGCTTTGAATTATCATCTCTCTCCCTATTCATTTTCAAATCATATCGAAATCCGATTTCTACTATAATAATGACAACACTCAACATTCTTGCATTACTCTACATTGGAGGTCTCGGCACATTTTACTTAAGAAAAATCATAATCGCCTATATTCGGTTACGAATCTGTTGTACAATTATTCCTCTCGCAATTCAAAGTGCTTTTTTCTTTCGTTTCATTTAGATCTTCGATTATTGTCCTTAATTGAAGGATTGCTTCATCATTTAATAAAATTCATCATCAGACATATTTCTTTTAGCTTCTAACCACATTTCTGCATCCTTTCCTGCTAAATATCTTAGGCTAGGATTTTCAGCTGTAATAGCATTAAGTACTACTGCTGCTACAACTTCTGGAGAAGAAGCATTCTCCAACATGTGCTCAAAGCTAGTAGACATTTTTTGCATTATCTGAGAATATGGTGAATTGGGTTTTGAGATTTCTTTGCAATAACCATGTCATTTGCAATATTTGTTTTAATAACTCCTGGTTCTACTAAGATAACTTTTATTCCAAATGACTCCAATTGCTAGGACATTGATTCACTTAAACCTTCAACTGCAAATTTAGTACTAACATAAGCAGAACCTGCAGGATAACCAAATCTTCCCGCTCCTGAACTAATATTTACGATAGTACCAGATTTCTGTTTTCTCATAATTGGAAGGACTGCTTGAGTTGTTCTTATCAATCCAAATAGATTTGTATCAAATTGTGCTTTTATCTCTTCTATTGCAAGGTCTTAAATGCACCAGTAAGCGCATACCCTGCATTGTTCACCAACACACATCTATACTATCTTCTTTAGACACTATTGCTTTTATTGCATTTGTGACTGATTTATTATCTATAACATCAAGTTGTTCTATATGAATAGGCAAGTTTTCTTTAGGTACTATTGATTTTATATTTTCACTTTTAGCTAGATTGCGCATTGTAGCATACGTTTGAAATTCATTTCTTGCCAACATTAAAGCAATTTCACAACCTATTCCACTTGAACTACCTGTAACAACAACACGGATGCTTTCTCCATTCGGTTTATTATTATTCTTATTACTTCAGGAATAATAGTGAGTTATAAGATTCATAGGATTTATCAGTCCTGCAAACCTAGCAGAATAAATCAGTAAGAATTCTTATGAGTGTCAGTTATGTTACTTTAGAGATAATAGACAATGAAAATATTCATGATAGTCTGTTGTATAAATAATTCTAGGAGAATGTATTGTTGAATATGACAAAGCTATGTCTGATTGCTATTTCTTTAATTCCAGTGTAATTTATCTCTGAAGTCTTTAATATATCCATTCAATTTCTCTTAGGTTATTATTTCCAATTTTAAGAAGGTTAATGACATGTGGTACACTCATTCCTGCAGCTATAGATAATCTATGTAATTTTAGAAGTGGTTCAATGTCATCTTTAATCTCTTTATAAACCGGATTCTAGATGTTTCCACAATAAAAGATAGCAAATATTATTCCATTATATATATTGCGTCACAAGGCTACTAGGATAAACCTTTGAAAGACATACAGCTTCTCATAAGTTTCTTTCAAGATAGGAAATGATGTTATAATACAGTCAGATAAGCCATTATTATCTGCTATAGTAGAGCTTGGAAAGAATCCTATTACCATTGGCAATATACAGAATCTCACAGTTACTATTATGGACTTGAGTTCAAACGGAAAGATGATAGGTGCTTCTATCTCTAGAGAATTGCCTTATCTTTCTGGGAAGTCTATTAAATTACAAAAAGATGTTACTAATGCCATGCGTCTGATCTCATGCACTTGCATGATAGACAACACCTCTGAGACCGGCATGTAGAGTTGTCATTGTAGCATCTGCAGCAGAGTATGAATCTCAAACGATTATCAAAACATTTAACGTAACCAGGATTTCATAACTATAGTTCAAAAACTAATATTCACCAAAAAAGTATGGGAGAGTTTGGTTGAGGAAGAATAATCTAAGTTGTAAAATGTTAACACATACAAGAGAAAGGTAAAGCACCTTTCTCTTTATTTTATGAATATATGGCTCTGTAGAAACCATCGATATTATTGTAAGATTGGTTGGTCTGTGCATATTGTAAGCGATGCATTTGAATGATAATTCTCTATTCTGTGTTCTAACTAGCAGTGATGTAATAATATGTTCTCCAAATAATCTTTTCATACTGTATAATACAGTATAAATTGATACTTAATTTGATATGACTCCTGATCATCTTATAGTAGTTAAATACGTTGATATAGTTATCCGAATCCAGAACAATTTTCTAATCTCCAGAAAATCAACCGAGCCTTTAGAATGTGCAAGCATTATCATTTAATTTGTTATTTTGTTTAAGATCTGAGTATTCGTGCTACCATAGTGTAGACGTAGATAATAGGACAAGATTGATTTGGGCCGAAATGGGTGTAAATCAAATTTGACATAGATTTAAGACCTAAGTTACTATGATGGTCAAGTCACCATACTGCAACGTATTGGTGATCAGATTATAATATCAATATCAATGAGAAATAGGTATTATTATTACTTATTTAAAATCTATGTCCAATACTTTTGAACCTCATTATAGCCCAATTCCAATTGTATCCAGCAAAAGCTGCAAGCGCCATCACTACAAAATCACGAGGCTTTCCTTCTGTATCGGTATCCAAAATGATAAGTCCTGCTATTATAGATACATAAACAATGGCTCCAAGTATTCCGCCAATAAATGGAGCACTAAAATATTGTATCATCCATGTATTTCTATAATCCCTGTTTTGAACATGTCTCCACAGATACCATATGTCCTGGAAAAGACCACCTATCATTCCCCAGATAACTGCTTGCATAGCCAAAAGTTCAAAACCAAGCTGTTCAGAGGGTAGTTCCCAAATGAGAAAATAAAACGAGACTATTGAAAAGAGCATACCTATAAAATAAATCCATAAGTGAAAAGCATATGCATTAACAAATCTCCACCAAAATGATGCATCATATATAGCGGCATGATAATATCTTTCTGCTTCCATTAAGTTGCGTTCACATGCTAAGAGATGATTATCTATTAATTCATGTCTAGCATTTAATAAACACTGGAGTATATCGTCTGCAATTATATTTGATACTTTCTCCTGTGAAAACAATCCATTCTCTGATGCTACCCTGAATTGTAATGATAGTTTATCGATTCTTTCTTCATATTCCTTAACTACTATTTCTTCCTCGAATTCCTTACTTTTCCTTTCATTTTCTTTTGATTTCGCTGGGGTCAAAGAAAGAGTCTCTCGTTATGTGGTTTGTGAGCGTCGCAGCAGTGTAAGTATTTGAGCCAAAACCCATTGTAGTGTTTCTATCTCTGCCCACAGGCTTTCTAGATATACTTTATTAGGAGACGGATGCATCTCCGTTTTCTTCTGTATTATTCTATTCTGTAGTATCTCTTGTAGTGATCTTACTGGTGTTGTTGATTGTGAGGGTGATGGTGATGTCGGTTCATTCATGTATAGTTCGGTAATATACCGTACTTAACACGCAAAATAAGGTTTGAAGCACTAAAGAGACAGCGGGAGGGAGAGAGGTAGTGATAAAGCAAAGATGCTGCTGCAAAGTTAATTTATAATAATATACGTGTGGTAGTGGATATGATTATTAGTGCTATTTACTGCATTGTTGCATAACTGACTCTTCTGTAAGTATGAACTGACCTAGCTGGATTTAGCTTAGATATTATAATGACAACTAGTGGTTAACTGGGATAACTATAATGAATCATTAGTCAGACGTGGAGAGGTAATTCTGGATTTTGATGTTTATTGATAGATAGCTGGGATAATGAATTTGACAATATGAATAATGGTAAGGAAGGTGGTGGTGGTGGTACATCCTATAAATATCCAAATTCTTTTGTTCAATTGCTTGATTGGTTATATGAGAGAGCATATTTTCATTTACCATCATATAGACAGACAGACTGAAGGTGTTGTTAGAGAGAGTATATACTGGTAGTAAAGTACGCTCTATTCCAGATTACAGTACAATAAACAAAGAAGACTAAACAAACTAGATATTAGAATTAACAAAAGAATAGCAATGATGATATTGTCATAGTATTATTAGATAATAGTACCTGGGATCAAGGTAATAACTAATAGAGGAGGAGAGTGGTTAGCTAGCTCACAAATTGAATATACGAAAAGGATACCTCAAAATACACATGTCGCAGTAGATATCAAGAAAAAGAAAATTGTATCCTTAGAAGTTACAACCAAAGAAGTACATATGATGCAATGATGGTGCTAAATAAAGAAGCTGATAGAAAATGCTGCTGAGAATAACGATGTAAAAAAAGAGTGATTGCAGATGAAGGGCTTATGATAATAATGAGAATTTCAGATATCTTTCGTGATAATAATGGCATTGAAGCTGCTGCCAATCAAGGTAAAAGGAAGGAAGAATTCGTCTGCCGACAAGATAACCTATTCTCATCCAAGAAATATTATTGTACTACAACAGCTGAAAAATTTTGAAAAATGGAAAGGATAGTGTTAGTTAGTTATGTATGGATACAGATGGGTAGTAGCAGAGACAGTAGTATTCTCTTCCATCCATTAAAAGGATGTTTGGAAAATGTGTATCAGCAAGGAAATATTCAAACATGGTTAAGGAAATGATGCTAAAAGCATCATTATTATACAATACATTTATTACAAGAAAATAGCTTCAAAAAGTAACGCCGCATAGAGATTAATGAGTTATGCAACAATGCACTATTTACTATAATTAGGACTAAAAGATGTCGTCTATTCCTCTGCAACATGAGAATTGAGCAGTATTACACTATAGCTGAGCAAAATCTACTATAAGATATATAAGATACCTTTCTATATAATATTATTAATTGTTATGTATGAAAAAAGTCCGCCAGCAATATGCAATAGTATTGACTGCAGCAGCTGCTATTCTCATTTGGATATCGATAGTAGCAATGATAATACCTCAAACAGTATTTGCAAATAAGGACGAAGGAAATCCATCTTCATCAAGTGATGATTGCAAATCTGATCAACTACCTGCAAGTATAGACGGAAAGACAAGATGTATGGGACAAGGAGAATGTTACTCAGAGGACTTTGAGGTTGATGGAAAAGAAGTAAAACATTGTAACTTTATGATGAGTAACCAATAGATAGATTACGCTGGCATAAATAGCATAAATATACTGCGCAGACTGTAAAGTGAATTTGGTTTTGAGCTTTCTCTTATTGTCATTTAATTAGATAATTTCTCACTCATCATTTAACTTTGGTAAATTGCAGTTGTAGTTGTTCTATCTATAGAATATTTTGAAAGACTAGTTTGTATTTGACGTCATCGATTATGCTTTGTACCTAATATGAAGTGAAATCCAATTGATTATTGTTTTGTATGTCATATGTTTATTCCCTTCTTGTTCTTTCCTTCTCTCCATCTATGAAATTTCTCTGCAAACATATACCATACTGCAATTGATGCAAATACAAAGGCCACTTTAGAAAGCAGTATTAACAAATTTATGAAGATAGAGAGTATGCCGCTAATTAGTCCTACAATTATACAATAGGCCAATACCTTCTTAGGTGTGAATCACTAGTCTTTTTTCCATCCTCTTGTTCTATATTATTTATCATTGAGGTACTAATGCTAGTGTTCCTACCAAAGGAATATTGTCATCATTAGTGTCTAGCTAGAATGTTGAGCGATGGGCTAACATCAATCAGAACACGACCACGTTCAATCAATGATTCATTGTACTCATGCCGTGATGATGACTTGTTTCCTGACATGGTACTAGAATGATAATGATTTTAGCTTTAAGAATTGTGCTACAATCTACTTTTTTGTATGTCTGTTTATAATCCACTATTATTTTCTTATTGACTGCATCTCAGATGGTGTTTCAGTTTCTATGGGTAGTGGCTTCTTTGTTAATATTTAATTAGCATTATTTAAGGAAAGTATTTTCAATAGTGGTCATTCATTAACTTTATTAAATTTTTAGGCATTATCATATCATTTGTTTCTTATTTGAAATAAGATATATAATCATAGTTGCTACTGTTGCTGAATTATTATTATATATGCTAATACTGAAATATAATAGTATCAGCTTGTTAGCCATAAAAAAAGTCCTTTACTCTTTTCCTCCTTGATCCTCTATAACCACCAAAGTCACAGTTGAAGTTATACCTGATATCCTTCTTATTTTACTTGTTATAGTGTGGTTTAATGACTCAGCATTGTCCGATTTTACTTTAACAAAAATGTCATGAACACCATATGTTCCTCTTACCTCTTTTGCGTTAGGTACTTCTGCTATTTCTTTGATAATGTTTTCTTCAGAACCCAAAATACAGTTAACCAAAACATATGCAGTTGGCATTATATAATAATTATACATATAACAAGATCTTTCTTAAGTATTTCGTTTAATGATAACTATAATATTTCAGAATAATATCCAAAATGGATTGATTCTAGATTCTAAAGAAGTTAGTTTATGTATTCCCAATGCCTGTTCTAAAATCAAGATTATAACAACAATTTGCTTTAGTTTTTATGTCTTCTTGATTATGTGAAATTAGCTTATTTGTTATCAATTTTTATTAGAAACAGAATAAACTTGATAATCTCTTCCTAATGATAGTCCTGTATCTTTTAACTTAGTAAAAACGTATTCATTGAACGATTTTGTTTTTTGATAAAGTCCTTTTCCAATAACAATACTATTAGGAGAAGCCAACAGGTTAATCTTTGAGCACAAATTCACCGAATTACCAAAAATATCATGTACCGATGAGGTTGACATCTTGGCAACTATCACGGAACCATATTCACAACTAATTCTATAACTTATATCTGGAAGTCCATCTATATGCATTCTTGCATTTATTTCAGGACGCTTTTGGATCATTACCATACTACATTTGAGAACATCCTTGAAAGGCTCATTGCTATCAGAATCTGTTTTCGGAAAATAATAGAGCAAACTATCACCAATATTCTTTACAACAGTAGCACCAAAACTTGACGCTATTTCTGCCATCATATTCAAAAAGGCTCCATAGTACATGCCAATTTTTTCATTTGACATCCCCATAGCTATGCTAGTTGAACCAACCATATCTACAACACACACACAATAGTTTTTGCTAGACTCCAAAAATTGTAATAGAAGTTCTACCTGCTGTTTTTCTTTGCCTCTGTGCAGTGGTGATTTAAAATCTGATTCAAATTTTTTACCTTTAACCAATTTTATCCCTTAAATTTGATAAAGAAGATGGAGATATATTGTAAAGTTATTCTGCAACAAAATTAAAATCTTTTAACCTAATTTGGTGGTGCTTACTGCAGAATGAATATGGCTTAGTTCATCTGTCTTTTCAAGAAGAGTTTCAATTCGTACTGGCTTTCTGATACAAGAATGTACTCCTTTTTTAATGAGATTATTTACTTCATCATCGGTAATTGATGAAGCAGTGAAAAGTACGATAGTACTATCCTTTATCTTTCCGTTTTCTAAAAGGCTATCTATTACGTCTAAACCTGAAAAATCAGGCATTGCAATATCCAAGAATACTGCATCAAATTTTTGTTTATTCATAATATCTAGACCATCTTTGCCATTATCAGTCGCTATTACTTCATGACCAATTGTGCTCAGAACCTTAACGAAAAGATCCGTAATGTCCTGGCTATCATCAATTACGAGAAATTTCATGTTTAGTATTTTCTTGGCAAACTAAAATAAAAATTAGATCCCTTTCCTTCCTCTGTTTCTACCCATATAGTTCCACCTAATTGTGTAACTATGCCTTTGCTGATAGCTAGTCCAAGTCCTGTACCACCATGCTTTCTTGTAAGTGAAGTATCAACTTGATAAAATTTTTTGAAAAGAAATTCTTGTTTGTCTTTTGAAATGCCGGGACCATTATCTCTAACACAAAAAACGATATTATTGGCTCGGGTTTCTGCAGTTACGTTAATTCTCCCTCCAGTTTTAGGCACAAAGTCTATGGAATTGTAAAGTAAAGCTGATAAGACTTGTAAAATTCTGGCTTCATCAGATTGTAATCTTATCCCTGGTGCTTCAGCGCTGATAGTAAATTGAATATTTTTTTCTTTTAATAAAGGTTCAAAGTCTTTTTTGATTTTATTAAAGAGGAGATCTACTTGTACTTCTCCTACGACGAACTTTAGTTCATTAAGCTCAAGTTTTTGAGCATCAAGCATATCGCTAATCATTTTTTCTAATTTTACTGCATTTGATTCAATTGTCTCTACTGCGGTACGCTGTTGTGGAGCCAGATGTCCAAGTATTTTTGGTGTTTTTAGGGCGCCGCACCAACCAATAATCGGAGTAAGTGGAGTCTTTAACTCATGTGAGGTCATACTAAGAAATTCATCTTTGAGTTTGTCTTTACGCCTTAATTCTATGTTTGTCCTTTTGAGTTCTTCAACATGTCTTTTGATAATTTCAGCACTTTCTTTGTCTCGTTTTAATGCTTCCTGCAGCTCATACTCAATATTTTTTAGGTCAGTAATATCATTTTGTATTGCAATGTATTGCTTTGGTTGCCTATTCTCATCAAGGAACGGTACAATAGTTGTCTTCACCCAATAATAAGTTCCATCTTTTGCCTTGTTTTTTATCTCACCCTCAAATATTTTCCCATGCAAAATAGTTTTCCACATTTGCTCAAAAAACTCTGTAGGATGGTATCCTGATTTTACTATACGTGGATTATCACCAATTAATTCCTTTTCATAGTATTTTGAAATTTCAATAAATTTTTGATTTATCTTTGTAATTCTTCCGTTTCTGTCTGTCACCAAAACGATTGCAGTAGCATCAAGTGCATTTCTCATATCAGTAAGTTCTTTTGTCCTTTCCTTTACAAGTTTGTTTAGGTTCATATTAGTTTCAAGCACATTTTTTCTCATCTCGTCAAACTGATGTGCAAGATGCCCAATCTCGTCACTAGATTTTATATCTACTCTATAATTATAATCGCCTTTTGATATTCTATTTACTGCATTTCTTAGCTTTGTAATTGGTTTTGAAATAGTCCTTGACACATAAAATGCAATTGCAACAAAAATAGAGCTAATTACTATGGATATTACTATTATTTGATTTTTCAGTTGTGCAATTGGCTTGAAAATCTCTGCTTCGTCAATTTCTGCAAGCAATGCTAATCCTAAATCTTTGGCACAATATGAAAATCCAACTATCGGTATGTTTCTGTAATCCTTATAAATGGTATTTATTTCCTTACCTTTCTCAAAGCATTCCTTAACAGGTAATGTATCCACGGTTTGGCGAAATGCAGCATTTTCAATAAATCTAGATTCTGAAATCATTTTTTTATCCTCGTTTACTAAATATACTTCACCTGTTTCACCTAATCCCTTCCTATTTAGAAGAATTTCATCAAATGCATGAGTATCCATCGTAGCAATGATTACTCCAACGGGATTTGATGCTTCAGTATTATCAATATTTGGGACTGGTACTGCTACTATAGTTTTTCTTTTATTATCCTTCAAGTCGAAATAAACGAACGGTTCAGCCAATCCATGTCTTAATTCTAACTTGTCTGAATAATTTTTTCCAATCTCGGAAGGATCAGTTGATATTAACACATTCCCATTTACTCCAATCACCTTTACATTTTCAAGAATAGCTGATTTTCCTAGGACTTTTTGAAATGATTCTATTTCTCTTTGAAAATCTTCCTGATAAACTTGTAGAACTTTATTACTATCAATAGTTTTATTTTGGTAAAGTTGCAAAATGATATTTTGTATTATCCCATTTGTACCTAAAAGACGTATTTGTTGTATTCTTGTTTCTATTAATGATTTAATGGCTGCACCTCTTCCTGTTGATTCACTTGTGAGCTGATCTTCAACCCTTTCCTTTAGTAAGTTATTAGCTGCAATAAAGCTCATTATTGAAACAGTGATTAATGCTGCTAAAGAAAGAATCAAGCTTAAAGCAATTATCTTGGAATTAATACTTAGAAGAATTGATTTTACCAATTCATAATATTAAGTAAAATCTAGAATAAAAAGTAGTATAGGTATTTTTAATGGAGCAACAAATCTATGGAATTGTTAAAGAAATTAAATATGTATAAACAAATCAAATAAATATAGATAAAAATGAAAGAAATAGGCTCTATATATGAACTGGTATACATATAAGAATACTAACTTGCCAAAGAAATAGAATCTTGGAATGATTTTGAGTCTAGCTCAAGAGAAAGATAAAATTCTATTCAACGAGATGTTAAATAAATGTCGAAAGGAAGAAGAGTATAGTAAAGCATTCGACGCTAAAGGCGAATACAACTCTGCTGAATCCCTGTTTATGGTTTTGATATTTCAGCAACAGAAAATGATCAGTAAAATTAATTGAAAATTGTCAAACATAAGATAAAAAACAATTTAAACATCTAGGATATTACAGGCTTCTTTTCTGAGTGTTATAATTGCATCAAATACATATATTGTAGACAAGAAGTTTTATGACTATTTTAAAAAGAAATGAGGTGAGCTTTCTTTCTGATTTCTTCTATTCTTTTTATTCACTATTGTCCTGTATTATCCCATCATTCCAGGACCCATCATTCCAGGACCCATCATTCCAGGACCCATCATTCCAGGACCCATCATCATCCCTTTATGCATCATTAAATGCTCCTCTTTTGATATCTGCTTACTTGATAACACTTGACCATTTCCTGGATCTACTATGACCGTATGAAAGTTCATGTTAGGATCTATTACAAAAATAGTGTATACTAAATATCCATTCTCATCTCCAAGGTGTGCTGCTACAGCATGTGAATTATTACCAACTGAACTCTCTGCAGTTGTTGTGGCATTACTCAGGCTTACTTTTATCTGTGATCCAAGAGCATTTGTTATTATATTCATCAAGTTAATTGAACTGGTGACATTTTCGCCACGCATCGTCATCATCATACCTCTTGGTTCCATCATGGTATCAGTCATCATATTGGTATCACTAACATTGGCTGTCTGAGCATTTGCATTCTGTTGTATGGTTGCAGAAGATGATGCACCACTCATTACTACTGCCACTATTACAGCATAAGAAACAATCATTATAGTTGTCAATATTTTCGATTTCATAACATAATCACCATACAAATGATCTTTCAATTATATTAGAGTTAGTGGTAGGATTACTGGGATATGATTACAGAATTTTAATTGTTGAAAGAATTGAAGTTATTAGCGTTTAACGTAACTAACTATGAAAAATGATTAGTTTTAATAAAAAGAAAAGGAAACATCAAGAAAAATCTCCAAACCAGTGGTTGATGCTTAGTTGTTTGGACTAGTATATGCTACTAAATTTATAATTCACAAAAATAGTGTTTTTAAAGATTAGAGATGACAACGTCTTTGGAAAAGTATTGAATTAGTTAATGAAGGATTTGCTTTTTTCCAAATTAGTTCATCTCTAATCTGTAGTTTTTCAATCATAGAGATCTTTGATAAATAATCACGATCATTATAGTGTGACAGGTAATCTTCCACAACTTGGCTATCGATCTTGCGCCATATGAGTATGCCATCAGCAACCTTTGTAGCTATCGATAAGGTAGCCAACACAAGACGATCTGATGGTGGATTATAGTTATGTCTGGTGTAATTGTATGTTGTTGTTGGATATACAACATATCTTATGGGTTCATTATCAAACATTCCCGCAAACGTTAACAGATCTTTTTTTAGATTTGTAATATTATAATAACACGCACTAGCTAGAATTACACCATCTATAAATCTGCTGTACTTGGCTACCACAGCATCAGTTCCTTCACCCTCAAAATATAGAACTGGATAAAACTCTACATCTTGACTCTTCTCATGTAATGCCTGAGAGAGGTTTGAGTATATCATATAATCAACATTCTTCCAGAATTTTGTATCGTTCCTGGTGCTTATCCAATTAAAGTCATCTATAGTAAATCCCTTAAATGATTTGTGCTCATCTTTGAGAATGTTAAAATAATCTATCCAGCCTTTCCAATCATAATTTCCGTTAGGCCCACCTTCAGAAGGCGGCAGCAGAATTATCAGTATTTGTAGATCGGTCTTATCAGCTGACTTTAGTAAGTTTTCTGTTATTTTTTTGGTCTTAGAATCGTTAAAATCCTTCATCACAAAATAGTATTCATGGAAACCCTGTTCAAGAAGTGTTTTTATAGCTTTTTGTTTTTGGTTGGCGCCTTGAATTTCTTCGAGAGGCATTTGATAAGGGTGCCATGCTCCAATGATGGTCATGTTTCTTTTTGATAATAATTTTGTCATAATAATACTTTCATCTTCTTTTTGTGGTGGTATGTTTTTTGTAGTAGTATTTGTAGCAGTGATAGAAGACGCCGATAATTGGTGGTTGTGCTCTGTAGTAGCTATTGCATAGTAAGAAGAAAACTGCAATGATATAGACAGATTTAAAATTATAATATATATGACTGCTAAACTCACGGATTTAAGAAGGGTTTGCGGTTTGCCTATTCTCATATAGCATCTAGTAAATTAGTATTAGATGAATCAAAAAACTTAAAGTTATACATATCGCTATTCGTTTTATGTCACTTATTAAGAAGATTCTTTAAGCGAGCAAATCCAATATCTCTTCTTTTTACTTTCAGTAAGTTTATTCATTGATTGCTCCTACAGAGTGGCTGAGCACCAAATCGATTAATTCTTCATTCAAGAGGAACTGCAGAGCACCAAGTTCGAAATTGCCAATTCAATATAAGCTAACCACGTAGAAATCACTTGACTGATAGTTCTACATTTTCGAAGATCATTTATCATATCTTTCAAGCTCTGATTTCCGAATATTTATTGATATCTATTGTCAGTCAAAACCTTTGTACAACATGATTTGGTAGCTTGTAACGAGTTCTGCATAGTCAGTTGAAAACTAAAATTGAGTTATCGCCTAAAGCATCAACACTTCCTATCAGATTTCCATTATCTGATCAGGGTTTTATGAGTAATGGCCTCCCATTCTGCTACTCATTCTGACAATTTTTCTTTACAAACAAGAGTGTAAATATAAAAGAATTTCAATATCTAAGGTCATAATGTATAAGTTGATGTCTCCCAACTTATTAAAAAATTTTTAATACCACGCTATGACAAAATGTTTAATGATGCAATTAAGAAATTGATTATTAAATTAAATTTTAGATAACGTTCCATTCGAGAAAGACTATTCACTATTGTGAATAGTCAAATAAATATCTACATTAGAGTATGCAGAAAGGAAATCATAAAGGAAAAAAAGAGACATAGATAATAATGACTTATTAGGAACACATATTGATCACTTATTCTAATCTTACACGCATTATCTTACTCATTAATTGATAGGCGAGTTGGAATCAGCAGAACTAATTTCTGATTATATTCTGACAGATATATTTTGATGGTTGACAGATCGAATAAGAGATATTCATTATTTCCTCTACAATGAAATACTATGAAATATGAATATAGCTATTACATATTCAATAGTGTATTCAATTATTTTCTAAATTTTTGTATAACATGTAACTACAACTTCATGAGCCAGGAAATATCATTATAACATAATAATATTGACCAACTGGTCAGTTATATTTATTAAGACATCTTTTTCAATACTATGTATGAAAGTAATGCATAATAATATTGACCATCTTCTCCACTCAAATACAATGAATGTCTCCTTAGCAGCATTGATTATAGCTACTGCAGGTGCGTTTCTCCAAATAGGTGGGACAAGCTGGGATGTGACTTCTCATCTGATGTTGCAACCAGAGACTTTCTTTACACCCTCTCATACTGTTCTTTATACTGGTGTTGGTTTGTTAACTATAACTGCTGGGTTAGTTGGAGCTTTGTTAATTAAGAATAAGGATCTGGGAACAAAATCCTTTTCCACATCTTTCAAATTATTTATAATAGGATCTGCAATTTCTCTAGTCGCCGGACCAACAGACTTCCTATGGCATGAAACATTTGGAGTTGACGGATTACTTAGTCCTCCACACTTGGCATTGATTACAGGTATGCTTATTAATTCTGTTGGAGTCGTGATTGGAATTACAAGGATAATAGTACATGTACCACCATTAAAACAAAAGTTAATCAAAGTTACAATGATTCCTGCATTTGCAGCTTTATGGTTTACAACCACATGGTATGTCTATATGTTTGCTCTACCGTTTTCAAATGGAGAGCACTTCCAATTTAATTTGGATCCCAATGTTGCCACCCTCATAGCATTAATCGCTTTACCATTACTGAGTTCTGTGATATTCTTAACTGCATCTAAAGCAATTGGAAGATTCGGGGCTGCAACTGCTGTTGTGGCAGTAGTAGCAGGAATTAATATTTTTGCAAATATCATTCCAACTGGCAATGTTTTGACACCACTGTTACCATGGTATTCAATGTTATCCATACTTCCTGTAATAGTAGCTGATCTGGTGTTAAATAATTCAATTATCAAATCTAAGATGGGAAGTCTGAGACCAGAAATAATATCAGGTATAATAATCGGTTCGATATTCTATGTGCTTAACTACCCAATGTTGACATGGACATTTTCTTTGCCCTTAAATATGCCGCTTGATTCTATAAATAATATATTACCAAACTTTGTAAATTCTATGCCAACAGTATTGGCTATTACATTAGTTCCTGGTGCAATTATGGGTATGATAGGAGCTATTATATCTTTTAAGATAATAAATGTTCCTCGATCTTGTCAACACGAGGTAGGTAATCAAATATAATAAAATAAAGAAAAAATAGTTGGAGAAACAAAATTGTGTCCTAGAGAAACTGCTCAATAATTTATACATCTTCTAAAATAATAATGATAACAATAATAAGAATAAGAATAATAATAGCAAACCAACAATCTTTATAATTTATTCCTCTTCTATCTATGCTAATTTCCTAAACTAAATTAGATTCATTAAATGGAGCCAGGAAAGATATTTTGTCTATACTTTGTATCTACGACAAAGTTATGCTTATAATAACAGAATTAAGAATAGAATGGTTCTTTTGTATTTCTATTTATTTATTTATTTATATATATTTTCTCCTTCAATTTTTCCATTTCCTATACAATACACTTTAATTATTCTTTAATTTATAATTAGAATAGTAATCGTTGGTTACCATTAACATAGCAGATATATCCAATGGATTCTTCTACCATTGGCGAACTTTTGATTGGACATTCTTAGAAAAAAGGGTTTATCATAACAAAATATGAATAGTAATTATAGGAAGAGAATTTGATGTCATTTATATTATTAGCAGAGAACAATGCTTAATAAAGAAAAATTGAGATTGACTCCAACCTAAAAAAAGAGTTCTCAATTACTCTCTTCTAAATTTATATTCATCTTGAGTTAGTATACCAAATGTATATTTTTCATAACAATTCAATATTAATTTCTTAATTGATATATACTACTATAACATTCAAAAAATTAATATGAACACCTACACTAAGATTCCATTAGAACTGGTGATTGGGAAATAAGGATAGATGACAAGTTTCTCTATAGATTCAGTAAAGATGTATTGAGTCTTAACCCTTCCATAAGATGGGTAGGGATTTCAGATAACACAGGTGTTCTCCTCAATGTTACTTACAAAGAAGGAGTAACACTTCTCCTGTCAAATGAGGAAAATGAAGAATATGCATCAAATGCAGTAAAGAGACATAAGACAAGGATAACATTTGAATCAAAAATGGGTAAAATGAACTATGCAGTTGGTAGATATGAAAAATTGATCAGGGCTACAATCCCAATAAATAGTAATTATTATTTGCTTATTACGTTAGACGTAGAAGCAAAAGATTATGACATGATAATAATAGAAAAAGTGATTCCATTTGTCGAAAAAGAGAAGGAAAAGTTTCTTTCATAATACTTGATAATAAACTAGTTAATTTATCATCCAACAATATTGAGTCCTTTTGTACCTAAGGATTCTTGACAGAAGAAGAACTACTACTACCAATCATAGATCAAACACTTTGAGATTATTCCCCTATTATTATAAGTTCACTTACATGAACCATATAGTATAGAGTTAAGAACTCAATTAGAATAATCATGATATCATAATTGAAAACATAGCCAAGAAATTCTAAAAGGTAAACTGTACTTCTTGTGCAGGATATCTATATTTGAACCTAGTCCTACAATATATCATCATATTCTTAAAAAGTCATAGCCACCGAAGCATGAAACTAGAATATTGGGTGTTGTAGTGATAGCTACTAATTTTTTTGTTGATTGATTCAAATACTTCTTTTTACTATTTACGACTGTGCTGGTCTCAATTTACATGCTTTGCATAAAAGGAGTAACCTCCATTATCCGGCGGTAGGTTCAAATTGAATGGATATTTGAATATAAGTATATATTCTAACTGCTCATGAACATTTATGCATTTCAAACATTTGTGTGCTAACCTTATAATTGATAGGTTGCAGTAAAATATTGTAAAGATGAGTAGATTAGGGTAAAACAAGATCTCATCAGAGATGGATATATGACTTAATGTTCAAAACTTAAACCACAGCCTTTAATACATCTTTATGAATATTATAATAATAACAATATAAAAAAGGCAGGGTAGAAGTGTTCAAAAACTTATTCAAGAAAATAGATGGAGTACTTGGAGTAGAAGAGGAATCAAGCCTTCCACCAGAAGAAGAAAAATTCTTTTCTGATATAGTAGGATATCCTGATATAAAGAAACTATTTATGAAATCGGTAGTATCTAAAGAGCCTATACATATATTATTGACGGGACCCCCAGCATCTTCTAAAACAGTCTTTCTATTAGAAATGATGGAAGGATTAGACCATGCATATTTTATAGATGCTGTTGGTGTTACAACTGCTGGTATATTTAGCTATCTTTTCATTAATGATACTAAATATCTGTTAATAGATGAAATTGATAAATTGAAAAAAAGCGATCAGGTAGCATTGCTTAATGTTATGGAGACTGGTATTCTATCCGAAACTAAAAAAGGAAGAACGAGACAAAAAAGGATTCATTTATCGATATTCGCAACAAGTAATGAAATTAGCAAATTATCAAAACCATTACGATCCAGATTTATGGAATTACATTTAGAGGAGTATAACTTTGAAGAATTTATGGAGATTACAAGAAGGCTGATTGTAAAGAGATATCATTTGAATATACTAATAGCAGAAAAAATTGGTTATTCAGTATGGAATAAAATGAAGTCCAAAGACATTCGAGATGTAATACAGATTGCAAAATTAACTAAATCTTTATCAGATGTTGATTGGTTGATAGATATTCAAATGAAGTATGGTAAGAAAAGGGATAACTCAGATTAGAAGTATTGTAGATTTGTTATATCTTGTCAAATAACGCTTGTTTAAGATATTACATCTTTATGTAATTTCCATATGTAATGTGTAAATTATCTTAATGTAATAAAGTATCTAATGCTAGACAGCAGTCAACTAAGATTACAACATAATTAACTAATAGATCTAATTCAATTAGAACGATTATCTGGCTACATGAATTAGCAGCTATGATTATTATGATGCCTGCTTATCTATATTCTTCTACTAATCTTGTGAACGAATCAGCGTATTCGTAAAATGCTCTCCTTTCTTTGTATATGTTTTTATCATATAGCTACTTACCAAAATAACTTGGAAGATAATTTGCCAAATCTGGAATAGCAATTAGATTCATACCAAGATCAAGACATTTTTCTATTATATAACCACTATAATTAATGCTATATTTTCTTTTTCTTCTTCAGTCAAGGTAGTTAGTTAATGCTCATTTCCATTTCTCCGTAGTCAATCTTGCATTTATCTAATTAAAAGATCCTTTACAATATTTAGCGTAGATATTTATTTATATAAATAATTTATTGTTATTACTGGTTCTTACTGCTACTATGCTTTTTTATAAGAAAATAACAACCAAACCATCCACTAGCAAGCCTCGCAACCTCTTCAAGGGTTCCTGCTTCTTCAAAAAGATGTGTGGCTCCTGGAATTATTACAAGCTTCTTCTTTTGGACATTTTTAAGTTGTTTTAATGCATTATTATTCAAATCAATAATGGATTTAGCATCATTACCACCTACAATCAACAGAGTAGGTGCCTGAACCTTCGATAGAGCTTCTAAACCAGCTAGATCGGGTCTACCACCACGTGAAACTATTGCACTTATAGCACTAGGTCGCTCAACAGATGTTGCTGCTGCTATTAGCGCTGCAGCTGAGCCTATGCTAGCTCCAAAATACCCGATATTATTAATAAGGTGTTGTGTGTCAGGATCTTCCATAATCCAGTTAGTCGCCACTATTAGACGCTTAGCTAGTAATTTGATATTGAATTTATTGAGAACTATTCCGGGGTGAAGATTATATAGAATATTTTGTGTTCTGATATCAGCATTTTCCTCTTCTGGCGTAAGAAGGTCAACTAAAAGTGTAGCAATACCGGCATTATGTAACATCTGAGCAACATACTTATTTCTTGTACTATGTCTGCTACTTCCACTACCATGAGCAAACAAAACTATTCCTTTAGCCTCTGTCGGTAGAAGGTTGAGTTTACCTTCGAGTGTAATGGATTGTCCATCATCAGCAGTAGAAGAAGATGATATTCTTACAATACGCTCATTATGATATTGTTTTTCGTGTTCTGCCATTGTTGTATCTTCCTATAATATTATAGAAGTTAAACGCATTTCTGATAAGCAGACCAAATGAGGTTTCTCCTATTTCCTTAATTATCATGAGTTGGGTTAATTAATGTATATTGGTGAAAATAATATTGAAGTATATTTTTATAGAATATTATACAAATTCCTTCTTACTAACCTATAATTCAAATAATTTTTTAATTTTTGTTGGGACTGATTAAATACCCATCTATTTTCTTATAGTTTGCTTTATGTATTACAACTTATTTTTTCTGACATCACTCAAAAATTGTACTAGGTAATTACTGCTGTAATGGCGTTTTTGTTAGACCTTCACTAAGTATACTAGTTTTTAGACGTTAAAATTTGTATGATACAAAACAAAACGAATATTTATCGACCAAACCTATAACTGCTATCAAGTATAAATAGTGTTTTCCACTAAAGTCAATAATCCATGGTAAGGGAGAGAGAGAATAAGAAGAATAGAAAGGACAAATCAAAGAGATAGTTAATAGAGAAACATACAAGCTTTGACAACCAAGATATAGACGATTGATTAGAGCATCTTTCATCATGATGTTATTCTATGGCCTTACCATACAGATCCACAGTCTTACAATCCAATGAACTGGATTTTCGAATTTTCACTTCAACTACGCGTGATAGAGAAGACGAGTTTGATAGATATCATTGCTTCTCATCAGTCTAGTTCTCATTAGTCTAGTACAGAATATTCGCAAGATTAAGATTATATAAATGCCGCTAATAATGATATATTATTCTGTAAACTCTTCAGCTCATAGCAGGTAATGTAATGTCGAACACAATAAACTGAAGGGTTTATAGTAGTTGATATATATTTATATATTAATTATATTGTCTATCTAATAGAGATGTCTATAAAAATGATATTGGCTACTATAGCAGCTATAGTAGCACTGGGAAGCATAACAACACTTGGTTTTAACAATTCAGCACTCGGACAGCAAGCTTTCACTGCAGACCTTTCAGGAGACGATGAATTGCCACCAGTAGATACAAACGCTACAGGTATTGCCACTTTTCAAAGTAACGGAAATACAATGAACTATCAACTAAGTGTCAGTGACTTGGATAACGTCACAGCAGCTCACATACATAGAGGTGATACTGACCACAATGGAAAGGTTGTCGTGAATCTGTACAATAATAAGTCTAAGGGTCCACAGAATGGACTTTTGTCACAAGGTACCATTACTGCTTCTAATCTAATAGGACCGTTGGCCGGGCACCCACTATCAGATCTAATTGACATTATGGATAATGGAACAGCATATGTTAATGCGCATACAAAGAACTTTCCGCTTGGAGAAATTCGTGGACAAGTTGAAGGTGCAGGTGGAGGAGGTTAAACGTAATATAATTTCAATGACCTTATTCTGGGTTTAGAATATCTAGAATCTCACACATTCCTTTTTTACTTTCAAAACCATAAAAACTCATCAAAATACCTTTCTTATTGTACTGTTTAGCGATATTTAAAATTAGAATGTAATCATTAAGTCGCATTTGTACACCAGACTTATTCTAATACCGTTAAAAATAGATCCTGCATCTAACCTTTTATTCTTCAGTATTTTTCTTTGGAAATATTATTTGAGTCTTCCAAGAAAAATGGATCTCTATATGGTGAAGCACAAAGTGTTATTATGACTCACGATGGAAAGATTGCTTCTTTCTCTTTTATAACATACAGATTAGAGAAGAAACAGAAGAATAGAATTATAATGACTGCTACTACTGATATATACAAGATAAAACTAAAAATAATATTATTAAATTTCATTAATTTACCCATAGCATTTCAAATATACGCCTTTGTTCGCACCTGTCAGTTTATTGTTAGGTTTTATTTAGAATCAAAAAGATTAAGATAAAAATTCACAAAGGATATCGTTAATCCTTTACTTTATGAGGCCATCATTGTTTTGTTGCCTCTTTTCCGTCGATGCGTTTCCAATACAATCATCAAAAGATATAAAAAATACTCAATTGTTTTGTGTCAGAACATCTCTAAATGTGACTCTGGATGGCTTTAATATAGATTGTTATAGATTAGAACAGCTGCTAAGTATACTTAATCTATTGAAGTCGGATGTATAACTCTATGAATCTACTTGTAGAAGTTAGCGGAAGAATGTTGGGATTTGTGTTAACAGTTTGTGCTCTATCAATAGATTGGAAAATAGTCGAAAAGTTCAAGCCAAAAGTAAAAGAGAAAAAGGTGGGGAATACAAATGTATAGTAGTAGCACGGAAGCATTAGAACAATTCTTAAAGAATAATGAAAAAGATATTAACACAAATAGTTGCAGCAAAATAACTACTTCAAATAAAGAATTGTCATCTATTTGTTCCATTACCAGAACTATTAATAATATTCTCTTTATAGGAAATGAAGAATATTACCATGTTGAACTAACTTGTAATGATGGTACGGAATATGGAATACAAGCCTATGGAGAAGAAGCCAAGGCATTATACACAAAAGTTACTAGCTATTCTCTTTTAAAACATCCTGTATCGAGAGAAAAGGAACTTGAGAAAATAGATAAAGAAGAAAACTATGAAAATCTTGTGACGGTTAGAAAAGCTATTGATTATGTAAAAGACTATACTTTTGATAAGAATAACAGTGGTTGTTTATTGATATTCAAAAAAATCAAAGATGTCTGTATATCAAAGAAAAGATCATGACTAATTAGTTAATTTTTTGTGTCTATGAAGTCAAAAACACTTTTAATATATAATGTTATACGAAAACTGTCATAGATGTGAGGATATTCATTTTACTTAAGACAATTTGTAGATGTATGAATGTCATAAATAACTTTGGCATTAGTTTTCATCATCATCATGTTTTCTTTATCTGAATTATCTAACCAGAATTTGAGTATTTATATTATATCCTGTTTTCTTGTTCTCTAACGGTCTTTACGACGAATTGTGATATTCATGGGTATAGTCAGTAACCTGAGATTTTAAAAACTAAACCTCATGAATTAATTCTAATACGTTTCTCTTTGGTTTAGGTTGAAGTATCTTCTGGGGATAGCCTAGACAAAGAATTGACGAAGGTACAAGGTCAGTTCCTAGTGCTTGCATAACTTTTGCTTCATCTATCATTCCTATCCATACAGAACTTAAACCTAAGGCGTGTGCTGCTAGCTGAGAATATGCTGCTGCAAGACTAGCATCCTGCATAGAAAATTTCTTTATAATATCATGTGGAAAATTCATTTTTACTCTTGATGGATTCATACAGAAAACTAGAACAACCGGAGCATTTACATATGGCTGTTTATTTGAGGCATCTACAAGCTTTAGTTTAATTTCTGAACTTTTTATGTGATAAATCTCAAAACCTTGAAAGCCTCCAGCAGTAGGAGCTGTATCAGCTGCAGCAAATATCATTTCAATTTTCCAATCTTCTATCTTCTTATTTTCAAATTTTCTTTGAGACCTTCTGTTTAGCATAACGTTAAAGATATTGGTTTGTAGGATATCGTCTATCTCAGGGATTAAGACTTCTTCTTCTTTTGGATATAGTAGCTGATCATTGGAGGTATCATCTTTTTGAAAGATTCTAGAGAGAATATCTTTAGGATATGACATTAACCTGTAATGTAGTACTATGGAATCTTATATCTATTATCTCTTTTTCTTAATAATATACATATATGAAATTTTGTTTGTTTAGTTAATATAGTTATTTCTGTGTTATAATCACTTTCTTTTTCAGTCGTCACGCCGAATATATTCTCATTATATTATGTGTCTGGTTCTAAATAATGGGACAAAAGTGACACTCGTCAGTAGGATGGAAACAAAAATTTATCTCAATTATGTAACCCATTAGAATAAACCATGGCGGTAACTATGATTTAACTAAGCCGTAGGTAAAAAAATTAATATTATATTGCTTCTTTGTTTTGCTATACTACCATTACAGATTCGCAGATTTTCCTAAGGCTTTCTTTTAATGCTTTGTAATTATCTAGTCTTCGTCTGTCCACCTCATCAGATGGAAGGTTTTCTAACAATATTCTTTGTTGTCTGTCTATCATATTATCAATTGAATCAATGATGTCTCTAAGTTCATCCCTGCTGATTTCTATTGTAGCCATTCCAGTTGATTTATCACTTTTGAGTTTTCTAATCATATGGTGTTATTAGTAGTAATGATAACGGATAAGAAATATAATAATTCTTCGTTATCCTTGTTTTTTAGACATCTATGGATATCGAATGGTAGAAAAAGATAGAAAAAGGTATAAAGAAATATAATCTTATCTTACATTTTAATCAGATATACTACTAATAGCATTAGCTTTAGTGATCTTTAATCAAGTGGATTGTCTGGATTATTATCCTTCTGCCCTTCTAGTAATTTAGATCAGTAGCAGTGCTAATAATGCCTTGATAATCTATTTTGTTTATTCTTTCAGATAATTTTGTTGACTGATCTGTCTAGATTTAATTTATTCACCCTTTGCTTGTTTGAATGAGTTCAAATTCATGACTGAGGACCGTCTTTGAACAAAGCAGACTTTGCTTCATCATATTCCTTATTATTTCAAAGATAAAATTTTGTGTGTCGTTAGATTTTAATGATTATGAGATTATTGCTTCTCTATGTATTCTTTCCATTCTTTATTTTTACTTCTTCTATTTGATTAATGCATTGCTTGTAATAATAAGCTAAACCTGATTTTGAAGTCATAGAAGAATTACTGTAATAAATCTTTGGGTGCTTTGATAGCTCTGCTGATTGTAGAGTGGTCAACTTCCAATACCTGAGCTATTTGTTTTCTGAGTCATCAATTTAGCTGACAATGGGAGCAGATTTCTTCTGCGTTATTTAGTCCTAAAATTATGCACGACTCAGTTAAAATTATACAATATTCTATTCGTAGAACTTAGCTTATGCATTTCATCTAGATATTTGAAAAATAATATATATGTTCATTATGAAAGTTAATGTATACTTCTTCTGACTAATCATAAAAAATAAACAAATTCCTAATACAATGAAATATCTGAAGCCAGAAGAATCCACACTTAGCATATGTTCTGGAAATGATTACATTTAACAGCTGTAAAGAGAAGAATTGGCTGATAACGTTAAAGTAGACCTTTCAATATAATACCTAGAGAAACAGGAATAATTACAGATTTAGTTAGGACGAAATACGATAGACCTATTCCAAGTACTTTAGATACTTTGCGCGAAAAGAATTTCATGATTTCCAAATGTATCATCTTCCCAGACAACATACACCTTATTATTTTCAGACACAGCTATAGATGTACATTCTGAAATGCCTTCATTCTTGCTTATGTTTTCATTTATATTTGTAAAAGTAGCTCCATTATCTGAGCTCTTTTTGAAAAGTATTTCTTCATTGCCATCGGGAAGAAGAGCTTGCCATGCCACATACACAATATTGCTTTTATCAGCTATTATTTCGACATTTAAGGAATTCTTTTCATTAGTAAGGGATATAGGCTGAGGAAAACTATCCCCATTGTCAGAGCTTTTTACAAAGAACATATTACCTACAACCTTTTCATCAGGATTTCCTCCCCATACAACATAGACATTATTTCCATAAGCTGCAATTTGAGATTCACCAATAGAATTCCAGTCACTATTTAGCTTTATTGTATCACTAAAACTATTTCCTTTGTCTAAGCTTTTGGTAAAGAAAATTCCGTTGTGTATATTATTACTGCTATTATCATCATAATTGAGATCACCAATTATGCCGATATTCCATACTACATAGGCGCTATTTTTAAAAGCAGTAATTTTTGGATAAGACTTGAATGGACTATCGCTTAGAGTTTTTTGCTTTTCGAAGGTATTACCGCCATCGTTGCTTGCTCTAAGTACTATACTGCTATTCATCTTGTCACTAATGTTAATTCTATCACTATTATTATCGGCATTAATACCGCTAGCAGTATCATAATCTGCGGTTGGCCCAGGAGTGTCTTGCCATACAATATAAACATTGTTTTCTGCTGCAGCTATTTCTTGATTGTATGAGTCTACATTACTACTATTGCTTAAATTAATTATTTTATCAAAAGTATTTCCATCATCAACGCTTTTTCTGAATAAAATTTCTTTGTTTTTAGCTATTGTTGTTGATGGTGATGAAGTATTATCATCAGTCCATGCAACATATACATTATTCCCAGAAATAGCTATCTGAGGATGTTCAGAAAAACCTGGATTATTGCTCAAATTTATTTCCTTGCTGAATGTTAATCCTCCATCAATGCTTTTCTTTATGTATATGTCATAGTTTCTATAATTGTTGTATATACCACTCGCTTTATTATCATCAGAAGAATCTGGATTATTTTCTTGCCATACCACATATACGTTATTCTTATAGGAAGCTACCTGTGCGTAAACAGAATCTTTAGTATTATTAGTCAAATTAATTGACTTTGTAAAACTTATTGAATTACCATCAGCATAATTATTAGTATTGGCGTCATCAACATTTTGTGCATAGATATGTTGATAATTTGTATAAGTGGTAAATGAAACCACGCTCACTAATATATTGACTGTAACTAATGTTACTGCCAATTTTATAGAGGCAATCGTTTTAATCATCATATCCGTGAATATCCAAGTTGGATTATTCTTATTCTAGTATATTATTATTGTCCCTAGATTACAAATTTTATCCTTTAGTATTCCACAATTTGAGCTTCAATTATTATGTATGTAATTAAAAATGCGCAAGACTATCTTACCGTAGTTATGAATATCCATATGTACTTCGTATGCCAAATATGTGTGTGAAACTGTAAATACAGTGTCAATAATGCGTTAGACATCTCTCCTATTGTTAGTTCCGTTGTATATGTAATATCTACACCTTTGTCCAATAGGAGAAGAAGGAATTAATTAGCTGCAGTTACTATATTTGTTTTTGGCTTAAGAAAATCGTATCTCATCTTAAATAGCTCAATAACAGCAGGAATATCTGCTTCTCCCTTAATCCAATAGCTAACCCATCCTGAGTGTGGTAGTACATGATGTGGTGATGCATGACCAGAATTCACAAGTTCATTTCTCACATTCATCGGAAATGGTATATCAACTAGACGTTCACCATGCATATGTCCCATTTCCCTTTTGTTGATGCGAAATTCTACACCACCAAATCTATGGGGTTCAGCGGTAACATGGGGCCAACTTAATATTTCTTCCTTAATCCTTTCTATAATTGTACTCATAGATATTATTTTATTAATGTATATTATAAACTGGTAGGTTTACAAATTATATTAATTCTTACTACTGCATAATATTGTATATATAGGCGGCGAAATTTCAGTAAGAAGTTCTGCATTCATTCATTTGTAAACCAAACGGTTTATGAATGAGTTATACTATGTATATGTGTATTAGATGCGTATGTCAAGTAATTTAGAAAATATTGCTGATGGATTTAGTGAGCCAAAAAAGAAATTGCTGTATTATCTTAAGATCATGCAACAAGCAGGACTTGAGGAATTAGCTAATGTTATGAAGGTATCAAGAATGGCAGTTCACAAGCATCTTGCTCTTTTGCAAAAGAGGGGTTTAGTGGAAGGTGTGGAAACCAGGGGACGTATTGGCAGGCCAAGAATGGTGTATCAACTAACAAGTCAAAGCAAAACTGTTTTCCCAAAATCATATAGTGCAATTGCAACACATGCTCTTGATTTTATTGAAAGAAATATGGGTAAAAATGCGGTTGAAAAGGTTCTACGTGAACGTCAGAGCGAACTTTTCGATGAATATTATAAGCGTCTTAAGGATTTGGATTTTGATAAACAAGTCAAGGAATTAGCTAGGATTAGAGATGAGGAAGGATATATCGCTGAATCAAAGAGGGAGTCAAAGAGTGGTAGAAAATATGTCCTCTTAGAATACAACTGTCCTATAATACATATAGCTGAAAAACATTGGGAAGCATGTTCTGCTGAAACTGAATTATTTGAAAAGCTTCTTGGAGCTGATATAGAAACAACTCACAGAGCTGCCAAAGGAGACTTGATTTGTAAGTTTATAATCAAGGAAAGAAAAGAAGGATTCCTCTAAAGCTATTGTACACTGAGGGTAAGAAAGATATCTTTCTCAAAAAGGCTGAAGTATTTTGTCTTAATGCTTTGTATAATTTGTAAACGTCGTTGTTTATAAATAAGGTTTTTTATATATACTTACGATTAACATCATTAAATCCCAAATTCAATCTTTAAAACAATCACAAAATGATAATCAAGCAAGTATACATCAAGATGGTACAGTAAATGTCTTAGGTGTTGCTGGTAGTATGCGACAACAATCCTACAGTACTCGTGCCTTAGAAATTGTATTAGAAGAAGCAAAAAAATACTACTCAGAATCATATATGCTCGAGTTACGAAAAATAAATCTCCCACTCTACGATCCAAGCGAGATCACATCAGATGAGCCTTCTCCCAATAATAATAATAGTAATAATGTTTTAGAAAGAATTACAACAGCTTTGAGGTGGGCTGATGCATTTGTATTAGCATCACCAGATTATCATGGCTCTATGTCTGGCGGAATGAAAAACTTTCTTGACTACTTCTGGGAAGACTTTGCTGGAAAAACATTTGGATACATTGTAGCATCACATGAAAAAGGCCTGACCGTTGTAGATCAGATGCGTACAGCTGTTCGTCAATGCTATGGATGGAGTATGCCTTATAATATATCAATAAATGGAGAAAAAGACTTTGATTCAAAAGGAAATTTAGTTAATTCGGCAATAGCAAAAAGAATTAAGATGCTTGCACGTGACTTGGTGACGTATGGAACTTTAATTAGAGGACAGTTTTTGAAGGATGTAGCAAATCAGGAAATATCAGATACCTTTGCTACACATTACCGAGATTATTATAAATAGATAAGTTAAAAAGCAAGTTTCCCAGTAAACGTTTCTTGCTTAAGAATAATATTAGTCTCATCTTAGACCTTGTCGCTATTTGTGTATGTTTAATCTCGATGTTGTAAAAAATTGTCGTCGTTTGTAATAGGGATCAGAAGACTCAACTAATTTGCTTTTAGTTCCCCTCCCTCCATGATACTTTTCAATTTTTCAAATCTTGCTCAACCAATCCAACGTCTTCAGCAAACTTTTCTTCTGATATACCTGTTGTTTGAAACATCATAAATATCACCTCACTTCCGTTACCCGTTCTGCACAACATGCATAGGAACGAATAAATCTACGCCAGAAGATGTCTTCACATAGCGGTCTAAAATTCCAAATTCATTTCTTTCGGTAAGACTAACTTTTGCGGGTCCTTGTGGAGTCTCCACAATCCATTGTTATTCAGTTGGTTAACTGATCGGAAAGCCATACTTGCCCATCAAGGGAGATTCTCTGGGTTCAAGACAAATTCATAAACTGTTCCTGGATCACGGTTTATAGAGATGCTTAGTGTAGTTGATCTTAACACTGTGATTAATCTTGATACCCATTGTATAGTTAAGAAGATTTTGCTGATTTTGAATATATTGAGGATTAGTAGTAGTGGCGATGGTAGCGACCATGGTGATTATGATATGTCAAAGAAGAAAAAATAATCGCCATTGCCGCTTCCCATTTTTCCTGTATTTTCATCTAAACTAAGCGATGAGTTTTTTATATACTTGGTATCAAGTATAATATAACAGTATTACGTTCCAGTTTTCATTTTACTATTAAAATATGGTACATGGCAATGATGGCAATTATTATTTGTAACTTTTCTGATTATGGGAAGAATGCATAGATCTATTGTTGCTACTGTTACTAGCTTTAGTAATTATTAATCTGTCATTATCCGGGTCTATTCTTACTAGTAGGATATCACCTGCTTTGAATGGGAAAAGACTATCTTCAATAAGGGATTTCTCTAAAAAGATTGTATGTCTTGCAGTAACTTGATTCTTGGATTTTGCCATTACTCTGAATAATCTTGTTTTGGTTTGTATTACCATAAAACAAACAACAACTTCAACAAATACTATATACTGGTTAGATATAAGTATATACTTATGATTATTCATTTGTATATTACCTTTTAATACTTTAAAGTATTATAGTATATATGAAACTCAAGGCACATTATAAAGAAATAACATCATCAAATCCGCTATATCTACATCAATGTAAGCAGTGCGGTGTTATTTTTGAAAGAGGTACATCTAAAGCAGTTTTTTCATCAAACAATAAATTCATGGTTGATAAATGCGACAACTGCAAAATATCTAGATCTTTCTTTTACTAAAATATATAGAGTGAAATTTATTATGATGAAAAATAAAGTAGAAACGTTAGTTTCGATGCTCATAAAAAAATGCAATGAGGAGTTTGATCTTGATAAAAGAATACAAATACTACAACAAATAAATTCGATCTTACCACAAACACTTCAGCTCAAGATACCTTCATTGATTACTGATGACTATATTAATATAGCATTGTATAGAATTGAAGAAAAGATACAATCATGAGGTAAGGATACCAAAAATAGTTTCCCAACAAAAACTCTGCTTTATCAACAATTATCATTATTTCTTCATATTTTGCTGATTTATCAACTATGTTACTCTCTCTCCAATATCTGTTATTCCTTTACTAATAAAAATGGAATCTTTAGTTGATTATCATCAACGGAGATGAAACAGCAATTCCACCACTACCATCTTTAGTGATTATCAACTCCTTGTTCCTCTTCATATATTACAACAGCTGATCTTTGAATAGTCCAATAGGTAGCAAGCTCAGTAACTTCTATATCTCTCCATTTTCTGCTTGATGATAACGTATTCTATTTTTGGTTCTTGAATATCTAAAACTCTGTCTTATTATCATTCCTTAATATTAAGAAAATTGTTCTGCTAGTATAATAATCTGGATAAGACAATGAAAGCCTAATCTTTAAGATAATTCTGTAGATACAAAACTTAATGCCAAGATTGCAAATAGAATTATTCTAGCCTTTTCACTTATAATTTTAGATACTACCAATCATCTATTTCTCATACTTTAATTAGCTATTCAGAAAGAGAGAAAAGATTCAAAGAAAATAAGAATTCATGAACAAATTAATTCTTGAAGTCAATAACTATCTTTTATGATCCACAGTATGCAATATGTCCTAGAATTTTTCTTGAAGTTATCGTCTTTATTATTTCTTTTATATCATGCTAGACATATATCATTTTTGGAAAGTTCTACTTTGGTGTCCTCACTTTCAATAGAATCAAATGAGATTTTATGAAATTTTGAAAAATTCACAAATAATTTTGATCCCTAGATAGCTAATTTTCTTCCTTTTCCTCTTCTTTGTTTAGGAAAATGTATTCATCTCTAGCAAAAGTTCCTTTGAACTCCTCCCATGCAATAAATTCTTGCATATCTACATCAGAAATTTCTACTAACAATAAAACTTCACGTCTAGTCATTCTTTTTTATTTCTCCTTTCGTAATTATGCCTTTGCAATATGGATAATTAAATGTAAGGTTTTCTGTAAAAATTATAATGTTATATTCATTAATTGTAGTAAAATATACTTTTCATTTTTTCTGGATATTGTACATTCATATTGGAGCCAAATTGTATTAGAAGTATAGATTTTATTCAGTTCAATTTCTTGATAATTGAAATTAATGTTTATAGACAAATGACATTCTTAATTATGATATTATTCTCTTATCGTAAATGGAGTCATGACAAAAGAAAACAAGAAAATACTAAATAAATACCTGAAGTCAACGAATAAGCTTTTTCTCCTCAATTTATCATCAAATGTAGTTTATCAGAATATAATATACAGAATCTGTACAATTTTTGATTTATCATGATTTATATAGATAAATAATATTTGAACTATCAACACTAAACATCCCAAACTTGTCTTTTGATTTTGAGATGGCATACTTTGTTATTATTCCATTTTCGACTTGGCCTAATGGATTCTTCTATGATAAGTTTGAATGCTTCTCAACCCTTAGTAATGTGTCTGAGAAAATGACCTTTAGTATGATCGACATGTAATAGTCCAAAATTTGTTTCAGCTCTATGCTTTCAAGTCATTCATAGTTATCTATAAGAAACCAGTGTAAATATCCAATGATGTCTGCACTATCGCTGATTGTTTGTCTGACTTGCTTAAGGTATGCTACAATAACAGGCTAAATACAATCACATATAGAAAGTTTTTCATCTCAGAAAGATAGACAATACCACCAAGCATATAATTGTAAAATCGTATTTAGCATAGTATTCCTCATGGTGGTAAATAGTATTTTCTTCATCTATTTAAGGCGATGGAGGAAAGATTTCCATAGCACTGCAAGCGTAGAAGTCAACATTCTCAAAACCATCAACTCTTATGGTAGCCGGCACACCCCCTGCCCAATTTACTACTACTTCAGGATATCTATTGCCATTTCCTTTATCGATATGTTCTGAATATAATCTATAATTATTTCTTAATGTGCCATCAGAATTAAATGGATCAGGATCAATATAACACCTATTTGTTGTTGTAGCAGTAGTATTATCTTTATTGTCATTGTTATTCCAACTAGTAGTTTTTATACCAAACCATTTTCCTTCTTCTACAAAGAATTCAAAAAATGGTTTTAGATTCTGATACTCGTACAAAGGATGGGATAACTCTTTGGCCCACCGTGCAGCATGTCCTGAATCCCTGGTGGAAACATCAAGTTGTATACAAGCTGCTTGATCTGGCCTATCTTTGTGATGTCCACCTCCACGCATTTTAATACAGCATGAAGTTTTGCGGCCAACTCTTTTGTTAAATCTTATAATAGCAGTTACTTCTTGATTTTTCAAATCCTTTTCATTTCCAATAAACCCGCTTTTCATTGCAGCCTTCCAATCATTTGTTTGTTTTGTAGTGGATGCAAATATATTTAGACGGCAACTTTTAGCATGTTCGCCAGTACTTTTATAGGTTATATCGCCAGAAAACACATTCCAATATTCAATATTTCTTTCTTTTTTCTTCACAAATTCATTATGACTGTCAGTTGTGAAGTTCTTGAGATTATTTGGATTTTGTTTATTCAGTACGAAGTGTGAGCCATTTTTATTAGTTTGAAAGAGCCTTACTGTCCCGTCCTTATTGTAAATGACATTTTTCCTTGTTAGCACTTGACTTGACTGTAGCAACTCTGTTGATGTTGTTGATGGTAGCGGAGTGGAAGGGTCTTGTAATTCTTCAGATTTTTCTTTATTATTATTCTTGACGAATTTATTTATCCATTCTTTCCAGATACCAAATTGCATATACAGCATGAGTTCTTTAACAAATAATATAAATCAAAATAGAGATACGAAAATACATGAGCCCATTGCGGATTTTGTTTTGCTTTTTCTAAAAATTCTTTGGATTGCTGTTCCAAATTACCCTTAATCTTGAGGATATCCAGAAATATCTTTAATCGTTTTGGATAGTGCCTCCTTGGTTTCTAGAGCTTTTAAAGCATAAAGGAGGATAGACAATGGTACCATAACTTTTTTGCTAGCAGCATCTATCATCTTATCATATCTTCATGCGTGATAATTGGAATAATGTTTCCAAATGGATCTTCACAGATCCATTTTGCATATAGCGGTAGTCTCTTCTAACAATTGGAGACTATTTCCTTACTGAAAATCTCTATTTGTTCTTGATAATCGCTCACAGGCCAGAAGTGAATACGTCTTACACCAGCTTCACAAAGAGCCTTTATCTTTTGAAGAGATTGCTCAGTGGACCCAAAGAGAAGTAAGTTCTTTAGTTCTTCTGGAGGCCTTCCTAGAGCAGGAGATAGTATGTCTTTTGCAATCTTGTGAACTTTTTCTCTATCATTATCAATGTATCCAAACATTGACATAACAGAGTTTTCAAATGATTCAGTGTCCTTACCCAATTCTCTCCTATAAGACAAAAGCGTCTTCCATTTCTCTTTGAATTTATTTGGTGTAATATTATAAGCTGATGCCATCCAACCATCTCCATATTTTGCAACTCTTCTTAGCCCTAATTCAGAAGATCCCCAACTTCCTATAAAGATTGGAGGATGAGGTCTTTGAAACGGTTTTGGCTCAACAGATACTTTATCAAATCTATAGAATCTGCCATTATAATCTACTAATAATGATGAGGAGGATTTATTTCCATTCTCCTCCTCCTCTTCTTCATTTTTTTCTTCATCATTCCAAACCATTCGCAGAATTTGTAAGGCTTCAGTAAATCTTTTCCATCTCTCCCCAAAAGGAATCCCACAAACGTCATAATCCTCTTTATGGGAACCAGGCCCAACTCCTGCAGCAAATAGTCTGCCGGAAGATAGAATATCTATAGCTGATAAAGCTTTGGCACAAACAACAGGATTTCTTATAACTATATTCAATATAGAAGTACCAAGTTTTATTTTATTTGTGATTGCAGCAACTGCTGACAATGTACTTATTGCGTCAAGCCAACTAGTTCTAAATACAATGTGATCGTTTACACTCAATGAATCATATCCAAGGAATTCAGCCTTTTGTGCAAATGAAAGGATTTGTTTTCTTGAAAGAAAGTCTTTTTCCCTACTACTAAATCCCATAATAGGCATATGAACTCCAAATGCAATTTGTTTCATTATCATATATCGTTACATTAATGAAATTTGTCATAAGAAATATAGTTTGCGAACCTAAAAATACGAAATCTGAATGTTCTATTTACCTGTCTAGTGATTCCTATCACCGTTTAACTTTCAGGCGATGGAGTGACTTTTGGATTCTGTTAAATTATCTTCATATTAAGATTTAATAATAATAATAATGGCATTTAACCATCGTAGAGAGAGAACAAATAAAAGTGGCATTAGTATAAATCAGAAACATTTCAACTCTGCGATGGAGATGAAAAACTACCTGAAGAACAAAGTCCAGATCCAATAACATCCCAAGGGTATAAGCTTGAATTTTCCAGAAGGACAAATTGCGGTAGGAGAATCCTTTGATGTCTATATTGAGGGTCTAGATGGTACTCAGATTGTAAGACCTTCACAAATTCGTCTTCAAAGCAGCCAGAAGAAGTAACCTCTAATATCAATTAAATTGTTATTGTTGTATCAGTCATTGTCTTCTTTTCCTCTTCTTTGTAAATGATTACTACTACTACTACTATCCACCAACTGTTCTAACTATAGCAAATCCAATTATAAATCCTAAAACAGCACCAAATGTTGGCAGCCATTTTCTTTCCTTATGTGCCTTTGGTATCATGTCATAATGCAACATATAGAAAATACCACCAGCCGACAATGCAAGTATATATGCAATAACTTCTTTCATTCCTGTTAGGTAAAAAACAC
>CAWIMJ010000040.1:0-5341 GCA_963837175.1 uncultured Nitrososphaeraceae archaeon
TATACTTTGATGTATTTGCACTATGTTTATACAACAATTTATGTTCTTACTAATAAATGTAGTAATATGATACCGATGATGATGCTAGTGGAGTACAACCTAAGAGGCAATGGCTGGCTTTTTTTGTAATTCTCTTTGGACAGACGTGTAAAGCAAGAAGGAAATGAGACATCTATAAGATTGACGACTCCGAGGGATTTGACTGGATATAACTTTTACAAAACTGCAGGACTAACAAATTTGATCAGGTAAAGGAACACTTGAAGCACTAATTTTTTGAAAATTAAAAATGTACTAAGAAAATAAAAAGAAATCAGTCAGTCAATCAAATGATATGCTAAAAAAACACTATTATCAACTAGCGTCGAGGACTTACAAAGGAAAGTCATATCCAGAAGTCATGGATGTAATGATTCGAGTAAGAAATGAATATTGACTATCAACTAAAGTAGAAGAATCAGCTGTAAGTCTATGATAAAATGATTAGCGCATAGTTCGCAAAGAAAAGATATACACGAATATCCATGATAACATATCCATCTTAGACAACATCTAGAACAATAGGAGTTTTGTAGTAGGGACGAATACCATTAATATTCATACTCTGTCTCTTCTATCAGCATACTTGAAATATTACCTAGAAAAAAATAAATTTTAGTATTATGCTATAAACCCTAATCCTTCGCTACTACACACTGTAATCTCTTACCACAGTAAATCGTAATATCGTATTCTCTAGCATGAAAAAGTAAAGGTGGAAGGAAAATGGTTCGAATTAACATTAATCCATAGTAGGATAATGTGAACTAATACAGTCTCATGAGTATAAAGACAATCTAAAGAATTTAATTGTATATAGCCCATCTGTAAATGGAGAAATGTTAACTCAAACAAAGAGCACAGGGCCTGTTAAAGTTAATCTGAAAGAATTCGTTGCCTCTTCTAAAAGAAACGTTTCAAGAGTGAATAATAGACTGGATGATTACTTGAAAAATTCTAATGAAAAAAATATTCATGATATAAGAACTGCTGTGAGGAGACTCGAATCATCTTACAAAGCACTGCCTCAAAATATGCAAAAGAAGAATAAAATAAAGCAATACGTAAGTAAATGCAAGGATCTTTTCAGACTGAATAGTAAGATAAGAGATTATGACATTATTACCAAAAAAATTCAACAGCATGAACAACACCAAAATGTCGATATTGAAAACTGTAAAAAAAGACTTGCAAGTAGGAGAGAAGCGAAGCTTCGAGAAGCAAGAGCCTTGGCACTTGAGGTCAGGAAAATGAGCGTACCTAAGCTCAATAGAGATAATATATCGAACAAAAAGTTGACTAAACGTTACAACAAAGTAGTGAGCAGATTTGCTAACAAAATACTGTTGAATGTTCCTATCGTGATTGCTGATCCTGAGAAACTTAAGGAATTACATGAAATAAGAAAAGACTGCAAAAAACTACGTTACCTACTGGAGTTACTACCAGTAAACAACTCATCGAGGAAGGGGGATGTATCCCAGTTATTACAAGAACTCGAGAAGATGCAATATATTCTAGGAGAAATTCATGATTGTGACGCAGTAATTTCCTATTTGAAGCGACAGGCAAAAAGGCCCAAACTCAATGAGATTACAAATAAGATAATAGAAGAGAGAAGTAAGAAGTATGAAGAGTTTAGAACCTACTGTAAAGCAGATATAGAAAACAATCAAAACTACTCATTATTGCTCAAAATCTGCAGCATTACGTAAAAAAGATGGAGAAAAATAATTCTTCCTAATACATCCAATATACGGATATCGTTGTGTGAAAATGTTTTTCCTAAATAACAGTTGTATCACCAAAATAAGTCTTGTCTGAATAGAGCACACAATATTTTGGTGAAAAACATGTAGAATGACATGGATTGAAAAAAAATACCAGCACAAAAAAATAATAAAGTTATGAGAATAATTTATAGATTGTATATATGCAATAATTATTAACAATATTTTCTATCAAAGCTACTGATCTATGTTTTTAAATTCTAATTTACTAATAAAGCTGATCAATTTTCATCATTGAAAATTGCGGTTATAGATCTCGGGTTTAATTCAGAAAAATTGGCTAATTATGATGTCAAATCTAGCAACTCTTTCAAAACTGTGCAAGAATACAGTATAAAAGCAAGACTTGGAGAGGGAATAAGCGAACAGGGCTTACTCTGTAATGAGTCTGGTTCCCGTGCAATTGAAGGTCTAAAGTTCTTCCGCGAAATTATACACCTTAAATCAATAAACATGTTTCCCCATTGCAACTAGTGTTGTTCGGGAAGCAAAGAATAAGGAAGATTATCTTAGAAAGGTGTATAAAGAAACAGACTTTGAGTTTAGAGTCTTATCGCCAAAAGAAGAGGCACTATATTCCTATCTATACTAACTAACAAAAGTTCGTTTACAGATTTTTCTTAATATGTAAGGTTTACTATGCTTAAAAAATCCTTTTACTTGGTTTTAAAGGATATACGAAATTATGTTAGGCAGTATAGCTTTTCTTAACTGATGTCGTTGGGTTCGCCACAACTCAGAACATATTTGGCTATTATGCGGTGGAATGCAATACACTAGTGTATGTAATCCACTTGCGTGATGTAAAATGATTAGTCTAGAGTGGATTAAGGCTTGAATAGATTCTATGAGCCTATTGAAACGCTTAATCTTGAGAAAGCCGATATCTCTGATTATCAGTATGACACACTTCTTGCCCAGCACTCCTAGGCTTGTCTTAATTGGATACTTGATGAATCTTGAAGTAGGATCATGCCTTCGTAGTTGCTAGTTATTCTTCCTCTTCTTGACCTTTGATATATTGCGATTGCAATTACTATACTTTTATTCCCTTAGATATTTTTAAACTACACTCTTTATAGTATTAGCCATGAGTAAACCAACCATAGCAGAAATAGAACAAGGGATTGGCAGTGAGGTCGATCACTTTGTTTACAGAGTACCAAAAAAGAACCATGACGCGATAGTGCAGCTCAGTAAAGAATTTGGCGACATAATAAGGAATTATAGAGTTACACATTTAGTTTTCCAACTAAACAACACCGAGGCACCAATGGAGGGCATCACTAACATAGCCAAAATTATCTCAGCTACTCAAAATGAGGAAGTTTGGATGGAGCTAATATTCTATAGAGATCGTAAGCACAAAGATGAGGTCGGTGCAAAAATGCGAAATGATGAAAGAATGGGTACACTATGGCAACGGTCCATGGCTCTCGTCAGTCCAGGAACCGGCTTCATCATGGGGGAGTTCAACCGCCTCAAGGTCTAGACTTTGTATATCTAATGGATGAAGGAATATGTCCAGAACAAATAAAAAAAGAAAAAGTAAAAAAAACATCATTATTGATTTACAGTGCAACGATATACTCCTAATTGTTCAGGGAAGGAATAATAGTCCAGGATCAAATCTTGACTAATAATAAAGCATTATTTTATGCAGCTGCTGCATCCACGTTTATAGCTGGTGTATTACATCTTGCAATTGTTCCAATGTTTTTTACACAAATGTCTATAGACATTACAATATTCTTTATCGTCTCAGGTCTAACTCAAATATTCTGGGTTATACCTGTCATTAAGAGGTGGATCAAACCTTGGTATTATGTAGGCATAGGTGGAACAGTTATCCTGGTAATAATGTACCTCATTGCAGTACCAGGAAGTGGGCACCCAGTAAGTCAATTAGATATAGCAATAGAGCTCTTTCAAATTGCTTTCATAATTCTATGCAGTATCATAATAGCAAAAAATAGAAGGCAAATGAAATTGGACAAGAAAAACGTCTAGTCCTACCTGTCTGTCACACACGACAGGTACTTTCCATTAAAAGGCAAATCTATCAATAATTAACAGTAGATATGTGGCAATTCATCGGACATCATTAGAACTGAATCACCAGTCTTAATCTCTGCATGGATTATGCTCTTTCCATCAGGAGTATAATTACCATAGATTTCTTTAGCACCAAATGCTCTTTGTAAAAATCTATAGCCTTTCCAGGGTCCTCTACTTTTGAGCCTGGTAGTCTGTCAACTTTGGGTTTCACTTTCTATTCTCACGAGTCCCTTTAGAGAACTAATATCAGTGCGGGTTCATTGGATGCAGGACAAATTTGGCTCAAATATGCCACCCAGATTATTGTAGGATGTATTCGATTGAACATTGCATTTTTCATTTAAATATCTTAGAGGAGATATATTATAGATTTATGGATGAATGGGATCCAGCCATTAATGATTCTGTATTAAGATGCAAAAGTTGCTGGAAAATAAACAAGTATATCAAAATTATCCATACATCCCGGGAAAAATATTATTGTGAAAAATGTTTGAATACATATAATAATCCATGCCATTGCTAAATCCAAAGAATTGGGCTAATTCTATTAGAAGATTACGGATCTGGAGGGATTTGAGGCATGTTGGTAGGCGGATTCAATTCTATTTGGTCATTATAAAAACAGTTCAATTGGTCGAGGAGTTTGTGAATTGTTAATGACACACATTTAGGTCCACAAGTTTGTGAATCAAACATTGATATACTTTATGTACTAAAATGAGTAGTCAAAATGTTTTTTCTCATGACGATATGATTTCTGTATAGAAGTAGGATTTCTATTATTTGACTCTAAACAGCTGTGATCGTGACTTTGATATTATTTTTCTCTTACGCACCAATCTTTTAGAAGTCTTTAATCTAATCCTTAACTTTTCCTTTACTTGTATTTTTCTTGTAGCTATTTATAAATTGTATATATCTACCTAAACACCAGGACCTACAGCAGGATCCCAATTTGGATTGCCGTCTCCATCCATGTCAGAAGAACTGTCTACACCTTCGTAGTCAGGTTCATCTTCTTCTCCTGATAGTTCTTCTTCAGATCTTTTTGTTGTTCTTACCGGCTTTTCGTCCTCCGGTCTGACTATTGCTTCTTTTGGAACATCAGGAAATTCTCCTTTTTTACTATCTTCTTGGGTAGCTGCATTGTTAGTATCAGTATCTAAAACCATATATCTCAGTAATAATACTTTGTACCCTACATGATTTAACAATTTCATAAAGTGTCAAGATTGGAATGGGCCGGGTCGGATCCAGAACAGAATTGACATTATATTTTGGCCCAGGGAAATGCAAACAAAAATTCATTTGAGTATGGTCACTTGTGAACTGTCATCGACATAAAATATTGGTTCAAGGATATTTGCGAAGGTGGGTTTTAAATTAAACTATTAGAGCCAGAATAAAAGCTTTCTGCTTGCCGTCTTAAGATGGAAAAGAATGATCAACTA
>CAWIMJ010000041.1:0-61928 GCA_963837175.1 uncultured Nitrososphaeraceae archaeon
GTAAGTCATTTTATTATACTTGAATGGATAGCTTCAAAAGGAAGATGAAGCAAAACAAAGCATCAAAGAAGTGTTATAAACAAAGAGCATGGAAATGGTCCGATAAACTGAATAGGCGTATATGTAATCTATTTTTCTAATGCCAAGAGTAGCGTTGTCAATTGCAGGAAGCGACTCAGGCGCAGGAGCAGGTATTCAAGCCGATCTTAAGACGTTTTCTGCTCTTGGTGTATATGGCTGTACTGCTGTTACTGCTATAACTGCTCAGAATACTCAGAAGGTTTCCAGTATATTCGAGCTGCCCGAATACATTATCAGAAAACAGATTCAATCAATCATGTCAGATATTCCTCCAGATGCAATAAAAATAGGGATGGTTCATACAAAAGAAATCATTCAGTCTATTCATACTTCATTAAAGCGTACAAAAGTTCCTATCGTATTGGATCCAGTTTTTGCAGCGGGAACAGGTTCGAAATTAATCTTAGATGATGCTTTTGAGTCATTTGTTTCTAAATTGGTTCCAATTGCAACTCTCATCACACCAAACCTAATGGAAGCAGGGAGATTATCTGGCATCCTAATCAAATCAGAAGTAGATGCAATCGATGCGGCAAGAAAAATAAAAGAACTTGGCGTAAAGAACGTTATAATCAAAGGAGGACATTCAAGTATAAGCAAGGTCACAGATATTTTATTCGATAATAGTGGGAGTATATACAAGCTATTCAATACGAGGATAGCTATTAAAGAATCTCATGGATCTGGATGTAATTTTTCAGCTTGTATCACTGCACTGTTAGCGAAGGATTTCACTTTGATTGATGCATGTAAGATTGCTAATCACTATGTGCATACATCTATTGAAAATGCTATAAAATTGGGAGAAGGCATTGTAGTAACAAACCCCATTTCAAATTTATATGAAGACGCAGGCAGGTTTAAAATAATAACGGAGCTGCAACGTGCAACTCTTGAGATCGAGACAATGAACAGAATCGCAGAATTGCTACCTGAAACACAATCAAATATGGCGTTTGCTCTACCAGATGCTATTGATATTTCTGATATTGCTGGGGTAAAAGGCAGAATAGTTAGAGTTGATAAGGTTGCTAAAGCAGTTTCAAACGTAGAATTCGGCGCGTCAAAACATGTGGCTTCCGCAGTGTTGGCCTATATGACAATAAACCGCTCCATGAGATGCGCTATGAATATAAAATATGACAAAAAATTAATAAGAATTGTTAAGCGATTATTTGAAATTTGTGAATATCAAAGAATTAGTGAACCCATATATTTGAAGAAAAAAGAAGGTAAAACAATATTTTGGGGAATAAAGGCCGCGCTGCTGATCAATCCTATTGCAGATATTGTTTATCATAAAGGAGACTTTGGTAAGGAGCCCATGATCATGGTATTTGGAAAAGAGCCCAAAGAAGTTTTAGATAAAATAAAAAAAATATTGAAGCATTACTAAGTTGTAATGAATCTAACTTATATAGTAGCCAATAAAAAATGACGATTGATATATGAAAGCGGTTATTCTTGCTGGTGGACTGGGAACCAGATTGCAACCGTATACCTTTTTCATTCCTAAACCTATGTTGCCTATAGGAAATAAGCCACTCCTTGAACACATCCTTGAATGGCTAAAACGGAATAACGGTATAGATCAAATAGTTATTTGCGTAAGTTACCTCCACAGAATAATAGAGGACTATTTTGAGGATGGAGGTAGATTCGGAATGAAAATAGAATATGCTAGATCAGAAAGGCCCTTGGCTACAGCAGGACAGTTGAAAAGCGCAGAAAAGATGTTACATGAGACTTTTGTATGTTTGTATGGAGATTCAATCTATGAATTTAATCTTGAAGCCATGATAAATGAACATAAAGAATCTAAAGCATTGGTTTCTATGGCTTTGTTGCCGTATAAAACAAACCTAAAGTACGGTTTTATAGAGGTTCACGGAAAAGAGGATAGAATTACAAGTTGGAGAGAAAAACCGGAGGTTAGAGGTTTAATCAATATTGGATGCTACGTTATTGAGCCAGCTTTCCTCAACATTATTCCTCCATTGAGTGCATTCGGAATGGACGATGCAGTAAAGAAAGCACTTGAACAAAGGAGCATCATAAAAGGGTTCAGAATAGGTTCATCGGGATTTGTTGATATAGGCGATAAGAAGTCTTATCTCGAGGTATACAAAAGATATGTAAGAAAATTGGGTAAGATTTAGCGCATCTTTGCCTCTCCTCTCTCGCTAGCTGTTAAGATGATCTATTGGTTGGATTTTTCTGATACGAAATATCCGTCTTTTGAGCCATTTATTAACATCATTTTTAGAAAAAGTATAGCTACTAATATCTAATGTTATTTCTCCAATTTATTAATAAGAGAATCATGAGTTTAGACACAATTTTATAGATAATCTACTCCATTCTTCTCTTTCCAAAGATTAATCCTTTGGTGGAGCCATGGATAAAAGCTTGCATTGCCATTTTCAAACTCTTTCTTAATAATGCTCACGATATTCCTTGAAACGTTACCAGGTTTTCCATAAATGGGTTTTTTATTTTTTAAATTCAACCCCAAACCCTCTCTTTTATTAAACGCTTCTCTAACAATAGATGTTATCCAAGCTGGATTTACAGGTGGAATCAGAATATTACTCTTTGCTTCAAATATCGTTTCTGGTCTATCAGTATTTAACCTAACGGTCAAGGATAAGACTTCTGGAAAATATAGCAACTCTTCCTGCATAGAGCCAGAGTCAGTCATCTCCGCCCAACAGTGTCCGCTGTCGAGAAATTCAATGACATGTCCGTATTCCCTCCACAATGGAGTAATAACAAACTTATCAGGGAAATCTATAGAAAGATTATTTAACTTGTCTTCTAAATTATACGCCTTCAACGCAGAGGCAGTAGCATTAAGCATTACGAGAACCACTCTATGTTCTGTCCTTTCTACGAGGTTGATAAGTCCATTAATGATAGAATTAAATCTATGACGCGTGAGATTCTCGCGCCTATGAATATCCATTCTTATCCATTTGCCATTCTCTAATTTCGGATAAATGTCGAATATGCTTTCTGCAGGTTTTTGTTTGCGTTTTATATCTATTGCATCTACTACTGAATTACCTACTACATATATTAATTCTTCAGGATACCCTTCCCTAACAAGATTATCCTTATTGAGTTGTGTTGGTGCAAAGAAATATTTTGTTCCTGCGGAACAAATCCACGTATCGATTTGTTCTGGAAATGGTTCTTCCCTTGCTAAAAACCATTCACCTTCAAATTGATCAGCAATGAACTGTTGGACAACACTTTTGGTCGGATCTTGATATATTTTTAAATGCTTCATTACCTCTGGACTCATTGATCTCAAACCCGCCTCATTCTGTCCTACCTTTTGTCCCATCCCAAAAACCCAAGCCAAAGGAGCGATGCCTGCAACTAGAGTATCTCCATGAACCACTGGAAGCAATTGTGAATCAACGCCGAATTGTTTTACACAATATCTTCCAAATGATCCGAATTTAAGAATAAGTTCGCTTGCTTTCTCCATCAGATCGCCGCGAATTTGCAAATTGCAGCCAACCGTTTCTTCTAGATTGAATTCTTTTATACCAAAACCTAATACTTCATCAAAGTGCTGACCTGTATCTATGACGAAAACAGGCACTTTCTCTTTCATTGCCTCTACGACAATTGGTGCTTGCTTATAGAAATCAGGCTTGGTTCCAATGACGATGGACAGGATATGACTATTCTGTGATTTAGCCGAGCTAAAAATATCATTTAGCAATTCCTTTGATATCTTGATTGGGAGTAAATTTCTTGACAAATTGATATCCAACTGGTTTTGTTTTTTATTCAATGAATTTCATCTTTTAACCTTTTAGAGTTCTTTGATTTTCTAAGTAAATAGCTTCCGAGTATTGCAATAGCTATCCCGGCGATTATGAAAATATAAAGGATTAGATCAAAGCCGCCTACGCTAAATTGTTCTTCGATTTTAGGAATAAACATCCAAGCAGCGATGATCATACCTACAATCAAAATTATTCCTGTTATTATCAAAATGATTGCGGCATAAACTGTGCCATAAGATTTCCTAAGTCCAAAAACAGTACCTGCAAGAATTATACTGGGGGCTCCGGCTATTGAAATCAATTGAATGACTACTCCAGTTGGGTCGACATAAACATTAGGGCCATTACCTTTTGGTCCTATTAGAAAGTTCAAAAATGATAGCATGAGTGCTATAAACATAATACCCATTCCCAATGATCCAAATGCGACCCAGGTTTCTAACTTTGGCATTTACTTTCTTTTTGTTAATTTATTATGACGTTTCTAAATAATTCCAACAAGTCCAGCCAACTCCTTTCTACATGAAGAACCTAAAACTTCTGCTGATTTTTCCGGTAATATATTATTAATATAAACTCCAAAACCTCTCTCTAATCCTGACCACATGTTAAGCTGTGGATAAATTTCTATATGCCAATGAATCTGGCGACTATTTTTCTTTTCAGGAGCTAAATGAAAAACTAGATTAAATGGAGCATCTTTTAGTGCTTTCGACATTCCTCCTAAAGTGGCGCGAAGCATTAACGCTAGATCATTTATTTCTTTTTGAGTTATTTTAGAGAATGTAGTAGTGTGTCGCTTTGGATATATCCAGAATTCGTACGGATAAGTAGGTGCCCATGGAGAAAATGAAAGGAAGTTCTCAGTATCTAAAATCTGCCTCGGACCACTAGATTCTGTAGATATTATATTGCATCCTGGACAAATTCCATTTTCATTCATATATTTATGAGAAGCTTCAGCTTCTAACTCGATTGTCGGAGGTATAGCAGAGAAAGTTACTACATTTAGATGAGGATGATCGTAAGAAGTTCCTGCCATATATCCGCTATTGACAAATATACAAACATAAGTTACGCTTTTTTGGCTGTATAACCATCTAACTCTGTCTTGAATAACTAATAAGACATTTGCCCATTGATCCACAGATATTTGAGATAGTTTTTGATCATGATCAGGTGAAGCAACAACTACTTGATGATATCCGTAAGCAGGTTCACTGTAAAGAGGCTTGTCAGTATAGATCGTAGCGGAAGTCCTTGTTACAGCTGGAGTGCTACTTTGAAAGACCCTGACACACCAATCTCCAACAATATTTTCTTCACTGTCTGACAAACGTTGAAGCATTCCATCCTTTGCAACTAAAGAAATCAAAGCGGGCTCAGTCATACACTCATTTCCTGGACAATACGGGCACCTTCCTTCCAAAGATTTTTCATCTACTCTTGTTTCATCTGCGAGTTTGGGTACGATGACAAATTTGTCAAGAACATAATCCTTTCGTAAATCACCCAAATTATTCTCCTTGCCTAAAACATCGTGCAATTTCCTTTAATTAAAGCTTCTGTATTTCTTGGCGTTTTCGTGATAAATTAACCTCCTCCGATTGATTAAGGAATGGAATCCAAGTAACAATTGTTTCATCAGGGAGGGTTTTTATTTTGCTTCATTTTTTTAATTAAATTCTTCTTCTAAGAGTTTTCTTTTTTTCGTAAGTTCAAATAAATTATCTGTCTTTTTGAGTGCTTCGTCGCGGCTCCGTCCATAAATCATTGATTGAATTAACATGTAGTTCTCTGGTATCACCATTCCAGTTTGATCATCCGAATAAGAAATCTTCAGAATATTGTCTTGAACTTTGAGTACTTCTGTATGAATATGAATCATATTTGTATCACCATGTTGAAAACCTAGCTGGAAAGCTTTTTTTCTAATGTCTGCTGTCCCCTTTGCTGAATTCAATATAGCTATGCCAAATTCCTTCCTAAATGTCTCAATTACCACATCCTTAGAAGGAGCCTTATCTTTAAAGTGTATTAACATATGATGTAGATGCATCATCCTAGAGGGAACTTTAAAAGCGTCTACATAGAGATTGACAGAAGGAATAAAATCCTTTACGTCATCTTGATGATGAGGATCCTTATCCCACTCAATAGAATCTCTTACCTCTTTTGAGTCTTCAAGGTCAGCCCACCTTCTGATAAGAGAAACATCAAACCTTCTGATGTCTTCGCCAAAATTCTCTATTAAAGGTTGCATAATTCTTCCCATACCAGAAACATTGCAGCTTCCTTGAATCACATATCTTCTACCTAGCGCCTTGTCGTAATTTACTCTCGAATTATGAATCATTTCAGCTACCGATCGGTCACCGTGCCTATCTTCACCACCCTGAAAAATAGCCATTTTTTTCATAGGCTCATATAGATTTCTCTTATTATCGAATCCAGCACCCTCTTTAGCAGCATCAATTACTAAATCACTTCCGTCGATCGCTTCCGTCAGCGTTCCGGTAATATCGAATTTTTTCTCTGTGAACTCATTTATTATATCTTCAGGAACATAAACATCAAACCGGTTTTCTAAAGCTTCGTTAATTCTCTCATCTGGTGTGTACTTTGCTATCCCGACAAATTTAATTTCTTTGTCATGAGAAAGCACTGACGCAAGCCGACGGCCAATATTGCCATATCCATTTATAAATATCTTAGCCAATGTATATCCCTAAAGGTAATTGAATTTAAAATATTTTCAACCTAATTTTAATATTTATAATCATCATACATTATAACAATGAGTATATGTTCTGTTTTATTCTCTACATATGACATATGAGTCAAGGGATATAACTCCTCAAAAGGTATTAATTATGAAAGAATATCTATTTGAACAAACTTATTTTACATATATTTATATACTTATAAACTTTATAAATATGATATATTTTTGAGTCATACCATTTGGAAAGTATAAATTCCCTTCGAATGCTTATTTAAATAAAGTATAGCGATGATAGAATTTGAGAATTCTCATTATAGATAATTACGACTCCTTTGTTTATAATCTGGGCCAAATTTTGGGTGAGCTGAGCGTTGAACCTCACGTAATTCGGAATGATAAGATTACACTTAAATCTATCCAACGAATGGATCCGGATGCTATAGTCATATCACCAGGACCAGGACATCCTGCTGATCGAAAATATTTTGGTGTGTGTTCTGGAGTGATAACTCATTTTGGCTCAAAGATCCCCATTCTTGGCGTATGCCTTGGTCATCAAGGAATAGTGGATGCGTTTGGCGGAAGAGTGATAAATGCCAAGATAGTTAGGCACGGAAAGACAAGTTACATCAGATATAATCCCGACCGCTTATTTGAAAACATAGCTAATCCCTTTAAGGCAACTCGTTACCATTCATTAGTGGCTGACTCAACAACTATCCCTAACTGTCTTGAGGTGACTGCATGGGCACTGGACGACGGTGAAATTATGGGAGTCAGACATAGGCAATATCTGATTGAAGGAGTGCAGTTTCATCCTGAATCGGTGTTGACAAAAGAAGGCAAAAATATACTTCTTAATTTTATTTCTATCGCTAGGAAATGAGTAGCGATAATTTTGACATTCGCCCTGTACTCAGAAAACTTGTTTCAAGGTCAACCTTGTCTGAAGAAGAGGTTTATCAAACTGTTAATTCAATTCTTGAAGGTAAACTTTCTGAAGCAGCTATTGCAGCATTCTTAGTAGCTCTGTCCATGAAAGGTGAAAAACCTGAAGAGATTAGAGCTGTTCTTCAAATAATAAGGCGACACGCAATAAGAATTTCACCCAAGATAAATGGTCCTCTAATTGATACCTGTGGCACCGGAGGCAATACAATCAAATCATTTAACATAAGCACGGCCGCGGCGATAGTCGCTAGCGCAGCAGGTATGCCTGTAGCTAAACATGGAAACCGTTCAGTCTCAGGATTCTGTGGAAGTGCAGATTTTCTTGAATACATTGGCTTTGACTTGCAGTCGCCTCCGGAGAAAGTATGCAGTGCTATAGAAAATTTTGGCATTGGTTTTTTATATGCTCCTAATTTTCATCCAGCTTTGCGAAGAGTTGCTCCTGCTAGGAACATGATAGGTATAAGGACAGTATTCAATATTGCCGGCCCGTTAAGTAATCCTTGTACTAATTTAACAGGACAAATTATAGGAGTGTTTGGTACCGATTTACTAGAGCCTATAGCACGTGCTACACAGAATAGTGGTTTGAATGACGTAATGGTTGTTCATGCTCTTGATGGTCTTGATGAACTTTCTAATACTTGCGAAAATGAGATTTTGTGGATTAATGATAATCAAATAAAGCGAATCAAACTTCATCCAAAGATGCTCAATATGCAAATAGCGAAACAACATCAGATAATTGTTAATTCTAAAGAAGAATCGCTTCGAGATACTCTTCAAGTATTATTTGGAGTGGCTAGTCAAGAGAAAGAAGACATAGTTGTTTTAAATGCTTCCGCTGCTCTTGTAGTTGGAAGAATTGCCAAGGATTTTCATGAAGGAATTGACATTGCGAGATCGTCAATAAAAGATGGAAAGCCCCAGCAAAAGTTGCTGGAATTAATTAGATTCTGTGGAAATAAAGAAAGACTAGAATCAGCAATAAAAAAATTTATACCATAGCCTTCTTTTTATAAAACGAATATTTTCATCTATAGTTTTAATTATTGTATTGTGAATGATATCAATTTTTGACTCATAAAAGAATAAACTCAGGGAGTTGTTGTTCTTTTAAGAAATATACTAATATATAATATAATAATATTATTATATAAACGAAATCATAAAAAACATATTCTACATCCCAAGTGCCTATCATACTAAGATTTAGTAATACCCCTTCAGAAAGATAGAGTATACTTTTATGTAATAAATAACTCATATATTAACAGAAACGATCAAATTGACCACAACAAATCAAAATCCAGCTACTGAAATTGAAAACTTAGGATGGGATGATCTAGTTGCTTTAAAGCGTCGCTTATCCGGCCGGATAAAGGAATTAAGCGAAAAAATAATTGATATTGAGAGAAACAAAATGTGGTCAATAAATGACAATATACATGTTAATAAAAATAATCTCGATATTTTCATGCAACGCATAAAACAGATCAGGTCTGAAGTTCAGGCTAAGAATTCTGAGCTATTTTCAGTAAGTGAAAGGATTTCACAATCAAAGAATTTCCTTAGTATGATGGAATCAAGAGTTAGCTACTGAAGGAGAAGCAAATTTGTTCCATTCGCTTAATAAGCTACAAGAAATACTTGACCAAAAGCAGTACAGAACTTCACGAGAAAAGAATGAGATACAATCTTTAGTTAAAGAGACTTCAATGAAAATTGAAGCGTTAAAGGCTATCCGGACTATTAAAGATCAGATGAGAGAATTGGATGTAGAGTCGGATAATATCAGAATGTCGCTAAAATTACTTGATGAAGAACAACAAACATTACAACTCAAAATTTCACAAATTAAAAATATTATGGATGAGCTATTTTATTTAAAACATCAGCTCCCTGCTGAGCGCGAAATTTATATCAAGGAATATAATGAGGATCTGTTAACATTAGAAAAAATCAATGGACGTCTTGATTATATAGCCAACATGAGAAAAAGGCAAAGAGAGCAGTATGGTAATGTTCTTCCAAAAGACACACTCTTTAAACTCAAGGAAGAAGCCAAGAAAAAAATGGAATCTGGTTCTAAGCTAACTCTTGAGGAATTAAAACTTTTATTCGGTGATTAAGGAAATTTATTGTGTCTTAGCCTCTAAAATTCAAACAAATCATATATAGCTCACTACTCTCTTTTCTACTAGCATCTGGCTTGCTATAATATACAGTTTCAAAATATGTGGCTAAATCATCTTTTAATTGTTTAAGCAGTTGTCCTTCAAATACTTTGAAGATTGCGGAGCCGCCTTTCCTTAGCAATTTCGCTACTATAATCATGGCACTCCGTGTAAGTGAAATCTGTCTTGCATGGTCGACATCCCAAATTCCAGAGACATTTGGAGCCAGATCAGACAACACAACGTCTGCACGACCGTCTAGAATTTTCTTAATCTGTTCAACAAGTGGAGGATCCTCAATGTTGCCTTGCAAAATTGTCGCATATTTTAAGGGAGATACTTCCTTTTGATCCAGACCAATTATCTTTCCTCTATAACCAATTTCTTCCTCCAGAACCTGCAACCATCCACCTGGTGCACAACCAAGATCTACTACTTTATTCCATGGCTTAAATAGGTGATAGGAATCGTTTAATTGCTTTAGTTTATACGCCGATCTACTTCTATATCCTTCATTTTTGGCGAGCTTGCGGTAATAATCTCTTTTAGCCTGAGAAACTTTCATTTTTTTATTATTTTTTTGTTGCTCGTCTGGGAAAACGTTTTGCCGACAGTTTTGCTTGTTTCGCTGATAGTTCTGGATGTTGTTTTTTCTGCTGTGATGTAGTATGATATTCTCGTTGAGATAAAGACTCCACAGCCGACAATACCCAATCTCGAATCAGATTACAATGGTTAGGACTATAAGAACCATCTTCAGAACACATGTGTTCTACTGGACACATAAGACAGGGTGCCTTATCGATGGATACAATATCAAAAGGCAATTCGATCGGAAGAAGTTTATAAGTCCATCGACCTTTTTCCAGCATTTTTTCTCGCTTAATAAGCGATTGCTTTTCGAGTCTCGATGCTAACCTAGAACCATCACGACTAGTAATCTCAAGCTCTTTCCAGAGATTTGACTGGAGGATGCCATCTTTGCCATTATGGGTAATGATTTTAAAACTCTTTCCTGTAAGGTCATCATCAGATACGTGTTTCATCAATCATTTTCACCACTTTACCTCTTATGATATATATTAACAAGCAGAGAACTTGTAAATAATCCTTCCTTTATTTAAAAAGCAACGAATCATTATCGACACTAAAGTGGGCTCTGTTAACTTAAACAATAATCGCCTCTCTGTTATGATAGTCTACAAAAAGATTGAACCAATTTCTCAAATGGATTAGTATACACTTCTCAGTTCTACATGGAAAAAAATAATCATCAAAATATTCAGTTCTATCCCTTTTTATGTATGTCCTTTTAATCTATTGGATTGTCTTCTTTAGATAATGCTTTTCTCTTATAGTTAGAGTAGTAGTAGTAGTAGAGTGAAGCAGGGGTAGTGTGGTGGTGGTAGTAATTTACTTTGAGTAGTAATAGTAGCCTTCATATATGCATGTATAATAGATACCAGGTACCATTACCACCATATCTGTTGAAAGAGTGTGTGTATGTTTGTTTTCCATAATCTTATCTTTTATCAATGAGTTTAGAAATTTCTCTACTACAATAACAACAAACATATTTCTTTTTCTGCTGCCAAAAGATAAACATCAAGTATCAATCTTTCTTTCTTTCTTTCTTTCTTTCTGCTGTTGGTTCAATAACAGATATCCAAATCCAAAAATACTTCTTATATCCAACTCTTATTTTTATGTTTCATTTGAATTGTAAATTCAGAAACTTTTCTTCTTTTATAGCTAATTCTTTTGGGTCGGTCTCTGTACCTTTGGACCTAAAGTTCCATATTGCAACATGACTCCTTTTTATGATTCTTGAAGATAATGCTTTAGATGATCTAAATGAAAGAAAGAAGACTAGAAAGTACAAGTACAATCAATAAGCAATATTTTCAAATTATGTCCTATTTCTTGCTTTAGATATCAGCAAGAGAAAGAAAGAATACAATGTATTTAGCTATAGACTTTTTCCTAAGTTACGAGCCCCGAAAGTGTAATCTCTATCATCTTATGTTTAATTCTTGATACCCCTTCTACTCTTACCAAATATTCTATCAAAATAATCTGATTGCTCCTTAGTAAGCTCATTTGCTTCACCTTCTGCAACATTGGCAAGGTTCTTTGCAAGTTTTTTCTTATATTCTAATTGCATCTGACGCGCAATTTGAATTCTTTGTGCTTGTGGTGAACCTGCACCATGCATTGACTCTGTCAGATATCCTACGGCATTTCTGCCTAGAGTCATGTTTTCTATTAATCGCAGTATTCTTACTCTGTTTTCAGTTGAAACACCTTTTCGTCCTTTTAAATATTTTTCGAGTAGTGGACCGGTTTCAAGACTTCTAAAGTCCTTTTCTGACGGCATAGTAACCATCAGCCCACCGGCAATATCCTGAGCAAGCCTGCTAATTTCATAGGGGAATTTTGTTACGTTATGTTTACATACATTGGCTAGCATATCATCATTTTGATAATTACCAGATGATGTTTCGTGTGCTTGATAAGAAGAAGCAATGCCTGCTGCAAATATTGTCTCATTCAAGTGAGTCATCTCTACCAATTTGTCTTTTATGTGGGATGCATTTGCTACTCCATTGTAATCAGCGATTGCCGCAGCTGCTCCTATAAGGACGTCTCCAAGTCCTGTCTTGCATACATAACTTCTCCTATGATAACATGTAAATCTCTCAACTAGCATAGCCGCAAATTCATATTCGCCTTGCATGAATATCAAGTCATTTGGTATAAACACGTTATCAAATATGATCATTGCTTCTTGTCCAGAAAATTTAGCATTTCCTGCATCGAGATCACCTTCCTCCATACTTCTCGTATCACAAGATTGTCTGCCATAAATGTAAGTTATACCTTCAGCATCAGCGGGCACAGCGCCAACTATGGCATACTCACTGTCTGCTGACTGAAGTCTCATTGTAGGCATAACCAAAATCCAATGGGAGTTGATACATCCAGTTTGATGTGCTTTTGCACCCGATATATATATGCCCTTATCATCTCTTCTTGAGACGTGGACAAACATATCAGGATCTTCTTGTTGAGAAGGAGATAGACTACGATCGCCTTTTACATCAGTCATCGCACCTCCTATCATCAGGTTTTCCCATTGAATCAATTTTATAAATTCAATTAAACGTTTGTGGTAAATGGTTCCATGTTTCGCATCTATTTCAAAGGTAGTAGAATATAGTGAATTGAGAGCATCCATCCCTACGCATCGCTGAAAACAGGTGCCAGTCAACTGTCCTAGCTTTCTTTGCATTTTATTCTGGTTAACTAAATCAGCAGTGCTCTCAGTAATATGCGAAAATCTATTTACTCTCATGCCAGTTAAAGATGACTGTGCAGATGCAATTTCTATTTCCTCATTGGCTATATCGTATGTTTCTGCTACTGCATTTATAGAAGGCCGAATCATCGGATGATCCACAGGATCTTTCACCAGCTCACCGAATAAGTATACCTTCATTTTCCTACCCCTAAGACTTTCGATATACTCTGCCCCATTCTTAATAGGCATTATGATATATTTGTGCCTTCGACGTATTTATATCTTTTAGAAATTATTTAGTAATAGAATTTAATCAAAAAAGGATTGTTATAGTCCCTGTTACCGGATGTATGAAATACTGGCTTTATCAAAATTTTCTATAACTTCAAATTGATTATAAAAAGTGTGATTTGTTATATTCTTTAATTGTGGAAATATCCTAGATGGATCGTCCTTGGCCATTAAAGTAGAGATATGCGATTCACCAAATATACTTCTGCAGAGGTCATATGTCATTTGGCGTACGGCATTTTCATCTGTTATACCGAAGGTGTGTAGATATTCATGGACCAGTACCATGTAAAGATACGAATTATACTCCTCTGATGTTTTTGAAGACTGTTTAATTATACTTAGAACAAATTTGTTTAATACTATAATATTTGATCCCAAAATATGATATGCTCCCAAATTGCTGGGCATAACCTGCAAAGTCAGACTTAATCCAGCTCTATGCAGGTCGAACTTCTTTAGTACATTAGACTTTACCAGGTCGAACACTTCATTAAAGTCAACAGAGTTAGCAATTTTGATTTGATTGCGAATCCGCTCATCCATTGGCATCAATATAAGTGATACTCATCAAAGCATTATAAATGCATAGAACCATACTAGATGGGCATGTCCATTTCGATCGTTCAATGAATCAATTCATCATTTGGAAAAATCAGATCATTTGTTATTATCCCATTACTATATGTTCAGCTGTTATAACAGTAAACTTTTTTACAGAAAGACTATGGCTACACCTGTATTGACTATGAATCATATAGATTTATCTTCCTTGATCCGCAATTGTCCAGATTTTCCGCGTAAAGGCATCCTATTCAGGGATATTAATCCCCTTTTTCGCACTGAGCATGCATTGAATTATATTTCAAACGAATTACATCGTAGATTCAATAATATTACAGTTGACAGTATAGCAGGTATAGAGTCCAGAGGTTTTGTTATAGCGACAGCCTTAGCATTAAACTTCAATAAAGGTTTAATAATGATCCGAAAGGCCGGTAAGCTACCAGGTGACACTATTAAGGAATCATATGATATCGAATATGGCAGTGCAGTAATGGAGCTACAAAAAGATGCAATAAAACCTCGACAGAATGTTCTGATAGCAGATGATTTGATTGCAACAGGAGGGTCAGCCATTACTGCTGCACATCTCATCGAAGAATTAGGAGGTAATGTCATAGGATTTGCATTCGTAATGGAACTGGCTCGCCTTAAGGGAGCTAATAAGTTAAGGACCCTAGGTTATAAAGTGCAATCATTAGTGGTGTACGATTGACATTTAATAAATATATTGCAGAGATTGGTCTTATAGGAGGTACAGGTATTTATGATTCAGGAATCCTTAATGATAAAAAAGAAATAAAATTCCATACCCCTTATGGCGAACCGTCAGATTCTATTACGATTGGTGAATTCTTTGGACGGAGCATTGCATTCATTCCTCGACATGGAAGAAACCATCGTATACCTCCTCATAGAATAAATAATCGCGCTAATATTTGGGCTTTAAAAGAACTAGGAGTGACAAGAATTATCGCGCCTTCTGCAGTAGGAAGTTTGCAGAAGCAATTCAAGCCGGGCGATATTGGTGTTCCTGATCAATTCATTGACTTTACAAAAAAAAGGCAATACACTTTTTATGATGGTGGACAGGTATGTCATATCTCTTCTTCCGATCCGTTCTGTACCGAATTAAAAAAGCTAACAATATGCAGCGCTAATAATTTGAACTATAAAATTCATGAACATCTTACCTATATTTGTATAGAAGGACCAAGATTCTCTACTAGGGCTGAATCTCATTTTTTTAGAGATGTAATGAAAGCACACATAATTGGCATGACTCTTGTGCCTGAATGTATATTGGCAAGAGAAGCCGAGATTTGTTATGTCTCCATTGCAACAATCACAGACTACGATGCTTGGACAGACTCTCCAGTAAGTTCTGATAAGATAATAGAAATATTGCAGAAGAATATCGAAAAGACTAAGAAATTGATCAGCCAACTGATCCCTACAATATCAGATAAAAGAACTCAATGTGGATGTGGAAAAGGACTTGAAGGAGCATTGTTATAATCTTCATTGATCGATTTTCAGGTCTTTGGGAAGTATCACATCACCTTCGATTAATTTGCGCTGTATTGCTAAATGCAATATATTAGGATCTATCCCCATTTTACTTATTTTATTGAGCGTTTTTTTTGCAATATTAAGGGCGATGTTATGCCCACCGATCCTGCCGAATGCAACGGCAGTGAATCTAAACTCATTATTATTGACACGAAAGTATCCGGTTAACTTGCTAGCAATATTACTCCCTCTAGCGCTTTTAACAAAAATTGTTATTGGAATATTTTCATCACTTCGTACCTCTCCCATCATTTTACATTTTCCTGCACAGTAATTTCTATGCTTCGGTTTACGTTACTCTCGACAAGAAAATTCCACCAATCAGCATCTCTTATTCTGTATTCTTTCACATCAACTTCGACTGTTGTTTCGTCATCAACATTGACAAATTTGAAACTACCTTCTCTTATTATTTTTATCAATTTCCATTTATCTTTGCCAACTTGCTTCTTATTAATCGCAACTGCCCATTTTTTATCTTTATCAATCTTAGGCATACCTATATTATCTGCAATTTCTAAAATACCAAGTCTTTTTTCTTCGCAAAATAGTTCCTTAGTTATCACGCTTCGCCATATATCAATTGCTCCTACTGTTCTACCATTTTCATTAATGTTAATAACTCCTAAATAAACAACCTTGTCTTCACTTACGGGCTCAGATGCGATCATAATATTTGCATTATTTAGACAATCGCCTTATTTAGTTCTTGCATGATCGTAAGGCGGTTCTAGCAATTTCCCTATAGCGTCGATTTTCAAATTCTTTTTAAAAGCAATATTGTCTTCTTGACATCTCCTCTTATATCTATTGGTTATAGCGAACATTGGATGCAATGCTTCGTATTCTGTTGCGGTAATGTCAATTATCATTCCATTAGAAATTAGAGATTCAGTTATTGTTTTGGCCTGTTGAACAGAACAGCCTAAGAGATCGGATATCTTTTTAGCATCCATTCTGCCATTTTCTACAATTGAATGAAATACCTTTGCTTCTTCTGCCGAGATTTTGAGTTCAGAAACCAGTTCTTCTTCAATATTATCTATATTGACTGTCAAACACTAAAGTTAGTGTCGATATCTTCAGTATTAAAAGAATACTCTTCGTTACTCGGCAACCAATCTTATCTTAGAAATACTCTTGTGCTTGACTAACATTGATAGAACGCTCTTGAACTAATATGGTAATTTCGGACCTATTCTACTATCCATATATAGTTTTGCCTTTATCTCAGCATAAAACTTATTGTTGTGTTATAACGCTCTAATATTGAATATGGCTACTGGTTTGGAAAATACAAATATTAAGGGATTTGTGAATGCTGAAAAAATTTTCTTTGAACTAGCGAGCCAACAGAGGTTGTCGATAATTTTCGGTCTATCCCAAATTAAATCGACGCTCTCTCAATTATCCAGGGATCTCGGAATAACTATGCAAGAAGTTCATAGAAATATTAACAGACTTCAAGACGCAGGTTTAATCGAGAAAGATCCCAGAGGTATTTTTTCGTTAACTACCTTTGGAAATACGATAATCAAACAAATTCCTACTTTTGACTTTTTGTCCCTACATAAAGAGTATTTTTCTGAGCATACATTAGGGGAAATTCCAATGAAATTTGTACAGCGGATAGGCGCCCTTCATGACTCTGAATTGATAAGAGGCATAGTAGCAATTTTAGAATTATGGAAACAGATTTACAGAGAGTCTGAAAGTTACATATTGGAAATAATTCCTCAAGTGCCACTTGATCTTATAGAAGCTATACTAGTTAGAGTTAGAGATAAAGGAACAAGGCTACATTATATATATCCAGAAGACGTTATAATTCCAAAAGGAAGAAGCGCAATTCTGAGAACGTTAAGATTCGATGAACTTTACAGGACAGGAAGAATTGGAAGACGTATGGTAAATAAAGTTCAAGTTGCTGTGGTTCTCAACGAAAAAAAAGCATCAGTCCTATTTCCGACTCAGAAAGGTGAAACTGACATGAACATGATGTTCTACAGTGAAGATAAATTATTTCACGATTGGTGTCTTGATTATTTTTGGTTTAGATGGTATAGTTCAAATACATTTGAGGAAGATAAACTCAAAGAAATATAGCATGGAAGAATAGATTCATTTCAGCCAGTCAATGGGTATATCTTGATATATTCCATTAGGCAGGATACGCCTAATAGATATTGGCAATGCCTTCAAATCTAGTTCTGCAATTGCTAATGAAATAGAATCTCTTACATCATTTGGTATTCTAATTAAAGACGGAGCTCCCAAAGATAACTGCAGAGACCTCGCGCCTGTAATTCTTGCCCTTTCAAATCTTGTGAGGCGTAGTGGTCCAATTAGCACCCGATTATCTTCTGAAACAATTTCTCTTAATTCGAAATCAATTTCATTATATGTAACTACTTCGTCTTCTGGACGGAGAGATTTAAGAGATTCTACTACTTGGACCGTCGTGTGTTTGTTATCGTTAATGGATTCCTTTGTTTCTAATGGTTTCTTTATATTTTTACTTGGTAAATTCTTTTTTACCTTGGGATCTGCCTTCTTCATGCTTTTTTCTTTAAGGTTTAAAGGTTTTTTTGACTCAGATTTATGAGTTGAAGAATCTTTTAATACCAAGAATACTGCAAAAGATAATAGATATACAAATAAATGTTGCGAATCTTATAAAGAAGACAATACCCAGAATTAGACGTTTTGATTATATACTCTTTTTAGTAATTCTAGAGAATGGACAAGCTTCAGACAGCGGGCTCAGTTTCAAGGATTCCTGTAATTATACAATTATCGAATAAAGGAACGGCACCCAGTGAAATGATACGCCATCTGTCTCCATTGTGTGTTAGAATGATTTTGAACTCTCTACCCCTTCAGGATAGAATTCACAAAATTTCAGAGTCAATAATATATATTGAAACTAGTCTTGTAATAGGAGCGGAGAAACAGAAAACCCACTTTAAACGTGGCGATATTGCATATATGACATCTAATAGTTCAATATGTATATTTACTAAAGATTCAGCTGTTACACCCATGAATCATATAGGAATAGTTAAATCTAATTTAGAACTTTTTGAGTCTGCTCAATCTGGTGACTACATGATTTTAAAAAAAATGTAGAGAAGTTCACTAAATAATCAGTCTTAACAGATTCTTGCTTATGTGCTATTTAACGAGTTCATATACCCTATGTCCACTATAACCCCCTACATTCCTGACAAGGCCTTTGGATTCCGCCGATTTTATAAAACTATTAGCGACAGAAATTTTTACACCTGCAGATCGGGCAAATCCTTGTATCGTAATTGCTTTCATATTTTGAAGTAATCTCGTTCCTTGAGAGTCTTCCACAAGTACTGATAATTTTTGTCTTTGCTGTTGTTTTGAACCCGTTTTCTTACTGTCTTCCTTTTTAGAAGCTTTTGGATCGCCACCTTGAGCATTATCATTAACCTTATCTGTAGACCCAATGCTCCTTTGTTGTTTATTGCCACCCATTCCTATCTAAATCTTCTGCTTGTTTCTATTTTATAAATTATTGGACAATCCAGATGCTGTATTTCTCTATTGTTCAAATGCATGAATGCGAAGACATTACATTATCATCAAATTACAAATCCGCAATCCGCATACCTATAATAAAAATTGTATGAGATAATATATTATGCTTTTACGTGTGTTCTTAGATACTTTCAAGCATTAAAACTATTCTATTATAATTTTAGTCATTTAAATCACTTGATTTAGATGTTTTTGCTGCAATTTTTGATACTTCGTGTGTGTGTTTTATGTAGTAGCGGTCTGATAAAATTTAAAGCATAATTGATCTTAATTCAGATATTGGATTTTATTTTAATTGCAGAAACATTTGAAAAGATGGAAAAAACTGCAAGCAGACTTGCGCTCACCGATTACCTAGTCTCTTTGTTGAAATTAACTCCTATTGATGTAATTGACAAAGTTGTTTATCTTATTCAAGGAAAACTCTATCCAGATTATGAAGGTATAGAATTGGGCTTGGCTGAGAAGATGGCAATTCGAGCACTTGCATATTCTGCTGGCGTAGAAGTCTCCATTATAGAGGAAAATTATCGCAGAACTGGAGACTTAGGAGATACCGCAGAAGAAGTTATGAAAGCCAAAAGTCAAACTACGCTATTTAGTGAAAAAATGACAGTTGAGAGAGTTTATTACACTTTTGACAAAATTGCTCGTACGTCGGGATCAGGTTCTCAGGAAGTTAAGCTGAGACTTGTCAGTAACCTCCTAAATGATGCCAGTTATCGTGAAGCCAAATATATTATGAAATTCATCATGGGAACTCTACGATTGGGGATAGCTGATCATACGATAATGGATTCTTTAGCATTAGCCTTTACAGGAAATAGAATTAATAGGCATGTTTTAGAACAAGCTTACAATGTATCAAGCGATCTAGGAGAAGTCGCCAAACTCTTAGTAACAAAAAGCCTTGAAAGTCTAAAATCTTTGCAAATTACTTTGTTCAAACCTGTCAGGCCAATGTTGAGTGAACGTGTACGTAGTTCAGAAGAAGCTATGGAAAAAATTAGCGGTAGTGCTGCAGCTGAATATAAATTAGATGGAGAAAGAATACAAATACATAAAGGCAAAGGAAAAGTTGAGTTATTTTCTAGAAGACTAGAAAAAGTCACAGACCATTATCCCGATATCACAGGGGCTATAGGCTCCATTATAGCAAACGAAGCGATTCTTGAAGCAGAAGTTGTGGCGATTAATCCGCTAACTGGAGAATATCTTCCTTTTCAGGAGTTGATGCATCGACGCAGAAAATATGAGATAAAACAAGCAGTAGAGAACTATCCTGTGAGCCTGAATTTCTTTGATATACTATATATTGATGGACAAGACACAACATCTTTACCCTACTCTAAACGACGAAAAATAATTGAGAACTTATTACAGAATGTTAAAAAGGATGATAAAATCAGGATTGTTCCCCAAACTATTGTAAAAAAAACTACTGAAATTGAAAGATTTATGGCGTTAGCCATAGAAAATGGATGTGAAGGCTTGATGTTAAAGCAACTTTCAAGCACATATCGAGCAGGAGCCAGAGAATTTGCATGGATAAAGTTAAAACGCGAGTATCGTAGCGATATGGCCGATACAGCTGATCTTGTCATAGTAGGAGGCCTGTTTGGTAGAGGACGTAGAGTTGGAAAATATGGCGCTCTTTTACTTGCCTCATTTGATTCTAATTCAGATAAATTCAAGAGTGTATGCAAAGTTGGAACTGGCTTTACAGATGAACAGCTTAGACAGTTTTATGAGAATCTGGAAGGTCATATAATATCCCACAGACATCCGCGAGTAGATAGTGGAATGGAAATGGATGTATGGTTTGAACCTAAAGTAGTAATTGATGTAATTGCCTCGGAAATAACATTAAGTCCTTCTCATACTGCTGCATTGGATAGGATAAGAAAAGGTTATGGATTAGCTCTACGATTTCCTAAGTTTACTGGAAAAATAAGGTACGATAAGAATCCTGAAGATGCAACTAATGTAGAAGAATTAATCTCAATGTATAAAGCACAAATGAAAAGAATAAAGAAAGAATAAAATAATTTTCTTCTAGAACATAGCGTTTGATTTTTGATAATGGCTTAGAAATAGAAATAAGGTTTCAAATTATAATTAGAAAAGATTAATCGATCTGTATTTGAATATGAACTCTTGTATCTTTTAGATATATATATGAATATATAAATATATTCATATAACCTATTAATTGTACTTTAATTATTTATTATTCATTAGCGATAACGATGATTAGTCTTTATACCGAAGGTGAAATATTATTTCAAGCTCTTTCCGATGTTATCATAGTTGGTTTTACAGTTACTAGAATTTTAAAGTTTGTAAGTATGTCTTTGCATCTGTTACGAATAGTAACCTCTGTTATACCAGCCAGACTGGATATATCCATTTGCAGAAGATTAAAACCAAGCAGGTACCTGCAGCTAGATATATGTATGCAGCTGCCAGACCATTAGGGGCCTTACCATCTCCCAAGAGGCTATCCTTGGTTTTATGTGCAATGTCAATCGCCAATCTCTCAACTTTTGTGTCAATCTTTGCAGTGTTTGCAAGTTTGGCTATATATTGATCAATTGCAAGGGTTACGGGAATTGGTATTGATTGCACCAATGATGGCAAAGGAAAGCTAGACTTACAAGCGGAAGCAGTGGTAGTAGACGAAGATGATATTTTACCAGTCATTGCAGATGAATTTTGCTCCGTAAAAATACCCATCTCCATGCCCATTATTCTATAGTATTTTGCTGCAAGCTTTATACTAGATGTATGTTGTTTAGTTATGCCAGTTGATTTAACAATCTCTTCTAACGACCTTACCACTGAAAATCTTTTACACGCAAGATAAATTGTTGCAGCTGCAATACATGCAATCGACTTTCCCTTTGCTTCTCTTTTATTTTCATAATTTCTGTAAAGCATTGCTGCTGTTTCTACCAATGCCTTAGGAAGTGACATTGCAGAACAAGTCTCATTAATTTTGGACAGAACATTGGAGAGCCTTCTTTCTTTTGTAGAAGCAACTCTGATTCTCGAATGCCACCTTCGCATATTATTCATCTGTTCTACCATTTGATGATCAATCTGCTTTCCGCTATAATCTTTAGAGGTAAAACCAATTTCAGTTCTTAAACCATAATCATGTAATGAGTAGCTGGTAAACCCACTAGCACGGGTAGTTTTCATTTTCTCATTAAACTCAGTTGCGTGAGTTTCCGGACCATAATCGTCAATCTGATCCATTACGACGTAACCACATTTTTGGCAAATATCTTCACCCTTACTATAATCGTGAATTAGTGCTGATAGACATTCAGGACATTGTGTCGAGTATTCTGTTGATGTCATTGACGCTTCGCTCCAAATTTTTTATAACGTCCAAAGTCTTTTCGTTGCCTGCGGGCATTGGGTCGGAACTCTCGCCTTTTGGCCGGAAATCCTCCATTAAACACACTGGTGCCAATAATTTTTTTTATTTTATCTGTAGATGGAGCTACAGAAGCATAAGGAGCGTTAACTGGACCAATTACTTCAATTACTTTGCCTACACGTTTTCCATTAGAATCAATCAATACTTCTCCACTTTTAATTTGCTTACCCTCTTCTTTTAACCTTACAATAAGCCTTCCACTTTTTGCTAAATGCATAACTTCCCCTATTCCCTCCAATTCCAATCAGCTTAGAGATTTACTTATTATCATTATGTTCTGTCAAGAATAATTAAGTTTATTGATAAACAAAATACGTATAGAAAACATCAATAGCATTTTATGAAGTGGAACTTCAGGTTTAGACATTCTCTATCTCTGAAGTAGCTTCTGTTTATTTCTTTTTTGTAGCATTTTATCAGCGATTGCGTTGACGGTTACAGATTTCTTTACTTCATTAGGTTTAAGTATCATAATATAACTTGATTTTACAAAAGCTCTCCTTGGATATCTAGCTTGGTCGTTTGTTTCTTCTTCTGTTAGATTAAATCCAGCAGACTTTGCCGCATCTATTAGGTCAGCTAACGTGGGATCGAAAATAGATTTATCACGTTTTACTCTACGGCCTTTACTCCTAGACAAATGTCGGTTAAAATAGTCAAGCCATAAAATAACATGATCGTAATCTTTCAACTAAGGTTATAGAATTTAAGATTAATATTAATTTAATGACTTCCTATAGAGAATGTCATTAAAGAAAGGAATTAAATATTTTTGTTTTTCAATAAAAACATTTTGCATCTACTATGTTACGGTATAATCTATGCCGATTTTTTAGATATTATTTGGTTATCCTAGAGTCGTTCTCCATATGTAGAAGACTGAATTTGACAATTGTTTACCATAGAATCAATAAGCAAATATATCAGTCAGAATTAGCAGACTATGGCTGCACTTGTTTATTATTGCAAAAAAAATTTAACAAGATGTAAAAGTAGGACAGTTAAAATATAATAAATTATTATACCTATCTAGGCGTTCTATTACAACTATTTATTAAAAACAATATTTGATTGACCCAGTGTTTTATTTTTCCAAAATGGTCTTGTTGATAACTATACATTAATGATATTACTATTTAATGGCAACTGCATTTACCATACCACTTTGACCTGGTCTTGATGAAATTCTTGCAGGGCCTGCTTCTGTTTCTATTAATGCTCCCTTACTTAGGACCCCTCTCCGCTCATAGTCCTTGTTTGCAAAATTTTTGGTTACTCGCAGTATTTTTGACCTAATCGTCTTATTTGAAGAGGGATCTGTAATGTTAGCAAAGTCGGCTGTTTTAAGGGCTGTTTTTGTATTTCCACCACGAACCGTTCTTGTAACAGTATCAATTGGTCCTACAGTCGCTTCATTAGGATATCTATCTATTTCAAAGTTTCTTCTTCCTCTCGAAGCTATCTTTCTGCCACCGGTAAATTTGCGTTTAGCCAAATTTTCAACTGACTTTCTCATTCTTACTACTCCTAACAGATCTACTCTAATTAAGATTTTTCTGTGTACAATCACGGCATTTATCATGATTTGGCTTTCGTTAATTCAAGTTTATTCTTAATAGAGTTTATATCGCTTACTCCGAAATAATCCTGGAAATTCTTTGTTGTTCTATATACTTTTAATCTGCCTAGTTTTTCATATTCAATAAAGGAGATCTGCTGTAATTCTTTAAGATGATTGTAAACCTGGTTGCCTCTAATCTGAACGAGACGTTTTGAAGTAACAGGTTGTTCATATGCAATATAAGATAGGGTCTTTAAGGCCGAAGATGAGATTATAGGCTGTTGTGCAAATCTTCGAACAAGTGGTGTATAAATGGCTTTTACCTGAAACACAAAAGTTCCTTCCTCCAATTGAGTAATTTCAATGGCCTTGAAGGTAGAATTTGTTTTTCTAATCAAATCATTCACAACTTTTCGTATTTTATCTTTCGAATTTATTCCAGATGCTCTTAGAAGATCGTCTATAGATAATGGTCTTCCTGCAGAATAGAGTGCTGCCTCGATTCTCGCAGTAATTTCGTCATCCGGTAAAACCTGACGCAATCTAATAGATCCAGCATACCATTGATTTATTATTTGTGTTAAGATTTTATTACTATTTTTATATCTTCTATCTCCTCAATTGATTCTAAGTTTACCTGTTCTTTCATAGCAAGATAAAGTATCGCAATAAAGCATCGAACGACATCTATCAGTTCCATTTTTTTGATAAGCGTTTTGAACATGATGCTACCATCAGCACTAACGATATCGAGGATCATATTCTCATATTCTTGCAATATCTGGTCAAACTTTAACAGATATTGATCGAAATTAAATGTCTGTACAGGCTCAAGTTCTATCTGCTTCCTTTTTGGTCTAGGATTAGCAAGTTCAAAAATCATATTTTCTAGAACTCGCAGTAAATCTTCCAAGGACACAGGATATGTTGGCTCTACCCTATATGGAATTTCTATAGGATGAAGTTGCGGTATTGATTCCAATTGTTGAGGACCTTCTACTCCTTTTCTCTGCATAGCTATTTTTTCCAGTCTGAAGATACTCTCTACTTTTAGGCGATGTATCATAGATGATGATAACACAGCAATACCGCAAACTCTTAGATCTTTCTTTCCAGTAGTGTTGATAATATTTAGCAGCATTTGAAGAAGCATAGTAATGTCAATATCCCAAACATCTTTCTTTGCAATGAGTGACAGATTAAATAACATATTGAGCGGTGGCTCTGCTATCCTCTTTTTAGCATCGCTCGTTGATATCTCATAATCATCAACCATTAATAAGATCTAACTGATGAGCTATAATAGCATAATGTGTTTAAATAAATTAACCATATATGTATGTGGTCCTAATAGAAAGCCTAATCTAATGTGTATATAGAAAACTGGCGTATCAGGTTTCAGTACCGCTAATGAGCTTAAATAATATTACGTGCTAACAGAGTAACAAATTAATTTAAATAGCGTTGTAGCATAGGTTACTTGCTTGGAACAGCAAAATAAAATTCGTGTGGAAGTGAAGTACATATTCAAAGTTATACCCATTTTAATTTTAATTCACACACCTTTTGGTCTGAAGTTTTTTGATTGGGCAGCTAGCACGAACGCTGCCAAAATCTATGCGAAATCCAATAGATATCTTATGCCACTTATTACCGCCCTAATGCTGTTCCTATTAATAGCATCACTGATGGTTATGTTTTCACATCCATCTATCAGGGAAACCTCTCGAGACTTGGGACCAAGATCTCTTCTTCTTATACCCGGTGTAAATCCTTATCTGCCTTGGACTTATGCCTTAATATCTCTCATTATTACAATTATTATACACGAAGCAGGACACGGAATAGTAGCCAGGGTTTATAATGTTAAGATAGAAACTACTGGAATTGTTTTATTTTTTTGTACTTCCTATAGGTGCATTCGTAAATATTGATCAAAAAGAATTAGAAAAGACACCTCTAAAATATAAAAGCTCTATATTGACTGCAGGAGTTCTAAATAATATGATACTTGCGGGTATCTCTTTTTTTGGTCTCTATCTTGTAGTCTCTAGTCTGTATCCACTACCAGTATCTGGAGGACAGGAAATCGGAGTATCGATTAATGGAGTAAATAAAGGCTCGCTTGCAGAAAAAATAGGTTTAACTGAAGGATCAGTAATACAGACGATATCAAACCACAATGTCAGAGGTAGTGAAGACTTAAGGAAGGTACTTCAATCCAACCTTGGAAAGACAATAGAGGTGACATGGTATGATAAAGACAAGCACATCAAAGGAAATAAGATAACTTTGCCATTATCTGTTGATACTAATAAGGGAATTTTGGGTGTGACTTTAAACATGTCTGATCCAAAACTAGTAGATCCAAAACTAGCATTGGATTCATACAAAAATGCTTTTGGTACAAATCCTCTCAGCGTGCTTGTGCCACCAACTTTACCTCAGGGTAGTATTATTCCTTATTCTGGATTAATGGCTGAAAAATATGATTCTACTATTTTTGGAAGATCTTTTCCTATCGTTGCTAATATGTTATTTTGGCTCTGGTTCATCAACTTTAATGTCGCGGTATTTAATGCTCTACCAATTGGACCATTGGATGGAGGTCAGCTATACGGTTCATTTATTGCAAGTAGAACAAAGGAGAAAACAGGAATAGCTATTACTAATATAATAACATATATTATGGTTATAGTCATATTTATGTCAATATTACTACCGTATATTCTGTAACTTCAACTAACTAAAATAGACTAAAGTCCCGTTCTAGCATTTTTGATCTGCCATAAAGAGAAATTTGAATAACCGAATATGAGTTTTTGATCTGGTACCTGCAGTAATCCAATATTTCATTTAATCAGGCAACACCTAAGCTATTGTCCGTCAAGAGATCATAATAGATTTATTCTAAAATCTATCGAATGGAGATCATCCAATCTGCATTAGCGATATACAACATCCAATTTAGAGAATCCAAAATGAAATTCGCTATTATTTTTAACATCGCTGGCAGCATCTCGAAATATTAACTAGCCATATTATATTGATAATAGATTTAGGGGGTTTAGAAAACGAAGGCTGAGACTCATTAATATTCTTCTAATACTAACTTTCCTGTATCCTATTTTTTAGAAATCTTAAAAATCCGTTCCCTCCTTACTATTAGTACATTATATGGTATAGAAGAAGGATAAAATTGAAAAAGAATCAAGTTAACAGGCGACAACTTTTATTATTTATTTCTTTTACTATTCATGTTTGTCTATGTTTTTAAATTCTAATTCTACTCCGCGTTTATCATTATAATTAAATGTGAATGATTCATTAGGTAATATGGGGAAGCTTGAGAATTTGTCAACTGTTGAGCATTGAGAACATGTATTATCTCTGGGTAACCTGGTTTTATCAAGGTACGTTGCGCACCAATAACACCTTTCACATAGGACAAATATAGGTATAGATCCATATAATTTTGCTAAAGGCGAGGACATATCTTGTTTTTGACTCATAGGTGATTCTCTTCATAACATAGCTTTTAAAGTTATTGTACCATACATATAAAACAACTCTAAAGGGCTCAAGTAGATTATTTGATATAATATAAGTACTTGTGATAAACTTGATTATTTCTCGTTCATTATTTAATAATTAAAAATAATTAAGATAAATAATTATTTAACAAGGATTTTATCAGGCTAATTATACGAGTGTTTCCTAAGAATTACTTTCTTATGCTTCTATTATAGAAGTCCTAAAAAGTGCATTGGTTCTATGATCACAAAGATTTATCGAATCTCTATTAAGTGGTTAAATTACATAATAATTGTGTGGAGACTATAGACTTTGTTATTACTAATAATTGTCCAATCACACACTGTTAACTTTATCTTGGAATAATTTTAATAATTTATCAATGAGCTTCTTGACCTGATTTATGTTGAAAGCATCGCTAACGCTTTAACAATGAATAGTAGAGGGTCTTCTAGCATCTAAAATCTCCTGTTTTAACCGTTCTGTTCTGGTTGGTGTAGAAACATTTTATTGAAAGTGATAATACTTTACTGTATAGTTAGTACCACGAATAAGACATACATGATTAACACGATGTTGAGTGAATTATCGCACTTTCTACAATATCTGATTGCAGAAGCGCGGAAAACCAAAGTTTTTGCTTATTGAACTATACATAAATATATTAATGGATTATTTACAATATATATTGGCTTATATCCAGTGATCAATGATTTTTTGTTCGTCCTAAGCGAGTAAATTGTTTGGTATCTGGGACACAAAAATTGCTGGAAGGTTGGATGAAGAATAAAGGTGGAAAAAAAAGAAAATCTAAGAAACGAATTTGTAAATAAGGATAATCATAATTCAAAGTTTAGGAAAGCTGATAGGAGTGAATCCGAAAAATACCAAACCAAAGAAAAGGATAATTATTTGAGCACGAGGTTAACGAGTAGCAATGATGGAGCACTTGCCAAGACAGTTTTAGATTCTTTGCCGCAAGAAGCTCAAGTTACAATGGCTAAATTTGAAGGGCCCAATATTGCCCTATATACAAAAAATCCTAAATTTTCTCTTACAGAATTAGCGTATCACCTATCATCTCTCTCTAAAAATCTCAAAAAAAGATTTGTGATTCGTACTGATCCTTCAATAAGAATGTCGGAAGATAAAACAAGATCCGTAGTTGGAAATCTACTTCCGAAGGATGTATTAGTTTCTGCTGTTTTCTGTGACGATGCTTTAGGCGAAGTTATTCTCGAGGTTAACAAACCAGAAATAATAGATGGAAATATGGTAATTGAAATAGCTCAATCAACTGGCTGGATTGCACACACTCGGCGCTCTCCACATATACCATCTAGTAGCATCAGCACAATTCATTCAGTATTGAAAAATTCTGCAAAGGAGAGACTCGTATTTCTTGACGAACTTGGCAACAGAATCTTCCGTTCTCCTCTTATATTAGGCAACGGCACAGGAAACTTATCTTTTAATCGAACAAGTCAAAATCAACAAAGTATAGTTGCAGACTCTTACCCACGAACACAATCTTGGCTTACAAATAAGGAGGAAGTCAGGTTATGGTGTCTTGGCGGTGTTAAACAGGTCGGCAGATCTTGTTTTATTGTTGCAACTCGTGAAAGTAAGATAATGTTGGATTGTGGAATCAATCCGGGAGAGACTTTAAGCTTGAATGCCTATCCTAGGCTGGATTGGTTTAATTTTGATCTAGATGATATTGATGCTGTTGTCATTAGCCATGCACATATTGACCATCAGGGTTTTTTACCCACCTTATTCAAATTTGGATACAAAGGCCCAATTTATTGCACCGAGCCCACTCTTCCCTTGATGAATTTGCTTCAAATGGATTCGGTAAAGATATCTAAAAGCAATGGATCCTTTCTTCCGTATGAAACAAGAGACATTAGCGAAGTTATTAAGCATTGTATAACGTTGCCATACGGTAAACCTACAGACATTTCTCCAGATATGACAATATCGTTAAATAATGCAGGCCATATTATGGGAAGTGCAACGGTTCATCTTAACATAGCTGGCGCGCACAATATTCTCTATTCTGGTGATTACAAATATGCAAAGACACAGCTTCTTGATAATGCATCAGCCATATATCCGCGAGTTGAGACGCTCATTACCGAGAGCACTTATGGTAATACTACTGATATAATGCCAGACCAATCAGTTGTTTATAGAAATTTTACAGATACTATCAATAAAACACTTATTGAAGGAGGAAAGGTTTTGATCCCTGTTCCTGCAGTTGGTAGGGCACAGGAAATTATGCTTATCATAGACAAGGAAATGCGTGAAGGACATCTAATTGAATGCCCAATATATATAGAAGGGATGATCTCTGAAGCAAGTGCTATACATATGTCATATGCTCACTATCTTGGCTATGATGTACGTAAATCCGTCTCTCAAGGGATCAATCCATTTCAATCCGAATATTTCACAGTCGTAAATGGTCATGGTAAGCGGGAAGAGGTATTCAATGATGAAAATGCGGCCATAATAATGGCAACATCAGGTATGTTAGAAGGTGGTCCTTCTGTTGAATATTTTAAGGAAATAGCGCCTTCTCCGAAGAACAAGATCCTTTTCGTATCATATCAAATCAATGGCACACTTGGCCAGCCGCGTTCTTGATGGCACTATGAACGAAGTTAGTATGTTAGACAAAAATGGGAAATTGAAGGTTGTACCTGTCCACTGTCAAACCCAAAAAATGGACGGTTTTAGTGGACATAGTGATTTTAATCAGATATTAAGCTTCGTTGCTAAGATAAGGCCAAAACGAGTTCTTGTAAATCACGGCGAAAGGTCAAAATCAGACAATGTAGCAAGTGCAATATATTCGAGGTTGAAGATAAGGTCAAGTGTCCCTGATAACCGAGAAATTCTCAGGTTACGGTAATCATTAACATACTTCCATATACTTTTTAGCCATGTATACGCATATAATTAGGGACGAAGAATTTGGCGATAAGATATAAATGTGTTAATTGCAACGTGGTACTTAGTGGAGAAGGAGCCTCGAGACATTATCTGGCTAATCCTAACCACAAGCTTGAAAAACTTCCACCTCCTCTAAAGCCATTGAAAAATACTGATATGAGATAGAGAAGTTATTTATTCCCGTATACTTTCTAGAGTTGAAACTACTTGCCATAGCATAGTACGTATGTGTGATTGCATTTGAGGGCTCTGAGTCACGCTGTCTAAAATGCTTATTGCATTTGCGGCACGGACTGATATGCTACCACCTTTCTCATCTTTTAATGTCATAAGTACTTCTCTCACCATGTTTCTAATATTTCTTTGAATATTATTATTCTTAGTAATTGAATCAAGACCTGAAATTGCACTGGCAAGGCGTTCCCGGTTTTCCTTTTGCTTTAATTCCTTCTTGGCTGAGGTCATAACTAATACCTACCTTTCTAATGAATGTGTAAATTTATAACCAGTGGCTTTTGAATGTTTTCGTCTAACATGTTGTATTCTTAATACCAAGTCCGTTTCAGCCTCTGATTTCTTTCCTTCTATAATTTATTGCTTTTCATTGTCGGAATAGATGTTTGTGTTTTTCTCTTTCTCTAAATCATCATAGTAAATTGGTCTTATTCACTAATTGTGTACGGGCCATTTAAATAAAATATAATTTTTTAAATTTTAAAATAACCAGAATATGATATCGTTATTCTAATCCTGATGTGTTTTTGAATAATATTGACATTTATATTCTATGATTTAGGATAATCTTCTTGTATTCTGTGACATTCCCATGTTCACTATTAAAATCATGGCTCTTGAATTGGATAGGATATATGTGATGATATTAATTTATGATGATAGGATATCTACTAGGCATTCATGATTAAGATTCTCTGAATAGAAGAAAAGAATTTACAAAGAAGCCAATGTCAACCAAAATATACTTAGTATAAAATGTAATAGTATATCTGTAATATTCATGCAAGATAGAATTATGGAAAAGCATCGATGCAACATTTGTAATATAATGATAGAAACTATTTCAACAGACGAGCATATATCTACTCGTGACCATATATCTCGCAAAAATATTTTAGAAAAAGCGCTGGAAGATCTAAGAAAAAATCAGTCAAATAATAAGTATGATTCGGTTATATCTATGTGGCATAGATCCGTAGGGTGAAATTGTACTTTTATAATTACTCTTCGAGAAGCAGCATAACGAATGATATTCATTACGAGGAAAATAATGCAAAGATTCCCATCTATAGATTTATTTACTTTTAATAAAGAAAAAGAATAATTCAATGGTAAAGAACTTTCGTATATTTCTGGCAGCCAGAACATCAGATAGATCGCTCACCATTATAAAATATACATTATGCCCTTCAGTCCATAGGTCAGAAGGTCACATATTACTAAATATGTCACAAGATAACCTAAAAATCCAAAATTATAGGTCAAGTATTACATCCAATATCAATTTAATTGCAACTGCTATTAAGAAGATAGATAGCAATTTCTGCAATATCATTTCTTTTATATAGTTTGAAAGTGTAGCTCCAATCTGACCTCCGATAAAGGCTCCTGCAGCTAGAAAAAGGGCATTCAAATAGTCAGGTTTTGATAAAAGGATGTAAGTGAAAGTACCCATCAAAGAAGTGATAAACAGGATTAATTGAGAAGTAGGTGCTCGCCTTTGCCATTGTCATTTGAAATATTAAGACCATGATAGGGACAAAGATTATGCCACCTCCAATTCCAAATAAGCTCGAAATAATACCGGCAATAAAAGCTCCAATATAACATATCAAAATTGAAGTACTAGTTTTTGGTTTTTTATTAGAATTTTTCAAGATAGAATTTTTGAAAAAGATATATGTTCCTGCAAGCATTAAAAGAACAGCAAATGATAATTTGAAAAATTCTAATGATATATCAGTGGAAATAAATGCGCCAATAATTGAACCCGGAATAGAAAATATAACCATCTTTAATCCTATTCCGTAATCGATTTTTCTTTGCCTAGAATAGGCAATAGTAGACGAAGCGCTGGTTGACGTAACTGCAATCAGGCTTGTACTAGCAATTTGGGCTGGTGCAAATCCCATTAAAGTGAGAGCTGGTGTAATTATTATACCACCACCGATGCCAATAATAGAACCGACTGTGCCTGCACCTAATCCTACTAAGAATAAGAAGATAATAATATCAAACAATTAGCAGCAGATACCTATATTGACCAAAGAATATTTTATAAACTAATAAATAATTCGCTGTCGTTCATGTCCCTGATGATTAACATATCAATTTTTCAATTCGAACCATTTATTTTACCTTTTCTAAAGATTGGCTTTTAAACATTTTTAAACCATTATATCTTTAAATTTCTAAACCTTCGTCCTTTATGAAGATGTTAAATTAGAACTTGAGCGTTAGCGTTGTTAGACACTAACCAATCAATTATCAAATAAGAATTTTACACTGGCATTTTAATAGATAAGCAGTGTTTTTCATCTTGATAAGTATAATCAGATAGTTGTTTCAGTTCAAGCTTTCTTTAGGGTAAATGACCTTTTGAAATTTAATGTTTAACAATAGCTTAGTATTGATACAATCCAGTTTTTAGATTGTAGTAAAATAGCATATATAGACACTTAGTTATACTTCAATAGCTTCGATTATGAAAGAGTCAGTGACTCATTCACAAAATTAATTTCACTCCTAATGTATAATCAACTTTCAAAGTCATACAAAATAAACACGAATCATTACACTTACAAACAGCCTTTTTTTATATAATAAAAATGATTCACAGGTCTTTTAGACTAATTATATCTCAAACACTTGCAATGAAATGTATTTTCCAGCAAACATCATCATACAGTACAATTTAAACATATTAAACCCAAATCATCATCCTCTTATTAAGTTGCGATTGATAGTTGTCGGTTTTGGTATAGTGGGTCAAAGCTTTGCTAAATTACTTTTATCTCGCTCTGCAGATCTATTTACTCTCTATGGTATTAAGCCCCGCATAGTAGCATGTGTAGATACAGGTGGCTGCGCCATTGCTCCTAGAGGTCTCGACCTTCAAAGATTGCTAGAAGTAAAAAAAATAAGTGGCACCGTTGGAGATTATGAAAAGAAAAGTTTGAAATTTGATCCTCTTTATGTAATTGAAAAAATGGAGGCAGAAATGCTCATTGAGTTAACTCCAACAAATATAGAGACCGGTGAACCTGGAACGTCCAATATCATCTCAGCAATGAGATCTGGAAAACATGTTATTACTGTAAATAAAGGACCTCTTGCACTGTCTTTTCCTTCATTAATGGAATTAGCAAATTATAATGGTGTTTTGCTACGTTTTAGCGGAACTGTAGGAGGAGGTACACCAATCCTAGAATTCGCAAAACGATGTTTAAAAGGAGACAGGATAATTTCATTTAAAGGTATTCTTAACGGAACTACAAACTACATATTAAGCAGAATGGAAGAAGGCCTGACTTTTGATAATGCGTTAAATGATGCAAAACAAAAAGGGTATGCGGAAGCGTTACCTTCTCTAGATATTGAAGGATATGACGCAGCTGCAAAACTTGTAATAATGGCAAACTTCATTATGGGTATGAAAGTCACTATTAAGGACATACGCAGGGCCGGAATCAGTTCCGTTCATGTTTCCGATGTACGAAAAGCACAAGAAAGAGGCAATGCGATAAAACTCCTAGCATTGTGTGATAAAAATAATTTGGATGTTAGGCCAACCGAAGTTTCGAAAAAGGATCCGATTTGTGTGGATGGTACACTAAATGCAGTTACCTTCTCCTCTGACCATTCAGGTCATCAAACGATAATTGGTCGAGGAGCTGGCGGTATGGAAACTGGTAGCGCAATCCTTCGAGACATGATCGAAATAAAGGATACAATTTTAGAATATAAATAGAGCGGTTGAAAAAGATGAAAACATATGTATTATGAGATAGAAGCGACGCCTATACACAAGTTCAACAAACATTGTTAAGATTTGATATTCATCTGCGAACTTATATTGTGACCATAAAATAATTTTCGATTTCAGCATTTTAATTAATTAACTAAGGATATGACATTGGATAATAACGATCATAGCTGTTCAGAAAATGAATCTAATATATTGTCAAAAGGATTAAAAGGCTGATTGAATATTTTAGACGAGATGTATAGTGGGGAATTGGAACTTCAAGCTAAACGTAAAGCATTAGCAGTTTTACATGATGAAATTAATAAGATTCTTAATTCAGCTAGAGAGTTGTCGACTCTTTTTTCTTCTATTATCAAAGGAGAGGAGAAAGATGTTCAAGTCTGTCTAGAGCGTATGAAGACTGATGAGGTGGATATCGAGAACCTGAGAAGAAAGATCACGCGTGAGGTTGCTGAAATAGGCAGCCTTATGGTTTCTAGAGAAGATGTATTACGGACTGCCTACATTGTAGATGATATTGCTGGCTTTATTACTGGAATTGCATTCCGACTATCGAATATAAAAATTGCTTCTATCAAAAAAGGAAAATTGGATGAAGATGTAGGGCAACTTGTAGAAATGGTTGTGGATGCTATTTTCAAATTAAATGAAATGGCTCGTGCATTGAGTATAAATCCTGCAATTACAATAGAGCTAAGCCAGGAGGTCCAAAAATTGGAACGCCAGATTGATGCCAAATATAGAACTATTATAATGAAAGTTCTTAACGAGTTTGCCGTCACAACAGATATTTTACTTTTAAAAGATGCAGTAGAGAGTGTTGAAGGGATGGCAGATAAATGTCAAGAAGCATCTGACTCTATTACTATTCTTGCATTGAGTATGTAATGAACCCTGCTACTGGAAAACTAGTAGAGAATAGGATAGTTCTCTGGAATGTAGAAGAATCACGTTTAATGTTTGGTAATGGTTATTATGGCAAACCTTTAGGAATTTCAAAACCAAAAGGCACGCAATTTGATGTCCCCTTGGTTTTAGACTTAATCGAAGGTTGTTATCTAATACAGATAGGCAGATTGATGGCGTATCATGCTGATGGGAGACAAATATCACTGAGAGCAATAAAGGCAATTTGTAGAAAAGAGTACATTGATTTTGATTGCAAGTACTTGGTCTTTCGGACATTAAGAGACGCAGGTTATGTAGTCTCTCCAGGCATCAAATTTGGTTGTGATTTTGCAGTTTATGAACATGGACCTGGCATTGACCATGCGCCTTATCTAGTTCAGGTATTCAAACAGAAGGATTATTTAACGGCAACTGGAATAGTACTTGCAGGAAGACTCGCGACAACAGTCAAAAAGCAATTCATATTGGCACTGCCGAGAATAAAAGAGAGAAAAGTTGATTTCATAGGCTTTGATTGGTGGCGTGCATAGGAGGATTACTCCAGATTGTTGAGAGAAAGAGAAGGAGGAATTAGCTCATCGACCGTGTTCTTTTTTAGATGCGGAAGATCAAACTTTACGAAATTTTCGCCTGAAATGGTTAAACGAATGGAGAATTTATCAGAACCATATTCTAGCCAACCCTTATATCTTATAGAGTTTTTCACGATGTCGGTGATACTCGGTTTTTTTTCATCGACTTCTTCATAACAAGATAATATTTCGCCATACCTGATTTCCTCCTCCTTATTAAACTTAGTTAGATAATATACAAAGACAACGGTTTTTTCATAATGATTAGATGGCTTTTTATCAGCATAAAATTCCCGTAGTCCTATTTTAGTATCACTCTTTTTTAGGTCGACAGGTATTGGAGGCAAAGATGGAGATTGTTTTAAAATATGCTTATTATTTGACTTGATCATTTTTGTTGGCAAATCAAGAGTTTTTTGCAAATTGGATTGTATGAGTTCCTGTGATTGAGACGGTAATTGTGGATCATGTTCGATAGTTCGTCTGACGGCCTCCTTTATAGCAGACGTAAATATTTCTTCAAATTTATCTAAATGTCGATCTACAAAAGCCTCTTTACCCTCTAACTCAACAAAACCATCTTTCACATTGATTTTAAATTTCGCTTCCGGGCCACTCAATATTAATATTCGTACCACTTGGGTTTTTATTAATTTGTCGGTACAATACCGTAACGGGTAAAAAACAGGATTGCGATAAAGTACATAGTAAATATACAATTTTCAAGAAGCTTTATCCTAAGTGCTAAAATATTTTATTTCTATAAGAAATAATTTATGCAAATAGGATAGTTGGACTATAAACTTTCCGAGTGGTTGTTGGCTCCTTATATTCGATGTAGATTAATCAACATTTGTTTTTCTAGCATAGCATTTGGATAAGCAAAGTCCCTACTCTTTTTTTAAATATTTCATATACTTTTGGTATACGTATATAATGCCCACTGTTATGATAAGCTTTTCAAGTTCAGCAAGCAAGAATGGTAAGACGTGAAATATAATACAGTTCCATATCCTATTCTGCAGAGAATCTTAGATGATAAAAGAGAAATCTATGTATATTATTTGACTAACTATGAAATATTTTAATGCCTTTTGTCAAATGATAAATTATTCACTCATCAAGTAACTTTATTAGTATAACTACTGTGCCAAATATATGGAACAAGAAGCATTAAACTATTCCTCGAATTATACTGGTAAAAATATAATTATAACAGGCAGTGGGACTGGAATAGGGCAAGCAATTGCTAAAAAATTTGCTGAAAATGGCGCCAATATAATTATTATGGGTAGAAGAAAAGAGCCGTTGGATAATACTACGAGAATCTTAAGTGATATTTGCGATAAGGCAGGCTACTCTGGAAGAGTGCGATCGTTTCCAGGTATAGACGTAGCCGATGAACATGGAATTAATGAGATGTTCAAGATTATTAAAAAGGAATTTGGCAGAATTGACATCGTCGTTAATAATGCAGGTATTTCAGGTCCTGTAAAGACATTTACTAATGCAAATTATAATGACTTCAAAGAATGCGTAGCTATCCATCTCACAGGTACTTTTTGGACGTCCATTCAGAGTCTGCAAGTAATGGAGCCAGACGCTAAGATAATTACAATTGGAACTTTCTTTACAGAAGAAAATAGATATGAGCAAAGACCATATAGATTCAGAACTCCTTATACTGCCGCGCAAGGAGCGAAGAACAGATTGGTAGAAGCTTTAGCATGGGAATTGGTAGATAAAGGAGTTAGGTCTGTAGCCACTAATCCTGGACCAGTTCACTCTGATAGAATTTACAAAACAGTTTATCCAAAGGCAGCTGCCGAGTTCCTAAGAATTGGTGGATACTCAGGATTATCCTCAGTTGAAATCGAAAGGGCTGCCAACAAAGCGCTACCATTACTGGGTGAAGAGGATATTACGATCAAAAATGGCATTCGTGAGATTGCAAAGGAATTGGCCAAACTACGAGAAAATGAATCTTCTGATGAAATTGAAAAACTCTTCGGTACAATTTCAAATATGCTTGCTAAGATCCAAGAAATCGCAGAGAAGATACAGAACAATACAAGTAAAATGATAGTTGATGGACAATTTCTTAGACAAGAAGACGTTGCTCAAATGGTATTGAACTTGTCTGATGAAGATATAAGTAAACTGATAAATGGAAGAATTATGCCAAATGATCACATCTTCTATCCTGTAAAGCCTATAATAGGAACATCTCTCAAAGACTATGAACCAGATAGTATAAAGAGCAAAGTTGTGGTTCTAACTACTACCTCTTCTGCCACAAAGGATCTAGATCGCGTGGAAAAATTCGCTCGAATTCTAACTTCAATTGGCGTTGAAAAAATAGTTATACTGACTGGCAATCAATCTGATCTTGTACGATTCAAGGATTTTCATAGTCATTGCATTGATTTATCCTCAGAGGAAAATGTAAGACGTATTTTTAAGACTGCCAGAACAAAATTTGGAGCGTTAGACGCAGTAATACATTTTACCGGTGATTATGACTATGATACTTCACTTTCCTCATTAAGCAGAAAACAATGGGATTCTCTTGTTGAAAATTTTATAGATATTCCTGCCCTAATTACCAAAGAGGCAGTTAATAAAATGGCTGGCGAGATAGCAGTCGAAGACCCGATTATGTATAAAGGATCGAAAGGAGTTTTAGTAATAGTAGGTCCAGACGCTCCTACAGGGAAAAAGCTTTCTGGCGTCATCAGAGCGAGATCAGAAGTATTTAGAGGAGCTTTGAGGCCTTATACTGCAACAGTCAATCAAGAACTACGGGAGGTCCTTGGCTCGAATATTCGACTCTTTCTAATTCTCGGAGGAAATATTGAAGGAGCAAGTCCGGATATGGATAACCTGATGAATTCATTACTGAGTTTAATCTCAGATTCATTAAAACGAAATGAAACAATATATTACATTGACGAGGCAACTTGAAAAGTGAAAATAAAAGAAATTCTACTAATGAGAATGTTCCTTAACAGGGTTTCTTCTATTCTTACGCATTGTTAACACTCCCAAGACGATAAAGGCTATTCCCATAACCAAGAGAAAGTAATCTGCAAGTAGAATCTTAGCCCAGACGGAATTAACAAGGCCCGCGTAGATAAACAGAATAGCCAAGAAAGCTAGCGCGACTCCTGTTATTGTTTCCCCATTAATCGATGCCATTGTAAGATGAATTTCATAAGTTGGAGTATAAATACTATCTTCTGTCAATAATTCTGTTATCACGTAGATTATTGTGTGTTTAAGATTAAATTATCTAAACGTATATTATAATTTATCATGTTTATGATTGGATTTTTATGACCATGGTAATAAGGTGCGATGATAAGTTAATCTTACAACTAAAGCTTAATGGTCTGTTCATTTTTGTTGTTATAATATTTATAAAATTTGACCATCGTACTTATTATCAAATGAAAATAATTAAGACATGAAAAAACGAAGCTCCATAAAAAGGCTAGTTAGAATGTATCATAGAGGCGGGGGTAAAAATGTCTAGGAGGCTTACAGTGTTTGCATTCTGGATAGTTGGTTTTGGAATTGGGTTCGCAGCGTATTTATCACTTCCTAGTATTACTCAATGGTTCTCAGCAAATATGCCGGACTTTCTGAACCAGACAGTCGTAGGTGCATTAATTACAGGAATTATAGGATCAGCGGTTAGTACCTTTACAGTAATAACATGGGCTAACAAGACAAGTCAGACCTAATTTTATAGTTTCTCATTTTATTACCCAATACTAATTTACAGCCGTTGACATAGTTATTATAATATAATATTGAAGTTATACTAAATTTAAAAGGATATACAGAAAAAGGCATGACGTTCCCTATAGATGGTTTGAATTAAAAGTTTTATTCATTGATGTGCTAATATTTCTGATGAAATTACCGCAATTAATATTGTTCTTTTCATTTATATTTCCGGAACTTTAGAGGAGCTAAGAAGAACATCAAGAATGGCAGCTCCAACTATTGCAGTAATAGGAAACGAAAAAGATATCAAGCAGTAGATCTCTTTCTTGAAATACTAATGAAAAGATAGAGATACCGCTGACTGATTCCAATCAGATATGCATCATTATTTCTAATTGTTTATGAGCTGATTTCAATAACCTGTTTTCATATAATATTATTATTGTCAGTTAAAAATTTTATTGTGATGGATAGGACAACCTAAAATAAAAAGAAGGTAGAAATAATGATATAAATGATAACCCAATGATGGTCGTGATTATTGTCTAAGATAACGTCATATCTATGGTTCCAGTGTTCAAAGAGTATCCGTTGCAATTCAGAAAATCCAAATGTGCTAGACTTGAAATTGATAGACAATTCGTTAGGCCCCTTTAATTAACCATAAAATTATAACATGTAAATATTTATCATACGTATACCTATTACAGGTAACGCTTTGCAAACACTAACCAATCTGCGGTTATACAGAGAATAAATGGTTGCTTCATTAAACAACAGAAATTCGAAATCGAATCCATTGTTCTTTGAATCAATGGTATTATGGCAGTTAAATGAGGAAAATTGTATTTAATCCACTCAATAGCGAGTTGCTTGTTTCCACAGGAATATTCGACCTTTCTTATCTCCATAATCATTGCTCCGAATATTGACTTTTGTACATGTACTAATTGGAGGGATATGGCATAAGAATAATGATAGATATGTTTCTTTTATATCTTAACTTTTATTGTAGTGTTATACCGTAATTTAATCCACAACGGTATATTAGGTATCATTTTTATATAATCACAAGTAGGCATGTATATTCTACATTATCTCATTCCATAAAAGGTAAGCTCGAGAGACGGCATTATACTAATCAATTCCGTGCATTCAAGGAAGCTTTAATGATTCATTCAGATCTAATAATAGAAATATCCTGAACTAGTTCTGAGATTCTTAGAGTTTTTCTGTGGCATTTTTATAGTTTGTCAATTTGTGCATAAAAATGAAGATAATAAGGATAATGGCTGTTATTCCATAATCATTATAGAATGCTTCAGTTTACAACCCCAAATTCTACCAACATCACTCATAAGCTCTGTTAAGACTTAGGATTATAAAATTATTCTTTATCCAAAGTATCATAGTCTTAATCGATTCAAGCAGTATTAATCGTGATTGTAAAGGTGGAAGATTTGATTTAGTATTCTACAATTAGTAGAGATGAGAATCCACCGAAGATCGAAGGGTATATTGAATACATTTTCTCTCTAATAGAGTAATCGTTATTGCACTTATATTAACCAACGTTAAATTGGAGAAAATAATGCTAAGTCATACCAATTTTTTTTATCTATAAAATTCTTTTCCACTTTAAAGCCGCTATCATCCGCTAGAACAGATATCTGCTTTAGCGTATACTTATATGAGTTTTCTGTATGAATTGTCTCATTCTGTTTGAAGGAAAATTTCTCACCGAGGCTGCGGATTTTAACTTGTTGATCTGACTTTGACAACAGATGCATCTCCATCCGTGACTCATTCTCATTATAAAAAGCTAAATGCTCAAAATCTCTGACATTGAAGTCTCCTCCTAATTCCCTATTTATTCTACTTAACACATTTAAATTGAAATTTGCTGTTATTCCAGCTCTGTCATTATAAGCTGCTTCAATTGTCTTTGTGTTTTTTTGAAGATCAAAACCTATCAATAACGTATCTTGTATGGTCATTTTATGCCTTATAATTCTTAGAAAATTTATCGCCTCGTTAGGTTCAAAATTTCCTATACTTGAACCTAGAAACAGAATCAGCATTTTCTTTGGGACATTTTGGTTTGAGTTGATGAAATCTCTGACTTTTAGTATACCTTCAACATAATCAGAGGCAATGCCCTTGATGTTTAAATGAGAGAGATCAGTAGAAAGTTTATGTATAGTGCCATATAGAATAGTATGAGATACGTCAATAGGAAAATAATAGAGTGGTTTTTGTTTCGACAAAAAATGTTCGAGAAGAATTCTTGTTTTATCAGAACTTCCACTTCCAAGCTCCAATATACTTATACGATTATCATTTTGCATCTTTACAATATTAGGTGAAAAATCCCGTAGGATGATTCGTTCAGTTCTGGTAAGATAATATTCTTGTTGAAGGCAGATTTTCTCAAAAAGTAACGATCCTATTTCATCATATAGATATATGGGTTTTAATTTTTTTTTGGAGCTCCGCAAGCCTTCTCTGACGTCTTGTGCAAATTCAGAAATCAATTGAGAGTTGGCTGTTTTATGAATAAACATTTTCGTCACCTGAGATTCAATAATATTATCTCTGCACTAATTAAATCATACTCTTCATGAATGATTTTCCATTAATGTATTAATAGCTTAACATAATCCTCTTCTTTGAATTTTCGCTTTTTTTATAATCATCATCAATATTTCTCTACTTGGGTTATCTGTTGCACTTTCTATCCAAGTTTTGACATTATATTCATCCTTATAAATTCTTACCATATTTACCAGCACTACGTTTGTTGATTTCATACTAATGATTTGATAAAGTTCAATCCCTTCTCGGTAGAAGTTAATGTATCAGCATCTAAAATTGGCTCAAAGCTGATATACCCGTTATATTTTATATGACGCAAGGATTTGAGAACTAACTCAAAGTCAATATGTGCATAACCAGGCATTTTTCTGTTATTATCGGCAAAGTGAGTATGACCTAAGAGATTCGCGGAAGAAAAAATTGCCTTTTCGAGTGAATCTTCTTCTATGTTCATATGAAAAGTATCAAGTAATATCCCAAAATTACTGTGATTAACTTGTTTTGCAATAGCAATTGCATCCTTTGCAGTAGTACAATATGGTGTACTATACCTATTAAGGGGCTCTAACAGAAGCATTATGTTATAATCTTCAGCAAATCTTGTTAAGTCATAGAGAATAGGAAGTAGTAAATTTTGTATTATCCTTGTTTTGTTGATGTCAGGTAGAATGATATGATTCCTATCAAATGCTAGTAGGTGATCATCGGCAAATAGGCATAAATTGAGCTCTTTTCCTCCTAATTCATGGCATAACTTAATGCACTGCCTTACATATTCTTTTGAATACTTTAAAATACTCTGATTACAGCTGATTAGCTTTCTTTTATTTGCCTCATCGTTACCTAATGTTCCCCACATTCCTGTTATGCCGCAAACAGCAATATTGAAGGAGGATAATGTGTCACGAATAGTTCTTATATCTAATTTATCTGGTTCCCCATACATTTCAACCGCGTCGTAACCATAATATACTAATCTCTCAAGTGTTTCTTCTATCGCTTCAATATTTCGGAAGGAAGAAAGCGTTATAGCATATTTAAAAACCATCTGTCACTAGCATCCTTAACAATATTACTAGAAGATCAAGTAACTAAATTGATTAAGTATTTTCCAATATCAACACAGCTCACAATTTCTTTTGATTTCTCGGAAATGACTGATTTCTGATTTGATATATAGAGTGCTAGTCCTTCTTCCGTAATATGATCGGCGGGTCTTCCATGAGACGCCCTTATTTTATCAGGATTGAGGGGGATAGATTTTGTGTTAGGATCAATGAAAAGTTCTGCAGGATCATAGCCTGGTTTGCGATGAATATCGACAGTCTTGGCAAAATTAGGAGCCTTTGTATCGTCAAACCACCAATAATATGAAAACCAGGCGTCTTTATTAGCTAATGCAATTAGATCGCCACTACGTTCGTGATTAATATTTAATGTCTTCTTATCCTCAGCTGAAAGTATTCGCTCTATTCCTTCGATATTTTCAAGTACTCTCTTAGTTTCGGAGGTAGAACCATTATTTATATAGATATGAGCGATCTGATGATCGACCATTGCAAATGCTTTGCTAAATTCGAAATCTATATACTCCTTGTCATTTATTGTCCGAACAGAAAGGAGTCCTGCCTCCCTAAGTTTCCTATTCAATGGTATATGCAATTTAACATCATTGAATCCGTACTCAGAGAATATAATAAATTGTGTATCTTCTTTAATACCCAAATCTATTGTCTTTTGTATTACTTGTCCTACCAAATTATCTGCTATTTTCAAATCCTCTCTTGCCTCACTACTATTCTTCCCGTATTTTTGAACTGAATAATCAAGATGAGGTATATATGTAAACATAAGATCTGGCCTTTCATTTTCCAACGTATCGCATGCTGCCTGTACTATCCAGTTACTTGATTTGTAAGATGCTAATGGACCCCAATAGGTTGCAAGGTTAAATTCTCCATATTTTTGCTTTATTGTTTCATAATAACCTAATGGTTTAGAATAGCACCACATTATCATCGCATCTTCCATATGCAGAGGTCTTGGAGTAATCACAATATCGGATTTGCAATACATTGTATTTTGGCCAAATAAGACAGCAGTTTTGATGGAAGAAGTTTTTTGTCGTTTTGCAATGTCCCAGATTCTCTCAGCTTGAACCAAGGAGCTTGATTGCTCCCAGAAAGAAATGGTATAATTAGCTCTATCATATATACCATTAGATATTATACCGTGCTGATTTGGATACTGCCCTGACAGTAGACTTGCTTGAACTGTACATGTGACTGCTGGAAAGACAGGTTCCATTTTATATCTAACTCCTTCATTTGCAAGATTTGCAATATTCGGAATTGCATTCGAATCTAGATGACTTGATTCTAACCCAACTATATCAAGGAGAATGACGTGTCTTACCAATAACTTTGCTCAATCTTGGTAATAATTATCAACATATATAGTTGACTTTTGTAGATCTATACAAAATACGCTTTATAAGTCGTTGTTGATTCCACTTCATCTTGTATCCTTCGAGTAGTGCAACGACTGGTGGTGGAAGAGGAGGAATGTATGTAGAATATATGATATTTAGTAAATCGAATTGAATCTTGTTTGTTGAGAGATCAACTGATATCGCTGATGACTAGGAAAAAATGGTAGGTTGCTGCTGTTATTTTCACGTTTATAAGCGTTAGCTGTGTGCATCGGGGTTGAGACATCCTTTAGATTTAGCATGTTTGCACGGCATAATAATAATTATTATTTCTACACTAATGACTCTATAATATAAAAGCCGATGCCGATATGGCAACGATTTCGAGTTCTTTAGTTCGTTGGAAAATATTAGCAAACCTTTCAGTGTCACTTGCTGCTGTGGTGTTAATTTTTTAGCAATAGTCATGAAGATATATTATATAAAAATGTCCGTGATTGAAGTTTCAGTCAGTCATTAAGTCTCTTATATCACAATATATTATACAAGGCAAAAATATAGTTGTAATGGTGATTTTGATATGAATCTAGATTTTTAGATATCATATTAATTTGCGTAGTGAAATAAAAAAATGCAAATATTGTCAAGGTTGGCCTAGTATTACCACTATTGCACTTACAAGAAATATCTAAAAGAAATCATTCCTCCTTTCTTTGCTGCTGTCCTTGCTTATAGTAACTATCGTAATTTTATCAACCACAAAAAGGAAAATGCTATTAAAAAAATCATTTTGTAAATCAAGAGAATAAAATAATATCAATACTACTTAATGAAAAAAGTTCATCTATTAAGAAGAGAAAAGATAAAAATAAAAAAAGTAGTATTATTAACTCTTATCTCGAATGGGACGATCACACTGAGGAGAAAAATTACTTATAGAAAACGTAAAGAAATAATTAACTTGCTAGTTGAAGAGACCTTGAAGAGTTTGCATAAATTTGGGTATTTAGGATATTTTAGAGAAAGGATAAACGATAGCGAAAACCATGCGACGAAGTATTATTCTCTGAAGCTTGGGCAGCTGACCGCAGCAAAAAGGATAGATATTGCAAAGTCTTAAGTTGTTAAAACCAGATTTCCAAAGGCTATTAATATTACAATACAAAGAGGGAGAACGTTGAGGATAAGAAAAATAAAAAAATAACAAGAAAATGGGTGCAATGGGCAGCAAGACAAAGAAGATCATTTCCCTAGATTAAAATCTTTGAAAGATTTCATGTAGTTTTTTGAACAGAAAAACAAAAACGCTTAGAATCCGCGAGTTTATGTGTCATACGGAGGTAAGATAGTAGAACCAACAATTGCATCCTTGGTACTATCAGAGAAACAAAAACTATCTGGCTTATTCTTAGTAGTGTTTTTCCCGCTCGGGCCGCACGAACAGTTGAAACATTCTCTATATCTGGAAGAATCGTTGGTTTCTGTCATTATTACAGCTCTCGATGTAACAATTTCCTTCATACTTTGATTGCTTGTGAAATTTAGTTGTTATTTTGCAAACGCTGAAACAGTAATGACTCTATCCATCATTGCTAATGTTAGACTACTACTACAACAACAACGAAGATTCTTGTTATCGTCTTTGGTTTGAAGTGTTCTGAGATACTTTGACTAATTAAGAGTTTTTATTCATTTATCATCAGTTTATTAAAGATGTATAATTAATTGAAATCTGACATCATTATTTAGTATATGCAACCCGCTATTATTTATTTAGATACTCTAAATTGAAATACCTTGCATTAGTAACAATTGGAAACAGATGATAAGAGAGATAACTGGTCGGTATCAATGATAACAAATTTGGTAACACAGGGTAACGGCTTCAAAGACTTGATTTAATATCAGATTGGTTCAATAGAGTGATGATGATTTTAACAAGAATACATTTCCCTATGTTTTTGCTAATTTGTAGTCAGACAAAAATTCTTATTAGAAGAAAAGCTGAGCAATATCAAATCCAAGGGTTAGATAATAGACTTAGGCTTCTCTAACATTCCTAGAATTATTTTTAACTAAATATCGATTGTATTCAAATATTCAAATATTCAAATACTATCAAAATATAAATCAAAATCATAACATCTATAGATACTTACATAAAAAATATGCGAATTCTCAATAGACAACTTACTGCACATCTGAAAGTAAATACATTCGCAATAACATTAGTGAAATAATTAGTGTAATATACCATAAAGATATTCATATGCTTTTTTTCCAGCTTCTTTTGGATCCAGTTGATAAGGATAAAGTTCAACCGTTACAAATCCTTCATATCCAATTGTTTCAATTGCTTTGAAAACTGATCTAAAATTAATTGATCCTTCTCCAGGTATTAAGTGATTGTGTATCCTATTGGCGGCAATATCTGCTAGATGAAAATGTTCAATATATTCAGACAATTCATAAATTAGCTTGGTTGGATCTTCTCCAACGCAATAGAAATGGCCTATATCAAAGTTGAGTTTCACATTATCTGTGCTTAAGTTTTCAATGAAATTCAAGAACTGCTTAGAGTTTTCAATTAAAAGATTTGGTTCTGGTTCTATAAGTATTTTTATATTCTCCTCTTCGGCAATTGGCGCTACACAATTCAAACCCTCCAGGAATAATCTTTCCAAATATTTTATGTTTGTTTTTCTTTCACCTAGGGGTCCTCCTGGTTCTGTTGAAAGATGCTTTACCCCAATCTTTTTTGCCAGCTTTATACAATTAATCGTGTGTAATATACGTAATTCTCTTGATTCCTTATCATCTTCAATCCATGATGGATGATAAACATCAGAAATTGAATAAAGCGTAAAGGCGTTTAGATTAGAGACTTCTAGTCTTAATTTTGCAATCTCATCTTGGAAGCATTTTATTTCTTTGTCTTGAAAAATCGGAGGATAAGCATGTGGAGTATCACACAACAATTCTACACCTTCATATCCTATTTCTGCAATCATCCTTACAGCTTCCATCAAAGAATACCTTTTGAATGCGTTAGTACTAAATGCGAGTTTCATTGGTGATGTCTGTCAACCTTAAAGTTTCCAAGACATTCAAATACGTTGTTTAAAGAATTCATAGACATTATACAAAGTCAGATTTGATATCCACATTACTGAATCCTTCGGTTCTTATTTCCCTGGGTACAAATGGTATGCTTAGCCAAGCAGATACATCCAAATCGTCTGAACAGTTTAGCATGATTTGTTCTGTTTTATAGTTGATCAATAATTTCTCCCGTATCATGATCAATCCTTCCATCTGTGATAATTTTTTATTATTCTTTTCCCAGCTTATAATTCTTCAACGTTTGTTTCAATCTGATTTATAATAATACATGGGTGTGAATCATTATCAACATACTCCTGGTGATGGCGATATTCATCTAATCTATAAGTATCTCTTTTTCCAGATCATTAGTTCAATTGTATCAAACTTCTCCAAAAAATACTAAGATCTCGGCCTAGATGCCTTCTCATTGACTTGAGTGTCGATTGCCAGTGGTCGAGGCAGGCTTCATTTGGGTTAACTGATATGCAAAAAATCCAAAATTCGAAATAATTCATGATTATTGGCCCTCTTTCAAATGTTATCATATTTTCCCAATAATCTGCAAATATTTCAAATGAGGTTCTAAGACTACCAACCAAGAAAGAAGATTGACTATGACTTTTATTCCAGCTTTAGACATAGAATTGCAAATGTCACTAGTATCTGAATATACGTGAGAATGGGAAGTATGGGGATCTAACAACCTGCCACTTGGTCATTATCTCAAGCTCTTGTTTTTAATCTTCTAATTTATCAAAGAAAATTGTATTATGATGTTGCTCTATAAATACTCAAAACAATTTATCTTCTGACGAGGATGATGCTAAATATGGTCAATTGTGAAAGATTTGCATTTGCATTATCGACAAAGAGCAACATGACTAGAAAAAAATAATTTATTTATTGATACATAAAAATGCAAACTGATTGGTCATGATGTACATGCAAGATTAATATTTTATACACAACAAGCTAAAACATTCTTGTTAACCATAGTTAAGCATAAAATATCAAATAATAGGTTTTGTAATCATGAGAATGAATAGAGAACTGAAAAAGAGCCAGCAACATTTAGATTATGCCTTAGCAGTAGATGTGGCTGGCTTGCATCTTCGCAATCCAACAATGCTTGCTTCAGGGTTTCTAGGAATTTCCCAGGACATTTTTAACAGGCTTTATCTATCAGGGGCCGGTGCCGTTGTAACTAAATCCATAAGTATCGAGCCAATTGAGGGATACCGAAATCCTACTGTTGTTTCTCTAGAAAACAGCAGTTATATAAATGCTGTAGGCCTCTCCAATCCAGGAGCCGACGCGTTTTCAAATGAGATCGCTAATAACAAGGAAGTGCCGATCATAATAAGTCTTGCAGGAAGATCTGATAACGAATTTCCACTTATGTTAAAAACGTTTAATCATCTCAATATTGTGGGCTACGAAATTAATCTATCTTGTCCGCATGTGGCGAAGATGGGAATGGAAGTAGGTGATGATCCAGAGATGGTTAGTCATATCGTAAAAACTATCAAATCAAATACTTCAAAGCCCGTAATAATAAAGTTAGGAGTGGGATCGGCCGATATAATGAAAATCGCAGAGATTGCAGAAGATTCAGGAGCGGATGCTATCACTGCGATTAATACTATTCGTGCTATGACAATCGATATTGAAACCGGCATGCCAGTTCTTAGCAACAAAATAGGAGGTCTATCAGGCAAATCAATAAAGCACATTGCTATAAGATGTGTCTACGAAATTTCAAAAAATCTTCAAATCCCAGTAATCGGGTGTGGAGGAATTTTTACCTGGCAAGATGCAATCGAATTTTTGCTTGCTGGAGCATCGGCAGTACAATTGGGCAGCGTTATAGGATATAAGGGATTATTAGCATTTAGAAATATTGCTTATGGTATAAATGATTATTTGGAAAAGAAGGGTTTTAAAAAAGTAACCGAGATAGTAGGGCTTGCGCATAGATATTAACAAAATCAGGGTCGTTGTTATTGACCAAATTGTACAACAAACTCCTAGTATCAGAACACTTTTTTTCAATGATCGACCTTTGTTATAGGTCTAAACCTGGACAGTTCGTCATGGTTTGGATACCAAGAGCAGAAGAACTCCCAATGAGTCTCATGTTAGGACATAAGAAAAAATATTCAGCAATCACCATTCGTAAACAGGGATTTGGTTCTACCCAACTTTATAACAAAGCTAAAGGTGAGATGATTGGAATTCGCGGACCTTACGGTAATCATTTTAAAATTAAAAAAAAATTCAAAAAAGTACTATTAATTGGAGATGGAATGGGCATTATTCCCTTATTAAAGCTAAGTACAATACTTAATGATTATCGCATAAATACCACTTTAATTATCGGTGCCAAATCCAAACACGAGGTATTATTCGAAAAACAGGTAAATAATCTTCTTTTCAAAACAATGCACAAAATTATTGTCACTACCGAAGATGGTAGTTATGGAGTACATGGAGAAGTCCCAGATGCCATGAGAATCATTTTAGAGAGTGAAAAATTTGATAATGTATATACTTGTGGACCTGAATTAATGATGAAAAGGGTTTTTGACATAGCCTCTTCATACTCTTTGCCTGTTCAAGCACGCCTGGAAAGGTATATGAAATGTGGAATTGGCATATGTGCGAGTTGTTGTATTGGAGAGCAACTTGTATGTAAGGATGGCACCATCTTCAATGAAAAAGAACTGAGATATATGAATGATTTCGGGCAGATAGTTAGAGATAAATCTGGGCGTAAGACATTTTTACATCAACTTTGATTCATTATTTCCTCAAATGTCTAATCCTATTGCAAAGATCACAATGTTCAGGGCAAGAATCATGAAGACATATATGTTTCATAGAATTACAATTAAAGCACCAAAGCTGTCTAGAAGATGGCATTTAATTTAATGATGCATGTAAGTATTTGTACTTATAATAATGGAAAATTTGACCAAGTCTGATTTTATTTTTACCATATATACCCGAATAGACAATAACTAAGAGATATTTGATCAATATTATTACTAGTTTATACTAAAATTATTTTCTTTGTAAGTCTTAGCGTTGAAAGAAAATATACTTTATTTATAGATTGAAGCCTTATATTTTCTAATTATTTAGAAAGTCTTTAATCTCCGATTGTGCTAGAGAAGTCTCTTTTATATTTTCTATATAGTCTCATTAGCGACTTACCTTTAAAGCGTTCAAATCTCCTGGTAATTAGAATCTAATGATGAATAATACTAGATTAGCTTTGAATTTTTCCAAAACAGTGTATATACTTCTCTTCAATCAATCTGCCAGATTAGAATGGATAACAATATCTTATAAAAGACATTTTTAAATTCATATTAGATCACTTATCAAAGTTCTATGATGTCCTCTTTGATAACCTAATACCTTAATATTTTCTTTTCCTAGCGTAACGATTGTGTCAAAATAATGGTGGTGTTTTATGTACTTATACATATTTTTATATAATTTCCTTAGAACGCCTCGATGACTAAGTAATACTATTTGTCATAGAAAATAAGTGATTATATATCATGCGGTCAAAGTTATAGATCATATCTAAGAAAAAGATGTAATCGAGTTGATGAAAGTTTAGATACTTATCAGGAATAGGTAGTAGCAGTTAGAATTTATGTTTTGAGATCTTTTTTGCTTTAATAAAATCTACATAATAAAAAATATATGATCTCTCATTTAATTTCAACATCCATGGTATGAAAGAAACGTTTTTCCGAGTTTTTTCACTTAACTCAAATCCTGAATTTTCTACAAACCTCCTGAAGCTTTGAGCATCAAAAGTCTGTGTTGGCTTTGGCTCCCTATTAAAATCATATGGGTCTGTTATTATGACATCAGCATGCGGTTTTAATAACCAATGTATTGAAGATAATAGTTCATTGGGTTTAACGAGTTCAATGAGATTGAGTGCAAGTATTAAATCAAATTTCATAGCATTAAACGGGCTTTGAAGAGAATCTGCTACACAAAACTCAATGTTTCCCTGCTTTAAATTATGCATTCTTTTTCGTGCATCTCGGATAAACGAAAATGATAGATCAATCCCTATCACAAATGCAAATTTTTTTGCTAGCTGAAAAGTACTATAGCCTAAAGAACAAGCCATGTCAAGCGCTACTCCATCCATTTTTGTATTAACACTATGGATAACACGATTGTAAAGTTCATTTGGCTTTAACTGCCATCTTAGAGTACAAAGGAGCCTGTCATCTAAAGAATGATTGGTACTGTACCCATCTATATGGAATATACCAAATCCCATCTTCTTCATACCTATTGTTCGTAATGGAATTGGAAGTAAGTTTACTTCCTATGCCTTTGAGATATGCTTTTATTTCGTTTGTTTTGCTATTTACCAGCCATTTACCAAACATAGCAGTCCTGCATTCAGCATACTTTGTAAAGTCCTTTACCAGTATTGCAACGCCATCTATTATTGGATAAACTGTTGAGCATTGCTCGCATTTTAAGAAACCTTCGATACACTCATTCTCACCTTCCATATGAAGAGTTTCCAAAGCAAGATGTATCTGTTTTTCAGTATGATTTAGACAAATCAAATGGTGAGAGAATTGAGTCTTCATAGTTCATCAGTCAACTTTGAGTACTTTATTATAAACTACTATGTAGAATATGTTTATCAATTGCTTTCAGGGCTTAACTAAGAGAGAAGAGGGATATAAAGATGGTTAGTAGCAGCAATGGTGACAGCAATAATGGTTTAATAAGAAACAATAAAGAAAATGGTCTAATAAAACAAATCACAACATCAGCAGAAGGAGTCAGCGATAGAAATCGTTATTATGAATACTATTAGAATGATCATGATAATAAACCAAGAAGTAATGATTATGATATTATATTCTTATTTGAAAGAAATTTGCAGAACAACGCAGCCAGCTATTAGAAATTCGTAATATGGTTAGTAAATTCAACAAAAGAGTAATTGAAATGAATAATCATCATCTATAACATATAACTTGAACTCTGATATTATCACTTGCTACATCTTAACATTAACTTATTTGTTTCATTGGCTTAAGTTATTCTTATATTCCACTTGATTCGATAATTAAATTATGAAGACATTACCTGTCGTGAAGCTGGATGTGAATGGGATTATATTGCTAAAGGATAAACAGAAGAGGAGGTTATGAAAGATGCTGCACGACATAATATGGAAGAAGAGGATAAGACAGAAGAAGATATGATGCAAATTAGACAAAAGAGCACTTATTTATGATTCTGGCACAACTAATATATCCACTTATTTGAGATAGCCTGCGGATCCTGGATAAGGGACTACTACTTCTTATGATGCAAGTTAATAAGGATTTATTTACGGTATAATATCGTAGAGCCCCTTATAATACTGAACTAATCTTAGTAGCCTCCAATCTGCAGTTAGTACCGATAATGAAAATGCCGTAGTTCACAGAGGCTCAGAGATAGCATTTAATATATTATATCTGCATCATATTATTCTAGATTCCTTCATCTACATCTGATATATTTAATATCGGATATAATTTGAGACAAACTGTTGTTGTAGCTATTGATAACATTAATTACAAGGTAAATTATATAATTGCATTGAAAATCATCACTGATTGGAAGTATAAGAAACGAAGATTAACAGTATTATCTCCAATTGGATTATCATCATCGTCTGTTATTATGCTTGCTATTGTTGTTGTAGTGATAATAGTACTGCCATCGACATCGGTATTATTATTACTACCATTATCTTATGCACAGCAGCATTCTGCGGCTGATGCCACAGACTCGGCTCATTGTATTAGCTATGACTCATCTAGTAATACAATTACAGTTACTTGTAGTTCGGCAAGTCTTACTGACATTAACTATCAATTAAACGATGATACTATTTTAGATAAACAACAAATACAACAATCTGATGATGGAGTATGGTTATTAAATGCAGGTATTATAATAGCAGAAGATGCCACCTTCTATATTAATTCTACAGATACTAAATGGCTGAAGATAATGTCGGATGGAAATACTGCAAACAAAATAGGGGTATATGGTAGTTTAAAGATTGATTCCGTAAAGATAACTTCATGGAATTCAGAAATAAATGATTATGCTTTAACTGATGCAAAGGGAAAGATACCAAGACCATTTATATTAGTTGAAGATCAAGCAACAGGAACTACTGATATTACCAATTCAGAGCTTTCTTATCTTGGATACGCTGCTCAGCTAAAAGAGGATAATTATGCTCGCAGATCTGGCCTTGCTTACAATGGCGGTGATGGAAGTATAATCAGAGGCAGCAATATCCATCATAACATGTTTGGTTTCTATTCAAAAGGTGTAGCTAATATGATACTTGAAGACAATCAGGTCCACGATAACTATGCTTATGGTTTTGATCCTCATACTGGAACTCATGATATGATAATTAGAAACAACAGTGTTCATGACGAGGGACATATAGGTATAATCTGTTCGCTAGATTGTTATAACATTACAATTGAAGGTAATGAAGTATACAATAACACAGATGTAGGTATAATGTTTAGTAGAAATATGTCTGGTTCAATTGCAAGAAATAACTATATACATGATGAAACGCAATGCATATTTGTTTCACAATCACATAACAATGAAGTCTATAATAATACAGTTTCAGATTGCGAAAATGGAATTTATTTAAGAGATGAGTCATTTAATAACAAAATATATGATAACAGCATTATAGATGCCACATCAAACGCTATACTTATTAATGCAGATGCACATGATAATACATTTACCTCTAATACAATACTCAATGCTACAAAATCTGGAATAAATGTTGAAGATTCAGGTTCTGTTAGTAATAGATTTAAAAACAACAAGCTAATTAATTCTAAAGTTGTAGAATAACAATAATAAGACGAATAATAAAAGAAGCCAATTTATTTTTATTATTTTTATTATTATTTGTCTTTACAGCTCGAAGTCAAGAGTTGAAATTAGTTATTATTCCCAGCACGTGTTTTATCACTTTTGCGGCTTCTCTTCTTGATGCAGCCGGCCATTATAGATTCAACTCTATTCTCTTATAATGCTTATCAGTCGGATATATAGACTGTACAATTATCATTCTGTGACGTATACTATTATATCTAGCATTTCTACACTTTTCCCCACAATATGAAATACAAGAGGGTTTTCTACACATTTTGACACAACGTCAGTAGACAGTGGAAAGCTGTATACCTAAATTTACCTGGTCAACATAAGAGTTTATAGCTTTCAATATGATATTTTACTTACAGTAGTATATGGATGCTGTAAATCATCAATATCAAAAGAACAATAATAATAACAAGAAACTGTCAAAGGTACTCTCTACAAAACTATCAATAGATGATTATAATACATTTGTTATACTAACCAATATTGAATATGAAGCTAGATTGGTTAAAGAGGAGAGTACATCAGAATTACTAAGATTTACAATACATCTTATACTAAACCAAGTTCATAATCAGGCTGAATATCTTAAACAAGAACAACAAAGGCAAGTTCAAAACAATCATCGGCAACAGGTTCATAATCAATTTATTTTATAGTTTAAGCGGTATCAAGTTATTATGAGAATATCTTAGATATAGAATTAACAGGGTTTCTTATTTTCATACTATAAGACATTAACTATAGTCGATTGCTATCTAGTAAGATATAGTTAAGTTATCGAAACTATAACAAAGGAAGTCTATTTTGAAAGTCCAGCAGGAGATTATGTAGCTCCAAATTGTGGTTTGAATGAACCGATTTATTCTGATATTATCCATGTATATATCAACTAATAACTATGAGTAAAGAAAGCGAGAGAGAAGCAATTAAAGATGAAACCCATCAAGTACAACATCAAGAATAAGAAGAATTGGATGAGATACAAGAGGAAGAAGTTGAACGAAAAAAAGATACATTTAGCAACAATGATAGAAGCAAGAAAAAGTTCTGATAGAAGAAGAAATGAAGAAGAACTGCAATCATTTTGTTGATATAGCTAATAATAATGCTAAACAATCTATTTCACCTAAAACTTTTGGATGTCAAGAAGGTGTAAAAGGGAAAACTCAATGGGTCGGCTTGCGTCTCTCTTTAACGTGTGGTCATTTAGGCTGTGCGATTCTTCTGTATGAATGCATGTAACAAACCACTCTGTAAATACAGGACGTCCTGTTATGGTTGCATTACCTAACAAATCTTGAAATTGGTGCTATATCCATAAGGTATATGGATAGATGATGACAATGTATATTGTATTTATCTATCCATTAAATATTTCTATATCAGTATCAGCTATGTATTATTATTATACTAGGCAGGGTTATCTGGGCAGATTAAGGGCTAGTTTTAAAGCCAGTACACTCAGTGCCATTTCTAATGATATCCATATTTCACGAAAATTAACAACCAGGAGCTGCTATTCAGCTGACAGACAGTACTCTAATTTATTGTGTAGAAAACTGTCAGCAACAAACAAGACTATTGAGATTTAAGCACACTCTAGTTAACTCCTGAGTTCTTTGAGAGATGGTTTGAAGGTTCCTAACAACTTAGTTAGATAATGTTAATTATTTACTATTAATCACTAGATTAGATCTTATTATAGTGAACTAATTTGTCTGTCTTAATGATAATAATAATAGCTGCTTCAGTATTATCAATTGCTGTTCCTACCACTATTAGCATCATTATACATAATCAACAACAGGCATTTGCAATACAGGGAAATACTAGAATGCCAACTACTTCTAATGCTGCTTGCGGACAAGTTGTCGAAGGATTTGTTGAGTTAAACTCGGACTTAAATTGTAGTGGAGATGGCTTGATTGTAGGGGCCAATGGTACAACCATAAGCTTGAACGATCACACTATAAGAGGTCCAGGTCCTGACAGTTCAAAGGTAGGTATATCAATAAATAACCAGAATGGTGTTAAAATTGGAGGTCCAGGAACAATAGAGCAATTCCACACAGGAATTTATGCGGCAGGTGTTGAAGATACCACAATAACATCATTGAGCCTTACAGGAAATAGCATTGGAGCATTTTCAACAGGAACAGGAGACTTAAAAGCAATACAAAATGATTTCACTAAAAACAGCATTGGAGTAGAATCGCATTCAAGTAACGGTCTTCAGTTAACAAAGAATTCTGCAACTGGCAATCCAATGGCTGCTTTTACACTTAGTACCACGGATGATTCTCTGATATCGAAGAATGATGTGGGAGAGAGTGAAAATGGAATATTTGTTGATGCCCAGAGCAATGGTAATAGAATAGAATCTAATGATATCCATGAGAACAAGGTTGATTTGAACAACGCCAATGGTCTATCTACAGACATAAATCAAAACCGCTATTCTGATAACAGTTGTGAAACAAGCACTCCTAGTGGTCTATGTACAACTGTAACTGATGCTTTACGACCATAACAAAGCACAGGACAATCTATCATAGAGCAAAAGCAGAAAGGAGAGAAAAGGTAAAATTGAACAAAAGGAGAATCTCAACCACTACCTACTCGTGGAGACAATAATGAAACACAACAACCTATCGGAATGTTCAATAGGACAATGAGTAAATATTGGATGTGACAATATAGTGGATCTATCATAAGGCATTAATCAGAAATAAATTATCATTAATTTACTGATGATAGATGAAATTTGTATGATGTCACTGCCTTGGATGTTATCTAATCTCTATTGCACAATGCAATTAGCGATAATCTTATAAATTAGTCCTTTTGAAATATTGACGCATAATCGTCAGCATATTCTTAAAATACATAATATGTCGAAATTATTAGTTATTGGATTATCTATTTTATATTGAAAACCGGAATATCGCTTGTTCCCAAATTACAGATTGGACTCCAAGATCAAGTGCAACACCACCATCACTACCATCTCCAGGATCTAATCCATCATCAGCAACATCACCATTACTCGGAATTGCTGCAGCACGAGGAGCTACAGCCTCACTATCACCAACTATTCCACCAGTTTCAGATGCAGCAAGCGGCGGAGCAGTTAATCAAACAGAAGGTAGAGCAGATAAAAGTGCTCCGCTAGTGATACCTTAAAGCACCATGGAAAGGATTATGAGCCAGGTACAATATGTCATGACCGCAATAGATAGCAACAATAAAGATTAGATTATGACGGCATTGAATAGTGGAGCTAAGGAATTAAAAAGTGCAGCAAATGCTTCAGGTATATCAATAGAACCCACCACAATAGGTTGAATAGTTAGAGGAGATGCAGCAGTTGCAAAATAATATTAATTCTGTGGTAGCATAATTATAAAAGAATGGGCATTATCACCAAGTGTCAATGGAGGTAACTAATAAATGAAGAACTAAACAAGGTTTCGATACCAAAGTTTTGTTCATAGGAGTAGGTATATTTGTTCTTGCAATCGTAATACGGGCCTTTAGCCTTCCACAATCACCTATCTTCCGATGTACATATAAGGTTGGTCGTAACAACTCAAGTCTGACTAGAGATCGAATAACTGAATATTGTAATAATGATCAAACTCTAAAGACAGAGAATGTAGAGGATGTGAAAACGCTGGGGTTTGTAAGCACTCTCATAATCATAGACTTGGTAATATCTAGAATTACTAGGATTTAGCTTATTGTAAGAAGAAGAACCATAAGAAGAGAAGGAACAAAAGCACGATCATTAGAATTGAGAATAGAAATGATGAGTAATAATAAAGCAGACAACTGATTCACTTCTAGGAGGATACTGGGCTATTGCATAATTGTAGGACTAGCTGGCTCCACACTATCTTCATAAATTCGTGAATTCTCCTTTCTACCGCATGCCCTTGTATTTGCATCAATTACAGTATGGTATCTGTTAGGCAAGAAATTTAATAGGTGGAGAGAAAGAAGAGAGAGGCAAAGTTGAACAGGCCTTAATTTATTCCAATATCTAAAACGACAAATTCTATTTACCAAAGTTAAAAGATGAGTCGGAAGGTGTCTTAAAGACGAATGGCTACAATAGTAAGCCCAAAACCAGCAACAACAACAGCTGAATCGATTCACTTCACATTCTGGGCAGTATATTTATCTTATTTATTCTAGCTAGTTGGTCTATCTATTGGTTACTCATCATAAAGTTACAATGTTTTACTTTCTTTCTATCGGCCTCACAGTCTTCTGAGTAACATTCTCCTTGTCCCATACATCTTATCTATCCGTTTATACTTGCAGGGAGTTGATCAGCTGCACAATTATCTGATGACGATGAAGATTGATTTCCTTAATACTGCTGTGCATGTGCTGCTTAAGGTATTGTCGTTGTTAGTATCGATACACCCATAACGATGCTGCTGCTACCATTGCTATTACAAACTGTTGCGGAACTGTTCGCATCTGAATGATTAAACCATAATATATAGAAAGGTATACCATCAATCCTATAGTAGAGAGGTCTGCTCTACTGTGTATAAGACAATTCTAAAGCATTAGCGCTGCAACGATTGATTTGTATATATACCATTTATTTCAACCTCTCTACTTACGATTTCTAGATTCTACATTCAACAGTCTGTCTGTTTCTTAAGAAATAGATTGTCCTAGCTTTCTTCCAAGTTCGCTATGGCGAAGGATATGATTGCAATTAACACTCTATTGAAGATATTGTGTTTCAATATTATTTTCCGTTGCAGAAATCAGTATTATATTGTGACGATTATTGCTATTTTCAATATAATTAAGCCTAAATTAGTCATTATTGTACTCTTTGCTGCATCATAATATTTTTAATAGGAAGGTATTATCTATACGCCTTCACTACTTTCATTGTCTTCACTTTCTATGGGGCTTGTTTGGAAAATATGCCTATATTATCTTCAGCATTGCTACTACCAATACAAGCAATTAATCAATCAATTATATTTGAGATAAATGAACCAACGCGTTGAGGGATGGGTCATCAACAGAAGCAGGTTTTCAACTTTGATCTTCCATAATAAAGGTCATAATGAATCCAATTAGAACACCTACAAAGAAGCCGCTGCCTAGAGTAGCTGCTGTTGGTCCGAAACTCTCAATATTGGGCATAATTTTAGATGCTGCGCCTTCAGGATACTTATTTTCATTACATGATGATTACTTTGATGTATCCTTACTATTGAGTCCTATATATGGTAACATTGACAGATAATAGCATCCAGAATATAGATTGAAAACTTAGCAAGATATCTTGAAAATACAAGATCTTCTGTATCTATTTGCTTCCCTGGGGTGTTAATTAGTCTTTAGCATTTTATGTATTTTCTTTACCGCAAAAGCTATATCTTTTGCAGTAGACTTTCATATCCAATACTCTTAAATTATTACCAACTATAATAATAAACAAAGAGACGATATTAACATAAATAAAAAGAGGGTACTACTGACTGTTAGAACTACTAAAGCTTGTCTAATTTCATTACGTAATTTATGAAGAACTATACCATAACAGTAGCAGGAGAAGTTAAGATTAATTAAGCTAGCATACGGCACTGAAAATTTGCTTTGATAATAATGAAATTCTCTAGGAAAACTGTTGATTAATTCAACAGATGTGTATTAATTTCTTAGGCGAACTTATCCTTCCTGATATGATAATACTTATTTGATATTCGTCTCAATCAAAGTGTAGTTTATGAATAAATTTATCTGTATCGTCTTCATAAGTTTTGTGACTCCTGCTTGTTACTGTCTTGTTACCAGCAACAGGGACATCGTGATAAGAGAAGACTGGGTTGTTGACAAGTGAATAAAGATGGTCTTTTCTTCCTGTCTAGACAACCTGTCAGAATGAATCTTTTTGTCCTTTACAGGTACAGTAACACATGAATGATATTCTTCTAAGATTATCTAACCTAGAAATATAATTCCTTAATCAGCATCCTTACAGTAGTGAGATCTAGATCCAGCTGATCTGCAATCACTTCTTCTTCAAAACCAGATTCATAAAGATTTCTCAGTGTTTCTTTTTTTTCTTTATTTATAATATTAGATGGTGGATGCAATGACAATTGATGTTCCATTGATTTAATATATTGCGATACCTTACTGGCAACATCTTCTGTACTAGCAGTACTTTCTGTAGAGAATGCCAATATATGCTCTTTTACAGGCATACTGAACAGTTTTACTTTATCATAGTTATATACAATATAACTTAAATTGCCTAATTCTGTTAAGAACCTCTCTCCCAAATAGACGATATGAGCAGATTGAGATAAACTCAATTCAGCTTTGCTTGTCTTTAAGCGTTGACTAACTCCTTCTCTAATACCTCCTGCAAATAAATATCCTGATCTTTCTATTAACCCGGCAAATCTAATGTTAGGATCAAGGGATAGTATATTTTTTGCAAATTCTTCTGCTTTAATGTCTGCAAAGAAGCTTACTGCTTTATTAGAATCATAACTTACTTCTTTTAGAAGAGGTTTATCCAAATCATTAATTGCATCATGCTTATTTTCTTCTCTCATATTCTACCACTTCTCTAGCTAGGAGATCTTAATAATTGAACTATATATAATCCCTGATTAACTAAGTTAATTGATGAAGGTTGCAGGCCATTTTAACAAGATTTTGAATCTTTTTCTGAATCTGCATAAATAATTTTTAAAAATTTGATTGCTAACTCAATATATTCACTTTATGATATATTATATATAATATTTTGTATCTAAATGATAAAAGTAAAATATTAGCCTCACGTATAATTGGATGTGTCAGTAAGGAAATATTCATCAAAAACATGGATGAACGTAGGAACAAAGCTTCGTATTATGGTTGCTTACGGTCTCACAGCAGGATTTGTGTCATCTCTTGCTATAAGTGGATTATTGTTGTTAGTGGAGAAATCAATTTCTCTTCCTGTTGGAACATTTTATTTGATGCTTTCATCTGCGTTTATCCACTCACAAGAGTATTCAACA
>CAWIMJ010000042.1:0-14462 GCA_963837175.1 uncultured Nitrososphaeraceae archaeon
TAAATCGAATGATATCTTAACAATGGTCTATGCTTGGCTATTTGTTTTTGATATATCGGTTAGTAGTAATACTTGCTATACGTCATAAGAGAATTCTGGATTACATTTCTGCATTGTATCCTCTACAAAATGGTAGCTACTATAATTTCTCACCTACAAGAACAATCTATGGTCAATATTTACTTAGATGGAGTTCATATTTATCTTTCTAATTATGACGTTCGGTCGATTTATCTTGTCTATTTCCATCCCACAAAAGCATGAAAACTGGCAGCTACAAATCATTCATTTTAGTTAGAGATATCAATTATCTCCTATTATTCCTATTAGAATTTAGAAGCTTCTGAAAAACTATTGCTCTAATGAGGTAAAAGGTTGCAGAAGATATAGTTGCCTTAATTGTAACACTTTCTTAAATGTAACAAGTTTCTCTACCGTTCAAAATTATGTTAACTATCAGAGAGAGCCAGAACTGAACAAGATCTAATGTATTATAGTTAAGAGTGATTCACTTAAGGGACTACCTTAATATTCCACTTAGCAACGTCATCTTCAACAGGTTGATTAGCTTGAAGGGGTTGTCGTATCACATGCAATTCTATCGTATGATCTCCAACTGGCAGCGGTTTAAAGAACAGATAATAATGTTCAGCCATTGACGTATTGTTTTTACCAACAACAGGAGCGCTATACTCGTAAGCATTATCTGGAGGTATATTAAGATTGAATGGTTTAGAAGTAGTTTGACGGACAATATTAGATGAAACATCCTGGCCGTCAACCTTGACTTGCATCAATTTAATATTTTTGTTTGAATCTTGTGCGCAATTTAAAAGATCAGCAGGGGACTTTGTATCCGGATACTCGCCTTCATTGGGTTTTGATCCTGTAGAACATTCACCGGGATATACAGTCAAGTAGAGTAGTTGACTAGAAGATATTTCACATTTTTGGTTTCTTGCATTCACATTTTTTGATACTGCACTGGCCGGGTCTCCCGTAAAGACTACCGATTGGTTATTACCTATGATTCCACCATCTCCCTTATGACAGTCAGGCCAATTTTTTTGAGTAGTACTAGGTATAGCAAACTGCCAATTCCACCATTTTGCTATTAGAGGTTCAAGCGATTTAACTCCAGCTGGCGGAGAATTAGGAGAATAAAAATCAATACCAGATGGAATAGCATATAAGTTCTTTGAAGGACTACTACTAGTAATAATAAGGATGGTTGTCATTAATAGAGTTAAGAATATTATCTTCCGAATATCTACTCTTATGCTATAAAGAGATGATGTATGCATCAGTTTAATACTATTGAGGTTTGGAAACTAATTGATATAAGCCTTTTGTAACTAACTCTAGGACTAAATAATATGAGATAATATTTGTTAATTTATGGCGGTAATTTGCCAGCATTGAAGGTTGGAGATAATTTCATTCTTAGCAGATTGATTGTAGTCACAATCATATAAGACCTGATTGAACAGAATTTTCATATGTTCCAGCTATTGAAAATATTAACTCATAGGTTGGCGTTTTATTCGTAATGTTACTTAGAATATTTACCAATTTCAGCATTATCGATGACCTGGTTTAATGCGTGATCCCTTATGTATCTCATTCAATACCTCCTCTATCATTAGTTTTACATCTTCTTCATCAGGATCTGGATACATAAGGTTTCTCATCTCATCCGACAATTTGATTTTGTTGGCAAGTGATAGCACCTTCTTTTCTATTTGTCGTTGGGTTTCTGCCATTCCTATCTTCTTCAAGACATCAGCATCAACTTCTAAGCCTCTATAGATCTCTCGTCGTAATTCAATATCTCTAGAAACATATGCTGCACATCCTAGCATTCCAACAAGAAGCATATATGATGATAGTCCTAGGAACAAAAGTGTGACAAGTCCAAATGGGGGATAAACCGCATAGAATGGCATTCCTGGTTGCATTGAACAAAATAATGAGACGATACCTATGGAAGAAATTATCAAATAGTTTTTCATGCTTTTTCGTTTCATTTTTCTTCCAATACTCAAGAAGGCAATAGCGAAAAATAACCCGGCTACTTGAAAGCTAATTCCGAAGATGACCTGGAATTGCTGGGAGTATATAATTTGAACTAGGGTAGGATCAGTTACTAAGTTTGTATCTCTTACGATAAATGAGAAAAGTTGGTAGAGTAATGGAATGCTAACTATTAGCCAGAATCTCTTCTTGCCAATTCTGTTTGCATAGGGTTTAAGTAACAAAACTGTGAGGATCCATGAAGGTATTATCATCATAGGTAAAACATAATTTCCCAATCCGTAAATGAATGCAATATCACGGGAAGGAACAATTACGGTGGTAATTAGAGATGTATAATCTCTGGGGTATATCAACTGGGACTGATTCGTAAACTGTTGTGTAAGCAATGGAATCGTGAGTAAAATTAGAAATAGAATCACACTGAAAACAACTCCATAAATTAGGATTGAAAATGATATAGCAAATCTAAACCATTGTATGAATCTTAAAGACAAAATTCCAAGTATAATAGCTGACCAAAAATGACTGAGAAAGACTACTAATAATGAGAATATCTTGTTATATTCATGGAAAATGAGCATCTCTGAGATCGTGATAAACAATACAAGCGATATAGTGTATTGAACTATGGATGTACCAATATAAGCAACTCTAAACAATAATGGTCTACTAGTTGTCGAATAAATATCATTTCTTTTGGTGAATAGCAGCAATATGGTATTAATTATTGAAGCAACAATAACAAATGATGCAAACAATAACAAATGCAAATTGCCAGGAGTCCCTAAATCAGTTCCATAGAAAATGTTAATGAACTGAGAGTCCACTATAGTAACAACAACCATAAGTAAAATTAGTACAAGTGCATCTTTGCTACCACTTAATACACTAACTATAGAGAGCATAATCTTGGGTCACACTCTATATGTCCCGTCATATAAGCAATGAGATGATAACTGAACCCTTCATATTAAAGATCTCTTAATGCCAGGATCGCTCTTATTGACTAAATGTTTCAGCGAGCTTACTGCTAACTAGCATTTATAAAATATACATTCATACTTTCTAATTCTCTCCCCGATGATAATAGTGTCCTAAAGTACTTTGAAAGGTCAGATGAATAATAGATTTGTAGTTTGCCCACATTGTAATATTATGACTGCAATTATCACAATCAACGCTATCACTCCAACTATTATTGCTCCAATATTTGCTGTAACCAAATTTTCCTCTGATAGGTACAGAGGGAATAGTTTTAAGCAGTTTCATAGAAATTCATCTAACATTTTTGCAAGAGAATAGTTTGAATATTGCTTTTGCCCTTCTATTGCTTTGTAATCACATAAGTTGAGTTAATTGTATTATGTAATTAATCTTTGTTTCCAATACTTTACCTTTTTTATATAAAGCGAAAATCTTCTTTTACTGTTATTAGCACTATATGAGTATTTGTTCTTTCAATAGACGGTGACAATAGATCTTTTTTTACAAAATTACTAAGCTCCTTTCGATTTCTAAATTTTGCAATTATTAACATATCAGTTAAACCAGTAATGTCATATACTGCACAGACATTGGGAAACTTTGATACATGCTTTTCTACGTCTGTTATCTTACCTTTAACAGCTGTCACTTCAATGATAGCGGTCAAATCATAACCTATTTTTTCATGATCCAGTATTGCTGAATAAAACTTTATAATGTTGTCTCTCTCTAACTTTTCTACTCTGCTCAGTACCTGTAGGAGGAGAGACGTTTATTTCTTCAGCTATTGTGCGATACGATAGTCTGGCATGAGAAAGCAACTTTTTAATTATCTTAACATCTGTTTCATCCAAAGTCATTATATCTTTTATTATCTAACATATTAAAAGAATCAACTAGATATATTTATCATATATTAACAAAAAGAATGTTAATCTTTTTATGTTACAAATGATTTATATCTGATAAATGTCGTTAGGAGATAAGTCTACGTTAGAATTTGATCGTGCTCTAAATAATAATCATAATACTAATAACACTAATAATAATGGTACAAAATTGCAAGATATTGAATTCATTCAAATAAGATATACAGATATTCCAGGAAAATTTCTTGCCAAGTATTATCTTTTAAAGGACAATGAACATTTCTATGACGTCTGTAGAAGTGGCATTGGGCTTGATGGATCATCTGTAAAGGGTTTTGCAAGTATAGATGAATCTGATTTATTACTCATACCAGATCGACTAACTGCAACGATAACTCCAATATCGAGTTACAAGACAGTTACAGTCATTGCAGATGTTCATAGAGGTTTTGGGCAAGGTAGATTGACCAAGGACCCTAGGTATATATCTCAGCGTATGGAAGAATATCTGGCAGAGAATAATCTCTTCTGTCAAGTCGGAGCTGAAGTCGAATGCTTTATCTTCGATGACATAGTATTCAATAATAATAATTCGGACAAAGACCATGAACTTAAAATAATATCTACAGAGCAATATGGAACTGGCAAGTATCCAATCCGCACGAAAGGAGGATACGACGCACCTCCGTTTCAAGATTCTCTTGTCGAATTCAGATTCAAGGTTGCAGATATATTAAAAAAATACTATTCTATTAATGCCACAAATCTAAATCACGAAGTAGCAAGCAATGGCCAGATAGAAATTAACTTTATGCATAATACGCTTACAAAAACTGCAGACAACGTTCAGACATACAAAGATGTAGTAAGAAATGTAGCAAAACAGGATAATAAGATAGCAAACTTTATGCCTAAACCAATATTTGATAAAAAGAATCCAAGAAATAGCGATAATGGTTCAGGTATGCATGTTAGTATCAGTTTATGGAGCAAGTCAGCAGGTAGTAAAAATATTTTCTACGATGAGACTGACAATTATGCGGAACTTAGTCAGACAGGAAGATACTTTATAGGTGGGATGTTAGATCATGCATCATCCTTAGCTGCAGTTGTAGCACCGACAGTAAATTCTTATCATCGAATGGTTCCAGGCTTTGAAGCTCCTGTATACATAGCTTGGTCAAGAGGAAATAGGTCTGCGGTTATACGGGTACCTGTTAACGAAAAGAATAATGCTAAATCAAAACGTATTGAATTTAGAGCGCCCGATCCCTCTGCCAATCCTTATCTGGCATTTTCAGCAATAGTAGCTGCAGGACTTGATGGTATCAAGAAGAAGATAGATCCTGGTGATCCTATTAGCGAGAATATTTATAAAATGTCTGATTCTATGAGAAATAGCTTGGCAATAAAGTCTCTTCCAGGCAGGCTTGGAAGAATCACTTGAAGCATTGAAAAATGATTCAGACTATCTTAAAATATGCTTTAACAACGAACTTATAGATACTTATATGGCTCTTAAACATGAGGAGATAATCGAAGCTGGAGAAAGAACAAAAATTCGCCAGTTTATGCTTTATCATGATGTATAAGAAGATATATGTGTGAATAAGAAAAGGAAAATAAGCCAAAAAAAATTAGACCCTAATAAATTAAGGAACAAAGCAGATGGTGTAATAGTTGGTTGGATTTTATTGCAAACTTATTTTGTGCCACAAACGGGGGAGGGATAACTCATGAAGAAGTGGCAATAGCGACAATAACACTGCGTGATAGTCATATATTGCTATTGATTATAGTATATTTTGTTCGTCCTATATTTAATATAATATTAAAAATAGTAAAAGTAAGATAATTTATCGTTTAAAGTGACTTTTTCTAAATAGTGGGCTTTCTTTCTTTCTTGCCTGCTTTGTCTCTTATCATATCTGTAGTTGAAGAACCTACTGCAAACACATATCTTATTCCCTGAGCTTTTAATTCATCACTTAGCATTGCATTCATTCTTTCCACATCTTTTCTAATCTTTTCCTCGGCGTATTTGTTAGTTCTCGCAACAATATATTGAAAGTCATCACCAGCATAACGGTGTATCTCAAAACTATTAGCCATATTAATTCATTATCATCCTCAGATTTGCAATAATTTCCTGAATAAAAGTAAACTTATTGGTTAACAAATATATTCAACTGAATGAAGAAATCTCGTTTCTTTTAAATATGTTACAGGAGTGGAGAGAGAAGAGGATCAATCTGCAAATAGGAAAAATTAGACATAATTTGAAAATGAATATTCTACGTACTTACAACAGCGGGAGAGAGAAAGACGACTTTGATAGTAATGGATTTTAATAATACCCTGCTATTTTTATTAAAGGACCATATCGGTTCAACCATTCCCTATATTTTTTGTATTCAGGATAGGCTGAACCTACAAGACTCCAGAACTTCTTTGAGTGATTGAGCTCTACCAAATGAATTAGTTCATGAGTAATTACATAATCTATTACCTTTATTGGAACAGCAGCTAAAAGTAAATTAAAATTTAAATTCCTGTTTTTGGAACAGCTACCCCATCTAGATGTCTGACTTTTGATTGAAACTTTGTTATAATGTAGGTCGAGTTTATTACTGATTACAGGAAGACGCTCGGCTACTATCTGAGCAGTTTGTCTTCGATACCATTCTTTGATATCGTATTTATATTTGCGCCTATCAGTTACATGAAATGTAATTACCTTCAAATTATCTGAGAGTACAGTAGATGACGATGTATCCTTGACTATTTGAAGACGATATATTGCGCCAAGAAAAGAAATTGTGTTTGTCGCAAGGTTTCCTTCGCCATATCCTTCTCGTAATTTCCTATAATATTCAGATGTTTTAAGAATCCACTTCTTTTTGCTCTCAATAAAATTATGAATCTTTTCGATACTATAGTCTAATGGAACTACAGCGTATAGTCCGTAAACATCTGCTTTTAGCCACAGATGCTTTACTCTTTTATTCTTTTTTATTTTTACATCTAAAACCTTACCATCTGAGAGAGAAATTGGAATAGACATATACATGGATATAATGACATTATTCCATTCCTTACAGTTATTAAAGAATCTTTTGCAACTTATTATAATTGCTATATATCTTCTAAATTATTAATTTTTTGCCAATGCCAATTATAATAATTAAGAATAATAACGCATCAGATTAGAGTTGAAGAGAGAGTTGACTTGACTTGACTGATGCACTAGATTCTAGCATAATTCAAAATGCCACAGAACCATGATATTATAAAACATCAATTAGTGATAAACCTATAATATCAATGCCACTAATTCCAGTGCCTATCGCCGGTTTTACAAGACAAGTAAGCTCGATACTTGATAAAATGTGTCTACTGAAAGATTCAACATTCCAGTTTTCAAGGAGGATCAAGGCAATCGATATTATAGCTTGTTTAATCCGTTTGTTGACTATTACAATAAAAGAGAGTTTTAAGTTTTGAGCCATAAAGTGTACTTAAATTTTCTTCAATCAGTATCATTGGTTGTTATAGATTTGATAGAATATATTGTAGAGTTTTTTGTATCCTGCATTTCAGAGTAGCAATCTGGCTATCTCATAGTCTTGTCAAGGATCGTTAATACAACCTTGAATAATGAGTCATAAGTATTATCCAAATCTTCTAATGTGTTACCATTTTGGAATCCTTAGTTATCGCCTTTAGAAGTTGATCGGCAATGGAAGATATATCTTTATCTTGGTAACAGGCAGGTTTCAAATATCTGACGAAAATAAGCCATACTAGCTGAAAGTGGATGGTCATAATGGAATGTTGGTAATAGCCAGTGCATAGAAATGCACAGATCCTTCTATGTTAATTTTAAAAATTGCAAATGTTGCATTCCGTACTTTGCGCATGAAATCAATGAACTCGTTCTCAGATAGAAGGATATGGCTATTTTTTACTGCTCGAATAGGCCAGTAGTTGTTATTGTTATTATTATTATTATCATTTGTAAGTGTTAAATCAATATAATTTTGACCAATATTTTTTTCTATTTCTTCTTGGTTGGGAAGTTTTGTTGCGAAAAGATAGTTTTGGTTTTTAGTCCAATTATTTACTAGGATATTCCTTATATCCAAAGGCAATTTCCTTTCCATTTCTTTAAGGCGAAAGCTCTTATCGGTATTATTATACAGAGAAGATTCTGCTAACTTTTTAGGTTCGCATACATGTTTCCTCTCGGCTATTCCTTTTCCATTAAATGCTGCTAAATGGATCTCCTCTATGTTAGCGTCAAGGCAATTCTTACACACATGACCTCTGTAGCCAATAATATCATTAGAATCAATTGTGGAAGGCTGAGTGTTGCTAGTACTACTACTACCAGCACTATTATAGCCATATTGATTTTGGTTCCAGGTTGGTCTTAGAGGAAAATTCTGATTTACTAATTTTCTAGCTAGCTCTCTATGCACCTCCTCCATGAATATATCAAGAGAATTAGTTCTTGAATGATAAGTAGGAGCAGAGCTTGGCTGATACATACCTGTCTGTCTTCCTGCCAAGTAATCCGTAAAAGAAACAAATGCTCCGATTCCATTGTGACGAATACGTATATGACGCTTGATGTTATATTTTCTACCCGAGGGCTGGCCACAGCTAATGCAGATCCATCTTGGAAATTTCATACTTCCATCTTCACCTTATCTATACTTACGCCCTTGAGGTTCTCTGAGTAACTCAGAGCAGATGACATATGTTTCATAACTATTATATATTATATTACTATATAAAAATCTTCCTAACAATGTTCTAATACATAAAGCAACTTCTTTCATTCGTATCGTCTTAACATGTGGTGTACAAACGGGATCAATATTTACAAGTACAACAAATATCACAATCTATTAATTACAAACAGCAACAGGGCGCCGTAAACTTAACCATTTTCAGTAAATCTGATGAGTTTAATTCTGTCCATTCATTTATGCAGATATAAAATAAATAACTTTATCCAATTATCAACATATTCCTTATTATTACATACTGGTCCCTTCTATAGGAAGAATAATCTTCAGGCATCCTATTCTATCTTTTATCTATTCTATAAAATCTCCATTAGATTCTTTGGCTTTATCTTAATACAATATGCAGAAGCCTCAACTGGTCCTCAACTGGTTACAAGCAGGTCTTCAGGTACAATTTCAATTATTAGTAGATAATAGAATGAAAGAAAAAATAAGCTAGGAAATTAATGAAGAATAAAAAAGATCATAAACGTATATACAAGTTATATTTTTTGTGTCATATCTTTAATATTTTCTGGCATGAAAATGTATTGATATAATGGTCCAGCTGGTCCATCTTTTCTACCTTCTTAGTTCTTTCTTCTAGTAGGATTCAGAATTCTAATATGTATCTATTAGAAGCACAGAGAACAGGTAACATTATACCCTTCTATAACAATAAAGGCGAATTACTTAAAGCACATTCAAGTGTCATACTTTACTTTTTGCGTTTCTAACATTCCCATCTCCTTTTTCGCAATGAATCTTGCCAAAATTAAGATAAGGGAAATAAAATGTTAAAGCAAATTATATTTATTTATTTATTTTTATTACTAATATAGTCAAGTTGTATGGGCACTGGTTGTCTTTTTATTGTGAAACTTATAAACTGACATTGAACCAATAATGAAATTGCTTGTTTAAAGGCTACTAATGCAATGGCCTATTTTGATCCCATGACTGCTACATGTAATTTTTTAAAGCTTATAATATAGTTAATGCAGGGGTATAAACACCAAAATGGGAAAAACGAAGAGTGCATCAAGTCGATCCAGCGATGATGAAGCGCTACCGCAATGGGCAGAAGATGAGATTAAATCAGTTCAATTCGGACAGCCGGAAATTCTGACACGGACAGGATATATTCTTGATATTTACGAAAACGACTTTAAAATAGATATTCAGCTATACGAGACTTTGCCAGATGGCAGGACCATTATTGAGGGTTTGAATGTTCCCAGATCTTTGAAGATAGTAGATTTTATGAAGGGCGTCGTTTACGAATTCAAAATAAAGATGTTTCACGGACCTTTGAGTTCACAGCTTGTTGAATTATTAAGAACAAAGTTTGCGATAGAAATGGATAGAATATACAGATTTGATCTGGAAGAATTACAGATGATGGATGTTGAATCAGATTTACCATCCATGTCATCCACTTCTTCTGACGGCGAAGATGAGGAAGATGACGGTGAAAAAAATAATTAAATACTTAGCGTCGTAATTTCCTTCTAAAGGCCGCCCCAACAAGTGGATTGATAATATAAGGCAAGGTGTGCTTTAGCCAGACGCCTGCTCTGATAAATAATGGGACTATAATTTCAAGACGAGGAGAATTTGCTGCTCGCATAATTGCATTTGACACAGTTTTTGGATCAAGGGCATATCCTACATAATTTGGCATTTTGCCGCCGAAAGATTCATTATTAAAGAAGTTAGTTTTAACGGCAATTGGACTTACAACTGTTATGCCTACTCCCGTTCCATGTAGTTCGTGATATAATGATTCTGAAAAACCCAACATTGCGTATTTTGAACCGCAATATGCAGCCAAGCCAGGCACTCCGAAGCTCGCCGCCACGGAAGCAACATTTACTATATGCCCAGATTTATTGTAAAGCATAGAATCAAGAAATATTTTTATGCAATATATCATACCATAGTAGTTCGTTGCTGTAATTGATTCGATTTGTTCAATGCTTTGATCCTGTATTTTTCCAAAGATACCAAAACCAGCGTTGTTTATGAGCACATCAACTCGACCAAATCTATGGATTACATCTCTTCCTAGCTTAATCACTTCTGTCTTATTTGAAATATCACATACGTAGACCATCGTCTCGCATTTTGAATTTATAAGGGCTTTGACATCTGTAAGTTTCGATTCAGAGCGTCCAACAAGAATTATTGCCATAGCACCATTGTTGGCAAAATCAATTGCAGCCTGCCGTCCGATTCCAGATGATGCGCCTGTTATTACGATTATTTTTCCATCGAATCTTCTTATTCTTTTTCTTCTACTGATGGCAGTGGTAGCAGTAGTAACCATTACTATTACTATTTCTTGTCAACGTCTATTTTTCTTCTTCTACTACTACCTTTTATTATCCTTACCAGCCTAGTCAACGGTTTATTATTATTATTTTTGCTAGCATTATTATCAACTAGATTAGATTTTATATTATGACTAAATGAATGAGTAGTAGAGATGTTTGGATTTATAACAGAGACTTTAGAACGTACTGTTATTTTCATCAATGCAAGCCACATAATCACTAGGGGAATGTGATAAGATGCAATTCTCCATGCTATTATTACGTTTAATTGCGAATCTTTAATAACATCGGCAAAGTGAGGAATACTATTTAAGTTCGATATATAAGCCCAAATACCTAGTTCTGCCAATCCCGATCCACCTATAGTGATTGGAAGAGTCGCCAATATAATAGACGCAGATGTAGCCATTAAGGAATCAAATAAGCCAATATTAGATCCTACAGCATCTGCAAGAACCATGAAAGATATTCCTTGAAATAAAAATGCAATAAAAGTTATTCCGATCCCTACTGCAAATGTTCTGACTGCCTTTATAGAGTTGAAATTTTCTCTACTCATTTTACATACATCGGTGATTGCATTATTGGTTGAATTGATCATTCGCTCTGCCTTTTCTTTAGCAACAAACTTTTGTAATATTTTTAATGAGAAAGATGGCAGACGAAGATTGCGTTTTGCTGAAAAGATAACAAGTAAAAGCCAAAAGAAAAGCGTCGGAATCGCAACAATAATTACTATGACTCCAATAAAAATCCCGCCATTATAAATTGCGACCGCTCCAGCGATAAATCCAAGCATGGTTCCAACAAAGACGTCGGCAATGATTTCCATTGTTGTAACCCATGCTGCCTTTCCTGCGGACACTCCGTTCTTAGTTAACCATGCAATTCGCACCAATTCACCTCCAACGTATGAAGGGGTTGTCTGTGTCACGAATTCACCAGCTAATCTCGCAGATATTATCTTGCCAGTAGAGCTTACATTTGGACCAATAAATTTATCAATGAAATACTTGAATCTATATCCTTGCAACATAATTTTAACAATCATCGATCCTGCAGAGATTATGAAAGGAATAAGGCCGACAGCAAAAACGTCGTTAATTGAAACTGGGGTAAAGATAAACATGATTAGGAAGGGTACAATACTTGCAGGTATGGCTAGCAGACGCCAGTTCAACGATAGTCATTGACCGGATAGAATATACGCATATAATAATCAATAGAAATGGATAGAATATACAGATTTGATCTGGAAGAATTAAAATAGACTACGGATGTTGAATCAGATTTACCATCCATGTCATCCACTTCTTCTGACGGCGAAGATCAGGAAGATGACGGTGAAAAAAATAATTAAATACTTAGCGTCGTAATTTCCTTCTAAGGTGCCGAACCAACAAGTGGATTGATAATATAAGGCAAGGTGTGCTTTAGCCAGACGCCTGCTCTGATAAATAATGGGACTATAATTTCAAGACGAGGAGAATTTGCTGCCTCGATAATTGCATTTGACACAGTTTTTGGATCAAGGGCATATCCTACATAATTTGGCATTTTGGCCGAAAGATTCATTATTAAAGAAGTTAGTTTTAACGGCAATTGGACTTACAACTGTTATGCCTACTCCCGTTCCATGTAGTTCGTGATATAATGATTCTGAAAAACCCAACATTGCGTATTTTGAACCGCAATATGAGCCAAGCCAGGCACTCCGAAGCTCGCCGCCACGGAAGCAACATTTACTATATGCCCAGATTTATTGTAAAGCATAGAATCAAGAAATATTTTTATGCAATATATCATACCATAGTAGTTCGTTGCTGTAATTGATTCGATTTGTTCAATGCTTTGATCTTGTATTTTTCCAAAGATCCCAAAACCAGCGTTGTTTATGAGCACATCAACTCGACCAAATCTATGGATTACATCTCTTCCTAGCTTAATCACTTCTGTCTTATTTGAAATATCACATACGTAGACCATCGTCTCGCATTTTGAATTTATAAGGGCTTTGACATCTGTAAGTTTCGATTCAGAGCGTCCAACAAGAATTATTGCCATAGCACCATTGTTGGCAAAATCAATTGACCTGCCGTCCGATTCCAGATGATGCGCCTGTTATTACGATTATTTTTCCATCGAATCTTCTTATTCTTCTTCTACTGATGGCAGTGGTAGCAGTAGTAACCATTACTATTACTATTTCTTGTCAACGTCTATTTTTTCTTCTACTACTACCTTTTATTATCCTTACCAGCCTGGTCAATGGTTTATTATTATTTTTGCTACCATTATTATCAACTAGATTAGGCTTTACACTATGATTAGATGAATAAATGGAGATGTTTTGATTGATAACAGAGACTTTAGAACGTACTGTTATTTTCATTAATGCAATCCACATAATCACCAGGGGAATGTGATAAGACGCAATTCTCCATGCTATTATTACGTTTAATTGCGAATCTTTGATAACATCGGCAAAGTGAGGAATACTATTTAAGTTCGATATATAAGCCCAAATACCTAGTTCTGCCAATCCCGATCCACCTATAGTGATTGGAAGAGTCGCCAATATAATAGACGCAGATGTAGCCATTAAGGAATCAAATAAGCCAATATTAGATCCTACAGCATCTGCAAGAACCATGAAAGATATTCCTTGAAATAAAAATGCAATAAAAGTTATTCCGATCCCTACTGCAAATGTTCTGACTGCCTTTATAGAGTTGAAATTTTCTCTACTCATTTTACATACATCGGTGATTGCATTGTTGGTTGTATTGATGAGTCGCTCTGCCTTTTCTTTAGCAACAAACTTTTGTAATATTTTTAATGAGAAAGATGGCAGACGAAGATTGCGTTTTGCTGAAAAGATAACCAGTAAAAGCCAAAAGAAAAGCGTCGGAATCGCAACAATAATTACTATGACTCCAATAAAAATCCCGCCATTATAAATTGCGACCGCTCCAGCGATAAATCCAAGCATGGTTCCAACAAAGACGTCGGCAATGATTTCCATTGTTGTAACCCATGCTGCCTTTCCTGCGGACACTCCGTTCTTAGTTAACCATGCAATTCGCACCAATTCACCTCCAACGTATGAAGGAGTTGTCTGTGTCACGAATTCACCAGTTAATCTCGCAGATATTATCTTGCCAGTAGAGCTTACATTTGGACCAATAAATTTATCAATGAAATACTTGAATCTATATCCTTGCAACATAATTTTAACAATCATCGATCCTGCAGAGATTATGAAAGGAATAAGGCCGACTGCAAAAACGTCGTTAATTGAAACTGGGGTAAAGATAAACATGATTAGGAATGGTACAATACTTGCAGGTATCGCTAGCAGACGCCAGTTCAACGATAGTCATTGACCGGATAGAATATACGCATATAATAATCAATAGAAAGTAAATTTGATACTATAGACA
>CAWIMJ010000043.1:0-49791 GCA_963837175.1 uncultured Nitrososphaeraceae archaeon
GATCGTTATTTATACACATGCCGTAAACTGGACACCATGAGAATTTTCTATTCTAGCATTTTGACGTAAATGGCTGAAAAATAAGGCTGGGGCTTTGTAGTGTTTTTCTTCCTTTTTTTGTTATAGATAGCAAATCCAACTACTGCACTTTTTAATAATAATACTATTTGCTTCTCATGTCTCTACAATTTGTGCTTCTTTACGTTTCGTAATAGAAGCCTCAATTTCAGGCCATAGCTGCATGAGCACATCCGGAGCATTTGTTCTGATCCACTCAGCCATAGCTTTTTCTTCAGATAAGCTTTGGTCTAGAACAGATATTGCATTAGTTATACCCATTTTTTCTACTAGCTGCATTAGCATGTCATAAAGTACAATTTCGGCATTTTCTATTACTGCATCCTCTTTAGCTCCCTTTAACTCCAACTCCGCAGAAGTCATCATTCTTCCGATCATCTTCGCCATTGTTTTAGTAGTCCAGGGAATGGGCAATTGTGCCTTATCCTTTGTAGGATTTTTTCCACCTACATCTGAGATCAACTGCTTTAATCTGTTTTGTTGTTCTCTTGTCTCTTCTAAATGGAGTTGAAGTCTTTGTTTTACACTTTCAATTTTTGTTTGCTTTATTCGCAATTTCAGCCTTTCTACTGCTGCATTTTCCAAAGATAAGGTCTCATTTAAGTACAAAGTTATCTTCTCGCTTGGTGTAATTTCTTTTCCTTTTCTTGAGGATACATTCCTTCTTCTTATTCTTCCTTTTGTCTGTTTACTCTTATTTGCTTTATTCAGAACCATTTTTTATCGATCTGGACTCCATATCCTATATTAAATACTTTTGATGGTTAGCTAACTCTTTTTTCCAAAAAACTCGATATCTGTTAATATTAAAAAGTACATTGAACCTTTTTCAGCATTATGCAATGATGTCTATTCATGAAGAAGAAGGTCGTCTTTTGCATGATATGTTTTTTCTCAAATTACCTGTAAGATGATCAATCATACATATACTATAACTAAGCCGATTTAAATAAGATTAAAGATTAGGAGTGCCATTTATTGATTGGTTATATAAGACTGACGGTTGTCATTTATATTTGCTTACCACTTTTCTGCCAGCCTCAAGAATCAACGAGTCTTGAGGAAAACTAAAAAAGATACTTATGGCATCAGTTTGCTATGTTTGTTGTTGTTTTTCTTCTTGGTTGGTTTTGATGTAAAAACAAGTGAAGTTTTTGTTATTTGTTAGACGCAAGAACTCTCGATTCTCTCGGACTTCCAGATGATTCGTCTTAGGAGAGTTATCAAAACAATAATCATTTGAAAGACTCCAAAGGATAAGCAAATCCTTATAATATATCTCTACAGGGTAATAGAATCTATCAGATGGAAAGTAGTGGATATTCATAAGAAATAGACAATAAGATAACCTCTTACATGGTTGGTTTCTCTGAAAATAATGATGATAACAGAATATTCTAGCAATATCTTAAATACTATCATCGTCAACATTTAGTTAGTATGCTCTTATGCAATCACCTAATAATCCTGGCAATGATGCAAGCAAGACAGAACAAATAGAAGAGCAAGAGAAGGAAGAAGAAGGCTCTTCAATATCAATACTCAATAATACGGCATCAACTTATTCTAAACTAACTGATAAAAAAATAAGAAAAAGGGTTAAACTCTATGCTAAACAGCCAAATCACAATACATAAAAAGATACAGTTATGGACAAATAGATATCAGAGCGAATTTGCATTAAGATTAGTAGATAACGCTACTGCAACAGATCAATCACAACAAAATTTCCTTGCAGTTACAGAGCCTAAAGCAGACTATACTATAGTAGTAGCAGAAATCGATTATTTTGGTGATCTAAAGCATGGATGGGAGTATACCTTAAGACATTTATTAGAACAATATAAAGAAGAACTTCAAGCACAGTCTTTAGGAAAGATAAGCCTAAATAATAATAATAATAATAACGGAATTACTATTAAACTGATTCCATATATTAAGTGTCATTATTGTGATTTAGAATTCAATAATGAAGAAGAAGAGAAAGAACATGAATTAGGATGCCATATTTAGCAAAAATTTGATTGCTCGTCAATTACCACTATATTATCAACGTAAGCAAATATAATACAATTCAAATTCTCAGAAAATTTTTTACATCATTTGATATTCTCATTATTCATATTATTTATTTAGATTATAACTATTCTCTTAAACAGTATATCCACTTTACTTAAATAATGGAACAAAATTTTCATCTCAATCTATAACAGATTGAAAGAAGTATACTGCATATTATACTCATAAAAGGAACAGAAAATTAACTATAAAGTTGAGATAATTTGGAGATAGAGCAGACAGCGTCAAACTATACTTAACTTGTATAATTCTGGAATTACACCAGATATAATTGCAATGCAGCTAGACATTAGCAAAGACGAAGTTTATCAGGTTATAAAAAATAAAGTCAGTGAAGAAGAAAGAAAAAGGACATATGTCAAACAGCTTTCAAATACTTCTTCATTAGGTATGTTCTATCTTGATGCAGTAGTCAATATCGACTTAGTCATCAAACAAGCACAGGTTAGGATGTGGAAGGGTTTGAAAATAGAGAGTTTAATATCTCATAGAATGAGACACAGGATATTCTAGAGAGGTATAATAAATCTAAAGTTAATCTTGTAATTTTACATATTGATCTATTAGACTCAACCAGACTATCAATGACGCTACCTGCTGACAGATTTGTAACACTAATTCAGGCTTTTACTCAGGAAATGTCTCTTATCATAAAAGCTTATGGGGGATACATATTGAAGTATGTAGGCAATGCAATTACAGCTTTTTTCATTATTACTTCCGGTGATTTGTACTTACCTTGTATCAATGCAGTGAATTGTGCATATGCTATGATTAGAGTAATACAGGAAGGCATCAATCCTATTCTAAATCAATACGACTATTCAGAAATGAGAGTAAGGGTTGGAATAGACGTTGGCGAGAATGCAGTAGTACAGTACGGATGGGACATACGAGTTTGATAATAAGCAGATAGTAAAAAAGCAGCATCTTGACATTTTGGGTTATCCTATTAGTATCGCAGGCTAAAATGAAAGCACTTGCAAGACCTGATCAAGTTATAGTAGGTCAATTAGTATATGATATGCTAGATAACAAACAAAAAAGCACATTTAATATATTGCTGATTAGTCCAGCTGTCTAGAATTACATTAGTAGTAGTACTGGAGATATTTACCGTCTATATGATAGTATAACCAAAGACAATATAATATATACATAAATTCACAAATTTGAGCGCAGTAGCGAGTAATTACTTCATTACTGAGCATTTAATCTGTATTTGAGATCGGCGACGCCAGTCATAGCAATAATCTGTCGTTATAAAATAATCTTCTTACTACTAGTCACAAATCATGTCTATATTTATAACTGGACCTCATTATAAGTAAGAATAGTAATTTCTTCTTTAATAATGATATATGACAACGTTTGTATGAGAGCATTAAGAAAGAACTTTATAGTAAGTATGATATCTTATATGAGGATTTTAAAATGTACGTGCTTTGTAATTCATGTGGAAAGGAATTTAATGATTTAGTTAAAGGAGTACGATATTCAAGTATCTCGATGGGAAATCGGTTATTCTGTTCAGATAATTGTTGTAAAGACTACCTTAATGCAGCTGGCAAAAGTAAATAAAATTATATAAAAATACTAAAGGCTTTTGATTGTTGTTGTTCTTTATTTAGAAATAATAATAATAATAATCATTCAACTAACAACGATCTCTATAATACAAATCACTGTGAATTCCTATTATTATAAAAATAAGATAAAATTAGATTTACTTTATTAATGACATACTTATTACTATTATCCATTATTAATTGTGTAGCATGAAATCAAACTTTTTGCATTAGTTGGATATACTTCATTACAAAAAACAGATTTGTTATATACCAATGATTTACCAATTCTTGGAGCATTTATGCCAAAATGAACTTTATTGAGATAGGTCATACACAAATGCTAATTATTACATTTTGAGCAGGTATGATGTTCCTCATCTTACTACATAGATCACATAGTCTTGTTGTTATTCAGAAGAACCTGTATTTTCATAAGTCAAGTAATTATTATTTGTTATAGGTTTTTGTATCAGTGCCATACATTTGCATTTGAAAAATACTGCATTGTCTTGTCATTAATTGACAGTGGCTTTGGTATCTTTATATTTGGCATAATTATCATTGATAAATTCCCTAATCTATTGCTTACTTCAAAATTATCCCAACCCTGAGCATAAGCCTCAGTAAGTTTATCCAGTTCATACATAGCATATTGTTGGCTGAAACTGTTTTAGCACGACCAACCAAGATATCAGCCTCATTTGTATCCATGACTCTTCTCATGACGTTATAGTGGAGTTTTCTCAATTCTACAAACATAATATTAGCAGTTTTCTTGGTAAGTTTGTGGGCAATGTCAATATCTACATCAGTAAAGTTAGGGACATTGCGAAATTGCTCCCAAATCATGGTTGGTAAAATGGTAAAATAACATTTTTTGTGGCATCTAAACCAATTGATAAAAACCAGAGAAAGTAAGATTTATTGAGTGCAAGCATGAAAAATTATCGTGGAGAGCAAACGTTTGTTTTCTGTTGATGATTAATGCAGTATTTTGTTAGAAAAGATTTGCTAATTTAGGAAGACATTCTCCATTTCTGGAGCCACTTTGCGTTCTCTATTTGCTCATCTCTAAGTTTTTCAGCCAAATAATCCCTTTCTCTGTTTTTCTAATTGGTTTTTTAGCTGCTTAATATAGTCGATTAACGGTATATTTCTTTTGTATTCTTCAAGATTATCCATAGTTACATTGTAATGTTGTAGTACCTGAAGTTGTTTTATTTCTGCATCTTCTGTTTCTCCTTTCACTTTCTCCAGCTCAGACTTTTTTTGTTCGATATAATCGGGCAGATGTTCTACTGGAATTCCGAGATTCTTTGATAAAGCAGATACTTTGTTTATAATATTAATAAATTCTCCAGCTATTAACCGACGCTTAAAACAGTGGATATTGATATTTTCAATGAAAGATTCTACCAGATCTTCACTCAAATCCATCTCATCTATTTTATTTTCTAGATCATAGAATCTACAAGAATCGATAGATCCAAATCTTCATTCTTTAGGAGTAAAGCTACTTCTCTAAGTAAGTCAATATCAGGAATGTCTTTTTGTTTAGCGTCTTTTATGATAGGCCTTACAGTTCCAGCACCTATGTCATTATTTTTAGCAATTTGGTCTCTAGAGGTACTTGAAGCCATTGTTTAATGACTTGTTGTTTTATAGATTTTGGGGCTTTTGGTTCCTTCTATTAATCCCATATCTTAAAAATTCTTACTAAGATTTTGCTTGAGTTATTGTTAACAATTTTATTTATTAAAATGCAAATGTTATTTCAGCGTATATATGCATCTGACGATTATCTGACCATCAAATGACGAGCATCTGACGAACATTAGAAGGAGAGGGATAGTTATTTCAATATCAATACAAGAATTGTATAACCATAATATTATATTATAACCTTTTTTGATAAGCCATTATAATTAAATTGATCTATTATTGTTTTTAAGAATATGGTGATAGAAAAGGAATTCAGTTATTTTAACTATCTTCTACCCCTACCTCAGTAAGAGTGTGGATGTGTGGAAGTATTACTCCTTTGATAGGACATTCGCTTCTGACTTTGTTTCCTTGAGTTTCGTTCTAATGCTGGATGCAATATATCATCTGATGTATCGAGACAAGAGTGACAGGCTTTTGGTAAAGAGGAATCAAACCTTCAGAATATATCTGTATATTCGGTCAGCTGCTTTACTATAAGCTGATTGTCTCTTTGATAGTAACATTGTGAGTATAATAAGCGATTCATAATTCATAATTACTGTAGAAAGAAAAACCCTACTGTTATTGCTACATTAATTTTTGTATTTATGGCTGACTTCTACGTAATTATATGGTTAAAGTAGATATGAATATGTCAAAACTAGCAAAATATGAATTTTAAATGTATATTTTTTTTAACGATAAGCCATATTAACAACAAGTATTGAAAGTTGACAAACAGTTTTTTTAATAATTATTATCAAAAATATGTTAAATTATATTGAATTAAATATCTCTAGACATTTTACGAGCAGTTCTCATATGTGAATCTCTTATATTGTCAGAATCAGATTTTGATTCTCCAGGTAAGGGTACTTGCCGTGGTTCTTCTCCTAATTGTCCATTAGTAGCATCATTTAGAGCCTGGTCCCGTTTTAGTGGTATATTCTTCCTTTCAGTACTCATATAAATATAGAATACACAATATTGTTAATATATATTCTGTAGATGATATTATCCAGCTAATCTTTGCATTTCCATTTTTCTATAACACTTATGGTGTTTATCAAGTTCTGTTTTATAAGCTGCCTTCCTTGTGACTCCTATGCCGGAGGAGGATTTTATGCTTACTAATAAGAGAGTTTATGCCTTTGGCTTATTTCGTTTACGTCTCTCCTCTTTGGCATACTTTTTGCTTCCTGATCTCTGTGCACTGTAAGCATGGGTTTTATTCCCTTTACGATGAGCCATCAATTACATAAGCAAACTAAGAGAAATATATATGCTATTGGATTATGGTTATTCATTTAGTTAAGCAGATCTATTTTTCTATTATTTGTTATAGATCATAAAATCTTGGAAAGCTATTTTACTAGATTCAGGTTTATATTGCGATAGATAAATAACAATTAAATTTCACTAAAGATAATGTAGAAAGTGGATAAATCTAAAAAGTGTATCCAAAACCAGCATGGTTTATGTGAAGGAGACATAATAGAAATTATCAATGGTTCAAAAACAACAAAAATTTGCGAATGTCAATGTCATAACAATATGTATCAACTAGTCCGAAGAATGCAGGCTGTAAATGGTCAGTGATAATTCATATAATTATGCTTAAATGATTTTAGACATGCTTCTCCTTCATTTCTAGGATTGTAATCAATATTTATATTCGTAAAGTATAATATCATTTTTTATGTCTAAAGAATCTGATCAGGATGATTATTATGAGTTGCAGATAGTTGATAGAGTTAAGGAGACACCTGATACATATACGTATAGTTTTTCTCCGACTACTCCATCCCAGAAGTTTAGATTTAGTGTAGGACAATTTGTGACCATAAATGCATTCCTTAGACGACCAACCGCATCAGGCAAATTTGAGGAGAGTTTAGTTCAGCGAGCTTATTCAATAGCATCATCGCCCACTAGAGATTTGGTTGAGCTGACAATCAAAGATGAGAAGCCTTATGATTATATTAATCCTATTACTGGCAAGGCTGATGGATTCTCAGCTTATTTCTTTGAACAGACCAAAGTAGGAGATAAGATAAAAGTGAAATTAAATTCGAGCAAAGATCATTTTCTTTCCAAGATTGATGCTGGAACTGAGAAGAATATTGCTTACTGGTCAGGTTTTAATGGAGCAGAATCTGCTAGATCTTTGATTCAATATATAGAAGATATCAGGGATCCAGAAATTTATCTTACACTTTTTTACAGTAATCCTAAATTATATGTAGATGAAGACGAGAGGACTATAAACGTAATTTATTATGATTGGTTAATTGAAAAGGCCAAGAAAATCGAGAATTTTAAAATCGTCTTTACTTTTACAAGGCAAGAGGAGCCAGCTCTTTCATCTGATCATCCTAGAATCGTCTATAGGAAGGGAAGATTCTTTGTAGGTCCTAATGGAGAAGTGGAAAGAACACTCATGAAATATCACGGTAACACAGATTCGTCTTATAATCCTATATGTGGAAGTAGTGGTTTTATTAATGGCATTGTTAAGTTACCTAATGGAAAGATAGAAAAAGGTAGGGGAATAATGCAAGATTTAATAGAAATAGAGGGTGTAAAACCAGAAAAAATTGATAAAGAACAGTATTATCTACAGGTTGTCGGTGCTCATAAATAGTGATGAATACTTACCTTAGCAAGAGAAGTTTTGAGTATCAATAAAAGAGAGAAGAAACAATAGTCTCTTGAGCAATTATCAAAGAAACTATTCATTATTAGAACCATTATATATCAATCAACAAAAGAAACATCTATTGATTATCCTTCATTTTTATATATTTATTCAATTCTAGTTTTCTTTTTTAGTTCCATTATTTTTTGTTTTGATTCCTCCAAGAGTCTAAGCGAAGTATCAATAAATATATGAATATCACTTTCACTCAAACCATTCTTGCGATAGTCTCTAACTACTGCCTCTACTGATCCAAAATATACTCCAACAAGAGCAATAATGACAGCGTGTTCGTCTGGCTTATTCTTTTCCAGATAATCAATAATATATTTTGATATTTGCATTGTTACATCGATTTGGTCTTTGCTCATTCTTTATTTCCCTGCTATTATTCTTAATAGCTTTCAGATAAGAATGTTCAATTTAACGTTTGTGTAGAATATTTGTATAGAATATTGTATATATTTATAGGATGTGCAACAGGTAATTAAACCAAGGCATTAATTTCTCTCGACAATATTAAACCCTACAGATCTGTAAATATGAAATGGCGGCAAATCACATAAAGAGGGACATATTCACTGATTTTTTAACTCAATCAAAGTATATTGATACAAAAATTGTGTATACAATACTACTAAACAGAGAACTTCTTTATTTGACAATATTTTTTTTCCGCCTCTGAAGTCTTTCTTTTTCCAAGTTACACATCCGCGCTAACCTAATCAGCAGTAATGGTAGGTATTTGTTATTCTTGTTCATTTCTGCTTTAGTAGTTGCATTTGTGCATAACCATGCATCCAATAATACTGGACGTGGATTTTCAGATTGACTATTTGCTAGGAAAACAGAAGATGACCCACTTAATATTGCTATTGATATATTAGCTCTGACTACCGTGGACTATGTTTTTTATTCATCTTAATAGATAATCTTAATAGGTAATGTGTGAGAAAGATTTATCACAATTTTTAATACAGCATTCTAAAAAGATTATGTATCCTCACTAAATGTATAGTTTGCAGTAATTAACACCTTAGGATGAACAAATGAACAACATTGCTTAATAAAATATGATAGAAAACCACAATCATGATATACTATGAAGTAATGGTTTCTATATTATTAGCTTTAGTTGTAATGTCCTTAACCCATGTTACTAGTTCAATGACAAATGCAGTAAGTCAGGGTCTTAATACAACCAGCAACACGACTATTGAAGATAGAATTGAAACGATAATGGGCAACAGAATTACTAATTTGATGGATGACACAATCGATATGATAAAAAATGCCAATACCACAGTGATTACTAATCAATCTGAAAACGGAATCAGTTCAGTAACAAACGTTACAGATGTTAATAAAGTTGGCGTAAAAAGTATAGACAAATTAGGAAAATCGACGGGAAAAAATACTGCTTTAGATCTAGGCAATAATAGTAGCATAGATAGTCCCAATGCTTCCATGTCATTAGAAGAAATGGAAAAATCTCCAGAAAATGCCACTATCAATAAACAAGGTACAACAGCCTTTGAAGGGCAGAACATTTCTTCTCCTTCTACGGTTAATACAACTGAAAATACATCATCAGATATCAATCAGAAGATTATAAATAATAATACAGGAACACATACAATATTAGATGCAGATAATAATAAAACTTTGGCGGCTAAAACAACCAATAAACAAACAAGTAGAAACGATGTAGAAAATTTCTTTACTCAAATCGGCAAAGCAGTCAAGAAATTCTTTGGTGACAATTGACGGAATTTCGTTGGATGGAATTTCAAATATTAACCCATGAATTCGGTCAAAGTAGACTGTTCTTTCTTTTGTTCCTTGAAGATTAATTTCAACTCCATCATCAAGGTTTCGATTCTGCTACGTAAGTAATCGCTGATTTTAAATTGGTTGCACATATTGGTTGCAATACCAACGTATTTTTCAACCGATCCACGAGTGACTGTTTGTAACAATTCATTTCCACATCCAATACATCTTCCTATTAAAGGCATTCTGCGATACTTCTCTCCACAGTTGGTGCATCGGAAGGCCTGGGAAGAATATGATCGCATGTTACCCATAATATCTGGTAAAATATGTGTCGTGAGTACCATTGATACAACTTCGTCAGGATCGACAGCATTGATTAACTTTGCAGTAGCAATCTGCATCTCTAATTTCTCGTTCATAGTATTGAGTCTAGAGTATGCACTGCGTTGAATAGTAGTTGTTAACAAACCTGTAAAATGTGTAAAGGCATAATTGAAAAATTGGCTTTCATGTCCGATCCTATTTTTGACTAATTCTATCTTGTTAGATAAGTCTCCTGCTTTGGCCTGGTTCCATGTCGCTTCATAAAATTCGAGTGGATAAACCGCAGTGACATCGATATTATGAGCTTGTCTTTGAACTTCATATGGCAATACTATTGGTTGAATCAGTAGTGGTGCATCCATAAGTCCACCAATTTTATCTGGTAAAAAATCATACGAAAAGTTAAGGAATGAATCCATTAGTAACATTAAAGAATCTGCATCACCGTCGCAATCTCTGCGTTTTGCAGAGTGCCAAACAGGAGACGCCAAACAGACTTGGGAATTTGTAAAGCCGATGATTCTTCCCACAATACCTACAGAAGTATGTGGTGCAAGTCCTACTGTCAAATGTCCTACAAGGTCTTCTACAGAGGAAGCATTGTAGAAAGGTTCAAGTCCGTATAGTTTTACAAGTTCTTCATCAATAAATTTTGCTACATTGAGCAAATGTTTAGCAGAATCTAAAGGTATTACTACGTCTTGCATTAATAGTTCGATCAACTGGTCAGATGACGTAAGATCCTTGCCACTATAATCTCTAGTATAACCTAATTCCCTTAGTTTTTCTATATTAGTCAGTATCCAATTCGGTTTGAAATGAGTCAATGGCTCATTCGTGGCATCAAACCTAATAGTCCCATCTTTAAAAGTATACAGGCTGTACTTTTGTCGTAATATCCCTTTTTCTAATGGCTCGGCTGCTTTGTCTCTGCTCATGAGAGCCTTAACACCCTTAAATGGCTCAGTTGCTTTGATGCCAAGTTTTTGCTCGGCTGCTTCAACTGTTACTTTCAATGGATATTTAACCGGGGAGTATGTTTTGCCCTCTTTACCGCAGCGATGGCACAAGCTTTTTTCAGCATCATCTAAAATCTGCTCCTTGCAAAGAATACACAGATTGCGAAGAGGAGTAGGCTCTTTACAATTGCGGCAGTGTATTCCAACTGAAGGAAGTTTGCAATTATTACAAAACCTATTTGAAATTTCAGTATAAAAAGATTCATTATTTGCTGCCTTCAAAATATCACGTGTAGCACCACCTTTGGAGCCTATAGGAAATAGCACATGAACTGGAGGTTTCATTTTACGCTCTGCAGCTTTTTCAGGACGTCCTACCCTTACTGCTACTGATGAAGCAAATTTTCGCTTAACTTCTATTCCTGATGTTATGGATATAAATTCAGTTACATCTATTGTTTTAATACTATTATTATAATTAGTCGTAGTAGTTGCATAAGATAATGATGAGGACATTCTTTTGGTAAAATCAATATCCTCTATAGCCACCGATTGGGAAGATGACAATAATAATCTAGTCAAAGAATAAGACTGATCTTGGCTATTAATCTCGATAGTATCTTCTTCATTTTTGACTGAATGAATTACGCCGAGTCGTTCCAGAATATCTTTGATGTTTGGATCGTAATCGAGTGAAAGCAAATAAGTATCAGAAGTCTTATTACTACTAAAGCCAGGATTTTGCTGCTTTTGTATACATAATTTTTCCTTCAATAATAAAACTTCATCTATATTGATAGAATCCCAATAAAATGAATATTTTGGATGTAGAGGAATGTCAAACTTTTTGCTGATTTCAAATGCCTCTTCAACTGTTGGAAGGATTGTAAATGGATCTTTTGATAGTTGAATCAGCCTCTCATTATTTATTTCTCCCATTGGGAAGTCTGAAGAAGATAATATCAGCAATTTTGAATGCAATTGTAAAGCCCAAATTTCTTCTACGTAACTGGCAGGAAGCAGTTGAGCATTATTTTCAAGAAAATCGCCATAGCTTATTAGAATATCACCAAGATAAAGTATTTTATCAACTCTTGATCGAATCTTCGTAGCCTGATCTACTGTTGATACTTGCACTACACTGCCATCAACAAGTCTAACTAGTGGAGGCTCAATTGTATCTACGAGTGCTATAGTTGATGCCTTGCCTGGTACATCCATTTTTATTTGTGTTCCCACAACAATGGCATGGTTTAACAAAATAGGCACAACAGAGTGAATTCCAATAGTTGCAAAACCAGTATTGCAACATCGACCGTATCTTAATCTGAAGCCACCAATTTTCTTAGTCATTGAAAGTACTGGTCTACCAGTAATCACTTCAGACATTCTGTGATGAGCTGCATCATCGTCATCCCCTGTCTGAATTGCTCCTTTGAGATCATTGAGCCAATTCCATCCATCTAGTTTCAGTATTTCAACAAGTTTAAGTAATTTTCTGCTTCGGCCTATTAGACCATCATTCATTACTCTGAGAGCACCGCCGCGTACCCTATCCGTAGAAATTCTATTCATCCCTCTGTGTCCTACTACTTCTACTGGATCAGTATCGACACCATTAAGCTCTACCGGTAAATTATTTATGCATTTAATTACATCTTCATCCAATATTTTAAACTGAAAATTGCCAACTTCGCGTTCATAAATTCTCAATTCTTCGACAAATCTTCCTGTTTCGTCATCGTATGAATTTGCAATGTATTTATCTACGTTGGCAACTTTTCTTATTTGGTCTGCTATTAACATAGTGAGAGCAGCCTCGGTCCCCCCGGCAGATCTTATAGGACCGGCAAAAGATACTGAAAGATATTGACTACCGTTTGCATTATTTTTTAATTGCACATCAGCAATTCCTTGCAATGGGGCAACGGTTACACCTTCTGTTACCACAGCTAGACTAACACGAACAGCATTATCCAGCCTGGTTCTAAGATCGCCCACACCGTATTCTCCTAGAGCAATCTCCTCAGCAATTTTAAGGGCGGCCCTCTCTTTAGTGGTATGTGAGAGTAAGGCACGTAATCGGTCTGCAATATCAATATTATGCATTTTTGCAACCCTGTCTGCCAGATCATAAGCAATCTTTGGCTCAACTCTGTCAGAAACATCTAATCTCATTCTTCGACCTTTTGTAGCCAATTCAAAGCTTCTTTCTACACTCTTCAAAATTTCGTGCTGATAATTTAGATAATACTCAGGCATATTCACCTCTTTCAGACGGATTTCTGCATCACTTATAATTGTCATGATTTATTATTATCCTCTCCTTATTGCATTTATAATTGAGGAGAATTTATCTTCCCAGTTTCCCTCTTTTTCAATCATTGTGCCAATTACAATAGCATCAGCCCCGGCATTAGCTATTTCCTTTGCGGTTTCTGGGGTACGGATTCCACCACCTACAATAAGTATTCCTTCATAGTTTTTTCTTACTGCTGATACCATTTGGGGCGAGACATTCTGTATGGCACCAGAGCCAGCTTCGAGATATAAAAACCTCATGCCTAAATACTGAGCAGCCAATGAATACATAATAGCTATTCCGGATTTATTGAAAGGAATCGCACGAGCCCTGCCAACGAACCATGCAGTAGTACCCTCGCCAATAATCAAATAACCAGTTGGCAACGGTTCAATATCATATTTTTTGACAGCGAGGGCTCCCAAGGCCTGTGCTTCTGTAATAAAGTAAGGATTCTCTGAATTAAGTAGTGAACTGAAGAGAATAGCATCAGCTTTTGGCGCTATTCCTGTGATATTTCCAGGAAACAATATCACTGGAATTTTGATTTGTGATTTAATACTTGAAACTATCTCGGCCAATTCAAGTTGATCAACTGCTGAGGATCCACCAACCAAGATTCCAGAAGCTCCCATTAATTCAGCCTTCTTAGCAATAGAAGAAGCATTTAAAAAGTTTTCTGAGTCTATGAGAGGAAAACATAATGTACCATGCTGTTTAAGTTCGTTTACAATATAATTCTCAACAGTTCCTTTCAAGTTGTTTATGGAATGTTTATAGTTATATATCATTGCTATTGATAATATTTACATCATAATATAGTCCTATAAATACTGACGAATGATTCAGATATAATGATACTATAGAAGGCTCTATTAGGTTAGGCTTTGTCACCTCTTATTACATAATTGATTGAACCAACATGCAACTTTATATTATGAAGACATATGTGAATAAAGTAAACCAATGGTATACGTGATTCAAGTCACAATATAATTTCTTTCTGCAAGGATAATAATAGTCAAAATTTTCTGTTCTATCTTTTACATACTCGATAGCCCTTTCAATCAATAATGCTTTTCTCAAGAGATGAATGAATGTAACCTATGCTTTAATCCTAAAGAAAGAGATACAAGCTTCAAGATACTTTTTCAACCGTTACCAATACAAGGTATTTGAATTGAGAATATCTAAGTAGTAATGCTGTAATACATGTACTATATATTGTGATGAATTTGTTTTGAAATTAGCTCTTGAGATGGATATATAAGACGCCATAATACACATATATTGTACTAAATGTTTTAGTATCACTTAGAGTATAAGGCAATACGTCCGTTTATTGTTTATCTATATTCAGACTATCATATAATGGTCTGTTCTTTTCTTTCAAGGTTTCAAACTTCATCGGTAGATAACCTCTCTTGATCGAATTTTCCAGAGCATATTTTGGTACGATAGTTAAGTTAGAATCTAATCTTCTTAATGAATTGCACTTGTTTAATCAAGTCTTTTATAATGTCAAATGAATTATACTAACTAACAAAAGTTAGTTTACAGATTTTTCTTAATATGTAAGGTTTACTATGCTTAAAAAATCCTTTTACTTGGTTTTAAAAGATATACGAAATTATGTTAGGCAGTATAGTATACGATAGTCTCTTGATATTAATAAGGTAAGGTGCAAGAATAAGAGGTTCCTCAAAACGCTTAAGGATAAAATCCAAGCATTCATAAAAATTTGAGGTACTAAGGGGCAATTTTTCTTTAGCCGTTATTTCTGAAATGAGTGATTTATTTCCGTAGTTTATAATAGCATAAGAGGTAATTGCAAAAGAGATTGCTAACATAATTAGAACTTCGAGGCCATAAAGAAATTTTACCCCCACTACGATAGTAGCAGCCAATGCATTACAATATTGGTTTCAAATTAGAGGCTAGATGATATAGTAGGATAGTAGATTACTCTCTTAAAAACTCCAGTACAGAATAAGACGAGAACGCATTTGAATGCCTCAACCAATTATTTATGCGGTTATTTGCTCTGTAGTTCCATCGGGATATTCTAATATTACCTTTTCCTTTTTAATATCTATCTTGATTTTCTCATTGTCAATAACTCTTCTCTTTTTAATTACTATTTCTCCTATTTTTACTGTCCTTCCACTAACCACTACCTCCTCACCCATGATAGGAATTACTTTTTCAGTTTCTTGATTACTGTTATTCTGATCTTTATCATCAAACAATGATATTAATTCTCCTCTTGGTTGATTTTCTTGTTGTACTAGTGAATGCTGTTGCTTATTCTTATCTCTATCAATACTATCCAGGATTTTATCTTTTAGTTTTGATAGTATACCGTCATCATATTTCTCCAATAATTTTATCACTTTATCATTGACATATACTTCTTCATATGGTATAGGTATCTCGACTTTTTTGGTCGTGGTGATCCATCTTTTTTCTATTTTTACATTTTCAACAATGGTATTTTTTGAAATCGAGAATCGCTCTTCATTAACGGGAATGGTAGCCGAGTTTTGTCTAATGCTATCTTCTTTATCTAGCTGTTTATAAGAATAATCAATTTTATTTACAATCTTGTCTTTTTTATATTATTATTACCAAGCTTTGCTTTTTCTCCTACTACAGAAACCGTCTGTTTGAATGATTTGCTAGCGTCTTTGGCCTTATCTGAGATTGAGTCATCTTCTCCTCTTTTTTCTTGAAAAGATGGTCACACTATCACAACATTAGAATATTTTATCAGTGGAGGTGTAATTACCATAATCTCCTTACTGGATAGCTGTGGTTTCTGGCTTGGTTACCTATGTTAGTTCTTCTTTTATATTCCATTTTCTGCAGTTGCTGCACTAATAGAACTAGTTTCTTTTCGATCCCTAATATCCTCGCCATTGTTCACTAAGATATTTCCTTCTAATATATATAATACTATTCTATAGTCATTTGTTTGAGGCTACTTCGTGATTTGTTGAAGAAACACCATGAGCTCAAGCAGATAATAAGGAAAAAACCAGACTTCGTGCAAATATACTAGAGCAAGTAAAAATGTCTTTATATTATAGATTATTTATTAAATATCATATATATTACTCGATAATTTGAAATATACTTATATTCGATATATATTGATACTATAACCAATCCAAACATATTGATAACCTATTTATTAATTTAAAACGTACCGTTACATATTCGAAAGTTTTAAAACTAGTTTAGCTATACAAATCTGTATAGACTTTTATGAAAGAGGCACAATCCAATTCTTATGATATCTATAGTCATATCATTGAAAATTCTTTATTTACTAATAGACAAATAGATATTATTTGTAAAAAATTAAAGAACACTGATCGGCCAACAAACATGACAGCCGGTGCCTATTATAGACAGATAAAGCAATGTAAGAGCAAGGTCAGGAGGCTCCTATATAGTCTAGTATTGCTTAGATCATTAAATGTAGTAGACAAGCAAACACTTTTTGCAATCGAACGTATTAGCGAACAACTTGCCGTGATGTTTATTAATAAAAGTAGTGATATTTCTCAGTCATATCAAAGCAGTAGCGTGATATTTGCACTTGATGAATTAATAAAGAGAATGAATACTTTGTAAAATTATATTACTCTATAAGATTATATCACTGTGGTGACTCAGATATCGTGATATGAGTGATATTTTAAGTTCTAACCTACATCTTATCATTATATCTATTATATCATATACTGTAGGTATCCTTAGTGTTATATCTTATATTAAGTTGAAAGAATCTATTCGATTCTCACTTAACACAGAAGAAAAAACTATTGAGTCAATAGTCTCAGAATATACTCATAGATTAAATAATTATGATAAAGCAATTTCTGAATTACGTGTTAGAATGGACACAATAGAATTAAGAGCAATCCAAAATAATACTTTAGATATTTCTCCCCAGATTGAAACAGTTAGTACAAAAGCCTACAAACAAAACACAACAACATCACGGCATGAGTCACAGTCAGAACGACCACATAATCACATCTCCCCTGTGAGTGATTTAGTGACCGTCACGCAACCAGCGTCTACCATATCATCAAGACATCAAGATTCGTATAATGGCACTCTGGATTTCATATTGAAAATGCTGATGGAGAAACCGAGAACCTCGAGAGAAATCCAACATTCCGTTGGAAGAACACGGGAACACACATCACGCCTTATGAAGAAACTTTATGATTCCAAATTGGTGATTAGAGATAGTAACAATAAGCCCTTCAAATATAGTATTACTGACGCAGGTCGTATACAGTTGAGGGGACATCATGGGATAAATGGAGAGATTGTACATGTTGCTGACGCTGATTCGACTGACTCTCAATTACCTGCGATGACCTAGTAATTATCTTATATATCCATTCTTTTCCCTTTCGATTTCTGGCCAGTTTACCTCTATCAGAATATCTTGACAAATAAGTCGAGATTATACTCAGCTGAATAGGTTCATTATATTCATCTTCATATATCTCAAGAATATCAGATGATGTGAAAGTATTATATGGAAATTTATTTTCAATTATACTCCATATCTTTGAGCCGACAGATACCAAATTGTTGTTTTGGCTTTCTGTATCAATATGTCCATTGTTACTCTTTCCACCTAAGTTAATAAGGTCCATTAATTCAAACACTTTCATAATCTTCTCTTTTGAAAGATTACCCTCTAAAGAAAGATTATACTTGCCTCCTTCGGCATCTTCGAGTTGAATCTTTATCTTCTTTTTGCCTGCGCTCAATCTAGAGTATCTTTACCTGTTGACAGGTTAACATGTTAACAACTTAACAGAGGTAGTAATAACTCAGATAACAATTAGCTTAGTTTTTGTTAACTTATATGAGATAGTCATAAAGTTATTAACATAAAAAACTTGTTAACTAATTTTTATATCATTGCAAGGAACCTTAAAGTTCCAGTCGAAATAAAGGGGTGTAATTATTCATATTAACAGTGTTAACGACAACTATAACACTCCAGTGGAAATAAGGGGGTCATATTCAACAGTTTCAGGATTTTATCAATACTATGTTAACATGGCTGTGAATGTAATAATTTCTGTTGCAAGTCGCACCCTATTATTTCCTGTCCAGAGCTCTCCTCATAGTTTGATAATATTAGATAAATTATTTTATTAATTAATTAATAAAATTAGATTTTATGCTTTAAAAGCGATTTGTTAACATTATGTTAACATAATATTAACAAATGTTTCTTCTTATGTTGGATAAGAAAGATAGGGGTGTGGATAAAAATGAGCGATGACTTTCTTGATAATATCTTTGAAAAGGCTGCTACGGGAAAAACCTTAATGAAAAACCGCCGAACTTTAACAATAGATTATGTTCCTGAAAAGCTTCCATTTAGAGACGAAGAAACTAAAATAGTCGCACAGGCGCTATCTGTAGTTCTCAAAGGCGCGAGACCATCAAATCTGTTACTTTTTGGTAAACCAGGTACTGGGAAAACTGCAGTAGTTAGAAAAGTAATTGAACATCTGGACAAAAAAGCCAAAGAGTTGGAATTGGAAGTTATAGTGCCATTTATAAATACAAAATCTGCAAATACTGCATACAAAGTACTTTATGAAATAGCGGAGTATATGGGAATTAACAAAGAGGAAAAGAAATTACAAGTGCATTTCACAGGACTATCAATGGGTGAAGCAACAGATAGAATTCTTGATTTTATTGGAAAGAAAAAACTGAATGTTGTTATTATATTCGACGAAATTGATTCACTAGTAGATAAAAATGGTGATGATATTTTGTATAATTTTACAAGGGCAAATGAAAGGATCCCCAAAGGAGGATTTATTAGTTTAATTGGAATATCTAACAGCCTCACATTCAAAGATAAGCTTGATCCTCGTGTCAGAAGTAGTTTGAGTGAGGAGGAGATGGTATTTAATCCATATAAAGTAGAACAATTACAGAAGATTCTGATAGATAGATCTAGATTAGCATTCAATGATGATGCTGTTTCCAATGCAGCAATAAATCTGTGTGCAGCAATGGCTGGAAAGGAAAATGGTGATGCAAGAAAAGCAATTGATCTCTTAAGGGTTTCCGCCGAAATTGCTGAAAGAGAAAAAGCAGATAAGGTAGAAGAAAAGCATATTAGATTAGCCCATGAAAAAATAGAAAAAGATACTAATTATGAGATATTAAAAAATTCTACTACCCATACTAAGATAATAATAATGGCAATAATGAAATCAAAAATTGGCAATACTGGTGAAGTATATGAAATTTACTCATCATTATGTAGACATACAGAGCAAGAACCACTTACACAACGCCGTATAACTCAAATAATAAGTGAGCTCGATCAACTCGGTCTTGTAATGAGTAATATCATGAGCCAAGGTCGATATGGTAGATCGCAGAGAATCAAAATTACTGTCCCAGTTTTGACTATTAAAGAAGCATTGAAAGACGATCCAATTCTTTCTGCATTATTAATGGCTAATGATTGAAGTCTATTTGAAATGGCTGTAGAGTAGCCAGATTGATAAGAATTGCAAATCCCGGCGTTGGTACAATGCCCATCGTCTGTTGAAATTTAGTTTGCGCCTGCCATGCACCTGAATTGACAATCAGGGTTCCCCGATAATTTTTAACATCTATAACATGAACGTGTCCTGAATGAAACACATCAGGAACATCTGCAATCACCATCATATCTTCTTTTTCAGGTGCTATAGGAGTACGTTGTCCATATATCGGTGATAAATGGCGAGCCTTCAGTAATACTTTCATTGCTTCTGCCGGCTTTGAATAACTTAGACCAGGTGTTGTAGCAATAATATCATCTAAACTCTGTCCGTGATACATCAATATCTTTACACCATTTAATTCCAAAAAAGCGGGATTTCCAAGCATTGTAAAATTCTCAAAGGTATATAATCTATCCGCATCTTTTCTCGGCAGTGAAGGCTGCGGTAGAGACCTTCGACCGGGGTCATGGTTGCCAGGAATTATAAAAACTTTAATATGTTTTGGAATTTTAGCAAGCAAATCTATAGCATGTGTCATTTGCTTGCTTGTATTGAGTTCAAGTAATTCTTTATCCTGATTAGGAAATATTCCGATACCATCAATTAAATCTCCACCAACACATAAGAATCTGATTTTGCGTACAAGCTCGTCTTCAGTTGATGAAAGCCAGCTTAAAAATCTGATAAATTCTGTTTCCATAAAATATTTACTACCCACATGTAGATCGGAAATTAAAACCGCATAATATTCTGTTTTAGACCTATTAGGAAGATGATCAGGAATATCTGGAGAAGCCAGATTCTTTATAGTGAAACCCTGGATCGATTTATTATTATTATTATCAATTTCTAGCATGACCATCTGATCAAGAGTAAGCGTCATCGCAAGTTTCTTTATTTCTTCAGTAACGGCAAGTGCGCTCATTGTTCCACTGTAATCATCAATTATTAGTTCTAATCCATTCTTCTTTGAACGCTTTGACATCAGCAAACCGGCTACAACAGAAGAAGAATTCTTATCGAAATTGATATTTCCTCTCCGCGTGCTGTATGATTTTCTTATATTTGCATTATTTGTATTCTGTTTCACAGAGGCAACTTTTGTAATTCTTTTACTTTCTGGTCGTAATGCCAAGATGCGATAAGATTTTTCAAAGCGACTACGAAAGAGTGCAACATAACCTTCAACTCCTTCTCCAGTGTTAATATTAGGAGTTGGATCTGAGATTATTTTATAGGAATTCTGCTCAAGAGAAGAAGAATGTTCTACAATCGGAGCTGTTGATAGGCTATTAATATCAGTATTATCAATTTTACCAATCTTCTCAAAATGAGTAACAGCTACTTTATCTTCTGGATTAATATGATTCTTAACATCGTCTACCATAATAAGAGAATTTTCATTTTGTTTGATTTTTATTTTGATGATGTCTTGTACTATCTTTACAACATTATTCTCAAGGCCTTTAAGCATCGCAAAAGCATCAGGATGTACCTGATAGCCCTTGCTAGTAGCATACGATATTGCGTTAGAAATTTCTCTTTGTAAGGCCAAGATGCTGGGCTGATTTTACTTTGGATAACATATTTAATTATATTTCTATAATTGACAAAACTAATTATAGAATAAAATGCCATAGCTGCACATTGCGTTTTAACTTTAAACGGCGCCTTATATATTTGGCATTTGGTGCGATTACTTTTTTGCTTGCCTATTATAGTGGAGTGCAGTTAATATAAATAAGGAGGAAGCAAAAGATGTAAAAGGGGAATTTATAAAAAAAATCGATGGTATTGATCAAAATGGAATTTTCATCAATAACCTTATGATTGCACTCGGTATGTTTATTCCCGTAGTTGGGATAGGATTAGGAATATTTTCTGGTTTTTCTACAGGATTAGTATTCAATGCACTGGCAGAAACCTCTCCTTATCTTCAGAATATTCCTCCATTAGCAATTCTATTGACACCTTATGGAATTATGGAAGTTTTTGCTTATGGTTTGGCAATATCTAGAAGTGGTATGCTTGTCCACCATCTGGTGAGGAAAAAACCCTGGAGAGAATATGCTATCTCTACTATTATTGAGATTGGAATTATTGTATTGGTTCTAATATCTGGTGCTGTAATAGAATGGCAAATGATAATGCAGCTCGGTCACCCTGATATTACTACTACTATGGCTAAAATATAATTTTTTAATAAATTATATATTTAGAACATTATTCTCATTTTCATTACTTACAGTTATAATAATTATAATGTTATAAAGTAATAGTTTAATAATTCGAAAATCTATCTATATATTGATTATGTCTGAAATGTTGAAGGATGACTCTCTTGGACTGGTCTTACGAGGATATGATTTAGTACCCAATGCCTCACTTGCAACGAAAATTGCTGTCTACACGCCTGAGGTTGTACATACAATTTTGACTCAACATCCTGAAATAATTGATAAATGGTTACAAAAATTGCATAGAGAGTACATAAACAATAAAAAGATCTGCGATTTTGAAAACGATCCCACTGCATGCTTTAATCTAGGTATGTACGAAGAATTTGAAAAAAATCTTAAAAGTTGGGAGGAAGGAGGAATAATAAAAATAATGTTACCTGTAAAGAAAGCAATCCGTATCAGCAAGAGTCCCATATTCTCACTTGCAAAGTAGCATAATTCTATCATTATAATCCTGATTATATATTTAATCTGTCCTAGAAGTCCTAATGTAATCTGATACATAAGAAATATGAAGAGAATATGCTGGAACTTGAGGAAGAGGAAAAGCGTAAAAAGTTCATGGAACATCAAATGAATTATTTGGAGAAGGTGATAGAAAATGGCGAGCCTCCTGGAGTTGCCTAATTGTATATATCTATATATACCAAGGTATATATATTTTAATATTAGATCATCCATTTATCTATGATTCCTATTATAATGCGATAATGCAAGTACTCCTTAATCAACCTGCAAATACGTTTGACGTTTCACTTGATCAATTACCACAACGGAAAGATCGCTGAATTCCCTTCCTTCCAAATCGATGACTTTGCCTTTGAAGACATTTTCTTTATCATCCCTGGTGAGATATTCAAATACCCACACTGTAAGATTTGAAATTTCAATTCCATTTTTCTTTAAAAATAAGGCAATATCCGATTGCATAAATTTCTTTGAGGGATTATTTGGCCAAGGTCGTGGCAATAATATTACACTTTTTCCATCTAATATAGCCTTGACTAATTCCGATTTTTTTTGTTCAATATCGCCAGTTACATGAAAAGTAACTATGTGTGCCTTATCAATGGGTACTCGCGATTTTGCTGAGGCTACCTGAATTGAGCTAATACCAGGGATAATTTCGACGTTATCATCACCAAAAATTTCAAATAGTCTATCGACTACTTCTGATTCTGAAAAATTGACGTCACCTGTAAATGGTATTGTGCAGTAATCGCCTTTCTTCATTCTATTATATATCTGCTGGTAGACATTTTCTTGATTCTTCATGGTAACTATATGAACCTCCTGTCTGCTTCTATCGATTATGCTTTCAATAGTAGTTAAAGTATAATTATATGCTATAATATAGCGTGATTTACGAATGGCATCTTTAGCTATATCAGTCAAATATTTTGGAGAGCCTGGACCAACACCAATAACAAATAGTCTTCTTTGGCATTATGTTTACAGATTATAAGTAATGAAGCAGCCTTTAAAACCTTAGATAATTAGTTGTTTGCGATATGTCTTTATATATACAGGAGCTTTGGCTATTCAGCATATATGTTATAATCCCTTCAGAATGGGTTATTCCACAAATAAGAGTCAGATTCCATTTTGCCATAGACGATTCATTTGTTCAAATCAGCGCCAACTCGAATAAATATTCCAAAATTAACTAAATAGAAAATAAAAAATCGTCTACTGTTATACCCTTATTACCAACATATTGGGACAAAATCGTCTTACCAATTTACACAATAATTTTGACAATGTTGCCATTATATCTATCTACCACACCGTTTACATGAGCGAACTAAAGCTCGAATTTGTCGGCAAACAAGTCAAGGATATGTATGGTACTTTTATAGGAAAAGTAATAGGAATAGTAACAGATATCGATGGTTCAATTGAATCTGTTGGTGTGGATTGCGGTTCTACTGGTTTAAAACAGTTAGCATATGAACAACTGCTAGTTCAAGGAGAATATGTAATCTACATTCCAAGATGGCGATTGGATGCACAAAAACTACTGCGACAGAAAAGTCTTACTCTAATGAGGATAAAAGCACTTAAGGATATAGTTTCAGAAAACGATTCGATGAAAGATGACGCTGAATTAGTTTACATAAAATATGAAAAACGACTGAATGATCTTGAAAAGGATGAAAAATATGTTCATGAGAAATTGCACGAAAGGTTGAACGAATTGGATAAAGAAAGCAAAGACATCAAAGCAGTATTGTTTGATGCAAAGCTACAACATAGAAGCAATGAGATAACAGAGGATATTTATCAACAAATCAACATACATACAAATGAATTGATGGAACACATTAACCTCGAAAAATCCGAAATTAATAATGTTAAGACAAGACTTACACAGCAAACCTTGGAAAATACTGCCATAACAATTGCATCTGATACTGAATCATCTACTATTACCACCAGCCAGGAAATGCCTGCTGCTACTGAATCAGCTTTACAACAACAACAAGAAGAAGGATCTATCGCTAAACAAAGTGTTGCTCTACCACAAAGAGTAGGCAAGAATGTCACAAATACTGAAGAAAAGTCAATTGAAACGCACGATGATCTAAATAAGGAAACAGAAACAAGTTGGCTAAATCAGGTGATTCCTAAATAAATAATAATAAAATAAAAAGAATTAGGCTTCTTTTAGAGAAACATTAAGAAAAATGACTTATCATTTTTCTTGTCTTGGTGATGTCTGTAGAAGTTCGCCTATTTCGTTGTGCATTTTTAGAAAGTTTAATCCTTTTTCTGTGGTCTTGTAAGTCTGAGAACCTTCCAAGTACTCTAACAAATTGTTTTCAATGAGCACGGAAAGATATTCCCTTAACTGTGCATAGCTGAGGAATGCTTTGTACATAATTTTTGTCTTTGTTGCTCCACCATTAGCTGCTTCTAAGATCATTGCTACTATTTCTGTTCTGCTTCTGTATTTCACAACTAGAATACACTGAAATTCTTTATATTAATATATTGACACATTATATCAGAATCATGTTATAGAATTTTTATATATGTTTTCATTATCCTGGTACTTCAGTACGATAATAAAAAGATCTGTAGATACTTATAATTAAAGTTAATGCTATGATTCAATAGTAGTGCATTTAATATGAATATTTTCAGCGTTATATTGCTAAATGACTAAAAATAGATGACAATGCTTTAAAATTATTATTACTCCATTATATAAGAGATGTCCGATCCGGAATTCGATAAGTTATCAAAAATATATGAAGAAAGCGAAAAAATCAAAGTAAACTTGGAAGGGAAAAAACTTTATAAAATAAGAAAGCAAGCATCGGAAAGTTCAGAAGAATTTTGGGCAGAGCAAGCAAAATATCTGAATTGGTTCAAAGAATGGGATAAAGTACTCGATTGGAATCCTCCATTTGCAAAATGGTTTATTGGTGGCAAGCTAAATGCGTCTGTCAATTGTCTCGATAGACATATTGATTCTGATGCAAAAAACAAGGTAGCCATAATCTGGGAAGGTGAAAATGGCGAAACCAATTCATTTACCTACTATCAATTATACCGTTCTGTTAATAAATTCGCTAGCGTTCTGAAAAATCTTGGTGTGAAAAAAGGTGATCCGATCACAATTTATCTACCTATGATTCCTCAGCTTCCGATTGCAATGCTAGCAAGTTCGAGAGTTGGCGCAATTCATACTGTTGTTTTCTCTGGATTTAGCTCTAAATCATTAGCTGATAGGGTAAATGACTCGAAATCAAAAGTTATAATAACTGCTGATGGTAGCTGACAGAAGAGGAAAGCTTGTCCCTCTGAAAAGAGTTGTAGATGATGCTATTTCTTCTATCCCTTCAGCAGAACATGTTATTGTAGTGAAGAGAGCATCAAATGATATTCAGATGGGGCCAAAAGATTTATGGTGGCATGACCTAATTGAAAATGCGCCATCATATTGTGAGCCAGAAATTCTAGACAGTATGCATCCTTTGTATATTCTATATACTTCCGGAACAACAGGAAAGCCAAAAGGAGTACTGCATAGTACCTGGCGGCTATCTTACATATTTGTATGCAACAGCTAAATGGGTTTTCGATTTTAGAAAGGAAGACATTTTCTTTTGTACTGCAGATATAGGATGGGTGACGGGACACAGTTACATTGTTTATGCACCACTGCTTCATGGTGTTACCGAAATAATGTATGAAGGGACTCCTGATTATCCAAAACCTGACAGATATTGGGCCATAGTGGAAAAACAGGGTGCATCCATTCTATATACCACTCCTACTGCTCTTAGAATGTATATGAAATTTGGAAATACTATTCCTAATTCATTTGATCTGTCTTCGCTTCGTCTATTGGGTACTGTAGGCGAGCCGATTAATCCGGAGGTTTGGATGTGGTATTTTAAAACTATTGGAAAGGAAAGTTGTCCCATTGTTGATACATGGTGGCAGACTGAAACAGGTGGCATTATGATAGGTATGTGTACCGGTATCGACTCTGTTCCCATGAAACCTGGTTCAGGCACCTTTCCTGTACCTGGTATAGATGCAGCTGTCGTCGATGAAAATGGAAGACAAGTAGATCCCGACAGAAAAGGATATCTAATAATTAGAAAGCCGTGGCCTGGAATGTTAATGACACTATGGGAAGATGACGAAAAATACCGCAAAACTTACTGGAGAAAATTTGAAAATGAAAATGTATACTATGCTGGTGATTATGCACTTTCTGATGCTGACGGCTATCTTTGGCTTCTAGGTAGATCCGATGATGTACTTAAAGTAGCTGGACATAGGCTTGGTACAATGGAGTTAGAAAGCGCATTTGTATCATACAAAGCGATTGCGGAAGCTGCAGTAACAAGTAGGCCAGATCAGAAAAAAGGAGAATCAATAATTGCGTTTTTGGTGCTGAGGACAGAATTTTTACCATCTGATCAACTGCGTGTTGAGCTTATTGATCACATTCGAAATTCAGTGGGACCAATTGCAACACCTGAAGAGATTTATTTTGTTAATAAACTTCCCAAAACTCGAAGTGGAAAAATAATGCGGAGATTGCTTAAATCGATAGCTAGTGGAGCAGTAGTAGCAACTGGGGATGCTACCACACTTGAAGATGAGGCATCGTTAGAAGAAATAAGGCAAGCCTATAACGATTTACATAAAGTAGTTGACCTCTAATTAGTATTAAAAGTTGCGATAAGGGCTAATTTGATCACTTTAAGGTAAAGTATATATTTTTTATACTAATTTATTGATTAGAAAGTATAATATTCTGTTTATCATTGTACGAATATTCTCTTTTAATTATAAATAGTTTAACTTATTTCCTATAATAAATAGATCTCCCTATATATTGCTCTATATATATCTAGCAATACCAATTATTAATGCTAATTTAAATTGAAATTATTGTCATTAGTGACTTTTCTGTAATTTTATGCTTCTCTATGAATCCTGATGCTGCAGCAATAACATATTTAGCAGGTTTTGTATTTTTATAAGTACAGCTCGCTGAATCCAATGTATTTTTACAAGGAGAAGCGTCTTTCACCATGTACACTATATTGCCATTTTCATTAACCCAGATTAAATCCAGGTTGTATTCAATATTTAAAAGCCATAAAGGGTATAAATCTGATTTTTCATAAATTAGAAGCATTGCAGAATTCAATGGTAGTTTTTCTTCTCTAAACATTAACCATCTCTGTTTATCTGCACGAGATTCTGCGATTTCCACCCTAATTACATCATCATCTATTCTTATTGTTCCTTCTGCAAAGCCTATATGCTTATTTTTAATTTCCTGTGGAATAAACACAAGACCAAGCGATCCTATAATGGCAGCTGCAATAAATACTGGTATCAGAACAGCTATCTTTCTAACCAAAGTAGGTCATTAATACAGCTTGCAAAAAGAATTTGAAGTTTACTTTTATGATAAGTAGATGACACTTTTTAAGTAATATATAAATATGATAATAAGAGAGAGACACCTATTATCAATTAGAAATACGGTAACTTTCTCCATTTTCTTATTTTCTATTTATCTATCTATCTTTTTAGGTATAAATAATTGCTATTTTCATCGTATCCAAGGTCTGCCATTGTCAATACCTTAAAGCCATTATCGTGTAAATATTTAATTTCTTTTTCAAATAGATCTGGAGTAGTAGCATAAACCACTGGATCCCCTTCTCCGCTGTTATCTATTCTGTGCCATATGAGTATTGGAATTGCATTTATTATACCATCCGTATTATAAATAGACTGGCTATTGACAACTTCAATGAATTTATTTAACATTTCAGAATCATCATATGAATTGGCTTTCCTTTCGGCATCATGACTCCAACCTATAATAGAGTACCTATTTACAAAATTAAGTGTACCATCATCAGAATATGTTCTACAATCAGTCTGACTTGATTCATCTTTTAACGTATTACAATGTAAATACATTAGTGGATCATTAGCAGTTCTAGCTATATCATAATATTTAGCAACTATATCGATTACTGTTGCATCCTCAGCTCCAGTATTAATAGGATATGCAAAGCTTGTGGTATTAATTCCCTGGTCAAGAAGACATTGTTTTGATCCGCCTATTTCATATTCCATCCCCTTTTCTGACAATAAATCAAGATTTGCGTGACTCATACTATGAGATCCTATATCATATCCTTCCTTGTATAATGCTGTTATATCTTCCCAACTCATTCTAGCATTAGGATGATCCTGTCCGTCTCCATTTCCTACATAATTGCAGATTATATAGAAAGTAGCCTTATATCCGTACTTGTCTAGAATTGGCTTGGCATTAGTGTATTGGCTCTTGTAGCCATCGTCAAAGGTTAAGATTACTGCTTTATCTTTGGCAGGATTAATATCACTACTGGGAACAGAAGGAAATGACTGGCTATAGGCTACATGTGGTACTACTGCTATTGCAATAGTACCAACACATATTAGAAATATTATCAATGCGCTAACAATAGTAAATATAAATCTAAAATTGCTTATACTTTTTAATATCACAACTTCCAAAATTATAGAGTGTATATATATGTATATATATCTTTATTGTCTAAGACTGACATCTATAGACTGCATCCTTATGTATATATGATGAGGATTATTCTCTGACATTTACCAAGTTTAATGAAAAAAGAGTACCATTCGAAAGTAATAGAATAATAAAAATGAATGATGGATGATGAGGTGCGTATGCTGAATTTATATAATAATAATAGTAGTAGTAGTGAAGTGAATGTTATCAGCTTTACATAGTCATACCTACATACAGTACGGAAACATAAAATGTGGAAACTCAATCAGTAATATAATGTATTGAGTGACCTCAATCAGAACTGTCATAAACTTGTAAAGAATCATTTACATATATAAAAAAATTTAATTACATGACATTTTTCATTTTCTCTTCTTGATTATCAAAATGGTTAATAATATTGAAACAAATTCATTCTATATCTCCAGTTTCTTTACTGATGTTATTATTAGATATTATTTATCTATTAGATTATTCAATAGAACATGATTACTTATTTTATTACTGACAGAAAAACAAGAAGTGTTAGTTAAAGCAAAAGTTGATAATAATAAGATAATAATTGTAGCTGTTACTACCCATGATATAACTCTAAACATGGTAAATATTGAAAAGGCCAAGAAAATGAGCATGGATTGCCTCTTGCAGCCTCTTGTTGCTATATTACTGTGTTATAAAAATGGCATAGGGTTTAAATAGTTTCAGCATGAATCGATGGTTAAGTGAATTAGATGCCAGTAGCAATACTTCCGGATATTAGTGAACAACACTGCATTGGTTGTGCTCTCTGTGTAGAGATTTGCACAGCTCTTGGTCCAGATGTACCTGAGAGTGAAGCCAGTGGAAGGTTGGAAGAGAGGTAAGGCGTTTGTCTTTTACCCAGAGAGATGCATCTCCGATGGAGCATGCATTGGTGTTTGCCCAACAAAGGCAATCTTCTGGATGAGACCAATGGACTATACGCCAGGACAACCAATTCCATTAAAGAAGAATGCTGTTTTCGTAAAGGGCTGGGAAGAAGGCTAAAATCCCTCAATTAAGTCCTAAAAACTCTTTTTTTAGATATTCTATATTGCTAAATTTTAGTATTCCGTTTCTTTTCGCATATTTTTTCGCTATTGAATTAAAATTCAATAATTAATATTTATCATTTATATAAAAAGGCTAAAAAATAGCATGCAAATACTATATGGGTATAATATTGTTTAATAATATTTAAAAGGCTATGTTATTTTATATTTATTGGATAAAACCATTATTTCTGAAGAAAATCTTCTGCTTTACAATGATAAAGAAATAACTCTAAATTGAACGGTGCCCTCAGTATTTCGAGAAAATATTAAATATATAGAGATAGACAAAACATCTTATTTAATATTAGAAAAGTTATCACTCTTCTGTTTCGTTAATTATCAAATAAGCAAATCGTATGCTTTTATTGATATAAAGTAGTACTAATATTATATTATTATATACCTTATTCTTACTTTGTTCTCCTTCTTTGGAGGAATAAGAAGTTTTTAATAATAATGTAAATATTGTGTGAGGCATATTGGTAGAATGGAATGAAGTAATCAAAGCTCATTTAGTTTGGATATGGGGTGAAGAAGAGGGCTTTTTGAAGCGAGGTAAGGAAGGCATGCTTGTTATTACTGATAGGCGTATCGCTTTTATTTCAAAAACAAATATGACTTATCGAATATATGATGTACATTCGATAAGACAACTTAAACGATTCAAGGAAGGCGAAAATATATTCCGTCCATTAGAAGGATACACAGTAAAAGATTTAGAAGGTGATCTTAATAAAAGTGATGAAAATCTTGAGATTCCTTTTAGACAGATTTTAGATATCACTCAACAGGAGAAGCGGTGGGGAACGCTGTTAAAAGTTAATACTAATCTTATCGACAAATCAAAGTTATACAAGTTTTCAATTGTTAAAGGCTGGGTAAAGTATCCACTTAAAGATCCAATTGAATTTCAGCACATGGATTGGACAGATCTTATTAATCTTTTTAAAACCTCATTATAGAGAGAGATATATAATGTTGTTTATTATTAGAATACTTTGTCTTTTAGTCTGCTTTCATAACAAAGAAAATAGAATTAATGGACTCGAAAAGGTCAGTTTGATTTTATATTCAAGTCCAGAAATTAAAGTTATCTGAAAGATTGAAAAAAGGCCATTTGGGCTTGAACCTTTGTAGACATAGATCAGAAGAATCAGATAATATATGTCACGTATTAGAATAATATTACCTAAAACTGTCTTCAAATAGATATATCCTATTTTAACACGAGATTTGTAAATGGTCTTAGGTACATTAGTATACATAATCATTATCATTGTGGCTATAATAGTCATTTTGGCGCTGCTCAAATTCCTGTTCCAGTTATTCTTCATCGGCCCAACAGGAATCGAGGCTATGGATCTTGAAATCTTTAACAAAGTTATCTTGTCTTTGCAGCCGTCGAATCAGGGATATAGTGAGCTGATGACGACGATGATCAGAACGTGATAGTGCGTCTAAAGGCGTCGTAGCATATATATAAATAGGATAGAATTTCTATTTTTCCTCTTTTTTGTATTTAGATTATTGGTAATATTATGAATATTATAGAAAGAGAGAATTTGTAATAGAATATAATGAGTATGTGAGTAGTTTTATACAGCCAAATTCTTTCTTCGCTCTATAACGGTTACAATTTTTATTTTTTTGATATCAATACTAAGGTATTCAAAATGATATGTGATCCAAATCTGGAAGTTTAATACTTGCTATATAGAGAGATATATGTAGAATTTTCATATAAGATCAAATCGCTTATAATTGTGATTGCTTTTCTTTATTACATCATTATTATTATAATAATAATAGTATGATTAATGAAGAAAATAATAGCCTTTTAGTAATGAATGAGACTTTTATAGAGAATGTAATATATGTATAAAAAGAAACAATATGCTACTATTAGAATTTTGCTTATATTGTAATTCAATAGATTGATAAATGCGATGCCACTTCACTTGTATTTACTTTGTTTATTGGTGATAATGTTTTCACATCAAATGGAAAGAACATTGGCAAGATAAATAAAATAGACAATAATCATTTTACAGTATATAACCAAGGCCTTATCCAAGATGAGGAATTTCGAATTCCAATTTCTGCCATTTCACATTTTGACATAAAGGTAGGCGTAGGAGATCCATCTGTCATACTAAATGTAAATGAAGAGCAGATTAAACATGGATATGAAATTGTAACCAAAAAACCTAATTCAGAACTTGTAAATGGTAAAGACAATAATTCTCAATATAAAATACCACTAGAAAAGGAAGTGATACACTATGAAACAGTACAGCATTTTGAGGAAAATGTTGTTTCTTCTACTGATAAACTCCCTTCTCGGGAAGAGTATATTTGTGATATGTGTATGGAAATATTTAACAATCCTGACAATTTGCAGCAACACCGAGTAGAGAAGCATTCTGCTCCAACTGGAATTTGAGTTACACTATTAGGCCCTCCAATTATTGTATTTTAATTCTTTCATATAGGTTGTTGTTTAGAAATATAATTAATATCTGCCTGATGAGAGCCATATATACTGCCTAACATAATTTCGTATATCTTTTAAAACCAAGTAAAAGGATTTTTTAAGCATAGTAAACCTTACATATTAAGAAAAATCTGTAAACGAACTTTGTTAGTTAGTATAGTTACTTTCTTCTTTCATAAACGCTTTGTACTCCGTAGTCATAGACTTAACTACTAATACTATCACTACTACTGTGGCTGGTTCTAAGATGTTTCTCCTATTGTTGTACAAATAGAAGAAATCTGTGAGATTATTATTATTAAGCTGGATAGTATAATATGTACTATGTATTGTAAATCTTGATAATTCAGTTGAAGTAATATCTTAATTAAGCCAATTTGATGTTGTAATTAATAGTGAAAAAATGAATTATAATAATCTTCTATGAATAGTTTCATTGAGAGTACCTTTGGTAATTTCTTCTGATGATATTAACTAGCGATATACATTACATTCTTAATGATAAAATAACGCTATGATAGATTCAAATTTTTAGCTATTTGTATTTTACCTACCCATTATACGAACTTTGATTTACTTAACCTTATTTTATCTATAAAAAGTTGAATCTGCATCACCACGGCTAACAACTTCTACTACATATATTATTCATGAAGACGACTATTGATCATAAAAATGTATTATACACTTATACACTGATTATTTCTTTTATAAATAAGCTACTATCCAATTTAGAAAATCTTTCCAATTCTATTTTTGCACCAGGTTTCATAATCTCCCGCAAATGCTTTCCTGCGTTCTCATCTGTCCACCAGTTTTCCCCAAACTTATTTTGCAGATAAATATCTAGTTCTTTAGCCCGGACGGCTGCAAGTAAGTAACTCGGAACATACATTATTGCGTCTGGAAGAATATGATGAAGCATCCAATATTCACCTGGCATTTCAAATCCTGTATATTCTTTAATTAACTTAGAATAAAGTACATTTGCATCTTCAATTGAAAGATTTTTGCGCCAGTATTCTGCTTTCATTAATGAATTTGCAGTATAGAATGTGACAAAAAATAGTTCCATAAAGTTGTTACGGCTCGCTAATTCGTGGCGGATATTTTCATCCTTGATCCCAAGGACGGATTCCAAATAATTACTATTCTTAGTCAGTCTCTCTATAAGGATTGAAAATATCTCTGCAATGCCCATTGAAAAACTGTATCTATTCCAATATTCTAGTGATGCATCAATTGAGGTTGCATGTATAGCGTGACCAGTTTCATGGAAACATCCTTGAAGATCAAAATATGGACTTTCAGTTTTATATAATACACGAATATCATTTGGTACTTGGATGAAGAAACAAATAGGAGATGGATATTTGTTCTTTCTGTTATCCACATCAAAATTAATTTTAGATAAATCGAATTGAATTAGTTCAAGTGTCTTTTTTACTTCTACAAGAGGATCAACTCCTGAAAAATGCTTTTCCATGTCAGAATAAACCTTATTACGGAAGAAGTAAAAGTCGTCGTAATATTCTGCTTCTCTTTCCAGAACCTTTTCAGAAACATTGGTAAGAGCCTCTCTAAAAGGTTTCTTTGCTTGCTGACCCATAGATTTTACAAATTGAATTAATTGTGAATATGATAATTTTTCATTTTCTAAATATCCATCAAGTGGGCTCATATTTGTTTTGCTTGTTTTACCAGGTTCATTACCATCACTACCTTTGCTGCTACTTATATCACTATTATTATTATCATCATCATCTCTGTCCCTTTCGCTGATACTCTTTCCATATTTAGAATACACTTCTTTTATGGCAGAAAAGCGCCTTTCTATAATTGGTGCAATGTATTTTGTCTTCACAATAAATTCATCGAATACATGCTTACGTTTCAAAGAATCTTTTTCAATACCGTTGAATTGTCGCCATGTACTCCAATTAACAGGGACTTTGTCAAACTTGTATTTTGAAGAAATAATTTTTTTATTTTTTAAATTATGTAATTTGAGTTCAAGTTCCTTTGTCTTTGAATCTGCAATGCTTTCTATTGTATTAAGATAAATTTCTCTTGGCTCTGAAAATGAACGCAAAAAGATCTGGGCATTACGCAATTTCATATCCGCGAGTTGTTTTATTACCTCCTCGCTATAGTCAAAACCAGCATATTGTTTATAACGTTCATCGGCTTCTGCAATATATATACGCTCATCAATTTCACACCATTGCTTTAAATTCATTTATAGAAACGAAAGGTTATGATCAAATGACCAATTTTAAGTTTAACGTACACTCTAACAATAATCTTGCATGTTACATCTTAGCCAAATGTTTCAAAGAAACGTTGTATAGGATAATTGTTTCAATGTCTCTCTCCCTCTCTCCCTCTCTCCCTCTCTATCTCTTCGTTAATTCACAGTTGCTCTAACGATAAAGTATTGGAGGGATAAGGTGTTGGAGGAATATATGTATGGTAACATTAATGGGCTGTCAATGGCAAGACATAATTACAATAGATGCGCACATAGAACGGCTTGTGATATCTAGGGATATGGTAGGAGATGATCATCTTCATATCGATAAGGACGACCAAATAGTCAATTGGTTGATTAAATCTATGAAGGTTGTGGAAGAGGGTATAATCAAGATATACATTAAAGACCAGTCTGCAGCTCAGATAAGTCTTAGCGATAATTTGATAACGGTAGATCTCTTAGAACCTGAATTTTTCAGAACTTCGGAGGAAATAGGGCTTTTTGATAAACTAAAAACTGCAAAAGAATTTGCTCAGAAACTCACAGATAATGGATTGACTATATCTTTTCTTAGGAAAGGGAAAGATGCAATAAGTTTAGGAAAGGATGCCAAGCCAACTCTATCTAGATTAATTACAAGAAGCGATGACATACAAATAGATAGTGTAAAAGAAATTACTAATCTCAAACGTGATCTTAAAGAGGACTAAATTGGTATTTGGTATTTGGAATAACAACTGCTAAATAACAAAAATTCAAGTTTCAGCTTTTTAATAATAATATTCTTTTAATAGAATTTTTGCATTTTCAAATCTCTCAAAAATAAAAGAAAGTTATCACGCATCTAATGTTTCCTATAGGTGTGTCTAAAAATGGCAAGAGTAGATCATAGAAAATAATAATAAGCCAAATAAAAAAGACTTGACACTCTATAACTCAGAAGCTTCAAAGAGAATAGCAAATGTAAGTACAAAATGAAAGCAAAGTTATGCAATTAAAGTATCTCATTAATGAAAGGAATTGTTATATCCAAGTCACATATCTTATTTGGCATAAAAATTTTATTTGACTATTCACGGAGTAAGCTTATGCTAAAAATATGTCTATCTTGATAACAGTGTCTTGCAGCATCATACAGAGGTCTAATAATAAAACACACATATTATTATCTATTTAGGAAACCAAAACTATATTAATAATAACTGCTACTCATTTAGTAAAATCAATTACTCCATAACTCTTTTCTATGTTTAGAAAATATCACTACTTAGTTATGCAATTATGACATTGTAGTTTAACGTCATTTTTTCAACCTAATTTATAATGACGACGAACTTTAGCAATAATTGGATCAAAGAAAACAGACTAAATACAGCTGAAAGAATAAAAGAGAGTGTAAGAACACAGACACCTCTGAAGTCAAAGATTGAATTTGCAAAGAATAGGCTTCAAGCACAAAATCAGAAAATGGATACTATGTTAGAGAAATTAAGAGGAAAAGAAAAAACTTACTTTAACCAAGTTGTAGCATCTGTTCAAAAACATGACGTACAGCAAGGTAAGATGTTATCAAATGAATTAGCACAGATTCGAAAAACAGCTAAGACTATTTCACAGTTAAAGATCTCCCTTGAACAGATACAAATGAGATTAGAATCGACGCTTGATATTGGAGACGTAATGGTAGCGATAGGACCAGCAATGGGAGCATTGACACGGGTGAAAGCCGGATTGTCATCTGTAATGCCAGAGGTAGACACTGAATTAGGCGAAATCAATGGAGTATTTAGCGACATTATGATAAATGCAGGAAGCATGAGCAACAATTCTTTTGCATTTGATGCCAGCGGTGAAGATGTTGATAGAATTTTGGCTGAAGCAGGTGCAGTTGCAGAATCTAGAATGAATGCGAGCTTTCCGGATATACCGATGGGATCATTTGGTAGTAATAGTAATAGTAGTAGCAGCAATTCTAGAAGTTCAATAGATGAACACTCTCAATAGAATCAAATGTTAACCTCAGAATAGGTTAGTTACAATAGAAATCCCTTATCCACAGGTAACAGGATACAGCCTCCATAGGCTCTCTTTCTTATTTAAGACTTTTTTTCAAACCTCAATTTCTTAATCAATTATCATCATAGATGTACATTCATTAATACATTCATTAGATTTGTCATATTTCCTCATAGAAAAGTGAGAGCCAAAATATACGCTCTCCCAACATAAGAGATGATTAGAAAAAAAGTAATTGTTATTTTTTTTCATTCAATGAGTAATTCTAGCCAAGGTTTCTAGACAATAAAAAAACTCAAGCTTTTGACCCCAACACATGTTTATCATATTAATTTTTCATCTGATTAAAAATACTAAATTCACTAACCATTGGTTGGTACTACTTTATAGAGTGATCAAGTAATTTTTATCTTTAATGTTTTCTCATACCTTTCGAATTCTTTTTATTATATCAACAAAATAATTTCATCCTCATCCATAGCTTGTTGCTGCTGTAAGGATATTTAGAATCTTTTTCTTAGCAAATATAAGTTAGAAATAATATAGTAGCGCTTCACATTTGTATATCATGGAATCACTTGATGTTTTACCACCTGAAAAAATTGCATTTATTGCATACAATATTGGAGTTTTTGAATCGGTCCAAAAGTTTGGCCACTTAATTACAAGCGGAAAGATCATCAATGGCATGGATGTATCAAAAGTAGCAGAGCTTCTTTCAGAATCACAGGCATTTTATGATGCAGAGATGATATCCCAACTTATTAACTCAATGCTACAATACACACAAAATTCACTTATCGGAAATGTTACAGCTGCACAGGTAAATTATGTAATGAAACAGTTAAAAGCTACTGGTGTTCCTCTGCCATAATGATAACTACTATATTATTATAATTCTATTATTAATATTACTATATATTACTACTAAATCAGACAAACAGAAAGATATTGTGTCTTTCAACTATATATCAAAAGGCTTTCATAATTTAAGGAAAAGTTTATCAGTAAATACATTGTATTCTTTCTTTCTCTTAATATCTAAAATAATAAATATGTTATCTTTTGAAGAATATAGCTGAAGTATTAATTGCTATTTGGAGCGGAGGGTGTGATGCTGTCTATGCCGACTCCAAGGAGCACGATTCTGACGAAAATATCTGAATGCGCTAGAGGATTTGACTTAGGAAAGGTGAGAGGACTAGTTAAGGTAGACAATGTTCCTATTGCTAAATTGGGTGTTGTAGATTATAAGGACAAATACTATGCAGAATGTAACTGAAATATATACTAAAGGATTTAATATCAATCTACCAACTAACACCCACATCTCAACTGTCAAGTATGGTACATTTCCTGCCACGGTACATGGGTGGTTTGTCTTCTTAAAACGGCTTCCTCCTGGAGAGCATACAATATACCTCCAAAATATTGTAGATCCGACGACCCTTAGTGGTGCGACGAATGTTAATAGAGCAGAGATTACATATCATCTTAGGGTGGAATAAAAGTATGATAGAGATTTGATGGATTTACTTTTTTTGGTCGGTAAGTATCAGCAGTACTTTCTCTTATACGGCTAAGTTACTACATGATGTTCGCATTAGTAGCTTTAATATTATCCATCTTGTTCGTCGTACCTACGCGATGATGGTGATTAATGCTCCTGCAAGTATATGTCTAGACTTGAATTAATAGATTGAACTTTTTGTATTGTTTTCGCTTTGACGGAAACAATTATTGATACACACCCTAAAAATATTGTCAGCTTACAAGAGCATATATCAATAAGACAAAACTGACAAATGAATGGGCAAGGAATTTCAAGTCAAAGAGAAGCCTTTACGTACTAAAAACAAAAACTATTATGCTGATTAAAACAAGAATAGATTACAACGAACATATCCTCCAAGATGTATGGCTTTCCTTTTGAAATCACATGATTGGCAGAAGCATTGTATTTCTCTTATCTTGTGAGATGCTTTATTACCAGATAACAGTACCAAATGTCTGAGTAAAAATATCTAGAATACAGTCATCTGTGACGGCAAATAAATAAAATGAAATATTACAAATGATTATTATTCCTTATCTGAGATTATACAATGAGTATAATGCGTAAAAATCTAGGATTCAAATAAAAACTATAACAGAATATAAAATATTTATCCATACATCTAGGAGATTTCTACCCACTAATAATGCAGCAGCACAATAATAAGACAATTATCCATATGAAATTGACTACTATCTTTGATCCAAACCCATTTTATTAAATAAATACGGCAAGTTCTTCATTTTTAATTATTGTGTATCTACACTACACTAACAGATTTCTTTTTCGCATAATACCGATAATCTCTTCATGACTAACGGGATCGTAATTTTGATAATATTGTTCAACTGTTTTAAAGGAAGATGAAGATGGACTAATGATAACTTCAACAATATCAGCTTCAGCCTTCAATATATTTAATGTATGTAATGAGGCAACAGGAAGACCAATTATTAAAAGATCCGGTTTTCTGCTTCTTATAGATCTGGCAGCAGCAATAATTGTTGCTCCTGTTGCAGCGCCATCGTCAATTAAAATTACTGTTTTGTCTTTGATCTCATAATTTCTTCCCATTTTGCCACTATATATAGCCGCTCTACGTCTAATCTCTTCCTTCGTGAGCGATGTCTCATTTTTGATATATTCTTCTGATATTTTCAGCTTGTCAAGAATTTTTTGATCAAGATACCTAGTATCATCTTCCATAATTGCACCTATTGCATTTTCTTCATCTTTAGGTGCTAGCAGTTTCTTTCCAATGATAATATCAAAATCCGCAGATAATTTTTTAGCCACTATATCTGCTATTGTAACTCCTCCTCTAGGAATTCCTAAAACAAGAACGTGGTGTTTGTTGTAATCCTTGTGGTTGAGCTTGTTTTTTAAAATATCGGCCAATATATTAGCTGCGGTTGCTCTGTCTCTGAAGCGTAATTGCAACTTTGATCTCGCAATATGAAGAGCAGCAAATGTTGCTGCGATACCTCCGGTTACTATAAGACCAGCCACGATTGCAAAGGTTTTAACGTTCTTCATATTGAATAATATTGAGATTGGGATAGAGCATATGAAATAAGAGTTGCTCTGTATTCTTTACAAATTCTAAAATCCTTAGTTACTATAAAGTGATTAAATCATCAAACAAGAACATACAGAAAAATATAAAAATAAGGAAAGATCTCAAAGCTAGCTGCTATTCGGCAAATACATCATGGGGCCTTTTAGATAGCATACCACAGTTGTTACAGGAACTAGATCCTGTCGAGTTGATATTACCACAGTTAGGACACGGTTATTCCTCATATTTCTGAAATAATGAAGTAACTAATGGTTCTGATAATTTTTTAAATATCAGAGCCGGAATTTCTCATGTTAACACAATACCGTAGTTATTATCATAAACACATCGCATCGAAACTTTTAGTTAACATTTTTTTGCTAGCAATTTGATTCACTATCTAATGCAAAAAGATGCCAAATTGTTAGCACTTTTCTGAAATCTCCTAAAAATCAGTACTACTCTCACTTGGAATGGTGATTGGGCAGATAATATTACGTGTGGTAAAGCGATTCAACACCACTTTAAAGAAAGTATCAAGTCAGAAAATACATTTGTAAGCATAAGATAAATAATTTTGATATTTTTAGAATATAGCCAAGAATTTAATATATAAAAATATTTTATCTATAAGATAAAAATCTATACTATTAGTAATACTATTACTATACTACCATATCTAATGAGCCTATATATCATTAAATCGAATTAACTTATTCAAACATGGTTAGACAAAAAAAGAGGCAATATGGTGTATTAATTATTTCAACTTATCCAGATGAAGAATCTGTTGTAAAGGTGGCTAAAATGTTGGTTGCTAATAAAAAACTTTGTGCATGCGTAAATTTTGCAAAGGTAAGATCTTTGTATTCTTGGAAAAATAAACTTGAAGATCAAGAGGAATTTATTGCGCTATTTAAAACAACAAATTTAACTGCAAATAAACTAAAGTTTGAAATTAATAATAGCCATCCGTATGAGGTACCAGAAATCGTGGAATTAAAAATGAATGATGTGTCAAAAGGATATCTATCATGGATGATAGGGTCAATAATAAAAACAAAAACAAAAACAACATAAAAGCAAAATTAAAAAATAACATAATAGAATTGTATCATATCAATCAGAAAACAATGGTTCATCTCATCGAATTGAATAGCGAAGTAAGGCTACTATACCACCAAGCGATGAAACTCGCCATCCAATATCAGTAGATGAATCCACTGCAAAACTCTTTGCTCCATGACTTTCAATTAAATTTAAAAGTTTTACTACATCATTTTCATCTGTAGTTTTAAAAATAGAATCGGAGAATACTAGATATTCTATAGCTTTGATTGATGCAGCATTGGATACTTCTTGCATTCCCATGGCATACTTTGCTTCACTATTATGTACAAGTCCGCATTACCTCATCTAATATTGATGAGACAGTTGCTAGTTTACTTGAGCTCATTGCTTCTTTAATAGCAGAAGAACGTAGAAAAACAAAAATCCCATCTTCGCCCGCAACATCTACGCCATCTATTATTGATACCTTGCCTTTTTCTAATTTCTGCTTAACTACAAGTAAATTGTAAAACCTGCGTTTGGTTTCACCAGGACCAAATATTATTATTGTGCTGTTATTATCTGCTGCTGAAAAGATACTTTGAACTGTTTTAGCAATATCCTCAAAGAAAATTTCTATGTTAGGATTATTTTTTGCAGCATGCTGATATCGTTTACCACTCTGTCCTGAATAGATATTAGGAATTATCTTTAAATGGGTGCCGGAGATCTTTGCAACAGCTGCTTCCTGTGCATCAATTGCTACTAAGATGAAATTTGTGCTATTACCTGATCTTCTTAAAATATTTGTCTCAACATCATTCCATTTTCTATTCTTGTCAATTGTGATTGTGTCACCTACTTGTACTGTTAGAGAATGATGTGTTCCTCTAGGTACAAGCTCGTTATCAGTGTTTGTTATTATGCCTGTTATCCGCAGTCTATCTACCATGTCATCAAGGCTAATATTCTCAACTCTAATCGAAACTCGCACTTTGATTCGCTCTCCTTTATCAGGTCTGGCATATTCTTGCACCCTTTTGATGACTCTTGTAGTGTCAGCAAAGATTTGATCTCCATTTTCTATTATTCTCCTTAAGGTAAAAAGGTCGTCTGCATCTTCTGGAATTGCAAAATAAGCTTTGCCAGAAGATTCTTTTGCTTCTTTAATAATCATTAGATCATACTTTGCTCTTTCTCATCATATTTTACACTAATTTTTTCATTAGTTACAGGAGCTGTAGATGAAGACGATGATGATGATGCCTTACTCCCTTCTTTGGTTTGAGTCGTTTTTAGATAATTATTGACCCATTCTTGTGTTAACACTCCTGATTCTACTAGATTTACTAATGCATTGGCTGAAGCATCGCCTTGTACCTTGCCTGATTTTCTTCTGGTCTGTCTCCATTTAAGTTGGGTATTACCACTCTTCGATGAATATATTATTCCAAGAATTTCTTTAGCATTTACAAAGGTCATTTCACGTATCTTTTTCAATGTCACTTTATCGGCTGCTTCAATATAGATTGCTCCAGGACCTTCTTCACGCTCTGGAAATACTTCGTAATCCCGCAGATAACTTTCAGGAATAAATGATCTGCACGTACTAACTATGATAAACTTTCTAAAACTCTCAAGCGATGCGGTAGTTTCTATGCGAACCAATCTAATTATGAAAACCATTTAGCCACTTATCAAGTTTATGACATTGATAGATATATGAGAATTTGAAAAAGAAGAGAATGTTACTTTCATAATGATTTATACTAATGTAGAGGCTGATATACCCTTTATAATATTAGATTCAAGCTTATGAAGCTTTATTTATATATCCACTTACCACAGTCGACTTCTATAACCCACTACTATTATACTAAAAAGAATTACTCCCGAACTGTAATGGCAGATATCCTGTTTTACTGACTGTACGCTCCCCCTTAATATCTTTGATTTGTATAATGACGAAGCTCGCTTCTAAATAAGAATAACAAGTAACATTATCGACATTGAAACGGTGGACAAACTCCTAACTCAAGATCTACTTCATCGAGTGCTCAGTAGGGCTAGTCTCGTCATCGTTCGTCCAATTTAATATGAATATTATAGCATAAAAATGAAGATCTAAAAACTTTGAGTTGTCAATATGCATATATTCTGAATTTATGTTTGATTTCTATTATTCAATCTATGCGATAAAAAATTTTATAACAACTTGAATATTTTATAATTTTGTTCTTAGATGCAAAATCTTTTTAATAATTAAAAAAGAATATGCATTTAGTAGGCGTTCTTTGTGATTACTCTCTATTAGGGGTAATGTCTAATTCCAATTTCTACTATCGCCACTACCAATGCCTGTTATCTAGCATATAGCTATGTATATTATAATGCAACAATTTAGCATAAGCCTTCTTTTAAAAGTAACAAAAGGATTATTGTTATTATTTTTACTATTGCGTTTGCCTCTTAATATTCTTGGTGTGCTCGTTACCTTCTTTTTCTTTGTTATCTGCGTCAGCCCATAGATAGTGGAAATAATCTTTTGCAAAACCGGCAAGACCTGTGTGCTCTGCCCAGATGGCAATTGGTTCCACATTCATATTACCATTTCTTCCTTCACCTAGCAGGATCATTACTTGCTTGCTGTCACCAATCACTCCTCCACCAAACATATTATTTTTCAATCTGACTTCCGCAATTCTAGATATGGCACGTACCGTATCAGTAGTGGTTTCTTCTGAAGCAAGAACAGTTATTCTTACTCCTCTCTCATGTAACATCCTTAACATTGGTTGGACCGGCTTTGCTATATTTTCAGCAACTTGAGGCAATGCTATGAGCAACTCGTGTTGACAGGTCTGAATGATCTCGCTTACTTTTGCGGCAATATTATAAATTCCTCTCACAACCCAAATTTCTGGTTTTTCTCTAACGCCACTCTTTTGGTAAATTGGCATTAATTCGCCGACGATCAAATTTTCATTGTCTCTAATATCATTTTCAATGCGCATTCGCATAGCTTCTAGTGCAGTAAGAGGTGATTTAGGAAAGAATTTTTGAGGTCTTGAGCTATCAATTTCAAGCCAGCCTTTGTCCTCTAAACTATTTAAAACTTCGTAAATCTTGGAATATGGAACACCTGATTTTTTACTAATATTAGAAGTCTGTCATAGAACCGGTCTCTAGAAGGGAGAGGTAGACCTTCGTTTCATAACTTGTCAAGCCAAGGCTCTCCATTGCTTTCCTTGACTTGTCACTTATGCTCATTTAGTACACAGAAAAATGAAAAAAAGGCTATTATATAAGTATGCATTAGTAGTTTGCTGTAGCATAGTGCAAATAATAGAAAACTGTTGATGTTTATTAACTAATCACCGTAGGATTTGTGCGGTTATCTTTATATATAAATTGGATTGGACATTACTAGAAGGTACATTAAGTAGGTAATAACTATGGATTTAATACAAATTTCTAACATGACTACTACTAGTAAGACTACTTCTACTAGACGAACAATTAGGTATACACAAAGTATCTGCCCAGATTGCAATATGATCTTGGATGCAGAAGTTTTTGAAAGAGAAGGCAAGGTATACATGACAAAGACTTGTCCATCTCATGGTGAATGCGAAGAACTATACTTCGGATCGTATGAGATGTACAAAAAATTCAGCACATATTGGGTGGATGGAAAAGGTGCTCATGCTCCGAATGTTATGGTAGATAAATGTGCATGCCCAACCAATTGTGGTCTGTGTACTAACCATCTTTCACACTCTGGTTTGGCTAACATGATCGTTACCAACAGATGTGATTTGACCTGCTGGTATTGCTTCTTCTATGTAAAGAAGGGTCTAGAAGGCGCTTATCTCTACGAACCAAACTATGAACAAATAAGAGCTATGATGAAAACATTAAAGGCAGAAAAACCGATAGCTGGTAATTCAATACAGGTTACAGGTGGGGAGCCGATGCTCAGAGATGATATTGTAGACGTTATCAAAATAATGAAGGAGGAAGGAGTAGATCATGTTCAGTTAAACACTAACGGTATCAAACTAGCTTTGTCTCCAGAAACTATGCGCCAGGTAAGAACGGCTGGTGTAAGTAATCTCTATCTTTCATTTGATGGAGTTACTCCAAGAACTAATCCTAAGAATCACTGGGAAGTTCCATATACACTAGAATCTGCACGAAAATGTGGTATGACTGTAGTTTTTGTGCCAACAGTAATCAAATCAATCAATGATCATGAATTAGGTGGAATTATCAGATATGCACAAAAGCACATGGATGTTGTTCATGCTGTGAACTTCCAGCCAGTATCATTGACAGGTAGAATGACAAAGAAGGAACGTGAAAAATACCGAATAACAATTCCTGATTGCATCGAAAGAATTGAAGAGCAGACAAATGGTGAAATCACATCCGATGGATGGTTCCCAGTTCCCTCATGTATGCCTTTAACAAATGTAATAGAAGCATTCAGCAATAAACCAAAATACGAACTCTCAATTCATTTTGCGTGTGGTGCCGGAACATATGTTTTCGAAGATACTCAGACAAAGAAACTGACGCCACTTACATCATTCGTTGATCTTAAGGGATTGCTCGAATACTTTGAGGAGAAATCTGATGAAATCAAATCTGGTGCCAATAGATACTGGACAATGCTAGATGTAGTACGCAAACTTAATCAGTTTGTTGACAGGAGCAAACAGCCACATGGCTTGGACCTTGCCAAGATGTTCTCAAGCATATTGTTAAAGCGCAACTTTGAATCAGTTGGATCATGGCACGTGAGATCTCTATTCTTAGGAATGATGCACTTCCAAGACAAATATAACGAAGACTTGGAGAGATTGCAAAGATGTGATATACATTATTTAACACCAGACCTTAGAATCATACCCTTCTGTGCATTTAATGTCATTCCTGAGTGGTATAGGGACCGCATTCAAAAGAAGTACAGCATTCCAGTAGAAGAATGGGAAAAGGCACATGGTCAAACACTAGAAGCTGGTCTTTACAGAGGACTTATGAGACGAGGCAAATCAGAGGCTCAGATGGGCTGTGCATTATCAGAAATGCACAAGGCAGCTGCTGAAGCTACAGTAGCAGCCGAAAGCGGAGATCACAAAGCTGTTGAACTTCGCAATGGTATGGCAGGAGCCTAGTAGATAACACAAGTAAGGTTTACCTCACCCTTTTATTATTTTATTATTTCTTATATAAGAAATTAAGTTATAGTATTTTTTATTTATAGATATAGTGTGATGATGATTATTATAGTGAGAATGTATGCACACGCGCACACGCACGCGAATATATGACTTGTCAGTTGTGTATGTGTGTGTGATCTTAATTAGTAAACAAATATAGAAAATACACATACACACATGCTAACTCTTCCTATTCTATTCTTATTCTTATCTACCACTGGATAAGATTTAATTGAAAGATACAATGCTTTTCTATATATGTCTACTATGAAATATATTCAACTCGATCCGCAAGGAGACATTGCTATAATCAAGATTAACCGACCAGAGGCATTAAACGCAATGAACGTAGATGTTATATCTGAATTATCGCGTGCACTAGACATTGTCGGCGTTGATGATGGAATAAAAGTTGTAATTATTACTGGGGCTGGCGAAAAGTCATTCTGTGCTGGAGCAGATATTGCGTACATGGTTAATATTGATCCTATGAAAGCTGAAAAATATGCTTCTTCTGCTCAGGCTGTACTTAACAAAATAGAAAAATTAGAAAAACCTGTCATAGCCGCAGTCAACGGTTTTGCACTGGGTGGTGGTTGTGAATTGGCAATGGTCTGTGACATTCGAATTGCATCCAGTAATGCCAAACTTGGCCAGCCAGAAGTCACAATAGGTATTCCTCCAGGGTGGGGAGGAACTCAGAGATTATTGAGAATTGTTGGTCCTGCGAAAGCAAAAGAACTAGTCTTTACAGGCAAAATGATCACGGCAGAAGAAGCAGTACAGATTGGTCTTGTTAATAAAGTAGTAAGTCTAGGATCTGAGGATAATTTACCTCCAGAAGTATCAAAAGATGACGCAGTTAAAGAAAAGGAAAGATCTGCAGAAGTAGCAAAGATTCTCAACAAAAAGTTAATAGAAGAATGCCTGTCAATTGCAAAGGAAATAACAAAGAATAGTTTTACTGCTGTCAAAGTTAGTAAAATGCTAATCAATAAAGGAATGGATGTAGATATTGATTCTGGGCTGCGACTCGAAATATATGGCTGGGCCTTATGTTTTGCCCATGAAGATAGACAAAAAATGATGTCTGCCTTTTTGGATAAGGGAAAGAAAAAGTAGTAATAGGAGTAGTATTAGAGGAGAAACAAAATATTGCGATGATATAATAATAACAATAACACTCTTGGTCTATCTCTCTTTCTCTGTGCTATTTTATTATTTTTTAAAACTAACTGATACTACTTTAGCGCCAGTACTGGAATGGCAGATTACCGTCCTGCTTTCTATTTTTGCTTCGTTGAAACCTGCAGCCATTGCATCTGCAACTTCCTTGCCATTCTTATTACTTTTCAAAAATGAGATGATTGATGGACCAGCACCGCTAATTGTCACTGCGAGTGCTCCTGCTTTGGTAGCCTTTCTTTTGACCTCATCATAACCGGGAATCAAATGCTTTCTTGCAGGCTCTACAATGACGTCATCTATACCCTTTGCAATCATTTCTATATCTTTTGACATGAACCCAGCAACAATAGTGCTTGCATTTGATACATTATGAACCACACTTTTCAGAGGAACTTGAGTGGGCAAAACACTTCTTGCAACTTCTGTCTTTCTCTTGGGAACTCTAATTAGGGGAATTGCAATAACCAAAACGAGATCTTTTGGCGGCTCTATTCTAATAAATTCCAGTTTTGGACTGGTCCTTACAATAACAAATCCGCCCAAGTAAAGACCCAGAAACATTATCATAGTGCTTTGTCCCTGCACTTGCAATTTCACCTTCGGCAGCATATTCAACTAATTTTGTTTTCTCTATTTTAAGATCAAATAATTTATCAAATGCTACAGCAGCAGCTGCTGCTGATGCGGCACTACTTCCCATTCCAAATCCAGCTGGCACTTTTTTTAGAATATTGATATCAAGATCATAATCTATATGAAAATCTTCAGCCATTCTTTTAACTACTAGACCTGCAGAATTATCTTCTGGATTAGTGGGAATTATTATTCCTCCTACTCCTTTACCTTTGTCTGCCGCCTTTCTTCTGACATTTTAATGGTTATCTGTCTTTCATTTGATCTGTTTGATGTCGTCTTTTTCTTCTTTTTCTTCGTAGTCGTTATTTTCACTCTGTCCTCAAATGCGTCTAGACCAAGACCAAATACATCATATCCAGGGCCCAAATTAGCAGTAGAAGAGGATGCAGTAGCGGTACAAGAAGTATAAGTAGATGTAGTAAAAGTAGTGGCAGAAGAATCTGATTTCAAAGTCAATCTCTAATTTCCTCGCCTTGATTAAGGATTCTAGATAAGGTTGCAGATAGATTTACCATCCCACTCATAGTAAGACTGGAAACGGCAATGATATTTTGCATAAATCCTCCCTTTGCCATACTTCTTGCCAAATCTTTACTTAAAAGAGAATATTCAGTATCTTTTTCATTATTAAGAGCAGACTCTAAACTAGTGCTGGAAGACGACCATTCTAATATACCCTGAATTTTTTCGATAATTAAATCCCGTTTAGTTAGTACATTTACTTGTGCGGTCTTGAGTCTTAATTTAATTGATGATGCAAGCAAGGCTATTGAAATGTAGTTAATAGGACATGATACCAGCATGCCGTCAAATAAAAATAGTGTTACCTTGTTGTCCGACTGGAAATTTGAGACGAAATATGGGCCACTGGCTCGGAATGCAAAAAGCTCGATTTGCCCAGGAGTATCAATTATAATATAATCGGGATTTAAGTTATCTACTTCATTTTGAATATCTTCTAATTTTGTCGCGATCATATCGCTTGCCATCACTAGCGACCCATTCGGTCCTAAATCATAGGTCTCCATCAAAGTATTAATATCAATATAATTTCGAACATCTATATCCGGCTCATATGGTAAATTTACAGCACCAGGGTCTAGATTAAGACTAATTGGATATGATTGGTTGTCTTTATACCATTGAAGTAATCTTGATGTGAGAAGTGATTTGCCTGATCCAGCCGTGCCAGTAATAAATATTGATTCCATTAATGACTGTCAGACCAACTAGTCAATGCATTTGTATATTTACTTTCTTTATTAATTAGAATATGTTCTCAGGCTAGAATTTTATGCATACATGCAACTCAGTATCTTTATGAGAGATATTCAATGATAACCATATACATCACATTAATATTGCTATTTTGGAAATAA
>CAWIMJ010000044.1:0-19447 GCA_963837175.1 uncultured Nitrososphaeraceae archaeon
ATTGTTTACTTACGGTTAATACGTTCATAAATAGTAGAAACAGGCTCTAAAGAAACCAGTATGAAACCCAATCAGGGAGCGTCTTCTTTTTGGTGCTCATGCGAGAGTTTGTACTATATTTGAAGTAATTGTATCGGTTATATAAAATATTTCAGCTATTCTTGATTTGCTGTGACGACTATTATAATAATCATTACAATTATTTTGATTACATCGTGAAAGATAAGATATCAGAAATCTCCAAAACCTCCACCGTCAAATCCTCCAAAGTCTCCTGTTGTGCCTGAATCAGCTTCTCCTGTTTGGCTACTGTCTCCTCCACCATCTGCCTCACTACTACTATCTGTCTCATCTGAGCCCCCGCCTCCAGTCTCCGAAGCCATTTGACTTTCCATTGGATTCAATGCCATGCCCATCATAGACATCATAGATGTGAAGAATAATACATCCATAATTCCTGAAAATAACATAAATGGCATCCATGATCTGTTAGAATCCATATAGCTTTGCACTGTGTGGTATTACCATTATTATGCCATTGTCTTAACTGTTGAGTTTGCTCTTGTAGTTCTTTTTTCTTCGAGTTTAGTACTTTCAGACCAGTCTCAGTTACCTTAATCTCTATTTTTTTCCCGCCAAAAAATCTTCGTTTCTTTTCTTCCCTGATTATTAATCGCTGAGATAATAGATCATCTACAATATGCTGAACTTCCTCTCTTGGTAACCTGGTAGTTTTAACTAAATTATCAATATCTTTAACGCCTCTTGATATCATATCCAACACTATGAAATGACTAGGATTATTATTACCAAATCTTATTTTTGACGAGTCTTCGGTCATATTATTGTTATAATAATAATATATTATTAATATTTAAGTTAGAATGGTTGCAATTGGTAATGGAACAGGATTATGAAATAATGTGTCTACTGGTTATGCACTTTGCTAGCATTTCAATAAAAGACCTAACGAATTGGTTGGCGGGAGGAAATTTAAGCTTCAGCTAGAAATTGATTGTGTAAACAATTCTGAGACCGGTAGCAGAATATACTTGAATATACAAATGCGTTATCTTTTTATGACGTCTCTGGCTTCGCTGAGATTCCCCAAAACCTTTGTAATTTCATTTCTAACAAGTGGACTTATAACCTTACCCAATGATTCAGCTTTTTGACCTGTCGTATTACCAAATGATTCATCTGCTTTGCCAGCTTTGCCCATAAAGTCCTTCCAGCCTGTAAAATTGCCTTTAAGAATTCTTTTCCATCCTGTCCTGTCTGATTTAGAAATAGTTGTGCTTCTTCTTTCGTTTATTATAGGCTGATTCAGTAACTCGTTTGATATTATTAAGTCAACCTTAATTATTCGATAGAACTAACCATGAGCTTTGTCTAAGATCATATTTTCCCTTAATAATGCACTTTTTAATCAATATTCTGGGTTTATTAATCAAAATTTGATATCCAAATGGAGGATATATATTGTAACATTCTTATGGCTATTTTCTCTTTTGACTAACTTGACGACCAATTTGATCGGCTAGATGACCAACTTGACCTTCTTTTTTAGACCCCAGTAGCAATAGTAACATCTAAAATAACCACCTCTGTCATATTTAAAAAATCTGAATAATCAAATTTCAAATGCCATACAAAGTACAGTAATACGTCTCTACCCTCAAGCAACCTCAGAAACGATATTGGTAGAACTCGTGGATTAGATGTAGTTAAAGTATCTAACATGGTTGATGACTGGAAGCAAAGTTTAGGTTATCCTGATGCCCAAAATCCAAGAGAACTAGGGGTTAATCTAAAGAGAATTAGAATAGATGTATTTCAATGTGTCCAAAGACTGAGGATAGTGAATATTATAAAGAAATTAACTAAATGAGGATCAGTTCAGATTCTTTATCACTCAGATTTATGAATATTGTCATAGATAGATATGGTATGGCACCTGATAATATTTCTCGCTGATAGACATGAAAGGATAGTACCAGATATAATGGAGTGGGAACTGACACAGTGTGATATCAACAAAGATAAAGTAAGTGACTGCTTTCAGTTTACAGGATTAAAGATTCAAGTAAAGCATCTTGACCATCTATTTAGAATTTACATAAAGTCAATGGGTAACGACAATTTATGTAGGGTTGAAGAGACAAAACATCCAAAGAAGAAGCCAGTCATTGGAGCGGATAAATGAAATTTCCAATCCAAATGAAAGGGTCGAGACGCAAATTGCAGAACAACGCTACCAGTTATCTCAAATTCACAATATGCTCACTGAACTCGCCAAATGACAAAAGGATGCTAAAAAGAGCAGGTATCATACGAAAGAAGTAGTTAAGATCCTTATCTTCTTCTTTGCCCTTCAGTAGATGAATATAATCCAATAAAATACTATTCTATGAGTTATCCAGAGAACACAAGGAAATTGCAGGTACTAATTATGGTTCAAAGATGAAAACATCGTTAAAAGTTCTGTGTAAGGTTGAGATTCATAATATGAACAAGAATTTAGGTAACAGTGCATTATATTGTACTACATCCGGCAAATTCTGCAATAGCTAGATATCATTGCTTTTGTTAATTCCAAATATCACAGATTGAAAATAAATTCATCATGTTGAGGCCATTTCACATCAGCTAATTCTATAATCCCATGGCTATAAATCACTTCATCCTATAGTTCTGAAGGATTTCTATCCATTTTCATACGATAATAGCGAGTCATCGACAGGAATAGTAAATTGATTGGTCGTGTTTTGATTGAAGAAACCGGTTACCTCTTATGAAAGATATTTTTACACTCTAGTCCAAAAGCGTATAGCTATAATGCTCATTTCTATTTAGAACTATGTAACAATATATGAAGTTTATAAAGAAAGGTACAATGAAAATGAAAAACACTTATACAATATGACACAAACTTCGTCTGTTTTGAGTTTAAATATGACAAATAGTCATAATTCGTGACTAAATTTATTATTCCATTTCAGCAGTAGCGTGACATGACGAAGTGGATCTGTGGTTTGTGTAAATTTTATCATGATTTTCAGCAACGAGTTTTCTATGACACTTACTATGGTAGTAATCAAAGCTGAGAAAATCATAAGCTCTAATTATAAAAGTTCATACAAATGGTAAGAGCGTACTAGCAAAAAGACTCTAATTAGTCAACGCCCAAATTGCCCCCGCACGCACAATATCCATATTCATCAATTCTTGATCTGCAAAAAATACATCTATATTCATCATCATCATCTATTCCTCCTGATTCTCTTCCTTCTCGTCCATAAATAACTTGATCGGCGTTCTTACCCCAATTCTGCTTATGTACATTTATTTCTTCGGGAATATCTAAATCATTAGTATTCATCTATCCTTACTTAAGAACCTACCAAAGTATAAGTATTTTATTTTTTAGAAATATTTCGATTTTTTAATGTTGGTTGAATTATTTCGAGATGAAGGATTTATGTAATAATGAAGAATACTTGTAATATTTAAGAAATTGATAATGAAATGTGGGCTTGCAAAACGAGACATTATCTATAATACTTTAGGATCTGTACATCTGCCTAAAAACCGATAAATTATCAAAAATGTTAGGCAATCTACCAGTGACAAATAGATGTATAATATCCTCGTTTACGAATTGTTCTTATGATATTCTCCATACCAATATCCGTTTTCCTTTGTCTATTAACACATAGTTTGATGATTGCGATAAAGAATTAGGATTTCATAAGACAAAATGCGATTATGGCAAACCAGGCTTAACAGCCGCTGAGTAGAATTTCCTACCGAGAATTAAGGCACCATAATGATAGGCACTAATAATAAGAATGTTGAATAGAATTCTGTATTAACTAAGATGAACAGGAATACCACCAATAGCGGATCAAAAATTCACATATAAGCGATCAGCCGCAGTAGTTTAAGTGGACTGGAATTAAAAATCCTTAACTTTGCTTGGCATAATCTTTGTTGCAGATGAAGACATGATAATCAAGACAAGATCAAATCTTAAAGTAGAGCAGTTTATTCTGCTGCTAAAGCTAGAGTGCAATAATGGCACATAGTAGAGTGTAAGTATGATTCACCAATTCTACTAATTATAAACGCAACAAAACAGCCTTATGTTCGTTGGGTACTAATATTTTGATACGTAGATAATAGAAAGAACAAATAGTGCTTAATACTATCTTCAGTGATTCTATGAGGGAGAAAATACTTCGATACGGCTGTTCCCTTGATCCACTATATACACATTGCCTGCCGAGTCTACAGTTAGAGCGATTGGATCCATGAATTGACCATCACCGGAGCCTGGCGTTCCCCATTTTGTTATAAAGCTACCATTGCTATCAAACTTTTGTATACGATTGTTATTTCTATCCGCGATGTAGACATTCCCTGAAGAGTCTACCGCTACACCAGCAGGATTATTGAATTGACCATCACCGGAGCCTGGCGTTCCCCATTTTGTTATAAAGCTACCATTGCTATCAAACTTTTGTATACGATTGTTGCCCAGATCCACTACATAGATATGATTAGACGAATCAGCTGCAAGGGCGGTTGGAGTGATAAACTGACCATCACCGGAGCCTGGCGTTCCCCATTTTGTTATAAAGCTACCATTGCTATCAAACTTTTGTATACGGTTATTTTCGCCAAAGTCTCCCACATATACATTTCCAGCAGAATCGACACTCAAGCCACCAGGATTTATAAATTGAGCATCACCCAAACCTGTCGAACCCCAAGAAGTAATAAACGTACCATTAGCTGTGAACTTTTGTATAGCTGTATCTGGACTACCAAAGTCTGCAATATATACATTATTTAAGGAATCTATATCGATACCAGCTGGATTGGAAAAGCGTCCATTTCCAAATCCTAGAGTGCCCCAAGAAGTAATAAACGTACCATTAGCTGTGAACTTTTGTATTTTATTAGCCACACTAGTAAAATCAGTAACATAAACATTTCCTGCAGAGTCTATCGCTATTTCTAATGGCTGTGAGAATTTACCAAAACTAATGCCATTTGTTCCCCATTTTGTCAGAAACGAATATTGTTGTTGTTCTTGTGCATAGGCTGGAGCGGAATCCCTCGATATTTGTAGAGACCAAACAATCCCTAAAATAGCAGATAAAAACAAAAGACTTCTTGCAATCATATTATATCAGAAAGATCATTCTATGTTTATCTATATATAAATATCACTGGATTAGGATAAATCATATCTATCGTGTTTTTCTACAATGACCATACAGGATAACATGAGGCTCAAGATTGTTAAATACTAATAGAACAAATCCAGCAGGTATTGTCTTACCGTTACCGTGTTTCATATTATTTGACTTAGGATTGGTAGGCTAAAACTAAATGTAGCTCCTTTTCCATCAGCATTATTTTCAGCCCATATTTTCCCTCCATGATCTTTGATAATACTTTTTGATATAAACAAACCTAATCCAGTACCTCTAGATGATTTTGAAGCAAACTTTGAAAATAGACGTGGGAATATTTCAGAGTCTATTCCAGAACCAGTATCTTTGACGCTAATAATTACTTCTTTTTTGTTGTTGCTATACTTATTATTGTTATTATTGTTATTATTATTCTCATCATCTTTCTTTTTTTCTACCAGAATAGATATAGTTCCTTCTTTTGTGAATTTTATTGCATTGTGTAGTAGATTGTAAATAACTTGAATCAGTCTGGTTTTATCAGCTTGTATAATTATTTCTTCTTCACAGGCTTTGTATAATAATTTGCACCTGTTATTATCAGCATGACCACCTTGCAATTCCTCTTCTTTTGTATTTATCACTATGTCGTCTAACACATTTAAAATTAGATCGTTCAGATTGACTTGTTGTTTATCTATATGTAAAGTATTAGTTTCTATTCTTGTAACATCTAGTATGTCGTCTGCTAGGCGCTGTAATCTTTTTGCATTACGAATTATAGCTGCAGTGCTTTCTCTTTTCTTATCCTCCTCTCCTAATTCTTCTTCTAGCATTTCTGCATATCCTATGATAGGCATAATTGGTGTTCTTAACTCATGTGCTGCTAAATTGATAAATTCAGTCTTTATACGGTCAGATTGCTGTAATTGTTCATTTAGTTCTGTTTGTCTCCATAGAGTTTCAAATATTGAAAGATAAGATAAAACGGTTGCCTGACTATTTGAATATGTTGACCATCCTAAAGCTTCTGCTGTACCTAATATTTTGTTTTAAATCATCTTTTAATTCCATAATTAAAGAATACTTTCTATCGATTATCAATGATTTGAATTTAATTCCTAATGTCGGTGCAATATTACGAAAGTCTATTATCTTATTATTATTATGTTGCTGCTGGTTTTGATTATGATGTTGATGCTGATTTAAGTTCTGTAGTGTTTTTATTATACAATCATCTGTAGGAGTAAGAAGTTTGATACTAATACCCTCTTCTGCTAATTGATTTAAAAATTCTATTGTTCCTGTATTGTCTTGAATATAAAATGCATTAGCTGTAGAATATATTATATTGACTTCTTTTTTAGCCTTTCGTAAAAGATCCCACTCTAGCTTTTCAGCATCCTCAGGACTTTGAATAACCTCTGTAACTTCTGGTACGATGCCATACTCTATTTCTCTAATCTTTTGTTCAGATGGCATTGCTCTGTTCCAAAAGCTCTCAAATATAAATTGCTGTTGCTCTACTATCTCTTTGACATTACTGTATATGAGTTGAGGGAGTGGTTTAGAGTTTTGGAAATTCGCACTACCAACATATTCCCTCTCATCACTTACTTCAAAGTTACCTTTAATTCCATCTAAATGACGAATTTCAGAAGCAAATTTTAACATCTCTTTACAATAAGAAATATTATCTTTTGTGATTTCAGTAACATATCTAAACTTTACACCTCTATTCTTAGCAGCAGAAAGTCTTTCTTGTCTTATAGAATCAGTTCCAATAATAATAGACGGTGCTGTAGAATCTACAACAGAATCTACCCTCTGTTTTGCTTTAGATACAAATTCTACAAGTGCTTTAGTTGAATTCTCAGTACCATGAAATATTTTTGTAGTTTCATTCTTATTTATTGTAATATCGCTCCTCTCATGTTTTGTAAAAGGAGATTGTTTTACGTTGTTGTTATCGTTATTCTTCTTATTTTCATTTTCATCATACCTAATGTCATCTTTTATGAACATAAATACAATTCACCTTACCTTGCGTTTCTAGGGTATACGTATCTTCGTCCATCAATACTCATACCAATTCTATGTTGCCTATAGTAAATAAATAGATGTAAAAGATATTGAAATATATCTAATTGCAGAAAAGTACAAAATTAGCTTTTAGCACAGTAAGGCAGAGAAAATTAAAAGCAGACTAGACGATCTGTCTGAAGTAATCTGGTCTGTTATATGTAAATAATTTTAATTATCAGAAAGACGAAACTTCAAAGTAAACGGGAAAATCAGGTTATCATGATTGATATCCGCTTAGTAAATACTCCTGCATACACAGGTTGTAGAATAATTCAAGTTATAAAGCAATACACATGTTGTTATAGGTTGACTAGTATGTTTTTTTCTTGCCATGAAAATCTTAAGCAAACGTTTTGCAATAATAAGAATAAGCGAGACATTTATGCGATATAAAAAAAGAATGAGAGACACCATAAAGTCTATGATAGATATGATAACTCGTAGTGATTCTTACGATCAATGTACAAAATAAAGTAAGGATTCATTAAGACAGGTCCCGACCTGTCGCCAGAAAATCTGAGCGCTGCAGGCTGGCCCATTGCCCGTCAACCATACTTACTCGAAACCAGTTTACCGGGGGTTTTCGCAGTGGGTAATGTGCGAGGCGGCAGCATCAAGCGTGTTGCATCCGCAGTGGGCGAAGGATCAATCGCGATCTCATTTGTTCATAAAGTACTCCAGGAATAGGAAACAGATGGCTGGATCATCATGATCTAGCCATAGTTACTTTACAGTATCTTTATACTCAACTATACACCTGTTCAACATCTTAATCTTAGATATCTAGTCGTGAGGAAGTGAAAAGACACTGATAGACTTGTGAGGCAATTGTTAACAGAAGTTTTGCTGTAAACTTTAGTTTGTCAATATTGCCTTGCATAAAAGAGTAAAGGATGTGGGTAGCAGCATTTGCTAACTACACATACATTCTTGATTGGATACCATTGTTACTAGAATCGAGGAACATCCCAAATCTCGCTCTCAGAGTATGGACTAAGTCGTTTAGTTTCTTTTTTAATATTCTTCTTTATCTGCTACTGTGGTTCTACTAAATGAAAGACAGTTAACGATTTTTATGCATAGGTTAGAGTATTAACTTGATTTCGACAAAGATGATGACTGAATTTCTTTGAAAACCTTTTCAAAAGTTGAATAAGGTTGAGCACCTTGAATTGCTAATGGTTGTGTTGTATTGGACAAGAGAATGAAGGTAGGAATGGATTGTAGACCTATATTTTTTGCAAGATTATCATTTTCGTTTACGGCTTTAGAATATCTATGTGACTCAAGACAGTCAGAAAATTGCATAAGGTCGCCTATTCCTGCATTGTTAGCAAATTGCTTTAAATTATCTTTAGTGATCCACTCTGTGTTTTCGTCTCCTGCCTTTTGGTACAACTCATTATGATATTGCCAATATTTTCCTTGCTCGGCAGCACAATAGGATGCTTCTGCTGCTAATGTAGATGCTTTATCAACAGTAGTAGCTATATTTGTAGCAGGGTTTTCATTAGTATTTACAAAATCTTTATATAAATATCGTACTTGCCCAGTGTTTACAAAATTTGTAAGTATATCCTCTATGGTTTCTCTATGGAATTTTGCACAGGACTGACATTTATAATCTGCAAATTCTATCATCGTTATATTGGCTGTACTGGTTCCAAGTGCTGAAGCATTTTGAATTACAGGATTGTATAATTTTCGAATTACTTCATTTGGATTTAAATCATTTCTAGAGGAATTGGAGTTATTATTGTTGTTAGAACCGAAAGGCAAAACTGCAGCCAAAGTCCCTCCTATCATGAGAACTGCAAGAGCAACGCCAGCAATCACAGCTTTCTTCTTGGTTTTCCTAGTCTTACCTCTATTTTTCATTATTATTATATCCAGTTACTTTTAAACAAGACGCACTTAAAAGTGGTAGAGAAATCTAACATAGGTTTGACAATAGAATACAGAATAACAATTTGACATATTATTAAGTTTTGAAAGACTTGTTGATAAAAGTCTACGTCTTATATCTAGACATAGATTAGTTGTAAATTATTTGCATTTAAATCCAAATAATTAATTATTAAATAACTCTAGAACATATACGAAAACGTGAGGTCTGTTTACGATGGTACAAAAAAATATTGTCAATATGGTTCAAACTCAAGTGCCTACGCAGTATCGTTATTACCAAAATATATTAGACAATATATATCACAGAAGTGATTGAGATTGCGTTTATCTTTTATATATAGAGACAGAAAATAGAGAATCAAGTTCACAAATTTCACATTAAATGTAGTTAAGTTGAGCATGCTGAAATTATAGAACATAGTATCACACTCATTTTGTACTTCTAAAAACTGTTAAATTATATATTTAGTAACAAGATTTATGAGTAATTCAAATAATATAGAATGGGATGATGTAATAAAGAAGGAAGCAAGAGGTTCTGATGACGAGGATCTGGGAGAAGTCCAGGAGACGGGTCATGATTATGTTGTAGTACAAAAAGGAATGATAAACAAAGAGAAATTCTATATTCCAAAGGATATGGCCGAGTCATATGATGGAAGTGTATTGCGATTCAATATATCTAAAGAAGAAGTAAAGAGTAGGTTTATGAGAGTCTCACCACCTACCGGTAATAGATATTCTTCATCATATGGAAATGTAGATTTTACAGAAGAACAAGATAAATCAGATGCTTCACAAGACACTGCTACTGGCATTCCTCTGAGGGAAGAAAGACTGAATGTATCCAAAGAGGAATCCACTGAAGAAGCAACAGTAACAAAAGAAGCGATAACTGAAACAAAAAGAATTGGAATACCCGTTACACATGAAGAAATTACAATAGAAAAAAGACCTCCTAGAGATAGAAAATATACTAGTATATCGTCTGAAAGTCCAGTAGATTCCAAAACAGAAATAAAGGTTCCATTAAAGAAAGAAGAGGTAGAAGTCATAAAGCAGCCCTATGTAAAAGAAGTAGTTGTAAAGAAAAATCCTGTAACTAAAACTCAGCAAGTTACTGAACAAGTTAGAAGTGAAAAGCTAAATATTGCCGATAATAAAAATATAGAAGAACAAGAAAAGTAAGTATAAACGAAAAGATATTATTTGATTTTTTTAATGTGATAACTTTATTTTCTTTTATAATAATTATCTTTAGTGCATTTTATGAATTACTTGGCCATATTGGATAAATAAGGTAAAAGTTCGCTTGATTTCATAGATGAGTATTGAGAAAAACAGGAAACCTCATAACCCTTCTGCGCGATTTCCAAAGGACGTGTCAATGAGGGCTTGATTGAGTAAATGGGAAGAAAATATTTATGGCAATACTCTCTGATGGTTTGAAAGGCGAGATGTATATAAATTTTTTATCGCAGCCAATAATAAATAGAGAAACAAGACAATATATAGTGGATTAGTAGAAGCATCATCAATTCCTACTGTAAACATTTTTGCACATTATGGAAATGTTCAAATTATAGGTTCACAGTTTTTAGTTGCTTTTGACAACAATGCAACTTTGCTGGCTATCGGTGTAAATCAGACCTTAATCGGAAAGAACTTTTTTGGCTCTCAAGTACAGCAATTTATAGATCAGAACAGGATACTGAATAATCTAACACGGAGCTTATAATCAGCTAATTTCCGATTATGCAGTCGATGATTATGGACAAGGTGAAAGATTGATTACTGCACATCCAATTTTTTGTTAATGGTGAACCAAAGTATTTCCTTCAGAAGGTAACACCTACGAAAGGAATTTATGGACAGTTGGAGACGTCCTTTTTTTACAAAGGATAAGATTGTTTTCATTTCCAATGGGTAATATTGCTGTAATACTGTAATAGCAGTATTAATAGTACTACTTGCAAAGTGGAACGTGATTTTCTACTTAAGGAAGTAAAAAGAAAGAACAACAGAATTGGAAAAATCATATGACGATATAAAATAATATTTGGATACTGTAATAGCTGAACTCAAATGAACCAAACTTTAAAAGGACTGTAATAATATGAAAAAAGTGTATATAGATCAATTGACTTCAGAATTATTTCGCTTGTCGTAAGTTGAAAAATAATAGCCAACAAGCTTTGACAGGTATTAGTTTACCATCCCAAGGCCTTTGCAGATTTTGCAGCAGCATCATCCAAAGCTTGCTTAGGTGCTTTGATACCAGAGTAAACGTCATCGATTGCTTCGCTTATATGAACGGCTATCTGAGGATATTCCGGTATATTGGGCCTAGCTCTTCCAGAAAGGATCAACGAGATCAATTCATCATAGTACGGAATTGATTTACGCAAATCTGTTAAGTAAGGACCTTCCCCGATGGGTACCTGAGTCGGAAGATACCCGTATTTTGCTAGCATAGAGGAAAGTATTTTGGGTTCTAGCATTATCGTGATTAATTCCCAAGCCAACTCCTTATTTTTCGAACTATTTGGAATACTCAACTCCCATCCTCCCATAATAGTTGTAGTTGAAGTATTTTCATTTGGTACTGGAAACATTGGTATCATACCTACATGCTGTTCGAGATTTTTATTTGTAAGGGACAAAAAGTATCCCGGCAACCATGAACCAGCAAGCATAATTGCATATTTCCGATCAACAAATTCTTTTTCAACATCAGCTTTTATTGGTTTGACACCTGCATCAACTAGCGTTTTGAAAAATTGCAACGCTTTAACTCCTTCTGTGCTATTATAGCTTGGAAACCAATATCTACCTTTTATTGGATGCCCTGGCCTATTCTCAATTATATCTCCTCCAAGCATCCACAGAAATGGATACCACTCATTTTGAGAACCTGGACCACCAAGGAGCTCGATCCCGTATATTCCCTGACCTTTTAAAGCGTCATTAAGATTCTTTGCAGATGCAATATATCCTTCCCATGTCTTTAAGGAATTAGGATCAACACTTGACTTATTTAAGAGATCCTTCCAATACCATATACTCCTTACGTCAGTCCAAGCCCAGATACCATATATCTTATCTTTATAACCACCGCCATCCCAATTCGTTTCATACCAATCAGAAGCTCTTCCCCAATTTTCTGTACGAGTTGTAAGATCAGTTAGAAATCCTTTTTCAGCAAACTCTCCAAGCCAGATCTGATCTATGGAAAGTAGATCAACTGAAGTTTGGTTAGCCATTAAATTTGACATCTGTGTCCGAGCATCATTATATTTTAAAATAGTATAGTTAACCCGAATATCATAGTCAGGATGTTTTGTTCTTAAATCCTGTAATGCCATTGAAATAAGCATGTCCCATCTATCTCTTGGCTCGACTAGAGAGCTGTTAATGTAACCTCTTTTTTAGCAAAAGACGGAAGAATAAAACTAGGTGTTGCTAAAATGTTAAGTGTTAAAATTGTTATAAGAAAAATACAGATAACAGAGAGTGTCTTGATATGTATAATTGTTGAGTTCATCCTAAAGTTCATTAAAAGAGATCACCATCTCAAGCTATCTTTATGAATTACGCAATAAAAAAGTTTAACTTTTCAACTTTTTATAACATTAACCATATTATCAGTCACTGAATTAGGTTCAGTGTATTGATTTGATCAAGAAGCAACAGTTATTTCAAATTCTTAGTGAAGATGTATGTCGCAATTAATAATGTAATTATCATAAAAAAATTCCTATAATGTAAGGATAAAATTCTTAGACTTATAGCAAATACGCTTTCATATAACAGCATTTGGTTAAACGAAACGAATAGTATTGCATATAATAATTATTATAATATATGATCCATAACTCCTACTTCCATAGTTATGTGCGATGTCAATTACAGTGTTAATTTTATATTAATCAATTCTTCTTGAGAACAATCTTAAAGTATTTTTATTTGATATCCGGATACAAATAATATGAGCGTAGAACCCGTTAATTATCTATCTCAAACTGATTTTCGGTTAGCCGAGTTAATTAAATCTATTGGAAAATATTCAGTTAAAACCAGAAATGATCCATTCCAATCACTAATAGAATCTATAATCTTTCAGCAACTTGCAGGAAGAGTTGCTAATATTATCAATGGACGATTTCTGGACTATTACAATAATATTTCACCCACACCTGACCAAATTCTATCAACTCCTGCTTCTATGCTAAAAGCCAAAGTTGGATTATCAGGTAAAAAGATAGAATATATAAAGGATCTTTCTGCAAGAATTATAGATAGAAGGCTAAACTTAGCGTTAATATCGAAAATGACGGATGAAGAAATCGTTAACGAATTGATACAAGTAAAAGGAATTGGTCGATGGACTGCAGAAATGTTTTTGATATTTTGTTTAGGCAGACAGGATATCTTTCCTGTAGGTGACCTAGGTGTGAGAAAGGCTATCCAGAAAGTTTATAGCTTGCCAGAACTTCCTACGCCTTCTACAATGCTGGTTATAGCTCAACCATGGAAGCCTTACAGAAGCATAGCTACGTGGTATCTGTGGAAATCACTCTCCAAATTCGATTCGATTGGATAATAATGAAATTATTGTTTAATAATGCCGATAAATACTTGACATTTAACTAAGTGCTTAAGCAGTCAGTGTAATGGAGGAACAAATTTATTGAGACTATTATTGATGCATTCATATCTGTATGCCAATGAAAGAATCTTTTCCTCCTGAAATAGAGATCCTACAATTTGTACTCCTACAGGCATTCCATCTTTGGTTAATCCAACCGGAATACTAATTGCTGGCAGACCTGTGCTGTTAAAGAGGATGGTGTTTCTCAATAAAGCTTCGCGTACTTCTATAGATTTGCCATTAATCTCGCTAGCTTCCAAATCATCAAATCTAGGCGCAGTAAGAATAGTTGTTGGTACAATAACGACATCAACTTTTGTTAGTAAATTTAGAAATTCTCTTCTCATTTCATTTCTCACTCTGTGAGCGTGAATATAGTCGATAGCAGATATATTATTTCCTTCCAATAGCATTCTTCTTACATCTTCGCCGTAATCATCAGGCCTTGTAGTAAGCCATTTCATGTGGATTTCTGTTGCTTCTGCAAATCTTATACTTTTCCATGACTCATGTATTTTATCTGTCTTCTCTAAATTTATCTCGAGTATACTATCTGCCAATCCTGTAGTATCTATGAAATCATTGATAATGTCTTTTACTTCTGATTGTAGAGAATCGAAAAAATATTGTTTTGGAATTCCAATAGACGATTTCTTATCTTTAGGTTCTGCAAATAGTTTTTTATCGCAAAGAATAGTTTGATTCTCGAACATATCGACTGGAGAACGACCAGCAATAATCTGCAATACAAGAGCGGCATCCCATGCGCTCCTGGTTATGCATCCTATGTGATCTAGTGAAGGGGCTAAATCTATAACTCCATATTTGCTGACCCTTCCATAGGTAGGCTTCAAACCTACGACTCCACATAGCGAGGAGGGAACTCTAATAGAACCACCGGTATCTGTTCCTAAAGATACAGGTACCATCCCTGTTGCAACTGCTACAGCAGATCCACCGCTCGATCCACCTGATATTCTGTGAATATTCCATGGGTTTTTGGATGAACCGTAATGAGGATTTATACCTGTTATACCAGAAGCAAATTCATTTAAGTTATTTGTTCCAAGTAGAATGGCGCCTGCTTTTCTCATTCTTGCAACTACCGTTGAGTCGATATTTGAAACATAATTGGACATAATTTTTGAGCCGGCGGTACATCTAACTCCTTCTGCAGAAATAATATCTTTAATTGAAAATGGAATGCCATGTAACGGTCCACGATCTACTCCCCGTCTGATTTCCTTTTCAATTATTTCTGCATCCTTATATGCTCGCTCATTTATAACAGTAATGAAAGAATTCAAACATGGATTAAATTTATTAATTCTTTTTATGCAAACTTCAACTAAATCCACTGAAGATAGTTCTTGATTCCTTATTTTCTCTGATAATTTCTTAATGCTTGAAAGCGAAGTGGACTCTTTTACCATTATTCTGATATAGTTACCAACTTTTAAAATAGTTATTTCTAAATTTGCATAAAAGCTATTTGTCCGTTATCAGCAATTATAACAACAAATACACAAATACAAAATATATTATCCAAAATGGCATCCGATGGTCCTTGGGATTATAGAAATCAGAATAAGAAACAGAAGGTTCCTATAAGGATATCAAAGAGATGCACATTTAAGAATTTACAGAACTTCGTTTCGGTTTATCTTTATCTGCTGCGGCTCCTTTACGCTTGTACTAATCGGTCGCTATCCTGCGGTTAGTTTTTTGGATTATAAACAATCTTAATAATATTATCAGAAAATGGAAAAAATCAAGACTGTTAAAATGATTAATCTGATCTACAATCTTTTCCTTTTTGCAGATACTTACATATGTGTATGAATGCTATCTTCCGAGAGTATTATTTTCCAATAACTGATATATCTTGAAATCAGGGATCAAATTTTGAATAGATACGGGCGTTGATGAAATCAGGAGGAATATAGAACAGAAGCATTCAACTCTCAACCCAGCATGTCAGATAGGAAATATCTAGTAAATAAAAAAGTTGGCGGATATTATAGGGAGAAATGTTTTAACACCACTTTACCATTAAGTGTACGAACAAGGTTGAATAAAAAAGACGAAGCAGATACATTGTTGAAACTATACGATATCTATGATCGTCATAGAGAATCTATGATTTGGTTTCTTCATAAATTAGATGTAGAAAGTTACGATGCATATCAACAAAAATATCATGAGACATCTGAAGGCTTGTTTCATTTTACTGCAATTTGTGGCTTTTTTGAGTTATCTGGAGTGTTAGTTAATACACGATTAATAGACCAAAACATGTATTTCGATGTTTTTAATCCTAACCCTTATTGGCAAAAAGCTAAATCTATTGTGGAAGGAATGCGTAAAGAGAGGCCACACATATACGAAAACTTCGAAGTTTTAAATAACAAACGACATCTATGGACAAAGAGAAGAAGAAACAAAATAAAAAAATGATCATATAATTTAATACTCAAGTCCTCGTCTACTCTTATTTACAATAAGAGTTAGTAAAAAAAACTATTAATTTAGTTATAAAAAAGTGGTGATCATGTATAGATAATTATTTATATTTATTTAGTATAGTCAGGTAATGGTTGTAGATACACTGCTCTTTTATAATAAGCATATTTAAAGAAAAAATTAAATGCATATATCTTTCATATATGCACATTCAAATTACTTTTTCCATTTACAGATAGTCAAAATAATCGCAATTTTACCAATCATTTTTAATCATTTAACTTAGCTCTTCTCTATGAGCTGGAAGTATAATAACCTCTTCAATTGGTCTTATTATTATTGCATTATTATACCAAAGTATCATCATCATAGAAGGATAGTACTTATAACCAGAAACGGCTAACATTCTAAATATGCCGAATTGTTTTGTGCTTCTACGCATTCCCAGCCCAAACAAATATTTTAGAATAAACAGGATTTAAAAAAATAATTGCCAATCATACGATTTTGAGTTACAGCTACATAATGATGTAGCATCCTGCATTTTTGCAAAGATGTTCTAGACTCTAGACATTATAAATAATGGTAGACTAGAGCTTCAAATAGTAGCACGGTGACGACAGAAGGAAAGATATAGGCAGCATCTTCATGACTCTCCAACTTCATTCACTGATAAGAATAAGGCAGCTTGAAGAAGATATAAACATTATTAGTAATGCTGCAAGATAAGGAGATAAAGAGAAAAACCCACATTCACAGTTCAATATTCTTCAATTAAAAATACAGTATGCAACTTGAAACCTGTTCAAAAACCAATTTGCGTTACAATAGTTGGTCGCTCAGGGTAGAAATATCAAATAAAGATTATACTAAAACATCCGGATAGATATATTTATCCTTGCGGTCATCGTATAAGGTCCCAAAAAAACTTCTCTTCTAAAACAGCCTTGTACTTTTATTGGATAGAATTAGAAAAAAGTATTCAGTATTGATTTTCTATTGGTTGAGCAAAACAGATGAGCAAGTATAGGAGGAGGCCATCAAGCAACAAAATAAAAACCTCCTCCTCGGTATGACGGAGATAAGAGAGGCAGAACAGGGTCATATCAACAATAGGTAATTTAGAAAAAAGGTGAAAACAAGATTAAAGAAATACATTGAGGTAGGTCTGATACCTTTTGTAAGGGATTTTTATAGGATTTGATAAGAGGACTGTTGGACTGGTTAATTCATAAGTGATTCAAAATCTAGGAGGATCATACAAGGGTATGACCGTTATAACTAAAACTACTCGCATTAAAACAAGAGGCGAGAACGATATGATAGACATTACCGGAGAAACATCAAAAGCAGTTGAAGAGAGTAAACTGAAAGATGGAATTGTTACAGTTTTTGTTTCAGGTTCAACTGCAGCAATAACAACTATAGAGTATGAACCAGGACTCACACAAGACTTTCCAAGAATGCTGTCTAGGATTGCTCCGAAAGATATTGAGTATGAACATGATAATACCTGGCGTGATGGAAACGGACATTCTCATGTTAGAGCATCTTTGATAGGACCCAGCTTGACTATTCCGTTTAAAGATGGCGATTTAATACTAGGCACTTGGCAGCAAATAATCTTGTTAGAAACAGATACAAGGCAGAGAGAACGCAAGATCATATTGCAGATAATAGGAGAATAAAGCTATAAAGTGAATATTATGTACGAGGCCAAACGATGCTTTTGAACTGAATACTTGCATTCTTTGTCTGATCAATGATCGATTAGAAAATTGCAATATCGTAGTTGTCCATAAGGAAGGTAAAAGATATACTAGTTATTTTCTTATACAAACTACATGAGCCTCTAAATTTTTGCCATATTTTGTATCTTTTAAAGTAATTCAATCTCCTCTGATCTATCTAAAATATTATAAAAAATAGAGAATAACATCATATGCATCATACATCAGTTGTAATAAGTATCCTTTAAGGCTATATTAAACATGGTAACAATAATAGTAATTATGCCAGCACATCTTGCTTATGCCAAGATTTCCTTCCCCAATTACAGCGTGTGCCTAACTGCACAATAAACTAATCGATCTTTTATATATCTATAGTATCAAAAGATAGATGAAATATACGATTGTTTACGATATAGAAGCATATAATCGCTTATAATTCTTCTGGAAGCAGTAGCGACAGCCTCTGGCCCATTCTTAACAAGATGTAGTACAAACAGCCGTGAATATTATGAGATATCACATTGCTTCCTTCACTATTTTTACTTTCAACCACCCAAACTCTAATATTAACTTCTTGTTTGAAAAGTTCCGATATGTTAATCTTAAGATTTTTTGTCAGGATAAGTTATGGTCAGCGTTTATTTTTTTGTAATAGTTCTTAAGAGAAATTCAAATTGATCGAGTTACATTACAAAAGTAATATGTAAACCGTTATATTTATAAAACTACATGTTACATCATAAATATATACTTCTATCTCTATTTGTGTTTTATATGAATGACAAAAAGCACTTTATCGCAATCGTATTAACGGTAATAATAGTACCATCCATCTCTATTGTGGCTGTTGAGAATCTTTTCCAGATGTCGCAACACATGCGTATATTCGCGCAGACATTCCCATCTGCCTCTTCTTCCTCTTTGTATATAACAAAAGTTACAACGAACTCTTATACGATATCTTCAGGATCTTCTAGTATAGGAACATTTGATACTTCATATACAATATTAGGTAATCTTGCTTCGATAAAAAATACAAGTAATTTAGTTATATCTACAATTACAAAGGATTATGATAGCTCACCAACGATTGGCTATGTGAAACTTGCGGCGCAAATCAGTGCTGGCGGAGAAATAAGTTCTTCTTCTGCTCAACCGTCTACTCTTGCGAATCCATTCGCAGATAAAGCTACCATAAATCAGAAAATTAGTACCGAAATCCAGAAAGCGATCGAGTCATCCATGAAATCAAATTTTGCCAATGTAGAAATAAAGTGTAATTTCGGTGTAGAGCTTTCTGATTGGAAATGCAGTACTCATGGTTTGTTAGGATGAGCTGCATTATTAGATTGGACAATCCATAACTCATTTTTTATTGAATAGAAGTAAAGTAAATGCAATTG
>CAWIMJ010000045.1:0-23550 GCA_963837175.1 uncultured Nitrososphaeraceae archaeon
ATCGTAGTTAGCAATTGTAAGAGCATTAACAACATGCCTGACACCTATACCTTTTCTCTTAACTAATTTGTATAACATTAGAAATGGGTCGATATCGCCTTTAATCTCTTCATAAACCATAATTAGATTGTATAATTGTTTTAGCTTCCAATAATCTTTGTAGAATTTAGTTGCCTCTGATTCTCCCAGGTTTAATGCAACAACTACTTCTAATGGAGTCTTACCTTCTGAAAAGAGTTTGTAGGCTTGGGCAGATAGAGACAAGTGTTGTTCTTTTTCCTTCGCAGCATCATCATTACATTGTTCTTCTTTTAATCCTTCAGTCTTCTCTTCCATTACCTTATTCAAAATAACTCCTATATCACGTGGAGATATTCTTGCCTCCTTAGATATTTCACGATAGGTTTTGCCCTGATTGTAAAGCTCTAGTACAAGTCTTTCTTTTTCCTGTCTAGTTAATATCGTCATTATCTTGTACCTTCAAGAAATATAGTATGATGGAAGCTTAAAGCTGTTATTGTTATCACTTGTTATCATTTGCTACCAGTTTTTGTTATCATTGCTACCTTCCCGTTACCTCTGTTATCATCTGCTTCCAATTGTTACCAATGCACAGTATTTGGATTCACGTCAGTAGTAGCAAACTGTCATATATGCATTAACTATTATGATGAATTTCTTTTGTAATTAACTCTACACATAATTTACATCATCTTGTACTTACGAATTGCACTATGACTTTATAGATATAGAGGTAAAAGAAGTATGCAAAATATCCCCGGTATAACGGGTATCACCGGATTGATAAATTTAAGCGTGAATTTATCCATTCCTAGCCGGTGATATATGACTTATTGGAATATAATATCCCCGGTGATATCACCGGTCGCTTTGGGCTAAAATTGAGCGTGATTTATAACTCGCCGGGGATTCGGGGATACCGGCGATATTATACATATTTTCATAGTTCGGGCGCTAATGTATTGTTAATACTCTATTGATATTAGCTACAATTGGTCTAACCTGCGTTTACCTAGCCGGGTTCAGTCGGGTTTGGTCCCTGCATGTAAAAGGGTTCACCTGCTGCCTATTTAAAGGCTGCTTGAAACCTAATAACGTTCCAGCATAAGAATTATTTTCGTTATTGGATGTAAGATGTTGGTGCATTGACATGGGATGTTGTAACATTTGAACCTGGGACCTTTGCTTTACCAAGGCTTAATTCCTTAATCAAGTTGCCGTCTCCATATCCCGCCCAAGTCTCTCCATCTTTTACACTTAAATTTGAATAATCATAAGAAGTGCTATTAACGGCCATATTATAGTTCCTAATCATAGCAAGATTTCCTAGTTCTGGAAACAAGCCATTTTTTAAATTAAAGGTAATTCAACTTGACCTAATGCTTTCAGCTTGTTCTTTATTATGCTCTTTATCTTATATTCATAAGATGTGGACAGTTGAGTTTTTCCTGAAAACCAGTCCATTTCAGTCTTTTTTAATAGTGATGGTTTAATAGAGAGGTGAGTTTGCTGTGCCATTTACATATCCATTTTCTTAGAAGCTCACGTTTATCTTTTCGGTATATGTTTGTTAATTTGAGGAATAATAGATATTGCAATAATAAGAGCAGTAAATTCCAACTTTTAGCGCTAAGCTTTTTGAGCCTTCTCTAACGCACGTTGACTTGATACCTTGACCACAGGAGGAGCATTTAGCCATAGATACGTTTTGGCCTTATGGCTTTCTATTAAAGTCAACGCTATGCCAGCCTGAGCTACCAAGGCGCTGCCATGTAACATAAATATATATAATAAAGAACAATATTTCTTTGTCTTATAACTTTAAATCATAGAAGACATTATCTTTTTCGTTGAGGTATACAAAAGGTCACATCATTATATCTTTTCTATTACTTTTAGTTTTAATTTTAATATTAAGCTTCCTACCAATAATAAATCTAGCACAAGCTTCTAGTTCTTCTGATTCTTCTTCTAGCACTAGTTCTAGTTCTACAGATGATATCCCTACCACAATTCATAATACAAAGTCTAAACCTCTACCGGGAGGACCTACACTTAATGATGCTAATCTAAACTTAGAACAGATCTTTACTGGACTTGATCATCCTACCAGTATGGCATTTGTAGGTCCAAATGACATTTTAGTGACAGAAAAAAATACAGGTGTGGTAAAGAGAATCATAAATGGTCAATTAAATCCGGAAGCACTTCTTGATGTAAGTGTTGCTAATCTAGCTGAGAGAGGAATGTTAGGAATTGCTGTATCACAACATGAAAATGGCACTACTTATGTTTTCTTATATTATACGGAATCTAGCAGCGCAACAGATGGTGATGATGTTGATTCAGAAGAAAATGTATTAGGCAATCGTCTTTACAGATATGAATTAGTAGACAATCAGTTAGTAAATCCAAAATTACTTTTGGATCTTCCAGCGCATCCACCACCAGGTAGAGAAAATGCTGAAAGAGCGCATAATGCTGGTAAGGTAATGATCGGCCCTACTGATAATTATGTATACGTTGGTATTGGTGATGTTATAGGTTATAGAGGACAAGCTCAGAATGTTCTTGATGGAGCACCACTTGATGGAACTAGCGGCATACTTAGAGTGACACAGGATGGTCAGGTACAACTAAATCCTCCACTAGGATCCACACAGCCAATGAGTCCTTACTACTATGCCTATGGTATACGTAATACTTTTGGAATGGACTTTGATCCTATGACTGGAAAATTATGGGATACAGAGAACGGCCATGAATTTGCAGATGAAATTAACCTAGTTGAACCGGGATTTAATAGTGGATATTCAAAGATTGAAGGTTTTGTTAAAGATGCAATTAAAGAAGTTTCAGAGGATGATTCAGAGGAAGATTCTTCATCAGAGACAACAACAACAGCAACAACAGCAACAACAATAAATCCTGCTACTGATTTAGTTAATTTTGGTGCAAATAGCCAATATAGCGATCCAGAGTTTGTTTGGACTGCAACACTTGGTGTAACTGCACTTAAATTTCTCAACTCCGATAAATTAGGAAAACAATACCAAAATACTATGTTCATAGGTGATACTAATCTTGGCTGGCTCTATAATTTTAAATTAAATCCTGAAAGAACAGGATTGTTGTTTGCTGCTGGTAGTCCGCTTACAGATAAAATTGCAGATACTCCAGATGAAATGCAGGAAACAATATTTGGAAAAGGATTTGGTGTAATTACTGATATACAAGTTAGCCCGTATGATGGTAGTTTATATGTTCTTACTTATGGTGGATCAATCTATAAAATATATTCTTCTCTATAGAATAGGTATAACAGAGCCAGTGTAGTTTTTGTCTAATAATAATTCATGACAACAGATACTTCATTTTCATTGGTGTCTGATTTGCAGATATATATAATAAAGTATTGACATATAATTTTTTAGATTGATTTGACCTTGAAACATCTACTTTCTTCTTATAGTAACGCTTTGTAAAGTACTATAGTTTGATCACCTTTGAGAATGCAATATAAAAAATCAAAATGACAGCATAAAATAATAACACGAAGATGCAAAATAATAATATACCAAGAATAACTCCTCTACTCTACTAGCAGTCTCAATCCTAGGCAGCAGTGATGGAAGTTGCAAACTGTCAATAGCTTTAGTACTAGCGTCCACAATTATACAGCAAGCAAATGCACAGAGTACAATTTCAAGTTCGAACAAAAACAGAAGAACAAATGCAGGTACGCTACTGGAAGTACTGTCTGTCTATCTTTCCATTTAATAGCTATAAAGCCTTAGATAGATCATTGTCATCGTCAGAGAGAAATAAAGAAGAACAAGAAGAAGAGATGAGAAATAACAAGATCTCATACCTTTGCAGCAAGTGTGGAAAGACTTTCGCAACGAATCAAAATGCATTGAATCACACAAACGATTATCACAAAAGCAAGAACTCCAAAGAATTCACAGACCACCTGATGCAAGAAGAATGGTGAGAAGAACAAGAAGAAAACAGAAGTAGAATAAGAAAGAAGGGATCCTAAAGAACTTCTCTTCTATCTTAATATCGTATAACGAAAAAAGATGTAGTGCACCAATTCATTGTCAGGTTGCCATGTATGATATCTATCAGGGTTACCGTTATTTCTCCAAAATTCTAGTAATTCTAATCTACATGATGTATTCGTCAAAGGTAGGAGGAATAGCCAAGTACTAAATAATAATAATAATAATATTGTTACAAATCTGGAGAAAACAACTACTACTATTATTTCATTTGTTATTTAGTAATTGCTTCTAATTTCAATTTCTTTTGCTGCAGGAGATTGTCGCATACTTGAATAGGGATAATTTTTGAAATTATACTTAGTTTTGTCATCTGGAACAAGTCTGTCTATTGTTTGTGAATCATTATAGAGTGATTTCATTAGGATAGTGGAACGTTTGTCATTAGTTCCTGATATAATCTTCATAAACCCTTGGTCGGCAACAAGAATATATCTTTCACTTTTGAGCGGCCTTCCGCTGAACATTCCTTTTTCATAAAAGGGCTTTGTCAAAGCCGTGTCTGGGCATCGGAAAATAAATTGGAGATGCTACCAATGTTACCGGATTGGTATTGTTAGTATCATCATCTTTATTCGGTAACTTTTGAACAAGTACAGCCAATGCTTTATATGCAGCTGAATTTACATTTGTCATAATTAGCATAGTAGTAGATACCAACCCAAAAGTTATAATTCCAGAAATTATAGCAAATGGCAATATTTGCTGAAGCTTATAATAATATTTCTTCTTGATAATTATTCTTATTTTATCTGGTAGCTCTACAAGAAACCTAGATGCTGCAATACAAAATGCAGGAATTAGCGGCATCAGGTGAAATGACGAAACATAGCCTATAAAATAGAGAAATATGAGAAATGGAATAACCCACAACAAAAGAAAGAAATCTCTCTTTACTGCTCCATAAATCAAGCCAGCTATGCTAAGTACAAACAAGATAGGATCTATCTGAAGAAAGGTGTGTAGTGTTCTACTTAATGGACTACTTGGTCTCTCCGTCGTTTGCCATAAGATACCATGTTTCCATTGATCAAATTCTCCAATCACCATGGCATGAGCAGGCCAAATTAGTGGTATTAAAATAACAGGAATAAACCATAGTCCAAGATTTCTTAGTTTATGACCATTAGTATTACTATTATTATAAATTAGAAATCCTACTAACGGAATCATTGTAAAGACTGGAACTTTTGTAAAGATTGACAATCCTAAAAATGCGCCAGAAAGTAAAATCATAGAAATTGCTTTATATCTAAGAGAGTTATTGTTGCTGCTACTACCATTGTTGTCCTTTTCTTTTGTTATCTTTAAATCTTTTAAGTAAACTGCCAATAGTATTGACGTTAGAAGGAAAGGCACTTGAATTGTCTCTAAGAATATCCTTCTAAAAAACCAACCATAAGGCATTACTGCAAAGAGAATAGCTGCAATTAAAGCAAGATTTCTGTTATGGTATCTATGCTCAGTTATCTTATAAATAAGAAAAGTATCAGCTACTGCAAGTATTCCCATCAAGACTCTTGGAGCAAGGTAAAGCATTTGTACCTGAATGTAGTACATTATCACTACCATCACCACTACCAGTATTATCAGAAGGATTCAATAATGAATCAGGATAACCAACAATTCCTAATACACCTGCCAAGAAAATTTGTCCAAAATATGGAGCTCGCATAGCGGGCTAGCGGGTCTATCCCTGTACCATCCAAAATAGACATTGCCTTTCGCATATAATGACCTTCATCAATATGCAAAGAAGGATATCCTAAAGGATTCCAAAGATGAGTAAATGCTGATAAAGCTAGTGGTATAGCCAGTAGCAAGATGCTTTTTTGCCGGATGTTAACCCTAACATATTGACTTAGGTGCAGAGATTATACTTACTACTCTATGGTTATTTTTATATGTTTTTACATTTTTTGGCAATTAAAGCAAATCATATCTTCATATGATTTAAAATTAAAAGTAGCAAAACTTGTTTCCATATTTGCTTCTTCTGATCTTCTTAAAGAATTGATAACAAATAAAAAGATAATTCTTTCTTTTCCTTGGATAGCTAACAGAAGCAAAAGCATGAATTCAGGTAGATTCATCATCATAATAAACAATCAAGCACTTAGTCTAAGTATCAAATTATTCATCTACAAATATTGTCCTACTTATTAGGAGACGGAAGATGTTGTGTAGACTTAAATTAAGATACTTAACTTATTATATTAGCAAGAACTAGAACTTGGATTGTAGAATTATTTTAATCTAATCTCTATTATGAGTAGATTTGCACATTCAAAGGTAAGAGAGTATAAAATTGTTCGTTGGGAAGTAATAAGAATCAAATAGAGATTATATATTTACTTTTAGTTTTTCTGTTGACATAATCTGTATAACTATATTATAAAGATGGCACTAGTAATAATAGTAGAGCAATAGTAAGAAATGCCTTCCTTTCCTTTTGCATTGATATCAGTCTTTAGAGTAACTACACTATACCTCATCATTATTCTAACTTCACTATTAACATCGCCAATAGGATATAATGATATTATTATTACTTATGCTCAGGAAGAGATTGAAGGTGTTAATGCTTCTATTAGAGGAGAAGAAGAAGAGGAAGAACTACCATATATCAAAGATCCTAATTTAGGAGTAGAATTAGTTTCCAAAGGACTTGAATTCCCTACTTCTATGGCATTTTTAGGTCCAGACGATATATTGGTTTTAGAGAAAGAAAAAGGTACAGGTACAGAGGATTGTTAATGGTAATATGTTACTAACTCCTGTTCTTACCGTTAATGTTGCAACTGAAGTTGAAAGATGTATGTGCGGAATTGCTGTGTCAAAAAATGATAGCAATGGGAATGTATATGTTTTCTTGTATTTTACTGAAGCAGGTGGAAGTAGTGTCAGTGATTTTAGTAGTGAGCCTGTAGGTAATCGTCTTTATAGATATCAATGGGTAAATGATCAATTAGTAAATCCTAAACTCTTACTAGACTTACCAGCAACACCTGGACCACGTCATAATGGAGGTGTAGTTATGATAGGTCCGGATAATAACGTATACGTAATAATTGGAGATGTTGATGGTCATCAAACTCAAGCTCAAAATATAGAATCTGGAGAAGAGCCTGACGGAACTGGCGGTATACTTAGAATTACTCAGGATGGTAAACCGGTAGTAAGTAGTGTTAGTGGTGGTGATGGTGGTATTCTTGGTAATACTTATCCACTTAACCTATACTATGCATATGGAATACGAAACAGCTTTGGATTTGATTTTGATCCTGTAACTGGGAATTTATGGGATACTGAGAATGGTCCAGGCTATGGAGATGAGATTAATTTGATAGAACCTGGATTTAACAGTGGATGGTTAGAAATTACAGGTTTTCCATCATCTTCTTCTTCTACTTCTATTGAAGACGACGATGATGATGGATTTAATCCTGATGAAGATTTAGTTAGCTTTGATGGAAAAGGAAAGTACAGTGATCCCGAATTTGAATGGACTTTTACTTTAGGACCTACTGCACTAAAGTTTCTTAATTCAGATAAATTGGGAATAGAGTATGTAAATGACATGTTTGTGACAGACGTAGTTACTGGAAGAATTTATCATTTTGATTTGAATGAGGACAGAACAGAGCTAATTCTTTCCGGCTTGTTAGCAGATAAAGTCGCTGAAACAAGAGATACTGGTATAGAAAATATATTATTTGCAGAAGGGTTTGGTGGAGTTACAGATCTAGAATTAGGTCCTGATGATGGTTATCTTTATGTTGTTTCGCTTGGTCATGGAGCAATATACAAGATTCTTCCAGCTGCCAATGTAATTCCAACAACTAATGCAGGAGGAGAAGAAAATAAGGATATCAAAGGAGTAGAAGAGGAAGAAGAGGAAGAAGAGGAAGATAGTGACGAAGATTAGAATAAAAAGGGTAGGGAGATGGGTGTTTTGAAAAGTTATCTAAACGATGAATCCTTCGTTTTTCCCTCCTAGAGATGGAGAAAAGGACTAGCTAGCTGTTATTCTACCACTCAGCAATTTGTCTTACTACATGATAAGTTTCTGGCTCTTCCTATTCCGTAGATATCACTTTGATTAGGTTGGCTGATAATGGGTGACGGCGATTATACAATACAAATCATTGTTATATTTCAGAGGCTTTGTATGGTAATCATTACCATTTGCTACCAGACTTTATATAGTCCTTAATACCCATTAATAATGTATTTAAAATGGAATATGATAGATCAAAAAATGAAAGCAGCACTGTAGGATCAAATAGTGCAACTCATGCATTTGACACAGTAAGAGAAAATTTTGTTAGAGCAGTAGATCAGATGGCAAGTGTTCAACCACAATATACACAAGCAATCTCTAATCTTCAGCTAGATTATATCCAGGCGGCAAAGAATGTAATAGAGACTACAATTTCAGCTCAAAAGCAATTGGTAGGAAGTTGGAACATCCCAGTGTCAGGGCCATACACAGAGCAATTTACAAGACAATCAAATGAAATTACTAACAACACATTAAGAGCACTTGACATTAACAACAAGCTAGCAATCAATGCAGTAGACGCAGCAAGAGAGAATCTGAAAGTCTGTAGTAGAGCAGTAGATGCAGCAACAGAATTTAGCAATAATATCGCAAAGGCCTGTACAGCCTTCTCTACGGATCAACAGCAACGATTTTCCAAGCAGTAAAAACTAACTTCTTTCTAATTTTTTAGAGTATATTTTCAATATTTAATTCATTTCAATAGTTTAATCTTTAGTTTTTATTCTTACTCTTCAATAAGCCATTTTTTTGTTAGTCAAATAAAACTTCATCAGCAGCCATTATTACATTTGTTAGACTGCACGAAACATATTTGACTGGTTACATCATTCTGTACTGTATCATAAAGTCTGTTAGCTTCGTCTAGTATCATGTCTCTATAATCTTCAATATGCTGCAATGATGATTGTTGGATTGGTACTGATGATAATGATGCATTATCTACTATAAGATCATTATATTTGCCAGAGTTCCGTCTTATTGCTTCAATAACTGATGCAAGAGCAAAATGTAAGAGTACTTTACCATCTGTAAGAAACTTACTAACTTCTTCTTCAACAGTCTTCTTAATTTTAACATATTCTCTGTCATCACCCTTAAAGCGGGTTATAAGAGCTTCTAATCTTGACATTTCATTATTGATATTTTCTGCCTCTTGTCTTTTGCGTTCACACAACATATTATAGGAATTCAGTAAAGCCTTAGTGCTTGCTATTTCATAATTCAAGGTGTGCAAATAGTTCTCCGTTTCTTCCCTTGTGCTTTGCATCTTGTCTACTTCATCTTTGGCCTGTTCATAGAGACTTTCCATATAGGGAAGTTTGTAAATAGCAATCTCTACAGCATTAACTACTTGCTCAATGCTCATGCCTCTTTCCTTTACTAGTTGTTTGTATAACTTCAAAAATGTCCCTAGTTTACCATTTGTCTCTTTGAATATCGAATTGAGTATATGCAGTCGATTTAGTCTCCAATATTCTCTGTACATCTTGGTTACTTCTGGCTCTCTCTGGTTAGTGTGACGGCGACTTCTACTGGTCGCTTACCCTTAGAATAATTCGTAAGCTCTACTAGACGTCTCTTCTTGCTGTTGCTGATGTTTATTTTGAAGCCGTCTGGATTCTTCTTCCTTTATGATAACGTGTATGTCCCGTGGTGAGATGTGTTCTATTTCTGCTATTTCAGCGTAGGTCTTATGCTGGTTGAAATATAGATCTATTACCTGCTTTCTTCTATCTTCCGTAATCTGCATTTATATCAAATAGTATAGATAATCGATCCTTAAAAAAGGAACGTTTTATGATACCATTTACTTTAATCTATATTTCTTTATTACCATCTACTTTCTTCTTTACAGTATTCTTCTTAAAACAATACAGTGTGAGCAGCTTTAAGATTTACATTATAAAATATCAAATCAATAGCATCTGCATATGCTGATTCAAAGGATCAACAGCAATAACCAATCAATGTTCATAATTAGATTTTCTGCAGTGAATTAGAGAGAGGTACGTATAATATCACCGGAATCACCGGTATCGCCGGACTAATAAATTTGAGCGTGATTTATCCAGTTTTAGCCGGCGATATATAACTTATTAGAATATAATACCCCGGTGATATCGCCGGTAGAATTGAATCTTAATTGAACTCAATTTTGAGCATTCCGGGAATTCGGGGATACACAATGTATTTCACACAACAATAGATTAAATTCTAACAAGCAGGATTGTTACAATTATTCAGCTAGACTAATGATGTATCTATCTATACATATATATCAAAAAAAATAAATGGTAGGTACACAGGTTTAGGATTCGCAGTTACAATATCTCCTCTCAAGCAGCAGGCATGATATTGTAACGAGTTTCCTTTCCTGAACCAATCCTTTGAACTTTGAGCAAGCTATGTCCTTCACTTAGGTAGGCATCGATTTGTTCTGATGTTCTCTTACTTACAGTCCAGTACTTTTCATACTCCGGATTATTGGGGTCTTGTATTATGTATTGGAATCTCGACTTTTCTTCCATCAAATTCTTTCTCTACTGGCTGTATTTTCTCTGCATCAAATATCCAATTTGACTTCTCGCCAGGTTGTGGATTGAAGAATTTGCTATCTTTGTTTCTTAGTTCTGCATTGCGTTGAAGATTTTGTCTCGCTTTTTCACTTAATTCTTGTTCTTTCTGACTTGACATATTCTATTCACTATTTCCTTTGTTCGTTTGGTTTTAGGCAAATTAGCATGACCCAACCACGCCATACGAGGAGGCTTTGCCATAATGTGGTCATATTTCTGTGGAATCACTTTGATTGTCCTTTGCATAGATGTTGTTTCATGAACCAAATATCCCCTTTTAGCTTACAGTTTTGACATGCAAAAATGTCGGAATGTCCTAAACGATGGATAGGAAGAGGAGAAGAAGTATGGATAATATCCCCGGAATCACCGATATCACCGGATTGCTCACTTTGTGCTTGATTTTCAATATTTTCTTCCGGGGATATGTCCGGTGATATTGAACCGGTATCCCCGGTGATATCGCCGGGATTTTCAAGCCGAAGTTGTGCTTGATTTGGGTCTTCCGGTGATACCGGGCATTCCGGCGATATCTTCCGTATCTCTATTAGTGTTGTATTAGTTGAGCTATCTTTTGGTCTTTCTATTATGATTCCTATCTCTCTAAGATTTGTTGTGATTTCATTTAATCTACGGCTTAAAATGTTAGGAGCTTTAGGCCACAGATTGCTTCTTGTATCTATTTTTAGTTTTTCTGCAGCCTGCTCTAAATCATATAGTAGTTCGCTAGATGTACCTCTCCATATTCTACCGTCTTCTCCTTTCTTTAATTCTACAAATTTTATTATAGCAGTTGCGATTAGGCTGGATTCTAATGCTTTATCATTTTGTGCAGCAATATTTTTGTAGTATGCATTAAGAAACGCATTTTCTGGATATCCTAAGCATCTAGATATCACCTCACAAATCTCAGCCCAGTCAGCCATACGTGGATATTTTTTTAGCTGTACTTCTTTGAGTCTGTTTAATACTTTAACTAATGAATCAAAGATAAATCCCAAGACTTGTGGCTTTATTCTGTCATACTGTTTCCATAAGTGCTTCAGCTTACGTTTCTTCTCTTCAGGTATCCGTTTTAGATGTAAGATTAGTCCTCTCTCTAAAAGGTCTGGTCTTGTTGCTGCTACGTTTATTCCATTAAAACCCACGCATCTTCTAAATCTATAGATAAAGTCATCATCGTCTGAGTATAGGATTCTCTTTGAAAAGCCGTTACCAGTCACAGCTCTACATAACACATCAGAGATCCATGGTGGAATTTCTGAGACATTATCATAATAAGCTATAAAGTTATGTGATAATTGTTGTACTAACTCTGCAACTTCTTTTGGAAACGACAGAGTAAGAGCTCCACATGGGTCCACTAGTGTCTTTATGAACTCCTGGAATGTCGATTTTGCCGCTCCCTGTTCACCATGAGGAATAAGAGCAGTTTTTGGAATATCTGGCGGTATAAATAAGGCTATGGTGTAGACTTCAGCTAGAATTCTGTTTTCCTTATCATCCTTTGGTAAATTAGTAAGGTCCATAAATTGGGAGAATATGTCTTGAGGATATTTCTTTGTAGGATAGACTTGGGGTAATTGGCTTCTATATCTCTTAAAGAGAATAGTTGATGAAGAAGATGAAGATGATGATGAAAGAAATCCATGCTTCTCAATCTTCCAGCCATTCTTTGTTATCTTTACAATCTCCCAGTTTTTATTGGTTAGATCATAGTAAATGACATTATCATCATCGTTTGCATCAGGATCTGAATCAATGTTACCAGCGACTCTTACCTCAAGCTTTCTCTCATTATATAGTTCCTCTGCTTCCATTTTCAAAATAGTTTGAATTCGTGCAGCATCATCATTATTTAGCAGAGGAGATGGTGATGACAATGTTGTGTCACCTATAGTATCATATTCTTCTTGGTCATCAAAATTTTCTGCATCTAATAACTTCTCCTGCTGCTGTTCCTTTCTATAACCATAATAGGCTTTAACAATCCAATCCTTAAAGCGGTTACTTCTGATTGGTATCGTTTCTATATGATCTCTTACTTTAATTGCTGCATATGGCTCACCAATCTGATCAACAAAAAGTTCTAGACATTTACTTTTAATTACTCCAAGTGCATCTTGAGCTTTGGTAATATTCTGTTTTTTATTTTCCACTCTTCCATTCTTCTTGTCTTTCTTTTCTTTCCTATTATTGTCATTTGTATTTGGTCTAGCAGGAGAAGTATTATTACCAGCGCTGCTACCAAAAACTTTGCCAACTAAACCATCGATGGAGGAAGAAGACGTCAAGGTTCAAACCTCACTCTTAGATTTCTGACTATATTGAGATGATAATAATCAAAATCTAAATTTTCAAAGATACGTCCTACAGCCTGTATTATCACATATTGTAGGGTTTCATGACAGGAAATGATACTTTCAATTTGCTTTCTTACTTTTGGTGTTAAATCTCGGATATTTATAACAAATTCTGGTGATGGCCTTGCAATTGGAATCCACTTCATAAGTTCCCTGGCTTGTCTATAATATTTCTTAACTGGTATTGATCTGCCGTTCTCTTCAATAGTAATACTTTCTGTAGTACGAGCCAGATTAAGGAATACTTCATCAACTATGCGTTCGATAGTCCATATTTCTTCTTGTTTGTCTTTTTCTTGTAATGCTGCCTGAGGTGTATTCTCTGATATAGTATTCAATTCACATCAGTTCCTTCGCTCTTATTGGAAATTCTCAGTAGAATTCCTTCTTCTGTAGCTTCTTCTTCAAGCCAAGTTTCATCATCAATACACAAGCGCTTGACTAAAGATTCATGAATTACTACAAAGTTGATATCGGCAATGCTATGAACCTTTTTCTTAGGATTAGTAGTAGAGTAACCTTTATTTTCCTTAAAAGTGTAATTTGTCATGTGGATGATTCACCCTCTCTTCTAGGGATGGTGGTTGTTGCAATCGTTGTAGTCTGTCCGTGGCTACCAACCTTAGCAGACTGCAACGATTCAATTTTGTTTTCGAAAATTTTGACATTCCTTCTGCAGGATGGACAGGTCGCGTAGTAAACGAAGCGGCCGAGGTACATCCAAGCGTATCCGCAGTTTGAATTTGGACAGCGAATCCAGCTGCCTTTTTGAGACTCTTTGTTCTTATTGACCATTCCTCTTATGCTTATGTATATTTCGATATATAAGGGCCATATAGCTTACTATATAGTGCACTAATCTCTATGCAAAGATATAATGAACAATTAGGAAATCTACAACAAGAAATACTAAAGCACATATTTGAATGTGATAAGATAGAGACAGTCAGCCATTTAGCCAGGTCTCTAAAACGTAAACAACCTACAATTTTCAAGAGTGTTCAATTACTACATAAATTCAATTATTTAGAGTCAAAATTAAATACACGTTATTATACTCCTGGCGGAAAAGAGAGGGAGATAGCAGCAACTGAAAAAGGTGTGGAGAGCGATTACTTTAGGTATTCCTCTTGACCGAATTGAAATTTACCACCAAAATTATAAACCCTTCACATTTTTAAATGTAGAAAATTTAGGCTATATCTGGAAAATATTAAATCCATATAATAAACGACAACTTATTGTTAAGAAGGCAATGCACTATGCATTAGATAACAACTATTTTGATAAAGGAAAATTTAGATGTTTAAACCAAGATGAATCAGAGAAACTTAAACTATTCATTGCATTAGAATGCGTTAAGTCGTCAATAAACGAAGTCTCTACCTTAAAGTCATTTATAGATAAATATGGTCTAGACAAAATCTTCTTAAAGAAACATTTAACCAAACAAAAGCAATATCTTGATTCACTAATTAAGACACTGGATTGACTTTTCATTTTGCTAATTTTCCTTGAGTATTTCTAATAGTTTGGCCGGGTTCTTTAGTAAATTCATGATCTCCTTCTGCGCTTCTTGCATAAACAAGATTTGTTCTTTTAGACCTTGAACTTCTGTATCTTTCTGATTCTCTAAAGTTTCATTATAAGCATCATATGTTAATACCATCCTGCATTTAGCACAGAACTTGCTATCTGGTTTATTTGGTTCATTGCAATTAGGACATTGTTTTGGTTTTAATGCATCTGTTAGATTCTGATCTTTTGTAACTATTCCATATGCTTCTAATAGACTTTCACTTGCTTCATTTCCAAAATAATGTAAGTATTTCAAATGCATATGTGATTCTGGTGACCAGCCTGAAAATAACCGTAAAGTATGCTCTTTTAGAATTTTGGATTTCTCTGTTATACTAGAATGTCTCCTAATATAGGGATTCCATGGTTTCTTTAATAGTTCTTTTATCTCTTGTTTATCTTCTTCTGGAATATCTCCTCTTCTTTCTTCTGCTGTTGCTACTAATTTTGGAAATAATCCTTTCTTATAATTATCATAAATCTTAGTGAGTGTTTTAGGTTTTAGACGTCTTCCTATACTCTTAGCATAACCACAAATTAATGGAGCATTAAGATTTCCTTGTTGTGGATGTTCATCTATCCAATCTTTAACAAAAGGAATAGAATCTATTAGCGGGATAGTTCTACTGCCTGTCTTCCCATTTACAAGGACCTCTGCATATTGTTGTCCTGCGCTTGTAGTTTTAAAAGTAATATCTTTAAGTCTTAGTTTTAGAATTTCATGTGGTCTACATCCTGTATCTCTTGAAATCATATGATAACATTTATCACGTTTACTAGGACAGTATTTTAGAAATAAAAGGTCATCTTCCATAGTCCATAAATCACTTGGTTTGTAAATCGAAGTTTCTTTTCTTCTTAATTGAAGGATATTTTCTACTACTTGAGGCTTTACTCTTTTATGCGGTTCAATATCAGGATAATATAACCATTTGAAGAATTTAATCAGTAAAACAGTATATTGATTATAAGTTCCAATCCATTTGTGCAAAGGGTCAGAGTTTTCAGGTTTGCGGTAACTATCAAGAAATAACAAAATATCTTCTCTCAACATTTCTTTGAATGATTTCTTGTTATGATAAAACTTTGATAATTGGGTTAATACGTTGATATAATTTCTCTTATGATTATCTGAAAGATTAACCTCTGTTATGGTATTTAATATAAACTCTACAATAGCGATAGCGTTCTCTTTTGATACATTTCCTAAAAGGTTAGTAAATCGTGGTTCTAAACCTTCTGTTATTAGATTGATTTTTCTTTCTTCGGAATACGAATCCCCATAACGAGAATATCGTCTATTATCATATTTTGCATTTGCAGTTGTAATATTATTATCAATCAACCTGTTCTCTTTGTTATTAAAAGAGACTAATAAGGTAGTATTCCAAACTATATTACAATAATGTAATAACGCATATACTATAATTTGTCAGAAGAGGCCTCTATTATTCTATATGTGTAAAGTAATAGTAGTATCACTAGCAGTAGTATAAGGTTATTACTTTTGTAACTATCCTTTTGTTGTTGTTGCTGTTGTTGTAGTTCTTGTACTAGTAGTAGTAGATGGCATGTACACTTCCTTTTGATCTTTGTCTGAATAGATTTCCTCCTCCTGTCCTTTCTTTGTTGATTTTCTCACTCCAAACTTTGGCTTATACCTTCCAAGTAATAGTGAGTTTCCAACTACAGTTACAGAGCTCATTGCCATTGCAAGACCTGCTAGCATTGGAAGCCATCCAAATATTCCTACACCAAGAAAAGGTACTAATGCGCCTGCAGCGATTGGAATCAAACCTGTATTATAAACAAATGCCCAAAATAGGTTTTGTTTTATCTTTGACACTGTCTTTCTTCCAAGATCAAGTGCTGTGACAACATCCCTCAGATCATCTTTTATCAGTATAATTCCTCCGGTCTCTTTGGCAACATCGGTACCAGAACCTATTGCTATTCCTAGATCAGCTCTTGCTAATGCAGGTGCGTCATTAATACCGTCACCTACCATTGCAACTACTTTTCCTTCTTCAGCTTTTAGTTTAGAGATTACTTGTTCTTTTTGTTGTGGCAATACTTGAGCAATAATCCTACTAATACCGAGTATGGATGCAACTGCTCTGGCAGTTCTTTCATTATCTCCTGTTAACATAATTACTTCTATTCCCATTGATTTTGTAAGTATATCAATGGCCTCTTTTGCATTTTCTTTTATAGTATCTGCTAGAGCGATTATTCCTGCAAGTTTCTTATCAATCGCAACAAGAGTAGCTGTTTTTCCTTGAATTTCAAGTTGTTTAAGAGTTGTATCTAGGCTTTCAGTAACTGGTATATGATTATTATCCATTATTAGTTTTCTATTTCCAATAATAATTGTATGATCTGCATATACTGCTCTAAGACCATAACCCGATACAGCTTCAAATGAATCTGGATTTGATACCAGAATTCCCTTTTCTTTAGCATAATTAACAACTGCTTGACCTAGAGGATGTTCTGATCCTGATTCTGCAATTGCAGCAAGCCTAAGCAATTCATTTTCACCTATTCCAGACAAATCCACTATATCAGTTACAGACGGCTTACCTTTTGTCAAGGTCCCAGTTTTATCAAATACTATTGTATTTACTTTCCTTGCAATTTCCAAATACTCTCCTCCTTTAAATAGAATACCATTTTCAGCTCCTTTTCCAGCACCCATCATTAACGCTGCAGGTGTAGCTATTCCAAGAGCACAGGGACATGCTATGATTATTACAGATACAAATGCCAAAAGTGAAAATGTCAGTCCTATATCACCAATAAAATACCATCCAAGTCCTACTCCTACCGCTATTGCTAAAACTGCTGGGACAAAGTATTTAGCAACTTGGTCTACTAACCGTTGCATTTGTGCCTTTCCTGTTCGTGCTTCTTCAACTAGCGTGATAATCTGCGAAAGTACAGTATCCTGTCCTACTTTTGTTGCTTTGACTTTCAGCAGCCCACTTTTGTTGATAGTAGCACCTATAACTTCGTCGCCTTTAGATTTATCTACTGGAATACTTTCACCTGTTATGGCTGATTCATCTATAGAAGAAGAACCGTCTATCACAATTCCATCAGTCGGTATTCTTTCTCCAGGTCTTATAACTAAGACATCACCTTCTCGAATCTGTTCAACAGGTATTTCTATCTCCTGCTGCTTCTCATCCTCCTGCTCTTCATTTTTTCCTTTTTCTCTCCTTATTACCCTAGCCATTCTGGGCTGAAGATCAAGTAATTTTCTTACCGCACTGGATGCTTTCTCTTTAGTTCTTGTTTCAAGTAATCTTCCAACTAATATTAAGGTGATAATAATTGCTGCAGTTTCAAAATACACTGATTCAAATGGAAAATATCCAGGAGCCATAGTAACTATTGCACTATATAAATAGGCAGCAGTTGTTCCTATTGCGATAAGTGTATCCATATTTGATGCCCTAGCCTTAATACCGTCCCATAAACCTCTATAGAATCTCCAACCTATCCAAAACTGTAAAGGAGTAGCTAATGCTAGCATTATATAATTACTATAATGCATAAAAGCCATAGGAAAGAGAGCGCCAAACTGTGCAGGAAACATATGGGGTAAGGTAAGAATTACCAAAGGTATTGTTAGTGCAATGCTTATAGCAACATAGATCTTTAGTTTTCTTAGTTCTTTTTCAGGCTGAGTAAACTCCTCTAGGCATTGCTTACTGCAAAAGTAATATTCTCTTCCATCTTTATTATACCTTATAGAACTGGGCTTTTCTTCTACAAACATTCCACAAACAGGATCTTTAGCCATATATTCTACATGAGACTATAGAAAAACAGATGTATAAGTCTAGACCTTTACAATTGTAAAAATATAATAGACCATCTGACTAAAGAAATGTGTGCATATATAGTAGATGCCTTTTCAATTAGACAATTATGACATATCTATCCTAAGAGCACTATTAAAGGATGGTCGTAAATCATTTCGTGAGATCTCTAGAGAAACTGGCATAACAACACCAACTGTTAAGGCAAGATTCAACAGGCTTGTCAATGTGGGATTTATAAAAGCAGTATCTCCAATCCTTAATTTTGACATAGTGGAAGAAGGAAGTATTGGCAAATCAGAATTAGAAATTAAGAACAACAAGAAAAACAATAATCAAGGTGCTGAGGCAATGAAAAAAGATGAAGATGAAGAATGGATAAAGGAAAACCGAAATGGTCAACCCAAATATCGAAATCAAAATCAGCAAAAACAACAACTGCAAGATGCCAAATTCAAAATCAAAAAAGGAATGAAAATCAAGTTAGATTGCGAATTTTGTAAAGGACCCATTTTAGGTACTCCTCACTTATTCAGGTTTGCAAATTATGAGCGATTTTTCTGTTGTACTGAATGCAGGGCCGCATACAAGAAAAAATATGCAGGAAGAATAGAGTCGATAAAAAGAAGGTTTGAAGGAACAGAATAATAACAGGCTTCTAATAAATCCATGTTCGATATGATGGCTCTGCTGCTACTGATATGCAACTATGAAATACTGGTGTTGTTCAGTATCCATATTTGCTCGGGTTCTGGTCAAACTGACTTTTACAGTGTGCAGAACATAGATAGATTTTCTGTCCATTTACTCCTGAAACATGTTGTGCTTTCTTTTCATCAACCATCATATTGCATACAGGGTCTTTTTGTGCCAATCTATCTATAGTAAATTAAACAGAAATATAACACCATATGTTTACAAATGTGCATTGTTGCATAACTCATTAATCTCTATGCGGCGTTACTTTTTGAAGCTATTTTCTTGTAATAAATGTATTGTATAATAATGATGCTTTTAGCATCATTTCCTTAACCATGTTTGAATATTTCCTTGCTGATACACATTTTCCAAACATCCTTTTAATGGATGGAAGAGAATACTACTGTCTCTGCTACTACCCATCTGTATCCATACATAACCATACATAACTAACACTATCCTTTCCATTTTTCAAAATTTTTCAGCTGTTGTATAGTACAATAATATTTCTTAGATGAGAATAGGTTATCTTGTCGGCAGACGAATTCCTCCTTCCTTACCTTGATTGGCAGCAGCTTCAATGCCATTATTATCAAAAAGATATCTGAAATTCTCATTATTATCATAAGCCCTTCATCTGCAATCACTCTTTTTTTTACATCGTTATTCTCAGCAGCATTTTCTATCAGCTTCTTTATTTAGCACCATCATTCCATCATATGTACTTCTTTGGTTGTAACTTCTAAGGATACAATTTTTCTTTTTCTTGATATCTACTGCGACATGTATTTTGAGGTATCCTTTTCTTATATTCCATTTGTGAGCTAACCACCACTCTCCTCCTCTATTAGTTACCTTGATCCCAGTACTATCTAATAATACTAATACTATGACAATATCATTTGCTATTCTTTTGTTAATTCTAATATCTAGTTTGTTTAGTCTTCTTTGTTTATTGTACTGTAATCTGGAATAGAGCGTATTTTACTACCAGTATATACTCTCTAACAACACCTTCAGTCTGTCTGTCTATATGATGGTAAATGAAAATATGCTCCTCATATAACCAATCAAGCAATTGAACAAAAGAATTTGGATATCTATAGGATGTACCACCACCTTCCTTTCCTTACCATTATTCATATTGTCAAATTCATTATCCCAGCTATCTATCAATAACATCAAAATCCAGAATTACCTCTCCACGTCTGACTAATGATTCATTATAGTTATCCCAGTTAACCACTATAGTTGTCATTATAATATCTAAGCTAAATCCAGCTAGGTCAGTTCATACTTACAGAAGAGTCAGTTATACAACAATGCACTTTCCAACTATAATTTGCTTCTCTTATTGAAAAAATATGTTGAATTATTAAAGCTTTTATTAAATTTGAGAAATAATATAATAGTAAGCGTATACACCCGCTGGGTTAGTAATTCTTAATGATTTTGTGTCTTTAATGTGAATTGGGCTATAAATTCTGTCAATTTGGTTCAAGTACTTCCGTAATCCGGTGATTTGCAGTTACCAGTCGACAAAGTTTTTAGATAATATCTTTTAAAATGGCCTAATGGAGTTGACTAATTACTTATAAATCACACAGCAGGCTTAACCTATTTTGGAATTGTCATTAGTTATCTTGTAATAGGATATGTGAATACCCCAGTTATAGCACAGAGTGGGACATCTAATGAAACAGAACCTAACAATTCCTCTGATTATACTGCATTTGGAGTATTCGTATTCATTGTTATTATTGTAGGAATAATATGGAATTTAACACACAGGACAAAAAAACGAAGGTACTTTCCAGCCGACGTCAAAAGGGAAGTGTTAAAGGATCAAAATTACAAGTGCTCCATTTGCAAAAGAAGTACAGGAGTATGGGACTATGACCATATAGATGGTAACAGAACTAACAATGACATATCTAATTGTCAAGCATTGTGTCCAAATTGTCATGCTAAAAAGACAAGGGGGATTCTTGGAGCAGAAGTCGTCTAAGCGTGGGATAGTACTTATTGTATTAATTATTTTGATATTCTTAGCAATGATTGCAATTATTTATAGTTAGAAAGACAGCATTAGTTGTTGCAAAATCTATGCAGCTGCCAACTGCAATAAGAACTTAGAATTCTTCAACTTCTCCTCCATCTATATTACTATTAGGGAATAATGCTAATGTAGGGATTATTGATGGAATGCTAATATTGATACCGCTGAGAGGAATGTTATAACAAGGGTTATCTTTCTGTAGATTTTCAAAGGCATTTTAAAGATAAGATTACACTAATATTTATAATTGTTATATTAAAGTATTCATTCCATTCATTTCAACTCAAATCTTAAAGTAATCAAATGGAAGAGTTTTACGAATGTTCCTGTTTAGAAGATATTAGATGAAATCAGACAGTAAAAAATGGTATCAATTGGTATCAGTAAAATGTAAGTCTTTTAAAGCTGAATTATTTATAGAAGTAGGGCTAAAATGCAAGTCTTGTATATAGATGCATTAAACAGGTATTCAATTAAACAAATTAACAAAACTTATTTCATACTTAACATGTTTATATTAAACCATTATCTAGGAAGAGTTTGTTATTCTCTATGGTGAGAATATGATGATATTGTCATCATTGCGATCTGTTAGATATATTTTACCATCCGAATCAACATCCAAATCTATATTATCAGAGCTATCGAATTGGGTACCAGCATTTATTTGCTTAATGAATTTTCCATTATTGTCAAATTCCTGAATACGACTGTTGCCTGTATCAGCGACAAACACATTGCCAGAAGGATATTGAACTGTCATGCCTGTTGGGTTGTGAAATTGGCCCGGTCCTGAACCAAGAGATCCCCACATCGTAATTAATTTACCTCCAGCATCAAACTTCTGAATACGATTATTGCCAAGATCAGCCACAAACAAGTTACCAGAAGGATCTACTGCGATTCTCCCAGGATTATTAAATTGGCCCGGTCCTGAACCAAGAGATCCCCAAGTAGATACAAATAAGCCATTGGTGGTAAATCTTTGAACCCGATTATTCCCCAAATCTGTTACATATACATTTCGCTTAGCTTCATCCTCATCAATTCCTATTGGACTAGATAACTGACCTGGACCACTTCCAGGAATACCCCATTGACCAATGAAAGTGCCATTGTTAGTAAATTTCTGAATTCGATCATTGCCGGTATCTGTTACATATACATTTCCACTTACATAATTAATAGTAATCCCTAAAGGGTTATTAAAATGACCTGGACCACTTCCAGGAATACCCCATTGACCAATGAAAGTGCCATTGTTAGTAAATTTCTGAATTCGATCATTATCCGAATCAACAACAAACACATATCCTTTAGGATCAATAACAATGCCTGCTGGATCGTCAAATTGACCAGGAGCTGATCCAAGAGAACCCCATGTCGTTACCCTACTATCTTGTCCATTAACAGAGGCAAAGGTACTCTGCTAACACAATTGCTGCTAAGGTAAATACTGCCGCAGAATTAACCATTTTATTGGATGATAAAACTCTTATTTTACCATAAAACAATGTCATTTTCAACATTTTGTAAATATTCACATACTTAAATAATTATGGTTACTAATCTCAACAGGAATCTACTTTCAACACGGATATCTATACTAATCTCACCTCATCTCTAATTTTTGTTCTTATGTAGTTCTCCCGGGTGGCAAAATAGAGTCAATTCCATCCTGCATCCGACCGAACTCGATATATAATTTATTATATAATAGTCATGAAGACATAAAATTTATAGGAACCTCATTTCGCTAGCCTTAGTTTTGATTGAACCCAATTTTGATGTCTTGTTATGGCATTACGTGCCTAACCTCAGGGAATATAGTGGATAAGCTTATTCCAACATAATACCTACGTTAGCTAGGTGGCGTTGTAGTCGATAGAAATGTATTCATTATTTTACCCATCTCTTCCGGATATTGATCCGGTGCTGCATGACCTGCACCTTTGATCTGTACAAGCCAGGCTCCTGGAATCTTTTCTGCAATCTTTAAAGAATTGACATGTGGCTCGTAGAAATTATCCTCTGTTCCAGTTATGATCAACGTGGGTTTATCCAATTTCGCAAGCTCATCACAAGCACCACTCCAGTTTGGATTGTCCTCCCAATGCTTTCCTACATTATTCTGATTATTTGCTACCTCAGGGGGCAAACCAGGCTTCAGCTGTTGTAATGAAGTAATGTTTGCTGGAATGTCAACAGATTCAGGATGTAGTTTGATCCATGCTGATCCTAATGAGGCAGATACAAGCGATTTTATTTCCTCTGCAGTGAGTGGAATATTATTTAGA